>NZ_JBALDI010000028.1:0-22543 GCF_036917395.1 Nostoc sp.
CATCCACCTCAGAACTCCGTTCATCCACCTCAAAGACTCGTTCATCCACCTCAAAGACTCGTTCATCCACCTCAGAACTCCGTTCATCCACCTCAAAGACTCGTTCATCCACCTCAAAGACTCAAAATCTGCATTCCCAATGCCCAATGCCCAATGCTGCCCTAACACTCGTATGATCAAAATATCAGGAAAACATAACAGCCAGATTTTTACCGCAAAACATGGGCAGTATTTGGGAAATCGATTTTTACTCCCGTCCGATATTGGACGCTAATCAGAAAAAAATTTGGGAAATCTTAGTCTGCGAAAGTCCCTTGGATATCAGCACAAAAGCAGATTCTTTGTTTCGCTATGCTCAATATTGTCCCAGTACCCAGGTAAATTCGGGCTGGTTGCGGACAGCATTGCAGGAGGCTATTAACCAAGCTGGAAAAGCACCAATTAAAATCCGCTTTTTCCGCCGCCAAATGAACAACATGATTACTAAAGCTTGCCAAGATATAGGCATTCCCGCCCAGCCTAGCCGCCGCACTTTGGTTCTCAACCAATGGTTAGAACAGCGGATGGAGGAAGTGTATCCTGAAGAACCAGGGTATCAAGGGGGGACTAATCCCTCAGTCCGTTTGGAAAAACCTTTGCCGCAACGTTTACCAGATGCTTTGGAAGGACAGCAGTGGGTATTTGTTACCTTAGATGCTGCGGATTTTGCAGATATGCCAGAGTGGGAAATTGGCTTTGGTGAAGCTTTCCCCCTAGAGTTGGCGCAAGTTTCACCCGAAGCCCGTATTCCTGGTATTTTGATTTTCTCATCTAGAGCGTTGCCTTTGGCAGGCTGGATGTCTGGTTTGGAGTTGGCTTTCTTAAAATTTGACAGCAGCGAAGAGGCGAGATTGCTTTTAGAAACTGGTGTAACTGAAAGCTGGATTGTGGCAAATATCAAAAAACCTCAAATCTTAGCAGAAGCCAAAGGTTTTGAACAAGCCAAGCAAAAAGCTAACGGGGTGCATTTTATCGGTATCCAGTCTGATCCCAAAGCAGAATCTTTTGCTGGTTTTTGGCTGTTGCAAGAGGTTAACCTCTGAAAATGGGGAGTGGGGAGTAGGGAGTGGGGAGTGGGGCAATACGCTTGGGTTAAGAAAAGTGTAGGCAGGCTGTTCTTGAGCAGGAGGAGCAGGGGAGGCAGGGGAAGAAAAATAGGCTTATGCCAAGCGTATTGGGGCATAGGGCATGGGCAGAGAATGACTAATGATTAAGAACTGAAAATAGCGATCGCTAAGATCCGTCAAGACATGGCGATGATTTGGGATAATTAACTGCGTCCATCAGCGTTGATCTGCGGTTCCAAATCACAACTGCAAAGACACGTTGATGATTTTTTGATAGTTATCTGCGTCCATCAGCAAAAAGTGCGACGCCGAATAGCCCGTCGTAGACATCGCACTTTTCTTGAGACAGCGTTGATATGCGGTTCAAAATCCACAATGCACTAAGGGTCATGGTTTCTGAAAATTTGTCACAAGATACACTAGCCGAACAGTTGCTGGAACTAGCGATAAAATCTGGAGCCGAAGCTGCTGAGGTGTATCAGTCGCGATCGCTTTCTCGTCCAGTGTTTTTTGAGGCAAACCGACTCAAACAGCTAGAAACCAATCAATCTGAAGGCACAGCATTGCGGCTTTGGCGAAACGGGCGTCCGGGACTTACGGTGGCTTACGGTTCTGTCCTCGCCGAAGTGATGGTAGAAAAAGCTCTGGCACTAAGTCAACTAAATCAACCAGAAACAGTAGAATTAGGCTCTAACTTTCAACCCTCCTACCCAGATTTAGGGGAAAGTGTGCCGATAGAGATTTTGGTAGACTGGGGCAAAGAAGCGATCGCACTCATCCGTGATGCCAATGCCGATGTTGTGTGCAATGGTGACTGGGAATGTGATGTTGAAACCACTAGACTAATCAATACCAAAGGTTTAGATTGTCACTACACCGACACTACCCTCAGTTGCTATATATCAGCAGAATTGGTGCGTGGCGATGATTTTTTAAGTGTTTCCGATGGTGAAACCAGGCGGGGCGAACTCCACCCTGAGAGATTAGCTAATCAAATTTTACAGAGGTTAATTTGGGCCAGAGAAAATGTCTCACCTCCTACTGGTCGTGTCCCGATTTTGTTCACTTCTAAAGCCGCCGATATGCTTTGGAGTACTGTGCAAGAAGCTTTGAATGGTAAGCGAGTTTTAGAAGTAGCTTCCCCTTGGGCAGAACGTTTGGGCAAGCAAGTAGTTGCACCCAGCCTCACCCTCTACCAAGACCCGGAAGCGGGCCCTTACAGTTGTCCTTTCGATGATGAAGGCACTCCGACTCAATCTTTAGTATTTATTCAAAACGGGACTTTGCAACGTTTTTATGGCGATCGCACCACCGGAGTCCAACTGGGTATTGACACCACTGGAAATGGTTTTCGCCCTGGTTTAGGTAGCTATCCCACTCCTGGTTTATTTAATTTTCTCATCCAGCCAGGTTCGGCATCACTACCAGATTTAATTCAACAACTAAATGATGGCTTGATTGTGGATCAAATGCTGGGTGATGGCGGCAGTATTTCTGGAGATTTTTCAATCAACGTTGATTTAGGCTACCGCGTGCAAAATGGTCAGGTAATTGGGCGCGTTAAAGATACGATGGTTGCAGGTAATGTCTACACAGCCCTGAAGCAATTGGTTGCACTGGGCAACGATGCTGATTGGAATGGTTCTTGTTATACTCCATCTCTGATAGTAGAAGGGCTATCCACCACGGGGAGAAGCAATTAAATAATTCGTAATGACGCTACGCTAACGTAATACTCGCTAGAGGCGAGAAGCAAGCTACCTAATTCCTAATTGAAGACAGTACTTGTGTAGTCCAATACACTTGGGTTAAGGCTTTATCCTCCCTTTTCCTCCTTAAAAATTAGGGAATTAAGAGACTTGTAATCCAAAATCCAAAATCTAAAATCCAAAATTGGTATGAATCAGCGCTTTCGCACCTGGTGGCAGCCTAGAAGAGGTTTAGCGATCGCCGAAGCTTGTGTGATCGGTCTGGTTGCTGCCCTATCTGCGGTGTTCCTGAAAGTGGGATCAGGATTGCTGGGGACATGGCGAGTCCATAGTGCCCACCTGTTACCGGCATGGCTAGCACTACCGGCAATTGGTCTTATTTTAGGGTTTCTAGCTGGATGGTTGGTAGAAAGGTTGGCACCAGAGGCGAATGGTAGCGGTATTCCGCAAGTCAAAGCAACTCTAGCCAATGTGCCTGTGACATTATCCTGGCGGGTAGCAGGTGTGAAGTTACTTAGTGCGATGATCGTCATAGGTTCGGGCATGACTCTGGGACGGCAAGGCCCCACCGTCCACGTAGGGGCAGGTTTGGCAGCAGGGATGAGTCGCTGGGTTCCCACTTCCCCTGATCATCGGCGGCAAATGATTGCAGCAGGTGCGGGTGCAGGTTTGGCAGCTGCTTTCAATGCCCCGATCGCAGGTGTATTGTTTATCGTTGAAGAGTTACTCCAGGATTTATCAGGATTGACTCTGGGAACTGCGATTATCGCCTCCTTTATCGGTGGGGTGATATCCCGACTTTTAGGTGGTGGCTCTCTTGACCTTAATCTAGAATTGACGCAATCTTCCAGCCAATTCTCACTCCCAGAAATTCCCTTTTTCTTACTATTGGGTATTTTGGCAGGCTTGTTGGGTGCATTGTTTAATCGCGGCTTAATATTTAGTATTAAATTCTATAGAAAATTACATATTAGCTTACCACTGCGGGTAGCTTTAGCTGGATTTACCTCTGGTGTGATAGTGGCAATGCTCCCCGCATCCTTTCGTGATAATACGGGATTACGGGAGTCCTTAATTACTGAAGGTTCCCATCCTACCGTAGCCGCGATCGCCTTTGGGGCTCAGTTCATCCTCACACTGGTAGCATTTGGTTCAGGAGCGCCGGGGGGATTATTCGCTCCCAGTCTGATTTTGGGTTCTTGTTTAGGACACATCATCGGTGTATCTGAGTTATACATCACCGGAGTGGGTTCTCCTACTACTTACGCCTTAGCGGGTATGGGTGGATTTTTTAGCGCTGTTTCCAAAGTGCCAATCACAGCAATTGTGATTGTGTTCGAGATGACTACAGATTTCAATCTAGTGCTACCTTTGATGATTGTTTGTGTAGCAGCTTATCTGGTTGCGGATAAGGTAGTGCCTGGTTCGCTTTATGAGAAGCTTTTGGAGTTAAAGGGGATCACTCTCGCTAAAGAAGTTCCTATGGAGGGGGCATTAACCAAGTTAACTGCAAAAGATGTAATGCAAAAACGGGTGGAAACTCTAGATGCACAGATGAGCTTGGAAGAAGCAATGCAGTCCTTTGCCCGTTCCCATCATCGCGGTTTCCCGGTGGTAGAAGATAGCAAGTTAGTAGGGATTGTGACGCAAACAGATTTGCTGAAAATCCGCGAACGCAACTTAGCCAATGATATTTTCCTAAAAGAAATTATGACCCCTGTCCCGATGACAGTAACATCAATCCACACCTTGGGGAATGTGCTGTATTTACTTGATCGCTATCAAATCAGTCGCTTACCAGTGGTGGACGGACGAAAACTGATTGGGATTATTACCCGTGCAGATATTATTCGGGCGGAAGCAGATCATCTCAATTGTGAAAACGGGACTTTTAAACTGCGACCAGAACCTTCTTATGTAGTTTACCAAACGCGATCGCCCAGTACCGGCACTGGTAAATTATTAGTGCCAGTAGCTAATCCTGAAACAGCAGCTATTTTATTACAAATCGCAGCAGCTATTGCCCGCGATCGCCATTATGAAATAGAGTGTGTGCAAGTAATGCTGGTATCGCGCCACAGTTCCCCATCGGAAACACATGTAAGAACGGCAAAAAGTCGCCGCTTGCTACGACAGGCGGAAGTCTTAGCAAAAAAATGGCAAATCCCCCTGCACACGCAGATTCGAGTTACTCACGATGTCGCGCAGGCAATTTTGGAGATAATCAACGAACAACACATCGACCTAATTTTGATGGGATGGAAAGGTAGCACATCTACCCCTGGTCGGATTTTTGGCAACGTTGTAGACACCGTGATTCGCCAAGCCACTTGCGAAGTTGTGTTAGTAAAATTAGGCACTACAGTGCAATCAACACTTCATTCTCAGCCCTCCTTCAATCGCTGGCTAGTTCCAATGGCTGGTGGCCCCAATTCCCCGTTAGCGATTAAATTGCTACCAGCTTTAATTACATTGGGAAGTAAACCGCAAATTCGCCTGACACAAGTGTTTAAGCCATCTGAACACAAGCCAGATATGTCAGTTTTTGAAAAATCCATCCGCCATTTAATGCGTCGTTGCCAATTATCCAGTACTGTAGTTGCTCTCCCAGTCCAAGCGAATTCAGTAGCGGAAGGTGTAATTAACTTAGTGAAAACCGAAGGTTACGATGTTGTCGTTTTGGGAGCTTCGCATGAGGGATTGTTACAGCAAGCGATTCAAGGTAATATTCCAGAAGCGATCGCCTCTGGTATAGAAAGTACAGTGATTTTGGTTAGGGGTGCAATTAACAGTTAATGATAAAATATACCAATAATTAAAGTAACAATTATTGGTATTAGGATTGGAATAGCAACTATAAGTCCCCACTTGCCAAACTTAATTTCCTCACCCTCAGATTTTAAAAACGCAATCCAACCTACAACTCCCATCAAAATCCAAATACATCCAAAGGCGAGAAATATAATAAATACTGAATCTTCCATTTTTTAGCAATTATATGTATACAAAAAAATGTAAACACACAAACAAAGCCTGCCAATGCAGGCTTTACCCATAATTATCTTTAGAACTTACGCAAAATTACAATGCAACTTCTTATTAAAAGTTAGAACGGGAGCCAGAGGAGCCTACCACATTAGAATCACCTGCAATATCATCGCCTCTGCGGCTCTTGCGACCAAATAAACCAAATAAACCGAGCAAGCCCAGTAAACCCCAATCACCATCCCGATGATTTCCGTCAGTAGCAGTGCGACCTGTAGTAGTATCTGTAACACTAGTATCAGGAGTAGTTGTTGTCTGAGCAGAAGCAGGTAGAACTGTGGGCAACGTAGCCAAAGTTAAAGCTAGAACACTACTTCCCAGAATTTTAGAGACATTAAAGCGTTTCACGATCACATTCCTCAGTTAAATTGCTCTTAATTTTAATTAAAGTTTATTAAATTCTGATAAAACCAGCATCAATCTTTAGCTGCAAATATAAATCTGCTTAAAGTTACATTTGTGATCAGCCAAATAAGCATTTTGGTATACATATAGATTCCGATACATGGCAAATTAGGCAATAGTGTAGTTAGCGATCGCATTAAAGCTAGCTCGATTCCAGAAGGGAAAATATTTATTTTTAAAACTAAAAATTACGTCTTTAGGGATGACAGATGCCGATAAGTGAAAGCAATATTTCCGCAGCGATCAGTTCTGGTTCAAAAATTCAGTGATTTTGGTCAGGGGTGGGCTTAATAATTAAAATATTGGAATCCAGATGAACTCGGTAAATACAGATTGACTATCTTCTGATAATTTAGGTTATTTGAAACTATCGCTTTATGTCGAATAAAAGACCTCTCAGAGGTTTTACATAGGCAAAACCTCTGCCAGGATGATTCCTCCTCACTGAGACAACCGCCAAATCTTAATAGTATTGTCCTCACTACCACTGACAAGGGTCTTGCCATCAGGACTGAAGGCGACGGATGTCACAGTGTTGGTGTGCCCTGCCAATGTGAGCATTTCCTCTCCTGTGGCTGGATTCCAGAGTTTGATGGTGCGATCGCGGCTACCACTAGCAAGAATTTTACCATCGGCACTGAAGGCTACGGATGTGACAGTGTTGCCATGTCCCGCCAGTGTGCGAATTTCTTTTCCCGTAGGTAGATTCCAAAGTTTGATGGTGCGATCGCGGCTAGCACTGGCTAAAGTTCTCCCATCTGGGCTAATTGCCACGGTTGTTACTGTTTGAGAATTTCCTTCTAGTGTGCGGATTGGGTATCCCTTTGTTAGATTCCAGATTTTGATAGTTTTGTCAAAACTACCACTGGCAAGAATCACACCATCGGGGCTGATGGCTACTGATCGCACCCAAAATGTATGCCCTGCCAGTGTCCGAATTTGCTCTCCTGTTGCCAAATCCCAGATTTTGATGGTGTTGTCATCACTGCCACTAACTAGAGTCTCGCTATCAGCACTGATGGCTAGGGCATGAACTGAGTCAGAATGCCCCTGCAAAGTGCGAATTTGCTTTCGCGTTGTCAAATTCCAAATTTTGATGGTGTTATCATCACTACCACTAACCAGGGTTTTGCCATCTGGGCTGATGACTACGACATTTACCTGCTGAGAATGCCCGTTGAGTAAAGAGATTGCTTTTCCGGTTGCTAGATTCCAAAGTTTGATGGTGCGTAGGCGTAGCCCGTCGTAGACATCGCCGCCACTGCTGACAATGGTTTTGCCATCGGGGCTGATGGCGACAGATAAAACCGAGTTTCCATGTCCTTGGAGGGTGTTAACTAAGGAAACCTTTGCCAAGGTAATCTTTGGCGGTTGACCTAAAAGCGCTTCATCTTTACCAGGGCTATTGTGCTGAAGCCTAGAGACTAAACTGGTCTGAATCCGGCGAAAATCTTTATACCAAGATTTTTGGAATCCGAACAACAGAATCAAAGCACTTACCAGAATTAAAATTCTCAGTAAGGGATAACTTTTTGGTAAATATGGTGCTTTAGTTGGTGGTATTTTTCCAGAGGATTTCCCGGCTGGTGGTAGTGCAAGTAGTTGTTTTGGAGTCAAGTCCCTGAGGACTTCATCGGCTGACTGGTAACGTTGCTGGATGTCTTTTTTCAAAAGCTTGTCGATCACAAAATCCAACTCTGGATTTAATGGACTCCGCAAATATTGTCGCCAATTACTCACCCAGGCGTACCCAGATTCCATCCACAACTGAAAGGGGGAATTTCCCGTTAGCAGATGAAAGCAGGTAGCCCCTAAACCGAATAAGTCACTGGCGGGAAAAGCTTTACCATCTCTAATCTGTTCTAGGGGAGAATAACCATGCGAACCAATGGATGTGCCAGATTTCTGCTGAACTCTGGCGGTGAATTGCTTTGACGAACCAAAATCAATCAGACTTAATCGCCCATCACTTTTATGGCGGATAATATTTTCTGGCTTGATATCCCGATGAATCACTTTGCGATCGTGGATAAATTTGAGGATGGGCAGTAAATCTAGCAAAATAGATTGAATTTCACTAGCTTTATACGCCTTGCGCTGTTGCAACTCCTTTAACAAATTCTCCCCATTGATAAACTGCTGCACTAAATATAGGCAGCCATCTTGATCAAAGTAAGCTAGCAAAGTCGGAATTTGGGGATGTTCCCCAAGGTCTTGTAGTCGCTGCGCTTCTTCTGCAAACAACTCCATCGCCTTTTTTTGCGACCAAGTTCCTTGGAATTTTGGAGCTAATTGCTTGATAACACAGCGTTCATTGAGTTTATCTACGTCTTCTGATAGATAGGTTCTGCCAAATCCCCCCTCATCTGAAAGGACTCGGATGACACGGAAGCGATTTCTTAAAAGTGACACCAATGGGGTGCTACAACTTTGGCAAAACTTCTTTCCATTGGGATTCAGGGGATTTGGGCAATCGGGATTTAAGCAGCAGATCATGATCTGACAGGCGCGACTGCATGACAACTTAGGCTAATGCCCCTAACTTTCCCTTAAGAAAATTGACTCTCGCTTACTTGTGGTAGAAAACCCTGTCTGGGGATTGGGGAATTACTTATATCGTTAGCGTTTGTAAATAGTAGTCAGTCTTCCTTATCTGTGGAAAACTACGAGAGCCATAGGATTAATTATTCTTTCGATTATATAATAATCTGAATAGAAATTTTTTCTGAAATATTAGCCCTAGTAATTTTGCTTGTATATTGACAAGCGACAAGTGACTAAGTATTAAGTTAAACCCTGATTAATTAACCATTACTGACTATGAAATCTAGTCAAAATGCTTACTATATTTGTTTTTAATATTTTAAATCGCCTATAACTAATTATTCATTTGATACCTTAGCCAAATAAAGCTTCAACTTAATTCTGTCACCTTGTTTACTTGAGCTTTGCTCTCCATTTCCGAATAGCACTAGCAGTTCTGGCAATAGGTGGTATATATACATCAGGATTTTCGGGAGAATTTTCGTATTGTGTAATACTTTTATTATTTGATTTTTGGATAGTTAGACAGTTAGCCAAAGTAGGCAAATAGCTTTTATTACTTAAAGCTTTCATCACTTCATCGGCAGTCTTAAACCGATCATTTAACGTAACTTTCACCATTTTTCCTAAAATATGAGCGAAACTGTTGCTAATATTTACCTCTTTTTGCCAGCATATCTCACCAGAATTCGCGTCGTACTCAAACTCTAAAGGATTTTTAGCAGTCAACATATAAATACAAGTTATACCCAGTGCATAAATATCACTGGCATAAACTGGATGTAGAGAAAACTGTTCTGGTGGTGCAAATCCTCTAGTCCCAATAAAATTGGTGTTTACAGCTTGATTGATTGACTTTTCACAAACGTCAACTAATTGCTCTTTCACCGCACCAAAATCAATCAGCACTATCCGCCCATCATCCTCACACCGTAATAAATTTTGGGGCTTAATATCCCGATGAATTACACGATGTTGATGAAGATACTGTAATACTGGTAATAATTCTTGTAAAAAATGTTTAACTGAGGTTTCACCTTTGGGCCCAGTTTGCCGCACTTCTCGTGCCAAAGTCAAACCCGGTACGTATTCTTGAATTAAAAAAAACTCTCCATTCGCCTGAAAGTAGTCTAATAACATGGGAATTTGCGAATGACTACCGAGTTGACCCAAAGTTCTTGCCTCTTTTTCAAAGCGCATACATGCCCTTTGCCAACTTTGCGGATTAGTCACTTTCGGACAAAGTTGTTTAATAACACACAGGGGCTTGCCAGGTAATATGGTATTTTTGGCTAAAAAGGTAATGCCAAAACCACCTCTACCCAAAATTTGCAATATTTCATAGCGATCGCGAAATAGCTTCTTGGAACCACACATCTGACCAAGTTGAGTTTGCTGTGAAATGCTCTCTTGAGAATTCGTTATTTTCTGAGAAAAGCGATTCATTAGTATAGGATATTTACTCTGACATGTCTCTAATTTTACGACAAATATTTCTTGGCAACAGTACAATTACTGCATCTTCGCTAAATCATCATTACTTTTCTGTTAAAAATTCAAAAAGCAAAAATAAATTTTTGTAGAACTTACGGATTGACAAGAAAGAATTAAATATGTTTTCCAAAAATCTTTGCAACACATGAATCGACTGTAGGAGCACAATGCCGACCTTTAACAAGGGGCAAAATCCCCTTGTTAAGCCCCAAGTCTTATTAATTGAGATAGTAGCCAGATTTACACGCCCACTGGACTAATACTGATTACCTGTGAGGTTACATAGAACAAGGGAATTTTGCCCCAAGTTTTACCAAGCCTGGTTTTGTGCAGCTTCACAAAGAATTGGTATAAGTATTTTGTGACACCAAGGGTAGTGAGTTCTAAGGCACCTCAATGGGAATCAAAGCATTTTCTGGTAAGTAGTTGGAAAAATGCCCTTCATCCGCAAGCACTAAAATCAGGCGCAACGGATAATCTGGCGGAACTTGCAAGTCTGCCCACGGCACTGCCAACTCTAAACAACTATTTATTGCTACTTGAGCGCGACTGAAACGGGGATGCCATTGACAATTGTCTCCAGCTTCTTGAAACTGAATCGATTGTGTCAGCAAGTTAATTTCCAAAAGATGATGGAAAAGGTAATTAAGTGGGGCTGCATCTGGTAAATCTGCCAAGGGAACTGGGCTGTTGACCATTGTTTTTTCTGGATAAAACCACAGCAAATTCAACTCTCCTGGCAAATCCTGCCCTGGTGCTGCGCCACTTTTAAAGTCCAGCCGCAAATAAAAATTGAGGTGATCCACTCCATACCAAAGTCGCTGGATGACACTGCTACTGTGCATCGTCCCCCGTGCCCCACCGATTTCTATGCGTCCAGCTTTGTCCCAATCTTGTTCATCACCCTTACCATCGATGACGGGATGAATAAACCCTTGTGGGGTGTGGTTTCCCTGTGCTTCGTGGATTTCCACTGGTTGCTTGAGATAGGGCGGTACAGGTTCATTTAATGCCTTGTAAATGCCAAACAGATGTTCTCGAAATAACTGGTCAAAGATGGCATCTTGATTTGAAGAGTGTCCTGCACCAAACCACCAAAACCAGTCAGAACCCTCTGCGGCATATAATGCTTCCCACGCTTGTGGGTTGTTTTCTTCCGTTGCTTCAGGATGACTTGCTAACAGCTTCCTGGCTTCTGTCAAGTAATCCCAAGCACGATTTTTCGCAGGATCGCCGATCCAAGTGGTGAAACTGCCATCTACCCAAGAACCACTATGTAGTTGTCCTCCGGGAATAGTGGCTGTGGCTGGAAATTCTTCCAGAAATTCAGATACGGTGACGAGTTTGAGGTGGGGTTCATCGCTCAAAGTTTGATACAAAGCTTCAAGGAAGGGTTTGCCGTCTTGGGGATAAAATTCCCAGCAATTTTCCCCATCCAAAGCGATGGTAACTAGCCAAGGTTGTTCACTTTGACTATCTCTTTGCATTTTAGCGATCGCTTGCAAATGTCCCACTAAGTCTGCTGCTGCCTGTTTTGCTGGCATCGCACTGTAGGTAAAGCCAATCAAATCTGATAATCTGTGGTCACGAAACACAATTGACAAATCGCCCTCTGCGGTTTGCAGGCGATACGGTTGGTACAACAGTTCTGGTTGCTGCACATTCCCCGCCCCATCCCGATGAAATAACTGTTTCAGCGTCCACCCTAAGACGGCTTCATCTGAACATATCCACTTAAATCCTTGGTTAATAATGTCTGGAAGTATTTGTGGACTTACTGACTGTTCCGAAGGCCATAAACCACGAGGTACCTGTCCAAAGCGGTCTTTATAAATGTTCCAAGCTTTCCGCAAGTGGCGGGGAATATCTTCTGCCCACTGAAATCGCTGCTCAGGTAGTATCATATTGGGCACAGCTACCCGACCAGAGTTGGTATCAGCTAGCAAGGGCAAAATCGGATGAGTGTAAGGCGTGGTGGTAACTTCTAGCTGCCCCGCCTCCTGCATTTTCCGATGTTGGGGGATAATCCGACTGAGGATTTCTCGCTGTTTGGAATAAATGCGCTGGCGATCGCTTAAAGTAAAATTCCGTCCCTGTTTTAACCAAGCAGCAATTTCCGGGTCATCCCAAAAAAGCGGATCGATCCAAGCCAAATTGTGCCAAGCTAGCAAATCACCATAATCTGGTAATTCCCAATTTGCCAAACACCAAGCTTGCCCCTTCTCCTGTCTTTGCTGATACAACTCGGCATAGCGGGGATGGGGGTCAATCAGGGTGTGGTGATTGGCATCGAAAAAGTGTTGGATAATGAATTCCCGCTGTTGCTGGGTGAGTTGTTCATCCGGTGTCAAGCAGGCTGTGAGGTAAGGGTCAAAAGCAGTACCAGCAATATAATCTTCAAGTTGTAATATCAGCGATGGAACTAAATTCACCGTTTGGTGTAACTTAGGATACCGCTCTAAGAGCAATATCAAATCCAAATAATCTTTAGTCCCATGCAAACGTACCCAAGGTAGACGGTACTGCTGACTCGAAGATAGCGAAACGCCGCTGCCAGGAGATTTGTACAGCGGCTGATGTTGATGCCAGATAAAAGCGATGTAAAGAGGATGGGACATAAGAATAGTTAGGAGTTAAGAATGAGGAGTTAGGAGTTGATTCAAAACTCATAACTCCTAACTCCTAACTCCTAACTTTTACACCACTTGCTCAATTTCTGCAATTTCGGGAATCATTTCCTTGAGGCGGCGCTCAATACCCATTCTCAGGGTCATTGCAGAACTGGGGCAAGAACCACAAGCACCTTGCAACCGCAGTTTTACAACAGGCCCATCGAGTTCTACGAGTTCCACGTTGCCGCCATCAGACATCAGATAAGGGCGCATTTCATCTAAGACTGTTTCAACGTTGTCAATTGTGAGTTCCATAGTTTTAGACCTGCTAAGTTAATGATGGGCATTGGGGAGCCACTGCGTTGCCGGAGTTCCCCCGGTTGAGGCAAGTGGCGTCATTGGGCATTAACAATTCGTAATTCGTAATTACTAATGACACTCTCTAGGCGGACTCGTTGGCGCAGCCTCTCCAAGAGTTGAGGCTGCCTAGAGAGGGCGTCTGATAAAGAAGACAGTAATTACGTTGGTGTGAGCCTCTTACTTTACTCTAGCCTTTAGATTCTGCTTTGCAGTCCAACGAACGCAGGATTTAATGCTCTTAACTATACGTCACCGCAAAAAGAAGTCAAAAATACTATTTTTCGTAAATTGAGTAGAGCAAAGCAAAAGCCAACATTTAGGCGTTTATTGTGTTTTTTTCTTCAACCCAGCCTATAATTATACAATTTTTTTGTGGACTAAAGACGGAATTCTTTCCAATCTCCAATTCCCAATTTTGTTATTAAATAATAATGTTTAAAACTTCAAACCCAGTATTGCCAAGTATCCTAACTCCTAACTCTTAACTCAGCACTCAACACTGTTTGTTGAGTCGCTATCACTAGATGAAACCATAACTGGCTGTTGATATAGTGGCACTGTAAATGTCACTGTTGAACCAAGTCCTTCGCCCAGACTATAAAAATGTACCTCGCCGCCCATTGCCTCCACTAGCTTCTGGGATATTGCCAGTCCTAAACCTGTACCGCCGTACTGGCGAGTGCGGGAGCCATCCACCTGAGAGAATAATTGAAACAATTTATCTTGTTTGTCCAAAGAAACACCGATGCCAGTGTCTGCCACACGGACTCTCACCATGCCAGGAAATTCCTGACCTTGAAAGTTCGGCTTCGCTTTTTTGAGTACTAAATCGGCACTGACAGTGACGCCACCTTCATGGGTAAATTTGATGGCGTTACCTAGTAAATTGAGCATAACTTGTAGCAATCGTTGGTAGTTGCTTAGGACAATGATTTCATCAGAGGTAGCAGGCATTTGCATCCGGAAGCTGAGGTTTCTCATTTCTGCTTGGGGACGCATGAAACTTTCTACATCACTGAATAGCTCATCTAGCTTGACTGGAGCGTAAACTAGGTCCATTTTGCCCGCTTCAATTTTGGCAATGTCCAAAATGTCGTTGATGATATTCAGCAGATGTATCGATAATTGGTGAGCTTCTGTCAAAAATTGGTTTTGTTCTTCTGGATCATCTGCCATCCCTTCTAAAATCAGCTTCAAAAAGCCGATCATCCCGTTGAGGGGGGTACGAATTTCATGGGATACATTAGCTAGAAACTCGCTTTTGAGGCGGGAAGCTTCTTCGGCTTTTTGACGCGCTGCTTCTAATTCTTTATATAAAGTAGCGTGTGCGATCGCAGTTCCCAATTGATCTGCTGCTTCTTTTGCCAGTTCTAATTCCGATTCTGTTAATGTGTAGCATTCATCCTGCCAATTCAAGGCAACCAATCCATTCGGCTGGTCTTGATAGCAAGTCGCAATCACCAAAGTTTTCTGCCGCCTAGACTCTGTGTATCCAGGCACTTCCATCACAACTGGTTCTAGGGTTGTCAAAGCCTGAGCAAAGGCAGGCTCAGAAGCTATATCTATATCTTCTGAGCCTAGTATGATTGAGTTGAGTTCTGGCTGATGATACTCAGCCATCACTTTCACTTTTAAGCTACAAGGCTGGTAAGGACGACAAATAATGCAGCGCTCAAGCCGCAATGCTTTCCCCAAACTGTCAACTGTTTGCTGCCAAATAATATCGAAATCCAATGTCCGGCGAATATTTCTGGTAATGCGATTTACCAGTTTTTGGTGTTGCTGTGAACGTAAAGCCAACTCTATTTGTGTGGGCGTTTTTGATGCCACACGCACTTGTTTTTTGTTTAGTGTCGCTTGCACTAACCGTCCCATCACTAAAACTGTAGTGGCAGTAGTTCCCAAACTCGGCATAATCGGACTAATCACTAAGTCCAATTCAAATAATTTCTGGTGGTAGCTAAACCAACACTGAAACCTTTCTGGCATCAAACTTGTCAAAATTCGCTGCAATCGTTCCAAATAAGTAACTTTATCCACTGGGGCAAAGGTTTGGGACTGGTTCAGATCGTCAACTACTTTTTCAGTATTTAACCCCAGGAGTTCGCTCTGCTGCCAACAAAAGGTCAGATAGCGCCCTGCCCCATCTTGCGTATACACCAACTCGGCTCCTAAAGTTGGTAATGAGCCATCAGTCTTACTGGTGATAGATTCCAGATTTTGGGAAAATACATTCGGCAATTGGGAATTGGCAGTAATAGTCATTAATTGAGTTGGATAGACAAAGGGTATCCGACCGTAATTTTACTAAAGCTGCTCAAATTTATGCAGAAATTTTTACAGCTTTTTCATTTTATTGGGTATTTCTTGTTGTTCTGAAATCTAGATTGGCAAACTTCATTTTTTAACTTGCATTGACAGCTGATTGATGATGTCAATCGTTCCATTCACCCCGAGGAGGAACAGGGGTACGTACAGGGGTACGCGTCAGTTCGTCATCCCTAAGGATTTCACCCCGTAACCACTGGCGAATCGCCACCTCAATGACTTTACTTGGATCATTGGTGAGATGCTGAATTTGCTTTAATAACTCGGAGTCTAGGCGGACAGCAATTTCTACCTTATCGGCTCGTGTGTTTTCCGCTTCGGTAGTTTTCTCTTGCATATTCATAGATTTGATATACTCTGAACTGGTTTTGTCTAAAGCTTTGTAAAGTAGTTATGTTCATCATTTGGGCTAATTCGCTGAAAAATCTTCAAGGGCACAGTTAGATAGTTCCCTGAAATAGCACCAAAGTAACAGCTTTAACTTTCAAATCGCATTTTTCATATAACTGACTAGACAATGGCTCTAGAAGTTTTGCCGAGAAATCAGTGATTCCGGGCAATTACGGGTGGTAATTACCCACGATCCCTACATGATCCCTACATGTACTTATTTACATTTATTGTACGCTCCTAGCTGATGATTACTAGCAGTGACAAATAGACTTTCATAATATTCTTAAAAGTCCACCTATTTAGATCAAAACTTAAAGATGGGGTGAAGAGGGGAGGCAGAGGGGCAGAGGGGCAGAGGAGATAATAGTAACTCCTAACTCCCCCATTCCTAACTCAGCACGGGCTAAACCATAGCTATCCGCTAACAGCACGGGCTGAACCATAGCTATCCGCTAACGGAACTCAGCACTAAAAGCTAGGAGCGTCTTGGCTAAGAAAGCATTAAAATACATTAAGTAAATTGCTCTTTTAACTTTGGTTGCTGCTAAGGCAAAGATACTATATGACTGACGTTCCCGCAGTTCGCATTCGCAATTTTTGTATTATTGCTCACATCGACCACGGGAAATCAACCCTTGCCGATCGCTTGCTGCAAGCTACTGGCACTGTTGGAGACCGACAGATGAAGGAACAGTTTCTCGACAATATGGATCTGGAACGGGAGCGCGGGATTACAATTAAGCTGCAAGCTGCCCGGATGAACTACACAGCTAAGGATGGTCAGCAGTATGTGCTTAATTTAATTGATACTCCAGGACATGTGGATTTCTCTTATGAAGTCTCCCGCTCTCTTGTGGCTTGTGAAGGAGCGCTATTGGTAGTAGATGCGTCCCAAGGTGTGGAAGCGCAAACTTTGGCGAATGTATATTTGGCGTTAGAGAATAACCTGGAAATTATCCCGGTTTTGAATAAAATTGATTTGCCAGGGGCTGAACCAGAACGGGTAATTGGCGAAATTGAAGAAATTATCGGTCTAGATTGCAGTAGTGCGATTCTGGCCTCTGCTAAAGAAGGAATTGGTATTGATCAGATTTTAGAAGCAGTTGTCGAGCGGATACCGCCACCACCCAATACCATAAATGAACGCTTACGGGCATTAATATTTGATAGCTATTACGACAGCTACCGGGGAGTAATTGTGTATTTCCGGGTGATGGATGGCACCGTGAAAAAAGGCGATCGCATCCATTTAATGGCATCCGGTAAAGAATTTGAAATTGATGAGTTAGGCGTCCTTTCTCCTACTCAAAAGCAAGTTGAAGAACTGCACGCTGGGGAAGTCGGCTATTTGGGAGCTGCAATTAAAGCTGTAGCTGATGCCCGGGTAGGAGATACAATTACCCTAAGTAAGGCAAAAGCGGAGTCACCCTTACCAGGTTACGCAGAAGCCAATCCGATGGTTTATTGCGGGATGTTCCCCATTGATGCTGATCAATTTGAAGACTTGCGGGAAGCCTTAGAAAAGCTCGAACTCAACGATGCGGCACTGCACTACGAACCAGAAACTTCTAGCGCGATGGGGTTTGGTTTCCGTTGCGGGTTTTTGGGCTTGCTGCACATGGAAATTGTCCAAGAACGTCTAGAGCGAGAGTATAATCTCGATTTAATCATTACAGCCCCCTCGGTGGTTTATAAGGTGATCACCCTGAAAGGTGAAGAACTGTACATCGATAATCCCAGCCGTCTACCTTCTCCCAACGATCGCGAAAAAATTGAAGAACCCTACGTCCAAGTAGAGATGATTACGCCGGAAACCTATGTCGGCACCTTGATGGAGTTGTCACAAAATCGCCGTGGCATCTTCAAAGATATGAAATATCTCACCCAAGGACGAACCACCCTCACTTACGAACTTCCTTTGGCGGAAGTTGTGACTGACTTTTTTGACCAGATGAAGTCGCGATCGCGCGGTTATGCCAGCATGGAATATCACCTGATCGGCTACCGTGAAAATCCTCTGGTGAAGCTGGATATCATGATTAACGGCGATCCGGTAGATTCCTTAGCGATGATTGTACACCGGGATAAAGCTTACAACGTCGGACGCTCAATGGCAGAAAAACTCAAGGAACTAATTCCCCGCCATCAATTTAAAGTGCCAATTCAGGCATCTATTGGCAGTAAAGTTATCGCCAGCGAACACATCCCCGCCTTGCGGAAAGACGTGCTAGCCAAGTGCTACGGCGGTGACATTAGCCGGAAGAAGAAACTATTACAGAAGCAAGCAAAAGGTAAAAAGCGAATGAAATCTGTAGGTACAGTGGACGTACCCCAGGAAGCCTTTATGGCAGTACTGCGCTTGGATCAAAGCTAATTTAAGAGTGCTTACTCAGAGACAATTGGCTGCGGGTACATCTCAACCTGAAAAAACATAAAAGAAGACCTAACCCCCTTCCCTACTAGGGTTGGGGGAGTTAAAGCCCTCAATTTCGTCAAATTCATCAAAATAAACAAACTCAGATTCAAGTTCAGACGCTTCAAACGAAAAATTGGGAAAACGAGTTATACCAATTTACGAAAACCCTGATACAGATAGATTTATCATCGGGGCATGGCATTGCCCATTGGTGTCAATTTAAGCTCAAACGCTTACACAACATACGTTTTACCCCACGTCTAACCCCTCCCCTTACCAAGGGGAGGGGTTAGACGTGGGGTAACGCCAAGAGTGATGGTAAGTGAGTAAATTCAAGATCATGTCTTGACAACGGTTTTACGTTAAGTTGACACCTATAGACATTGCTATGCCCCTACCAACGTATTTGTATCATTATTAAAGTGAAATGGTATTAGATAATCTTTTTCTCCAGGCTCAAATGCTTTTGAAAGCCTAGAAATTACTGAATAGCTACTTACCCCTTCTTAAAGCCTGAGCTGCAAAACGGGCGCTCAATTGTCCTAATTACGAATTACGTTAGCGTAGCGGTAGCGAGTCCGCGTACCCCTTCTCCTTCTCCTGACGGAGAGGCTGCGCCAACGGAGACGCTAGCGCGAATGGGGAAGCAAGCTACGCGCAGCGTCTCGTAGAGAGCGTGATTACGAATTAGAATAATACCTTGCTTACAAGGTAAGCGCATCTAAATTAGTCTTGACAAAAATCTTGGTTTGTGGATAAACGAATAATCAGAGTTTCTCGTTTGATTTGTTTCGCAAGGCTCAAAGCGATGTCTATGATGGGCTATTTGGCGTCGCCTAAAACATGATCAATAATGCTTACTTATTGATCATCTTTGAGGATTTATTGACAAGATGCGCTTACCCTGACCTTGCTTATTATCCATAGCATACAGTTGATAACCTTTGATAAACTTTAACAAAATCACTGTTAAAGACATCTAAAAATTTTAGTAAACATACTCACTGCATTCAGCATCCTTGTATTTTTAGATAAATGTAGTTTTTTAGATATTTGTAAAGCGTCGGGGGGTCTAGCAGATGAAGATACTAGTACTGAGTTGGGAGTTTCCGCCGAGGATTGTTGGGGGAATTGCGCGGCATGTAGCGGAGTTGTACCCGGAACTGGTAAAGCTAGGGCATGAAGTCCACCTGATTACAGCAGAGTTTGGTCAGGCATCAATGTATGAGGTAGTTGAGGGCGTAAAGGTGCATCGGGTGCCAGTCGGCTATAGTAATGACTTTTTCCACTGGGTAGTCAATCTCAACCTGAGTATGGGAGATCATGGTGGTAAGTTGATTCTAGAGGAGGGATCGTTTGATTTAATTCATGCCCATGATTGGTTAGTAGGAGATGCTGCGATCGCTCTCAAGCATAATTTCAAAATACCACTAATTGCCACAATTCACGCTACAGAATACGGGCGCTATAACGGTATTCACACCGACATCCAAGGCTATATTAATGGCAAAGAAAACTTGCTGGCTTTCAACGCTTGGCGGATTATTGTTTGTAGCGATTATATGCGCCAAGAAATAGAACGAGTACTACACAGTCCTTGGGACAAAATCGATGTCATTTATAACGGTATCCGAGCCGAAAAGAAACAGCATCACGTAGATTTTCATGCTGTGAATTTTCGCCGCCAATTCGCCACAGACGATGAGAAAATCGTTTACTACGTCGGTCGCATGACCTATGAAAAGGGTGTACCTGTATTGCTCAATGCCGTACCTAAGATCCTTTCCCAAATGGGAGGTAACGTTAAACTTGTCATCGTTGGTGGCGGCAATACTGACCATTTCAAGCGCCAAGCCTGGGATTTGGGAATTTGGCATCATTGCTATTTTACAGGTTTTATCTCTGATAGATACTTAGATAGATTCCAAACTGTCGCTGACTGTGCAGTATTTCCCAGCCTTTACGAACCTTTTGGGATTGTGGCTTTAGAAAGCTTTGCTTCTCGTGTTCCTGTAGTAGTTTCTGATACTGGTGGCTTACCGGAAGTGGTGCAACATACCAAAACAGGCATTGTTACTTGGGCGAATAATCCGGATTCTTTAGCTTGGGGAATTTTGGAAGTGTTGAAAAATCCAGGTTATCGGCAATGGCTGGTGGATAATGCTTATGAGGATTTAGAGCGGCGTTTTAGCTGGCTGAAATTAGCCAAGCAAACTGAAGAAGTATATCAGCGAGTTGCCTTGGAGCGATCGCAAATTGTCTGGTAAATAGCTGCCCGATTTCTTCAAGAAGTCGGGGAGCTAAAATTTTATTTGAACAAATTTAATCGGGTTTCGGATATCATTTTTTGAGCGATCGTAAGGGCACAGCATTGCTGTGCCCCTACCGTGTATCGTGGTGTATTGCTTCCATTGGAGAAGCGCTATAAAGAACACAAACAATGTGGGGATTTTCCGAGAGTAGGGCAGAGAATAAATGATTACTCCGCGTTATTTTGAGTTAACAAACAGTACAAGCCTTGTACGCTGGAAATTCTCCCCTCTCTAGTGCCAAAGTTAAGCTAGTACGTATTTAAGTTGCAGATTTTTTCGTTAAAACTGTCATTTGTCATTGATTATTCACAAAAGACAACTGATAAATGACTAATGACAAAGGACGAATTTCCCGGATAAATAAGCAATAAAAATGCGTAACAGCCTAGCAATAATTGCAGTTTGCTCCAGTAGCTTAGTATGACAAAGGCATTCCCAAGCATAGCAAGGCGCTTGAAAAGTACAGGAATCAAGTTGTTGAATATGGGAACCTTCCTTATAACCCGTTTTATCGAAAACTGGAAACGCTACTTTCTGGGTGACACTGTTGATGTCCACCCCTCCCCCTCCTTTGATTTTGATGTGCGTTCTTCTTTAGCAGGCCCAGTCTTGAGCTTAGGTGGGGGTGGCCCCGATGTCGATGATGCCATCCAGTGGATGATTAACGAAGTCAGGGGAGGTACTGACTCCGCCACTAAAGTTAATGTTGTAGTTATCCGCACTAATGGTAATCACGATTACAATCGGCTAATTTATGCCATGAGGGGCGTAAAGTTTGTGGAAACTCTTGTGATTCGTAATAGGCAAGAAGCAAACAAAGCTGAGATTTATGAAAAAGTCAGAAATGCTGATGTGATTTTCTTTGCTGGTGGCGACCAATGTGAATACATCCGCAACTGGAAAGATACCAAGCTTGAGGCTGCCGTTAAGTCAGTTTACCTTAAGGGTGGTGGTGTTGGTGGCACCAGTGCGGGTGCAATGATCCAAAGTGATTGTGTCTATGATGCTTGTGCTTCTTCCGAAAAAGGCATTGAAACTAGAGACGCACTGGAAGATCCTTACCGGGACATAACTTTTACTTACAACCTTTTCAATTGGAGCGATTTGAGGGGAACTATCGTAGATACGCACTTCGACAGGCGGGAAAGGATGGGTCGAATTATGACTTTTATTGCCCGTCAAATTAAGGACGGTGTATCTAGCAGTGTTTTGGGCATAGGGGTTAGTGAAAGTACATCAGTTCTTGTGGATAAAAACGGTTTGGTAAAAGTTATGGGTAGGGGTGCGGTGTACTTTGTACTTGGTAATCATATACCGGAAGTATGCGAACCCCGAACGCCTTTGACCTTTTCCAATTACAAAATTTGGAAAGTTCGCAGGGGGGACACCTTTAATCTTAAAAACAGACCAACTTCTGGCTATTATCTCAGGAGTGTCAAAAGGGGACGGATTGATTCAAATCCCTATTGAGTCGGGAGTAGGGGACAAGGGGACAAGGTGGATGAACGGAATTATGAGGTGGATTCATCCAGTTCAAACACTCGTTAACGAGTATCAAAGGTGGATTCATCCAGTTCAAACACTCGTTAACGGAGATAAAAGGTGGATTCATCCAGTTCAAACACTCGTTAACGAGTATCAAAGGTGGATTCATCTAGTTCAAATACTCGTTAACGAGTATCAAAGGTGGATTCATCCAGTTCAAATACTCGTTAACGGAGATAAAAGGTGGATTCATCCAGTTCAAATACTCGTTAACGGAGATAAAAGGTGGATTCATCCAGTTCAAATACTCGTTAACGGAGATAAAAGGTGGATT
>NZ_JBALDI010000029.1:0-336948 GCF_036917395.1 Nostoc sp.
AGGGTTTGCAGAAGTTTGCCTGTGGCTGCATCCCAGAGTTTGATGGTCTTATCATCACTTGCAGAAGCCAGCCTTTGCCCATCGGGGCTGAACACGACGCTAATGACCCTATCGCTATGTCCTTCTAATGTATTCAGTTCTTGGAATTTGTTCTCTGTTTTTAAGTACAAAGCTTTCTGCAATGTTCTCACAACCCGCATCTGGGTATCTACCGCTACCTTACCCGCGTTTTTTAGTTTTCCGTTCGCTTTTAAGCCTTCTGTCAGTGCATTCCAGATTTGGCCAGAGGCAGAAAAGGTGTCTGAAGAGTTAGCAAGGGCGTTTATTTCATTAATTTCGGCTTGTTTTTTTAGGTTATTTGCCTCTCTTAGCAATGAAAATGCTATCCACACCTGTACAACCACAATTAAACCTGCGGCTAGAGAACCAAAAATGCTGCGTTTGAGAAAACGATTAAATTTTACCTCACTCAGTTTTCTTTGTTCTCGTTCTTTTTCCAGTTGCGCCATTACCTGCTTTAACTTCGGTTCTTGTTGCTGGCGGATAAAGGCGGCGATATAGTCATGTACCAGTTGATAACGGTCAGCCGGGTTTTCTGGTAGCAAAACCACCAAGCCGGATTGGACAAAAATTTCTACAATCAAATCTAATTTGCTGATATCAAAAGCTTTATCCTCCCTAGCTTCTGATCCCCCCGCCTGCGGCGACCCCCTTAAAAAAGGGGTGGAAGAAACTAAGCCCCCCTTTTTAAGGGGGGTTGGGGGGATCTCCGACAAGTACTCCTGTAAATCGCGTTCCAACTCAGCGCGAGTCTTTAACGGGCGAGTTCCTTTTTCATCCGTCAGCAAATACAGTAATAATTCCGCCGCCTGCTGATTTTCAACACCGCAATCTTCAACAACTTCATTCAAATAACGCTTAACCAATTCGTCCTTAGTGCCACCCTGCCGATATTCTGCCAGAGTTGTAATATTCTCAGTTTGCAGTTGCGCCCCCACAACCTGTAACTCAATGGGACGAACTTCACCCAATTCTCCGGCTAAATCTTGTACAAGTTGTTCAACTAAAGCATCTTCTAAGTGAAAGCTAGTATTTTCAGTTAAACGCTGAATAATTGACTTGGTATCAGCAGGTGAGAAGTTCCCCAATTTGTAAAGCACATTATTACTGAGAATGTCATTGCCAATAATCTTGAGACTGGACAAATCATTGCACTCCAGCAAGTAATGGATGTAATCTACCCGCAGCGATAAGATAACTTTCACCGATAGAACATTCAGACACTCTCCCAGAAACTCAAAGAATTGCTTCCTTTGTGCTGGTTCGGTGTAAACAAAGAAAAATTCCTCAAATTGATCAAAAATTAACACTGTGCGGAGGTTGCGCTGTTCGTTTTCTTTAAGTCTGGATATTAAATATTGCGGAGTTCCGAGTTCTGAGGTCGAACTTTGACCTTCTGAGGCTGAACGTTGACCTTCTGAGGCTGAACATTGACCTTCTGAGGCTGAATGTTGACCTTCTGAGGCTGAATGTTGACCTTCTGAGGCTGAACGTTGACCTTCTGAGGCTGAACGTTGACCTTCTGAGGCTGAATGTTGACCTTCTGAGGCTGAACGTTGACCTTCTGAGGCTGAAAGTTGACCTTCTGAAGCTGAACGTTGACCTTCTGAGGATGAAAGTTGACCTTGTAACTCTCCCTCATCCTCCCCATCTCCCCATCCCCCGGTTGGTGAGCGAAGTCGAACCACATCTCTCCCCAAAAGCTTCCCCAACTCTTCCACCCAGTTGGTGTAAACGCGCATTACCACCGGCAAATAATCTTGAATACCGATCGCTTTATTCTTTAAAGCTGGTATCAGTCCCGCATTCACCAGGGAACTTTTGCCGACACCCGATTGCCCATGAATGACTATCAGCTTATAATCAGGGCGACCCATGCGTTCAATCAAATGTTCTACATCCAATAGGCGACCAGATGCAGCAATTTCTGGGGCAATATTTCCTTGGGGAGAGTTTGAGCGCAATGTCTCTACAAATGCCTGTTTTGTAGCTTCTAACCTACCTGCACCAATAAAAGCCCGCAAACCAAATTGCTGTTCAATGGAACGCCGTTGCTGTTTGATTTTGTATGCTTGGAGATATTCTTTCTGCTGAAAGTAAAGCTGCTGCAAAAAACTGAGAATATCCAAGTAAAGCCTGACATCTTCTAGGGGATTACCCACATGCCTAGCAGTTTCTAAGCTGAAAGTTGCCTGTTTAATTTGACCTAAATGGTATTGAGAACAACTTAAAATAAACTGATATAAGCTCAAATCATTTGATTTAACATCTCTTTCGGAAATCTCAGATAAAACCCCTGAGATATTCGCTGATTCCAAATTGGGAATCGCAGCAAAAACTTCCAAAGCTTGCTGAACAAGCTGATTTGCTTTCACCCAGTCTTTTTGAGCCAAAGCCACCTCAGCTAAAAAACCGTAATCCTTGGCTAATTCCCTTAGCTGGTTGTTAGTTCGATGGATTACTAAAGCTTGTTCTGAAAGACTCTGCAACGTTTCCCACTTTTGCAAGTCTCGCAAAATATCACCGAATTTAATTGCTGTATTAGCAATTAAATCTGGATTGTGAAACAGGTTAATAAAATTTATATACTCTCGAATATAATACCAAGCCGCTTGCCAATCTGGATGATTAATATCTGGATTTTTCAAAGCTTTGAGATAATAACCAACGCCAATCTCACCGAGAATTTTTGCCTGCCTTTCTAAATTATTACTTTCCTGCCAAAGCTCTAAAGCTTTGTGATAATGCTGTAGCGCCGAATCTTGGTGATTATTTCTCTGTTTGATAAAACCTAACAAAGATTCTAAATCAGCTTGAATTTCTAAATTATAAACATCTGGCTGATTGAGTAAATCTCTTTGCGCTGTTCCTAACTCATTTTCCAGCTTAATATATACATCTACGTTCAACTTTAAGTTATTACTAAACCATTGATTAGCCGTTTCGATGATAAAATCTACTAATTCCTGTGTTGATATGGCAAAGTTCCTTGTAGTCGCCCAACTTTCCAAATCAGGCGCAAGCTGGATTAGTTGCTTATAGATTTCATCGTCAATCCACAAGACTAAGGGAAAAGTAAAATTCTTGCGAAACTCTTCCCGCACCTGATTAGCAGAAGTTAACATCACAGACAAATTCTGCACTGATTCCAAACCCACAACCATCACACAGGCTGGCATTTCTTCGCCGAATTCTGACTGAATCGCAGTATAAAGAGTTTTGCGAGATTGCTGCATCGCCAAGACATGAATTTCGACTTGACAAATTTCCCGCAATCTGGAGATTAAGCGATCGCGCTCTCTAGCATAATTACACCGTGCCAAAATCAGCTTAAACTGTCCCACAGAGGACTCAATCGCCCAAGCTAATTGTGCAACAGAGCGATCGCTATTTACATGGTCATCTTCTGATGGTTGCGAGTCTGTCATAAGTCATAAGCTTACGTAAATCTAGAGTGTAGGAGGCAAAGGAAGAATTAAAGACTACAAGTTAAACTTCCTGGCGTTTTAACTCCTGTATCAATACTTGAGTGCGTTTGCTAGCTTCTCTTGCTTGCTGTCTAAAATACTTGGCTTGTTGACGGTCACTTAAACACACTTCAGATGCTTTTCTACTAAATTCGACAGCTTGTTTACTGAGTTCTTTAATACGAGTCTTTAACTCTGGGATTGTTTTCATATTTCCTCCTGTTCTGAAATTACAATCTCTAAATTTTCTATCTCTTCATAAAGTCTATCTGCTCTACTAGCTAGTAAGCTAGCGTCCTCAAAATCGTTGTTTTCTACGGCTTTATCCGAGGCTGAATACAATTCTTCTGTGATTTGGTGCAGTTGTGCATAAGCTTTTAACAAAACATTTTTGGTTTCTGGTTTCATCATCTAATTATTCATCGATTCCCTGATTCCTCACTGCAACTCCCTTGCTTCTGCCAAAACCGGATTAACATCAAACCAAGACTCGCCACCATCCCGATATTCAAACACAAACCGACTGCGGATCAGTTTTTGATATCCCTGGTCATCACTCACCTTTTTCCTTTCCTTGACATGACGTAACAATTGCCACTCATCATCAGAAATCGGCAACATTATTTCATTGCGACGAGAACGAATAACTTGCTCTAAGGTTTCACGGGTTAAAGGAAGACTCATCTCTTCCATAATCCAGGTATTCAGCAGCCTCAGCACGTCCCGCACATGACCACCGCTCATTTTACATAACCGCTCTAGGCTAGCAGCACTATCAAAAATCTCCGTAATTTTATTTAAACGCTCCTCTGGTGTCAAATCAGGAAAAGCTCTAGCTAGTACCATCTGCTGCATCAGTGCCATTCCCTCTACATGAACACTGCCATCAGTCTTTTGTACAGGTACCATTGGTAACACCTTGGGATCTTCTGGGAAACGCTGAGTCAGCATTCCGTAATCATTGGAAAACTTCAAAGCCAAAGGCATAGTGTAGAGGAGATGACAATTAAGCTTGGTCAAAAACTCACCCTGATCGACAAATAAATATTCCTGCTGCGGACGACCCCAAGCTTTGGCACGATTATCTATGCGGTCAAGATTATCGACAATTACTACCAGACCATTTTTACCCTGCTGTTTGAGTTTAGCCACGGCAGGTTCCAATAATTCTTGATTAATCGCTTCCAGCAGCTTAGTTTTTTGCGGTGCCAAATACTGATTGAGTTTTTCTCGTAGCGTTGGGTCATTTTTCATTTTCGCCGTGATTTCACCAATGCCCACAGACAGAGAAAGCTTTTCTTTTTCAGAGGTGACACCAAAATCGCCGACATTGGGAACCTTAACTTTAACCCCCGTCACCTCGGAGTTTAAGACCTTCCAAGCCCCTTGGAGCAACTCATTAAACTTATTGGGTGACTCTAGGGTAATCTTATCCAGACTTTGACTCACCCGACGAGCGATCGCTAACAGCACATCAGCAATATCGACATCAGTCATTTCCAGATCGTCACTCGACTCAAAATAGACCACATGGAAGCCTAACTTTTCCAGTTCTGCCTGTAACCGTAATAGTTCTGTGGATTTACCACAACCAATATGCCCAGTAAATAGAGTGCAGGTGGGTTCATTGGGCTTAAAAAAAGTAATTTTCTGCTTCAACTTGCTAAGAATATCACCACCTCGGACTGAGGAAAAATCGATGTAATACTTGCCATCAGAGCTATTGTTGACAAACAGAGTTCTGCTGGGATCGCTAGCCTGATAAAATTCCCGTAAATCTATGGGCATAATGCTGGTAGTGCAATTATCTCGTATTGTCCTAGATATCCTTGTTCAAAAGGATAAAGTTATTTACATCATTGCATCTCAATATTTCGGATAATTTTCGCTTTTACCTCTCTTCTTTCTTCCTCTGTGCTCTCAGCGTCTCTGCGGTTCGTTAAGGAAGAATAAAACCACAGAGGCGCAGAGGGCACAGAGAAATAAGAGTGTAAAGATGTAAGTAATATTAAGTGATCTGCAAAAACCAAGACTTTTTTTTGATACTATTTAAGACCGGACTCTTTAAATACTGATTGACGTATGAGCAAAGGTACCCTGTTTGACAAAGTTTGGGACTTACACACCGTTGGTACACTTCCCTCAGGGCTGACGCAACTATTTATCGGGCTTCATCTAATTCATGAAGTCACCAGTCCCCAGGCTTTTGCTATGTTACGCGAGAGAAGTCTAAAAGTACTGTTTCCAGAGCGTACCGTTGCCACAGTCGATCATATTGTGCCAACAGAAAATCAGGCACGTCCCTTTGACGATAGCTTGGCAGAGGAAATGATCCAGGCGCTGGAAAATAATTGTCAAGAAAATAACATAACTTTTTACAACATTGGTTCTGGCAGTCAGGGTATAGTTCATGTCATCGCTCCAGAACTAGGAATCACCCAACCAGGAATGACGATCGCTTGTGGAGATAGTCACACATCAAGTCATGGGGCATTTGGTGCGATCGCATTTGGTATCGGTACTAGCCAAGTCCGGGATGTTCTCGCTTCCCAAACTCTTGCCCTCTCGAAACTGAAAGTCCGCAAAATTGAAGTTAACGGCACCCTGAAGCCAGGAGTTTTCGCCAAAGATGTCATCCTGCATATCATCCGCACCCTTGGCGTTAAAGGTGGCGTGGGCTATGGCTACGAATTTGCAGGTACGACATTTGAGCAAATGAATATGGAAGAGAGGATGACAGTTTGCAATATGGCGATCGAAGGCGGTGCTAGATGCGGCTACGTTAATCCCGATCAAGTCACCTACGATTACCTCAAAGGCAGAGATTTTGCACCCATTGATGCAGATTGGGATAAAGCAGTGGCTTGGTGGCAATCGATCAAGAGTGATGCTGATGCCCAATACGATGATGTAGTCGTATTCGACGCTGCTGAAATTTCTCCTACTGTTACCTGGGGGATTACTCCCGGTCAAGGTATCGGTGTCAACCAGTCAGTGCCTCAACCAGAAGAACTGCTTGAAGAAGACCGATTCATTGCCGAAGAAGCTTACCGCTACATGGATTTATATCCTGGTCAACCCATCAAGGGCACAAAAATAGATGTCTGCTTTATTGGTAGTTGCACCAACGGCAGAATTAGTGATTTACGGGAAGCTGCGAAAATCGCCAAAGGTCGCCACGTTGCAGAGGGCATTAAAGCCTTTGTTGTCCCTGGTTCTGAAAGGGTAAAGGAAGAGGCGGAAGCTGAAGGACTGGATAAAATTTTTCAGGAAGCTGGATTTGAGTGGCGTGAACCGGGATGTTCCATGTGCTTGGCCATGAACCCCGATAAGCTACAAGGAAGACAAATCAGTGCTTCTTCCTCTAACCGCAACTTTAAAGGAAGACAGGGTTCATCTTCCGGTCGGACATTGTTAATGAGTCCGGCGATGGTCGCCACTGCTGCGATTAAAGGCGAAGTTTCTGATGTACGCGAGTTACTGTAACCCCATCTTGTGACAAAGAAAACTCTCTTAAACTTTCTTTCTTTCCTTTGCGTTCTTTGCGTTCTTTGCGGTTCGTTTTTTATAAAAATTATGGTGAGTGAAGTTAAAACAGTTTCAGGGCGCGGTATACCCTTAGTGGGCAATGATATAGATACCGATCGCATTATTCCCGCGCGATATTTGAAAGCCGTAACCTTTGATGGGTTAGGCGAAGGCGCGTTTATTGATGACCGGACAGCACTTAAAGGTGAACATCCTTTTGACCAACCCCAATACCAAGGGGCGAATATTTTAATAGTCAACCGTAACTTTGGCTGTGGTTCATCACGGGAACATGCACCCCAAGCGATCGCAAAATGGGGAATCCAAGCTTTAATCGGTGAAAGCTTCGCCGAAATCTTTTTCGGTAACTGTGTGGCAATGGGCATACCTTGTCTGACAGCCGATGCTGCTACTATTAAACAACTGCAAGAGTTAGTGGCTGCCAATTCCCAAGCTGCCGTGACAGTAAATCTGGAAACTTTGCAAGTGCAGATTGGTGATTACACTGCCGCAGTTGCGATCGAACAAGGGACTAGAAGCACGTTCATTTCTGGGACTTGGGACGCTTGCGGTCAGTTGGTGGCGAATGCTGACCAAGTTTGGGCAACAGCTGCAAAATTACCCTACGTCGGTTGGGGCAATTTAGCCGCGAGTTAGCATTTCCTCATTCCCTGGCTCTGTCGGGGAATGTTAATTTATATGATTTTACCTAAATTATTGAGCTAAGGGACTTCCAGTTAAAAAAACATCCCATTGTAGTATTGGGAAATTAAAGCACAATGGCATCGTCTTGAAAAAGATGCAGAAGAAGAACGCGCAACGCAAATGCAGGCGGCTGAAACTTATGTAAAAGAAGCTGAAGATAGTCTTAAGGGTACAGATGCAAGCTACCTGCGAGCGTCACATTTTATGGAGAAAGCTTTTGAAGCTTTCATGAATGTCCGAGGTACTAAGGAAGAAACTATCGCTGCCAAAGAAAAAGCTGAGGAGGTTCACAAGCTTCTTAACCAGCATCAGGAGCAATCCTTAAATGAGTTAGCTCGGGTTTCTTATGAAACAGATATTAGTGTTCAAGTGAATATAGCCAGATCACATGTTAAAGGTAAAGAATTTGATAATGCACTCTTTTATCTAGCATTTCTAGGAACACCACCTAAAGTCTCTCACCTTCGACAAGAAGTCTTAAAAATAGCTTTTGAAAATCCACTGTCTTATTTCCGATTTGGAATGATTAATCAGATGGGTAAAGTTGTAGCTCGTCAATCCAAGTCAGTTTTATCCAATAATCCAGATGAAGTAGAAGCGGCAATTCTTTATAAAATGTACCAAAATGGAGTTTCTTATCAAAAACTTCACGCCCAAGCTTATATTGAGCCAGGTATCAAATAAATCTGGAACATAGTGTACAAGTAAAAGACTTATTTCCATTTGTTTCAAACAACCCTTTTGTGCCACCTGATAGAGAACATCTATTTGCAAAAGGGCTTTACGCTGGATTAACCGGAGACTTCTTCACATCCACCCATATTCTCATTCCTCAAATTGAAAACTCTATTCGTTATTTACTGCGAAAGCAGGGTGCGCTACCCTCAAAAATTGATATCGATAAGGGAATTCAAGATGAACGTGATTTGAATACTACTCTTTTTCCTCGCAACTATCCACAAATAAACTCAATTTTTGATGAAGACACACTTTTTGATCTCCAAGGCTTGCTAATCGAACGTTCTGGTTCAAATTTAAGAAACCGTATGGCTCACGGTTTAATTAATGACGATGGATTCTCTAGTCCTATAATGTCTTACCTCTGGTGGGTTACATTAAGGCTTTATTATTTGCCAATCTTGGAATATCAACAGCAGGTTAAAAACTCCAATCCTTGGGTTAAGTTTGATGGTATTTTCAAAGATGACCACATTTAGCTCTCTTCAGAGACGTGAGTTGCAACTGTGTAATCAATATATTTTAAACCGTGTATATACTTTGTTGTTAAGTGGTAATTTTAACAATTATGTATTTAATCCTCGCACACCAGAAGCACTATTTTGAACTTTAGCGAAAATCGTCCAATCAGTTGAAAGCTAGCTTGCGAAAGGCATTCACGAGCCATTCTTTCTTTTCTATATGAGCTGAAAAGTCAGGATGTAATAAGGGCTGTCTGCAAAGTTTATAGTGAAGAAGTTTTACAAAAAAAAATATTCTGCATAAAAGAAAAATATATCCCTGAATAATAGTTAGCAGCTAAAAACTATAGGTTTCGTAGTTCGGAAACAGAAACTAGTACTTTCATACGTTTTCCTAGAAATGAAGTACTAGTACATCATTACTCACTTAGAAATCAAGAATTAGGAGTATTAATCATGGCAGTAAATTGGATTCCAGGCCCAGGACCAACCTATAGATCAGATACAGGTATTAGTAATGCCGCTTCTGATAGTTTCAGTGGTTTAGGTGGAAATGACAGCCTCTATGGTAATGCTGGAAATGACAGCATCTATGGTAATGCTGGAAATGACCTCTTACGAGGTGGCGATGGTATCGACTTTCTATTCGGTGGGGACGGCAACGATACCCTAGTAGGCGATCGTGGCAACGACACTTTCATTGGCGGAGCCGACAACGACCGACTGATCTGGAACAACGGTGACGGTAGCGACAGAATCAGCGGTAACGCTGGCTATGACGTAGTTGAGGTCAACGGCGCGGGTGTAGGAGACAACTTCCGTCTGCAAGGAAACGCCCAAGGAAGAGCAATCTTTGATCGGCTCAACCTGGTTCCCTTCACTTTGACTGTAGACAGCGTAGAGAGGTTTGAAGTTAATGGTGGTGGTGGTGATGACATCTTTGATGTCAACGACCTGACAGGAACAGGCGTAAATACAGTATCGTTCACAGGCGGTGCTGGAAATGATCTGCTTGATGGTACTGGCACAACTACACCGTTAATTGGCTTTGGTGGTGTTGGCAATGACAGCCTCTCTGGTGGTGCTGGCAATGATATTCTCTATGGTGACGCTGCTAATGATCTCTTACGAGGTGGCGATGGTATCGACTTTTTATTCGGTGGGGACGGTAACGATACCCTACTAGGAAATCGTGGCAACGACACCTTCACTGGCGGAGCCGGTAACGACCGACTAATCTGGAACAACGGTGACGGTAGCGACAGAATCAGTGGTAACGCTGGCTATGACGTGGTTGAGGTCAACGGCGCGGCGGCTGCGGGAGACAGTTTCCGCCTGCAACGAGACACCCAAGGCAGAGCAATCTTTGATCGGCTCAACCTAGTTCCCTTCACCCTGACTGTAGACAGCGCAGAGAGGTTTGAAGTTAATGGTGGTGGAGGCGATGACATCTTCGATGTTAACAACCTGGCGGGAACTGGCGTAAGTACAGTATCGTTTACAGGCGGTGCTGGAAATGACCTGCTTAGTGGTCGTGGCACTGCTACACCGTTAAGCGGCTTTGGCGGTGTTGGCAATGACATTCTCTATGCTGGTGCTGGCAATGACAGCCTCTATGGTGACGCTGGTAATGACATTTTACAAGGTGGAAAAGGTAATGATATCCTGACGGGCGGTAGTGGTAGCGATCGCTTCGTGTTCAGCTCAGGCGTTCCGTTCTATAGTGCTGATCTGGGTGTAGATAGAATTACTGACTTCAGCCCCAATGACAAAATTGTACTGGAGCGGTCAACTTTTATCGGACTCGATAGTCCCCTCCAGATTAAGATAGTAGCTAATGATGCAGCAGCAGCAACTAGCTCTGGACTCATTACTTACAGTCTTGGAACTGGCAACTTGTTCTTCAACCAAAACTTGACATTACCAGGCTTTGGGACAGGTAGTCAATTTGCCAACATTGATAACGATAACAATATATACACATTACCACCAGTATTAGCAGTTACGAACTTTGAGATCGTTGCATAATCACACTTCTCTCAAAATCCATAGAATCTAAGGCATGTCTGCAAGCTTGCAGTTAGATCCTAATAGCCGCAATCATCAACATTGCTAAGTAGGGGTAATTGAATCTTCCTCGTACTTCAAGTACGGGGAGGATTATAATTTCTTCGCGTTGATCTGTGTACATCGGTGTTTCATTACAAAGATATTGATTTGGAGTATTTTAAACTCAACTATTATAGAAATTTCTTATTTTATAAAAATTCATATTTTGATTAAGTTGTATTAAGTTTACGCGAATAATTCTCAAATATGCGACGAATTTGTTGTGTTTGAGGACTTGACTAAAAACACTCACTTTTGATATCCTCAAATAACTCGATAAGATTAGCACCGAGTTTAACATTTTTGGCTCATTGCTCAGATTGTTGCTATTTTGAAAAAAACTTGCAATGCCTTCCGCAATCTCAATTTATACCATTAAGATTTAACTTGTTACAGATGGCTTATAATTATACAACCATTTAGAAAAATCTTCATTGATTCTAATCATCAGGTGTGAGTCAAATCTTACTTTTCATAATTTTAGAACTCACAGGACTTACGCAAAATCATGATAAAACGTAGACGCAAAGCGGCTTGCCGCAGGCTACCGCAAAGGACGCATAGACACGTTCGCGGAGCGTCTCCAAGAGTTGTGGCTTCCCGCAGGGTACGAATAAGAGTTTCAGAGAGTTCTTGCGTAAGTCCTGACTCAAATAAAAAACTGAGCCAATAAGATTGACTCAGCTTTAAATAATGTTGTAGTTGCCTACACTGAATCCCCAGAGACTAACTGCGATCGCGTTCGTACTCCTGTGCAGTTTCGTACTCATGCTGAAACTGTTCTAGCTGTTTGACTCTGCTTTCTAATTGCTCCCGGCTTCGGTCTAATTGTTTAATCATCAAAAATAATACGTTTTTATCAAAATTTTCAAGTGTCTGTTTCCGAGTTGAAAACTCCTTTATCAACATAAGTTATTTTGTAATCTACAACAGTTAGCGTTATCGACCCAAACTGTCCTTGCGGACTGCCAAATGTAATTTTATATCCCTCTGGGTTGTAGTTTGAAGTAAGATTTTATTGAGCCGCTTCTATTATTACTTCAATAGGGAAAGATTGGAAATCATAAACAGACGATTGACCGTCATTTAATTTATAGATAAATTTTGATTTTTCACCCGAATTACAATAACTCATGTTAACAGCCCGTATAGCTCTATTTCTCCTAGACAGAAATAGTTGTGACCAGAATAATCATTACCATCTTGAAGTACTTTAAAGTATGAATAAGCAATATTTGATGCAACAGGAAGCGATAGCCATTGATTCATTGCATTCAAGGAAGTATTATTTACTTGAATGTCCAAATCTAACCAAGTAGTACCGTCGCTACTACCTTGTAGCTTTCAAGTACGGGGGTAGTAATTAACATTGCTTCAAGTCTTTATAGAATAATAATTGCATTTTAAAGTACTATTATTAAGACCGAATGACACCCACTGATTAGCTTGATTTGCAGTATAAAATTCACTATTATATCGGTTAGTTAGTGACACTACCGAACCATTCTCAGTTGAACTCGCTGACACGGTAAAATTAATACCTGCGGGATTTGCCCATACAGTACTTCCCTTGTTTGTTCCAAGATAATAGAAGACTCCGTTAGCATCGCCGCTAGAAGCAAAAGTAAGTTGGTGACCGTTAGTAGTTGAGCCACCACCTGCACTAGATAAATCTGCTAAAATGTCACCCCTTTGCATCGAGCGAACGCACCTACATTCAGTAAATCGTAAACTTTGTCATATTTATCTGAATTAAACAATCTGCTTGGGAAGCAAACACTGCACCTGAGTCTGGGCGATCGCTGCTCAAACTCATTTTTTCCAGAAATACTCAGTGATTGTTTTTCGGGAATAATTCTTTTCCATAATTTCAAATCTAGATTTTTCTAGTATCGGTTTAATTATTCAATTAGAGGTTTACAACAGTTATTCTGAAGTAGTAGTTTGAGTAGAGTTGCCACTAACTAAAAGCGCTTGTTGTTTTGCCAGCACTTGTTCGCGTAATAAGAGTAATTGTCTATCTTTAATGCCTTCTGCGATTAATCCATCGACAGTTTTTATGAGATAATCAGCGCAGTCACCGAATTTTCCAGATGCGGTGGCAATACTATCAACAGTGGTTGTGAATGGTATATGATCAGCGTACCTGGGATGTTGACGATTGGCAACAAAGGCGATCGCTTTGAATTCTTGCGTACCATCAAACATCTTTACCCAACGAGCAACGTAGACACCAGCTAACATCTCACGTCGCCAAATCAGCAGTAATTCTGATGGTACATCGGCAGCAGCAATTCGATAAGCAATACCACGACAACTACCGCCCCGATCAAGTCCTAAGAGTAATCCGGGATTCTCTGGAGTCCCGTAACCGAGGATCATCCATGTACAGAAGCGCCGATGCCAACCATAAATCATCCCAGCACGGCGCTCGACATATGTGATTAGGGGATTCCAAATCAGCGAACCGTAGGCAAATATCCAGATATCAGAATTTGCTGGTTGCTGTTGTAGTGTTTCATTGAGCGATCGCTGTAATTCATCTTCACTCAGAGTAGTTAGCTTTATTCCAGAGTGTGATGCTTCTAATAGTCTTGCCTGTTCATTTCCGGCTTCGAGGTCGCTACGACTGAGTGACATAATAATGTAGATTATTTCCTTTTCTGTAAATTTTCAGTAATTTCACTATAACTTTAAGATAAATTAATTATCATATAACTCCCTTGTCCGTAAATTAAAGTAGGAGCTAACTTTCTCAGTCAAATAATTGCTGTAAGCTACGTAAATTAACATCTGAGTAAGCATTCACAATTAAATCTGCGCTTGAAAAATTCTGCTTATTATGTTTCAATCCAGCAAAAGTAACGCATTTCATACCTGCTTTTTTAGCAGCTTTTATCCGATTTTCTGAGTCTTCAATAACAACGCATTTATTAGGATTAACATTCATGCTTTCAGATGCTAATAAAAAGATATCTGGTTCAGGTTTACACTACCTATCTAAAAAAGGGCACGCCCGTTAAGCCTGCCCTTTAGCTTTAATGTTCTTGTCCCGTTGGTCGGATGAGGATTTCGTTGACATTAACGCGCGATGGCTGGGTGACGGCGTAAACGATCGCAGCTGCAATGTCTTCGCTTTGCAGAGGTGTAATTGCCTTGCGTCGTTCTTCGATGCCTTGTTTGGCAATGGGATCGGTAATTTGGTTGTCAATTTCCGTATCCACCAAACCTGGTTCGATGATGGTGACGCGGATATTGTCCTTGTGGACTTCTTGGCGCAATGCTTCGGAGAGAGCATTCACACCCCATTTGGTAGCATTATAAACACCGACGCCCGCCCGCGCTGTCCGACCAGCCACTGAAGAAATATTGACTATATGCCCTGATTTTTGCGCCTTCAACAGAGGCAAAACAGCGTGAGTAGCATATAGCAGTCCTAGTACATTGAGGTCGAACGATCGCCGCCAGTCTGAGCTATTTCCAGCTTCAATGGTGCCGAGTAAGGCAATCCCTGCATTGTTGACGAGGATATCGACCCTTCCCAATTCTGCATTTGCCTTTGCCACCAAGTTATTTACCTGAGTTTCATCAGTCACATCGGTGACAATAGGCAATGCCTTGCCACCACTAGCTTCGATGCGTTTTGTCAATGCCTGAATGCGATCACCACGCCTAGCAGCGAGTACTACTGTTGCTCCAACTGAAGCCAAGGCGATCGCAGTTGCTTCTCCAATTCCCGCTGAAGCTCCAGTAATAATTGCTACTTTCCCCTCTAATTTACCTGTCATTTATTTAACTCCTTAGTAATTGATAATTGAATATTGGACATTGGACACTTGTACTCAGAGGCTTTGTTGGCGCAGCCTCTCCAAGAGTTGTATTGGGCATTGGGCATTGAGCATTAATTATTCCTCCCCCTGCTCCCCTGCTTCCCCTGCTTCCCCTGCCCCCTGCCCCCTGCTTCCCCTGCCCCCTGCCTCTTACTGCTCCTCAAAACGGATGCAACTGCTGCTCCACAAAGTATTAGGGCTGCGAAGCGAAAAGTTCCTTGGAACCCCGCAACGATCGCCTCAGGAGGGGCAACAGAGACATCTGCACCCGCAGACATGCTAGCGATTAGCGCTCCAAATACTGCCCCGATTAGAGAAACTCCTACTGTGTTCCCTAAAGTACGTGACAAAGACAGCAGCCCAGAAGCAATCCCTAGCCGCTCCCTCGGTACTGCTCCCATAACAGTGCTGTTGTTGGGTGATTGGAATAAACCCAATCCAATGCCGTAAATAAAATAGCGCGACACATAGCCTAACTCAGTAATTTGAGCATCAAAGGTGCTGATCCCCAGACAGCCACCAATCATCAACCCCAGCCCAATGGAGCTGATCACTCGACCGCCAAAGCGGTCTGAAAGTGTTCCCGCTAATGGGGCAATTAACCCACTAAGTACAGGCGACACGGCTAATAGAAGCCCCACTTTTACCGTCGGATAATGCTTGACGCCCTCTAGAAAGAAAGGGACGATCAGCAGTGAACCGCCAATAACAGTGAATGCTAACCAGCCACTTAGCAAACCCATACTCAACTGAAGATTGCGAAACAGGTGTAGCTCTAGTAGTGGCTGCTCTACCATCGCTTCAACTACCAAAAAAGTCATAAAACTCGCAACGGCGATCGCTAATAATATCAATGCATTGCTACTGCTAAAGCCCTGGCTTTGCCCTAGCGTCATACCCAGCCCAAAACTACCCAGAGTCAATAAAGCCAATATGGCTCCAAAAAAGTCAAATTTCTGTTTGCCCTGAATACGTACAGAAGGTGGCACCACCCTAGCTATTAAGAAACTAGCTATGATCCCCAGCGGTACATTGATGAAGAATATACTATGCCAGCCTGACAAGCCCAGGAGCAGTCCGCCAGCGGAAGGGCCAAAAGCAATTCCCAGTGACACTACACTACCGATGATGCCAACAGCCCGACCTCGTTCGGAAGAGGGAAAAACTTCTGTGATGATTGCCAAACCAAGCCCAGAAATGAACACAGCCCCTAGTCCTTGAAGGGCACGAAAGCCGATCAACCACTCAATACCAGGTGCAAAACCACATAATAGCGAGCTGAAAGTGAACACAACAAGTCCCCCCTGATATAAGGACTTTTTGCCCCACATATCCCCCAGGCGCGTTGCCCCCAAAACTAAACTGGAACTGACCAACTGGTAACTCAATACAGCCCATTGGGTCGTTGGGAAACTGGTATCAAAGGCTTGCACCAATGTGGGCAAAGCAACATTGATGATGCCCACATCTAGGGTAGACATGAATACCCCAAGTCCGACACCGAGTAAGACCCAATTTTTTTGAGAGCCTGACAAAGCTAAAGGTTGTGTTTGCAATTGTGCCAACGTTTAGCCTCCACCTTTGACTTTACGGTTGTGAATAGTTTGCATACGTATATTCATTGTAGGGTGCTATCCTGATTACCAAGTTCAGGAAACTAAAGATCAGCTGCCCAAGCTTTATGAAAGTATCGAGTCAATCAATTTTGGATTTTGGATTTTGGATTTTGGATTTATTGCGCCCACTCTTTTGCTGGGCATGGGAATTTTGGATTTTGGATTTATTCCGCCCACTATGAGTACGGCGCATGAACCAAATAATTCTTTGTTCTTTAACAGGACTTACGCAAGAACTCTCTGAAACTCTTATTCCTTTGTGTCCAACTCTTGGAGACGCTGCGCGAATGCGTCCTTTGCGGTAGCCTGCGGCAAGCCGCTTTGCGTCTACGTTTTATCATGATTTTGCGTAAGTCCTGTTTAATCTAAAATCTAAAATCTAAAATCTAAAATTGGCAGTCAATAGCCAGGATGCCTGTATAGTGGGATTTATTTAAAATTGCTTAGGCTGCCTGTGGTTGTTTTGATAACTGCACTTTAGGGGCAACCTCTTGGGCGAATAGCTTCATTGTTTGCCTTACATGCTCATTCGCCAGTCCTGGCAGATGAATCTTGATCCCCAAGCGGTCTACCTGAGTGGCTGCAACATACTCGTTAAGTTGTGCAGCAACAGTTGCGGGGGAACCTACAATGTAATTGATACGCTTCAACATATCTGCTAAGTCTTTCGGCGGCCCTACGGGGATACGTCCTTGACGTTGTGCTTCTATGTATGCTGCTAACTTTTCTCTAACGCTGAAGAATACTTCGGCAGATGAGGCAACTGTCTTTTGAGCTTCGGCATCAGTTTGGGCAACGTACACCAGCCTAAACCCTCGTAATGCTCCAGTAGCACCTGCTTGTCGATAGATATCGCTATAGGTGTTTTGAGCAGCTGCTCCTTCCCCTTGTCCGACTAATAGATTAAGACCAAGTTTAGCAGCTAAGACTATGGTTTCGCGATCGCGTACCCCTAACCAGAACAATTTTCCTAACCCTTGGCGAGGTAGTGGTGTAATTTGGGAGCCTTGTCGCTGGGGTGAAAGGTAGTCTAGTACTTCCAGAAGTTGCTCACGGAAGATTTGATGTTTTTCCTCTTGGCTGAAGCCAGTATGTTCCATATCAGCAGGACTTCCATGACCTAGCCCAAACATCACCCTACCATTAGTTAGTAAATCCAATAAAGATACGGATTCTGCAAAACGTAGTGGACTTTCTAAGGTGAGAATTTTAATTGCTGTGCCAAGTTTAATTCGGGTTGTTTCCCCGGCTAGCCTAGCGATGAACACTTCCGGAACTGGTAATCGACCATAAAAAGGCCGCTCTCTGATAAAATGATGTTCTCCAAAAGAGCAGGATTCAAAACCCAGTGTTTCAGCCAATTGCACATCGGCGATCGTCTGAGCAAAAAATTCCCGGTCTTCAATATTAGGAATAGCCCACATTTGGTGGAACAGTCCAATCTGCATATGATTCCCCTCTGCAAATACTTGGGTTTCCCGTACTTTTGTGCTTAATACCAGACCTGCAATACAGTTTTACAAGAGACAACGGCTGTTGAGCATTTGTAGTGCTAAATTAGCGGCTTCCATCCCAGACTATCTATGTATTTCATCCCTAGCGTTGGCGATTTTGTTTACAGCGATCGCACCAGGCATTTCGTTGATCACAAATGCTCTGGATGAATTGAAAAATTTAGATTTATCCCAGGCATCGACTTCTCAATCGCTGGGAATCTCTTTCCTGCTTGTCATATATTTAATAGAGTACCTAGATACTCTTAACTCCAGACTCCTTCAACTAAATCAACAATAGTGTTCAATAAAATCCGGTAACTTGATAAAGTTACTGTACTTATGCTAGTTAGCAAATTATCATAGACAACTATAAGAAGCAAGCTCTAGAGTTGTTAAAAATTCAACTACCCCTTTCCCTCACTTGCTTGGAGCAAGCATTAGTTAAGGGGCGTTTCGTTTTTAGCCCTCAATTCGTGAGGCAGCGCCTTGGGGAGGCAGCATTGTACCCCTACGGGGAAGCAAGCTACGCGTAGCGTCTCCCTTAGGAGAAGACAGGTTTCCGTTTCCTTTATCTGGTGACTGGCGTCCGGTACCGACTTGAAACGACTGCCGTCTCGCCGCCAAATCAAAGATTATGGGGATAGCCTTCACTGGGAACCAGGTAAAGTTATTGCCCAGACGTTCCTGGCTCAATCCGTGCCCCAAGCTGAAGAACTCGTCCGAGATCATCAGCGTTTCGCCAGGTTTCAATTATCTGTTTAGTATCATCCATAACCAAAATCACTTCCTCCTTGCCCTCAGCATAAAATATAAAGATGTGTATATTATTAATTATTTGGGAATAATAGCTTAGAAAGTAACGATAATATTATTTACGTTATTCAGTAATTTCAAGATGTAAAGGATTTTTGAAAATGGATATAGCTTTATTGGCGATGCATTAAATTAGCAATTGATCTAAAGTTTCTAGATTTTCCAGTTATTAGTATATAACATGCCTAAAATTACTGTTTGCATTCCTACTTTTAATCGTGTTCATCTCCTTCATTATGCAATTGACAGTGTACTGAATCAGTCTGAGCAAGACTTTGAACTAATTGTTTGTGATGACGGTTCTAGCGATCGCACACCTGAGTTGATGTCACAGTACACAGACCACCGGATTAAATATATCCGTCATCTGCAAAATATTGGTAAAAGTAATAATATGCGCTCTGGCTTTGATGCTGCTAAGGGTGAATATTTTATTAAATTTGATGATGATGATCGGCTAACACCCGATTTTCTTGCAAGTACGGCAGCGATTCTCACTCAAGACTCTAGCATTGATTTTGTTGGTACAGACCATTGGATAATTGATATTAACAATATTCGGGATGAGGCAAAAACTCAAGAAAATTCTCAACGCTGGGGTAGGAAGAATTTGGCAGCAGGTATTGTAGATAATTTGTTAGAAGTTGTATTTATTCACCAAAGCTTTCAAATTGGGGCAACATTATTTCGCCGTAAAACTTTGCAAGAATTAGGATATATGCAGCCAAATCTGCAAAATTGTGAGGATAATGATTTATTTGTACGTCTGGCTGTGGCTGGGAAAAATGGCTATTACTTACCAGAATTATTGATGGAATATCGCTCTCATGCAGAGCAGCAAGGTATCAATCGAGCCATTCCTTATTTATTTGATAAAATCCGGTATTTAGAAAGTTATAAATTTGAGTCTGAAAATCTAGAGATAATCAGGAAAAATCGTCTAACTGAAACGCAATTATTATTAGGTTTGCGTTTAATTGAAAAGGGTGAAACGCAAAAAGGCAGAGAGCTAGTTTTGGCGGGACAGTCTTTTTCAACTCCTAAAGCTTGGACTGGTTTAGGATTATCGTTGTTACCAGTTGGGTTACGAGGTAAGGCGTTTAATGCACTGCGACAAGTGCGGAGTTAGGCTATGGGAATGCGTTGACGCAGCCTGCCGCAGGTAGCATCGCCTTTTTTCTATCAAGTACTTGGTGGAAATGTCTCACGCAGAGGCGCAGAGAAAGCTATGCAGAGTTTTTACACTGCGAAGAACTTATTTAACTAACTACTAACTTCTTGACCACTCATCAATAATAGTCAAAATTGTTTTATCACCCAACTTTATTGTTTTATCACCCAAGTTTTTTACAGACTTTACTACATCGCGGTAATCTTCAAACTCTTGCTTCGGTTTCTCACATCGAGCATCAAATATGCCTTTTGCAAGTTTTTCTGCACCAGGAATTCTAGCGCGTTGTAACTTTATAGATAACTCATCTTTATCCAAAGAGTTCAATAAACTGAGTGGATTACTCTGTTCAGTCTTTTGGGGAATAAGGTTTTCAAGTTGCTTTAATTTACTATCTATTTTCTGTCTTTCTTGTAAAAGTTCTGACTTAAATTCATTGAATTGCTTCTCAAGACGTAATTCTAGATTTGCCAGACGTGGTTCTAACTTTGTTGTTTCAGGCTGTGGTGTTACTGGTTTAATAGAAGAATTAATTCCTTTGAGAGATGCAACTTGTTTTAAGGCTACATCCTCGTTTTCAGAAGATATAATTAAAGCACTAACCATGTCACCTTCACTAGGGTTTTTTTCTTTAGCTCTTACAGCAGAATAGTACTCGAAATGCCCATCAACTACCTCATATTGTTCAAAGCCAGTCTTTTTTAAGACTAATGGTTTTAAAATGCCTCCAGATTCTAGTATCAGGTCAGCAAGAATTTCTAAATCAGCCTCTTGAAAGTTTGAACGAGGAACATTAGAAGTAACACTTTCAACATCTACCAGAAAAAACTTAATCATTATTACATCCCCATTTTACTTAAAACTTCTATAGCTAGAAATTCAAACTCAGCGGCGGCTTGATTTGCAGAAGGTTCATTAAGGGCAAAATCAAGAATAGATTTAGGATCAGGTATTTCCATATTTCCCATTAATATAGTTTTATTAATACAAGCAGACAAAGCTGTTCTTTCTGAAATCAAACTATCCATTATTGGCATATTATAACGATCACTAATTACACTTTTATGTTTTGCAAATGTGTATTTGAGATACTGAGCATTAGTAGAGATTTTAGATGGAAGAACACCCATAATAGTAAGAGGTGGCTTTCCTAGACCTTCTTTATTCTCATTAATTTCTTGTTGAATAAAGTTTTTCACACTAGGTAATCCTTGGTTGGAAAATGGCTTTAAGTCTGAAGGAATTATTAGGTAATCAGCAGCAGTTAAGGCAGCTTGTGCATACACATCTAAAGATGGAGGCGTGTCGATAATTACAATATCATATTCATTTTTTACTTTTTCTAGTTTCTTAGCCAGTCTGAAACGACTTGGCCCAGATTGGACAAGATTTTGCTGCAATGCAATCAAAGTGATATGTGAAGGGATAACATCAATTTCTGGATTGTTAAAAAACTTAGATTTGCAAACAATATCTGGAATGAATTTAATGTCATTTTTTTCTAATAAATGATAAACATTACAGGTTTTTAAATCATCATCTTCCTCAAATTGGAATTTAATCAATCCTGTCGCAAAAGTTGTATTTGCTTGAGCATCTATGTCAATTAGAAGAACTTTTTTTCCTTTTTTACTTAATGCAGCCGCTAAATTTATAGCAACTGTAGTTTTACCTACGCCGCCCTTATGATGGTAGATTGCAATTGTCTTCATTGAATGTTGCCTTTTTGCTTCCAAAGTTGAATTTTTTTCAGCTATTTGAACTTCTGGTTTATCTACTAACTGTTCTTCTTTTAGACTCTCTCTACCAATTAAACTTTTAATTGTATCTAACTTTATCTCAACTTCTTTCCCAGAACATTGAAATACTAGTTGAATATCAGTCTGCAATTTTTGATAAATTCTAATTTCTTTGCCATTAGTCAACAATCCATACCTTACATTCAAACTGGTTAAGTAATGCCTAAGTCTGAGGACATGATTATTTAAGTTTTGTTTGGGATGCTTTGCCTCCATGACGACACTCAGCGGTGAGTTGGCATTTAAGACAAAGGGAATCACTTGTGCGGCAAATGCTAAGAAATCTAAGCGGATGCTACCAAGGACAACTTCTTGATGCCAGGTGTCAGGAGTATAACCTAGCTGCGGTAGCAAATATTGCACTATAAGTTTGCTTTCAACTTCGCTTTCGTTACGGCACAGCTCAGGATTAAAAGGCAATATTTTTCTACCTCTAAATAATTATTGGACGTGGGATAAAAGCTCATATTTGCTCGATTATGGCATAGCCTTAATTATTTGGAGTGATAGAAATCACTTAGAAAAATATAAATAATCATCATAAAATTAGTACTTTTACTGTTAAAATAACCAATTTTGAGAGCTAGCCATATTTAAAATTAACAGGCTACGTATGTATTTCCCCATTACCCTTGTAAATGGCTAGAATCAAAGTGTTTACTTAACTTATTTGCACTAAAGGTTTTGGCTACTGTATCTTGTCCCCACTGCCATCAACTCATTGATAGTCAAGCTATTAATTGTCCCTATTGCCGGACAACACTCAAAGCTTACGGTCATCCTGGTATTCCATTGCACCGCGCCACTGGGGAGGGATATCTGTGCGACACCTGCACCTATCACGCTGATGATACTTGCAATTTTCCTCAGCGTCCTTACGCCAAAAAATGTACTCTCTACCAAAATATTGAAGAGACAAAGTTAGATTTGCAACAGCAGCGTTCTACTAACAGTTTTGCAGTAACTGTGAAAAGTTGGGTAAAACGCAATCAGGGTTTGCTGTTGCTATTAGGTTTATTATTGGTCTGTTTGTTATTCGTTATATTAAGGTCTTGATTTGTGTTTCGTGGGGAATAGGGAATATAACGCTTCTGTGTTGAGTCTAATACAGACCTAACCCCCAGCCCCTTCCCTGCAAGGGAAGAGGAGTAAGATTCCATTCCTCTCTCCTTTTAGAAGGAATGGAAGTGAGGTCAGAGTGTATTCCATCTAAACGATAACCGCTATAGTGAATCGTCAAAAATAACAAACAATATCCAATCCTTAACCTTCAGGCTGTGGTAATTTTGGATGCCTCAGCAATAGGTTCAACTTGTATCGGTGGCGCTTTTTCCTCAAAGGCGGCTAAGTCGAACCAAAAAGTGGTGCCAATGCTGACTTCACTTACTAGATGGACTTTACTACGATGTCTATCGATGATATTTCTGACAATCGATAAACCTAAACCCGTGCCTTCTAGGGTGTGAACTCGGTTTTCGACACGGAAGAAGCGTTCAAAAATTGAGTGTTGGTCTTCTGTGGCAATGCCAATTCCAGTATCGGAAATTTCAATCCGCACTGGAGAAGATTGGGTGTGACTGGGTTTGAAATCTACTTGGTAGGCGCGGATTGCCACTTTACCACCGGCTTTTGTGAATTTAAGGGCATTACCAATCAGATTGCCAAACACTTGTACTAACAGATCATAATTACCCATTACCAGCGGCAAATTAGGAGCAACTTCCTGAACAAGTTCAACACCTTTATCTTTAGCATTGAGTTGGTAAGTACGCAGGGTTTGCTCGATCGCTTGGGCTAAATCCACACCATCGAAATTATACTGACGACCAGATTCGAGTTTTGACAAATCCAATACATCGTTAACTAGGCGGGTTAAGCGATCGGTTTCATGGTTGACAGTTTGCAGAAACTCTTGCCGTTCTTGTAAAGCTAAGTCTTCGCCGTAGTCGTGCAGGGTTTCAATATAAGTTTTGATGTTAAATAGAGGCGTTCGCAGTTCGTGAGAAACGTTGCTGATAAATTGGCTTTTTGCATCGTTTAGCTCCACCTCACGGGTAATATCTTGGATAGTAATCGCAATACCTTTGATGCTTTCTGTTTGTACGTTGAGTACTGTAGTCAAGAGAATGCGAATCGTCCGTGGGATGGGTTGGTTAATAAAAATTCGGAATTCGGCGCTTTCGCATTCACCTGCTGCCATTTCGTACAAGGGACTGGTGATTTCCATTTGTACCGCTGGCGGCAAGTGATGCAACACATTGCAGCCTACCACTTCAGCGGTTTCCCAGCCAAAAATTCGCTTTGCCGTGGGGTTGACTAAAATCACCTGCATGTTGTTATCAATTAACACAGCACCATCTGCGATCGTTGAAACTAAGGTTTCTAGCTTCGCTTTTTCTGCGGTCAGTTCCTCAATATTCTGTTCTTCATAGCGCTCTAATCGCTCTGCCATTTCATTAAAGCTTAAAATTAATTCCCCTAGTTCGCCCCCTAAAGGTAAATTAATCCGCTGCTTGAAATTCCCAGTAGTAATTTGCTTCACCCCCACTAGCAGTTCTTTTATTGGCTTAGTGATGGTCAAGGCGTTAATCACTCCTGCCAAAATCACCATTACCCAAATTGTGATAAAAACGGCAATGGTGACATCACGGGTAAAATTGGTGGAGATGACAGCGGTCTGATTGGGGTTGATACCGATCGCTAATACACCTAAATATTTTTTATTGACGATCAGGGGAATAAACACATCGGTGACTGTCCCATCTGGGGTCATGTGTTGCCGCACCATTGGCTTTTCCCCATCACCAGGGTAATCTTCGGGCAGTTGTATCCGCCGTTTAATCGTCAGGGAGTTTTCTACTTCCGCTTCCCAAAAAGGAATGCCAAAAAATATTTCCCCAGTTTCATCAGCGTAGAGCATATAACGCACACTAGAGGTGCTCCTGTAGAAGCGTTGTGAAAATTGGGCAACCTCAGTCAGATTATTATCAGCAACTAGGGGGGCAACGTTGGCAGCAAGCAGCAACCCCAAGTCACGACCGAAGCGGGTATCATTCATCCGCGCATCCTGCTGAATTGCATTCACAGCCCAGAAGGTCAGACCACTCATCACCAACGAAACCACCAATGTCGCCACAGCCAGCAGTTTGGTCTGGAGTGTGAACTCAGCCCACCAACTAGCGATCGCATCTCGAATTGTTTTAAACAGACTTAGCATCTTAAATAAAGTTGTTAATAGTCTTTGTTATAAAGCCCAACAACTAAAAAATTAACAGTTAATTTGACAAAAATGTTAGGGGCATTGGGCATAACTCCTGACTTTGCCAATTTTGGATTTTAGATTTTAAATTTCTCCTTCAATCCCTTCGGGTTCAGCAGTCACTCATGGGGGAAACCCCCTTGGCGCTAGCCTCTCCCTTTGGGAGAAGACCGCGCTGCTTCACCAAAATCCAAAATTCAAAATCTAAAATTGAATGACTCCTAACTCCTAACTCTATAACCAATATCTTTCCGGTAATATATTCCCTCAAACTGAATATATTTGATCCCCGCGTAGGCTTGGGCGATCGCTTGCTCAAAATTTTCTCCAATTCCAGTCACATTTAATACTCGACCCCCATCTGTCACTACTTCTTGTTGCTGATTCAACTTCGTACCTGCATGAAATACAGTTGCTCCTGTTGCCTCTGCCTCACCAATGCCAGTAATGACGTGGCCTTTCTCATATTCTCCTGGATAACCACCTGAAGCTGCAACGACAGTCGCAGATGCTCCCCCTTTCCAAGCAATCGGCGGCAATTCACTTAATCGCTGCTGTACACAGGCTAGAAGCAACTCTTCTAAGGGTGTTGCTAATAGTGGTAAAATCACCTGGGTTTCCGGATCGCCAAAGCGACAGTTAAATTCCAAAACCTTGAAGTCGCCATCGGGTGCAATCATTAATCCAGCATACAGTACACCTCGGTAGTCAATGCCTTTAGCTCGTAAAGTTGCGATCGCTCTTTCTAACACTTCTGTTTGAATGCGTGCCATCAACTCTGGTGTAGCAATGGGTGCTGGGCTGTATGCTCCCATTCCCCCAGTGTTTTCCCCGGTATCGCCGTCACCAATCCGCTTATGGTCTTGAGCTGGCAGTAAGGGTCGAATTGTTAACCCATCCGTTAAGGCTAAAACTGACACCTCTTGCCCAATTAAACATTCTTCAATGACGACAAATTTACCAGCACTGCCAAACTGTCCCTGAAAAATCGCATCAACGGCACTTTCTGCCTGTTCAACTGTAAGAGCCACCGTTACACCCTTACCAGCCGCCAAGCCATCAGCTTTGACGACAATTGGCACTCCTGTAGCTCTTACATAGGATTTTGCTGCTACTGCCTCCGTAAATACCGCAGCCCGGGCCGTCGGAATTCCAGCTTCTTGCATCAGGGCTTTTGCCCAAGCTTTACTCGCCTCAATTTGCGCTCCCGCTCTGACTGGCCCAAATACCATCAATCCTTTGTCTTGGAGGTAATCTGTGATTCCCTTTGCCAAAGGTACTTCTGGCCCAACTATCACTAGAGTTATGCCATGTTCTAGAGCATATCGGCTTATGCCCTCAAAATCATTTACTGCTAAAGGCAAGTTTTGGCAACGTTCCATACTTGCTGTGCCTCCATTCCCTGGTACACAGATAACTTGCTCGATTTGCTTAGATTGCAACAGTTTCCATGCCAGAGCGTGTTCGCGCCCTCCATTACCTACGACTAAAACTTTCACTGATTTCCTCGTGCGTCCCTTACGAAACGAGAATGCCTGATTCGGCTCTCGCGGATCAATTTTTTCACCAATTCTCACACTTGTGCAAGCCCCCTGATGACCAGAAAAGGCAGGGGGAGGAGAGCAAGAATTATCTTGCCATATCGGTTTCAAGTCCCATTCGCTTCTTTGAATTTCAACTGCATTGATTTTTAAGATTCAATTTTGTCAATTAGTACATTTCTTACTGTTATTAATAATAGTAAGAAATGTACCAGCATAAATTAAAATATAAATATATTTATTTAAATAATGTTGATTCAAACAATATAATAATTAATTAAAAAATCCAGATCAAGTAATGATAATTATTGATTACAAGTAGTAACCTGCGAATATAGAAATTCATATAAATAGCATAAAATAGGAAACATGGCGAAAATTATTGTTACTGGAGCTGCCGGCTTTGTTGGTTCTCACCTCGTGGACATCTTGCTACAACAAGGGGAAGAAGTGATCGGGATTGATGAATTCAATGATTACTATGATCCGATGTTAAAGCGTAAGAATGTTGCACACTTACATCACTCACCTGGTTTTAGATTAATTGAAGGAGATATGCAGTTTTTAGATTGGCAGAAGCTCCTAAAAGATGTTGATGTAGTTTACCATCAAGCGGCACAAGCAGGGGTGAGAGCAAGTTGGGGTAAAGCTTTTCGAGGTTACACAGAACGAAATATTAACGCTACACAAGTTTTGCTGGAAGCAGCCAAAGATGCGAAACACCTGAAAAGGTTAGTATTTGCCTCCTCATCGAGTGTATATGGTGATGCAGAAACATTACCTACCCACGAGGGAATTTGCCCTCAACCAGTTTCTCCTTACGGCATTACAAAGCTAGCAGGGGAGTTTTTGTGTGAACTGTATCATAAAAACTTTGGCGTGCCTTGTGTGACATTGCGCTATTTTACAGTCTATGGCCCTAAACAGCGCCCAGATATGGCATTTCATAAGTTCTTTAAATCCATTTTGCAGGATGAGGCGATTCCTATTTACGGCGATGGCCAGCAAACACGGGAGTTTACGTTTGTTAGTGATGTCATCGCCGCCAATTTAGCCGCCGCCTCCGCACCCCAAGCAGTGGGAGAAATTTTTAATATCGGTGGCGGTAGCAGGGTTGTGTTAGCAGAAGTCTTAGATACGATTGAAGAAATCGTTGGGAAACCAATCAAAAGAAATTACATCGAAAAGGCGATGGGAGACGCCCGTCACACCGCTGCTGATGTATCTAAAGCGCAGAAAATTCTGGGATATCAGCCACAAGTTTCTTTAAGAGAGGGTTTGATACAGGAATGGCAGTGGATTAAGTCTTTGTATTTACTCTAGGGCGTGTCATGGTTTCCCTATTATCTATTCTTCCTCAGCAGTTCTGATTCCAGTTTATCTAAAAGGTTTGCGATCGCGATCGCAGTAGTTTGGCGAGGTGAAATACAAGGGCGCTTCAATTAACGGTTATTGTGTCCTAATTCCCCTCATCTTCTTAAGCTTCACTTTGTTATGCAAACTGTATTGATCGGAGTCTTATCCTTAGCTGGTAGTCAAAACAACACCTTGGCGGATAGTACGTTTGCGATCGCTTTTACGAGTACCCCCAGCCATCTGATACTCATGGCTATTTTTACCAAACTTATAAGCAACACCAAGCAAAATTTGTTCCGAATAATCTGCTAAATCTCGTTCATTTTCGGTGATTTGGGTTAATAAAACATCAATAGTAGAGAGAGTGGTATTGTAGGCTTCCAGAGATTAACGGAGGCTTTCAATTTTATTGGTATAATCTTTAACTGTTAAATTATTTCCTATTTCTAAAGTAGGACTGATAGATTTAACACTTGCCAAGCGCATCTCAGCTTTGCTAAGAATACGTGAATCGCGTTTGTGCCTTGCCATAATTAATACTCCTTTGCCTGAAAAATAACTTATTCTATAGTGGACAATTTTTCAAAAGGTTGTCCTGCGTAAAATTGTTGATTGTTGTTAAAAAGACTAAAATTTGAGTAATTTCAACAATTTTCATCCCCCTCTTTTAATACTGCGTAGGTTTTGAAGATTCATAGGTTGGGTTGTAGCTTGCTTCCCTGTAGGGGTAAGCAGTGAAACCAAGCTTTTTCCTGACTCACGACTTAGCACTGAGTAAGGTTAAGGCAGAAGTTGTTACAGACTGCGCGAAACACCGAAACGTGATGACGGAAGTTCTTACAGGGAAGGCGGAAGTTGCTACAGACTGCGCGAAACACGGAAACGTCTTGGCGGAAGTTCTTACAGGGAAGGCAGAAATTGTTACAGACTGCGCGAAACACCGAAACGTCAAAGCGGGGTATAAGTGAAGCACAAATCCGCAAACGTCGCCCAAAAATTTACCCCTTGATGACGAAACCCCGGCACGAATTACGAAAGCAATTGCAAACTTTTTAAACACAAGTGTTTCAGTTTTTCTTAGTGCCATTCGATAATGTATCAATTAAATTATCCTAAATTTGGCTAACCTAAGCGTTTTTTATCACAAGCGATAAATACAGAATATAAGGGTTTAACTTAGTTTAAGATGAGTTTTTATATGAGCTTTATGGGAAAAAATATTAGTTATATAGGTTTTCTATAGATAAAATTCAAACTATTATGGTTTATAGAAAAGCAAAAATTCAGAAACACAAGAAGCTTGAGATTCAATAATTTTTTCGTAGGATGGAAATTATGGCTGTTGTAGAACTTTATGCGCTGTAGGTCTAAATATCAAAGATTTATCGATTAGCGGAAAAAAACTAGACGAAGATGCATTCGATAGTTTTGTCAATCAATCCTAATATTATCCTTCTGGAGGCCCTATGAATTTTCTAATTCCGAATGAAAATAGCAAACCAAATCCCAGTCCTCACAGTACTAACCCAATTGAAAGCCAAATTATGGCAATGATTAGTAAAGAAGATTTACAGGGAGAATTAGACTCAGTTCGTACTAATTACCAAAAATGGCAAGCCGATCAAACTGCAATAATAACGCAAACTAGACTGGCGCAAATTATTCATCTCCGTGCTAATCAGATAGGAATTCAACTAACGTAATCAACTTCATCTTGTGCGTAGGTCAAACAAATTTGCTTTTTCCTATTCGCAATTTGCAGCGTTTTGCTCCCAGCCTACGGCATTAACGCTAACCCCCAAACTCAAGGAGAACGCAAACAATCATTAGTTTATGAAGAAGACTTTTCGTAAAACTGTCGTTGTGTTTGCAGTAATTGCAACGCTAACAACAGGGTGTCGCTCAACTGATGAATACAAAAAATTTGCCAAAGCAGGAAATGAATATGCCAATGCAGTTGATAAATTACTTGATGCCGCCAGTGACATCCACATAGATTACACTTCTGAGGAATTATTAAGAAATGACAAAATTACCAATCAAACACTTGAAGATTATAAAAAATTTACTGAAACTGATGAAAAACGTTTAGATGTTATTGATAAGTTACACGAACATAACAATCTATTAAGAGATTATTTTCGACTGCTTAATGAACTTGCTTCTTCCGATGCACCTGCACGCGCAGAAGCAGAAATTAACGGAGTAGTAGATAATCTCAATAATAGTGGTAAAGAACTACAAAAGAGCGGTTGGATTAAAAATCCAGGTCTTATTGAAGGCATTACCAATCTTGTAGTTTCATCACAAATTCGTGGAGCATTACGCAATGAACTAGAAAAACGTAATGGCACAATTATGCACGAACTAACTATTCATACGGAGATGTTAAAAATTCTTGGAGATTCAATTGAACAGGATGCCAAAGTTATTCGTCAAGCAGAAGAAGAACGTTTGGTTATTGTTCCACTAACTCAGGACGCAGAAATTCCCGACAAAGAAGCATGGATTGAAACTCGACGGGAAATATTAATAAGGAGACCAGGAAAAGAACTTAAAGATGCTAGCAATGCATTAAGTGAGTTTCAAGGAGTTTTTCAAGGTCTTATTGAAGGAAAATTAAGTCTTGCTAGACTCAATGGTTTTTTACAAGATGTTGATAATTTTCTGCAAGTTGTTGAAGCAGAAAAAAAAGCAAAGTAGATATTTACATTGTAGGAGAATTACCATGAATTTTAGTTCAAAAATTGCACCCGAAGAAACCATAATAATTGCTAGAGATTATGAAGAAATTCTGAAGAAAATTAGGAATATAGAACTCAATCTAAATTCACCAGAAATGCAACAAAAATTTGAAAATGAAAAGGACGAGTCACGAAAACGAGATTTTGTTGAGCAACGTAAAAATATAGCGATTTTACGCAGTCAACTTGAAACCGCAGCTTTAGAAAAAATAGCTGCGAGTCTAAAGAAGTTAGAACCAGACTTGCTTAAAGGAATAGAAGACTTAACTCAAGCAATTGATAAGGTGGAAAATACCGTAAATATTCTCACTGCACTCAAAAATGTAACGGGAATTATTCGACGTATTCTCTCGGTGTAAAACGATTTGCTCACCCAAGTGAAACAAAAGGATACCACATTACAAAGTTTTGGAGCCTTTGATACTGCTGGGAAACACTACTTGTATCTTCAATTTGGGCGATCGCTTGTCTAATTAGTTCAACCCTTAGCTTAATCCCTAGCCCTATTCCCATGATTGAAATTCATCAATGGCGCTACGAATTAAGGAAGTTATTTGAGCGCGACGGGTTTCAAAGTTGGCGGCGATATAAATTAGGAGGATACCAACTAGCAAGCCAACAACCCATTTTAAAAAGGAGTAGTGCAAGCTGAAAATTACTGATTGATAGATTGTAGTAATTAAAAAAGTGGCTGTACCAATGTAGAGAAAAGCCCGGACTCGCAAAGCTAATCCGGCAAAAATGGCAATGAAGCTGAAAATTCCAGGTATCCAGGCTGTATCTTGATTAAATAAAATTGCCCACCCACAAATTAAACCACTACCTAGCACTCTCAGAATATGCCGAGCTACTTTATACTCTGGTAGCCTCAGTTGAGAATCGACTTGAGCAATATACAGCAGTGACAACCCAATGGGTGTTACATACCATAAAACATCAGTTAGATGTAAGGAATTAAACCAACGGTAAAGTGCCCAATCAATGAGCGCCACACTAATATAGGTAAAACGGATGTTTTCACCCACCTTTGCGAGGAAGATGTAGAATCCAGCTGCGAGTAGCAAGGTAATCGGGTAAGTTTGCAGTCTGGTTTCCCACAAAATTATCAGTGGTATAATATAGGCGGCTTGCTGCCAAGGTCTTTTAGACCAACCCCAACTTTCCCAAGGCAGGATGTAGAGAAAATAGGCTACCACACAGGCGATCGCACCGTTCCAAGGAACTAACGGCCCAGCCCAAAATCGTCCTACTGCTGTCTCGCGCCAATAAATCCTCATGCCGGCTACCTCTAATAAGCCAAGGTAAACCCACATCTCGGCTATTGTAATTCCTCCCAAGATGCTGGGGGAGGTGCGCGAATTTCGACCCTGAAAGATGGCATAGCGAATCAAAAATACCCCAGTTGCCAATCCCACTAAACGGTTAACTCCAATGGGAAGAGGAATGGCAGCCATTAATAAACAGCTACTCCAAGCCCAATGAATATGAGCAATTCCTTTCAGTTCTTGGGGAGTCAGGCGTAAGTAGCTGATAAGCCTTGGCGACAGAATGCGGTAAGCATACATGATACTAGTACCAAGAGCAGACATGGCTATCAATCCATCACCTAATGCTCCTGCTGAAGCTTGTAACATTTGATAGAACAAAAGTTCATAGGCAGAAATGGATACGCCAATGATTCCTAAGTACAGCAGGGGTTTAAAGTTCTCGCGCCGTCGCCCCACGCCAATGATAATTAAAGCTACACCCAAAGAATACAAACCAGTCCACTCGGTGAAGGTGTCCAAACGCAGCAATACACTGAATGCACCATAAATTAATGGCAAAATGTGAAAGCTGTTAGGAAGCCTTTCTAATTGATGTCGTCGTCGCCACCACTCTCCGACAAGTTGAGCAATTAAACCTAAGGCGATATTTGCGATCGCAATCTTAACAGTTGAGCGTTCCCCAAATCCAAACACCTGGGCAGTTAACAATTCTAAACACCAACCGATGCCATAAAATGCCCAATTTGTTGGTTGTCGCCAACTCCGATAAACAATGGCTGTCAAGGTGATTGCAGTGGCAGCTAAGTACAAAAATCCAGAACTAATAAACCCTGAGTAAATCAGTATTGAGTGTAGCGTCAAACCAAACAACTCAAAACCACACAATGCGATCGCCCACTTATCATTAGCAGCTGCATAGATAATTGCTAATTCGTTAGGGCGTCGCCTCAAAACTGTCCGCGTTAACCATAAAGTTAGGGTTGCGATCGCGCCGGCGACAAACCAACCTGCTACCGCTAGGCGAGGTACAGGTATACCCGTCCACAGCAGCGCCCCAATAAAACTTAAAACAAATCCTTCTGTAATTACCGCAAATACTTGGTTTCGGAAATACTGCGTATTTGCAAACATCAATCCGATACCTACAGCCAAACCGATTAATCTGGTTCCTGGTAACTGTAAAGTCAATAGCTGGGCAATTATCACAGCCAAGACACTCAAGTAACGGCTAGTAGTGCGCCGCTCGATAATTGTGGCATTGGCAACACCCGTAAGAGCTATAGGCGTAACTAGCCAAATGACTCCCCAATAAGCTCGGCTATCAGCTATACCATACCAAGATGATTCTGTATTCATCCACAATAGGAAAAAACTAGCTGCGGCTAGTCCTAAACCGATATCCCATGCACTATGTTGCCATAAACCTTGCCTGAGGCTAAATCGCCATTCTGCAACCATCAGAGCTAATAAAATACTTGCCCAGGCTTGATGACTCAGGGTTGGAAATAACCAATTAATCGTAGAGCAAAATGTCAGCACCCCGACGATGTGAGTTAGATATACCAGGGGAAATGAGGAGGGGGAGCGGCGTTGAGTGACAAATGCCAGAGTGATTGTGGAAAATAACAGATTTAGCGATCGCAATGTGGGATTTACTATAGCGATCGTTGTTAAAAAAGTTCCCAATAAGAGGGTGAGCAGTTCGCCAAATTTAGCCAATTCTCGCTTTTCGATGCGATATAGGCTATCTGTAAGCGCCACTATCAAAATTACGTAGGGAAATAAAGCTACACCCAGCAACGCCCAAGGTTGATTTTGAGAGTTGGTGAGTTGAGTGCCAGTAGCGATCGCCCATTGCTGTAAGTTATTAGGTATTAACCGCCAAAAGAGCCAAATCATCTGTAAGCCGATCACAAAAACTGCTGCTAAGTCAGCCTTTGAACTGTATCGCCGCAAGCAACTTCCCACAAACCACAAACCCAAGCCACTCACAGCTATTGCTTGCCAGGGATAATTTACTACCGAAACCAGCCAACCCAGGAAGAGTAAAATGCCACCGAGTTTTTCCCAGAGTAAGAGGGATGAGGGAAACGGGGAGAATATTACTGTTACTTCCTCTGCTCCCGCGGCTTCCCTGCTCCCCTGCTCCCCTGCTTCCCCTCGCTGTGCTAACCAAGTTACCAACCAGCCGCAAATACCAATAGCTAACCCCAACTGAGTGACATTTACCCCAGCAACAAAAATCGCCCGCACTAGCAGCACTATCAAAGCATAAATAATTACAGCCGCAGGTAAACTAATATTTAACCTGCGGCGTAGGCGTAACCCGTCGTAGACATCGCGCCGATCTTCCTCGCTGATCGGATTAGGCTGTTGGTAATGATAATAAACAGTAATAATAGTTGTGCCGATCATTGCCAGATAAACAGCAATTAAGGGAAATCCTCTTAATTGCCAACCCCAATGCAGATAACTCAGCCCCAGAATATTTGCTAGAGGCAGTTTGCCGGTATGTAAATTGGCAAAAATAGTCCGATTTTTGGAGAGTAAAACAGTTATAGCAGTAAGAGTTGGGCAGGCGATCGCAACTACAATCCAATCCACAGGATTTTGCCACAACCGAAAGCTATCCATTGCCCAAAAGTTCACTGGGATTAACAAAAGGGTGACAATCAGCAATGTCTGAGCCGTCAATCTGAGATTACTTTGCCTAATCGCCCAAAAGCTTAACCCCCAAAAACTCAAAGTATAAGCAAATAAAACTCCATACTGTCCAGAAGCCGGAAACCTCTGCCATTGACTTGCAGCCAGTACCCCAGAGGACACCACTACCAAGAATACCCCTAGAAAAAGCAGCCAGCGGACACTCAATTCTGCCCCCAAGGACTGCAACATTGTGCTGATAAAGTTGGGTTTAACTGGTTTTTGTTGCGGTTGGCTACGGTTACTAGATTGTAAAGCTGCTACGGGCAACTGCCGCACCGGGTCAGAAGTTACAAATGCTACCTTTGTTTCCGCTTCCGGCTGGGGTTGCAACACCACCATACACACCAGAAACTCTTGGCATAGCTGCTTGACTTGGGTATCAGATATCAAACCTAAGCGCAGCCATATATCTAGTCCTTCTAATAACTGAGGATGGGAGGATGGCAGTCTGATTTCAAATTTTAGCGGGCGCTCAAGGGGTGATGACATAAGCGGGAGCAGTATAACTATATACTTAAATTATGATTTTAAGTAAAGTATATTTTCGCTCTAGTTGTGCCACTTATCAGGCTAATTGATATTAATTTTTAACCTCCGAGCGATATTCAAATGCCAACTGTCTGCTTTTAAGTTCCACCTTATTTAGAAGCAGGGGAGAAAGAAGACTGCCCACAAGAAGGCGGGACATGAATTTCCTCAAATATCAGAAGATTCCACCCCTAATGGCAGCGCCTCGTACCGAAAATCCTTTTTCCCCCTTGCCTCTTTTTGTCAAAGCCTCCCAACAGCTAGATGCAGCTGTATCCTTTGTTTACGTGGATTTTGTTATTTTCCAGAGAATGTCATTTATTTGCTGTAACTTTGAGTTATAAATTTTCTCAATTCCAGCTTTTAAGAAGTCAGAGGTATCAAACAAGAATATGTCAGTAAAACCATTAGTAATCTCTGGTAAATGATTTGGAGTAACGATTTGAAATTGCACTTTTTGCTCAAGTAAGTGAGCAAGTATTTGGATTGGAATTATGTCAGCGTCACTAATTAAAAGTGGTTTATCAGCTTGACTAATGATATTAGCAATTTTGGGATATTCGTGGTTTCTTTCCGGTAATTTGTTCCACCACATCTGGGCTTGAGAACTGATTGTACAAGATATGATTCCGCTGATAATTACTATAGACGCTACAAAAGACCAGAGCTTTTTTCGCCAAATTTTAGGATAAATAGACGTGAGCTTAGTGGTAAATAGGTAAGCAACAGCTAACTGTATACCTAAAACTGAAGGAAGTGTATATCGAGTCGTAGCGTATCGTTTTTGAAATACGAAATCCATTATTAGTAGGGGAACCCCTACAGACCCAATCAAGGTTAAGACAAATAACCAAACTTCTTTAGTGCTTCTTCGACAAATAACATAAATTGAGTAAATAATTAGAGTTAAAATAATTAAAATAAAAGGAATTAAGGCAATCTTAAGTTTTCCTGGGTCGCTAGGGCTAATACCTAAATCGAGAAACGCCCGACTAAAGATACCAGCCCACCTGATAGCTGACGCAAATAATGTTTGTTTAACATTTGCCCAAGTTACTGCTTCTGGCTGAGGGTTGGTAATAATAATCCACAGCCAAGGTACAAAAGTTATAAATCCCGCAAACGATGATAGCAAGTAATAAATCGATGTTTTACTGAATCGGAAACGTTCAATTGCAACTACATAAATTCCTTGTCCCACAGCAACAAGCAAAACAAACAAATGACTATAAAACCCTAGTACCAATGTTGCTGCATAAATGCACCAACTAACTTTTGTTTTAAGGCGCATGGCTCGCAATAGTGCTGCGCTCGACATTAAGACGGTTACTATTGCTAAACTGTACGCTCGTGCTTCTTGTGCATACAAAACGTGAATAGGTGAAACGGCTACCAACGCCATGGCCATCCACCCTACTAGTGAAGACTCAAATAATTCTCGACATAGCCAATAAATACAAGGAAAGGTGAGCAGACTAATGAATGCCGAAAAACTTCTTGTGACTGCTACAGAATTGCCAAACAACTCTACCCAAAACCGAGCCAGCAAAATGTATAGTGGCAAAATCTGTGAGTCTTCTAAAATAATCCCTTTAATTGTATCAATTGCGTTTTTTTCAGAATTGGGATACTGGTATTTCTGCAAATCTTTTATGGTGAGCAAACGACCATTACTTAACTGCTCTCTCGTTTCTGACGCCAGATAGCCAGATATGCGTATTGATGAGTAAACTTCATCACCCCAATAAATTTTTTTATCAATATTGACAAACCGAAAAAACACACCCATTACTAATATGATTATGATTAAAAAACGTAACCAAGATTTAGAAATAATCCAGTTCTGTGACAATTGCTTTTTCATGCAGTTTTCAATCTCCTCAAAGCCTTAATAAACGGTGGTAAAATTTATTGTTAGAATTAGTTATTAGCACTAAGTTTTGGTTCTAATGCTACTCTAAGACGTATTGCAAGCCGCTACAAATATTTTATGCTGGTCAATTCCCAAATTCAGTTTATGATTAAACCAGAAAGTGCAAATTGTAGATGTTGTCACCCACTGCGATAAACATGAATTATGATAATAAAATATTTTTATCCACATTTGTAACAGACAATTCAGAAGTTTTTAATAGCTCATTGGTAATAGCAAAGTAAATTAGTATCTCTAAAAAACTGTTTTAAAAGTCTTATTATTGTTAGGCTCAACAAGTGCCTAAAATTACAGCAAAATACTTTAAAACATCCTCTTAATATACTAAAAGACAGAAATTAGGATTTATATAATTTACAAATTAAACACAAAGAAGTTTTGATTGATTATTACTATATAAATTTTCCTAAGTTGAATTTGAATAATTACTTGGAATTTAAGCCATAAGATTCAATTATAAAAGTAATAGCAAAAGTTAATAATATTTTTCACTGGTATTTTTCTAACTATTTGTGTTTAACATAATGAGCCAATTTAGCAAGTAAACATCTGAATTTTATCTCCCAGATTAATATTTAATCATCAGCAAATCGTCTATAAATATTTGAGCTAAAAGTATCCTAAGTTTACAAAGTCTCAAAAATTTTCCAGCTTTTGGCAACAAGATACCATACTAAATGCAATTCTTTATCTGTAATTGTATAGTATAAATTAATCTAAATATTTAACTATTGTGTGAAAAATAAAAAGATTTGATAAGTTTATATGAAAACACTATAAATACGCCTTTTAGTAGGATTGAAACCAGGTACGTTAACATTTCTTTAAACCCCAACCTTGCAACAGCTGAAGATCCTGAGTCTGGTTTATCGAGTAGACTAAGCTAGCGATCGCTCCCTAGCGCAGGTATTTATTATTCATGACTTACCTGGCTGATTTGCCCCGACGACAGTATTGCTCCTATAGTTGCGATCGCACCTACCAACTAGGAAAAGAAAATTTTTGTTGCGGGGAAAGTGCAGAAGACATAATATGTGCTTATTTCAGATCAAGGACTTTTAAGTATGTGTTTTCCCTCCACCCCTTTGCTAAGAGCAGCCTGACTCAGCACTACTGAAACAGTCAGGGTCGCCAGTTCAAGCCTATTTTGCCAGCTTCTCTACTTATTACCATCTTCCAGTAATAGAATTAAGGACGAAGCCAAAGCCTTCAACTATCAAAAGATAGAAGCTCTAGTAGCAGATTTTACCAAATGTGAGTAAATCGAAAATCTGTATCCAAAATAGGCTTGTAGCATATAAAACGCTTGTAAGATTTTTATGACTTCCCGTATTCGCTTTTTGATGTGCCCTCCTGATCACTACGATGTGGACTATGTGATTAATCCCTGGATGGAAGGGAATATTCACAAATCATCGCGCGATCGCGCCGTGGAACAGTGGCAGGGATTACACCACATCCTCAAACAACACGCCATTGTAGATTTAGTACCACCTGAAAAAGGTTGGCCTGATTTGGTTTTTACCGCCAACGCTGGCTTAGTACTTGGGGATAACGTCGTCCTCAGTCGCTTTTTGCACAAAGAACGTCAGGGAGAGGAGCCTTTCTTCAAACAATGGTTTGAGGGAAATGGTTATACAGTCAATGAACTTCCCAAAGATTTGCCTTTTGAGGGAGCAGGAGACGCACTGCTTGATCGGGAAGGCCGCTGGTTATGGGCGGGATACGGTTTCCGCTCGGAATTAGATTCTCACCCTTATCTAGCGAAATGGCTGGATATTGAGGTGCTTTCCCTGCGACTCATAGATGAACGTTTCTATCACCTGGATACCTGTTTTTGTCCGCTAGCAAATGGCTATTTGCTATATTATCCCGGCGCTTTTGATTCTTACTCCAACCGCTTAATCGAAATGCGAGTCGCACCAGAAAAGCGAATCGCAATTGAAGAGGCTGATGCAGTCAACTTCGCTTGTAATGCGGTGAATGTGGATAGCATCGTCATCATGAACAAGACGAGTGATGCTTTGAAAACCCGTCTTGCGGATGCAGGTTTCCAAGTGCTGGAAACGCCACTTACGGAATTTCTCAAAGCTGGTGGCGCGGCTAAATGCTTAACTCTGCGGGTGACAGAACCAGTTAGAGACGAAATTCATGCCAATGTCTCGGTAGAAAGCCGCGTCATTCGCATGGAAGGACACTTGCTCGACGCAGGCTTAATTAACCGCGCTTTGGATTTGATTATAGATGCCGGGGGAAGCTTCAAAGTCCTGAATTTCAACTTGGGAGAACAACGGCAAAGTACCTCAGCCGCCGATGTGAGGGTATCAGCACCATCCCATGAGGTGATGGAAGAAATCATCTCAATGTTGATTGATTTGGGTGCAGTAGATTTACCGCATGATGAGCGAGACGCCAAACTGGAGCCTGTAATCCAAGATGGTGTAGCGCCTGATGATTTCTACGTCAGTACAATTTATCCCACCGAAGTCAGGATTAATGGACAGTGGGTGAAGGTAGAAAATCAGCGAATGGATGGCGCGATCGCAATTACCGATGCCAATGGCTTAGTTGCTCGGTGTAAAATACTCCGCGATTTAAAAGTTGGCGAACAGGTAATTGTAGACGTGCTAGGTATCCGCACCATTCGCAAAACGGAATCGCGGGAACTACGCAGCACTCAAGAATTCAGTTTTATGTCGGCGGGAGTTTCCAGCGAACGGCGCGTGGAATTGGTCGTTGAGCAAGTGGCTTGGGAATTGCGAAAAATCCGCGATGCTGGTGGTAAAGTTGTGGTCACAGCTGGGCCTGTGGTGATTCACACTGGTGGCGGTGAACACCTGGGGCAACTGATTCGGGAAGGATACGTGCAAGCGCTGTTGGCTGGTAATGCGATCGCAGTTCACGACATCGAGCAAAATATCATGGGCACTTCCTTAGGTGTAGACATGAAGCGAGGTGTCGCCGTGCATGGTGGACACCGCCATCACCTGAAGGTAATTAATAGTATCCGTCGTTATGGCAGTATTCCCAAAGCTGTGGAGGCGGGGGCAATTAAAAGTGGCGTGATGTATGAGTGTGTCCACAATAATGTGCCTTTTGTGCTTGCTGGATCGATTCGGGATGACGGGCCTTTGCCTGATACCGAAATGAATTTGATTAAAGCACAGGAGGAATATGCCAAACACTTAGAAGGTACGGAGATGATTTTGATGCTGTCATCAATGCTGCACTCGATTGGGGTGGGGAATATGACTCCGGCGGGGGTGAAGATGGTGTGTGTGGATATTAATCCAGCTGTGGTGACTAAGTTAAGCGATCGCGGTTCTGTGGAATCGGTGGGTGTGGTGACGGATGTGGGATTGTTCCTCAGTCTGTTGATTCAACAGTTGGATAAGTTGACAAGTCCCTATGTTAATAAGATAGGTTAAGGAGACGAACCACAGAGGCGCAGAGGACGCAGAGAAAGGGAGATGACAAGAGTAGCTTTTAGTGAAGAGTTGCAAGTTAATTGGGTCAGTTTGATTGCTGATTTTATGCTGGCGGGGATGGTTTTTGGCCCGCCAGTGGCTCCCTTTCTGGCTGCGTCTGGGGTGTGGTTGCTTGGAGAGATTGCGGACATTATTTATTTCATGGGTAATCATGTATGTCCGCAACCAGCTATGGGGTTAGATTTGGCACCACCGTTTATTATGGCTGTGTGTATGCGCTGCTACGGCACTGTAACGGGTTTGCTGATTACTCGTCTGCTGTATGGGATAACTGGTGGTCAAGGTTTTTACTGGTTGAGTCAGTATGGCTTAAGTGGTGCGGCGATCGCAAGTGTGCTGATGATGGCTTATCCTTTAGAATTGGCAGCACAGGTTTTCGGTTTTTGGAGTTTTAATAACTATCTGGTTACGCCTTTTGGATTGATTACGGGTTTGGCGTGGGGATTGTTTACTATGCCTATTTTGCACGGGTACCGGGGTGCTAAAACCAGCTTAACCCAATTGTAGATTTTATATCACAACTTGTAGAGGGGATTAATTTTTGCAGGTTGATGCAATGGCATTGTCAGTCGAAACAATCGCATTGCAAGTCGAAACAATCGCATTGCAAGTCAAAACAATGGCATTGTCAGTCGAAACAATCGCATTGTCAGTCGAAACAATTGCATTGCAAGTCGAAACAATTGCATTGTCAGTCGAAACAATTGCATTGTCAGTCAAAACAATCGTATTGCAGCAGGTTGCATTTAGATAGCACGGCGATGCAAATACAAAAATGTAAGTTGAAAAACTTGCATTGTTATCCCAGCTATTAAACTCTGGTCTAATTTTAATGCGATGTCTACGACGGGCTATGCCTACGCACCATTCGACTAATTTTCTGGCAACCAGTAGGCAGTAGCGATCGGATTAATCCTTATGGAATTACAAGCCCAGAGGAATTACAGCACTTATTGCAGGAGATGTTGCCAAAAAACTTCCCTGTACTCAAACTTAATAGAGATCAAGCTGCGGCATTCCTGGCAGCCCAACCATCTTTGCTCGGCTCAATCAAGTGGATGCTAACTATGTGCAAGTACTCCACGAGAATAGATTTTGGATCTGGCTTGCTAAGAAAGTGCTTTCAAATCCACCCAAAGGGCTTTTAAAGCTATTGAACAGTGTCGGGATGGGTCAGGTAATTGTCTTTGATGCAGTTTCATTGAAGCGATGCCTACGGTGGTAAACTACGCCGATAAAGTTCATCGCAAAGAGCGATCACTGTGCAGAGGCAGTGGAATGGGATGTATGGGTTGTGTAAATTTTGTGGTAGGTAGAAAAAGCGAAGCTCGTTCATGAAATACTTTCATTGAGACGAGCAAGCAAATATAACTACTACTACTGTGACACTGCGAGTAAAAATCCTCAAGGATAAATTTAGTCAGAGTTTGGGATTACCTTTCAGCTTTTCAAGCGTGCCATTCGCTTAAAGGGCACTTACCAATAGGGCTTTTTGCTCCCCCAACCCTGCTAGGAAAAGGGGCTGGGGGGTTAGGTTTTTGATTACTGAATCGATGCTCTAGCGATCATCGTGTTTGTTATCGTTATGGTCTTATACTACCTGTACCTACCTGCACCTTCTGCGATCCTTCAACGATTTGGTAAAGTTTGTCTTCTAATTTTTGCATACATGCCGACCAATCAAATTCAAGTATGGAAGGACGAGCTTGCCGAGTCAAATCTGCTTTAAAGCTGGAATTTTCCAAAATCGCAATTACCTTGTGGGCCAAATCTGTTGGGTTGTTGGGTTCGGCTAAAAAACCGTTGATCGCATGAAAAACCTGTTCAGGATTTCCTCCAGCGTTGGCTGCTACAACAGGGGTTCCAGATGCTAAAGCTTCCATATTGGTCGTACAGAAGTTTTCGGTGACAGAGGGGTTGACAAATACATCTGCCCGTGCATATAAACCTAGAAGTTCTGTTCCGTGGGACTCACCCCAGACAGTAATACCGGACTCAAACTTTTGGACGCGCCGACGGATCTCCTCATCCAAGGGGCCACTACCGACGATGACTAAATGGACATCGGGAATTTTGGCAGCAATGATTGGAAATGCATCTATAAGTTGGGTGACATTTTTTTCTGGGGTAATGCGTCCGACAAAAAGGATAGTTGGTCGATAGTCGTTAACAATGGGGTTGTAGTCTATATTTCGAGGGTGAAATTTTTCGCAATCAATTCCTTGATATGGCACGTATTCACTGCGTTGGCATTTCAGTCGGTTGTACTTAGCAAGCAGTTCTTGAGACGGAAATAAGTTGAGATCATAAGCATCACTGAACTGCTTGACTAAAAGGGGAACAATCGGACGTAGCAAGCTGAAGAACACATTTCCTAAGTAATATCGAATATAGGCAACGATATCGGTATGGAAAATTGAGATGATTGGGGTATCAGTTTGTTTAGCATACTCAACTCCTATGGGGCGACCATAACCTTGTAAGAAAAGTGAGTATAATCCTCTCATTTGTGCCGCTTCTTCAACCAGTATAATATCGGGCTGAAAGTTATCAAGTAACTTAGTATCACTCCAATAGCGATAGTTTAATGGTTGGGGAAGAGATTTGTAGAAGATTAGCGGTTTGGTGGGGAATGCATAAGCAGAAAAGTTGGGGAAGGGCTGTAGTTCATCCAATCCTGACATTGGGCGATTTCCAATCTTTCTGGGGTACTGGCTATTAATTTCTGGGTGGATAAGAAAGACCTCATGCCCTTGTTGCAGTAACCATTGAACCCGTTGGTGTACTGCAACGGAAACTCCAGTCAAGAAAGGAGGGTACAATGCTGTAAACAGTGCAATGCGAAGTGGTTGCTTAGTCATAAAAAGGGGAATATTACACTAAAATGCTGGTTTTGAATTTAGGATTTACACAGCAAATGTTTCATGAACATCCTGATTATTTGGCTCATAAATTCCTCCGAATACAGTTAGGCTAAGGATTTACGCATTTATAAATGGTCTAAATTGTCGATTCTGAAGAGGATGTTTCTACTTGGTTAGAAACTATCAAAATATTCAAAATACTCAGTCACAATTCCCCTTAATATATTTCTCTAAACCCTTGCCATAAATGTAAATAAATTTTGGTAATCAACAAGCAAAAGCGTGTATTTTGACAAGGTTTATAGCTAATTTAATTCGATTAAATATAAGATTATATAATTTGAAGACTAGGGAATGTTTAGTGTAATAACTTTCATGCCCTAGTTTATATCTAGCAATTAACTTCAAAGAGAAACCTTGCTATCAATAGGTTGATCCAACCATTGATAAGGACGATATTCGACTAGCCGGATATTCCAAGGCCCTTGGACCCGATAGCTGACACCACGCCAAGTGACTGTTGAAATCCACAGTGACGATAACATCGCTAACCCATAAACCCACTGTGTCAGGGGAATCCCAATTAACATTTTGAAGATTGTAGCAGCTGATAATTTTGCGATCGCCTGGTCATTAGAGCGAACCACTCGCTGTATCTCTAATTCCAACACCAGCATTACCAAAAGTAATCCGACAGTATAAACTCCATAGCAGCCTAACAAGAGAGCCGCAGTTTCCCATTTTGTCTCTAACAACGACTCTAGAATTAACAGGATGACTATAGTCGGAAACAAAATGCTAGAAACAGCTTCACTAATTAAAGCTAACCAACGTGGGTGATACAGTCGAGAATAAAGGATGAGGCGCTTAAGATAATCTATTAAGTTGAATAAATCAGTCTCTTCACGATTTACTATCAGCAGCGAAGGCACAAACTTTACATGCAACCCATGTTTTTTGAGGATGTTGTGCATCATAAAATCTTCGCCTAAAGCTTGTCCCCACTTATCTAGCAGTTCTGTTTGGCGAAGCACTTCTGTTTTCATAGCCAAAGTCCCACCCCAAGGAATCTGGAAGATAAACATTTGCACTACTGCGGATACATTGCCTATGTAGCGCACTAAAGATCCCCAATACTTACCTGTAGGTACGTACCAACGATAACCTGTTGTCGCCCCCACTTTGGGATCACCTAAAGGACTGACTAATTCTCGCAGCCAATTCACATGGACTATAGTATCAGCATCTACTAGGGCAACCACCTTATAGGAATCGTCCAACTCATGGATAGCTTGCACTAAAGAACTGCATTTGAGACTACAATTGTTGCGTACTGTTCGCAAAGGGCTAATTTGAACGTTGGTCGCTTCTTGCTCTGTGATCGTTTCACTAGCAATTTTCCAAGCGGGATCTTCGTGACTATCAACGATCAACTTTAAATCATACTGTGGATAGTTCTGATTTAGGAGCGATCGCAAACATCTAGGCAAAAACGGATCGGCTCCACGTAGGCAAAGAATCACTGCTGTTTTGGGCAACTGGTCATCTGGTAACAAGTTTTTTTTGGATGAGCGCAGATACCATATAAAGACAAGCGTTAAACACACCTGAATAACTAGCCAACTCATCAAAGACTTAGAGAAAAATATCGCCAAATCTTCCATTAAATTTTTAATCTCCGATAGGATTAAGGATTGGGGACTGGGGATTAGGGATTGGAAATCAGAAGTATCTTTTAGAGAAGCAGTACCCAGTCCCCAGGCCCTTTAGGAATCAAGCGAATATTTCATAATAATGTTGACTGTTGTATTTTTGTTTACAACAAAACTGGCCTCACGAAACTTTGGCGCACCTGTTTGTATGGACACAGTTGGATTTTTAGAAATCCCAAAACCTTCTTTGGGAATACCGAAAAAGTCTTTGTTGAGTTTGCGATCGCCATTCTGATCATCAACTACAGCGACAGCATAAGTTCCAGGCTTCAAACCGGAAAATTCTTTTTTGACAGAACTTCCAGTAATCTTAACGCAGCCACTTTGATCTCCACTAGAATTACTCATCGGAAATCCTCGTTCACTTGGGTAAACTCTCAAGCAAATCTCACCTTTTTGGTGATGTATTCCATTTACCACAACAGTTAGTGTTTCAGTTGGTTCAGCATTCACTGTTTTAGCAAAGCTGATGCTCACTAAAGTAGCAAGCAAAACATGACAAACTTGAGATAGTTTCAGCATAGTTTTGGAGTGAAAAATAGGTGATTTTGTGCTTCAAAAAAAGCTGCGATCGCCAGCTTTTATTTTTAAACCGATTTATTCAAAGCGTGACTTGTGGTTTTTTAACTGATGCTTTATACCAACCTTTCCAAAGTACTTGTAGCACTTTTAGCAAATCTTTCAGCAAAAGATATTGTGTCCCTTTTAAATGCTGATATAGACTTATATGACAACATAGCCGCTCATACAAACTCAGGGGACTACGCCATATGGAGAGTACATACTCCCAGAATATTCTCCAATGTGGCAATAAAATTTTTCCTTTCTTTGCTGAATCAAACCACACTGCATACGCATAAAAATCAGGCAGCATACTCAATGAGGGTTTTTTACTGTTGTTAGTAAACAACAAATAATTAGGGAAATACATACTCATTGATTGTTGCGGATGGCTTCTGGCAAAAAACAGGTTTTCAGGGATTTCATAAAACCTACCGAGAATACCAAGTCTTAACAAGAGAATTCCATCTGCATTACCGTAACCACCCATAGGCGGTATCTTTCTCAAGGCACTGGCGCGAATTACACCGTAACATTGATAACATAAATGCTTGGTCAGCAATTCGTTAAAACGCTGCTGTGGTTTTAGTGCATCTGCCTTGAGTTTGATATCGTAATTTTGGAGAAAATTCCCCTGTTCATCAATAAAATATGTCTGGGAGTGACACAAGATGATGCTAGGATCTTGGTCAAGCACCTCAACACACTTCTTGATAAAATCTGGAGCATGTAGATCATCATAGGCTGCCCACTTAAAGTACTCGCCCGAAGACAATTTAAAGACGCGATCGAAGTTACGGGCGCAACCAATATTATTGTCATTGCGGTAGTAACAGATACGTTGGTCTTGCTCGGCGTATGCTCTACAAATTTCTTCAGTTTTATCTGTAGATGCATTATCTGAAATAATTATCTCAAAATCTTCAAAGGTCTGAGCCAAGAGTGAATCGATGGCTTCTTTGAGAAATTTTTCACCATTGTATACAGGTAATCCAATGCTCAATCGTGGCTGATTTATACTCATAGAAAACAAGCTTTTGGAAAATAGGTGGATTATTTTATGCTTAATTGCAGCTAATTTTAGGTAGATGCAACGTAAGAATCCATAAATTAGAATCTAGAAGTCAGAATTAAGAATACTTTGATACCTCACATCTTGTACCAAACTCCTAACTCCTGTACAGACGCGATTAATCGCGTCTCTACTCCTAACTCCTGTACAGACGCGATTAATCGCGTCTCTACTCCTAATTCCTGTACAGACGCAATTAATCGCGTCTCTACTCCTAATTCCTAACCCCTAATCCCTAACTCCCAACTCCTTACAATCCAACAATGATTATGAAAATCTGTGGACTATTTCATCAGCTTTTGAATATCTGTTTTTTGCAGCCATTTATGTGTTTGCTGCATTCCTTCTTCTAGGTCAATTGTTGGTTTATAATTTAACAGGCTTTGTGCTTTGACAATGGAACAAGCATAGGGACGAGTCATAAAATCTATAGACTCAGGTAAAATATCAACTTTTTGGCGAAAAAGTTTTTGTCCTTGAACACGTAGCTTTACAAACAACTTGATTTCATCTTTCGATAATGAAAGGGGTGCTGATAAACCTTCCATCGCTGCTAAACGCATAAAATACTCTTTCCAGGAAGTTTCTTGTCCATCGGTAATATTAAATATTTCACCATAGGTTTCTTTTTCTATCGCTAGAAAGATGCCATCAATCAGGTTATCTATATATACATGATTGATTACTCCATTACTATCGTTGGCACAGGCAAATAATTTTTGACGCATCATCAGAATTGGTCTGACTATCCAAGGAATACTTCCTGGGCCGTAAACATCTCCGGCCCGAATAACGATGATGCCAAAATCTGACGGATTATTCAGTTCTAATACTGCTGTTTCGGCTTCTATTTTCGTTTGACAATATGGATTATTTTCGCCAGAGAGTGGCCCGGATTCTGTAACACCATTCGGATAGTTGAAACCGTAAACCATCACACTGGATAGATGCACAAATGTTTTGACACCAGCCTGTTTAGCGGCTTTAGCTATGTTGACAGTACCGCCAACATTGATATCACGAAAATGGTTAATTGCGCCAGCTTCTTCGGCAATTTGATATGTATGTAAAACGATGTCTACTCCCTGACAAGCCTTTTGGGCAGTGGTAGAATCAGTGATACTACCGATAATTACCTCAACACCTAAATTCTGTAATTGTTTGTTCTGTTCTTTAGAACTTTGCAGTCCACGAACCTTCATTCCTTGCGCTATGGCTAACTCGGCTGCACGCAAACCGACAAGTTCATCAATCCCAGTAATTAGGAGGGTTTGGTTTTTGAGGTTCATAAAGTCGGGATTATTGTTAAATAGGTGAATTGCAGTTGTTAGATAAAAGACTTAAAGGTTATACCACATTTAAATTTTGGTAAAGACTTTTAATCTAAAATCTAAAGTTGATCCAAGGAGTAATTTTTCTGTGGAGAGGCTACACCAATGATTACTTATGAGTCTAAATCAGGGCAAAATAATTTGATGATTTTGCTGCTAGGAATCAGCTAAAAAATATCTCCCGGATCTGCGGAACGGAGTTTGTTGATAGCAAGTGCACCTGAGGTTATACACATTAATACTGTTGAAGTTAAGATGAGCAATGCATTATTAGTGGTCATAACTATTGGTAATTTAGTTGCTTCTGCTGCAAAACTATACAACAACACAGAACTAATCAATCCGGGAATATAACCTAAAATTGCCAGAATTAAAGCTTGCTGAAATACCACATTTAATAAATATCTATTGGCATAACCTATAGCTTTTAAAGTCGCGTAAGCAACGAACTGTGTAGCAATATTGCTGTAAAGAATTTGATAAACAATAACCACACCAACAACCGCAGCCATTGTCAACATCAAGTTAAGTATAAAACCAATTGGTGTTCTGATTGCCCAATATTTTTTTTCAAAATCAATAAAACCTTGGCGTGTAAAAACTTGCACATCATTAGGCAAACTTGCTTGCAAATTTTTCAGTACTGTTTCTGCATTACTACCAGGTTTGAGGGAAATCAAACCGATATCTATCATATCTGCCGGACGACTATTGGGATTTATCCTCAGGAAAGTTGAGTCACTGACAATTAAATTTCCGTCTACCCCAAAGGAAGGCCCTAAGCTGAATAAACCACCAATTCTCACTCTATAGCCAATTAATGAATTGAAGGGAAATATTTCAATTGTCTGTCCAGTATCTCCCGCATTAAATTTTTCAGCTATTGGGCCAAACTCTGGGCGAGAACCCCGGTCAAAAAACACGACATCAGGAATTTTGAGTTTATCTAAATTTTTCTCAACTTCTGGGATGTTCATCACAGGGTTACCTGGATCGAAACCAATAACATATATTGAATATTTTTCACTAGTTGCCGGATTTTTCAGTTTAGCAAATTGTAAATACATGGGGCTAACTGACTCTACGCCATCAAACCCCAAAGATTGGTACAAACTAGTCCGCGAAAAGCTTTGATTTGAAGTTAAAGATTTATATTGCGAACTAACTAAAAATAAATCTCCCTTGAGATTCTGATGCAGTGCGGTTGCACTTGAATAGAGAGCATCTTGAAAACCAAGTTGCACAAACATTAGCAACACAATAAAACCAATCCCGGCTACAGCTACTAATAAACGAACTTTTTGCTGGGCTAGCTGTAGCCATCCTAAAGGAATTTTGAAAATCATGGATTTATTTGTTAATTATTATTTGTCATTGGTTATTTGTGAATGACTAATGACTAAATATGAATGGCGACATCCACTTGTAAGTTAGTTAAACGAGCTACCCGTTGACTATCTGCGGGATTATCGATAGAGATTTTCACCTCAACTATTCTGCGGTCTGTATCTGAACTAGGGTTGAGGCTGAAGATGCCTTGCTTGTCAACTTGCCAACCAATCTCTTTCACAGTTCCCTTTAATGTTCCAGTAAATGCAGTGCTGGTAATTGTGGCTTTTTGTCCTACACGCACTTTGCGAACATCGGTTTGATACACCTCTGCAATCACATACATTTGAGATGTCTTACCTATCTCAGCAAATCCTTTGTTGGCGCTGATGACTTCTCCGGTTTTGGCGTGAATTTTTAATATTTTGCCAGCTATGGGAGATTTGATGTAACTTAAATCCAAATCGGCTTTTGCTTGTTGAACAGAAGTTGTTGCACTGTTGACTTCGGTTTGTGCGACTTGAACATCTACGCCACGCACTTCACTAATACTGGTGAGTTGCGCTTGTGATTGCTTTTTCTGTTCTTGGAATGTGTCTCGAGTCCGCTTGAGAGTGGCTTGGGCTTCTGTTAGCTGCTGTTGTGTAGTCTTTAGTTGCAAAGCCTTAGTATCTGCTATAGAAGCTGCGATCGCACCTTGTTTGTATAATTGCTGATAGCGATCGTTCTCGGCTTGAGCATTGTCTACCTCAGCCTGGGTGCGGGCGATTGTCGCCTGTTGTGTGGCAATGTCTCCTTTATATTGTGGCTCTAAACGGGCGATCGCTGCCTTTTGAGCATCGATATCTCCGGTTTTAGCTCCAGATTTCACCTGCGCTAGTTTAGCTTTGGAAACTTGCAGTTGGTCTAAAGCCTGTTGCAAAGCTGTTCTAGAACGACCATAATTTTCTAGATATGCCAATAATTGCCCTGCTTTAACCGCGTCTCCTTCTTTCACCAACAGTCTTTCTACTCGCACCCCATTATTAGAAGTGGGAGCAGTCAAAGTAGTAACTTCGCCTTCTGGCTCCAAACGTCCCAAGGCAGTCACAGCAAGTTTCACAGGAGTGGCAGCTTTTGGAGGAAGCGCTTGCGGTGTCTGAACTTTAGCCCTTGACCAAAACGTAGTCAAACTATAAAGAGCTATTAATCCGGCCGCTAAAGTCAGAGAAGCTGCTAAAATTGCTTGCGATCGCCCTATGGGTTTTCTGAATAATCGGCTTTCTTTATTCACTGCCATATTTTGATTCCAATTGTGCTTTATAAGGGGATAGACTGGTTATATTTAGTCCATTAGAATAGACTCATCTGCAAATTACCAAGAGGGCTTTTCCTCTAGAGTTTCTACCTTAATAAAGTGGATGGGTCTAAATTGGTTTTATATGAATTGTTGTACGTATTTGCCACCCAAAATCACTATTGTGGCGTGAAAATTAATGATGCTATTACTTCAAAGCTTCCTAAGTTATATCCTAATTTTACTTTTATTCCAGTAGCGTAAAATACAATAGCGCTAACCAGAAAACTTAACTTGCAATCATAACGAAGCGCTAATAAAAATGAACTAAAAACTTGGATAAACTTGTCCTTAAGTATGGCAAAAAATTTTAATTTTGTCAACTAATTGACTTTGCATAAATATTGATTCTATCACGTAAATATTTAATCCAAGTAAGATTAGAGACTGAAAAAATTTAATTATCACTAATTCCTCATCTGCCAATTGAATACTAACAAATAGTTATTTATTAAGCAGATTTGATATTACTAACAGATTATTGTTAGCTAGGTTGTGTACTATCAGACATTCTTATCAGTTTTGCTCCTACTAATTAAAGGCATGAAGTGATACCTTTGGTGCATTACGCCAACGGACATCTAAAAATACACTAGTACACTGTGGCGGAAGTTTGTTTACCTTTAACAAGGAATTTTGCCCCTTGTTATTACTAACATCCTGAGAAATCCTCTGCTTCGTTGACATCCCGCCTTGGAATAAATTCTAAGGCTAATAACTTGCATTCCTCTCAAGAGGACTATAGCAGTTCTCCTTCAGATGCAGGGCACAGCAATGCTGTATGCCTACGAATGGTATGTATTCCATGCAATTGATAACCGCTATAAATACAGAATTTGAAGCGATGTACATAGCTATCCTTGGTGAAAGGGAAAATAGAGAGCTTTTGAGCCGCTGAACTTAAGTTCTGGGCGGGATGTAGGTTAGCGCAATACTTTGACTGTTATAAAAATGTGGGTAAAGCCTCGTGTAGCTGCGGTTTATAATCGCTCTTTTAACTGATGCAATCATGATTATGTTTATCAAGCAACATACTAAAAATTAACATTTGCTTTATAAATAACCGCTTTGCTTCTTAACTTGACTTATATTGAAAAATAACCCAAAACTTTGATTCAATTATGATGTTTCTCTGAGAAAACATACCTATAATTATTCAATTTATCTATGTATTCATTGAATTGTTACTTACTAGACAATAGATTTGCATTATTAACTTAATCCAGCGCAAATTTATGGCTAACCCGTAGATAACAAAATATTTCACATGTTCAGCTAGTTACAAATTATACTTATTGGGTAATTTTTATGCAAAATTCACATCAGTAATAGTGGAGGTTTATTTATAAAATAACCTTAAAGAAATGATTTAGTTTCTGTAAAGTATGTTAGTGTTTTTATTAATTCAATGCTTTAAAGTAGTTATAGAAAGTAGTTATTTAATTAAGACTTTTAAATTAAAAATAACTAAACATAACTGCTTTGTCATCACCTTATGATCGTTTAATTACTTTTTCAAGTTGCATAAACTCGGATTAAAGGTGGTGTGTTTTCTGTAACGAACTTGTCAACTTTGCTGGGTCAAATCCCATAAACTAATTATCCTGGACGTTGAAACTGGCTATGACATTTATCAAGATACAGAACGTTGTCATGAACACCAGCTACGTTGCTGCAATTAAGCTAAATAATCAAACGATTTTGGGCGAAAAAAGCGTTTCTGTTCCCTTAGCTACTCCTCAGTTTTCATCGCTCCAGTGGGATACCATTGCTCAAAATCTTTACCATTACAAATGGATTGAATTTACTGGTCAAGCAGTTATTACACTCCAAGACTATTTTACCAGTTTTAACAACGTCATTGACCGTGCAAATTTTAGATTTTGGATTTTGGATTTTGGATTTTGGATTTTTTGTTTCGTCCTCCACTCATTCTGGGTAGAACAAATCTAAAAGACGCTCATAACGACGCTTGATTACTCACTATCGCTAACGCAAATCTAAAATCCCAAATTGGTTGACCTATTGCCACAATATCAAGAGTCTAACGTTGTCTAACATTTTTGTGCGATGTCTACGACGGGCTACGCCTACGCAGTGTGCAAAAATCGCCTAAAAATCTAGGGCTTTATCAGGGCAGTATGTGTCGTGTGGTGTCGATTTGGAGAAAAGCCTTTAGCGGAGATAGGATAGCTAACTGCTTACAAAACAAGAGTTTTTCATTATTAGTAGGCAACAGAAATTACTGTAGCTACACAATCCACAGTACTCACTATGCCCTATGTCTGCTTATTCAATTGATACTGCCTTAGCAGAGTTGGAGAGCCTGATCAATAATTGCGAAAAGGCTGTGAAGAGGTCTATAGAGGAAAAAAAAATGAAGTCAGATAAATCAGTGTCAATTAACAAAATTAACAGACAATTACAACACAATCCTATAGCCATTGTTGGGATGGCATCTCTATTGCCGAAAGCCAGAAATTTGCGAGAATACTGGCAAAATATAGTAAACAAAATTGACTGTATTACTGATGTTCCTTCTACTCACTGGAGCGTCGAAGATTATTATGATCCGAATCCTAGAACCACTGAAGATAAAACCTACTGTAAAAAAGGCGGATTTATTCCAGAGGTAGATTTTAACCCGATGGAATTCGGTATACCGCCCAGCATTTTGGAAGTCACAGATGTATCGCAACTGTTAAGTTTAGTGATTGCGAAAGAGGCGATGGAAGATGCAGGCTATGGTGAAAAACGTGAGTTTAGCCGTGAGACTGTTGGGGTAATCTTAGGCGTGGCCATGGCCAAACAGTTAGGAATGCCACTTTCTGCCAGATTGGAATATCCGATTTGGGAAAAAGCACTCAAAAGCAGCGGTTTATCCGATGAGGATACGCAAAAAATCGTTGAAAAAATCAAAAGCGCCTATGTGAAGTGGGATGAGAACGCTTTCCCTGGAATGTTAGCTAATGTAGTCGCCGGACGAATTGCCAATCGCTTGAACTTTGGCGGGATGAACTGCGTAGTTGATGCCGCTTGCGCTAGTTCCTTCGGTGCTTTAAAGATGGCAATTAGTGAGCTAGTTGAGCATCGTTCTGACATGATGCTAACTGGTGGTGTTGATACTGATAACACGATCATGGCTTTCATATCGTTCAGCAAAACACCGGCTGTTTCTCCCAGTGAAAATGTCAAACCTTTCGATGCTAAATCGGATGGGATGATGCTGGGTGAAGGTATTGGCATGATTGTCCTCAGACGCCTGGAAGATGCCGAACGCGACAACGATAAAATATATGCCGTAATTAAAGGCATTGGTACCTCCAGCGATGGGCGCTACAAGAGCATTTATGCTCCCCGCAAAGAAGGTCAAATCAAAGCTTTAGAACGTGCTTATGAAGATGCCGGCTTTTCTCCCGCCACTGTTGGTTTAATGGAAGCACATGGCACCGGCACAATGGCTGGAGATCCGACAGAATTCGGATCTTTAAAAGACTTCTTTGGCGAACATGATCACAAAAAACAGCACATCGCTTTGGGTAGTGTAAAATCGCAAATTGGACACACAAAAGCGGCTGCGGGGGCGGCAAGTTTGATTAAAACTGCTTTGGCATTACATCACAAAGTATTACCGCCCACAATTAATATTACTGAGCCGAACCCCAAACTCAACATTAAAAATTCCGCCTTTTATTTGAATACCGAAACCAGACCTTGGATTCGTGCAGAAGGGGAAGCGCCAAGACGTGCAGGTGTAAGTTCTTTCGGCTTTGGCGGCACTAACTATCACGTCGTCTTAGAAGAATATGAAGCCGACCAGAACCACGCTTACCGTTTACACAGTCCTGCTAGTGAAGTGCTGTTGTTTGCTCAGACAGTAGACCAATTGCTGACCAAATCTGAAGAGATTTTAGGTAAGTTGCGTTCACCTGAAGCAAAAACACACTATGCACAATTAGTCCAGGAGTCCAAATCTCCACAGATTCCCCTCTCTGCTGCCAGATTTGGGTTTGTAGCTGAGAATCTCGAAGAAGCTTGCAAGTTGTTGCAAACTAGCATTGACTGGCTGAAACACAAAGGAACAGCAGCATCTTGGGAGCATCCCCAAGGGATTTATTACCGCGCCTCTGGTATGGAATTGGGTGGAAAAGTTGTTGCTTTATTTTCTGGTCAAGGTTCGCAATACTTGGAGATGGGCCGGGAACTGGTAATGAATTTTCCTTTGATGCGGCGTCTTCATGGCTATATGGATAGCTTGTTACTCAAAGATAATTTACAGCCGCTTTCAGAAATCGTTTTTCCTCATCCGGTGTTTGAGGAAGCAGAAAAAAATGCCCAAATTGCTGCCTTACAACGCACAGAATATGCTCAACCAGCTATTGGGGTGTTGAGTGCAGGGATGTACAGCATACTGCAACAAGCTGGGTTCAAGTCAGATTTTGTGGCGGGACACAGCTTTGGTGAACTGACAGCGCTATGGGCTGCGGGAGTTTTGAGTACAGAAGATTACTTGTTCTTAGTGAAAGCTAGGGGTCAAGCAATGGCGGCTCCAGAAGACCCGGATCATGATGCGGGTAGTATGTTGGCTGTTAAAGAAGACATCAGCAAAGTAGAAGCAGTGCTGAGGCATTTTCCCCTAGTTGCGATCGCTAATCAAAATTCTCCAACTCAATTTGTCTTGGCTGGGCCTACCGCAGAAATCGCCAAAGTCAGAGAGGCTTTACACGAGAAAGGATATACGGCTGTATTGTTACCTGTTTCAGCAGCTTTCCATACACCGTTAATTGCCTTTGCTCAGAAATCCTTTGCGATCGCTACTAAGTCCGTCAAGTTCCAAAGTCCCAAAATCCCTGTTTACAGCAACGTCACCAGCAAACAGTATCCCAAAGAACCCCAAGGTATTCAAAAAATCCTGGAAACGCACCTTTCCAATTCGGTGCTGTTTAAGCAGGAAATTGAAAATATCTATGCAGCCGGTGGTACTTGCTTTGTGGAATTTGGGCCGCGGAGAATTCTCACCAACTTGGTAAAAGATATCCTTGGCGATCGCCCTCATCTCACCGTATCTTTGAACCCCAGCACTCAAAAGAATAGCGATCGCTCTTTGCGAGAAGCAGTTGTGCAGTTGCGGGTAATTGGTCTGGCTTTGAATAACCTCGATCCTTATCAACTTCCTCAAACTCTACCCCCAATTGAGACGAAGAAGACGTTAAATGTCCGTTTAAACGGCATCAACTATAGATCCGAAAAAACGAAAAATGCCTTCGCTCTAGCTTTGCAAGATGGGTACAAAGTTACATTACCTACCCCCGAACATTCTGATGCGGCTCCCTTATTCACCAGCCCAGGCGTAACTCCACCTATAGCAGTGATAGAGACTAACGGACATAAAAAAATACCTGCGATCGCCAACGGTGTGACTTCTAATATCATCACCCAAACAGAGCAACAAATGAATCCTGTGACCCTTTTACAACCAGCCCAGGAATCTAAGATGCAACCAACACCAGAAAAACTTACTAATTACCAACAGCTTTTAGAAAGTTTAGAATACCTCCTGACACAGTTTCAGGAAAATCAAGCCGAGAATTTACAAGTTCACGGAACTTATCTCAACCATCAAATGGAATATGCCAAAGCGTTTTTCCAACTGATGCAGCAGCAGAATTCCTTGTTGAGTGAAAGTAAATCAACAGCCGAAACTGCCAAAATGAAGCTAGTTGTCATGGAAAGCTTAGAGCGCAGCATGATGCAGTTTCACTCCCAACAAGGTGAAACCCTACGCATCCATGAGCAATATCTCCAAGAGCAGCTGGAATATACCAAAAACTTTTTCCAACTCATACAGCAAGAGTATTCTCAAATCATCTCAGGTGAGGGAACGACTCAACCTAGAGAGAAATTAAGCAACGGGGTACGCTATCCGTTGACCACAGAAACAACTGTTACTGATGCACCAGTACCCCCTACTACCAAGATAGTAGAAAGCCAGCCATTGCCTGTAACTGAACCAGTAGCTAAAAATGGCTCAACTGTTACCCCACCTCTCCCCCCCGCTCCCCAGGTGGTACCTGTAGTTGAAACTCCTGTATCCCCGACTTCTAAAAAGGATGAAAATTCCTCTTCTTTACTCCCTAATCTCTTCTCTCCACTCCCTATCGAGACAGTAGAGCCTGTAGCCGAGCCACCTGTCCCAGTAGTAGAACCTCAAACCGAGGTTGTAGTCACAATTAGCTCACCCCCAGTCAACGAAGTTATCGCATTTACCCCAGAACCAGCACCCACAACTGCTGCACCTGTATCTGGCGCAACCATCGATATTGTTGACTTGGATAAAAACCTGTTAGCGATCACCAGTGACAAGACCGGCTACCCAGTCGAGATGCTGGAAATGGACATGGACATGGAGGCGGACTTAGGGATTGACTCCATCAAACGGGTGGAAATTTTAGGGGCGCTACAGGAAATGTACCCCAACCTACCCAAGCCCAATATCGAAGAACTGGCTGAACTCCGCACCATCGGTCAAGTTGTCGAGTATCTGCAATCCCAGGCTTCCAAAAGTATTTCTGTAGAAATTGCAGTTCACGAAATACAACAACCAACCGAGATTCTAGTAGAGACTGCACCCGTAGTTGAGGTAGTCACTTCACCTGAACCAAGCCTAGTTGTCACATTTAACCCAGCACCAGAACCCACTGTAACTGATGAAGTTGTAGACTTAGGTCAAACCCTACTAGCGATCACCAGTGATAAGACCGGCTATCCAGTCGAGATGCTGGAACTGGACATGGACATGGAAGCCGACTTAGGGATTGACTCCATCAAACGGGTGGAAATCTTAGGGGCGATGCAAGAAATGTACCCCGACTTACCCAAGCCAAATATCGAAGAACTCGGAGAACTCCGCACCATCGGTCAAATAGTCGATTACCTGCAGCAGTTAGCTGGAGGTGAAAAAAAAAAGTTTGAGCCTGAGTTTGTCCAACAGCCACCCGAATTAGAGCATAATATCCCGCGCCATCCCGTCAAACTCAAAAGCTTACCACGGCCCGATTATTTGGATTTCACGTTACCAGAGGGACACATCGGTTTAATCACCGATGATGGTTCCCTCACCACTTATAAATTAACTGAATCCTTAATTGAGAAAGGCTGGAAAGTAGTAGTTATCAGCTTCCCCCAATCGCTCATCCCCCAGCAAGCACCGTTACCCACAGGAGTAACCCGCGTCACCTTAGCAAACTTGAGTGAAGAACATCTCCAACAACAATTGCAAGCGATCGCATCTCACTGCGGGGCGATTGGGGCCTTCATCCATCTCCATCCGATATTTGTCGGAAATCACACCGGGACAATTCCTTATCACGAACAGGAAAAGGCGATCGTCAAGCACGTATTTTTGATGGCGAAACACCTCAAACCCTCCCTCAACGAAGCTGCACGTCATGGACGTAGTTGTTTCTGCACAGTTGCTCACCTCGATGGCGCTTTTGGCTTAGAGTACAAAGTCAACTTCGGGGCGATCGGCGCTGGTTTATTCGGATTAACCAAAACCCTGAGATGGGAATGGCCAAAGGTTTTCACTCGTGCGATCGACCTAAGTCCCAGACTTGACGCCAAACAGTCAGTACAAAACATCATAGCCGAGCTTCATGACCCCAATCTTTATATTAGTGAAGTTGGCTACAGCTCACAAGGACGAGTCACCCTCATCGCCGATTAAAAAGCAGGTTAATCCCTTCATCTCTTCTCTCTGCGCTCTCTGCGTCTCTGTGGTTCGTTAAAAAAAACCGCAGAGGCACAGAGGACACAGAGAAAGAAAAAACCAAATTTATTCAGTTATTCACGAGGATTTATGACACAAACAGCCCAGCTTAGTCCATCATCTGTCTTTGTCGTGAGCGGCGGTGCAAAAGGGATTACGGCTGAGTGTACTATCAAATTGGCACAGCAGCAACCCTGCAAATTCATCCTCCTTGGTCGCTCCGAACTATTAGAAACCGAGCCAGATTTTGCTCAAAATTCTGACGAATCAGCATTGAAAAAATGCATCATGGAAAATCTTCTTTCCCAAGGAGAGAAGCCCACACCCATGAGTGTGCAAAAGATATATAACAAAATTACCTCCAGCCGCGAAATTAAAAACACCCTAGCAGCAATTCAAAAAACAGGAGCTAAAGCAGAATATATTAGCGTCGATGTCACAGATCCGCAAGCTTTACAAGAAAAACTTGCCAATGCTGTGCAAGATCTTGGGCCAATTACAGGAATTATCCACGGCGCTGGAAATTTAGCCGATAAGTTAATTGAAAAGAAAACAGAACAGGATTTTGAAAAAGTTTACACTGCCAAAGTGCAAGGATTAGAAAATCTACTTACTTGCGTTAACCCTAGTCAACTTCAGCATTTAGTTTTGTTTTCTTCTGTAACAGGTTTTTACGGAAATATTGGGCAGTCTGATTATGCGATCGCTAATGAAATTCTCAATAAATCAGGGCATATTTTCAAACAACAATATCCCTCATGTCATGTAGTGGCAATTAATTGGGGTGCTTGGGATAGTGGGATGGTGTCACCAGAACTTAAAAAGGCTTTTACTGAACGAGGAATCGAAGTGATTCCCGTAGAAGCTGGGACACAAATGTTAGTCAACGAATTGCATCCCGCCCATCGAGAAAATACACAAGTTGTCATTGGTAGCCCCCTAGTATCCTTGGCTAGGGAGTTAGATTCTGAACTATGCACCTATCGGATGCGCCGCCGAATGACAGTTGAAGAGAATCCATTTTTATTGGATCATGCGATCGCTAGTTATCCAGTGTTGCCTGCTACATGCGCTCTATCATGGATGATTGATTCTTGCGAACAACTTTATCCAGGATATAGATTTTTTGCTGCTCAAGATTTCAAAATTTTGAAAGGAATTACTTTTAATGAAAATCTGGCAAGTGAATATATTTTAGATGTTGAAGAGATTTCTAAAACTAATGCTCAACAGATTACATTCAACACCAAAATATCGAGTAAAAATGCAGATGGAAAAACATTTTATCATTTTAGCGCCCAAATCCAACTATTACTAGAAATACCCCCTGTCCCAATTTATGATGCGGTGAATTTAGAAGCAGATAATATCATCACTCTCACTGGCAAATCTTTTTATCAAAATGGAGAAACTACTTTATTTCATGGTCCCTGTTTTCAAGAAATCCAAAAAGTTCTAAATATCACCACAGAAAAAATTACTACACAATGTCTGTGGGAACAAATCTCAGATAAACAACAAGGACAATTTCCAGTCCAATGGGTAAATCCATATACAACTGACCTAAGTATGCACGCACTCTGGATTTGGACACAGCATTTTCATCAAGAAGGTTGCTTACCTGGACAAGTCGCAAAATATGAACAATTCGCAACCACACCACCCAATGAACCCTTTTACGTTTCTTGTGAAGTGAAAGCCAAAACACCCAGTAGTGCAACCGCCGATTTTATCATCCACAATCGAGAAGGACAAGTCTACTCACGTCTTCTCGGAGCAAAAGCAATTATTTGGTCGATGAAATTACTCAGAAGTTAGTAATTTTCAACTTTTTCTCTCTGCACCTTTTTTACCTTATGCGTAAGCTTTTTCTTTAGCAACCGCCTCTTGAAAGTTTGGGGAACAGCGTAAATCCTGCGTTTTAAATATCTCTATCTCTTGCCTAATACCCAAACCTTAAGGATATCACTAGTGGATAAAATAGCCATCATCGGATTATCATGTCTATTCCCCGATGCTAAAAACCCCGAAGAATTCTGGCATAATATTGTTAATCAAAAAGATTCAACATCTTCTGCAACAGTCGAAGAAATCGGAGTAGATCCGACAATCTTTCACAATCCAGTCAAAGGAACACCAGACAAAACCTATTCTCTCAAAGGCGGGTACATCCGCAACTTTCAATTTAATCCTTCCGAATACAATCTCCCATCAGAATTTGTTGCTGGCTTAGATAACACCTTCAAATGGTCATTGTATGCTGCTAAACAGGCAATTGTACAGAGTGGTTATTGGGGTAATCAAACTGTTCTCTCAAAATGCGGCGTAATTTTAGGTAATTTGTCATTCCCGACAAAATTATCTAATCAATTATTCTCTCCAATTTATCATAAAGCGATCGCACCTGCTGTCAGAGAACTTTTGCAGTATGAAGACTTTGATTTAGCTGTCCCCAGTGCAACTAAAGCGTCTTTGTACAATGCGATGATATCTGGTTTACCAGCATCTATAATTGCTCAAGCTTTCTCACTCTCCCAGATTAATTTATGTCTGGATGCTGCTTGTTCGTCATCATTTTATGCGATTAAACTAGCATCTCATTATTTATGGTCACACAAAGCTGATGTCATGTTAGCTGGAGCCATAAGTTGTGCAGATTCCCTATTCGTGCGGATGTTATTTTCCGGTGTTCAAGGGTATCCAGAAAACGGGATCAGCCGCCCCTTAGATAAGTCCTCTAGAGGGCTAATTCCCGCCGATGGTGTTGGAATGGTGATGCTGAAAAGATATTCTGATGCCATCAGAGATGGCGATAATATTCTCGCCACTATCTGCGGTAATGGACTCTCAAATGATGGTAAAGGTAAACATCTACTTAGTCCAAATCCTAAAGGGCAAATCTTAGCTTTTGAACGAGCCTATCATGAGGCAAAATTTAGTCCCAAAACCATCGATTATCTTGAGTGTCACGCCACTGGCACATTGCTAGGAGATACAACCGAATTCAACTCCATAGAAACATTTTTTGGTCAAAATCAAGCTGCGCCTCTAGTGGGTTCTGCCAAGGCAAATACTGGTCACTTGCTAACTGCTGCTGGCATGGTTGGCTTGACTAAAGCGATTTTGAGTATGTCTCATGGTGTAATTCCACCAACCATTAATGTTAATGAACCTTTAGCTTCCGAAAATAGGACAATTTCTGCTGACAAAATTGTTAGAACAGCTACGTCATGGCCCGATAATAATACACCAATTAAACGGGCAGCCATCAGTGCTTTTGGTTTTGGTGGCACTAATTCTCATCTGATTTTAGAACAAGGAACTACAACACAATCTGTTGATTCAACTGCACCTATTCCACCTGCCAAAATTGCCATTGTCGGCATGGATGCCTTTTTCGGTAACTGCAATGGCTTAGATGCTTTTGAACGCAGTATTTATGATGGAACCCAACATTTTACTTCTCTACCGCCTCAAAGATGGCATGGTATAGAAAACCAAGAAAATGTCCTGAAAGAGTACGGTTTAACAGACGGTAAAGCACCAGTTGGAGCATATATCAAAGATTTTGAAATCGATACTTTATCGTGCAAAATCCCACCGAATGAAATCGAAAAATTGAATCCACAACAATTATTGCTCCTGAAAGTTAGCGATCGCGCCGTGAAAGATGCGAAACTACAGGAGGGTAGCAATGTGGCGGTTATTGTCGCCGCTGAGACAGAGTTTTCTGTACATCAGCTACAGCAAAGATGGAATCTGTCTTGGCAGGTTAAGGATGGCTTACTCGCGCAAGAAGTTTCTTTGCCTGCTGAACAGCTGGCGCAACTGGAAACCATTGTCAAAGATAGCATTCATCACCCAGTAGAAATCGGCGAATATGTCAGTCACATTGCCAACATCATGGCGAGTCGAATTTCTGCTTTATGGAATTTCACTGGCCCTGCATTCACGATGACGGCTGGCGAAAATTCTGCCCTGAAGGCGTTGGAAGTTGCACAAATGCTACTTACTACTGGAGAAGTAGATGCAGTGGTTGTTGGTGCAGTGGATTTGGCAGGTGGTGTGGAGAATGTCTTGTTCCGCAACCAATTTGCACCAATTAATACGGGTGTCAATACGTTGAGTTTTGACCAACAAGCAAATGGCTGGACGGTTGGCGAAGGTGCGGGTGCAGTTGTCCTGAAGCGCTACGAAACTGCTAAGGAAGACAATGAACGCATCTATGCAGTTATTGATGCCATGAGTTTCGCTCAAGATAATTCTACTGTCAGTAACACTCTGGTAAAGCCTGATGCTTCAGCTATCAGCAATGTCTGCAAACAAGCTTTCCAGATTGCAGATATTCACCCCACAGATGTTAATTATGTGGAAGTTTTCGGTAGTGGCATTCCCCAGGAGGATGAAGCCGAAATCACAGGTTTGCTTCAAGCTTATCCGAAAGTGGGAAGTGGTTTGCACTGTGGATTGGGCAGCGTCAAAGCCAATATCGGTCACACCTGTACAGCATCGGGAATCGCTAGCTTAATCAAAACTGCTCTCTGTCTTTATTACAGGTATATTCCCGGCACTCCTAAATGGTCTGGTGTCAAAACACCGCAAGTATGGGAAGGTAGCCCTTTCTATGTCGCAATGGAATCAAGACCTTGGTTTGTCGATAAAGATGCCACACGCAGAATAGCAGCAATTAATAGTATGGGTATAGATGGGAGTTACGCCCATTTAATCTTATCGGAGGAACCCAGCCAAGAGGAGCGGGACAATAGATATTTGCAGCAAATGCCTTTTCATCTGTTCCCGATCGCAGTTAGCGATCACTCCAACATCCCAGATTTACTTAACAATCTTCAACAAGCCATCGAAACTAGTTCCTCTTTATCCACTACAGCCAGTCAAACATTTGCTAATTTTGAACAGTATTCTGGTGCAAAATACGTTTTCTCAATCACAGGACGTAATAAAAAAGAACTACTCAAAGAAATTGAATCTGCCCGTAAAGGTGTAAACAATGCCTTTGAGAACGGCACAGATTGGCAAACACCAGTAGGAAGTTATTTCACAGCTAAACCATTGGGTAAAACCGGAGCAGTTGCTTACGTTTATCCAGCAGCTGTCAATTCTTATGTGGGTATCGGTCAAAATCTCTTCCGCTTATTCCCGAAAGTCTACGATGATACGATATTCAATAGTCTTGCAAACCGTGCCATCGAAATTCATCAGCGACTTTATCCCCGAAGCTTGCATAAGTTTTCCACCAGGCAACTAGAAACTCTTGAAAAAGAATTCCTAGACGATTCCCTAGCCATGTTTGAAACGGAAATCGCTTATTCTCGACTGATTACTACAATTATTCGAGATGATTTTAAAGTCAAACCACAATGTGTCTTTGGCTATAGTCTGGGCGAAACTAGCATGATGTCTGCCCAAGGAGTTTGGAGCAATTTTTCTGGTGGAAGTAACACTTTAAACTCATCCCCTCTCTTTGGAGATAGATTATCTGGCCCTAAAAATGCTGTGCGTGAATATTGGGGATTGAAAGATGTTCCTGATTCACAAAACAACTTTTGGGTAACCTATGTTCTCATGGCCACACCATCCCAGGTGAGAGAATGTCTTAAACATGAGAATCGGGTTTATTTAACTCAAATTAATACACCAGAAGAATTGTTAATTGCTGGTGATGAAGCAGCCTGTAAGCGAGTAATTGAAACTCTAGGTTGTAATGCTTTTCCGGCTCCCTTCGACCACGTAATCCATTGTGAGACGATGCGATCGCAGTATGAGGAAATCAAGAAGGTAAACACTTTACCATCACAAACTCTCCCAGGTATTGTTTTTTATTCTGCTGCTGATTATCAACCGCTCGCACTTGAAAGTGAAGCGATCGCTCACAACATTGCCAAAGGATTATGCCAAGAGCTTGATTTTCCCCGATTAGTTAATCGTGTCTACGATGATGGTGTGCGAATATTTTTAGAAGCAGGCGCAGGTAGTGTTTGTTCACGATGGATTGATAAAATTCTTGGCAAGAAAGAACACCTCACAGTTTCTCTGAATCGTAGAGGGATGGATGACCATGCTTCTATAGTCAAAGCATTAGCAAAACTACTCAGTCATCAAGTGAATGTGGATTTGTCACCACTGTACAGCAAAGTCCAAGAAACCACCAATCAAACTAAAGCAACATTGAGAACAGTTACCTTGGGTGGAAAAGCGATCGCTGCTACAATTTTGAGCGACGAAAATCGTAAACTTGTTAAAGATTGGGCTGAGGATCTTAAGTGCGATCGCTTCAAAAAACAGCATCCAAGTATACCTAATATCCAACAATCTGAAATCACAGATTCTCTTAATACTTCCAACAAAATAATCCCAAAAGAAAGTTATTCCCCTAACATCTTGCCATCCCTTACTCAGCCAGAAGAAGTCAAACCAAAAAATATCATTGATAACGGTTTTGAACCGAGAGAACAATTACAATCTTCTGAGTCAAGCGCAATTGGGCAGCAAATTCCTCTTTCTTCTCCACCTGTCATCACTCAAAAAATTAGTAGCATCATCAGCATGTTCGATTTAAATAAGACTCAGTATCAAAAGCTCAATGCTAATAATTCAAAGATAACTAAAGCCCACACTGCTTTTTTACAAGCTAGACAAGATTATAGTCAACAAATGAGTGAAATCATTCAATTGCAACTAACTTGCGCCCAAAATTTGCTTAACGACGAATCCTAATAAATCATACCAATTCTCTCTCAACTTGCACCAACTAATTCTTAACTCATCTCTTCCTTTGCGCCCTACCCTGCGGGAAGCCGCTTTGCGTCTATGCGCCCTTTGCGGTTCGTTTAAAAATTATTACGTGCATCTTCATAGAGAATTGGTATGAAAACATAGACTCCTATAAAGAGTCTACACCCTTCAGCTTTTATCATCCATTGCTTGTAATCAGAGGGATAACTGCCGTGACAACCGTAGATACGGTGCTAAGTAAACACGATAATGGTCTTAATTTCTCCACCTGGTCTTATAACAAAAACCAGGTTTGGAAAGGTTCTTTAGAAACTGTATCTTTTGAGCAACAAACCATCAAAGGTAAATTGATGGTGTTAGATAAACCCTGTTACATCGTGAAAGTTGCCGGAAAAATCGGTGTCACTAATGAGGGGTATTTATCCCCTGGTGATAATGGTACAACAGCACAAGTAGAACTGCTGACATTTGCAGCACCAATCCACATTCAACAGTTTGGAGATCCCAATTTTCTCTCCTTTCATGGAGTGAAATATGCCTATGTTACTGGCGCAATGGCTGGTGCAATTGCTTCTGAAGAAATGGTCATTGCACTAGGAAAAGCGCAAATTTTGAGTTCCTTTGGTGCAGGTGGTTTAATTCCAGAACGTTTGGAAGTAGCCATAAATCGCATTCAACAAGCTTTACCTCAAGGACCTTACGCCTTTAATTTAATTCACAGTCCCAATGAACCTGCGATTGAACGTAGAGCAGTGGATTTATACCTCAAATATCAAGTGAGAACAGTAGAAGCATCTGCATTTCTCGACTTGACCCCCAACATTGTTTATTACCGTGTTGCTGGATTGGGGTTGAATAACGCCAATCAAATTGAAATCAAAAATAAAATCATTGCCAAAATTTCTCGCCGAGAAGTTGCTACTAAATTTCTGCAACCAGCACCAGCCAGAATTCTCAAAGAACTTCTTGAACAGGGATTAATTACTGAGTTACAAGCAACCCTTGCAGCTAAAGTTCCGATGGCTGATGATATTACCGTCGAGGCAGATTCTGGGGGTCATACAGATAACCGTCCCCTAGTTTGTTTATTACCTTCTATTATTGCGTTGCGGGATGAAATTCAAGCACAATATCATTACCAAACACCTATTAGAATCGGAGTAGCAGGGGGAATTGGTACACCACAATCAGCATTAGCAGCCTTTATGATGGGTGCTGCTTATGTAATGACCGGCTCAATTAATCAGTCATGCATTGAATCTGGGGCTTGTGAACATACCAAAAAATTATTAGCTCAAGCAGAAATGGCTGATGTGATGATGGCCCCAGCAGCAGATATGTTTGAAATGGGGGTAAAATTGCAAGTCCTCAAACGGGGTACAATGTTCCCCATGCGAGCGCAGAAATTATTTGAACTATATCGCGCTTATGATTCGATTGAAGAGATTCCTTTGGTAGAAAGAGAAAAATTAGAAAAACAAGTTTTCCGCAAGAGTATTGCTGAAGTCTGGGAAGGAACAGCAGCTTATTTGTCCCAGAAAAATCCTGAAAAACTGGGTAAAGCAGTCAATAATCCTAAACTGAAAATGGCGTTGATTTTCCGCTGGTATCTAGGATTATCTTCTCGTTGGTCTAGTTCTGGTGAGAAAGGTAGAGAAGTCGATTATCAAATTTGGTGTGGCCCAGCAATGGGCGGTTTCAATGACTGGGTACGGGGTTCCTACCTGTCTGAAGCAAATAATCGTCAGGTAGTTGATGTTGCTAATCAAATTATGACTGGTGCAGCCTTTTTGTATCGTGTTCAAAATTTGAAAATTCAAGGACTGCAAGCTTCCGATTATTACGGTCACTATCACCCTGTCCCTTCTACATTAGTGGAGATTTAAAAATGACTATAAAACAGTCTTTTACAGCAACTGATATTCAAATATTTTTGATATCTAACTTAGCTGAGTTGCTAGGAGTACCAACTGATGAAATAGATGTTAAAGAACATTTAGAAAATTCTGGCTTGGATTCAGCCCAAGCAATGATTCTAGTAAGTAAATTAGAAAAATTGCTAGGGTTTCAACCATCTCCATTGCTCCTGTGGCATTACCCAAGTATTGAAGCTCTTTCACAGCGGTTAGCTGAAGAAGTGCAAGAAGATTCACAGGTTCAAGACACAAAAGTTGTGCGTCAGACATCTTCTAATGCCAACGCTGCTCCCTCTGTTCTAAATTTAAGCGCCGAGGCTGTTCTTGACCCCACCATCCATCCCGGCGCTGCATCTAATCTGCCTGTAGGTGAACCCAAAAATATCTTTTTAACTGGAGGAACAGGCTTTTTAGGAGCTTTTGTCATCCGGGAATTACTACAGGAAACTAATGCGGATATCTATTGCTTAGTGCGTGCTGCTAATACCGAAGAAGGCAAAAGCAAACTCAAAAATAATCTGCAACAGTATGCAATTTGGCAGGAACAATTTAACTCCAGAATTATTCCTGTTGTCGGCGATTTATCTCAACCATTGTTAGGTGTTGGCTCTGAACAGTTTCAAATTTTAGCTGCCAATATTGATACTATCTATCATAGTGGTGCTTTGTTGAATTATGTTTTTCCCTACTCGGCACTGAAAGCAGCTAATGTTTTAGGAACTCAAGAAGTTTTGAGGCTGGCATGTCAAATTAAAGTCAAACCTGTACATTACGTTTCTAGTGTTGCTGTGTTTGAATCGACTGCTTATGCTGGCAAGGTTGTTAAAGAACAGGATGAATTCAATCATTGGGAAGGTATTTATCTTGGTTACTCCCAAACTAAATGGGTAGCTGAAAAGTTAGTCAAGATTGCTCGTGACCGAGGACTTCCTGTAACTATCTACAGACCGCCACTGATTTCAGGAGATAGCAAAACAGGCATTTGTAATACACATGACTTTATCAATTTGATGACCAAGGGCTGTCTACAAATGGGAAGTTTCCCTGATGTAGATTATATGTTAGATATGTCTCCTGTAGACTATGTAAGTAAAGCCGTTGTTTATCTATCACGGCAAAAAGAATCCATAGGCAAAGCTTTCAATTTACAACATCCCCAACCTGCCGCTTTCAAAGTGCTAGTTGAGTGGATACGCACATTTGGTTATTCAGTTAAGATGATTCCCTATGAAGAATGGCAAGCAGAGTTAATCAATAATGTGTCTTCTGTGGACAATCCTTTGTACACTCTGCGACCCTTTTTACTGGAACGCTGGTCTGATGAACAACTGACTATTCCTGATTTGTACCTACAAGCTCGAAGACCCCATATTAGCTGCCAAGATACCCTTCATGCACTAGCAGGCAGTTCTATTGTTTGTCCTCCCATTAACTCTCAATTGTTTATGACTTATACCGCCTACTTGATTCAAAGTGGCTTCTTAAATATCGCTTAGGAATTCACAACTTTTGTAAGGGGTGTTGCGTTAGAAACGTAACGCACCATCCTGAATATTTTCGGTGCGTTACAGAAGCCGTAACACAATCCAAAAAACATAAGTTTAGTGTTTTGTTAAGTCCATGTTCTTGAGAACTCAGTACTACTTAATAGTCAATATTTCAGATGCCAGCAACAACTCATACACCAATAGTGGCAATCTAATTGCCCTGTTTTTTATACTCAATAATGCCAATTTTTAGGATTCACCTCTTGACAGAAGCGATCAAGGATAGAATGGTTATTGTCAGGCATAAAAGTTTGATTTTACCCGCTTGCTTTTGTGAGTAATCAAAAGCGTTATCTGGCGACAAGCCGCCACGCATCTACACTAGCAGTCTGAAATAACCAAACTTCTTTAATACCCGACTTATTCGATGCATAAGTCATAAATTTAGGTTTGTACCGCTACATCTATCCAACGCATCACATAAGCACTTGAAAGGATAATAACTCAAGACATTTATCGTCGCTTCAGATATTACGCGCACTTATTTGTAGAACCAGAACCACTATAAATGTAATGCAGCTTCATAAAGTCGAATTCACCAACCTTTTTACATGAATACAACATACCAAGGACAAAACAAACAAACTGCTCTTATTACTGGAGCAGCAGGTGGAATTGGCTATCAATTAGCATGTCTTTTTGCTGCTGATGATTACAATCTTGTTTTAGTAGATAGAAATGGGGTAATGCTTGTAGAAATTGCAGCTAAATTCCAAGAAAAATTCGGAAACTTTGTTACAACTATTGTTAAGGATCTATCTATACCAACAGCTCCTGAAGAAATTTTTGCGGAATTGCAACAAGCCAATATTAAGGTTGATGTACTGGTAAATAATGCTGGATTTGGTGTCTATGGATTATTTCATGAAACAGACCTAGCTGGTGAATTGGAAATGCTACAGGTAAATTTGGTGTGTCTCACCCATTTAACCAAGTTATTTCTAAAGGACATGGTAAAGCAAGGTGAAGGAAAAATATTAAACGTCGCCTCAGCGGCTGCCTTTCAACCAGGGCCTTTGATGGCGGTTTATTTTGCGACTAAAGCCTATATCTTATCTTTTTCAGAAGCGATCGCTAATGAATTAGAAGGTACAGGTGTCACCGTGACAGTTCTTTGCCCAGGCTCAACAGCATCTGCCTTTCATGAAAGAACCGGAATGGCTGACTCTAAGTTGCTCAAGGGTAAGAAAATGATGGATGCACAAACAGTAGCCGAAATTGGTTTTCGCGCCTTAATGAAGAATCAAACCATTGTCATTCCTGGTTTTATGAATAAACTACTTGCAAAAAGTGTTAGATTTGTACCCAGAAACCTGGTGACAAAAATTGTCAGAAATATGCAGGAAGATAAATAAACGATTTAAAATACTGAAGATCAATACTGCCAACACTTTAAACGCCAGCCAAAATTCCCCACCGCAACAGCAGCAACATAATTGTTAGCAGGTACTAATTCAAAAAGACTCCAGTCTTCAGATATCTGTAACTTGGCTGCTTCTGTAGGAGTCAGCGACACCTCAATTTGCTCTAACTGAGCTAGTCCGTCTCCAGTTGCTTTTAAATAAGCTTCTTTACAAGTCCAGTAACGGAAAAATACCTCTTGCTGTTCGCTGGGAGATAGCGATCGCAACATTTCATATTCTCTCGGTAAAAAGAACCGTTTGGCAAGAGCTTCCAGATCAGACATCGGGCGAATATATTCTAGGTCTACACCAATTTCGCTAGTACAATTCACCGCACACAAACCCAACCCTTGGGAATGAGACAAGTTAAACGCCAGTCCAGTATCGGCAAATGCATCTGCCAATACTGGTTTACCACGGTGTTGATAATTAAACTGAACTTGTAGCGGCTGAATACCTAAATAGCGACCTAATATAGTTCGGAGAATACCACGGCCAGCAATGAACCGCTGCCGATGTTCCTGAAAATAGAACCGTTCAGCACGAGCCATTTCGTCACTGGAAAGAGTCGCTGCTAAATTTTGCAGTTGTGGTTCTGGTTGGTCAAGGTCTATGCACCAGACATGAATCTCATCGGGCAACAAAGTTAAATCTGTTGGTGTAGGTAGCCAGAGATTCATAATAATTAGTAATTCGTAATTGTTATCTTTGCCATTGATTGAGCCAACGCACTTGACCAATCCAGTCAGCAGCTTGTGTATCTACAAGTAGACAATCTAAAGCAGTAATCAGACTAGATAGAGTCCAACTATTTTGGGCAGCTAAAATAATTCCATTATGGTTATGATAGCTTTGTGCCAAAAATAAAAAATCGCGGATATTGAAAGTAAAAATACACCTTCCTCTAGCAGTAGCTCCTAACAACTGAGTTTCATCAGTTGCATCTAAGGGCATCCAATCTGTGGGAGTTCGGGTGACATCATGACCCTGATTAACCAAAGTTAAATGTAAAGCTTTAATTGATGTATCAGCATCTAAATGTAACAGAGGCTTAGACATTGTAAGCTGATTCGAGAGCTACTTCCGATGCGATCGCCTGATCTATTTCTTGCTGATGAGCAGCATAGAAAGCCAGGGCTGCATTTACCTGAGCCTCACTCAAATCATACTCAGCAGCAATTTGTCCCGCAGATAATCCCCATTGTTGAGATGCGATTGCCAAAGTCTGCACCCGCAAGCCAGTTCCATGCAGTATTGGCACTGCTAAACCACTAGCACCCCGACGGTAAGTAAGCTCAGGAAATACAGGATTGTCAAGATGCTCGGTTAAAATCTCGACCTTTTCAGCTACAGCCGAGAGAATAAATTGCTCAAGAGAAATGCCAAGGTTTGCAGCACATCTTTGGGCTTCTTGTTGTAACACAGGGGGCAAATTAAAAGAGTCAAATGTCATCAACTTCTTCCTAGCCAGCGAACAATAACATCTTGCTAAACCAGTTCTATCTTAACCTTATATAGGAATCCAATTTGATTGCGTGAAAAAAAATTTCGATTTACTGATTTAATGTAAAACAACTTGAAAGTATAACTGGATATGATTTATTCGCTAATATTCCTACGGAAGTTCCAACAAAATCACCGACCTGCATACAGCACAACTAACGGAAGCCCAAATTCTGTATATCTTAAAATTACGAATTACGTTTTTCCTCCAACCATTGTAAAATCCGATTCCATGCCCACCAAACATCAGGATCTTGTAATTGGCGCTGGCACTCTTTACTACTCAAATAGCTAACATGACCGCCGTATTGAGTAAGTAATAAATCTATTGCCGGATTGCGATCGCAAGCTTCTTGTAATTCCGGTATGATGGCTGGGTCAAAAAGTGGGTCATCAGCAGCATATAAAATCAAAGTTGGTTTCGAGATTTGTGGCAATATATGTAAAGGACTACTAGCTTGGTAATATGCTTCCACAGAAGGAAAACCTAGTCGGTTAATTACCAGTTCATTGTCAAAACCCCAGATACTATTCGCCCGTTCAATCGCTGCTGGATCAATGCTTCCAGGATGGGCATCATGGATTTGCCATGCCAGTTTTTTTAAATTCTGTGCAATCCCTGCTTCCAAATATCTGCCGAAGGGCGTTGTAACTAGATAAGATAGCGATCGCTCAGAATCCAAGCTGGGACAAATCACCATACTACCGCCAATATCGCTATCTTCTAGTCCTAAATCTCCATGCTCCCTAATCACTTCAAGAGCGACCTTCACCGCCCATAGCGCTAATTGCCCTCCTAAAGAATACCCTGTAAACCAAAATTTACCAGGACATCCCATTGCCTTAGCAGCAGCGGCGATGCGAACAAAATCTTCCCCTTCATACAGTCCATCGGAAGTTAGAGTCGGGGACAAAACGGCTGTTTTGCCGTGGGCACGCCAATCAAATAACACCACAGCGTATCCTTGAGCGTAAGCCTTACGTCCTAGCACTCTCAAAAACCATTCTGTCTCTAACTCTCCAGTAATACCATAAGTACCGATAATCGTGCTATGAGCATTTTCAGGGATGGCAACCAAGCCAAATATTGGCACACCTTGGCCACCAATAAAGATTTTTTCCTGATAATACGGTTCTTGTAATAGAGTAGTACTTTTCCAGTAACGTCTTCCCCACAAAGCGGTGTATACAGTCATCTTTACACCGTTTTGTAAAAACCGAGACGGATTGTAGGGAGCAGTATAACACATCATAGACTATAAGATTTCGTGTAGTTGAGTCTTGATTTCACAGTCATTTAATCTTAATATTTATGTAAGATTTAAAACCTTTTTCATAATCGATTCAAAAATCTTTGTATCTATCAAAGGTTGTTATTTATCCTTAATAAGTAGTAATAATTTTTAATAATGCCGAGGATTCTTGTCATAGACGATGACCCAGCGATTTCAGAACTAGTTGCCGTCAACTTGGAAATGGCTGGCTACGATGTTAGTCAAGCTGAAGACGGCATCAAAGGTCAAGCGCTGGCTCTCCAGCTACAACCAGACTTGATCATGCTCGATTTAATGTTGCCCAGAGTAGATGGGTTTACCGTTTGCCAACGCCTGCGTCGCGACGATCGCACCTCTGAGATTCCTGTGTTAATGTTAACGGCTTTGAGCCAAACTCAGAACAAGGTGGAGGGCTTCAATGCTGGCGCAGATGACTACCTCACCAAGCCTTTTGAAGTTGAAGAACTGCTGGCGCGGGTGCGGGCACTTTTGCGGCGTACTGACCGCATTCCCCAAGCAGCAAAACACAGTGAGATTCTCAACTATGGCTCACTCACTCTGGTTCCCGAAAGATTTGAGGCAATATGGTTCAATGAGACGGTGAAATTGACTCACTTGGAATTTGAGCTACTTCACTGCTTGCTGCAACGCCACGGTCAAACGGTTTCTCCCAGCGAAATCCTCAGAGAAGTTTGGGGCTACGATCCCGATGACGACATTGAAACGATTCGAGTCCATATTCGCCACTTGAGAACTAAGTTAGAACCAGATCCCCGCCACCCCCGCTATATCAAGACAGTATATGGTGCCGGATACTGTCTTGAATTACCCGGTGTACCTCCATCAAATGAAGGGGCTTCGGTAACAGTCGTTGAATGAAATCACACTAAATTAACCTTAACTAAGACCATCACTTAGACAAGAACTCTCAGAAACTTTTATTCCTTACCGTTTAGTTAAGGTTATTGGTGAGATTTTCCGATAATAGAGATGTTGCAATGCAACGTCTCTACTAAACCGCGTCCACCTTGAAAACTGTAGTTCTTTCCGGATGAACAGAAAAAACCCTCATCCCCCAGCCCCTTCTCCCAATATTGCCAGAAGCGGAGCCAAAAATAAGTCCCTCTCCCTACTTGGGAGAGGGATTTAGCCCTCTTCTGTCACTTTCCGGGTATTCTGAATAAAAGAATAAAAAAAGAAAACCCTGAAAGGTAAGTAGGGCAATGGATGTAGAATTACAAATCCTCAAGCATTTGCCAAGAGATGCTCACCCAACAGTTGCCATCATAAATGAATATTGTGCAGAGGATAAAGACCTGTTTAAAGAAGTAAGAAATTATGAGTGTTTCAAATATTTACATCTGGGAATAATGTCACCAATCAAAAGAAAATCGTTACCAGAGATAGCGAAAGCCGTAAGTATAAACTCTGCACAGTCATTACATCATTTTTTAGCTAATTCAGATTGGTCAGTAGAGGAATTAAAACAACGAAGATTAAATAAACTCAAAAAAGCATTAGATGGCAATGCGATTAAAGTAGTAATAGATGAAACAGGAGACAGAAAAAAGGTAAAAAGACTGATTATGTAGCCAGGCAGCATTTAGGGAGTGTCGGAAAAGTCGATAATGGCAACGTTTGCAGTGAATGCTTATGGACTTTACTCTAATATAACTTTTCCTTTAAATGTAAAAATATTCAAACCACCAATTTGTAGTTGTAAGAATTTTTGTCATGGTTTGATGATAATTTTTTCATTATCAAATAGTCATAGCGATCGCTCTGATGGTCAGCCCAGGGCAACTTAGCTAAGAAATATTCCTAATTGTTGCACGAAGTTGATTATGAGAAAAGTGAGTGTATATTAAGTCGCTTGTCGTGGTTCTAAATCCTAGTCCTTTGTTAGTTAATTTCGACCTGACTGGGACATTTTCATTGGGCGTTCGCTATAGTTTTTGCTTGATAACGTTTGAATTGTTTAAGCTGACCCATTACCGTCGAAATCCTGAACTAAGGGAAAAGTTCAAACTAATTCTTTGGAGACTGCGCCTGAGTTAAGCAATTTCTCAATGTTTCGGCTAACACCTGTACCTGCGGCTCATTAAGTAGGCCATGGTGAGATCCGGGAACGTAATGGATATCTAATTCTCCAGCAACTACGTCGCCCCAGCCGAATTGAGGATCGTATTCTCTACCTATAGCTTCGTCCCGACTCTGATCCTCTGTTCGCAAGAGGATAGCTTGACCAACGTAAGGTGAAAAGATATATTCACTGACGGCTTGAGTGTTAACATCTATAATTTTTAAGTGCTTATCAGTTTCAGGTAAATGAACTACCTCTTGCAAGTAACGGTTATATCTATTTTTCAGACGGCGCTTACGCCAATAACTCAATCTCACAGCCATTTGCCAAAGGTAGGTAGGCCCTTGTTGAACAATTTTATTTAAATGCAAAAAAACTCGTTTGGGAAATGACGCCCGCCAGCTATAACCTGGACGACAACTATCAACTATAACTAGAATACCAACTTGTTCGCCTTGCTCTTGGAGTTGTTGAGCCATCTCGAAAGCAACTATACCCCCAAAAGAATAACCTCCCAGAAAATAAGGGCCATTGGGCTGAAGCGTCTGGATTTCTTGAATGTAGTGAGTTGCCATGTCTTCAATCCGCGTATGCAAAGGCTGTTTTCCATCTAGCCCTTGTGGCTGTAGTGCATAGAATGGTTGATCTGATCCCAGATGCAACGCCAATTCACGGAAACACAAGACTTCTCCACCCAGTCCGTGAATACAGAAAAAAGGTGGTTTTGAACCATTGGGTTGAATTTCTAACAGAGATGACCAACTAGATTTTGATTGGTCTAAGGTATTTACTAAAGCCAAGTTTCTTGCTATATCTTCTTGGCAAATTATTTTGGCTAGAGCCTCTACAGTACCTGACTGGAACAGAATGGCAAGAGGCAGATTTTTATTAAATGTCTTTTCAATTTGCCAAAACAGTTTTACTGCTAATATAGAGTGTCCTCCTAGCTCAAAGAAGTTGTCCCTGACACCGATAGGCTGAATGCCCAGAACTTGTTCCCAAATTTTGGTCAGTTGGAATTCTAATTCATCACGGGGAGCCAGATAGGTGTTTGCTGAATCAAGCCTTGTTGAGTCTGGTGCTGGTAAAGCGCGGCGGTCGATTTTGCCGTTGGGGGTTAGGGGTAAGGTGTCTAGTAAAACGAAAGCACTAGGCACCATGTATTCTGGCAGTTTCTGTTTAAGGAAATGGCGCAGTTCGTCTGTGGTTGGTGTCTGTTCTGGGTGAGGAACGATGTAGGCGACTAGTCGCTGGTTTTCTGGATTATCAACTCTAGCTGTGACGACAGTTTGCTGTATACTGGGGTGTTGTGCTAATAAAGCTTCAATTTCTCCAAGTTCGATGCGGAAACCACGAATTTTTACTTGATTATCAAGGCGACCGAGATATTCGATATTACCATCACTTAGGTAACGGGCTAAATCACCTGTTTTGTAAAGACGGCTTTCAAAGTCACAACTGAATGGATTAGGAATAAATTTTTCTGTTGTTAATTTAGGCTGATGGAAATAACCCCGTGATAACCCTGCACCACCAATATATAGTTGTCCTGGAACACCCACAGGGACGGGTTGCAAATATTTATCTAAAATGTAAATCTGGGTGTTGGCTATAGGACGGCCAATGCTCACTAAAGCTTCTTCCTGCTCAATTCGATGAATTGTAGACCAAACAGTTGTTTCTGTTGGTCCGTATAAGTTCCATACTTCAGCACCTCTTTGACGTAAATGGTTAGCTAAATTTTCAGGTAAGGCTTCACCACCACAGAGAATTTTCAGTTGGGCATTTCCTTTCCATCCCGCTTCTAGTAACATTTGCCAAGTCACAGGAGTGGCTTGCATAACAGTTGCAGCAGAGTTATTGAGTTTTTGTAATAACTGTAAACCGTCGGCAGTAACTTCCCGACTGACTAAAATTACCTTGGCTCCTAGTGTTAGGGGAAGAAAAATTTCTAAAACCGCAATATCAAAAGATAGAGAAGTAACTGACAACAGACTATCAAGGTTAGTTAATTGTAGGTGCTGTTGCATCCCCGTGAGGAAGTTGAGGACGCTGCGATGGGTAATTTGTACACCTTTGGGTTTTCCTGTGGAGCCAGAAGTATAAATTGTATAAATTAAATTATCGGGATCAATGTAGCTTTGTGGCGAATTTTGCTGATGTGCGGCGATGCAATCCCTGTCGCTATCTAAACAGATAACTTGGGCTTGGTGGGATGGAAGAGTTTTTAATAAATGTTGCTGGGTTAATAAAATGGAAATTTGCGAGTCTTGCAACATGAACGCCAAGCGCTCTTGGGGATAGGCCGGGTCTAGGGGTACATAGGCTGCACCTGCTTTTAGGATACCTAAAATTCCAACTATTAGATTTAGCGATCGCTCCACACAAATCCCTACCGGCATCTCTGGTTTGACCCCCAGTGATATCAGGTAATGCGCTAGCTGATTAGCACGGTGATTGAGTTGCTGGTAAGTTAGTTGCTGGTTCTCAAAGATTACAGCAATCGCGTTGGGAGTTCTTTCGGTTTGAGCTTCAAATAACTGATGGATGCAGGTATTTTTGGGGTAGTCAGTTTGGGTATTATTCCACTCTATTAGTAGCTGATGCTGTTCGGCTGCTGTTAACAGAGGTAAATTTGAAATATGCTGTTCTGGGTTGGCGACGATACCTTCAAGTAAAGTTTGGAAATGCCATAGCATTCGAGCGATCGTTGTAGCATCGAATAAGTCTGTGTTGTATTCAATTCCACCTTTGATCCCTTCTGGAGTTTCTTTAATATCGAGGGTAAGCTCGAACTTTGCGGTATCATTATGGACTTCTAGAGGAGTAATGGTCAATCCCGGAAGTTCCCAGAGTTCGCTTGGGGTATTGTGGAAGGCAAACATTACCTGAAACAACGGCGAGTGGCTCAAATCTCGTTCGGGCTGTAGTTCTTCTACTAGCTTCTCGAAGGGCAGGTCTTGGTGGGCATAAGCTCCTAGTGTTACTTCTCTAACTTGACTAAATAACTGTTGGAAACTTGGGTTACCTGAAAGGTTAATGCGTATAGCTAGGGTATTGACAAAGAACCCAATCAACCCTTCGGTTTCAACTTGGTTGCGACCAGCAATAGGAGAACCGATGAGAATGTCTTCTTGCCCAGTGTAGCGGTGCAATACTATCCCAAAAGCTGCCAGCAATGTCATGAATAGGGTGACACCCTGCTGATGCGAGAGTTCTTTTAGGGATGCACTCAGCTTCTGAGGTAACATCAGGGATTGCACTGCTCCCTGGTAAGTTTGGACTGGTGGCCGTGGTCGGTCGGTTGGTAATTCTAATACAGTATTAGCACCTGCTAACTGAGTTTTCCAATAATTAATTTGGCTGGAGAGTATTTCACCTGATAGCCATTGGTGCTGCCACACAGCAAAATCTGCATACTGAATGGGCAATTTTGCCAAAGGGGAAGGCTTATCGCTCAAAAAGGCTTGATAAACGTCTGCTAACTGCTGCTCGATAATGCCTATTGACCAACCATCTGAGGCGATGTGGTGCATGACCAACAAGAGTATATGCTCCTGTTCATTTACCTGGAGCAAAGTAGCTCGCAGCATCAAGTCAGATTCTAAGTTGAAGAGGCGTTGTGCCTCTTGATTTAGGAGACATTCTACTTGCTCCGGTGCTACCTTAATTATTTTGAATTCCACTGGCCGAGGCGTGCCAATTACTTGTATGGGGCTACCATCAAGTGATTTAATAAAGTTTGTTCGCAGTGCCTCGTGATGGGCAACGATCGCATCTAGTGACTGTTGCAAGACACGCGCATTTAACTTGCCTCTTAAGCGCTGTGCATTCGAGAGGATATATGCTCGGCTGTTGGGTTGCAACTGCTGCAAAAACCACACTCGCTGCTGGGCAAAGGATAAAGGGGCTGACTCCCGGTTGGCTATTTGGGGAATAGTTTGATTTTGGGGATCATTTTCTTGACTTTCGTTTTGAACCAACGCTTGAGCTAAAGTAGCGATCGTTGGATTCTCAAATAAGAGTTGCAACGGTATTTCTATCTGAAAGGCTTGGCGAACCCGAGACATCACTTGAGTAGCCAGCAGTGAATGACCTCCCAATTCAAAAAAATTGTCGTGGATGCTTACTTGTTCCAGACGCAAAACTTTCGCCCAGATAGTAACTAAAACTTCTTCTGTCGAATTCTCAGGTGGAACAAAGTTAGTTGAGAGCCTAAAAGTAAATGTATCCGGTGCAGGCAAGGCGTGGCGGTCTATTTTACCATTGGGATTTAATGGTAGGGTATCCAAAAATACAAAGAAACTAGGCACCATGTATTCAGGTAGCCGAGTTTCCAAAAAGCGACGCAATTCAGACTGGCTAGGGATTTGCTCTGGACTGGCAACAACATATGCCACAAGTTGCTTGTCACCAGGAACATCCTCTCTAGCTATGACTAGAGTCTGTGTCAGTGCCGGATGTTGAACTAATATGGTTTCAATTTCTCCCAATTCAATTCGGAAGCCACGTATTTTCACTTGGTGGTCAATACGACCAAGGAACTCGATATTACCATCGCTCAAATAACGTGCTAAATCCCCAGTTTTGTAAAGATATGCCCCTCTTTTAGAACTAAAAGGGTCGAAAATGAACTTATCTATGGTCAATTCTGGACGGTTAAGATAGGCTCGCGCTAGACCAATACCGCCAATGTGCAGTTCACCTGATTCACCAAAAGCCACAGGCTGCAAATTTTCATCGAGGATGTGAATCTCTGCATTAGTAATTGGGCGACCAATGGGAGCAATGACATAATTAGTGCCGCGCTGGCAAGTCCAGAAAGTGGTATCAATGGAAGCTTCTGTCGGACCATAGCAATTATGGAGAACATTGTCCAAATTCAGTTGAGCAAAAAAGCGTTCTATGAGTTCGCTAGGTAAAGCTTCACCACCGCAGGTAATATGCCTGATGAATCGGCAATTCTCAATTCCCTTCTCTTCCAATAAGACACGCAGTATAGAAGGGACTAAGGCCAAGACTGTGATTTGTTGCTCAGTAATCACCTTCACAAGGTAGGCAGTATCTTGATGTCCACCAGGGCGAGCCATGATCAATTGCCCTCCGAAGCACAATGGCCAGAATATCTGCCACACTGAAGGGTCGAAGCTAAAAGAAATAGTCAGTAAAACTTTGTCAGCCTGAGTTAATCCAAAAGTTGTTTGCTTCCAGTAGAGTTGATTGCAAATCCCCCGATGAGGGATCATTACACCCTTGGGCTGTCCTGTAGATCCTGATGTGTAGATTACGTAGATGAGATGATCAGCCGTTGTCTCATTTACAGGATTTTCTTGACTGTCTCGGATATTCCCTTGCCAGTTTGAGTCCAGACAAATTACTTGTGCTTGATGCGGTGGTAGATTCTTGACTAATTTTTCTTGAGTTAACAATACTGGTGTCTGGGTGTCTTCCAAAATGAAAGCTAAACGCTCCGAGGGATATCCAGGATCTAAAGGTACATAAGCACCTCCAGCTTTCAGAATTCCCAGTAGTCCTACAATCATCTCCAAGGAACGCTCTAGGCAGATGCCTACAAGTACTTCAGGCCCAACCCCTAAAGCACGTAAGTGGTGCGCTAGTTGATTGGCCCGGTGGTTTAACTGCCGATAAGTAAGTTGTGTATTTTCAAATACTACAGCAATGGCTTGGGGCGATCGCTCTACTTGCATCTCAAACATTTGATGGATGCACAGATCGTGATGATCAACTGCTTGGGTTTCATTCCATTCCTGTAAAACTTGAGTGCCAATGATCTGACTTAAGGTATCTAACGGAATATTTTGCTTATATTCTGAAGTCTGGCTATTTATCTGCATTTTCTATATATCAACTCCATCAGGAAATAGCATTTTTTAATTTATTTATTAGTTATGTATAGTGTGTTTATAGCAAATTATTTATTATATGTAATGCTGCATATTAACGCCCTCAAGATAGAAGTCTAAAGTTATAGAAGCAAAGCCTACCTTGCTTTAAGAGCGGGACGCTGCGCGAATGGCAATGGCAAAGCTGAACCTAGACCAATTATACGCATCTTCGATAATTGGTATTTAAAGCTCTAGCTAATCGATTTCTACTTAACATAATAATTCCCATATTTTTATTCGTTACTCTCTAACTAAAACTTTTAAATCAGATTAAAATCAAAAAATGCCCTATTACATTGTTAAAGTCCAGTCAGACAAAAGCATTTGATTTGCGGTTTTACCTTTGTTTAGCAAATATTTTTTTACGTACTTAGGTAGACTAAATACAACACTGAAAAGACTTTATCCTTTTTTATAACAATTTACTAAATGAAAAAATAATTATTACCGAATCTTCATTATGTTTCTTCATATGTAAAAATAATGTAAAGCTATAATTATGATTTGCTTAAATAATTAAGTAGATTGGTGTAAAAAGTTGTCATTGGAATAATGCAGGAGGCTGGAAAAAAGAGGGTTTTAGCCTCGTTCATCTTTTTTTAGATAGTTATCTTTAATTTGTGCTTTTCTACTATGCCGACTCAGTGAAACCCTCATCAGATGGGTTTCATGTCACTATAGATAAAGCATATATGAAGCTAAAATTTTGCACATGGACTTAACATATATATCAATGTGACGTAAGATACAAATAAAATTTTCAGTTTTTTCTTGCAGCGAACACTCATTCAAGCCCTTTGGCTACAAGCCAAGACTTGCAGCAAGCAAATCCAATGTTAATTTTTTATGGTGATGCTACCGTGCCCAATCCCTCAATTTTTGATAGTTCAAGATTATAACGGTTCAAAATGCAATGTTACAGACAAAAAAATTGGCTCTCTATCAGGAGGAAAAAATGTCTATAACCTAGATATGACAAGATTTACAAAGATGAAGCCTTCTTGATATTATTTCCAGTTATTAGAATTTATTTTCATTAATCTGTGACCAATTGTCTAGCGATGCCCATGAGACTGACCCAATAACCACAATATTCGCTTTGTAAAGTTTTGTAACAATAATCAAATTTTTGATGCATTTTGTTATAAGTTATGGTTGTAAGTTTTGCTAATCAGTAATTATGCGTAAATAAAGAGAGAACTTCTAAGCAAGGCTAAATTAGTCTAGCTAAACATGCTACAGTAATTTAGGAAGGAATATCATTATTATTGTTTCATAGAAGTGCAACTCTGCAATGGAACTGTAGTAATTCAGTTCAACTATTACGCACCTTAAAAATCCTAATATTTATACCTGACCTACTTGATTATTAAGGTTAGAAATTTTATTCAACTATTAAGTTAACTAACCAACAAATTTTTGGCATCAAAGCTCAAAATTTTCAGACTAAACTGGATTTTACCCTGCAATAAAAGCTAAATATCTGGGTAGTAACCGCACTCAAACCGACCCTGGAAAATGCTTTTGCTTAAGAACTTAAAGTTACTCCGAACAAAATGGTTAATAGTAGACTACAAAGCCCAAGTTTCTTTGAAAGAAAAATGTGAGATATCCTACTTGTCTTATATAAATTTCCATCAAATAACTATATTAAGTGTTCCTAACTATGAGTAATCAAAGCATTACAACAAATAAATTCAGTGAGGTGCCTTTGGATCTACGTGCATCTGCATTTGTCCAGGTACGCAAGGGTTCGTGGTGGTTGAGATTAACAACACTGTTTTTAGTAGACTATACTCTTTTATCCTTAGCTTGGGTTTTAGCTGGATATCAATCTTCTTATGGGCATTTTACTTGGTATATACCGAGTCATTATTTACCGATTTTTATAACTATTGGGATTCAAATAGGATCACTAGCTGTCCAAGGTATTTATCGAGAAGGTCAAAAACGTTATGACTATTTCAATATCATCAAATCACTAACTTTTGCTCATGGATTAATACTTCTTGTTTGTTCTTTGTATAAACCAGTTGTTGATATTACACGTCCAAGATTAATTTTATTATCTTGGGTGCTAAGTATATTATTTATTTGTACTGGTAGATATGCTGTAAATATTACTCTTGAGTATCTGCGTAAGCAGAAAAAAATAGTTCGTTCTTCTGTATTCATTATTTGTGATCCTCAAGATCATGAACAGATTGCTAGTTTTATAAAAAAAGAAAAACATTACATCGTATCTGGAACGGCGAATGCTAATTCATTAGACAGGTATCAACGTCAGCAAACCTTGAATCAACTTAATCAATTAGCTGTAACAGAAGTTTTTATATCTTGGGATGCCTTAAAAAACAGAATGTTTTTATGCTGGTTATTTCAAGCATCTGGCATCCAAGTGCATATTTTGCCAATGGAATTAAAACCGATTTATAAAAATGTAGAATTTAATAGAATAGGAGGAATGCCTTGTCTAAGCTTGGATTGTCCGATAATTACAGGTAAAGATTTTTGGATAAAGCGCAGTTGTGATTTTTGCTTCGCGGCTTTATTTGTAATGTTATCATTCCCTATTTATATAACTATAGCTATAGCTATCAAACTGGACTCTCCCGGCACAATATTTTACAGGCAAACCCGTATAGGTTTACATGGGCAACAGTTTAAAGTATGGAAATTCAGAACTATGAGGTCTGATGCAGAAAAATTACAGAAAGAATTAGAAGCATTAAATGAAGCGAAAGATGGAATTATCTTTAAAATAAAAGACGATCCTCGCATTACCCGTGTTGGAAAATTTCTTCGTCGTTACAGCTTAGACGAATTACCTCAACTTTTTAATGTTATCTTTGGAGAAATGAGTATAGTAGGACCTCGCCCTTTACCTACTAGAGATGTTGATAAGTTTTCTGAACATCATTTTATCCGACATGAAGTTTTACCTGGTATTACAGGTCTTTGGCAAGTCTCAGGTCGCTCGGATATTTTAGATTTTGAACAAGTGATTAATCTTGATCTTAGCTACATTGAAAATTGGTCGCTTGGGTTAGACTTTGAAATTCTACTCAAAACAGTTATGGTAGTTTTGAAAAAAGAAGGTGCTTATTAAGGAAAAAAAAGCCAGGTATGTATAGAACAGTTAGAAAAACTTCTAAGTATATATTTGAACAAGTCAAGTTATGACGTAATTGGAAAGCTTGGGAGATGTTGTATTAGTTTCTCAATAGAAGTTAATTGGTGCACCTTTAATGGTATTATTAATGACTATTCTTGGTTTTAGCCAGTTTATTTATTTCACCTATACTCGCCTATTTTCATTAAACTTATGGCGAATTATGATCAGACCCTTAATGATAAGCGTTTTAATGCTACTTGTATTCATCTTATTGCAAAAAATTAGCTTAGATATTATGTTCACTCTAATTATTGCAATTTGTGTCTATGGTTTATTTGTGAGTTATCTAGGTATTCGTGCGTTTGGTGGTTTTCGTTTTGTGTAGATAAAACTTTTAAGAGTTTAGTAAATTGTTTAATAAAAAATCCTGCTAGTAATGCATCCAAATTTGTTGATTAAATAAATGATTTAAATGAGAATATAATTTTAATTATGATTAAGGTTGCTCTATTACATTTTGGCTTTGAAGATTACACCATCGAATTAGCAAACAGTTTGGTTAAATATGTTGATTTAACGTTAATTCATCCAGAAAAAATCTCAGATGTCTGTAAGAAGGTTCTTGATTCCAATATCCGCGTCGTTAGCTTTAAAAAACCACGGATTCGCGATCCACGCAACCTATTATCTATGGGCACTATGATGCATATCATCAAAAATATACAGCCAGATGTTTTACATGTGCAAGAAACTAACGATCCTTGGTACGATTGGACTTTGTTACTCAACAAAATGCCACCATTGGTGACAACCATCCACGATATATTCCGTCACCCAGGGGATAACAGCACTGCATTTGGTTCCGAGTATACCAGACGTATTGGCTTTTACCGTTCCCAACAATTGATTGTCCATACTAATCAACTAAAAAAGATTCTAATTGAGCAATTTCGTATACCTCAAGAGCGAGTCAATGTTTTACCTCATGGGGAACTTGGTAGTTTGTATCAGCGTCGAAGTAGTCAAAATATTCAAGCCCGTGAGCCATGTACCTTGCTATTTTTTGGACGTATCTTGCCCTATAAGGGATTGAAATATTTGCTTGAAGCGATGCCCTTAATTGCTGAATGTATACCTGAAGTCAAGCTGATTATTGCTGGAAAAGGAGAAAACATAAGGCAATATTTCCCTAATGGTTATGATGAGAAACGCTACAAGATTATCAATGATTTTATCCCCCTTGAAGAAGTAGGTAATCTATTTAAACGCAGCACGGCAATAGTTCTGCCATATATCGAAGCGTCTCAAAGTGGTGTGGCAGCTTTGTCTTATGGAATGGGAACGCTGGTTGTAGCTTCTGAGGTGGGGGGATTGAGTGAGATAGTTCAGCATAAAAAAGATGGGTTATTAGTTCCACCCCGTGACGTTTCAGCTCTAGCTGATGCTATCATTTGTTTGCTAAAGAATCGCGACTTGCAACAAGGTATGCAAACAGCAGCACTAGCTCGCTCTCAGGAAGATTTAAATTGGTCAAATATTGCTGGTCAAACTGTGGAAGTTTATCAAAAAACCATAAAAATGAGACATTAATACAATTGTACTCATTATGGCATTTAACGAAAATAATAATTACAAATCTAATAAACAAAGTATTTCTTAAAATCAACTTAGACTACCAACCACGAATCCCTGACTTGCTTAATCTGTTTTCTGTATGTATACATAATCATAAAAAATGAGGAAATTTTTAATTTCTGCCGAACAAATACTTATAGTAACTTGCTTGATGATCTACTCAGGAAATCCGCTAATCCCTCTTCTGACGGATGGCTTTACCGTAAGAGACGCTGATAGAACTATATTTCGATTCTTTTTTACTTTTACATATATAGTTAGTTTTTCGTTAATTGCTTTACGCTGGAAGAAGGTTACTTACGTTTTTAGCAGAGATAAGTTTATTTGGGCATTGATTGGAGTTTGTGCACTTTCTAGTTTTTGGTCTTTAGATCCAGACACTACTGCACGTCGCGTTTTTGCTCTGGTAGCAACAACTATCTTTGGACTTTATTTAGCTTCACGCTACACCTTAAAAGAGCAACTGAACTTATGTGCATACATGTTTGGCATCTCAGCAGTAATGTGCTTCTTATTTGTTATATTTCTACCACAATATGGTCTTGGAAACGATGTTGATGGAGCTGGTTGGCGAGGAATATACCCAAGCAAGAATGTTCTTGGCGAGACATTTGTGTTGAGTGCAGCAATATTTTTCTTCCAAGCCATGACTAATCAAGAAAATCGCTGGGTTTCATGGCTTGGGTATGTTACTTCTGGAGTACTTATATTCTTCTCAAAATCAACAACATCTATAGTTAATTTTATAATCATTACAGCAGCTGTTATTATATATTATCGAATTTTACATTTAAAGTATAAAGTAATGATACCTATTTTGACATTCATATCAACCATTGCCATAGCTTTTTATACCTGGTTTATATCAGAAGCGGATACAATTTTAGGCTCAGTAGGTAAGGACACAACACTTACTGGACGTTCAGAAATATGGTCTGCTGTGTTGGAAATGATTGCGAAAAAACCGTTACTAGGATATGGCTATGGAGCATTCTGGATAGAGAATAATAGTGAGTCTACTATTGTTCAACAAACGATACAATGGAATGCTCCTAATGCTCACAATGGTTTTCTGGATCTCTGGTTAGAGTTGGGTCTATTAGGATTCTCGGTTTTTTTAATTGGGTTCGTTATTAATTTATTAAAAGCAATATATTTAATCCGGTGGAATCAAACATCTGAAAGTTTATGGCTCTTAGTTTATTTTACCGTTATTATTCTTTCAAATCTTGCTGAAACTACATTCTTAGAGCAAAATAGTCTGCAATGGATACTTTATGTATCAGCAATATTATCAAACAAACTTTCTAGACGCGCAAATCTGTAAAAATAAAATTAATAGACTTTCCCGGTTTTAGGAAAAGGCTTGGCAGCCTTTGAATCTAGGAAAATCAATCAAACGATAACTTGTGATTCTTTCGTTGATATATTAATCAAAGATAGACCAAATTATTAAAAAATTACAGCTTATGTGTCGAACTAATACTCTCAAGATTATCATGCTAGGTCCTAGTTTACTCCAGCAGGGTGGTATTTCCGGTTATGAGAAACTTTTTTTGGCGTATGCTCCTTCGGAAGTCCAAATATGTCATATTATTACTCATGAGGAAGGATCTATAGCACTCAAAGTCATGGTTTTTTTGAAAGCTATATGGAAATTTTTATCGATGTTAATAAAGGAAGAAGTTGATATTGTTCAAATTCAAATTTCACAGCGCGGCAGTGTTTTCCGACAAGCAATTATGATACTTTTAGCTTGGGGATTTCACAAGCCGATAATTTTACATGCTCATGGTAGTCAATTTCATCTTTTCTACGCTGGACTTGCAAAATGGATCCAGAAATTACTAAGTTGGGTATTTGGCAAGTGTCAACGCTTAATTGTATTATCTGAAAGCTGGAAAAGCTTCTACATAGAAAACCTTGGTCTGAAACATGAACAAGTTGTAGTTTTTTACAATCCAGTAAAAATTCCTGCTGAAGTTCCAAACCGTTCAGTTTCTAAAAAAGTGAACTTACTTTTTTTAGGACGAATCGGTCAACGGAAAGGAGCATTTGATTTGATCAAAGCTTTTTCTTTTTTGCCTACTGAATATAAAGCCAGATCAAGTATGATTATGGCAGGAGATGGAGATATAGAACAAGCACGTAATTTAGTTACGACTTTAAGTTTAGAAAATTATATACAATTGCCTGGCTGGATAGGGTCAGATGAACGTGATATTCTTTTAACTAAAGCAGATGTTTTTGTGTTGCCCTCTTACAACGAAGGTCTTCCATTAGCAATGCTGGAAGCAATGGCTTGGGAGTTACCAGTCATAGTTACACCAGTAGGAGGCATACCTGAAATAGTTACTCAATCTGAAAATGGATTAATTGTTAATTCAGGTAATGTTGAGCAGTTATCAGATGCTATGAAGTCTTTAATTGGAAATGAGGGTTTGAGGCTTTCTCTAGGTTCTAAAGCGAGAACAAGTGTTTTTGCTCTTGATATTAAAAATCACTGGGTTTCTTTTCTTGATTTATATCGTTCACTATTAAATTCAAATGATCAATAATGTGAGTGTAAACAGCTAGCAATTGCAAGACTGAAAGCTATGAGGATGCAGATATGCATGTTATTGAGTCCAGTTTCGCCAGGTATGACTAAAATTTCCCCAAAAAAGGCAGATTTTAGAATTGAAAAGTCAGTCTTTTACTAAACTCATTAAGAATTGAGATTATGGCATTACCTAAAAAAGTACTAATTATCGTTGAAAATCTGCCAGTTCCCTTTGATCGGCGGGTATGGATGGAAGCAACTACTTTGCAAAAAGCTGGGTATGAAGTTACTGTAATTTCACCCACAGGTAATGGTTTTGAAAAAGACTACGAGGTTATCGAGCAGATTCACGTCTACCGTCATCCTCTACCACCAGAAGAAAGTTCTGTCATTGGGTATCTTCGAGAGTATAGTTGGGCAATTAACTGGCAATTTCGTCTAGCTCAACGGGTATGGCAAGAGCGTGGTTTTGATGTCATTCATATTTGTAATCCGCCGGATTTACTTTTTTTAGTAGCAGGATGGTTTAAATTATTTTATGGCACATGGGTTATCTTCGATCATCATGACCTCAGTCCGGAGATGTATGAAGCTAAGTATCAACGGCGGGATATTTTTTATCATGGATTACGCTGGGCTGAACGCTTGACCTATGCCACAGCAGATATAGTAATTTCAACGAACGAATCGCACCGAGAGGTAGCTCTTACCCGAGGGCACAAGAAACCAGAGAAAATCTTTGTAGTTCGTAGTGCACCCGACCTTTCCCGTTTTTGCCGAATGTCCCCAAATCTCAATTACCGTAGAGGTAAGAACTACTTGATAGGGTACATGGGTGTCATGGGTGAACCAGAGGGAATTGATTATCTCCTAAGAATGGTATATTACATTGTCCGCAAAAAAAATCGCCAAGATATTCACTTTATGTTAATTGGTAGTGGACCAGCAGCTGAAAAACTTAAAGTCTTATCTAAAGAGCTAGAAGTGAGTGAGTTTGTAGAATTTACAGGGTTTAAGCAAGGGGAGGAACTTTTAGAGCGGCTTTCTAGTTGTGACGTGTGTGTAGAACCCTCTCCAACATCTGCTTATAACGAAAACTGTACCATGAATAAAATCCTCGAATACATGGCAATGGGAAAAGCAATTGTCCAGTTTGATTTGCGAGAGGGAAGACGTTCTGCACAGGAAGCATCTCTTTATGCCAAGCCTAATAATGAGGTGGAATTTGCCGATAAGATTCTAGAGCTTCTAGATTCTCCTGAACGTAGAGAAAAGATAGGAGCCGAGGGGCGACGCAGAATGGAGAAGATTCTTGAGTGGCAATATCAAGCTCCGAAACTGTTAGAGGCTTATGATAAAATTTGGCAAAGCTAATACTTACTTTAAATTCAAGAATCACTATTAAGTGAGGCTGAGTAATGGTAGATATTTATGGTCAAAAATCGTAAACTGACTAAACGGTGAGTTTTTTCCTGGGCTGAGTAACTTTGAACAGCATGGGTGATTTGACAAGGGGGAGAACCGTATAAATAATCTTCGAGGAAAAAAATCAATCCCTTGATAATCAAGAAATAAATTTTAAGAATAATGGCTAATGGCAAAAAAATTTTAAATGAATGTGGTGGCGCTAAAGGGTTGATTTATGGTGCGGTAGAGAGTTACGACACCTTTAACTCACCTCAAATCCAGAATTTCCCAAATTTTTTGCTGATTAGCATGGTATCAACACTATGGCATCATGGTGTCAGAATGGGAACTAAATTTTTAACATAGATAGTCTATACTATTGTCATATTGTCAAATTGCATCAGTCTTGTCAATTGCAGTGGTTTGTGCATTGTCTAAGTCAATTTTTAGTTTCTTGCTTAAGATCTGTACTTTGGAAGATTTATGTTGGAAAAATCTATGGAATCTAGAGAATCTATTGATTTAGACCTTAGTCGTTACTTATTGATATTGAAACGATGGTGGCTACCTGCTACTGCAATATTTGCAGCTACAGTTATGCTCAGTGCTATAGCTACACAATTTATGAAGCCATCCTATGAAGCTGAAGGAAAACTGTTATTTAGAATTCCTTCTTTTAAAGTAGTAGGATCTAATCTGTTGCCTAGTAACGGTGAAGGAGGAGATCCAGGAGATTTAAAATCCCTACTAGCAACTCAAAACCCTATAAACACTCAAATTGAAGTTATTTCCTCACCTATTTTATTGCAGCAAGTAATAGACAAACTACGACTTAAAGACCAAGAAGGTAAACCTCTGGAAGTAGAAAAACTACGAAAATCTGTGGTCATGAAAATTGTTGGCGGCACAGATGTATTGCGAATTAGCTATACCAGCCGTGACCCTGAACAATCAGCGGCAGTGGTCAACACAATCATGAAGCTTTATTTAGAAAATGATATTCTGACAAATCGCTCTGAGGCAGGAGCAACTCGTCAATTTATTGCCAAGCAGCTTCCTAAAACTCAAGAGGCTGTTAATAATGCAGAAGTAGCACTACGTATATTTAAACAGAAGCATCAGATAGCAGATCTATCAGAGGAGACAAAGTCAGCCGTTACGACTATTGGAAATCTAGACAATGAGATGGATACTGTTAAGGCTCAACTGGATGAGGTAAACGCCCAAACCAATGAGTTGCGCCAGAAAGTAGAGCTAAATTCTCAGCAAGCGATCGCTGTGAGTGCCCTCAGTCAGTCACCTGCAGTGCAGGGAATTCTTACACAACTTCAAGAAACCGACCAACAGCTAGCGGTTGAGCGTAGCCGTTTCCTAGATGACAACCCCGTAATTATTAACTTAGTCGCAAAAAAAGCTAGCTTAAAATCTCTCCTGCAACAGCAAATTGGTCAGACTGTTGGCAATCAAACACAAATTCCGCAGAACCTATTGCAGATTGGAGAACTCAGACAAAACCTGATCGGAAATTTTCTCCAGTCAGAAATACAGCGCTTTGGCTTAATTAAAAGACTTTCCTCTCTAAATAAATCCCGTTCTACCTACGAACAGCGAGTGAAAATCATACCCCAGTTAGCACAAAATCAGGGGGAGTTACAAAGGAAAGTTGATGTTGCAGAATCGACATATCAAACTCTATTGAAAAAGGTTCAGGAATTACAGTTAGTTGAGAATACAAATACAGCCAGCTCGCGGATTATTGCTCAGGCTTTAGTCCCCAATAAGCCAGTAGAAGGCAAAAAAGTTGTGGTTTTAGTGCTAGGAGTGATGTTCGGTTTATTTTTGGCCACTACAACTGTTCTCTTTCTAGGAATGAGAGATAGATCTCTGAAAACACTTAAGGAAGTCAGAGATGTATTTGGATATACTTTGCTGGGAATTATTCCTTTGTCTGTAAAAAAAATCCACTCCCGTTATTCAAATTCAGAATCAACAGTTCAAACAATTGCCGTCAGAGATACGCCCCACTCTTTAACGAGCGAAATGTACCGGATGATTCAAGCCAATCTGAAATTCCTGAGTTCAGATAAAGTGCTCAAAACTATCGTGGTAACTAGCGCAGTTCCTAAAGAAGGCAAGTCTACAGTTTCAGCTAATTTGGCAGCAGCGATCGCTCAACTAGGACGTAAAGTTTTACTAATTGATGCAGATATGCGAGTTCCTTCTCAGCATCATCTCTGGCAACTAACCAATGCAGTTGGTTTGAGCGAGGTTCTTGTAGGTCAGGCTGAATTTGACATTACTGTATCTAAGGTAATGGATAATCTTGATGTCTTAACTGCTGGAGTTAGACCTCCTAACCCACTTGCTTTGCTTGACTCAAAACGGATGGCATCATTAATTGAAAATTTCTCATCTCAAAACAACTATGATTTTGTAATTATTGATGCTCCTCCCCTCCTTTTGGCAGCCGATGCTTTGACTTTAAGCCAAATGACTGATGGGATTTTGTTAGTAGCTAGACCTGGGGTAATTGATTCTAATAGTGCTAACGCTGCTCAAGAGATATTAGAGAGATCCAATTACAACGTTTTAGGTTTAGTCGTAAATGGAATCATTGATAAAAATGATTCTAGTATTTATTTATATCATGAGCATGAATATTTTAAACCAAGGGAGTTGACAAAAGAACTTAAGGGACTTGCAAAAAAGTAAAATCTCCAAAGTTTAGGGGCTACTAAAAGACATATCAATAAACCATTGACTAGAATTTCGTAGTTCCTCTAACCCCAGATTGTTTATCTCGACTTTATCCAAATCAAATAACCTCGCCTTGTTATTTGACAAAAAGTAAGGATTCAGGTCATAGTAAAATGTCTACAATCGTTTCCTGATAACTCTTTCCGGGGATTAGTCACAATGTTTGTATTCTCAATAATAATTACCTAACGCCTATGTTTCCGTGGTTTATTGCGACTAAAGGGATGTTAATAAGCCAAAGTAAATTTTGAAACTAGTTCTATGACTTTTGGTTCTACCGCCCCCTCATTTATGCTACAGCATTAAAATCAAGGTTTTATATTAGGTTCGGAATGTGGGTTACAACAACGGGTTGTAGACAAAAACTTTGTAGAAATCAGGATTTTGCCATACAACCCTATGCCATACTACTATTTACCCAATACCTTTGCCAAAAAGAAAAGTAGGTTTAACTTTTGCCGAAACGACCCAAGATAAGTGTGTGCTTGAGTGTTAAGCAAAACATAGAGCCGCAGTGCATGCAGATAAAACAGTAAAAATTCCTTCCACAAAAACCATACAGGGTTTTATTGAATCAGTTTTTTACTTGATGGCAACAATAGGCACGCATCATCCAGTTTTGTTTTATGTCAATCTTCGTAAATTGGCAAAGGTCATTGTTAACTAATATCGCATTTCGTATGCCCCTCTATCGGAGGCTGAACCATACACACGAGGGTTGCCTAGAGCATCAGTTTTCAAATTATTCCACTTAAAACCTTTATTGATTGCCGAACTCGTCTTTTTCAGTCTAAAGTCACCAGTCGAGGCGTTAATAAACTGTGGATCTGCCATAATATCATTAGGTCCGACAGCAATTAGACGAGAACCATTGTTGTTGTAGAGGTTATAGTTAAAAGTACTGTTGGGACTTTTATTTATTGAGCTTATTGGTCTGTTACGCGCAGAATAAAGGATGTTATTGAAAACTTTGATATCACTTGAATAATTACTCATGATTTGCCCGTAATTAATTACCGGAGTCTGGTTATTCAGATAAGCTGTGTTGTGAACAATATCTACATGTTCGCTTTCATAAGTATGAATGCCCGAACCACCGTTTTTGTATGAGATATTGTTTGCAATTAAAGTACGTCCTTTATACCCAAACCTTCTGTGACTATCAACAATAATGCCATTACCGTCTTGAATCTTTTTGTTCTGATACCAGGGAATTAACATTTGATTGTTGTAGACCTTGTTTCTGGTCACAACCATTTTGTAATTTTGGCTGTTGTCATAATTCCGAGAGGTGATCACCGCAATGCCACTACAGGCGAAGACTGAGTACCAAGCATTATTGAATACCTCGTTATTATCCACTGTCACATAGTCCGATTCCATCACTGAAATACCTCCACCTCCACAATCATGTATCTTGTTATTCAAAATACGTATATGGTGGGTGAGACGATTGTTTTTTCCATCTATGGTAATGCAGTTTCCATTCGTCAGCGGGTTTGATTTGTTATTCTTCTGATTCTGAGCATAACCAAGGGTTATATTGCTATTGTTCCCTACAACCTCCAGCCCGTTTACCTCAATATATGACGCTCCATTAGAAATCGAAACTCCATGCCATCCATTGCTCTGAAGTTTCGGCCGATGTCCAGGATATGCTTTATACGTAATCCATGCATTTGCCTTTCCAGAGCGTTTAATATCTAGTACTGTTCCAGCTTTGCTTGTATTCTTGTATACTCCATTCATAATGAGTACTGTATCCCCAGGGTCAGTCAGGTTTGCTGCCCTTTCAAGTGTCTTAAACGCGGATGAGGTAGAGAGTCCGCTATTTCTGTCGTTTCCGTTACTACTAACATAGTATGTTGTCTTAGTTGAAACAGCACTGATCAGCTTGCGGCTTGGTAGTGGGATTTTCTGATCAGTGAATGACTGACGAACATCTTTAGCTAAAGACTCTGTTATTCTCTCTCCTGTAACCAGACCTGTTAATGCCCAGGGAAGTACAAGAGATGCGCTCAAACTGAGAAAACCGAAACCATGAATCATCATAGGGAAAAAATAGGGTATGTTGCAAAAACTGAATCGTCAACGGTCAGTAGCTCTAGCCTTAGTAAATAACTCAATATCGGATCTGGTCGTGTAACTGCCGTTTGTTAAGTTTATACATGGTTTATTAGGTTACCACCTGAGAATTTCCACGTAAATATGGCTGAAAAGCCTTTCTAGCTCTTTTTTGAAAAATTGGCACATATCGAGTAAAAGTACTGAAAAAAAATTCTCAGTATCCAGAGATACCCAATAAATGCACACGAAGCAACTGTACAAATGTCATCATTTCCAATTCGACATCATTGTACTGTGTATACGCGGTATCTATGGTTAAGATAGTATATCTGTCATCAATCAGTTAATTTACTTAAATAATTCTTATGATAATAATAATCAACAAATGACTGAAATAATTGTATGGACTAGAATTATCGTCTTTAACTTCTAAAATATTCTCATTATCATAAAAAATTAGAGTAACTAAAACAAAGTTTGAAATAGCCTATCAATGGCAGATTAATAATTTTCAGTGATGACTTTAGGTCTACAGGATTTATAAATGAGTAATAGTACTTAAAACTATCCTCAAATGTGGATAAAAAATACAATTTTTGAGTAAGCGATCCGAAAGGCAAGCCAGTTCTATACCCTAGTCTTGTCTTATTTTATGGTCGAGGCGGCGCGTAGCTTGCTTGTCTGTAGGAGTACGAGAACGGCTATTCTCGGTAAACCAAAAGCTTTTTCTTTGGAATAAGAGACGCTTTGTGTAGCTTGCTTCTCTACAAGAGTACGGCTCTATCGTTTATTCTTGCCCTCAAAAGGCAGTACACGAGTTAATTTAATAGTCCCATTATGAATAAGAAAGTTATTTTTTATAGCAATCCAAATTAAATTTTAAGAAAATACGGAGATTGATTCTGAATACAGAATCAATGAGCGTGGGGGATTCAGACCCATTACTACGAAAGTTGACCACAAAACAAGAAAATTTGGTGGCAGAAACCCGTTTATTTATCCACCTTTCTTCTGACGGAGACGCTAACGCCTGCCGTAGGATGCCCGAACGCAAGAGTGTCTCCTGTCTTGAGAAGGGCTGTAGGGAGAAGACCGCGCTGCCTCACCAGTCGCACAGAATTCAATTCTGAATTCTGGCTCCTGACTCTTGACTCCTAAATTCTTTCTTGTTAAAAGTACGTAGTTATAAACTTTTCAGCTTTTTTCTCTCTCATCAATGATTAAGTAGGGTTATATTAACTCTTGACTATTAAGCTTTGACTCATAGATAGTGTAATTTGAGGGACAGAGGGGGTTGACCAACGCCCCCAATTCACATCTGTATCTTAAACTAGAGTCCGACCAAATTCAGAAGACTAAAGATAATACCTAGAGGTCCAGTTATAGTGCTTATGGTATCGCCAGTCTTAGCTGAACCAGATCGGTTGACTACCACAACATCATTATTACGGAGTATAGGATTAGTTTGCTCATTAATCCCAGCGGAGAAATCCACTTTTACTATCCGTTTAGTGACAGAACCATTAGGGTTAAGGCGAATCAAATCAACAGCCTTACTACTAGCTCTGGCATCATTAAATCCGCCAGCAGCAAGTATAGCTTGATTTAAAGAGCTATTCGGCTGAACGTCTGTTAAGCCTGGTCTTTTAACTTCGCCTACCACACCAACTTGAATGCGTGTAGGAGACAGAGTAGTGGTAGCTAATTGAGTAGCTTCTGCGGGGTTGATTTCAGTAGCCGTCGGAATAACAATTGTATCTCCGTCTTGCACAATGATGTCTTGATTGGCGTCACCACTCTGCAATAATTGCCAAAGATTAATATCTATAGCTTGTTCTGAGCCAGATCGTGTAGGTCGGCGTAGCCTGAGATTACGAACATCAGCCTGTGCTGTAATTCCCCCAGCTAGTTGAATTACCCGCGTCACATTTGGTAGACCAGCGGGATTGGCAGTGCCACTGTTAACGGTGTTAGGGGTTGCGTTCCCCTGAGCATCTGTGTTACCTGGAGTGACAAGATAGGAACCGGGACGGTTAACTTCACCAATAATTGTTACTGTGCGGGGTGTGGTTTGGCTGGCGGCAAAGTTAGCTGCAAACAGATTGCGGGATTCTGCCACGTTGAAGTTGGTTGCTGTTGGGACAACTATGGTGTCTCCATCCCGCAAGGTAACATCCTGTGATAATCTGCCTGTTTGAATGAGTTCCTTCAAATTGACACTGACGGCTTGCTCTGAGGAGCGTCCTATTTTACGCCGTAATTGAACTTGAGTCACATCCGCAGCCAGGGTTACCCCCTGTGCTGTTGTCAATGCAGTTAATACAGTGGGGTATTGTACGCCTGGATTATCTCCCGCGCCTCCGCTCAAGCTGAGAGTGTAAGCTCCTGGACGTGTCACCTCTCCAGCAACGAAAACATTAATGGGACGAGGCGATAACAAATTGATTGAGATTAAGGGACGTTTGAGGAAGCGAGCATATCTTCTAGCAATTTCGTCAGCAGCCTGTTCAGTTGTTAGACCGAGGACTGACACACTGCCAATTAAAGGCAGGTTGATTGCTCCACCTGGGGGAATTTGGTATTCACCTGTATATTCAGGTACTTCAAATACATTTACACGGATGCGATCGCCGCCTCCTAATGAATAATTAGTATCTATTTGTGTTTGTGTGGTTGGTGAAAGTGTAGTTGGTGGTAATGGTTGTCCCTGAGCTAGACTGATACATGGCATAGCGGCATTGACAGCAGTTAACAAAGCCACACCCACAACTGGCTGAGTTAGGAATTTAAACAAACTTCTGTTAAGCATATTTACTTGAGACTCTGAAACTACGATCAATAATGTACTGTCTAAACATTTTTATTTGGACTATACCTAAGTATTCAAGTTCCCCGACACTCTTATTTTCCTCGAAAAGTGTGATTTTCCGGAGGAAATTTGTTGATTGAATTTGAATTTTTAGTGAAGTTAATTTAAAGTTAACTCTGCTTGATAGATATAGCAATTTTAAACACCTAAAATTTTCTATTTGGCAATAAGCAACAAGACTAATTCAGGGAGTTATTTTTTGTTTCGATTTGTTGAATAAAAAACTCTTCTAGGGAGTAACGCGACAAATTCATGGCAATAATTTTACCCTCCATAAGACGAAGACTGGCGAGAAAATCATAGTAATCGTCTTGTAGTGTACCTTGCCAGGAACCATCTGGTTCAAATGTGAGAGTAGGTATCCATTTTTTGAGAATTTTCCAGTCACCACCTTGGCCTTTGACGTGATATGTGTTTTTAGTGCCTAAGAGTTCATTAAGGGAACCAGAGCAAATTAATTCACCTTGAGCGAGGATGGCAATGCGATCGCAAATCTGTTCTACTTCACTCAGAATGTGGCTGTTGAAAAAAATCGTCTTACCAGCGGCTTTTAGCGCCAGGATAATTTCCCGCATTTGGTAGCGTCCCACCGGATCAAGACCAGACATAGGTTCATCCAGAAAAACTAAATCTGGCTCATTAATTAATGCCTGTGCCATACCAACACGCTGTAGCATTCCTTTGGAATAGCGGCGCAGCAGCTTTTTACGGGCATCAGCTTGGGATAAACCCACTAATTCCAGCAGTTGGGGAATGCGTTGGCGTTGGACACTTTTGGGAATTTGGAATAGCCCAGCTGCTAGCTGCAAAAATTCCCAGCCAGTGAGATAGTCATACAAATAGGGATTTTCCGGCAGATAGCCGATATGTTGCTTAACATTGCGATCGCCTACTGGCTCACCCAATAATAATCCCCGTCCAGAGGTAGGACGAATAATTCCCAGCAACAATTTTAAAAGGGTGGTTTTACCCGCACCATTTGGTCCTAGCAACCCAAAGGTTTCGCCTTTGTAAACTGTTAAAGAACAGTTTTTGAGAGATACGATTTTTTGATTTAGCCAAAAACCAGTACGATAGACTTTTCGCAACTCAGAAGTTAGGACTACTGGCGGAGTCTCTGTCGGATTAAGTTGAGAATCAGGGTCATCTGCAACAGACTTCATCTCGATTAAATCGCTATTTACCAGCTTGGTATTAATTACAAGTTACCCGATAGGCTGATAATAACCATCACCATGCAGTGTGTCAATTATTGCAAACAGAGTAGCTGAATTAATACTGTAAATGTCAGTCCTGGTAAGTAATTCTGGCTAGCTTTACAAAACGCCCTTAGAACTGGGAATGACACCAGCCCGACGGGGGTCAATTTCCACTGCCAACCGGGTTGCCCTCGCAAACGCCTTAAATGTTGCTTCAATAATGTGATGGGAATTAATGCCATCCAGTTGCCGAATATGCAGTGTCATTTGGCTATGGTTCACCAGTGCCACAAAGAATTCGCGCACCAGTTGGGTATCATAGGTTCCTAGCCGCTGGCTAGGAATTTGCAAGCCGTAGCTAAGGTGAGGACGTCCGGAAAAGTCTAGCGCTATCTGAACTAAGGCTTCATCCAGTGGTGCAAGAAAATTACCAAAGCGGACAATGCCTTTTCTGTCGCCCAGTGCTTGGTTCAAAGCTTGCCCTAAGGTAATGCCTACATCTTCGTTGGTGTGGTGGTCATCAATTTCCCAGTCTCCCTTGGCTTGAACATCTATATCAATCAGCCCGTGGGAGGCAATTTGATGCAACATATGATCCAAAAACGGAATGCCAGTTGCTGCGGTGCAAGTTCCTCTACCATCCAGATTGATGGTAACTTGCACATCCGTTTCACCAGTGGTGCGGTGAACAGTGGCAATCCGAGGGGTTTTAGTTGACTGGTCGTAGCTTGAATTAACTTGGCGATTGGTTGTTTGCATGGGGAGTGGAAAAAGTTACAAGTTAGGAGTTATGAGTTATGAATTTTTAACTCCTAACTCCTCACTTTATCGCGTCACATTCCCATAATTTCATATCCTGCATCTACATACAAAACTTGTCCGGTAATACCGCTGGACAAATCACTACATAAGAAAGCCGCAGCATTGCCCACTTCTAACTGAGTAACGGTGCGTCGTAAGGGAGCTATTTCTTCTACATGATGAATCATATCCAAAATTCCACCCACTGCTGAAGATGCCAAAGTACGGATGGGACCTGCGGAGATGGCATTGACGCGGATATTTTGCGGTCCTAGTTCAGCGGCTAGGTAACGCACACTAATTTCTAACCCCGCCTTGGCAACTCCCATAACGTTATAGTTAGGGATTGCCCTGACACCGCCTAAATATGTCAGGGTGACAATACTACCTCCGTCTGTCATCAAAGGTTTAGCTGCGCCACTTAACTGCACCAGCGAGTAGGTACTGATTTCTAAGGCGGTGTTGAAGCCTGAACGAGAGGTTTGGCTAAAATCTCCACTCAAATCATCTTTGCTAGCAAAGGCAAGACAATGGATGAGGATGTCTAACTTCCCCCACTGATCACGAATTGTCTCAAAAGTAGATTGAATCTGTTGATCATTTTGGACATTACAGGGAAGAAATAAGCTGGGGTTGAGGGGTTCTACCAATTCCGCAACTTTTTTCTCCATCTTGCCGCGTTCATCCGGCAGGTAGGTAATACCCAGATTTGCTCCGGCTTTATGCAGCTGTTGGGCGATGCCCCAGGCGATCGAGCGGTTATTGGCAATACCTGTAACAAGAGCATTTTTTCCAGTCAGATTCAGCATATAAATTGTTAATGCGATCAATCATTAGGAGCATACTAGAATCTGAGGCACGTTTTGTCTTTGTTTTACACAGGAGTTGCAAAAATGAATATTGGTAAGGGTGTTTCCTGTGACAAAATTCTTGATTTTTCCTAAAGATATTCTCAAGATATCTTTATTTGTTCTTTAAAAAACCCTTTTTAATACTGCTATTGTAACTACTTATCAAGAACTAGTAGCTGAAAGGATCAACAATTATGTATCATTATAAACAAAGAGTTATGAAGCGATTAGTTTGAGTATAGGAAAGTACAGAAAGGTTGACGGTGCTTTATTCATTTTTCAGGTGTATTCTTAGGTAATCAGTTTTTTTTTTTCCGGCATTGGGTAGGGGAAGGGAGATGATCGTGACACAAGATAAAGCCCTAGCAAATGTATTTCGTCAGATGGCGACCGGGGCGTTTCCGCCAGTTGTGGAAACGTTTGAACGCAATAAAACGATCTTTTTTCCTGGCGATCCTGCCGAACGAGTTTATTTTCTTTTGAAAGGTGCTGTTAAACTTTCCAGGGTGTACGAGGCAGGAGAGGAAATAACGGTAGCACTGCTGCGAGAAAATAGTGTTTTTGGTGTATTGTCTTTGCTGACAGGAAATAAGTCGGATAGGTTTTACCATGCGGTTGCATTTACCCCTGTGGAATTACTGTCAGCACCAATTGAACAAGTGGAGCAAGCACTCAAGGAAAATCCAGAATTATCAATGTTAATGCTGCGAGGTCTGTCTTCGCGCATTTTACAGACAGAGATGATGATTGAAACTCTCGCTCACCGAGATATGGGTTCCAGGTTGGTGAGTTTTTTGTTAATTCTTTGTCGGGATTTTGGGGTTCCTTGTGCAGATGGGATCACTATTGATCTGAAGTTATCTCATCAAGCGATCGCAGAAGCAATTGGTTCAACTCGTGTTACTGTCACTAGGCTACTGGGGGATTTGCGTGAAAAAAAGATGATTTCTATCCACAAAAAGAAGATTACTGTGCACAAACCTGTTACCTTAAGTAGGCAATTCACATAAATGCAATTGGAGAAAGGGGAATTGGCGCGTGTTGTATTTTGAAAAATGACACTAATAGCTAGAGGTAAATCTAAAATTGAGTAATTTCTGCTATTGCCAATTTCCACTTCTTTCCAGACAATGGTTAAAAGTAGTAGGCTGTATCTGGAAGGATTTCGGTAGCTAAAGATGACCACCGGATACATCCTCATCGCAGCAATTTTAATTCTGGGAGGCGTAATTGCAACCGTGGGCGATCGCATCGGCACACGAGTTGGCAAAGCCCGCCTCTCACTTTTTAATCTTCGTCCGAAAAACACTGCTGTACTGGTAACGATTTTTACGGGTGGTTTGATTTCAGCATCAACTTTAGGGATTTTATTCGCTGCCGATGAAGGCTTGCGAAAGGGAGTCTTTGAATTAGAGGATATTCAAACAGACCTTAGGCAGAAGCGGGAACAGCTAAAAACCGCAGAAACTCAGAAAAGTCAGGTAGAGAGTGAGCTAAACCAAGCAAGAATTGCCCAAGCAAAAGCACAACAAGACTTGCAGGTAATCAATCAATATTTGCAGGCGGCGAATGCCAAACAACGCCAAACACAAGCTCAGTTGAATCGCACCATTAATCAACAAGCTCAAACTCAAACTCAACTCCAACGCACTCAAGGTCAGCTAGAACAAGTTGTAACTCAGTACCAAAAAGCCATAGCTGAACTCCAAAGCGTTTACAATCAGAGAAAGGAGCTACAGGCGGCAGTTGGACTACTGAAGACAGAACGTCAACGACTGTACGCTGAAGCTAAAAAAGCCATTGACGAAGCCAAAACAGCGATTGAAAAACGCGATCGCGAACTTGCTAACCGTCAAGAAGCGATAGAAGTGCGCGATCAAAAAATCGTCCAACTCGATCAACTGATTCAAAAGCGGAATGTAGAAATTACGGCGCGAGAGCAAGTGATTGCCACACGGGAATCGCGCCTCAAAGAATTGGAAGCACAACAGGAGCAACTAGAAATGGAAGTTGCAAGGCTGGAAAAATATTATCAGTCTTACCGCGACCTGCGTCTAGGTAAGCTGGCCTTAGTTCGCGGTCAAGTTCTGTCTGCTGGTGTAGTTCGTGTTACCCAAGCTGCTGCTGCAAGCCTTGCAGTGATACAACTTTTACAAGAAGCCAATCGCAACGCTAACCTCGAATTAAGTGAGCCTGGTGCAAATCCTGCAAATGTAGAGCTACTGCGCGTGACCCAGGATAGGATTGAGCAATTAAGCAAGCAGATTGGCGATGGTCAAGAATACGTGGTGCGAATTTTCTCGGCTGGTAATTACGTCAGGGGAGAAAAGCAGATCGAATTTTTCGCTGATACAGCCCGAAATCAATTGGTTTTTTCGGGAGGCGCAGTGCTGGCCACAACTACTACTGATTCCAAAACCATGACATCCTATCAGTTACAGCAGCGGCTGGAAATACTGATTTCTGCTTCCCAATTTCGGGCCCGGAACGCCGGAATTGTGGAAAATGTCCAAGTAGAAGGGACTTTTCTGCGCTTTGTAACCCAATTAAGACAGTATAATCAACCATTGGAAGTCAAAGCGATCGCAGCAGAGGACACTTATACAGCCGGACCATTGAGAGTAAAATTAGTGGCAATAGTAAACGGACAAATCATTTTTAGTACTTAAAAAATAAAAAAATATTTGCACACTGTTATTAGTAAGATTTAAACATATTTGAACAGCAGCTAAAATACTTGCTGCAATTGCATTTCTTCTCTACGAGATGCTATGCGAATATTTCTAATTCTTAATTTTTAATTTTTAATTTCTTATGATTTCCCGTGAATTTTCACCAACGCAACCAGTCATTTTGGGGTTTGATCCAGGTCGAGATAAGTGTGGTTTAGCGGTGATGGGACTGGATCGGCAACTGCATTATCATCAGGTCGTGCTAGCAAAAGAGGCGATCGCTACCATTGAGACACTGCGTCAAAAGTTTCCGATTTCCTTGATGGTCATGGGCGACCAAACTACAGCCAAGCAGTGGAGACAGCAATTATATCAGGAATTGACAGAACCGCTGAATATTATTTTAGTGGATGAGCGCTACACAAGCTTAGAAGCACGCGATCGCTATTGGCAAATGTTCCCGCCCAAAGGGCTAATAAAGTTATTGCCGCAGGGTCTGCGACAGCCACCAAGACCGATAGATGACATTGTTGCCATCCTCTTAATCGAAAGATACTTAAATCGCCTCACGGAATCAGCAGTGAGGAGTTATGAGTGAGGAGTTATGAGTTAGGAATTAATATCTTCACAACTCCAAACTCCTAACTCTTAACTCTTAACTCATAACTCCTAAAGTTCCGCCCGAATAGTGAAAGCATAGTCTCCTCCAGGCTCTAGCTGGTAATCTTGTTGCTCCAAGAATCGACCGAGGGGTTCTTTGATTAAGGCACGGCCTTGAGAAGGCTTGACGGCAAGTTCTCCCCGGCGAAAATGCCACTGGAAATGCCACTCAAACTCACCCGCACTCACTTCGCCTTCAAGGAAGCCGTGTTGCCAGGATTGGCGAGTAATTCTGACATGGGCAATGGTTTCTGGCAGACGTTTTGCACTCACAATGCTTTATGTCAAGTGTGGAATAACAGCCGATCGTGTAGGCTACTTATTTTATTTACCAAACATAGCTTAATTAAACAAACTGACAAAGTGGGTATTTGTAGTTAACTAGGTTGTGTTAATAAGCAAAACGACTTCGGTATCTTGAAGTCGCAGTTATAACCCAAGACAGTTCATACCATTAAGTAGAGTATTCCCTTCATAGCCCATTCACTTATCGCCAAATCTAAGTACTAGGGAAGATTTCTGATGAATCGTTAAAAAAGCTTTGGCTAGCTGGTACATAATTGGGGCAGAAAGCTATAGCTAGATGCATGGAAACCAAACAGCTAGGAAAAACTGGTATTTTTGTGAGTGCGATCGGTTTGGGTGGTATGCCCATGTCAATTTCTAATCGCCCTCCCGAATCGCAATCAATCCAAGTTATTCATCAGGCCTTGGATGTGGGTATTACATTTATTGATACTGCCGACTCTTACTGCAAAGATGAGTCAGAAAAGCACCACAACGAGCAATTAATTCACAAGGCACTTAGTAGTTACAAAGGTGATGTTAGCCAAGTAATTGTGGCAACTAAGGGCGGTTTGATGCGTCCCAATGGCAACTGGACAAGCAACGGCAACCCAGAACATTTACGCGAAACAATTCGAGTTAGTTTTGAGGCGTTGGGTGGTGCTAAACCTATCGATGTTTGGCAATACCATTCTCCCGATTCTAATTACACCATTGAAGAATCCCTTACACCAGTTAAAGAAGCAGTGGAGGCTGGTTTGATTCGGTTTGTGGGAGTTTCTAACTTTTCCGTTGAACAAATTAAGCGGGCGCGGGATGTGGTAGATATTGTCTCGGTGCAGAATCAATACAGCCCTTGGCAACGACAGCCAGAAAAAGATGGCGTGTTGAAGTATTGCGAACAGCAAGGATTGACCTTTTTGCCTTGGAGTCCCTTTGGTGGTAGGCGTCGCCATCAGGACTTGCAAGATATCCCCGCGATCGCTCAGTTAGCTAAAGAAAAAGGCGTGTCTGTGTATAATATCGTTTTGGCGTGGTTGCGTTCCAAATCGCCTGCTATTTTGCCAATTCCTGGTGCTAGCAAGATTTCCAGCATTGAAGACTCAGCACAAGCTATAAATGTGAAACTATCTGATCAAGAAGTGCAAAAAATTGATCAGGCAACTTAATCATTCCACTAGCTTACGTAGATTTAGCAGGCTGCAAAATGTAAAAGTTAAAATTCCTAGATTGCCTGCACTCAGCGCATAGAGAAAAGACATGATCTTAGAAACACACCGCTTGCTAATGCGTGACTTTATAGAGGCAGACTGGCAGGCGGTTTTTGCCTATCAATCTGATCCTTTGTACTTGCGTTACAACGATTGGACGCACCGCACACAAAAGGATGTTTGCGAGTTTATCCAGATATTTATTGAGCAGCAAAAAGAGCAACCACGGACAAAGTTTCAGTTAGCTGTTGTCCTCAAAGAAGAAAATTGGCTTATTGGCAATTGTGGTATTCGTGTAAACGACCGGGAAATGCAGGAAGCAAATATCGGTTATGAACTAAATACTCAGTATTGGGGACAAGGTTATGCAACAGAAGCAGCACAGGCAATTTTAAAGTTCGGCTTTGAAGAACTAGGAATGCATCGTATCTGGTCTTGGTGTGTTGCAGAGAATGTTGCTTCTGTAAGGGTATTAGAAAAAATTGGTATGCTTCGTGAGGGTCATCTGCGGGAAAAAGAGTTAATCAAAGGTAGATGGTACGACAACTTTCTTTACGCTATTCTTGTCCACGAGTGGAAAGCATCGCGGCTTTATGTTTAGTTTTAGTTGGGGAACAAATAAAATTGTAAATGTAGCCTGGGAAAACATTAGAGGATTTACATCCGTGACACTCAAAGACTTAGAACAACAACTTCTTGCCCTCAATCCTGGTGAAAAATTGCAGGCTATTCAGTTACTTGCTCAAAGTCTAGGTAGCAATTGGCAAGGAATTGAGAAAACCCCCAGAGTCTGTGGTGGAGATGCTCGCATTGCTAAAACTCGTATTCCCGTCTGGGTACTTGTGGAAGCTCGTCGTCTTGGATATAGTGATGCTGACCTTTTGACGAGTTATCCAACCATTACAACTAGAGATTTAACTAATGCTTGGGGATATGCAGAAGCTTATCCCGATGAAATTGAACTAGCGATTGAACGAAATGAGGTAGCCTAGTTAATGGCACGCTTTTACGCGGATGAGCAGTTTCCGCTTCCAGTTGTGGAACTATTACGCACTTTGGGGCATGATGTTTTGACAGTTCAGGAAGCAGGAAATGCACAACGAGGCATACCAGATGAGGAAGTGCTGGGATTTGCAACTAGCCAGGAACGCTCGATTTTAACTATCAACAGGGATGATTTTATTCGCTTGCATCGTCGAAATTCTAATCATTTTGGTATTATTGTTTGCACTAACAATCGTAATTGGCAGCAGCTTGCATCCCGAATAAATGAGGCTGTGACAGCAGAAGAATCGTTGCAAGGAAAACTAATTCGTGTGGTACGTCCAGTCACTTAAAAAGGTTTTGCTGGAACCGCGCAAACTTGAGACATTTATCTGTATTCTCTGGTAATCTTTTGTAAAAATCCAACCGAATTATTATAGAGCAGATTATTTAATATGTTCAGGTAGTACCAGAAGCGATCGCATCCAATTTCTCAGCATCAAGGATTATAATCGTCCCACCCCGACGATAGGCAATTACTGACTTGAGACTTTTAATTAACCGCACACATTCTTCGTAAGTAATGCCGCTACTCCGAGCCATACGATAATAAGATAATTTCACTTTTAAACACTCGCCTTGTGGACTCGAATCAGTTCCCGATTCGGCAGCAAAATATTGAATTAACCTGGCAAGACGAACAATAGCTCTTTCAGAAACTAATCCGTGGACTGTTTCATGTAATTGCTGAATCCGACTGTTAAAAACCATCAGCATTCGTAATGCAATTTCCGGATTTTGCCCAATAGCTTTTAATAAAGCATCTCGCTCTACAGTCAGAATCTCACAATCAGATTCAGCAGTCACAGTTGCTGGAGAAATTCCATTTCCTAATAAAGCTGGAGCCGCAAAAATTTCTCCAGCAGCTAAGGCGCGGAGAATCGTTTCTTTCCCCGTCATTGCTGTTTTGGTAACTTGAATTGATCCACTGACAACAGCATAGAGTTTTGCTGGTAAGCGATCGCTCTCATGCAGAATAATCTCTCCTTTGCGATAGCGTTGCACCTGAGTGGAAGATTGCAAATTTACTTTGTCTGCTGTTTCTAAACCTGAAAACACAATAATTTGTGAAAGTTGTTCCAGGGATGCCTGCATGATTAGCCTGATATTGCAAAGGCTGGACGATGATGAATCCAAGGGTTAGCCGCTTCTAATTGTGCTGCTAGGCTGATCAGGGTAGCTTCAGCCGCAGGTTTGCCAATTAGCTGCACACTCATGGGTAAACCCTTACTATCGAAGCCTACAGGAATTGCGATCGCAGGTTGTCCAGTTGCATTAGCAGGTGGACAAGGGGCAACCCATTCAATAATATTTTGGAATGTCTCTTCTGGACTCAGCGAAGCCCATTCCCCAACGCGGATAGGTGAATGTAGATAAACTGGCAATACCAGCACATCCACGGTGTCGAAAAACGCCACAATCTGCCGTGCCACTATCTGCATTTGGGAAACTGCTTGCAGGTATTCTGCAACAGAACCTGTACGGGCAAATAGCCAGCGATTCAATGGCTGCAAGGCTTCAACAGGAAGTCCTGACGCAGCCACCCCAGCTTGCCAAACCATTTGAAATGGTTCAACTAAACCACTAAAATCCGGGGATTTCTGTTCAACTTGGTGACCAAGTTGTTCTAATAACTCGACTGTTTGGCGGACACCTTGCTGACAGTTGGCGTCAGCTTCTCCCAAAGGAGAAATGCTAGTGTCAAAGGCAATTCGCAAAGCACCGAGTTTTGTCTGAGTGGCGGCGAGAAATGATGGTTCGGGATCGGGCAACCAGTAAGGATCGCCTGTGACATAGCCAGATATGGCATCCAAAAGGGCAGCAGCATCAGCGACACTCCGGGCGATTGGGCCGTTGGCGGCAATTCCAGCCAGGCGTTCGCCTACGGGTGCTTTACTCACTCTGCCCCTGGATGGTTTTAGTCCCACCAAACCACAACAAGCCGCAGGCCCCCGAATTGAACCACCGCCATCAGAACCTTGAGCGATCGCACACAATCCCGCTGCTACCGCCGCCGCTGCGCCACCACTAGAACCGCCAGGGGTGTATTCTAAATTCCACGGATTTATAGCTGGGGGAAAACCCGTAGGTTCACTGTATGGCAATGAACCTAATTCGGAAGTGGCTGTTTTACCGAGAATAGTAAACCCAGCTTGCTTAATCCGCGTCACAACGCCATCATCATAGTTAGGGATATTGTTCAATAATGCCGGATTTCCAAAAGTACAGGTAACACCTGCTACAGCATTGAGGTCTTTAATCGAAATCGGTACCCCAAAAAATGGCGGTAATTCGGAGGTAGTTGTCAATAATTCTGTTTTGGCTTTGGCATCTGCGATCGCTAGTTCTGCCGTTACCGTAAAATAACTTCCTAATTGGGGATTTAACTGCCCAATCCGTTTTAAATATATTTCCACCAACTCTAGCGGTGATACTTCCCGGCGACGAATTAATTGCGCCAACTCTAGTGCTGGGGTAAACGCTAAATCAACTTCATTCATAAGTTAGTGAATGGGTAATTTTGGCTTTCTCTGGAATTTTGAAACTTCAATTGTTACTTTAGCAGGATTTCCGGGAACTATACATTTTATAACTCCTGAGATATGTCACTCACAAAGGAAGCACAGATGCAACAGGCGTGGTTATGTTCTTACTCAAGCCATTTTAATTGTTCCGTATAAACTTTAAACAAATCCCTAAGGGGTATTTATGGCTAACCTAGAAATACTTGTTAGTGAATTGCCAACACTGATTCAGAGTCTCAAACTGACTATTGGCGATTCTAATCAAATCATGGAACAAATTATCCTGATCAATAATGCTCAGGAACAACTACGGAATCTTAAAAAATTAATTGCTCAGGAATTGAAATTTGAGAACATCAACAATTCTGCGATCGCTACACTTCCTCGAATAGGTACTGTAGCTAGTTTGTTTATACCTAGTGTTGGGTTAGTATATCCAGCTATAGCAGAAAAATTTGGCAACTCAAAAACTCAAATTTCATTAACTGATTTACAATCAAAAATTGATGGTTGGATTGAATGGGGTTATTTTTTACAGGCAATAGCTACTGATATTCTCAGTGATGTTCAGTTAGTCAATCAAATAAATTCTGATATTAATCATCTCAGTCTCTGCGCCAACTTTCAGGTAATTACTGAAAACTTAAAGATTAACTTATATTTGGAAAATTCTCATCTGTTAGAGCATCAAATTCAAAATATCAGTAATTATCAAAATGAATTATTACAGTTGCAACAAAAGTTAAATTATATTTTTAACACGATGAAAAATAGTCGTAGCTTATTAAATATTTTATTAGGAGTGTCTGCTTTTTGTGGCAAATCGGGCTTCGTCTTAGAATGGTTAGATGATGACCACGAATTAATTATATCGAGTGATGGTAAATTTCAAGAATTGACAGATATTCTGAATGATTGTGATTTTTTCCAAGAACAAATTGTTGCTTTAATTATTCAGGGTGACACTTTAAGGGAACAGGCAGAACAAGCCCTAAAAAAGATTGAACAGGAAAATAGTAAAGAAGCAATTATTAGCCAGCATGTAGAAATAGTACCATATTCGACGCAAAAAATAGTCTGTTCGGCTTTGCTGATCGCCTCAAGTTTATTAATCTTAGGTTTTGGTAGTTGGAAAATTCAAGAGCAAAGTCTAAGTTTAACTCAAGAAGGAAGTGCGATCGCCCCAGAGGTTGGCGCAGCCATCGCTAACTTTAAATCTGCTCAAAAACTTGGTATGGAGGCTGCTTCTCTGGTTCAAAATCCACCGCATCCTCTACAAGTCTGGCAACAAGCACAAAACAAATGGCGTCAGGCAATAAATTTGTTAGATAGTATTCCTAATGAAACATCAGTTTATAACCAGGCAAAGAATAAATTGGCTTACTATCGGATTAACTATAAATTTATCAGTCAAAGAGTCTTAATTGAAAAGAAAGCCTTAGCAAACTTAGAATCAGCCCAAAAACTAGCAATAGAAGCTAATTTATTTGGACAAAATTCATCTCATTCGCTAATAATTCGGCAGCAAGCACAAGATAAATGGCAACAAGCAATCAATTTATTAAAAGCTATTCCAGAGAATACGTCTGTCTCTATACAAGCTGAAGAAACACTTCCTATTTATAAAACTAACTATGCAGCTATCAGTCAAATAAGTAGGTAGGCGGGAAAATTTATAACTATGTGATTGCGTTGGCGTAAACCTTCCCGTTGGGTACGTAATGAAAGGAAGTGAAGCAATCACAAGAACTTCTAGCTTTTTACATTTTGTTACATAGTTAGGTTTATTTATGCTTATAGCAGTCCTAAATCATTTGTAAAAATAAATTAACCGCAGAGGCACAGAGGAGGGCAGTTGCATGGGCGGGTTTCCCGACTTGAGCAAACTGCCCGTAGCGCAGAGAGAAGAATTGGAGATTTTCACGACTCATTTAGGATTGCTATATTTACTTAATCTAAAATTAAAAAATAGACTATAGTAATCTTATTTTATTTGCAAGAATTGCAAGTTGCAGATCCCCGACTTCGTAAAAGTTGTCGGGGATCTGGTTTCTCGTAGTCCTGACACGACTAAACCTTAGAACGGTCAGTCAAAATCTCATAACCAGTCTCTGTTACCAACACTGTATGCTCAAACTGAGCCGATAAAGAATTATCCACAGTGACTGCTGTCCAACGGTCAGATAATGTCCGGGTGTGTCTAGAACCGGCATTTAAAATTGGCTCAATTGCCAGCGTCATCCCCGCACGGAGTTTAACATTTGGCATCTCGCGGGTCCGGTAGTTGAATACTGAAGGTTCTTCGTGCAGGTTACGACCGACACCGTGTCCAGTGAATTCTTCGACTATACTAAAGCCGTTAACTTTCACATGGTCTTCAATTGCTCCAGCTAGGTCAAGCAGGTAGACGCCAGCCTTTACTTGTTCAATGCCTTTATATAAAGCTTCTTCTGCTACGCGAATTAATTTAGCAGCTTCTTGCGTCACTTCACCAACAGCAATTGAAATACAAGAATCACCATGAAAGCCTTGGTAATAAGCGCCCGTATCTACTTTTAATACATCCCCTACGCGAATCACTTTCTTGGGACTAGGAATGCCATGTACTGCTTCATTGTTAATGCTGGAACAGATAGAACCTGGAAAACCATGATATCCTTTAAAACTCGGTGTTGCACCCATTTGGCGGATACGTTTTTCTGCATAAGCATCCAAATCAGCTGTAGTCATTCCTGGCTTTACTAGCTCAGAAATTTCTTTTAGGACAGTTGCCACAATTATCGCTGATTGCCGCATGATTTCAATTTCACGCGGCGATTTAATTTCAATTCCTCGGCGCTGTTTTTTCGATGTTGCAGGCTGAGTTGTTTGAGGAAGTAAGTTACTGAAAATGTTCATAGGAAATTAATAATTACTGATGGCTCTGCCGCTGAAGTATCAATGCTTTCTCTAGATTACTTGAGAAATAATATCTATATTTAAGTTATTTCAATTCCTGATAATGATTCTTCCGGTTTAGCCCCTAACGTATATAGAATAACATATTCGCGTACTCCTGATGTGTTGGACTTGAGTTCCAGTGTCATGGATGGCTGCTTTAATTTCTACTTTCCCCGCTTCGACTTTTTGCGTCCAGATGTCATCGGCAAAATCTTTGGCGGTAAAATAGCGTTTCAGTTGACTAAGATTAGTTAACCGCAACTGATAGCATTTACCAATATAATTAATCAATTTCCTGCCAAACTCCTTATGACTTCCTCTCCTTCCTTTATCCCTCAATCTGACCCTCCCCTTCCTCCTTGGGAAACCCTACCAACGATGTATGATTTACCGAGTGATAACCCAGAGGAACCAGGTTTGCCAGACGATTTTCACTTTTTACAGCCTTTACTTTTATACTTAACTTTTCAACCCACTATCTGGAATCCAGAATTAGTTTACAGCGCTGCTGACCTTAATCTTTACTATGATCTCCAGCATCCTTTATGGTATAAGCGCCCAGATTGGTTTGGTGTGGTAGGAGTATCAAAACTCTACAAAGGGGAGGACTTGCGTTTAAGTTATGTAACTTGGCAAGAACCAGCAAATCCCTTTGTGGTAGTGGAATTATTATCTCCAGGTACAGAAGCGGAAGATTTAGGCATGAAAAACAACGCAGCCCATAAACCTCCCAGCAAATGGGAAGTTTATGAACGAATTCTGCGGATTCCCTACTATATTGTTTTTAGTCGCTATACTGATGAACTCCAAGCTTTTCAGCTAGTAGGCGGTCACTATGAACCGATGAATTTGACTGAGGGACGTTTACCAATGCCAGAGTTGGGTTTAAGTTTGGGATTATGGCAGGGGTCATTTCAAGATATTCCCAAGTTATGGTTAAGGTGGTTTACCTTAGCAGGAGAATTAATTCCACTAGCTACAGAAGAAGCGGTTACGGCTAAACAAGAAGCGGCTCAAGCAAGACAAGAAGCGGCTCAAGCAAGAGAAAAGGCAGAACAATTAACAGAACGTTTGCGTCAGTTAGGCGTGAATCCTGATGAGCTAGATTAATTGTTGTCATTTGTCCCAATTCCCCATTCCCCAATTAGCGAATATTTTTCTCTGCTAATACAGATGGCCCAGCAGTAACGACGACGATTTGATCTGGGTGGAGTAACTCACGAGCCGCTTGATTAACTTGGTCAAGAGTGACTTTCTGGATTTTATCAGTGAAGGAGTGCAATTCTCCTTTATCTAGTCCGTACACCTCATTCATCAGAATTTTATCTGTTAATTCTTCTGGGTTTGCCAGGGAAACGTTGTAGTTACTGATGAAGGTGCGTTTAGCTGTTTCTACTTCCAGGGCAGTGACACCTTGTTGATGGATTTGCTGTAGTATTTGGCGGGTGCTAGCGATCGCTTTACTGCTATCTTCTGGACTAGTTTGCATCTCAATCACAAATGTCCCTGCATTTTTCCCGGCTTGGAAGGAGCTATAAATTCCATAACTCAAACCTTGGCGATCGCGCACTTCTGCACCTAGTCTACTAGATAGGGTATCGCCTCCCAAAATCTGGTTCAATATTAAGGCTGCATGAAACCGAGGATCATAACGGTTAATACCTGTGTAACCCATATAAGTAACAGCTTGGGCTTTACCTGGTAAGACTGGGTTGACACTCACTATTTTCTCCGGCATTGATACCGTGGGATATTTTAATGTGGGTGCTTGGCCGCTAACTTCCCAGTCACCAAACTTATTTTTAATCAGCGATCGCACAATGTCTAGATCAAAATCTCCCACCAGCGCTAGCACTGTCGTGTCTGGACGATAATGTTTGGCTTTGAAATCAATCACATCCTGGCGCTGAATCTGCTGTAAACTCTCCTCTGTGGGAAAAGTATGTAAAGGATGTTTTTTCGGGTAAATTGACTGAACAAATATTCTTCGGGCTATTTCTGATGGCTCATCTAATTCCAGTTGCAGATCAGTTAAAGTTTGTTGGCGATGCAATTCCAATTCTTTGACTGGAAAGGTACTATTTTTCACAACATCTGCCAATATCTCCAGGATTATCGGCAAATCAAGAGCTAAACTATCACCTTCGATATGTACACCTTCGCGGTAGGTTTGAAAGTTTAGACTCACTCCTCGTTCTGCCAATACTTTGGCAATAGTTAAGACATCCTTGCTCTTAGTACCATTGAGCAAATTATCTGCGACAAAAGCAGCTAGTCCAGCTTGATCATCTGGATCAAATTCCGTCCCAGCTTGAATGTGTCCGCTCAGGGTAACAGTAGGAGTACTATTATCTGGTAACAGTAATATCCGCAGTCCGTTAGTAAATTTGAATTCCTGTAGTAATACTCGTGCGATTGCATCTCTAGCCAAATCCACAGGCGGTAAGTATTTCGCAACCTCAGAAGGAAGCACGGGTACGCCAGGAGAGAAATTCTCTGTAGTTTGGGCTGAGTCTGGTTTGTCACCAACTCCTATTATCCGCTTCTGAGTTGGTTCAAAAAAGCCTGCTATCCGGGCTTCTTTTGTCAGGTATTTGTTAATCACAGCAACAACATCCATCGGCTTCACCAGACGGACAGCTGCCAAATAACGGTCTGTGTAGCGATAATCACCAGCAGTTGTCTCATCATTGCCCAATCGCATTGCTTGAGAGGTGATATCACGGTTACTCAAAATTACATCTGCTGTTAATTGAGTTTTAGCTCGTTCTACTTCCTCAGATGTCACACCTTTTTCTGCTACATTAGCGATCGCACTACTCAACACTGAGTCAATTTTTTTCAAATCTTGTTTAGATCCAGCCGTCACCAACACCTCATACCAGCCAGATTCTCGCAAACTGGTAACGGATGCTGTAACTTCACTAGCTAAACCTGATTCCACTAATGCCTGATAAAGTCTAGAATTCCGTCCCTCTGTCAAGATGTAATCCATCACATCCAGCGCAGGCACATCCGGTTGATTCACATCCGGTAGCGGATACACTGCTTGCAATAGCCGCCCTGCTCCCGGTTCTCGCAACACTATGGGAGTCCTGAGTGAGGTAGATGGGGTAAAAGTATTTTTACTCCTAACTCCTAACTTCTCACTCCTCACTTTCTTCGGGAGTTTGCCAAACACCTCTTTAATTGTTTCCAGGGTATTTGCAGTTTGAAAATCTCCAACAATCACTAAGACGGCATTATCAGGACTGTAAAAATTACGGTAATATTTTTGTACCTGCTCAACTTCAAATTTCTCGACATCAGCTTTGGTTCCACCTACAGGCAACCCGTAAGCATGATTGGGAAACACCGCCTGCATGACGGCACGGTTGAGGCGATATTCTGGGCTATTTTCGTAACCCTGCAACTCGGAAATTACTACTCGCTTCTCACTCGCTAGTTGTTCTGGCTCAATTTGGGAATTTTGCATTCTGTCTGCTTCTAGCACCAAGAGCGCTTTCAGCTTATTTGGTTCTACAGTACCATAATATGCAGTTTGGTCATAGCTGGTGAAAGCATTAGAATCACTACCTAAAGCACTAAACAAACGGCCAAATTGAATCGGACGATTTAGAGTACCTTTAAACATCATGTGTTCTAACTGGTGAGCAATACCATTCACGCCCGGTTCTTCGTCGCCTGAGCCAACCTTGTACCATACCTGTACCGTCACCACTGGCGCGGTATGTACTTCCTTTGTCAGAACAGTTAAACCATTCTCCAGCACTGTCTTGCGGACGTTTTCTGTCAGTGTTGAGGGCATTATTGTTTTTGCTAGCAAGGTTGAGTGGTATTTTTCTTTGTTAGATATAGCTGCATGTTGGCTATGAACAGGTTGATCGCTTAACAAAAAAACCGCTACTAGCCATAAGCTTAAAAGTAATAACGGCAAGGGATATTTATAAAATCTGGAAAATCCATACATGTATTTAGCAGATATATCTGTAAATTAAGTTACATAGTTATTTTGGAGAGTGACCATAGTTTAATCTGATAATAAAATCTGTTACTTCGGTAACAATACAGAAAAACAATATATTAGCAACAAAGGTAATAAAAAAGCTAAATTATGGGAGTTTTGCTAAAACCCGAATGAATTCCAGAGGTAAGCCATCGGTATCGGCGATGAAAGCCACTTCGTAAATGCGATCGCCTATTTGCTGTTGTGTCGGTTCTAAAAGTACTTTCAACGGTTGTAATACTTCGGGTTGACTCTCAGCAGTTAGTGATACACGTTGTTGTAAATTTGTCAACCAACTAGGTAAATCTGGTGTAATCTCAGTTAAATCGAACGAGAGATGATAGTATCCCACATAATGTTCGTCAGCAAAAGCATCTGGGGCTGGCTTTGGTTCGGGTATTTGGATCAGTTCAATTCTGCCGCCCAATCCTTCCATCCAGCAAGCTAGAGTGTAGCCTGTAGTGAAGCGTTCCGAAATTGTAAACCCCAAATGTTCGTAGAAAGCGATCGCTCGATGAATATTTGCAGTCCGAATAGAAACGTGGTGCATAACAAAAGTTAGGAGTTGTGAGTAAAGTTATGAGTTATGAGTTATAAATTGAATTTAACTCCTAACAGACGCGATTAATCGCGTCTCTACTCCTAACTCCTGTACAGACGCGATTAATCGCATCTCTACTCCTAACTTCTAACTTTACTCAAATAACCTGAAATAGGGGTAGCGTACAGGGACGCCAGGCTCTTTTTCCAAGTCAAAATTAATCACTTCCCAACAGGCATCTTCTGAGGTATCAGGGCTAAACTCCACGGGTAAGCCGTATAGTCGAGCAGCAGTAGCTTCCGGTTGTCCAGAACGCCAAGGTGTACTGCGTTCCAAGTAGCCACTCATCAATTCCTGATAGCGTTGAGCAATTATCACTTTTGTTGCTCGATATCCTTGGGTATAAAGCTTGTCTAATGCTTCGTGAATTTCAAAGCGAATACCATCAGGATGAGTATGCTGTCTATACCATTCATTATTCCACCTTCGCCAATGACGTCCCGATTGCAAATGGATTAACTCTCCATTTTTAGGATTAGCTTCAAACGCGCCATGACGCGGACACAAATAGGTATCTGTTAATGTCAGCGCCGGAATAGTCTGGCGACAATGGGGACACTGTATTTCAGGTCCAAACATCGGGTACTGCAAGCCTGGATTCATCATGAAGTGCGTACAAACATAATTTTGTCTTCACCAGCACTAGTAGGTTGGATTATACACTTCGGCTTCGCCACTTTGGGTTACTTGCTAACTTCTGCAAAGACACGGGCTTGCAGAAGTAACATTGCTAACTAGTGTTTTCCTCAGCGTAGAGGCTTGACGCTGTGATATCCTGGTTGTGAAACTAGCCTCAAAAGTTGGATTTTCTCCAGTATTCCTGGGTACCATATTCATATTCTATCGTGTCTACCGCTTCTTACTGGACATCTGTCGATTTTTCTCAAGCTGCCTTTATCGCAGCCAATGCTGTTGTTATGGGTTCGGTAAATATAGCAGCAGGGGCGAGCATCTGGTATGGAGCAGTGGTTAGAGGAGATGTAGAACGGATTGAAATTGGCGAATGTACAAATATTCAAGATGGGGCAATTCTACATGGTGATCCTGGTTTTCCGACAATTTTAGAAGATCATGTTACCGTAGGGCATCGCGCTGTGATCCATTCCGCTTACATTGAGCATGGAACTTTGATTGGCATTGGCGCGGTGATTTTAGACGGGGTACGAGTGGGTGCTGGTAGCATTATCGGTGCTGGCGCAGTCGTAACCAAGGATATACCTCCGTTGTCCCTAGTTGTGGGCATTCCTGGCAAAGTGTTACGGCAAGTAACAGAAGCTGAAGCCGCAGAACTCATTGAACACGCTAAACGTTACCAAAAGTTAGCTTTAGTTCATGCTGGCAAGGGTACTGATATCGGGTTTAAGAAGTCTTAGGGAGTGGGGAGAAATCAATTCAAAATTCAAAATGACGCTCTCTTACGAGACGCTGCGCGAACGCGGACTCGCTAACGCTGCGCTAACAAAATTCAAAATTGTTCGCGCAGCGTCTTGTAGAGAAGAAAAGACTGGGGGAGAGGTAGCTAGAATTTAAACATTCTTTACATATGTAGTTGGAAAAGTTGCCCACTTCAGCTAAAAATAAAAATGAGAGCAGTTGACAAAACTTTAATTTCTACTTAAGAGAGGGGTTCTAGATATGGATATCGATTTCCGTATAGCGATCGTTTTAGCACCAATTGCCATTGCCGCTGGCTGGGCAGTGTTTAATATTGGCGCTGCGGCTTTAAGACAAATTCAAGGCTTTTTTGATCGGGAAGCTTAAATTCGGCTCAATATCATCACTCCTCGACCGACTGTTTTCTTCACAGGGACAGTCAGTTCCTCTTATTCCGAGTTCTGAGTAAAGAATAGGACTTAGGCACACTCTCCGAATTCTTCTCCGCCAGACGCTGTGCGATCGCAAAGTGTCTGGTAGAGTTGCCGCTCTTCTCTAACGAGACGCTCCGCGAACAATTTTGAATTTTGTTAGCGCAGCGTTAGCGAGTCCGCGTTCGCGCAGCGTCTCGTAAGAGAGCGTCATTTTGAATTTTGAATTGATTTCTCCCCACTCCCCCTTCCTTGAATATCGATTCTGTAATACAACCCCTTCAACGCTTTGGTGTCCATTTGGGACTTGATCGCATTGTCAACCTATTGGCAAATCTCGGTAATCCTCATTACCAAATGCCGGTAATTCACGTTGCTGGCACCAATGGCAAAGGTTCGGTTTGTGCCTATCTTTCCTCAGTACTTACTGAGGCTGGTTATCGTACAGGACGCTACATTTCCCCCCATTTAGTTGATTGGACGGAACGTATTTGTTTAAATGAACAGCCAATTTCCTCTGAGGAATTGAGCCAATTATTAGAAAAAGTCCAAGCTGCGATTCGTCCTCAGGACGAATCGGCAACTCAGTTTGAGGTAATTACGGCGGCTGCTTGGTTGTATTTTGCCCAGCAGCAAGTGGATGTGGCTGTGGTAGAAGTCGGACTAGGAGGGCGCTTAGATGCTACCAATGTTTGCTTAGAACCCCTGGTTACGATCATCACTTCCATCAGCCGGGAACACTGGCAGCAACTTGGCCCCACCCTCGCCGATATTGCTAGAGAAAAAGCAGGTATTCTCAAACCTGGATGTCCGGTTGTGGTTGGGCCATTGCCACCGGATGCAGAGAAAGTTGTGCGATCGCGTGCTTTAGAATTACAATGTCCGATTTTTACGCCTCAACCCGCCCGTCAACTAGCGTCAGGATGGGCAGAATATCAAACTATTCAAAATTCTAAATCAATTAAATATCCTTTACCATTAGCCGGACAAATTCAATTAACTAATTCAGTTTTGGCTTTAACTGCTTTAGAAATTCTCCAACAACAAGGTTGGCAGATTTTAGACGAAGCCATAATTAACGGCATGGCAAAAACTAAGTGGCCGGGGCGGATGCAATGGACTAACTGGAACAACCATAAATTATTAATTGATGGTGCTCATAATACAGCTGCTGCCCAAGTTCTTCGTCAGTATGTTGATAGCTTAAACGAAGTTAACCACAAGCCAGTCAATTGGGTTATGGGAATGTTTTCTGATAAGGATCATGCAGATATTTTTGCCGCCCTGCTGCAACCAGGCGATCGCCTTTATTTAGTACCAATATCAATAGAACCTTGGCCGGGTAGAACTTCTGCTGATTTAGACTACCTAGCAAACCTAGCTTACAGCCTTTGTCCAGAATTAGGTGATCGCCAAATCTATCCAGATTTATTCACAGCATTAGAAGCAGCAACCTCAACTGCTACCACAGACGATTTAATCGTTTTATGTGGTTCCCTTTATTTAGTAGGCGATTTTTTATCTACAACCAATATAATTCGTAAATCATAATTACGAATTACAAAATTTATCTTTGATTCCACTGTTGCGCCGCATCTTCTACGGCTTTATCTACACTCTTATCGCCTAACATTGCTGCTTGCAAGTTTTCATAAACTGCTTTTTGCAAAAGGTTGAAATCCTTCAAAGTCGGGGTTAATATTTCTGCTTGTTGTAGTTCTTTAGCACTAATAACTCGCGCTTTTTCTACTGTTGAAGCATTAGCTGGAATATCTTTAAAGTAACTATCAGACAATGCTTTGACTGTAGAAGGTAGGACATTTGCAGCTTTAGCAAAGGCTAACTGATTTTCGTCATTGGTAACAAATAAAGCAAACTTCACAGCACCGTCTGGTTGTTTAGTGTCGCGGGGAATAACTATGTTCATCACCGCAACATTTTTCTTGCCTGTGTCACCAGTAAGTTGAGGGGCTATTCCCGAAGCTTGAGCAATTTTCGGGGCATTATTAGCGATCGTTTTCAGAAACTCTGGTCCAGAAGCAAGAAACACAGTCTCTCCAGATTGGTATAAATCGATCGCGTGGCGATGTCCTTGCGTCAAAGCTTCTTTTGGAAGCAACCCTTTTTTATACAAGTCTACCCAATACTGAAACGCTGCTTTACCTTGTGCTGAATTAAACGCTGCTTTCCCCTCAGCATCTACTAGGGTGACTCCCATTTGCACAAAAGATTCCAGCACTTCACCAGAATCTTGCGGTACAAAAGTCACAAAAAAGGCATATTTGCCAGTTTTATCTTTAATTTGTTGAGCTGCTTGTGCCAATTCTCTGTAGGTTGCAGGTGGTTTATTGATACCTGCCTGTTTTAATAAATCGGTGTTATAAATGGTTAACCGTGTGGTGAGATACCAGGGAATCCCAAAACTCTTGCCATTAAGCGTGCTTGCCTTCCAGATATTTGGTAGATAGGAGGAACGTACATCGTTTGAGACTTTTGCATCTAAATCTAACCAGGCATTTCGTCCCGCAAGTTGGGAAGCGAAACCCGGATTGAGGTTAACTACATCTGGTGGCGTTTTTGCTGAGACAGCAGTTAAAATTTTGTTCTCCATCGCCGCCCAAGGTACATCAACCCAGTTAATCTTTATACCTGGATTTTGCGATTCAAAACTCGCAATTAGGCTTTTGAAGTAGTCGGTAAATTGAGGTTGGAGTTGCATCGTCCAAAACTCAATAGTTGCCGCTCCTGAACTAGCTTGTTTTGTACTTGTACTAACATTACCTGTGCTGCAACTTACAATCCAACTGGTTAATAAGCCAAGCAGTACAAAAGCAACAAGTTGTTTAAATTTTCGCAATTGAATCATTTTCCCAGTATTTTTACGCTTGCTCAGTGTGAAAAGCTTAGACAAAATTGTCGAGATTATAGGCTAAATAAATTACCTAGAACACGAATTCAGTAATCCTGGAAGAACTTCTCCTCTAACCCCTCTTTGCTTTGGAGAGTGGAGTTTAGCTCCCCCAACCCTTGTAGGGAAGGGGGCTGGGGGCTTAGGTTTTTCATTAATGACTCTAGCACCAAGTCCGTTTTTAGTATCATTTAAATTTTCAATTTAGCAGTCCAGCGGGCACAACTGTGGTACAAAGCTTCAATCGTCTGTTTGGCAAATCGAATAAAGGGGTCGGTATTGAACTTGCTCCCGAACGGGTAAATGTAGTTCAGCTACGCAAGCAGCGTCAAGTCTTGAAACTAGAAACCTTTACATCAGTAGCAGTTCCAGAAGGCGTAGTTACCGATGGTCAAATCACCGACCCCGCAGCAATGGCGCAATTAATCCAGCAGGCGCTAGCTGAAAGCAAAATCAAAACTTCTCGCGTCGCCACTGGTGTCCCAGGGCGAGATTCCATCGTTCGGATCATCCCTGTGCCAGCAGAGTTAGATGACAAAGAACTGCGAGAAATGGTGTTAAACCATGAAGCAGGTTTATATTTACCCTATCCTCGTGAAGAGGCTGATGTAGATTATCAGAAACTTGGGTACTTTGTAGATGAAGATGGCATTGAAAAAGTACATGTACTCTTAGTAGCCACCCGCAAAGAGATAACGGATACCTATATAAGTACATTCCAGCAAGCAGGATTAGAAATCGATGTTTTAGAAATTAACAGTTTTGCTCTGATTCGGACTATTCGTGAGCAACTGCGACAGTTTGGGCCGCAAGAAGCAGCAGTACTAGTTGATATAGAGTTCGACAGTACAGAAATCGCCATCATCGTTAATGGAGTGCCGCAATTTTCACGCACAGTCCCAATCGGGACTTATCAAATGCAAACAGCCTTAGCAAGGACAATGAGCTTACCCACATCACGAGATATGGAACTCTTACACGGAATGATTATTCCTCCAACTTCCATAGACGGTGGGAAAACCGGCGTGACCGAACTCGATCCTGGGATGGCAGCCATATTGAGAGTATTGGGAGAACTAACGGATGAACTGCGCCGTTCCATCGATTTTTACCTTAATCAAAGTGAAAATTTGGAGGTAGCGCAGATTTTATTAGCTGGCCCAGGAGGTGGACTGCAACAGCTAGATGAATTCTTTACCCAACGATTGAGCTTGCCAACTACCCAAATAGATCCAATCGGAGCTTTGTCCTTGGAGGTTGACACTGATAAATATCCACAGGTGCAACGCTCTGGCTTGGCAATTGTACTTGGTCTAGGAATGCGGGAGGTGTAATACCAATTTTAGATTTTGGATTTTAAATTTTGGTGAAGCAGCGCGATCTTCTCCCTACAGCCCTTTGGGCATCCTACGGCAGGCGCTAGCCTCTCCCAATGTGAGAAGGGGAAACCGCTTGGGCGCACTGTCTCCTTTATGCCTCTTAACCCGTCCACCACAGTGGCTCCTCATGAGCGACTGCACTAAGCCGAAGGGATTGTCTGCTTTGACTAGTCACGCTGTTTGAGAATTCTCAAACCATAATATTTATCTCTAGTTGGTGTGAGAAAATGTATAGTTTGGATGTTAACTTTCTTAAAGACCGCCCAGCATACCAGGAAAACCCTAAGCGAAAGCGAGGTATATCCCTAAACCTGCCTACGGGGAATTTAACACCAGTATATGTGGGACTTGCAGTGGGTGTAGGTCTTCCAGCTTTATTGGGAGTTAGTTGGTGGTTTTTGCAAGGGAAGATTGTTGAATTAGATGGTCAGATTGCACAACTTGACCAAGAAAGCAAGAGATTAGATACAGAAATAGGAAATATTAACAAAATCAAAGCCGAGACAAATGCAATTAAAGCGGAAACCCAAGCTTTAGTCACTGTATTTGACCAGATTCGACCTTGGTCAGCAATGCTGCAAGATTTGCGCGATCGCACTCCAGCGGCAGTGCAAATTGAGAATATCAAGCAAATCCCACCAATTGCAGCAGCAGTAGGTCAGCCAGCAAACAATCCCGCCGGGGGATTAGAAATTACCGGATTGGCTCGTTCCTTTAACGATGTCAATGATTTCTTATTGATTTTACAACAGTCTCAGTTCTTGAAGTCCACAGAAAGCAGAATTCTGACGGCAACGTTAGTAGATGCTCCCTTAACACCAGGTGTGGGTCAACCTATTAGTAGTGTAATAATTAAGCCCCCCCAACTAGTTAAATACACTATTCAATCGAGCATGAACGATGTTCCAGCTTCGGAATTAATCCGGGAGTTAGAAAAAAAAGGCACAGTGGGGTTAGTGACTCGAATTCGTAGTATGCAACAAACAGGAGTCATTTCAAAATGACGCTGAGTGATGATTTAAATTTTGCCGAACATGGTGGGGAATTTGATTCCGCAACGCCAGCGTCTCCCGTAATCTTTGGCATTGCCCTCACACCAAAAATTATTGGGATCTTGGTAGGGGTAATTGGTTTAGCGGGAGCAGCTTATATATTGTTAAACCTGCTGATGCCAGCTTGGGAAAGCTATCAGCAACAGCAAGCAAAAAGCTTGGAACTGCAAGCGCAAGTTGCCCAAAAAAAAGCCAATATCAAACAGATTGATCAAGTTAAAAACGAACTAGCACAGGCAAAACAGCAAAAAGTTCAAGTTTTAAGTTTATTTGCTAACGAAAAAACTTCGGATACATTGCTGTTAGATATGAACCGTTTAGTTGAGTCTGGCAATACTCCAACTTCTATAAATGCAGTAAGAGCCAAACTGAATAAATTTGTGCCAGTTTCTCAAAAACCAGAACCAATTATCGATGGAAGTCTAGGACCACTGGTTGATGGCAAGCTGGAACGTAGCAGCATCAATGCCGAAATTACCGGAACTTATGAACAAACGCAATCAATAATCCGTAACATTGAGCGTTTACAGCCTTTGTTAATAATTAAAGATTATCAAGCAACTTTGGCTCCAATAGAGTCAAGATCCCCATTAGATAAAACGCCTGTGCAGGTAGGCCCAGCAGCGATTAATACATCATTCCAGTTACAGATATTGATGCCACTTAGTCCAGAAGAAATAGCAGCGGCAGCAGCTGCTAAAACTGCCCCGAAAAAGTAGTTAGGAGACGCGATTAATCGCGTCTGTACAGGAGTTAGGAAACGCGATTAATCGCGTCTGTACAGGAGTTAGGAGACGCGATTAATCGCGTCTGTACAGGAGTTAGGAATTATGAGTTATCATTCCTGACTATTCACTCCTCACTCCTAACTATTCACAATTGTTTGTAAACAAGGTTTTATTAAGTGAGGAATGAACTGTGAAACAGCTTCACGGTAATAGCTTTATATTAGGTACTGCCGCTTTTGTATTTTTGGCAGCTCAACCAGTTTGGGCACAAATTAGTCAAGTTACTAATGTACAGTTAAATCCAGTTAATGGTGGAATTAGCGTTGCTTTGAAAACTTCTTCAGGGTCACGCCCCCAAGTTTTCACGACAAAAAGAGGTAAAGCTTTAGTCGCAGATGTTATCAATACTCAATTACGATTACCACAAGGCAATAGTTTTCGTCAAGATAGCCCAGCACCAGGAATTGCCTCTGTGGAGGTTAGTCAGCTTGATGCCAATAGCATTCGGGTGACGGTAACTGGCAGCAACAACGTACCTAGCAGTCAACCGGTGGTGCGATCGCCAAATGGAATTACACTCAGGTTTAGCCCATCCGCAGGCACTATAGCATCAGCACCAACGCCAACAGCGCCAACATCCACAGCACCGCCTGCCACTACTCCAGCCCAACCGGGTCAAAAGCCAGGTGTTCTGGTTCCCAACCCGGAAATCACGATTGACGGAAAACCTGCACAAGCTGCTGGGCCAGGTCAACCTGTGAGTCAGGCTCCACCTTTCTTACCGAGAGCCGTTGCCCCACCTGTGGGAGATATTGCCATCTCCAATACTGATGCTTCTCCTAGCTCAATTGACTTAGGAACTCAGGAACGTGTACCCCGCCTAGTGTTGCGAGATGCGCCGGTGCGTGAGGTTTTGTCACTGCTTGCTCGTGCTGCTAATTTGAACCTGGCTTATGTTGGAGGTGAGCAAGCTGCTGGTGCTGGAAGTCAGGGAACTTCTCAAACAATCTCCCTGGATATAGAAAACGAGCCAGTGCAAGATGTGTTTAACTACGTCTTGCGCTTGAGTGGTTTGGAAGCTAACCGCAGTAATCGCACAATTTTTGTTGGGCCTAAACTACCTAATTCCACCCGTGACATGGTTATGCGTAGCCTGCGACTTAATCAGGTATCAGTGGGAGTTGCTTTGAATTTTTTGGTCGGCTTAGGAGCAGAAAGTGCCGTCAGCCGGGAACGACAAGTTACCAGCGTTAATGCTGTACCCGTGGGTACTGGAGCTGCACCTATCACCCAAACTCAGACGACCACAGAAACCAGAGTTGAAACTCAACGTGTTAATTTTACAGACTCTAACCCATTACTGAGAGGTTTACAGGCATTAGGAGATGAGCGCACCAATGCCATTACCTTAATTGGCGCTCCCCGGCTAGTTGAGATGGCTATGGCTCAACTAACTCAGCTTGATATCCGCCGTCGTCAAGTCGTAGTCAACGTCAAGATTGTCGATGTTAACCTCTTGAACACCCAGGACTACAACACTAGCTTTTCCTTTGGGGTTGGTAACAACTACTTCACTAATGATGGTGGTGCAGCATCTCTGAATTTTGGCGGTTCCAGACCAGCTACTAGAGCTGAAGCATCAACCAGTGTGACTAGTACACCTATAACCACTAATCCACTATTTAGCGGAAATATTATAAATGGTACTGCTGGAGCAAACTCTAATCCTCAAACCCCAGGTATTACACCCGACGGTACATTAGCCTTGCCCAGCATATTCCAGTTCCCTAAACGTCTTCTCGCTAGCTTGCAGGCTCAAGTGCAAAATGGCAACGCCAAGATTTTGACAGACCCGACGTTAATTGTCCAAGAAGGTCAAACCGCTAATGTCAACCTGACTCAGGAAGTGGTAGGCAATATTAAAAGGGAAATCGTTCGTGATGAGAATCTTGCTACAGAAACGATTTCAGCGGAAAAAGACCGAGTAGGTTTAACCTTAGCTGTCAAAATTGAGCGGATTGACGATAACGGTTTTGTTTCTCTATCGGTAGCTCCTGTCGTCAAAGCACCCCAAGCTCCAGCTACCATCAATGTTGGCGGAGGTGGTAGCCAACAAATATTCTTGGTATCTGAGCGCTCTCTTAATTCTGGCTCGATTCGCCTGCGAGATGGTCAAACGTTAATTCTCTCAGGCATCATTCAAGATGCAGACCGGACAACTGTTTCCAAAATTCCCATTTTGGGTGATCTTCCACTAATTGGTTCGCTGTTTAGAAGTACAAACAGACAGAACCAACGCAATGAGGTGATTGTGTTGCTCACACCTCAAATCATGGACGACTCTGATAACTCTTCCTACGGCTATAACTACACCCCCAGCCCAGAAGTGCGCCAAATCCTTGAGCGTCGGGGGTTGAAGCTTCCTAGCAGATAATAAAGATAATGGGTAGGTGAGTCACCTCTGGCTCAAATCCTCGAACCTCTTCCTGCCTTGAACTAAAGTTCAAGTCTGTCCCTCTCCGAGTCGGAGAGGGACGCTTTTGTGTAGTAAAACCTCTTAGAGGTCTTTTGTATTTAGCTAATTAGACAGACACTATATGAGGCGTTTAATTCACGTTAAGCAGAAGAAACAATGATTTGAAAAAACATAATTTTTCAGCTTGTGAGCCAATTTCTGCTAGGGAAAAGTAAAACCATGTCCGGCAAATTGACCATAATTATCGCCAAACCTCTCCCCTAGTAATACCTACTGTGTGTACACAAGTCTCTCTGGACACAATTTATGGTTTATCGAATAGCTCAAGAAAACCTCAAGAAAGGTTATGCTACGCAAAACCTGTCCCTCTCTTTGGTAAGGAGAGGGATTAAAGTCAGGACAGGGAGAGGCTTTGATTTTTCCAGATGAGGTGAAAAGTTAACAAAATTTCCGACTTCTTAAACAAGTCCCGGATCAGAGGCTTCGATTTTCAATAACTCTTCAAATCCTTAATTAATCTCAACAAATACTAAGCATCTCCCACCTTCCCACTCCCCTGTTACCTTAGCGATTGCAGTTTTAATAAGTATTTATTCCTAGTTTTTGGGTGGTTTTTAGTGAAACAAGTACCCTAAAATGACAAAACATCCTGAAATCTATATAAATTAATGGTTTCATCTATCCACATCAGGCTACAACACCTTAGAATGATTCATTGAAAAGTCGAGCCGATGGGATGTACAGCCATTTTGAGTAAAAATACTCCCAAAGGATGATTTTTGTATTTCTACGAACAAAGATTTTAGTACAGATGTACCAAAGTACATCCTAAAGAATCTCAAGTAAACCTTCAGGAGTTTGACATGAACAAAGGTGAATTAGTTGATGCCGTAGCTGAAAAGGCTAGTGTTACCAAGAAACAAGCGGATGCAGTCTTAACTGCCGCTTTGGAAACGATTATTGAAGCAGTTTCCTCTGGTGATAAGGTAACGCTGGTAGGATTTGGCTCATTTGAATCACGGGAACGTAAAGCCCGCGAAGGTCGCAACCCGAAAACAAATGAAAAAATGGAAATTCCAGCGACGAGGGTTCCTGCTTTCTCGGCAGGAAAACTGTTTAGAGAAAAGGTAGCACCCCCAAAATCATAGGTTCTATCTTCTGGAACCCTTTTTTAATGCGGCAACCTGCACACGGGGGAAATTTAGCCTGGGCAGCAGCACTGGCTGGCTGTCCCCCTGACGCTATTCTGGATTTTTCTGCTAGTATCAGCCCGTTGGGGCCTCCAAACAGCGCGATCGCTGCTATCCTGTCCCAAATTGGTAATCTTAAGCACTATCCAGACCCAAACTATAGTGAACTGAGACTAGCTCTCAGTCACTTCCATCAATTGCCGCCTGAGTGGATTCTGCCGGGGAACGGCTCCGCAGAATTACTTACTTTAGTAGGTAGGGAATTAGCTCAATTAGCCGCGACAATTTTAATCACTCCAGCCTTTGGCGACTACTACCGAACCCTGAGGGCATACAACGCTAAAGTGCTGGAGTGTCCGCTGATTAGTTCTGAGCAACCAGTGCTGAGGAGCCAGTACGTTGCTAACTTTCCTAAAGTTGTAGCAACTGGTATTGCTGAGTTAAAAGCTCTACTCAAGACTCAGCACTCAGGACTTAGTTCTACTGACTGCGCCTTACTGCTAAACAACCCCCACAACCCAACCGGAAAACTATTTTCGCGGGACTCTATTTTGCCCTACCTGGAGCAATTTGCTTTGGTTGTGGTGGATGAAGCATTTATGGATTTTGTGCCGCCCAATGAGGAACAAAGCCTGATTGGGGTGGTGCAGGAATATGCAAATTTAGTAGTATTGCGATCGCTGACCAAATTTTACAGTCTCCCAGGACTGCGATTGGGATATGCGATCGCACACCCCGACTGGCTGGCTAAATGGCAGCTATGGCGTGACCCCTGGCCCGTAAACACGCTAGCAGCGGCGGCAGCAATTGCAGCCCTCCAGGATACGGAGTTTCAACAGCAAACCTGGGCATGGCTACCACCTGCACGAAACCAACTCTTTCAGGGTTTAGCTGAAATCCCAGGATTGCAACCCCAAGCAAGTGCTGCTAACTTTTTACTAGTTGAGTCCCAACAGTCTACTTCGCACTTACAGCAACAATTACTCCAGCATCACCAGATTTTAATCCGCGATTGCCTTAGTTTTAAAGAACTAGGCGATCGCTTTTTCCGGGTTGCTGTACGTGAAGAGTCCGATAACCAACGCTTACTAACAGCGCTAAAAGAGAGTTAGGAGTTATAAGTTATAAGTTATGAGTTATGAGTTTATAGCGAGCGATCGTTTGTATGCAATCCACTCTGACCTCACTTCCATTCCTCTCTCCCAAAAGGAGAAAGGCTTTGAATCTTACTCCCCTTTTCTTGTATGGAAGGGGCAGTTTTCGTTAGGTCTGTATTGAACTCAACCCAGAAACCCTATAAGAAGGGTTTTAACTCCTAACTCCTATACAGACGCGATTAATCGCGTCTCTACTCTTAACTCCTGTACAGACGCGATTAATCGCGTCTCCTAATTCCTAACTCCTGTACAGACGCGATTAATCGCGTCTCCTAATTCCTAACTCCTAACTTTAAATTCGCGTGACCGTTGACTATGATGTTGTAATTATTGGTGGCAGTCTTGCTGGATACTATGCTGCCCTTGCTGCCACCCAACTACGTGCTACAGTTGCCCTGGTGCAACCCAAAGTAGATTACGGGTTTACTGATCACCATGCTCTTACCGAAATCGGTAAACTGGCGCAGAAGTTGAATGATGCCGCTAGTTTTGGTATTCATGCCACACACACTGATACCTCAGAAGAATGCCACATATCTATAGCATGGCAAGAGGCGATGCTGTATGCTCAATGCATCGCCTCAAATCTCAAAGAACAGCATTCTCCAGCCATCCTAGCCGCGCTGGGGGTAGATGTCATCGTTGGTAGTGGTCAATTTCAATCTTCACCCCAACTCGCTTTTGCTGTTAACAATCGCCTACTACGCGCCCGTACCTATTTGCTGGCCAGTGGTTCGCGTCCAGAAATTCCAGAGATTGAAGGATTGCAAGCCACTGGCTACTTTACCCTATCTAATATTTGGCAATCCTTAAAGGGAGCGACATTACCCAAAAATTGGGTAATTATTGGCGGGATTCCCCAAAGCATTGAAATCGCTCAAACTTTAGCGCGGTTTGGTTGCAGTGTGACGCTGGTAGTCAAGTATCCCTATGTTCTACCCCATCTTGACCCTGAGATAGCCATACTGCTTCAGGCACAGTTGGAAGTTGAAGGTGTATGCGTCCTCACTGATAAACCAGTAACTCAGGTGAGGCTAATTGAGGATAAAAAGTGGATTCAAGCAGGAGATAAAGCCATTGAAACTGATGAAATTCTAGTGGCGACTGGACAACAACCGAATTTTGAATTTCTAAATTTGGCAACGGTAGGCGTGAAATGGCATCGGCGTAGCTTAGTAGTGAATGATAAACTACAAACTACTAACCACCGCATTTACGCTTGTGGTGATGTAATTGGTGGTTACGACTTTGCCAATATCGCTAATTATGAAGCAAAAATTGCCCTGAACAATGCACTCTTTTTCCCCAGATTAAAAGTAAATTATCACTCCATTCCTTGGGCAATGTTTTCTGTACCGATGGTAGCGCAAGTGGGTTTGACAGAGGCGCAGGCAAAACGCCAATTTGGTCGAGATAAAGTCTTAGTTTTGCGACAGTATTTTAAAACAGTGGCAGCAGCCCAACTTAGGGACGAAACCACTGGTATGTATAAATTAATTGTGCTAGGCAACGGTGAAATTTTGGGAGCTTCAATATTGGGGACAGAAGCTGGAGAGTTGATTAATTTGATTGCTTTAGCAATGTCCCAAAAAATTAAAGTCAAAGATTTAGCAAATCTATTTTCCGTCTATCCCAGCTTCTCAGAAATTCTGGAACAAACTGCAAGAGAGTGGAGTAAGCAGAGGTTAAATAGCAATATTGCTTTGCAAGAGTTTTTAGAAAGCTTCTTCCATTTTCGCCGCAATTGGAATTTGTGAGTGGGGTGGGAGTTGTCATTAGAATAACTCCACAAACTGGGCTTTCTGGGATAATTGTTATTTGAGCATTACCTCTACCGGGAGGTAAATCTATTAATAAATAATCTAATTCGCCCCATTCTACATTTACTGCTAGAGTTGCGATCCAATACAGTTCAGTTAAGCATTTCTTCCTTCTCTTCTTTCTCTTGCTTTGCATCCTTTGCGGTTCGTTAAAAAAATTTACTTTGGCAAAGAGTTAAATTTTAACCCAAGCGTATTGGGTTGCGATCGCAGTTGGTGCTATACATCACTGTTACTAACCAAAACGATACTATTTCTGGCACTCCAGGTGATGACGCGATCGCTGATGGTAATAGCAATGACACCATCTCTGGGGGCTAACTGTGAGGTGGTGTCAATGGCTAGTGTAGTTATATGTATATTATTAGTATTATTAGTGACTGAAATTCCAGCCGGAGACTGGGAACGAAGTAATTGAGAGTGTATTAAAATCCCTGCATGACTACCCACACTACCCCCGCAGCTACCAGAGGCACACTGAGGTTATCTGTACCGTGGGGTGAGACTGCCTCTGCTAGGGTGGCGAAAGTAGCAGTTATTACTGCGGTTAACAAGACCCATACCAAACTAAAAGGTTTTGCCAGGGGACTCAGCGACGAACCAGGTAGCAGCAACAGCACTAAGAAAATGACCACTGTACTCGCTACAAACATTGCTGCCGAACCTTCCCAGGAACGCACAGAATTTCCCACTTGGTATTTATGCTGTCCGAAGCGTCTACCGATTAATGCTGCTAGTGCATCCCCCCAGGTCATCGCCATTATCCCGGCTATAGCGATTGGAGCGCTATCTACTGGCCCGTCTGGTCGCCACAGTAGCCCGAAAAGCAGTGTCACTGAGATAGCGAAATAAACTGTGCCGGGTGAGCTATCCTGGGTATCCATTGCGCCAATGATTCGGTAGCGGTAAAACAGGTAGTTAAGTCCGATAAAGGTAGCAAAAGGTATAATTCCGATTTCCCAATGCTTAAACAGCAGCAGGACGCCAAAGACCCACATCCCTGCACCAATATGGATCACTTTGCGAGTCAAATCCGGCTTCACAGCAAACAGCCTACGCAGTCCCTCGCCAATCACAAGCAGACTAATCGCGTAAACATAAGAAATTGCTAGCCCGATAAAATCATTGTTAGTCATTTGTCATTTGTCATAGGGGATTGGGCACTTGTACTGAGCGTTGCCGTAAAGCCTACGGCATAGCTACGCTTAGGGCGCAGCCTCTCGTAAAGAAGTATGGGGCATTGGTCAATTATCAATAGTACTTCTTCCCCTGCTTCTTCATTTAGACCGATCGCTATTTCGTTTAAAGTTCTTTTCTACTAACGAAACACTACCAATACCTTGAAGAATACCACGACCGATTAAACCTAAACCCTGACCAATTACTTGGGTGAGGATGAAGACTATACCACTACCTAAAAAAGCTAATAGTGATTTTAAACGCGGTGCGATCGCATCACTAAATTCTAGGAGTAACGTCACTACTAAAGGAATATTAGTAAGTTTTACTAACTCCTGATTTCGAGGAGCATAAACTGAAGTCTTGGCAATGCCGCGAGGCGTAATTACAAATAGCTCATATCGACTTTCAAAAACTGCTTTTGGCTCATTTATATAATTAGCTAAACGATATTTCCACGATAAATCATTTCTAAATCGTTCAATCTCTCGTGTGGAAATCAATTGGCATCCATAAAATTTTTTTTTAATTGCTTCTACATCTGCTAAAGAGTTTAGCAGTGGTTGCACTACCCCATTCGCTACCTGAATCAACAAGTTCTCTAAAATCATTAATGCTTGGGACTTGGCTTCAGCGCTCACTACTGGATAAGAAGTATTATCAATGTTTAATTCTGTTTGAAATAGCAGATAAGAATAAAATTCACAATATAGGGGAATTTTATTGAGAATATCTCTTTGCACAACCTCTGTATTTTGGAGCAAAAAATTAACAATTTCTATATTTTGATTTCCTAATTTTATTCGAGAAAATTTACCAAAAAACTCTGTAATTGCTACTTGCCATAAATCACGTAATAGGATAAGTTTTACCTCATATAATTGATTTATCTCTATTTGAGAAGCACGCAGTTCATCCAACTGTTCAGCCAATTTTTGCAGGATAAGATAAAGTAATTCTCGTTTTTTATCTTCACGAAAGATGTCAATTTCTAAAGGGATATCTGTGACATTTTGTAAAGGAAATTGAAGTTTGGTAACGCAAGATGCAAATAACTCAGATTGTAGTCTTCCCGGACTAAGTAAAGGTGACATTTGCCTTTGTTGAATGGCACTACTTAATGAAGGAAACAGAGGCGGCTGATCAGCAACGGGGATATGTTCCTCTTGCCTTTCTTGCGATGAAATCAACAACCGATTTATTAACCAACGAGCCGCTAGCAGTTCTCGCCGCTGTCCAGCCAGAATTGCTCGATCTAGTACTGGTAGTCCGGGAACTTGTAATTGTGCTGTTACTGCGGCTAGGGTAGCGTCAATGTAAGCAATTCCTGACAAACGTAAATTATTTCGCAGTCTAAAAAAGGGAAGTGGGGAGTGGGGAACTCGCGGCCCCTGGAGGGGATTAAGGGCAATGAGGAGTGAGGAATTAGGAGTGATTATTGGTTCCGTGTCCTGAAACCAATAGGAACCACCATCTGCAACTTCTTGCATGGCGGCGACTAACTCAGGAAGTGGTGTGCCTTTGGGGCAGTAGCCATTAATACCAACAGATTTCGCAGCCAATAGTAGTCCTTGTTCTTGAACAGAACTGAGGAGCAAAATTGGCAGGTTGGGATATAAGGCTCTGAGTTGCCGACAAAATTGTAAACCTAGCTGCTGACTGGTGGTGGAGCGGCCATTACCGAATTCCAAAACCACCAAATTTACCTGGTTAGGGTCCTCTTGGGCAATTTCTGCTAAAATTTGCAAGGCAGCAGTATCAGTTTCTACCACTCCTGTAACTTGCAGGTTAGTAATTGCTTCCAGAGCTACCCGTAATCCCAGACGAAAAATTGGGTCTTGGTCGATTAACAATAATTTTAGAGGGCGATCGCTCATACTCTACTCAATTACCCAAGCACTGTTTTTTACCAATCAGAAAACAGCTTTGATACAAAACTTTGTCTTCCCGATTGTTACCTGTTTTCGCAAACTGATAAATCGATCATAGTTGGCATAGGCAGCCGTCACTGTGTAATTAAATGAACCTGAGTATTCGGCACTGGTTGACAGAACCCTAGATCGCAATCAATCAAATCAGAGGATTTCCAGTGGGGCGATCGCTCAAAATTTCTTTACATTCTGAAAACACACAGGCTTATTTGCCAGCCAATCGAAGTTAAGAGAATTATCTGCCCTTGTCCATTAACCCCTAATGCTGCATTTGTTGGGCGTTTTGTACTGCGACGGACTGCAAGATGATGAACTATTGGAGTTAGTTGCTAATACTTAAAAGTCTTATCTGTTATGGGAAATTTATCATCGCCTGAGTCGATGGTTGTTGGGCTATCCGCTAATTGGTGGGATCAAGACGATGCTACTGCGCTCAAAATCGGCTCATATCCACCGGACTCCAGAAGCGATCGCTAATTTACTCGCTGGTCGTCATCCCCAAGATTTAATGGAGAACCGCTATAATACTTTTCCAGGATTTAACTTTAAATTTCGGGATTTAAAAAACAATTTTCAGCAGACAAACTTATCGAATGCGAAGTTAATTGGGGCAAATTTAGCTAACGCAAACTTACAATTATTACCAGGAGATTTAGATGATCATACCGATGATGACGAGACAGTTTTTGGCAATAACCCCATTGATGAGACTAATGGTTATTAGGTTTTATTAGCTAGGAAAGCTAGAATCCAGACTTTTAACTCCAAACTCCTGTACAGACGCGATTAATCGCGTCTCTCTCACTTCTTAACTCTCATCAGCTTTCTTGCGGGTTGCGGTAGCCAAAAAAGTTAATACTATATTCAGTAATCCGTACTCCTGTTTGTTCTTCAATTTTGCGGATAAAATCTTCTGGCAGTTCCACATGAACATCAAGAATTTGATTTGTATCTATACAGTTAACATGACTGTGAGAGTCACTGATATTACCGTATAAACGCCCATCACAGCGTTCAATACACTCAATGATGCTCTGACTAGATAATGCTTCTAAATTTTGATAAACAGACGTATGACCGATTTCTTTGCCTTGTTGGTTCAAGCGATCGTAAATTTCCCTAGCAGAAAGATGTTCATTTGCTTGCCAAAGTAATTCCAGAATAAAGCGACGCTGACGACTAACGCGCATACCCAGGATTTGACACTGCTCAAGGGCATCTTCTAGGGAACGAATTTGTTTTGTAGGAATTGTTTGTTTTTGCATATTACAGCTTGTAAACTGTTAAGGAAATTTTCCCATTTCAACGTTTATTGGTTATTTAATATATGCAATCATATTGCACAGCGCTTTTTTACCTGTACTTGTATTTTGGCTTTTGATGCTGCGGAAGTGACAGGTGGTGATAATGATTTTTTTGGTTGTTGAGGGCTACTTTGTCAGACCTTTATCTAAAACAAACTCATTACAACTTTAACTTAAAATTGCTGTAAATGTCCACCTTGGGACAGGCGTTGCCTTTTCCAAGTAGGCTAATTCTAATCACATACTATGTTAATGGTGTAGCAATTTATATTTAAATATAAATAATTATTGTAATTAGAAAAGTAATATTTACAGCTATTTTCAGGTAAATAGACCACGCGCCCCTAGCGCAAGGCCTTGCGCCCCTACGACAGATGTGGTTCAAATACTTGAATTCTGGTGTAAGTGTAGCCAAATCCGCTATACGTGAATATCGTAAGGGGGTAAGAGGTTGTTGCCAACGCCAACAACCTCTTACCCCCTCAAGTATTTATGAAAAACTTTGCACTCTATTTCGATTAATGCTGCTGTAGTAATAATCCTTCATCAGCATCCAACGCTGCTAGGGGATTTTCTGTGTCTATCGATGAAACTTGTGCTTCTAGCTTGTCACAACATTCACGCACTAAACGCAAACCGTCATCTAATGGAAGTTGAGCAGTTGTTGGGGTAAACTCTTGCAATATCCCAGCTTCTATCGTCTGATAGTGATCGAGGTGTTTGCTCAATTTCGCCAGAAAATTTGCTCCTTCGCCACCCTGAGCGCTTGCAAACTGCAAAATTGAATCGACATAAGCCTTAACTTTGGGGTTTTTAACTCCCTCTGTAGCTGAGGTATAAAGCAATTCACCTGATAGATATTCAAAATCTGGTACATATAGGCGATCGCCAACTACTTCAAATATCTGCATTTCTTTCGCTGGTCTAACTGTTAATTTCTCACGTCTGACTCGATCAGCCGCCTTCTCAAGCAGTGTAATTACAGCTAAAATTACCAGAGGATAGTTACTATCTATACATCTAATTTCCACTGTGCTGAGATTGTTGAGTCTAACTGGATTCCAAGCTGACTTGAGTAAGCTGACTCCTGCTTCTTTGAACAGGTTCGGTTCAATTCCGGCTTTTTCCATCGCTTGCAACCAAGCATAATAACGAGCAAATTGCTGTTCAACTAAACCCTCCACACTCAATGCATAAGGCATGAGTCCACCGACTGGCTGTAAATCAGTGTAAACTCCTTCCCAGCCAAAGGTTTCACTACCTCGATAACGAGTTGTGTGCGCGGCTAGTCCGATCGCCTGTCCTTCATAAAATGGACACGCCCGCGTCAGAGAAATGAGTGCTGAGTCGCAAGCTGTAGCTAAATTATAGATATTTAGTAGTTCTTCTCGCTCTTTTGATGTCGAGTTGTAGGATACTGCAACATCAGGGTCAATTACCCCAGGCGGGACTTCCAAATGCAGGTGTGTACCTGTACATTTGCCGGCGTGTAAAAATTTCTCATAGCCGACAGTCCGCGCTTGGATATGGTAATTAGGCTGATCGCGCATAACTGGTGTAATGTGCAAAGGGTAGCTAGACAGAGGGTAAAGGCGTAAACCCATCTGTTGCGCCACAGAAAGCGCCAATTTGAGATTTTTGAGATAAACTCTTCCTAGTTCTGTACCAGTGTCGGCAGGAGGTGTGTTAATTTCTACCATGCTTTTGACGAACTCTGGCACAAAGTACTTTGGGTTTAAACCTTGTGTTTGCGCCATTAAGTGACAAGCTTCCAAAAACTCATCGGCGCGATCGCTCAGATAACCAGTCTCATCTACCAGAAAAAATTCTTGTTCAAGACCAATACGACGCTTTAATACATTCATCTAGACCTCCACAAGAGCATAATATTTACCTGCTGTCATCACGGATCATAAAGTGTTTTTACCTCTTCTAATTCCCCGTCTATACATCCCAATTTTGTGGGTAAGGGTAAGCCAAAACTGAGAAGCATTCCCAGCGAGGCAATTATGCACAGCCAAAGCGTTGAGACTGCCAACTTTGGTTTGTGTAACTAAAGGTCAATCTAGCGTCAATCCCTGAAAGCTGCTACTGTAGATTGTCGATCCTACAGTTGAGCATCAAGAAAGTGACTGCTGAATCAATGACAATCGCGATCGCACTCAATAATGACTTCATTAACAATCTGGATCTGTCGCCTGCGTCAACGGTGATTGAACAACTGCTGCAAGCTGGTCTAGTATCCCATGAACAGCAGCTACGTTTTGATATCAAATACGATCAAGAACCTGGCGATCCACGGGAACTCTCAGAAATTCCAGAGGTGCGGCTATGGTTTGTGCGCCTAGATGCCAAATACCCCTGGTTAGCATTTTTACTAGATTGGAAAGCTGGAGAGTTTGTTCGTTATGCTGCCATGCTTGTACCACACCAGTTCAGTTCTCAAGAAGGCATTCAGTACAATCCTGAAGCCTTAGAAATATTTTTGATGCATAAAATCTTTACTTTAGGTGATTGGCTCAAACAACAGGGCATCCCCAGCCTATCGCGGCTGAAGTCTATGGCCCAAATGCTGGGTTATGAATTAGATGATGCTTTTTTTGAGATATTTTAAATCGCGAAATCGCTAAGTGCAACGACTACTGTATTTAAATCGTGAATTGCTTGAAATAAAACGTTACCCTCCTATTCATTAATCATGACCTCTATCCTCGTCTTCGGCGCAGGCGAACTTGGCCTCTCTATTAATTTACGTGATGCTATAGAAACCGTTCTCAAGCAAGCAGCGTCCTAAGTAATATGGCTACAGCTATAAAATCTAAAATCTAAAATCTAAAATTGGCACAGTTAACTTTGATTTGATAAGTTCGTAGTTTGCGCTGGCTTCGCTAAAACGCAAACTACGAACAATCCTTAACCATCAATTATTTCTTTACAAACTATTAATGGGACATGGATTTAGTCCTCTGGGGCATAAATGCAGAGAAAAATCTAATTTTCTAGCGTATTTTTTAATACTTAATGACCGCAAAATCTAGCCGTCATGTCCAGTTTTGCGGTCATTTAATAAACGCATAACTACATTGGATATCCAATAGACTGATTGCAGAAATTGGGACAAACTGCTGGTTTAGCCACCCAAAATTTTCTCCAAAACTGCGTTTGGTGAAACATCCGCCGTTTTTCCCGTGGGGGATTCAATGGCCAGAAATTTATCGTTTTTCGGCAACAACTTAGCTGGATCGCTGGGCCCAAATAGGGCGATAGTATAGGTTTGCACTGCAACGCTCAGTTGTAGTGCCGCACTATCAGTAGACAACATCAAATTAGCCCCGGCAATTATGGCAGTTAACTTGCCAATATCATCTGGGGCAGTCACCTTGATATCTGGAGAAGACTCCAGAAGCGATCGCATAAACTGCTGATCATCAAGTCCTTTAATAACCACCACAGGCAGATCCGGCTGCTTATGTTGGAAGGCTTGAATAATTTGATGCCACTTCTCGACAGGGTAGATTTTATCCGGTTCTTTAGCCTGGGATAACTGGCCAGAACCGCCATGAATCAAGATATAGCCTGTTTCATGCACCCCTAAGCGTTTTTGTTCCTTTTGTGCCCACTCAATATCTGGTTTTGGCACATTTACTGCTAACTCTGGGACAGGGCTATTTATTTCCAATGGTTGGAGCAAATCATGATATACTGCCGCCGCATACTGGGATGGTTTGAATGGCACAGCGTGGCTTAGAAAAACCGAACCTTTGCCTTGGTAGCCAATGCGTATGGGAATTCCTGTTAACCAGAGCAAAAGACCCAGCAACCAACTTTGCTTCACAGCAATGACAACATCGTATTCGCGATCGCGAATTACGCCTACCAGGTTACCCCAATCTGCCAGACTGTTACGGTCTTGAAAATCAAAGTTCAGCACCTCGTGAACTGATTTGCTCACTCGGTAGGCAGCCTTTGACCGGGGTTCAACAACGACATCTATCTGAGCGTTAGGGTAATGGCGCTTCAGGTCATCTAGAGTCGGAAAGAAGAGAATTTGGTCGCCAATTCCGCCAGGTACAAGGGCTACTACTCGCATAATATTTATTGACGCTTACTCGCTCCCTATTTTAGGGGAAAATATATAGCTTAAAGATTGAGGAATTCTGTGTATTTACTAATTCCAGCTGCGGGAATCGGAAAAAGAATGGGGAGTAACCGCAATAAACTCCTACTGCTCGTGCGATCGCAACCAATTATTGCTTGGACTCTATTAGCCGCAGAAGCCGCAAGTACAATCAATTGGATTGGGATTATTTCCCAGCCTGATGACTGGTCTGACTTGAAAGCAATTATCGCCGATCTGAAGCTGACTAAACCAGTGGAATTGATTCAAGGTGGCTCCACGCGCCAAGAATCTGTTTACAATGGCTTGCAGTCCCTCCCAGTAGCCGCAGAACAAGTATTGATTCATGATGGGGCCAGATGCCTTGTCACATCAGATTTATTTAACTCTTGTGCCGAGGCGATTCGCCACTGTCCCGGTTTAATTGCTGGTGTACCCGTCAAAGACACCATCAAAGTTGTCGATCAACAAGGCATAATTCAAGAAACACCCGACAGACGACAATTGTGGGCGGCACAAACTCCTCAAGGATTTGATGTCAAGTTGTTGAAACAGTGCCATGCTGAAGGTGTCCGTCAAGGTTGGGAAGTAACTGACGATGCCGCTTTGTTTGAAAGGTGCGGTATTGAAGTCCGAATTGTCGAGGGAGAGGAGACAAATTTAAAAGTGACCACTCGACAAGATTTAGCGATCGCAGAATTTATTCTCACAAGTAGAGGCTTTTGATGAAAATGAACCGGTAGAGGGGAAACTTTCTCTAGGTTTTTTCTCATGCCCCTTTCAAACAATAATTTTGGCAATTTAGGATATAATTCCACACACTTGTTGATTGTTAGTTGTCATCTGCTAATAACTAGTAACTAATGACTAGTAACTAATGACTAAATGATTACAGCCACCGCGACGAAGATAGAAGCAATTCTCTACTTAAAGGGTAAACCCTTGTCGCTCGGCGAAATTGCCGAGTATGCCGCGTGCGATCGCGCCACTGTCAAAGAAGGCATAATTGAACTAATGGACAACTATGCCCACCGAGATAGCGCTTTAGAGGTAATAGAAACCCCAGATGGTTACAGTTTGCAACTCCGGTCTGACTTTCATGATTTAGTGCAAACGATGATACCAGTAGAATTGGGAGTAGGTGCATTGCGGACTTTGGCAGCGATCGCCCTCAATAGTCCTATACTCCAGAGCGACTTGATCAACCTGCGCGGTTCAGGAGTATATCAGCACGTTCCAGAACTCGTCGAACTTGGTTTCATCCGAAAGCGCCGAGACAGCGATTCTCGCTCCTACTCGCTCCAAGTAACGCCGAAATTTCACCAATATTTCCAAATCGAACAACTCCCGCAAATACTTTCCACCAGCCAGAAGGAAGAACAACTAGAACTAGAACTAGAACTGAAGGGAGTAGGGATTGGGGAGTAGGGAGTAGGGGGATGAGGAGAATAACTTATATGCCCCATTCCCAATGCCCAATGCCCTCTGCCCTCTGCTTTTAAAGGCTTATACCCGTAGTGAATGCGCTACCCTTGTACAATGGTTTAAAGTAGAGTTAGCAATTAAGCTAAATAAAACTGCCAATGGTGTTTAATCCTGACTTCTTGAATGACAACTCTGAGGAACACCCTAATCAACTTCTTTCCGACCACTCTGAGGAATACCCCAATCAGTTACTCAAATATCTACAGCATCAGTCTCCTGATGTTTTAGCGAGGATTGCTCAGTCCGCCAGCCCGGAAATTAAACAAATCATCTCCCAAAATGTCCAAGGGCTAGTGGGAATGCTCCCTGTAGAAAATTTCAACGTGCAAATCACTACAGATCGGGAGAACTTAGCTGGGCTTTTAGCGTCGGCCATGATGACAGGGTATTTTCTGCGCCAGATGGAACAAAGAATGCAGTTAGAGCATTTGTCTAATGGTCAATAATCAATAGTTAGTAGTCAAATATTCTGAGACTATTGACCAAATAATTACTGATTCGTAATTCGTAATTAAGAGGGTACACAGCTACCACCAAAATCTCTAATTTGGTGGTCAACTAGACAGTGAGGGTACAGAGTAAGCACTGATTACAACTACGAATTACGAAAGCATTGCGGTAGCACTAGCGTAGCGTAAAGCCTTTTCTTCTCCTAAGGGGAGACGCTGTTCGCGTTCGCCAACGGCATGGCAACTCTTAGAAACGCCGTTCGCTTAGAGCGAGTAATTGAGTGTCGGAACGAGCGTTAGTTATCAATTACGAATTACCTTCACTACTTCCTTTCAGGATAAGCACCTGATTGCACTTTAAAGGTTTGAATTTTACCGCTGCGGTTGACTTCGATCACTAAAATGTCCCCAACTTTGCTGGCCTCTACTAACTTCTGAACTTGGGCTGAGGTTTTGACTGGTTTACCATTAACTTTTTGAATCATGTCTCCAGGAAACAGTCCTCCGCGCTTGGCTGGGGAATCGTCTGTGACTCCTCTAATCACAATTCCAGCGTCCTGCTGAATGTTCAATTGATTTTCTTGATTAATCTGCTGTTTTTTGATCGGAGAAAGGTCTGCCATTTCAATACCTAAGAAGGGATGTTCCACACGCCCTTTGGTAAAAAGTTCATTGGCGATGCGGGCGGCGGTTTCAATGGGAATGGCGAAACCGAGTCCTTGAGCATCAGCGCGGATGGCAGTGTTAACACCAATCACTTCGCCTTGGGCGTTTAACAAGGGGCCACCAGAATTACCAGGGTTAATTGCGGCATCAGTTTGGATAAAGCTGACTCGCTTATCTGGGATACCTACCTGAGTACTGGTGCGATCTGTAGCGCTGATGATGCCAATAGTAACAGTATTATCTAAACCTAGAGGATTGCCAATAGCGATCGCCCATTCTCCTGGTATTAAATTTTGCGAATTGCCCAGCTTCACTGTCGGTAAATGATTCGCTTTTATTTTCACCACTGCGACATCTGTCACAGAATCAACTCCTACCACCTTTCCCTCTAGACTCCGCCCATCTTTGAGGGTTACTAGTACTGTATCTGTATCTGCTACCACATGAGCGTTGGTGAGTAATTCTCCATCTTCGCTCAAAATAAATCCCGATCCTGTACCGCGCTCAATACGCTCTTGAGGAATTGGTTGTTCATCCTCTCCAAAGAATCGCCGCAAGAGGGGATTTTTCAAAGCGTCAGAGATCGGATTGGCTACTTTGCGGGTGGCATTAATTCGCACCACAGCCGGGCCAACTTTTTGTACTGCCGTCGCAATAAAATTCACATTCTCGCCCCCAGTAGCCCCAATAGCTGCGTTAGGAGAATTTGGAACTATGGATTCTGGAGGCAATGCCATTGTCACATTTCTTAACTGTTGGAACGAGGGATTTTGTAGCAAGAGATAGCGACTCCCAAACAAACCTGCACCACAGCCGAACACCAGTAAAAATACATAAACGACTAGTTGCTTTAAAGATAACTTCATAATCATTCTGCTTAAGGACAGCAATGCAGTTGCTAATTTCTAAGTGTAGTCAAGCTAACGGCAAGTGGACAGATCAATTTATAAGGAATTGGGCATGGGGCATTAGTTATTCTCCCTGTCTGTATTGTCCTCCTCATCTCCCCCTGCTTTCTCTGCTCCTTCATCTCCCCACTCCCCACTCTTCCCATCTAAAATCTAAAGTTAATGCGCTCCTGACCTGTATACATGACTTTACCCTTTCGTCAACTGTTTCTCTGTAGCTTAGTTAGCGCCTTGGGCCTAGTATCCATAGTGCCAAACACTAACAGTGCTAATGCTGCTGTAGGTGGTTGCCCAACTCCAGCCCTATCTCGCTTCCAACGCCATAAAGTTGTTCGTGGCGAAACTTTGGAGAGCATAGCGCAGCGCTACAATCTCATTCCCACAACTATTATCGGCATGAATCCAGCTTTGCAGAACGGTGCGATTGCAGTCGTTGGTAGTGTACTTCAAATTCCTCCCTACAATGGGGTTGTAGTCGAAGTGCCTCGCGGTGAAACTTGGCGACAAGTGGCAGCAAAATACAAAGTTCGTGCTGATAGCCTTTTTGAAGTGAATGGTTGCCAAGAAGACCCCAGAATTGTGTTTGTTCCGGGGGTAAATTGGTCGCCCAATGGTGTTGTAACTAAGTCCCCTTTACCTACTGATACAGGAATGCCAAACCGTGCATCTCTGTCTGGATATCCTTTGGCACAAGTGGCAACTGTAGCATTAGCTTATGGCTGGCAAATCAATCCTGCGACAGGTCAAGTTTTCTTTCATAGTGGTGTTGACTTATTAGCAGCAATGGGTACTAATGTGCTGGCGATCGCTCCTGGAACCGTAGCCTTTGCTAATGATCAAGGTACTTATGGCAAGTTGGTCATTATTAACCACAGTGGCGGACTCCAAAGCCGCTATGCCCAGCTTGACAGTATCAAAGTTACTGTCGGTCAGCAAGTGAAAAAAGGAGACTTACTGGGAACAGTAGGCACTAGTGGACAACCAAGTTCCAGCCAACCGCATCTCCATTTTGAAGTGCGTTCTAGCTCATCTCTAGGTTGGGTAGCAGAAGATCCAAAGGGTTATTTGAAGAAATAAGGTTCGTTTTGAAACGCATAGGCGCTTCTCTACGAGACGCTACGCGAACGCCTTCTTGCAGGGTAGGAACGCAGCAGAAATCTCTGTGTTCCTCTACCGAACCTTTACGATCCTTTGCGTTAAAAAAAGGATGCTATATTTTCGCTAGATTTTACGATGTGCATTCCTGCCTCTGCAAACCTTGCAAATGCTGCATCTGCCTGTTCTGTGTAGTCCACAATACCGGGAACAACAACAGGAGAAGTGCAATCTTCTAAGAGATAGATTTTTTGAGCAAGGCTAGCATCTACCTGTTTAATTTCTGTTAATAAATCGTCAATTGTCCAGGCGACGCAATGACTTTTGGCTTGACCACCAATAATTACTGCATCAAATTCTAAAAGTTGCTGAATCAGGTGCGTGTTCTTTTGAGCAAGTGGACGCTGCTCAAAATCTTCTAACACTTCTGGGCGTAAGATGGAATAGTTTTCTGTTAAAGGATTTTCACCTTTGATTTCAAATTGCGTCTGACTTTGACGAGCAATGCCGTGGAAAAATATCGCTTCTTCTACTGATGAGACTAAAGCATGACCGATACCGCCTAACATAGAATGATAAGGCCAAACAGTGAGGGGATATTTACCGTCTTGACTGAGTTGCTTAAGGTAATGGTAAGCGTGTTTTTCTAATAATTTATAATCCCCATTAGTAACACTGTTAGCAACTGCTGGGTTAACTTTCCAGATACCTTGTTGAATATCTGCTGGTGTAATGCTAGTTGCTGCTGGGGTGGGATGTTCTCCGGCGGCGTTCACCCAAAAGATGGGATGAAAAATTTGTGTTGCGGTGTGGGTGTCTAAGGTGGGTACAATTTTGGTAATTACCCCCAAGTTGCGATAAATAAACTCACATAATCTGACATTATCATCCACCGCCTCATTCCCAGATTTTCCACCTACAAATAATTCAAAATCGGGGATGCAGAAGGTGTTTTGGACATCAATTAATAGTAAGCAAATGCGAGTTTTATCTAAAGATGCAGGTTTGATATCATGTTGTTTTGCCCAGATTTCAGCTTCGGTGGCACGTTCTTGGTAAGGTACACGCCAGACTTCGCCCACTTCTTCAGGTTTAAAGTGTGGGGGAATTGGTAGTTGGGTTGTTGTTTGAGTGTTCATTTAAAATCTGTACTTATTTTTTAATTATTAGGCTTGCCTTAGTTAAAAATAATGGTGAACTTAGTAAACGTCATCATGAGAACCTAAAGTTAGCAACAAAATTTCTTCCTCTCGTGATTCAGGATTTGTAACAAATTTAAATAAAATTCGATTACGATAATCAATTGAGCATGAGTATCTATCCGATGAATCACCTTTTAGCTTGTGACTACGTAAACTGAGTTGAAATGGGTCTTCAGCGATTTGTTATAATATTTGCTCAATTTGAGAACGTAATTCTGGATTTTTCTTGACTAGACGCTTAAAGGCACGAACAAAAGTCGGACTCCAAACCAAATTGTTCACTCGTCTAACTCCGCCATCAAATCTGCAACTGAACCACGCCGGACATTGCCCTGAGCATAATCACTCTCTGCTTGCACGATTTCTTTTAATAAGTCATCCCGTCGCTGTTGTTTGAGGCGCTTTTGGATAATATCTACAAGAATAGCCTGAGTTTCTGGATCTAACGCTTCAACTGCTTCTATAGCTTTCTGGAATATAGATGTTTTTTCTAGCATGGGAGTTAAAGCATTTGGTGATAAGTCTAATTTAGCTGGTAGTAGGGGCGATCGCTCCTCATCCTCTTTCCTTAATAGTATATTTGTATTATTAAAACAAAAATTTAGCGATCGCTTCCTTAAGCTTTCCTGTGAAACCTGCGCGATCGCACTTAAGCTACTCACTTAAAAAGATTTTTAAGTAATATATTTTTACAAATGAGCAAAACTCCTCAATTGCTCTTTATTTCTTTGTCTGTGTTATTTTGGATTTTTTCTATACTAATCGTCCAAAAGAGCTACTACCTGTGGCAATCTGAGAAACAGAGATTTATCAAATCTGATATTTTAGCTACAGGAAATTTACCTGATAGGGTTATGCAAATGCCAACTCTTACAACTTCTAACACCACAGTGGATCAACCCACTTTTGATACAACTATCAAGCGGCGTAAAACCCGTCCTGTAAAAGTGGGAAATGTCACCATTGGCGGCGGCTACCCTGTTGTGGTGCAGTCAATGATTAACGAAGACACTCTTGATATTGATGGTTCCGTAGCTGGTATTCGTCGTCTGCACGAAATTGGCTGCGAAATTGTCCGTGTCACAGTTCCGAGTATGGCTCATGCTAAAGCTTTAGCAGAAATTAAACAAAAATTAATAAAAACTTACCAAGACATACCAGTTGTGGCAGATGTCCATCACAATGGGCTGAAAATCGCTCTGGAAGTCTCCAAGCACATAGAGAAAGTACGGATTAATCCGGGCTTGTATGTATTTGAAAAGCCAAACCTTAATCGAACTGAGTATACTAAAACCGAATTTGACGAAATTGGCGATAAAATCCGCGAAACCTTAGAACCTCTGGTAGTTTCTTTGCGCGATCAAGGTAAATCGATGCGAATTGGGGTAAATCACGGTTCCCTCGCTGAAAGGATGCTATTTACCTACGGTGACACTCCCGAAGGCATGGTGGAATCTGCCATAGAATTTATCCGCATCTGTGAATCTTTGGATTTCCGCAACTTGGTAATTTCCATGAAAGCCTCACGAGTACCAGTGATGCTAGCCGCCTATCGCCTTATGGCCAAGCGCATGGATCAACTGGGTATGGATTATCCGCTACATTTAGGCGTTACGGAAGCCGGTGATGGCGAATACGGACGAATTAAATCTACGGCTGGTATTGCTACCTTACTTGCTGATGGCATTGGCGATACAATTCGCGTCTCACTTACAGAAGCACCAGAAAAAGAAATTCCCGTATGCTACAGCATTCTCCAGGCTTTGGGATTGCGAAAAACGATGGTGGAATACGTCGCTTGTCCTTCCTGTGGACGCACTTTGTTTAACCTAGAGGAAGTGCTGCACAAAGTTCGGGAAGCCACTAAACACCTAACTGGGTTAGATGTGGCAGTTATGGGTTGCATTGTCAATGGCCCCGGAGAAATGGCAGATGCTGACTATGGTTATGTTGGCAAAACACCTGGTTACATTTCTTTGTATCGTGGCCGGGAAGAAATTAAAAAAGTCTCAGAAGATAAAGGTGTAGAGGAATTAATTAACCTTATTAAAGCAGATGATCGCTGGGTAGAACCGTAAGGGAAGTGGGGAGTGCTGAGTGAAGAATTTCACTTCTTTACTCAGAACTCAGAAAAGAGAAACTGTTTTGCCTTATGCCCAAAAATTTTGTATCTTAAAACTACCAAGGTCACCGGATTGTCAAGTATTTTGTTGAAATTAGGAATACATCCTCCATCTGTACAGTGGTAGCCTGTGTTAGATTGAGCATACTGACTATATATTTTCCCTCTGACGCAGCTGTCATTATGGTGATTACAAAAAGTAGGCTTGTTTTGGGTGCTACGGTAGTGACACTCTCCACGATCGCTGTTACTAGCCTTGGCATTCACTCGCGAGGTGAGGCTTTATTTAAAGCAAGTCCCAAAGAATTGGTAGATGAAGTTTGGCAAATTGTTCAGCGCCAATATGTAGACGGTACTTTTAATCAGGTAGATTGGCAGGCTGTTCGTAAGGAGTATTTGAGCAAGTCCTACAGTAATCCGCAGGAAGCGTATAAGTCCATTCGGGAAATGCTGAAAAAGCTAGAAGATCCCTACACCCGATTTATGAACCCAGAGGAATTCAAGAGTATGCAAGTGGAGACCTCTGGAAAACTCACAGGGATTGGGATCACGATCAGTCAGGATGAAAAAACGAAGCAACTGGTTGTAATTGCGCCAATCGAAGATACACCAGCCTTTAAAGCTGGTATTTTGGCAAAAGATGTCATCCTCAAAATCGACGGTAAAAATACCAAGGGGATGGATATTAATCAGGCAGTATCCCTGATTCGAGGTGAAGCAGGAACGCAAGTCAGTTTAACGATTCAGCGCGACGCTCAGACAAAAGAATTTGACATCAAGCGCGCGCAGATTGAAATCCATTCAGTTAAGTATTCCCAAAAGAAAACTCCAGCAGGTAACCTTGGGTACATTCGCTTGAATCAGTTCAGCGCCAATGCTGGTCAAGAAATGCAAATCGCCATTAAAGATTTAGAAACCAAGCAAGTAGCTGGATATATTTTGGATCTGCGTGGTAATCCAGGTGGCTTACTCTTCTCCAGTGTAGACATTGCCCGGATGTGGATAGATAAAGGTAAGATTGTCTCCACCGTTGAACGCCAAGGAGAGGCATCAAAAGAAGAGGCAAATGGACACGCCTTGACGAATAAACCGTTGGTGGTTCTGGTAGATAAAGGTTCAGCTAGTGCAAGTGAAATCCTCTCAGGGGCTTTGCAGGACAACAAGCGTGCTACTTTGGTTGGTACTCAAACCTTTGGTAAGGGACTAGTGCAATCGGTGCGTCCCTTAGAAGATGGCTCAGGATTAGCGGTAACAATAGCTCATTACTATACCCCCAACGGTACAGATATTAACCATAAAGGTATTGCTCCAGATGTGAAGGTAGATTTGACCAAACAGCAGATGGAGGAGTTATGGCTCCATGAACGTGATAAACTCGCTACCCTAGAAGATCCCCAATTCGCTAAAGCAGTGGAAGTGATAGGTAAAAAAATTGCTGCTAAGAGCACAACTTCAGCAGAAAAATGAACAGTTAGAAATAAAGTTAGGAGTCAATAGTGAGGAGTTAGGAATAAAAACCATGATTGTCAACTCATAACTTTTAACTCTAAACTCCTAACTTTTAACTTAAACTGGTTGGCACTTGCCAGCCCTAATAAGTCCGACACGCCGAGCGATCGCTTCTTCTTGCGAACTAAAAGGCCCCCACTGTTCTATAATCTCTAGATTATCGTCGCCAAGTTTATCGTTGGGGAGAATTTCGCAATTCCCAACAGAACGCTTGACAATATACCAAGTTTGTGAATTATTCATGCTTGAAATAAAAACTTTGTTTTTTACAGTAAGGATTCTAAGGCATACAGAAAATATTCTCCCGTGTATGTGATTGTGTTAGATATGATTTAGCTATAGACTACACTTACAACCAGTTCCTTACAGCCAGAATGCTATTTGCCCTTGGCTACCCACTGAATAATTTTAATAAAAATATAAAGTGTACTTAAATAAGTAGATAAATTAATATACAATACATATGTAATACTTCTGAAATTCAATAGATTGATATGCGTTTACCTATCATTATCAGTGCGGGGTTATTGCTATCTTTAGGACTGAACCTACCAGTAATGTCCAAATCTCCTATAGAGATAGCACAAGCACAATCGCCAGCGAGTAATAACTGGAATTTAAAACGATCGCAAAGGCGATTAGACTTTAATCGCTATTTCTGGAATCGGCAAAAAATTTCCAACTATGATTATACATTGAGCAATAGTTGCTTTTGTATAGCCGACGCTAGGGGACCAGTAGTCATTAAAGTACGTAATGGTCAAACAATTTCCGTCACTTCTGTAGCTACAGGTAAACCAGTTAATCCAGAATTCTTTCAAAGCTACAACACAATTCCTAAGCTGTTTGATGTAATTCAAGATGCTATCAACCGTAAAGCCTTCAGCCTGAATGTGCGGTACAATCCTCAATACGGCTTTCCAATCCAAATTGATATCGATTACAACAGTCAGATAGCTGATGAAGAAAAATATCTCACAATTGAGAATTTTAAGGTAATTAAATAGCTGCTGCAACCAGAAATTAGATATTAAGGCAATAGGTATGCTTACCTTGATCATTAGACCTCTTGCATAAATGCTTAAATTGTCATATTGAGCGGAGTTAAACAGAGTAGTAAGATTTTTCTCTGCACTGCGTTCTGCTCAAAATGACATTCCTGATTTTTTGACTTTTGCAAGAGGTCTATTAACTGCTGGCGTTCAAGTTTCTATGTGTTGCTGTGCGAATGTCTCAGAGTTAAAGGCGATGTCAAAGACAGTACTGCTATTCGGGAATAACTGGTAATAAAAATACAAGCCTAGATCCAACATATATTAAATAAACTATCTAATTTTTTGAGACAGGTATTGAAAGTAAAACTGAATATTAACCATTTTATTTATTACCCTTCTGGCAATTTAGCAAACGCCTGCTCAACTAACTCTTTTGCCTTAGCATCCAAACGTAGCCAATCCACTTCACCCAGTTCATCAATTAAATTAGTATCAACATCAGCAGTTTCCTTCTCTGGGCTGTATTCCAGAAAACACACTTGATAACATAGTTCCCACAAATCGATACTCGCTTCTTGCTGTTGACGCTGCAAACGTAGATGATATCCTGGATGGGGCATCGGCAGACGAGCAAGAGTCTCTCTGATTCCATCTGCTTCTTGGGGCGTTGCAGTTTCCATTGCTTGCAACAACTCAGTCACCAATGCTTTGATTTCATCAGTGGTGTTATACGGCCAAATCAGGACATCGTTATAAGTTCCCGTCCAGGAAGATTCATCAAGCAACTTGCGGATATTGTCGATAACGCGAATGAAAGCAGGTTGCATGAGAATTTCAGCCTGCTGCCATGCAACTGAGTTTGTTATTTTAGGTGGCATTGGTAGTAAATAGGGGCACTAAAAGAAAAAAAAACAGTCTGCATTTATTAAAAAGCTGCGTTTTTAATCTAAATCTTTTCTCAAGATAGCGGATTTCATTGAAGAAAATTTGGAGATATTTATTACCAGCTGGAAAATTAGGTAATAACTCTGGGGAGGGAATATGATCGGCAAGCTACTAGACCATCGTTACCAAGTAATTCGAGTCTTCGCGATGGGAGGATTTGGTCAAACCTATATTGCCCAAGATACTAGGCGGCCCGGCAACCCCATCTGCGTTGTCAAGCACCTCAAACCCGGAACTGACCCCAGAGTTTTTGATACTGCTAAACGCCTGTTCCACAGCGAAGCCGAAACCTTAGAAAAACTAGGCAACCATGACCAAATACCCAGGCTGCTAGCATATTTTGACGAAAACCAAGAATTTTATTTAGTACAAGAATATATTGAAGGACATACCCTAGCTGAGGAACTTATACCTGGTAAGCGTTGGAGTGAAAGCCAAGTAGTTCAACTGTTACAAGAAGTTCTGGAAATTCTCGAATTTGTCCACCGCCAAGGCGTGATTCACCGCGACATAAAACCAGATAATATCATCCGTCGTGCCTCAGATAATAAGTTAGTTTTAGTGGACTTTGGGGCAGTGAAGCAACTACGTACACAACTGGTGACAGTGGGCGGACAACCCTCTCCCACAGTAGTTATTGGTACTCCTGGCTATATGCCCACAGAACAAGGGCAAGGTAAACCGCGCCCCAACAGTGATATTTATTCCCTTGGCATCATCGCTATTCAAGCACTAACAGGATTATCAGCAACAGAACTGCAAGAAGACCCAGATACGGGCGAAATCATTTGGCAGCAATCTGTAATTGTGAACTACCGACTGGCGGCAGTGTTGTCCAAGATGATACATTATCACTTCAAAGACCGCTACCAAAATGCCACGGAAGCACTGCAAGCATGTAAAGACGCGATTAATCCTGTACCTGCACTTTCCACACCTCAAGAATCTGCCAAAAATTCCAGTTACCAAGCAGCCAAATCTCAGCGTCAAGTATCTCGGCTGCAAACTGTTGCAGTTGCACCAGCAAATCCTGTCAAACCTGCCCATCAAGACTCTAGCAAATCTGATCCATGGCCGATATTAATTGGCATATTATTGGCGGGTGGTGCGGCTGCTTTGGTAACAAATGTATATCCAAATGTGAAAAATTTAGCTTCTAATCTTACAGGTAACGATACCGCCTTAGCAAACAAATGCTCGGCTGTTGTCGTCGGAAATTCTAATATCCGTTCTGAACCTAGTTCGATAAATTCTGATAATATTTTGCAAATAGTTGCCGATAACACTAATTTTCAGGTGACTGGCAAGCGCACAAAACGAGGTTGGATAGAAGTTAAACTTAAATCTGGTCGTTTGGCTTGGGCCCACTCGGATGTGATAACCAATAATGAAGAATGGGGTTCTTGCCTGCGCGAAAAAGGCATTGCAACTAAGATTGTAGATGATAGTCCCCTGATTGCGACTCGACCGACTCCCAAGCCAAAATCAAAATCGAGGGATGTAGTAACTCCATTACCAGAAAAATCGAAGCAGTCAACTTCCGACACTGGGAAATCAGATCAATCGCAGCCTAGTGATAACAGTGCCAATATTGTAGAACAAGCAAAACAGAAGTATGATTCAGGGGATATAGTTGGAGCGATCGCACTTTTGAGATCAATTCCGGCAAATGCTGCTTCTAGTATCCAAGAGACACGCAAAATGATTGCCCAGTGGCAGGAAGATTGGGCGAAAGCAGAGGCGTTATCTAATGAGATCAACAAAGCGCTAGATGATGGGAAATGGGATAAAGTTTTAGATTATAGAAACCATCAAGAAAAGTTGCCTAATACTCAATATTGGCGAAGTAAAATAGAACCATTATTTAAACAAGCAGCCGAAAATCTGGCGAAACAGGCACTAAGTAAATTAGAAACTCAAGGTAATCAGAAGAGTACCCAACAGAAACTTCCCAATACTACCCAACCTGCCACTAAAGAGAGTCCAAATACCACAGAAACTCCTAAAAACGGCTTTTAATACTTATCAGTAAATACTGTTTACCTCATTGGGAATGCCTAAAACAAGGCTCCGCCTCCTAAATTCGCGGCAGCAGCCCAATGAAGAACGTTTCCAGGTTCTACCTGGAAACGAGATTTTAAATCGGTGTTTATCTGTGGTTTATTTTCCTTACTGCATTTCGTCGTATTCTGGGGCTTCAACTCGTCTTGCTTCCATCCGCGAAGCAGGTAGAAACTCAGCGCGACGGACTGGAACCAAGGGCGGTGTATTTCCTTGGTAGGGGTGAATCACTTGTACAGTACGGGCTGGACGCTGCCGTGGTGAGAATAAAGCCAATACCCCAGCGACGACAACACCACCACCAATAGTGAGAGCCGCACCTCCCACAGCCCAGAGCATGGGTGAAGACAACCAAGAATTTTGCGGCTGAAATGTTGCTGCTGTTTTTTGTTGGTTATTCTGCTGGGCTAATTGCCACTGTTGCTGAGTATTGAAATTTTGAACTTGGCCCTGGAGTTGTTGATTTTGCAACTTTAGCTGTTCATTGTCGTTTTTTAAACGCTCCAGCTGCATCTGCGTGTTCAGCTTTTCCATCTCTTGGCGCTGGTCAGAAGTAGGAGCAGTCGGTGGCTGACTGGGATACATTGGTTGCCCATAAGGGCCGTAAGGATACATTTGTGGCTGTACTCCCGGCGCTACTACAGTCCCTGGCATTTGCGAAGCAACGGCAAAATTAGGTTGTAGGGGGGTATTTGTCCCTTTGAGCAATACCAGAGCCGCCAGCCCAGCTACGGCGACCCCGCCGATAAACGCCATACTCTCACTCATCGCCTTTGCCCCTCAATTGCGACGTAACTATAACCATTTGTGACTGACTCCCTCTCACACACATAATTTATACCTACTCGACTTCACATAATACTCAAACTATAAGCGACCGAATCAGCTAGTTTTTTAGAGCATGATATCTGATGTTAATATTCAAAACCATAACGGTCAAATTGTCTACCAAATAAGAAGAGAAAAACTGCGTTGTTATACTTTTTAATCTACTTTCCCCGTCTAATCAAGAGGAGTATTTGTACTGTTGTTAGTGGTCTTGATGGCTGCCTTGAGACTTTGGCAAAATTCGGCGATCGCCGAAAGTCCCTGCTCTGGTGTCCCTTCTGCTAACCGTTTTACAACAGCGCTACCCACGATCGCTGCATCTGCGCCCCATTCCTTTACCTGAAGGGCTTGAGCAGGTTCGGAGATGCCAAAGCCTACACCGATGGGCTTATCAGTAACACTACGAATTTGTTGAAGTAAATCAGACACGCGGTTTTCCAGTTGCGATCGCACCCCTGTTACCCCTGTAACGCTGACTAAATAAATAAATCCAAGGGATGAACGAGCGATCGCTTCTATCCGTTCAGCAGAACTGGTGGGAGCTACCAACAATATTACGTCAATTCCCATCTCACTAGCTGGTTTGAGCAAGCCTGCTGCTTCCTCTAAGGGCAAATCTGGTACTACCAATCCCGCTACCCCAGCCGCAGCGACTGAAGAGAGAAATTTTTCAATTCCCCGGTGCAGAATTGGGTTGTAATAGGTAAATAAAATAATGGGCGATCGCAGTTTAGGAGTAATCCCTTGCAACATTTCCAGCACCTGCTCTAATTTCGTTCCCCTTTGCAGGGCGCGGCTAGCAGCAGCTTGAATTACTGGCCCATCCGCCAGAGGATCGGAGTAGGGGATGCCCAGTTCTATAATGTCGGCTCCACTGCGATCTAGAACCTGCAACGCTTTTGCTGTTGTTTCTAAATCTGGATCGCCAGCAGTAATAAACGGAATCAGAGCGCACTCACGATTCCGTCTAAGGGTTTCAAAGCAATGAGAAATCGCAGTCATTTAAGTGTCAAGAGTCAAAGGTCAAGAGTCCAGAGTCAAAATTGGGACTTTGGACTCTGGACTCATCAATGATAACTTTACACCTGAGATTGCTCTTCTTGTTCTATTTCAGCTTGAATTCGTGCTAATTCTTCAGGAGTAAGCTCATCTAGTCGCTTTTGCAGAAAGTCTTGCTCATACTGTTCCCGCTGTTGATGGTAGGTCATTTTTTGTCCCACCGCACGGAAAAAATAGCTGGCTAACCAGCCAACTAACCCACTGACTAGTAAGACTTGGCTCCATATACCAGCTTTCTGATTATCCAAACCGACTAGCTGCAATCCTACGTATGCCAAGCCGCCGGCAATAAAAACACCCAAGCCAATTCCAATAGCGTCAATCCGTCGCATGAGAGTTATGACCTACCAATCTTGTTAAACTTCAATTTGTCGCCGTCGGGGTCGAAAATTTACAAACGGCGATAGAACCAACAAACCCGGAAAGAAGAAAAATACCAAAAAGTACATAAAGGTACGTTCGATGGAGGTAGCTACATACCAACGCTGCTTCAAGTACAGCAAGATAGCAATCGGGATTACCAGAAGGTAAGCTCCAGCCAAAATCAGATATAGCAGGGCGACAATCATAACTTTCAAGTCTTAAGCTTCTGTTTTCCATCATAGGCTGAAGAGCCAAACTGAGGAAAGTATAATCATGACGCTTTTAACATAACTACGCCAGAATTCCTCGTCTATGTCCAGATTAGACTGATAAAAGGTAGTATTATCTTGTAATCGTAAATCCACTAGCAAACAAATGCTCTAGTCAGACAAGAAAGAAAACTCATCCAGATTGATTAGGAGGAAACAAGGAAGATTTCCAACTCTGGAACACAATCGCCCTATTTGGAAAAAATATTTTCAATCTAGTTGGACAAAAGACACAATTGATGGTGGAATAGATGAGGAGGTATTTACTGCCTCAATGAAATAACTAGTTATACTAGTTGCCAAACATCTGCGGGGGTGTGGCGGAATGGTAGACGCTACGGACTTAGATAACTGAGCCTTGAAGGAGAAATCCCTCAAGTGGAAGCTCTCAAACTCAGGGAAACCTAAATCTGGTTACAGACATGGCAATCCTGAGCCAAGCCCAAAAATTTGAGATTTGAGATTTGAGATTTGCGATTAATCTTCAATCCAAAATTCAAAATCGTTCGACTGAGCGAAGCCGAAGTCTAAAATCCAAAATTGAGGGAAGGTGCAGAGACCCGACGGGAGCTACCCTAACGTTAAGTCGAGGGTAAAGGGAGAGTCCAATTCTCAAAATCTGAGCTGGCTATTGTCATCAGGTAGCAGTGAAAACTGCGGGAGAATGAAAATCCGTTGACCGTAAAAGGTCGTGTGGGTTCAAGTCCCTCCACCCCCATTAAAAATTTGAAATACGAAAAGACTCCTATCTAAGGTATGGGCGGGTTGTATTTAATGGTACAACTCGCCCATATAGTTTTGTATTTGCTCTAATTAGTAAGACTAAGTAATTTAACTTAATTTTTTGATGAATTATTAAACAATTTGTGTTTAATACTTTATTTATAGTCCGAGTTTATCAAATTTGTGTAAAAAGATTACTGAATCTCTTAAGAATAGATTGATGCTACTGTTCACCAAGGTTAAGCTGGTAATAATATGAACAGGAAGCTTTTTTGTCCTGATAACTGGAATGAGCGCTAATAGTTTATCAATTAGTCAGCAAGATCCCGATTATGTAACGTCTAACTCTAGACAACTAAATGTGCAAATTGCACAAGAGGAGGTTTATAGCTTCTTCGTTGAAATTGTCAAAAAATTGCCGCCAGATGATGTTTTACGGGAATTCAAAGGTTTATTTATAGACGGTCTTGATTCACAGTATTCCCATTCTATACCTGGGAGATACAGCACTTTTTTAGATAATAATGAAAAAGAGTACTGTAATACACTTAAGCGGTGTATCTACATAATAATTAATAATTGGAAAACCAATAGAAAAGACAAATATATCCAAAAATTAGTTAATTTATTTGTTCATGAAAGTCGAAAATTAGATACCAATGATTTTCCAGCGATAAATATCCGTAAAAGCTGGCTAGAAAATTTTATATCCAGCAAAGATTACCAAGAAATAAAATTATTTGCTAAGAAACATGACGAATTATCTAAAGGTCATTGGGCTAATCGCTACACTTCTTATTTATTAATTGATCAATCGGTTAATGAGAATAATTGCCGAGAGCAACAAGAGGCTGCTAGAAGGCTTTATAGACAAATAAAAGACAAATATAAGTTTGAACTAGCAATGTATATTGCTCGTTCTCAATCTGCTGTCCCAAGCACAAACCGCTACAAAAATCCTAGTATTTTGGGAGATAATGTTCTGCATTTAATAAAAACAATTGTTTTAAAAAAGGGTATATTTAGCCATGAAAATATTGCCAATATATTTATCAAACAAACTCAAGATCAAACTCTTAAAGAATTTAAAAAAAGTATAGATAAATATCTCTTTTTTTCTGTAGATAATCAAGAATTAGTCGGAAATTTGCGGCAGCAGTTTGCAGAGAAGTTATCTTTATGGAAGGAAAATTATCATCAAGAAATTATCACTAAAGAATTATTCCTGAGAACCTGTAATCGAATAATTGATTGTTTGACAACAGAAAACGGCAAAGAACCTTCGTCATTATTTATATTATTGGTTACTCCAGGTCACTCTCTTACATTGGTGATTATACTGCTAAAAACTATTTTAATTTCTAGAAATTCCCGCAGGCATTTAGAACTTAGGATTGCTCATCTGATTCGTTATTACGAAAAATACCCTGAAGATGAATGCAAGTGGATAATCAATTTTATCGAGATTTTTAATATTACGTTTGCAATTTATGCAGAAAACGTAGAATACAACTTGATTAAGATGAAAGAAGAAGATCAAAGCAGTAATCTCCAGTTGAATCTGGATGATTATCGTCTATTTTCACAGGTGAAGGTAGATAGACAAAAATGAGTGTCGCTTGATTCATAATTTAGCAAGGCGTTCGTCTAACCAAGCCAAAGCTGCACCCGCAGTTTCAGCTAAAATACTAATGAGGCGATATAGAGCGATCGCACTAAATACTAAGGCGGCTGGAAAGTGGTGTCGTAAAAGTTCATATGCAGTCGCTTCAAACACACCTAACCCACCAGGTGCCCCCGGAATGATAAACCCTAATAACCAAGCGCAACTAAAAGCCCCTAACAACAAAGGAATTTGATTCACATTCAATGAATCCAGGGCGAACATAGTTAATATAAACCCAGTTCCACGTAGTCCTATAAAGCCCAATTCTCCTAACAAAGGTCGTAAAGGGTAACTTTTAAGACTAAAGGGAACAGTTGCCTCAGTGGTGACAGCAGACTTTTTTGCTTTCAATCTGTATAAAAAGCGAATAAGTGGGTTTAAAAACCAAGGATGAATCGCACAAAGGACTACAGCTAAACTCAGCAATTGTAATATTTGCAGAACAAGGGTAGTATTAGCTGCTGCAAATTGGCTACTGCATAGGACAATGATGATTAAAGCAGCCGCTAGCATCAGTAGCGGTTCCAGCAAAACGCTTAAGGTAGCTGCACCAGCAGAAATATTGGCATTTTTTGCTGCCATAATTCGCCCGTAGTGATGCCAGATATTACCTGGCAAATATTTAGCTATGTTCGTTTTTAGGTAAACTTGGATGAATTGGGGAGATGATACAGGTTGATTTAACTCTTGCAGAATCCAAGTCCAGATCCAGCCTGCCCAAGTATGTGCCAGTAAAGTGACGCCTGTTGCGATCGCCATAATTGCCCATCCTACCCCATCAATGCGGATAGCAGTCACTTCAATCCAATTATCCTTCAGAGCTTTGCTTAAAAAAAACAGCGTTCCGCCCAAAATTATCCAGCGTAAAAATTGCTTCATGAATTTAGTAATTTAACAGTTAGAGCAACAAGGGCTGAATACCTCAACTATTACAGTACATCAGCTATCTATCCAAAGCTTTTGAAGGATTAAACAGGTTAATGTAGTTCTTTTTCCGAAAAGTATATTAATTTATTTTATATCTCTCTAGAGTTAGATAAAAATATTCTATTATTACTAATTAAAATGTGGCCTGCGCTAGAGGTAAAGTTAATTTTATTATTCATATCCTTGATAAAGGTTATCGAGTGAGCAAATCAAGACAAGCACAATTTGCTGACCAATCAAATGGTTCAGTAAACTATTAGCTGATTAATATTTTGGTAAGGAGGATTACATGAACACTGTGAGAGTATTCTTGAAAAAAATAAGATTGCGCCAGATATTAACTATCTTTTTCGCTGGACTATTGTTAATAGTTAGCACTGCTTGTAGTGGGGCAAATGCTCAAGGTGCAAATCCACAAAATCCCGCTGTACAAGCTGGTGGAGCAAACAATCCTTATAAGAATGGTGGAGACAATTATACCAACAACCAAATGTCCACCGATCCGAAAATAACAAACCCAAAAGCCAATCAGGGACGTGACGAAGCTAGCTTACAACCAAGTTCACAATTGTTAATTGCTACAAATAGAGAATCCGAGATACTTTATCCTAGTGGTGAGACACCAGCCGATCGAGTCAACAAAGAAGCAGAACTGCCAATCATCACAGATAAAGACTTCCAACAACCTGAACCAGGTGGTTTGATTCAGAATGAATCAAATATAGGAGAACGGGTTAAAGATCGTCTTGAGACTGTAAAAGAGGCTGTTGAAGAAGCTTCCGGCTTTTTGAAAGATAAGTCAGATAAAGCGAGTACTAGACCTGAATTACAAAAGAATCCAGCATTAGGCAGATAGAACCTTTATTTTGTCTTAATGTTTGGCATTTTAAATCAATCCAAATGCTATCTTGATTGAAGTTTAACTTAGTCACAAAAATCCCAGGAGTTAGAAGTATGAAAAAAGCAATGAATTGGCTGAAAAACATTCGTCCCTTGAAAGTTTTAACTGTTTTTTTAGCAGGAATGTTCTTATTTCTGACACAAGCTTGTGGTGATCCAGGAACAGCAACACAGCCACCAAAGCCTGAGGCTCAATCACCTTATTCCAAACGATATGATCCCACAAAAGATTATCCTCTCTCTTCTCCTGCTGGTGGAATAAATAACTTTAGTGATGTAGATCCTAGAGCGACAGATGAAAAGGCAGCGAATGACAGAGGGGATGCGATGGCAAAAAATGCTCAAAAGAACATTGACCAGAAAGGGGTTAACAGTCCAGGGGAATATGGCCAAAATTACAAGGAAGGTACACCCCTTGGTGAAAGAGTGAAGAACCTGGGTGAAGATATCGGCAGTTCAGCTGAAGAAGTTCGCAAAGGTGTTGTTAAGGGAACTCAGCGAGGAATTGAAAATATTAAGAGTAATACCCAGAATGCTGCCGAAGACGTGACAAAAAATGTTCAGCGTGGGGCTGAGGATGCAGGAAACGCAGTGAAGAGAACAGCTAAAGACGTTGATTGAAATTAGTTATTCAATCTCCTGCAAAAATATGAAAGCGCCCACAGACTAAAGTCTGGAGCTACCCAAGCAAAGTCTGCGTAGGCAGGCTTTGCTTGGTTTTTAGAGCAAAGACGTTTCCTGTCTTCTGCAAAGAAGTTAAAGCAAAGCAAAGCTTTATCCCATCTGAATTTTGAAGATGAGGCTTCCGACCTAGTAGACTGTGGCGTTAGTTTGCCCACCTTTAACAAGGGATTTTGCCCCAAGTTTTGTTAATTGAGATGGTAGCTGGATTTATGCCGTGCTGTATTAAACCCTGCGCGAAGGTTGGGATTGGACGTCATTTCCTGAAAATCCAGCATTTAATAGAGTTTTGAGCATAAATCAACTTGACATTATCAAGATAAAATTGATAGTATTAATAACATTTTTTTTATGTTATACTAAGTAAACACTGCAATTGTTGAGCAAGGAAAATATAGTAATATATTTTTCATTTAGCTAAACAAATTCTTGGGCGAGGTTGGTATTAATTGAAAATTCAAGCGTTGGATGTCAAGGCTGGCGATCGCATTATTGCTTACTGCAACAACAAAATGCAAACCTGCAAGGTAAAACGCATATTAGATCCGGGTGAAGCTAATATCACACTATCAGTATTCACTTCTGAGAATTATCGCGGCTGCTCAGTTTCATCTATAGTCCGCTTTCGGAGCAACGCTTTAGTTGATTTGGTAAGTTAAAAAATCAAAGAAACATTCAATCTCAAAAATATCTCTAGCTCTTGTCCAGCCTCAAATTGGATATGATTCTTATTAAAGGTGCTATCGCACATATAAATCCGTTAATTGTGGCTGGATGATTTTCCAAAAAAGTGCCCTCACACTATAGCAGTGTAGGCGAAAGTTTTTGAACAAACTAAATAGTATGCTCATGCGCCATCAGTAAATGCAAGAGCTAGGCGCAAAGTAACTAAAATTCTGCTTAGTATCTAGTAGTCTGTCAATTTTAAATTGATGGTTAAGCAAGTTCCTAGTAAGGACTTTAGGCATTATTTTCTAAGCGCTAAAGTGCTTACTACGAACCCTAAAAGCTAGCTTGACAAAGTATTAGAGAATATATAAAATTTCTCAAAGGAAAAATTGGAAGTGTGATGGCGCTTTGCGTCTACGCATTACTAAGATCACGCTCCAATTGATGGCTTTTGTTAGTTCTTTTTCACATCACGAGCCATGTTGAGGAAGTAGTCGTCAAGTTTGGCATTAGGACGACGGCGGTTAGTGGTAGGAATTTTAGCAGTGTTATCCTGATTCGTTTCAATTGGCTCTTTTGCAGAAGCTTGCTTTATGCCTTGCACCTGATCAGATTCCAAAAAATAATCAGACTTAGTGAATCCGAACAGCTTGGAAAAAAAACCAAATAAATTTCCGACAAAATTGGAAACACTTTGGAATAAAACACCAAACAAGCCTTGAAGACGAAGGAACAAGTTCCGAACAATTTGAGTTAAACGAAACATAACAGTACCCTCTATGATTGCCTATTATCATTGTGACTTAATTTGAATAGGAGGAATGGGTGCTATGCCAAAAATCTACCAGGCATAGACGTAGCCCAAACTAGTACACTGTGGCGTCAGTTTGCCTACCTACCTTGAACAAGGGGCTTAAGCCAAGGGGAACGCATCTAAATTATCTTGACAAAATGCTAACCATGTAGTGTCGTTAGAGCAACAGATAATAAACGTGTTGATTTCTGGAAACCACTATTCGCAACTTGCCTACTGGTTGAGCCTGATTTTTATCATTATTTTTATAAGGGTTAACTTTGCTTAAGTTTTAGAGAGCAGCGAGAAATTATTACAGGTTACATTTGAAACATTTATATTTGGCACTACTAACTCTATAACTGCGTCAACTATCTTGTAGCTAAATTACTGTATCAGTTTTCCTGGTGCAGCAATTTAACGTTGATATGGAATGAAATATAACCAATTAACCTCATTTAGTAAGCAGCAGTAATGACAACTCAGTTTTGGGAAAAAAGCATAGAAATTAATGCTACTCTAACTAACTTACTATTTAACCCTGTGCGTAGACGCTTACTTCAACATAGGAGTAAGCGACACAAAGCGTCTGGTAGAGTTGCAACTTGTCGCCAAACATTGCCTTTCATTCGTCAAGGTTGGTGGCTTTTAAGGAAGCGTCTGCTGCCATTATTATGTCTGATATCGTTTGTTGCTGTATTGCTACTTAACAGCTTTGCCCCTGCTGTTGCCCAACTACCTGCTCAACCTCGTCAGGAAATTCGGGGGGTGTGGGTGAGTGGTAATGATTTTAACATTTTCCGAAATCGCTCACAGGTGCAAGCAGCTATGAGCCAACTGCGGGAGTTAAACTTTAACACTGTTTATCCAGTAGTCTGGAACGATGGCTATACGCAATACCCCAGCGCCATCATGCAAAAAATGGATATTCCCTTCTTCTTTAAGGGAACAGATGGACAAGATGTGATTGCAGACATTATCAGCCAAGCCCGCAGAGAAGGGCTACTAGCAATACCTTGGTTTGAATTTGGTTTCATGGTTCCCCTAACTTCGGAACTCGCATCCCAGCATCCAGATTGGCTGACACAAAAGCCGGATGGGACTCAAACTTCAATTAGTGCTGCGGGTGAAGTAGCGTGGTTGAATCCGTTTCACCCGGAAGTGCAAAAGTTTTTCACCGAACTCGTGATGGAAGTCATTACTCAATACGATGCTGATGGCGTTCAATTTGACGATAATACGAGTTTACCTGTGGATTTTGGTTACGATAAGTACACAATTAGTCTATATACTCAAGAAACTGGCAAGCCTCCTCCACCTAATCCCCAAGCCCAAGCATGGATAAAATGGCGGGCAGATAAAATCACGGCATTCATGGTAGACCTCCAGCAAACCGTGAAAGCGCGAAAACCGAATGCTATCTTCTCAGTTGCTCCTAATTATTATGATTTCGCCTACAAGTTGCAACTGCAAGACTGGCTCAACTGGGTACGGTTGGGTATTGTCGATGAGTTAGTCATGCAGGTGTACCGTAATGATTTGGAAAGTTTTATTGCTCAAATTACCCGCCCAGAAATTTTAGAAACCCAACAAGTCATCCCAACTGGTATCGGTATTATGGCGGGGTTACGAAATCGTCCAGTTTCCATATCACAAATTCAATCCCAGGTAGAAGCAGTGCAACAACGCGGTTTAGGTATCGGCTTTTTTTACTACGAAAGCCTATGGGATATCGCATCTGAACCAGTAGCACAACGCCAGTCAGCATTTGCGGCTCTTTTCCCAAACCCAGCGTTGCGCGACATCTCTCAAAATACACCCCGCAAGCCAACTTTTGATACCATATCCCTACCTTTATATCCAAAACCTTCCCTTGGTCAAAGTGTTCGCGGCTATTTTCTGGAAATGGCGATCGCAGGTGGTCAGCCAAAGCGTATCTTATTAGATACAGGTTCAGCAGGGCTGCGAGTTCCCAAAGAGTTTTTAGGTAATGCTCCAATCCGCAGAACGGGACAAAATATCAAGGAGGTATTAAGTGATGGTACTATCCTGGAGGGAGAATTAGTTTATACTAATGTCCGGTTTGGTTTGCTTCCCACCGCAGAACCTGTTCCAGTACAGATTGTTACTGGTCGCCAATGTACTGCCCAAAAGCCTAATTGTTCAGCAAAGAGTAGTGTGCCATTTTCTGGTATTATCGGTGTCAACTATTTTGAAAAGTCACTTCCCTATAATCCGTTGAGAAAATTACCAGGCAATCTGAGTAACGGATTTATTGTGATTGGAAATGGTGGTAGTAACAAAAATGGCAGTTTAATTCTCGGTTTGACTGCCAATAATCAAGCAGGTTTCAAAATGGCTGCTTGGAGTAAACAAAGCGAGATTAATGGTGTACCCGGTAATAGATGGGACTCTCAACTGAGCAAAGTTTGTTTAACTATTGCTGGGAGTTCTGCTAAAAATCTTTGTAATGGCAAAATGATCACTGATACTGGAACTATTAATGGTTGGACTGAATTCAAGTCAGCTTCCACAGCAGGTATCAAACCAGGAGTATTAGGTTCAGGAAATTCTCTGAAGCTAGCAATTAATAGCATTTTTGATTACAGCCTGACACCAGGAACCCGCGACGGATTTAATCGCTGGAATTTGAGGATCTCGCCAAAGGCAGAACTTGCAACATTTGTAAATAGTGGCATCGCATTTTTTGATAAATACGATGTCCTCTTTGACCAAGTTAATGGAAGACAGGGTTTTCGCAGTCGGCAGTAAGAGGAATTAGCAAAATACAGATAGAGCGATCGCACCTTAGCACTTATTTACTTAAACTGAGTAACCTAGCACTTTCAAGGTGGGTAAAAATGTTAGTCAAAAAACCTCTTTTTAACTTCTTACCTCTGTGTTCTCTGCGCCTCTGTGGTTAGATAAATTACTTTTAAACCACAGAGGCACAGAGGAGGGCAGTTGCGTGGGCGGGTTTCCCGACTTGAGCAAACTGCCCGTAGCGCAGAGAGAAAAAACGAGATTTTTCGAGTCACCTTGAAAGGGCTAACTGAGTAACCCAGCTACTTGAAAACTTTGTCTATATATGCTAAGGCAAATTATTTGGATCGATACCTTGAGATTGTAAATAGGCAATTAGCCGTTCTTTTTGCTGACGTTCCTGTTCAATTTGTTCTACTGCCCAAGGCAACAAATTACCTGCCTTATCCCACCAGCGCAACCAGTAACCCGTTCTGGCTTCTTTTGTTCCTTGCCAAGTTCCTAAGAATAAGCCCATTAAATCAATCCAATGACGACCATTTTCGTCAGGTTGCTGCAACTCGTAGCGCCTGTTTTCTAGTTGATAAAATTCTAACAAACCGCCATTTGGGTCAAAAATCACGTAAATTGGGACTTGAAGAATCTGCTCGTAAAAAAACCATTTTCCTGGTGGATAGATTCGTTTAAAAGAGTACTCTCCACCCTCAGTGTCGGATAGAAATTCCATCACCACCCCTGGAATATCACCCTCTAAATTGGGTGTGTAGCTTTTGCGTTCTCTTAAAACTTCATTCACCACTGGAACATAAACCCAGTCAGGTGCTTTCGCCACAAACTGACCGTTTATCGTCGCACAAAGTCCAAAATTTGAGGCGATTAACATCTGGGGTTGGATGAAACCACTTATCTCAAGGCTTTCGCGCAAAGCACCAGCTAATAGTGGCTGACCTGTATTTTCCACGGGTTCATCCTCTAACTGAAAATCTGCCGGCAACGCTTCCCAAGATATGATCAGTTCTGTTGAAGATTTAGCTTCACCGAGTTGGGTTGTCATAAACACCCCCTTTTATTGATTTGTCTTTATTTTATGGGCGATCGCAGTTTGGGATGCGATCGCACAGCATTAAAACACAAAAAACCCCGGCGAAATTAACCGAGGTTTGAGAGAGAAGTACGAATGACGATGAGATACAGCGATACCGAAATCGAAAAATCTTAACTAACGCTAAAACCAACCAAAACTAAGGTAGTAACAATTAAAGTCGCAAAAAGACCCTGTAAAACGTATTTACGTTGTTCCCAAATTGCCGGGTATTCAGCGTAGTGCATTTGGGGTTCAGCTGCATAGTTATTGAGAATGCCGTCTTCATTGGTGGTGGTGTACATAGTTTTTTCTCTTTTTTGTTTACTTATGTAACTAAATTTAACATATTGTTACAAAGTGTCAATAGGACTTGACAAAAAAAGGCTGATAGTTAATATAAAATTGACTTATCAGGGATGGGGGATTTAGGTGAAGCTGCCCCAGTCGGGGAAAGCGAGATGTCTCTTGACTCACTCCTATGCCTTTACACAATTTTTTAAATCGCAAAATCTAAAATTGGTATAAAAGAGTAGAGACACGTTAGTGCGGCGATTTCGCGTCTCTACTGGTAATCGCATTTAGCATTCCATCTGTTGCAATCATTTTTGGATGAAGTAAAATCTACATCTAATTCTTCATTACTGCATCCAAAAGCACATTGGCATCAAAACGGACTACATCGGTGCAGGGTAGGCCAGTTTCTGCTATTGTTTGAGCGATCGCTTCCTGTGCCGCAGACTCATCTAGATGGGCTGTATTAAGCGCTATACCCACTACAGGAACACTTCCAAAAGCACCACCGGCACTAGCGACAGTTTCATAAAGCTGAATTACCTCTGGTAAAGGTGGAATTACTACATGGGGATGATTACGTACATGAACTTGTCCCGCCCGATGTACTAACACCAGTTGAGTTGGTTGCGAACCACGAATCAGGGGTAGAGTTGCTGTTGAACCAGGGTGTAGCAGTGAACCTTGTCCTTCAATGTGCAGGATGTCGTGGTTTTTGCCATAGCGCATGACTATCTGTTCCACAGCACCAGCGGCAAAGTCTACCCGCACGGCATCTAAAGCCACGCCGTCCCCTTCTAACATCACCCCAGTTTGACCGGTGGCGAGGAATTTAGAATTCCAGCCCCGTTGTTTTGATGCCCAATGTAACTCTAGGCTAGTTGACATTTTACCGATCGCCATGTCGGTTCCCACTGTCAATACCCTCTGACACGGAAGGGTGCGGGCCATTCCACTAGCAACATTTATATTAGGCGGCTCTTTGCGGACATCCCAAATTAGTTGCCCAGGTTTAAGTAGTGCATTTAATTCTGGGATGCTTGCCATTGGTGTATGTAAACCATTCACCAGCGACATTCCAGCTTGTAGAGCGTCTTTGATTTCTATCCAGTAATCATCTGGTACAGCGCCACCTCCTGGAGCAATGCCTATTACCAAGACTTCTGGCTTGTACTCTAGGGCTGCGGCTACTGATGCCACAATTGGTACATCACGCTTGATACCTGTTAATTCTGATAGAGATTTGCCAGCACATTCGCGATCAATTACGGCTACGATTGGGGCTTCACTGTAACGTAAAATTGCTAGCCCTGTTTTGCCGTGATACCCGCTAATTCCCTCATGCAGCAAGATAGCTACTCGTTGATTAAGTGGTAATCGCACTGTGTTGTACCCCCAAACCTGGTAAATCGTTTGGCAAAATTCGCCCTTCTTTTAGCAATGCACCCGTAAAGGGATCATCGATTAAGTTGAGATGACTGTCTAAATCTAGATAATCAGCTAGTGGCGCTAGCTGTACTGCTGCTGTATTAGCTAGCGAACTGTCAGAGTAGCAACCAAACATTACTTGCAACCCATAAGCTCGCGCTGTATGTACCATTCGCATTGCCTCGGTTAGTCCTGCTGATTTCATCAGTTTGATATTAATGCCATCCACGTAGTTTGCCAAATCAGGAATATCGGAGTTTGTGAAGCAACTTTCATCGACAAAGATGGGCATGGGAGAGTGTTGTTTGAGTTTTGCTAAACTTTTTTCCTGTCCGCGTAGCAATGGCTGTTCTACATACTTTATACCTAAATTAGCTAGCCAATTGCACATAGCGATCGCATCTTCTAAACTCCAACCCCCGTTGGCATCAACGAATAATTCTGGTAATGGTGCTTCTTCTCGCACTGCTAATAGCATTTTTTTATCTGCATCTATGCCATCTGGACTACCTAGCTTCACCTTGAAAAGGCGGACATCAGTAAATTGTAACCAGTCTCGCGCTCTAGCCTTTGCACCTTCAGGCGAATTAATCCCAATTGTGACTGAAGTCGGTACTATTTGATTGCGATCAAGTCCCCAAATTTGCCACAAAGGTAATCCGACGCGCTTACCTAACCAGTCGTGCATTGCCATATCCAAGGCAGCTCTTGCAGCAGAAGGAACCTGGTTTTGTGTTAAAACTTGCTCAATTTGCTGCCGCTGTAAGGGACTGAATGCTTGCAACAGAGGCACAATTTGCTCTAAAGCGTCTTTGATTGTATCAGTTGATTGCCGATGATTACCCACACCGAATGGCGATGCTTCCCCCCAGCCTTCGATCCCATCATGTGAGATCCTCACCCATACATTCGTTGTCTGTGCCGTTGTACCTCGACTAATGGTCAACGGAAACCTTTTGTTTACTGTAAATAAATTTACATTTATTTGCATACTTATTCCATATCTTATGTTATAGCAAAAGCCAGTGTAAGTTCAAAGTTTAGATTATCGGATGCATCTGTTATACTTTTTTACATTCATTGCTTGATTCCTCAACTTTTTATACATAATTTTATTTGTTAGTTAATTTATGACCAACTTAAAAAAATGGAAGACTTTAAAATCAAAAATGGTTTTAGATAATTACTGGTGTCAGGTAAGGCAAGATGAAATAGAATTGCCCAATGGGAAAATTATCGATGATTATTTTGTCAGTATTAAACCAGACGTTGCGATGGTTTTACCTATTACTAGTAGCAAAGAGATAATTTTTGTCCGGCAATACAGACATGCAATCAGTGAATTTTTCTTAGAACTGCCAGCAGGGAATTTCGACCCCACAAAAGAGAGTGCAGAAGTAGCAGCAATTAGAGAACTGACAGAAGAGACTGGTTATGTTCCCCAAGAATTTATAAAAATAGGAACTCTATACGATAAGCCGAGTAAAGATACCAATCAAATACATTTATTTTTAGCAGAAAATGTGAGTAAAGTTGGAGAGCAAAACTTAGATATTACAGAAGAAATTGAAGTCGTATTCATTCCTATTGAATCAGCTTTAGAAAAAATTATTCAAGGAGAAATTTCTGTTGCAGGAACTGTTGCGGCTCTTCTCTTAGGTTTAAATTTTCTCACTTAATTAATAATCAGTGTAGCTTTCTTCTGTTTTTTAATAAAAATGCAATATGTGAATTGCATCCTGAAGCTGTCAGAGCAAATTTATCGGGCATTTTGCATAGCGCTTTTTTATGTCTCTGGCAAAATAAAAAAGATACTGACCTTAAATCTTGTTCAAAGCCTTGTTTTATGAACAAAAAAAATCTTTGCTCGTAACCAAGCATGGAAAAACAAGGCTGACAATATTTTCTAACGAGAGTAATAAAACAGCGATAGAATAATCTTCAGATAGTTTCCGTTAGCATTATGATACATTTGATATCCAGAATTTTTCTGAATATCAGCAAGGGATATAGGAATTCCGATTTTATTTTTGAAAAAGATTACGAGATAATACGGAGAGGTATATCTGTCTAACAACGAACAATGAGAAACCAGCATCTACAAGCTGCGATCCCTTGTGTTGCGCTGAGTTTTAAGTCCTTCTGACACGCACTCGCATTCGCATAATCGCCAAGCAACCGGATTCTGAAGTCAGGGCGATCGCAATTCATAAGAGAGTACTTTTATGCGATCGCAGACATTTAGAATACACAAACTATAAGTTGAAATAGCTCAAATGACAAAAAAAGACTTACGTTTACCCGTTTGAAATTTCCAGAATTTTCATGATCATTCCTAGATTAATGGTTTTACTGATTTTTGTTGAATTAGCGGAGTAAATTATGTTTGAACGGTTTACAGAAAAAAGCATTAAGGTGATAATGCTAGCTCAAGAAGAATCACGTCGCCTTGGTCATAATATTATAGGAACAGAACAACTGTTACTCGGATTAATTGGTGAAGGAACTGGTATTGCTTCTCGGATCTTAATATCAATGGGTGTTAATCTCAAATCTACTCGGATAGAAGTTGAAAAAATTATTGGCAGAGGTTCAGGGTTTGTTGCTGTAGAAATCCCTTTTACCCCCCGTGCCAAAAAAGTTTTAGAGTTTACTTTGGAAGAATCGCGCCAACAAGGACATAATTACATCGGTACAGAACATCTACTGTTAGGTTTAATTCGAGAAAGAGAAAGTAAATGCGTAGCTGTCAGAGTTTTGTTGGTGTTAAATGTTGATTTGGCAGAGCTTCGTAATCGAATTCTCCAACAAATAGATGAGAGGACATCTGAGCCAATTGAAGGTGCTGTCCTCACATCGAATGAGCTAATTGAAGATGCCGTTATCACATCGAATGAGCTAATTGAAGGTGTAGTTACCACATCAAAAAGAGTTGAGCAAAACTTTGAGCCAATTAAAGTTGATGACGCAGGAATGGAAGTAACTGTCGTTATCACATCGAAAAGAGTTGAGCAAAACTTAGATAGACTTACCGCTATTTTGGCAGAGGCTAAAGTATTAATTCAAGCGATTGAAAAGAAGTTGATTAAAGGCAGAATATCTGCCTCAAGTGAAGATATTGACAATGTAATTAATCAGTTACTAAGCTCCAATCAAGATAATCAACCAGGAATCAAAGAATTATTGATTGAACTCAAAGCTTTAATTGATGCTGATTTATCATTAACAAGTGATGATAAAAATGAAGCATTAGAGCAAGTACTAGTTTTAGCAGCAGCTGGGCAACAGCCTACAAAAGAAAGAATGCAAAAATTCGCCAAGACAGCACTCAAAATTTTGAAAGTAACAGTTGCTGAATTAGATAGTAGAAATAATTTAGTTGAGGCTTGCAACCGAATATTACCAACCATAGCTCATTTTTTTGCTTGAGATAAATATCGTTCAGCCAAGAAGTTCTATATTATTCATCGTCAACAGTAGCATAGTTGCTAGATAATCATTTACACCGCCATCGCGATCCATTAATACAAGTTGTTTTGACATAAAAGGAGAATTAATATGGATAAGTTTATGGAAGCTGCAATTCAAGAAGCAAAACAAGGCAGACAAGAAGGTGGAATTCCCATTGGTTCGGTTCTCGTCAAGGATGGCAAAATTCTCGGCAGAGGACATAATAAACGCGTGCAAGACGCCGATCCTGTCACTCACGCTGAAATCGATTGTCTCCGTAATGCTGGGAGAGTTGGCAGCTACAGAGGTACTACACTTTATTCAACTTTAATGCCGTGTTATCTGTGCGCTGGGGCAGTGGTACAATTTGGCATTAAAAAAGTCATCGCTGGAGAATCCAGCACTTTTCCTGGTGCCAAAGAATTTATGGTATCTCACGGTGTGGAAGTAATTGATCTTAATCTTGACGAATGCGAACAAATGATGAGTGAGTTTATTCAAACTAACCCGGAACTTTGGAATGAAGATATCGGTAATTAGAGACGCGATTAATCGCGTCTGTACAGGAGTTAGAAGAGACGCGATTAATCACGTCTGAACATGAGTTAAGAGTAGCCCTGCCAAGGTGACTTTTGATCGGAGAATTATGGCAGGAGCGATCGCTATCTCAAAAGGAACACACAAGAATAGGATAAATACTGGGTGCAATCTTTGAATGAATTGTCAAACAAAGTCCAGTCAGCGTGATGACACGGGGGCTGATGGAAAGAGGCTACTCATCACCTCTAACCCAGCAAAAGTGTGCTGTTATTATCAATCAGGGGAATTCCACTAGTAGCTATACCTGGGTTCGGCTGTGATGCACTATAGGTCTGAATATAACGCCGTACTTCTTGCGGAAAATCAGGGTAATCTAATACTGCATCCCCATCAGCAATAGTAGACCAGAAGTCTCGCAAACTAGGAGCTAATTCTTTTGCCTGTGATAATGGTAAGTTTAATGGAGAGTGAGTTAGTAGTTTGACTAGGAAGGGGAAAGAGCGATCGCCCATCCACTGCCGCGATGACTGTTGCAAGTTGGGGAACTCAGGCACTGACTCTACCCGATGGGATAAAATTTGCAACGATTCTTTACCTTGGTGATCTCGATGAAACTCTAGCACCCGGTAAGGGTGAGGATAGCTAACTAAAGAGCCAGTGGTAATATCATATACTCCATCTGAGTAAGCAATATCCTGAACGTGCAAATGCCCGGTAAATACTAGCTTGACTCCGTAGCGCCTGAGTAACTGCAACAGTTCTATTGAATTCGCTAACATATAGCGATTTGCTAGTGGGTGGCTCGATTGATTGGGCAAATGCTCGACCACATTATGATGCACCATCACCAGAACTAATTCATCACCAGACGCCGCTAGCACCTCTTCTAACCACCGTAGCTGTTTGGTATCCAAACACCCCACCTGCTCCCCCTGGTCATTAAAGGAGTTAGAATTGAGTCCAATCAACTTAACTCCAGGCAGCAACTGACGAATGTAATAAATCTGCTGTGGATCGTCATAGCCAAACTTCGTATAATAATAGGGAAAATCAGCAAAAGCGATTGATTGCTGATCAGCCAACAGCACAGGAACGTCATGATTACCAGGAACAACATAGACGGGAAAAGGTAGTTGGGCTAACCGTTGTTGCAACCAAGCGTGGTTCTCTGGTTCGCCGTGTTGGGTTAAATCTCCTGGCAACAAGAGAAAATCTAAATCGAGTTGTGTTAAATGTTCTAGTACACTTTCAAACGCCGAGATACTGACTTCTACTAGATGAAATCTGCTGGGATGATCCCAGATTGTGTGGGGAAGTGCCAGGTGTAAGTCGCTGACTACTGCAAAGCGAAAATTGAGAGCCATTGATTTATGAAAATGTTAAAAACACGGGTTAAAATAAGCCTTTTCCCAAAAGTATAACCCTTACTTTCTCTCCCTGCTTAGGAGTGCGTCTACTTAATATTTGTATACATTAAGCATCGATTACACCCTATGGTGATAATTAACTTAAAAACTAATCATAACCATTAATCTTCAAAAATTATCATAAATTTGATTGCTAAAACCTGGAAGTCAAGCGCTCAGTGATTCAGGTTCTCTACTTGATATTTGTAGAACGCGCTTCAACCAATTTTATGTTTGTTGAGCAGCAGATAGCTTTTCTGTAGCATCCGACCAGATTGTATCCCACTTAAACAGCCAGCGCGTCAAAACCCGAACTAAGTCAATTAACTCTGCGGCTCGGTCAATGTCGTCTCTACTACTCCCATTTTCGATAAAATAACTTAGCAGATCACCAAGGAACAGGTTCAGAATCATGCCTCACGCTAGTATTGGGATTATTGGTGGTAGCGGTCTGTATAAAATGGATGCGCTCAAAGATTTAGAAGAGGTGCGAGTCGAGACTCCTTTTGGTTCACCATCTGATGCTTTGATTTTGGGGACTTTGGATGGTACACGAGTAGCTTTTTTGGCGCGTCATGGTCGCAATCACACGCTTTTACCGTCTGAGTTACCGTTTCGTGCTAATATATATGCGATGAAGCAATTGGGCGTGGAGTATTTAATCTCAGCTAGTGCTGTAGGTTCCTTGAAGGAAGAGGCGAAACCACTGGATATGGTGGTGCCAGATCAGTTTATTGACAGAACGAAAAATCGGATTTCAACGTTTTTCGGTGAGGGAATTGTTGCTCACATTGCCTTTGGCGATCCGATATGTAAAAACTTGGCTGTTGTGTTGGCAGATGCGATCGCATCTCTGAATTTACCACAAGTTACTCTGCATCGCGGCGGTACTTATGTGTGCATGGAAGGGCCAGCTTTTTCCACTAAGGCAGAATCGAATCTTTACCGCAGTTGGGGTGCAACAATCATTGGGATGACGAATTTACCAGAGGCGAAGTTGGCAAGGGAAGCCGAAATTGCCTATGCAACCTTAGCGCTGGTGACAGATTACGATTGTTGGTATCCAGATCACGATAGTGTGACAGTGGAGATAGTGCTTGGCAATTTGCTGCGGAATGCTGTGAATGCTCAAAAGGTGATTCAAGAAACCGTGCGGCGCTTGAGTGAAAATCCACCGCCGAGTGAGGCGCATTCGGCGTTGCAGTATGCGATTTTGACTCAGTTGGATAAAGTACCAGCGGCGACGAAGGAAAAGTTAGGGTTATTGTTGCAGAAGTATTTGTAATATTGGTGATGATGGCGCACCATCCAATATTACAGGCGATGTCTAAGGGCGGGGTGTGACGCTCGTGACGCTCGTTGCGCGGCATCGTCTCCCTTTGTGGAGATGACTCAAAGCGTCTCTAAGAGTTGCCATGCTGTTGGCGAACGCGAACAGCGTCTCCCCTTCTGCCAAAGCTATCACATTACCCGGATCTTTCTTAACATTGCTGTATTTTAATTTTTGATTTTAATTAGTTTAACTATTAATAATCTGTTCCACTGCAACAGAAATATCTGGAAATGCTAGCGGTTGAATTGTTCCCGCAGTGAATGTTAGTTTTGTTGCATACTCTCCATATAAGATTTCTCGAAACACCACTAGGTGTAGCTTTTTGAGATTAACAACCCAATACTCTAAAATACCTGCTTCTGCGTATATTTTGCTTTTTATGTCTAAATCTTTTTCTAAACTGGAGTTAGCATACTCAATCAACCAGAAAATATTTTCTGGATAGGGATGATGCTCTCGATACTCGCGTCCTAAACGTTGGACAATGGCAATATCTGGTTCTGGTTCCGAGTCGTTGGGTAAGGTGATAGGCTTGGCATGACGAATTTTGGCGCGTTCAGTCAATAACTTTGCTAGATATTCACCAGATTCATCACTACAATAAGCATGGGGTTCTCCTTCGGGCGACATTTCGACAATTTCTCCCTTAAGTAGTTCAACTTTGCGATCGCTCAAAATGCCAGCATCAATCATCCGGTGATATTCGTCAATCGTCCACTTAGCAACAATAACAGTCATGACGATTGATTCCTCCCAATAATTCTTGATATTTTTCTATCTTAAACGTACTTCAAAGGAAGCCACGCCGCTAGCGCTTCTATGCCCGTGTAGCCCAGAACCCAAGAAAGTGCAATCTAATTGACAGAAAGAATATTAATTTTTATTAAAAGCTAAATTGTTGCAATCATGGCGATGCTTGCCGCGGGCTACGCCTACGCATTTGTTACTTCGGCGAACTCATTTGTTATTTCGGCGAACCCATTTGTTACTTCGGCGAACTCATTTGTTATTTCGGCGAACCCATTTGTTATTTCGGCGAACCCATTTGTTATTTCGGCGAACTCATTTGTTATTTCGGCGAACCCATTTGTTACTTCGGCGAACCCATTTGTTATTTCGGCGAACCCATTTGTTATTTCGGCGAACTCATTTGTTGTTTCGGCGAACTCATTTGTTATTTCGGCGAACTCATTTGTTATTTCGGCGAACTCATTTGTTGTTTCGGCGAACTCATTTGTTGTTTCGACGTGTCCATAACGCACCCTACGAAAGAAACTACTAGAATTGAAACCTATGCTAGGTCATACTTGTGTGTACACCGTTGCCTAAAAGGAGAGAGGTCAAAGTGTATTGCATACATAGACGCGTAGCGGCTACTCTGCGAGAACGCTAAGAGCGAATCCGCAGGGTATGAGCGATCGCCATAGTTGAATTACCAGCAAAATCATGGTTAGAGGCAATTTGTCAATAATCCACTTTTTCAGATTTTACGCAAACAAAAAAACTCCACTTCCTAAAAGTTAGTGGAGTAATTAATTTTAGACTATCAGTAATGAATCATCGCTAATATTGCTATTTGCAATGTTCAAACTAAATTAGTCTATAGCTTTCTTAAGTTCGTCTTTAATGTTTTCTACAGTGTGAGTAGCTTCGGCTTCAGCTTGCTTTGCTTGTCCTTCAGCTTTATCTTGTGGATTACCGGTTATTTCACCTACAACCTCTTGGATTTTTCCTTCAATATTTTTTGCAGTAGCTTCTACTCTTTTTTCGGTACTCATGGTTCTTATTTCCAGCTTGTAGTTGATTAAGCTATTACATAAACTAACAATAGCAAATTATTTTTTACTTCCATCAATCGATAGAATAGTTAGAGAGATTATATTATCTTAAGACAGATACGGAGTATCAGAGGAGCACGCAACGTAAAAAATATGAATATATTAGGACTTAAGCACAAGTTACGGAATAACGAACCGCAGAGGCACAGAGAAGCCAGTGCGTTGGGCGGGTTTCCCGACTTGTTCGCGCAGCGTCTCCCTTAGGAGAAGCAACTGGCGCGGCACGGAGAAATCAGAGTTTGAGAGATATTTTGCGTAAGTCCTATATATTATAAATAAGATATATATGATGAAAACTTGCGGTGTCCAGATCCCCGACTTCGTAAAAGTTGTCGGGGATCTAAATTTTCACGAATTATTTAGGACTGCTATATGCATCTTCATAGAGAATTAGTATAAGTTAAAACATAATTTTCAATAAAAGGAAAGTAAAGGAGTGGCAACAAAACGTCAGAAAAATGTCTGGATGAGTGCAATTAATGACATCATTCGGGGTGCTTGTGGAGGTTTTTTATTTGGCATACCTTTACTGTACACAATGGAGGTTTGGTGGATTGGATCACTGGTAAAACCACAACTGATGATGATGGCGATCGCATTGATGTTTATTGTGGTTTACTTGCTCAATCAGACAGAAGGCTTTCGCAAACGCAGATATGGCTGGTTAGATCATCAAGCCGCAATGGATACTGTAGAAGCGATCGCGATCGGACTAGCTTGCTCTGCCTTTGTGCTGCTACTATTGCGAGAATTAACACTAGAAACTTCCCTAAAGGAATCTTTAGGGAAAATCATCTTTGAAAGTGTGCCCTTTGCTCTCGGTGTAGCATTAGCTAACCAGCTTTTGGGAGATATCAGAAATGGCAATCCAGAAGGACAAGCAACCGATCAGGTAAACAGCAAAATTAATAACAAAGAAGATGAGTTACAGGCCACCTTTGCTGATGTGGGTGGAACCCTGATTGGTGCAACTATAATTGCATTCAACATTGCTCCAACAGATGAAATTCCTATGCTAGCAGCCGCAGCCTCGCCACCTTGGCAGTTGGCAATGATCGCCACATCTTTGCTGATTTCTTATGGCATTGTATTTCAGGCAGGCTTTTCTAACCAGCAAAAGCGTAAACAGCAAAAGGGAATTTTCCAACGACCATCGAGCGAAACCATCATGTCTTACCTAGTGTCACTGCTAGCAGGCGCTTTCATGCTGTGGTTCTTTCAAAAGTTAACTTTTAACGACCCTTGGACAATGTGGTTAGATCACACATTAATGCTGGGATTACCTGCAACTATTGGCGGTGCAGCCGGAAGGTTAGCAATATGACTAAAACAGAACAACAACCACGCTCTATTGCAGAGTGGGTAACATTCAGCGTTGCTTCACTTATCCTAGCAGTCATTGTGAGCCTAGTTGGCTATACTTGGCTGAACGAAAAGAATCAACCTCCCATCCTTTCTGTTACTAAAAAAGAAACAATTCGGGAAATTGGTGGCCAGTTTTATGTTCCTTTTGAAGTTGTGAACACCGGAGGAGATACAGCTGAGTCAGTTCAGATTATGGCTGAGTTACTGATTAACGGCAAAGTTACAGAAACAGGAGAGCAACAGATCGACTTTTTATCTAATGGTGAAAGGGAAGAAGGTGCATTTGTATTCAGCCAGAACCCGCGCCAAGGTCAGTTAAACCTGCGTGTTGCTAGCTATAAATTGCCCTAGTGAAAATTTAAAACCGCAAATAAACGCGGACTAACACAATTGATTGTAGGGTGGGCATCTCCCTGCCCTTAATTAAAGACTGGCAAGATAGCCACCCGATAAAATTGGATAATTTATTTCTTAGAAATCCTTAAGCTTTAACCTTAGCTTTTGACCAAACACCATTTTCATCTTCATCATATTGCTGATGAACAGACTCCCAAGCAGCTTGTTCAGCTGTGAACTCGTCATTTTTCTCATTGAACACAGTGTTATAACGCTCAATGAATGTACTTTGAGCTTCAGCAGAAAGATGAGCGCGAACCTCAGGAGACAAATCTTCTGGGCTGTTGCATTGTCCAGGACAAGGGCGAGCAAAGGTTTTTTCAATTGTGTGAATTTCTTCAGCACCAGCACTTTCAAGCAGCAATTGAAATTCGCCAGCGCGATCGCTCCTAACTTCTGCCATCACTAAGAAGTCGCCAGCTTGTAAGCGGGTTTGGTAGATAGCCGCTTTATCTTCTGGCATCCCTAAAGTAGTTAAAACCGATACTAAACCAGCCCCGGCACTACCTGCGATCGCTCCACTGGCAGCCCCCAACAGCACTGCACTAATAGGCCCTGCTGCCACGATTGGGCCGACAAAGGGAATAAATAATACGCCCACACCCGTGAGTAAGCTCAGAAAGGAACCAAACAAGGAACCAAAAACTGCCCCTGTTCTCAAACCTCCCAGAATCACATCCTTTTTTGTAATAAAGCCAGCAATTCTAGTTTCTGACTGGAAGTTTCTGCCCATGACCGAAATATGATCTCTAGGCACACCCCTGTCTAGTAAACGTCGAATCACATCATCAATTTGCTTCTGTTCTTTAAATACAGCAGAGATAGTACGTTCTGCTTTATATACTTCTGGCACTTAAATAGTCCTTATATTATGTTGTTTTTGCAATAAATATAGTGAAGAGGTAGATGCAGCCAGATTAATCCTTTGATACCAATTAAGGGAGGAATCAATCCTCCCTTAACTGGTTTCACAGACAGCCATCCTCAAGTGATGACGTTATGAGCTACACACCAACAGGAGTCTTAGCCCCTGCTGCTGGCTGTCTACCATCTGCGTCTAGTGCTTCCCCTTCAATAAAGGAACGCAGCATCCAAGCTATTTCCTCATGCTGTTCTAACAGTCCAGTTAAAAAGTCAGCAGTTCCTTGATCGTGGAACTTTTCACCAGACTGATCCAAATGATCCCTTAAATTCCGAATAACCTGCTCGTGATCATCCACTAGATTAGCTACCATCCCTGTTGCTGTAGGAACACTACCAGCATGTTCCTTGAGGGTAGCAATCTTGAGAAATCCCTCCAATGAGCCAACTGGGAAACCGCCCAAAGCACGAACCCGCTCTGCCAAGGCATCAATATTTAGAGTTAGCTTTTGGTAGTGTTCTTCCCAAAGCTGGTGCAAAGAGCGGAATTGAGGACCGACCACATCCCAGTGGTACTTTTTGGTTTTCACCAATAGTAGATAGGCATCTGCCAAATCTTGATTCAACAGATTAATTACACCTTGACGCTGTTCTTCTGTCAAACCAATGTTTATCGCACGCATTGTTTTCCATCCCTAAGCAAACTTATTTATTAATCTACCAAATTTCCGAGATAATCCACATCAACCAAAGGAAATATTAGGATTTGAAATTAATTATCACATCCATAATTATACTTATGTCTAAATAGGTAGTATGAAGCCAATATTTAGTAGTTGGCTAACTTTATTGATTTTTGCAGCTACAATCAGAAAAATATTAATTAAATATAATATAAATCAAGACATCTATAATCAAAACTATCTAAACGTCCTTTACCCAAAAATGCTCAGGCTGAACATAAGTTTTCTACTTAATTTAAGTCACCAGCTTTATATAACTATTTAGTAATGGGTCACTGTTTTTATGCAATCACCCATTACTACCAAAAAATTACCAAAAAAAGAAAGTATTAAATCTGTTACTTACCTGTAATCTTATCCAAGAAATTCTTTACATTGTTTTCCGTTGAGGTTGCACTCTGGGAATTTTCCGGACGCTTTTGCTTGTCAATATCAGCATCTCCCTGAACCTCATTTAGTCCTTTGTTGGACTCTTTTTGAACCTTTTCTAATCCAGCTGGTGGTGCTTGAGCGGCTTCGTCAGTTTTGCGCTGAATGTCAAGCAATTGTGTAGTAGCTTCGGTCGGGTCACTTTGGTAGCTATCGATCGCAAAAGCAGGAAAAGCACTAGATAACAATAGTAAGGCGCAAGTAAAAGCCACAACGAGAAAACGCACTGGACTTAAGAGAGATAAAACAGAAGCAATAATCTTCATTTGAAATCCTCGATAACAGCTTTAAAAACGCAGAACTTTTACTGAAAGAGCGGCAGCTCATTACCTTATTTGGCAAATTTGAGCAATAATAAAACTAGCAAGCTACGCTTCAATCTTGAAGTTCTTTAAAAACGAACCTGACGAAGAAACTGTCTTTGTATTTATGCATCGAATTAGTAAGGGATAATAAACAAATACCACCTTAATTCTTTAGCAAAATCATTACATTTTATATTGACATTCTTCTTGTGAAGGCTCCCTGTTTTTACTTTTACTTTGAAAGCGCTAACCCCTGCATCAATCTCTAGAATGAAATTTCCTATATCTTTAGTTACAATAGAATCAGTCTCTAGGTATATCGACTTAATCTAGTTTTGGCAGGTGAATTGCTCTACTATTTATGTTCAGTCAGCTTCACTTTATGCAATCAGTAGAAAAGGGAGCATCCCAAATGTGCAAAAACCTTGATAGCCCTCATCTCCTAACCCCGAATCCCAAATATGGAAGAGGGACTGGGGGTGAGGGAAAAGAGTTAATCATAATTGGGATGCTCCCTTATAAAAGAACATCCCAATTTTGCCAGAACATGTTTGTGATTGCGAATGACAGTGTAGTTGTCGCGTAGCGTTTTGTAGTATCTAGCGATTGCTTTACTACACTACGTTGCGATCGCAATCACAATTCCTTGAGTTTGATATAAATTACACATTTGGGATGCTCCCCAGTAGAAAGACTTTTGCAGGATCTTGCGTTTACTGCTTATTCATGTGAATATTTTAACAGATTAAATCCGGTAAATCGCTAAATTTACCGGATTTTTTGCAAAAAACCGATAAAAAGTACTTATTTTACACAAATTTACACAGCGAATTTAGGGATTTATGGCAACCCGTGTGTTAGTCAAAGAAGGACGTGCTATTGGTGCGGTGGGATTTGATGTCAGAAACGGAGATTATATTATCATTCAAGCTAAAGCAGTCATCCTGTGTACAGGTGCTTGTGCTATACCAGTGTCAAACAATCATTCACTTTTCATAAAAAATTGATTTAGTGAAAAATATGCAGTTAATTGATACATTTACTACTCACCGCCTGTTTGCTGAACGTCTGCGATTTAAACATTTGAATGAACTTCATCGGATGCATCAAGATCCGCAAGTTATGGCAACTTTAGGCGGTGTTCGTTCTGATGAAGAAACACGGCTTTTTATTCTAAATAACTTTAATCATTGGCAGCGTTATGGATTCGGATTATGGGTATTTCGAGACAAAATTAATAATCAGTTTGTTGGTCGTGCTGGACTTCGGAATACTGATGTAGAAGGTAACAATGAAGTAGAATTAGCTTACGCTCTAATAGCTAACTTCTGGGCGAAGGGGTTAGCGACAGAAATGGGTGAGGAAATATTGAAAATTGGTTTTGAACTCCTGAAGTTGCCAGAGATAGTTTGCTTTACTCTCACGACTAACAAAGCGTCACAAAGAGTTATGGAAAAGTTGGGGTTTCAATACGAGCGTGAGATTATCCACGCAAGTTTACCCCATTTGTTTTACCGCTTAACAGTTTAAGTGCAAAAGAGTTGATTAAACCATTTTCTACTAATACTCGATGTACAGCTGCCAAATGCACGGGCTAAACATACGCCTGCTGTTCGTAAGGTGGTAAGATGATTAAAGTTCCCGACAATGGATACTGATAGACTTGTTGAGAGCCAGCTGTTGGCACTTTTACAAAACCTATTTTTAAAAGCAATTCCTTTAGGTCAAGAAACTGAATATTTTTAACTATTATGACGAATCACTGCCTTTAGTTGCTTTAAAATATCATTCCGGTATTTGGCAAATCTCTGGCTATTCAGGAAAATTATCAACCAATTTCAGCATGATAAGTCTGCTTTATTACCTCTTTTATTGAACTTAGGTGATGGAACATTTCTATTAATTCATGGGATCTTGTTTTTCGCTTCGCTAGCAGCACTTTTAACGGCCTTAAATAATGAACATCTGGATCATCTCCCAAGGCGACTTCGGCTGCTTGTAAGATTTTTGTCGCATTTTGAAAAATATCCTCGTTGTCAAACGCTTCTTTTGCAGAAAGTTGATGTAACGCTGCATCGGGTACAGTTGCTCTACCCAGCAAAGTTTTATCTAACACCAAACCTTTCAATAATGTCAGCAAAGCTGCATAGATTAAAAAATCATCACAACTATCACAAGCCTTAAATTCGATGCGTCCCACTTCAGCTGGAATGCGGGCGATTTTTGTCAATGAAGGTATGCTATTAATCAGTTGTTCCTGTTTTTCAATAAAAACCAGAGCTGCTGGTCTTTTTCCGGTTCGGATAAACGTTCGTACCGATAACCCATCCCATAAAACTCCCTTATAAAAAGGGGAACTATAGCTAAAAGGGACGATATAAGGACTGTAATAAGTTAACTTTTTGCCAATATCAATCACACCTTCAGTAGACAAATCTGCCACTGAAATATTTAAATCTGGACCGTATGTCACCATGTGAATATTAGCAGTTTGTTCGTCAGGATAAGCCTCTAGCTGTTTTATTTCATAATCGTTTAATGGGGGTTGAGGCTCAAAAACCAGATTGTAGGGATTAAAACTGACTAAAACAGGTGAGAAACCAAAGTTAGCAGCACCTTCACGTAGCAATTCAAAACTTTCTGATAATTCAGTAATAGCGCCTTGAATATCAGAATGTATAGTTGTTCTAATTTCGATACCTTTAGCATGACAGTCTATCACCTTGTCGGAATCTGCAAATCTTTCAAATCCCTCAATGTACCATCTCTTTATCTTAATACCAGCATCGCCGATGCGTAGTTGAGGATAGTCGCTGGGGTATGTAGGTAGCCTTTCAATAATTTGATTGAAATCAGCAAATTTTGTCTGGGAAAAATCAGCAAACTTTCCTTCTGGGTTTAGGAAAGCGACTTCATGCTCAATGCCAAATAAAAACATTATAAATTTACCCTAATTACAATGATTTTGACTCCCTCAAATTGGGTTTCCATAGTTAAAACTGCGAGGGCTGCTAAAACGTTTTACCCAACAGGATTTTAAATCCAAAATCTAAAATTTGCTCAACTTAATCTAATCAGTGCCAATTGATATTAAAGAAAAGAGTATATGCGACTATTTAGCAATAGTGACTTTACTCCTATCAGCATTAAATGCTGCTTAAAACTAGGGATTATATATGGTGCAATGGGGTCTGTTTCATTGTTATTAAAGGAGCATTAGTCACAATTCTTGTATAATATCGATAATCACTTTTATTTTATTCATAAATTTAATTATAAAAATTCTCAAGATTACTCTCAGACGAATTTTACCTTAAGATTGATTGTTGCGATTTGGAAATTTTTCTGGTTTACGCCTTTATACACAAGGCGTTTGCCCTTGGCATTGGTGGTGCGATCGCACTTTCTTGATTTTTCTCTGTTGTCCCTACCATCCTCATAGTCAGTGGGTAGTGGTAGCTTAGTAGTGACTGAGGAAAGCTACCAGACATGAGTTTATGACAAGTACCGTTCAATCCCCCTACACCAGCGAACAGATTGCCGCTTGGTTGCGTGGACTGCTCACCATTGCTTGGGCAGATGGTAATTTTGATCCTCAAGAACAAGAATTAATTGCCAGCATCACCAAAGATGAATTAGCTCTTGGGATTAAATGGGACTCACTAGAGATAATTACGCCAGAGGAATTAGCCTCAGTGTTGGGTAAAGGTACACCAGCAGCGGAAAATTTCTTAAGGACAGCGATAATGGTAGCGATCGCAGATGGTACTTATTCTCCCAGCGAAGATCAGGTTTTGCAACAGTTCTGCCAATCCTTAGAACAGCCAGAGAATTTACTCGAAGCCCTTCGCCACACCCTAGAACAGCCACTGCAAATTACCCCCATTATCCCCAGCCCTAGACTTACAAAGCGTCAAATTAATGCACTACACCCCCTGCGCGACTGGCTCGATCGGCTAGATATCCAAGACTCAAGAGTAGCCCGCTTTTTGTGTAAAATGATTCCCTCTCAGTGTCCCTTTGAGCGGGATGTCATCCTATTTGGACGTAAGATTGTCCACATCCCACCGATGTGTAAAATTAACCCGTTATATGAGCAACTGGTGGGCTTACGTTTCCGCGCCCTCTCCTATCTGGCAGATAAATGTGGTGAAGATGTTTCACCATATATTTAGTTAGAGTAAGAAGTGAGAAGTTATAATTTTAACTCCTAATTGCTAACTCCTCACTTCTCACTATTATTTAAGTATGCAATTTATCGACCAAGCAAAAATTGAAGTTGAAGCTGGTAAGGGCGGCGATGGTATAGTCGCTTTCCGGCGTGAGAAGTACGTGCCGACTGGTGGCCCCTCTGGTGGTAATGGGGGACGAGGCGGTTCGGTATTTTTCGTTGCCGATGAAAACCTGCAAACCTTGCTAGACTTCAGATACAACCATCGCTTTCAGGCAGAAAAAGGGACTCGTGGTGGCCCAAATAACTGCACTGGAGCAGCAGGAAAGGATTTGATCATCGAAGTTCCTTGTGGTACAACCATTTATGATGCTGAAACTAGCGAATTGCTGGGGGATTTAACTGAGCCTAAGCAGACTTTGCGGATTGCCCAAGGTGGTAAAGGCGGCTTGGGAAATCAGCATTTCTTGAGTAACCGTAACCGCGCCCCAGAATACGCCCTCCCAGGATTACCAGGGGAAATAAAGCAACTGCGTCTGGAGTTAAAACTTTTGGCTGAAGTCGGGATTATTGGGTTACCAAATGCTGGTAAATCCACTTTAATTTCATCTTTATCAGCTGCACGTCCAAAAATCGCAGACTACCCCTTCACTACCCTCATCCCAAATTTGGGTGTAGTGCGAAAACCTACTGGCGATGGTACTGTTTTCGCTGACATTCCCGGACTAATTGAGGGAGCAGCTCAAGGAGCAGGGCTGGGACATGATTTCTTGCGCCATATTGAGCGCACGCGGGTGTTACTTCACTTAATTGATGCTACTAGTGATGATATGGTTCGAGATTATAACACAATTAAGCAAGAATTACAAGCCTATGGACGGGGTTTAGCAGAACGCCCACAAATTTTGGCACTTAACAAAATTGATGCAGTTGATCGGGAAACTGTCGATTTGGAGGCCTTAGCTACCCAACTTAATCATCTCTCCTACGCCCCAGTTTTTGTGATTTCAGCAGTTACTCGCACCGGGTTAGAGCCGATGTTACAGGAAATCTGGGGAATTCTTGACCAAATGAAGGTTCCTGAAGAAGTAGAGGTATTTAGATGACTACTAATTCGTAATTCATAATCACGAGGAGAGAGTAATTCGTAATTACTACTTTCAGAAGGGAAGTGGTGTTAGCAGCGGAAATACTTTGTTTTTTACTCACGGTGATGGTAGGAAAGCTCTTAAAATTATGAATTATGTTGACGTATTCTGAATCAGGGGAATCTTAATCACAAAGTCAGCGCCTTGTCCTGGCTGCGAAATACATTTTAAGGAACCGCCATGTCTTTCTGTAATGATCTGGTAACTAATGGCAAGTCCCATCCCCATGCCTTTACCAACGGTCTTGGTAGTAAAGAAGGGGTCGAATAGTTGTTTCTTAACATCTTCTGGTATTCCCAATCCATTGTCGGTAATCCTAATTGTTACCTGATTTGGCTCCAGCAGTTGGGTGCAAATGCGAATTGTCGGAATTAGGGATTGGGAATTAGGCATTGGGCATTGGTTATTTCCCCCTGCTTCCCTGCTCCCCACTCTCTCTTCTAAAGCATCGATCGCATTTGTCAAAATATTCATGAATACTTGGTTTAGCTGCCCAGCGTAACATTGAACCCGCGGTAGTTTGCTGTATTCTTTGATTATTTCAATTGTCGGACGTTGGTCATTAGTCTTGAGGCGGCTTTGCAAAATCATCAGAGTACTGTCGATTCCCTCATGGATATCAACGGCTTTCATTTCGGCTTCATCTAAGCGTGAAAAAGTTCGTAAGGAAAGCACAATCTCCCGAATGCGGTCTGCCCCAACTTTCATCGAGCTGATTATTTGTGGCAAATCTGATTTCAAAAAGTCCAGTTCGATTAGTTGTGTAAAATCCTCAATTTCTGGCACAGGTTGGGGATAATGACTTTGGTAGAGTTGCAAAAGTGAAAGTAAATCTTGGGTGTATTCCTTGGCTGGGTTGAGGTTGCCATAGATAAAATTGACCGGGTTGTTGATTTCGTGTGCCACTCCTGCGACTAGTTGACCTAAGCTGGACATCTTTTCACTTTGAATTAAGTGAGTCTGGGTGTGTTGAAGTTGGCGAAATGCTTTCTTGAGGTCTTGAGCTTGTTGTCGTAGTTGCGCTTCCGACTTTAGCAGAGCTTCCTTGGCTTGTCTACGTTCTGTGATGTCCCTAATAACAGCTACCCGACAGAAAGGCTCTCCTGTTTCAGGATGTTTAACCAGAAACAGGCTGCAATCAGTGGGAATTTCTATACCCGTTTGAAAATGCCTATAGCGAAACTCCCCTTGCCAGAAACCATGTTGAAATATCAAAGGAGTAATTTTTTGCTGAAACTCTGCAAAAGCTTCTGGTGAATAACAATCAACCAATGACTTGGTTTTGGCTGCTTCCAGGCTACTAAGTCCTACCATCTTCAGTCCGGCAGGGTTCACATAGAGAATTTGCCCTTCCATTGAAGCAATGCCAATAAAGTCGCTGCTGTTTTCAATCAACGCTACAAATTTTTGCTGTTCCTCTTCAGCTCGTTTGCGTTCTGTGATGTCTAACACCATTGAGGCAACGCCAATCACCTGGCCATCAGGAGCCACTAACGGGTTATTATACCACTCCCCGACTATCGTCCTGCCATCTTTAGTGACGTTATCGTTAACACTAAAACTCCCTCCTCGTTGTGTTAACAGGGCGGTGAGAATCTCATTTACGTGTTTTTTGGCGTTTTCAGGTACTATGATCTCAAAATGATTCCCTAGCATTTCCTCTGCGGTGTATCCAAAGATTCTTTCTGCTGCCCGATTCCATGTCTCAACCTGAAAGTTAGTATTCCATTCAATAATCGCTAAAGGTGTTTGTTCAATCAGCAATGCTAGTCTTTGCTGTGAAGCCCTAAGTTCTGCCTCTGCTTGCTTATATTCGGTAATGTCGCGAAAATACCAAATCCTACCGTAATAGTCTTCTGAAGGTAATATCTCACCACAAGCTCCTTGCTGTTTACGCACGGGTGCAGAATAGCGGTCAAAAATCTTTCCAAACTTTAGGAAAATTTCATCACGGCTGCTTTCCTGTGGATGCTGGTAAAGATACTCCACCTTAGCCATAAATTCGTCTGGATTGATTAGTTGGTCTAGTACCCATCCCAGGAGTTGGCGATCGTCGCCTGTCTCAAGCAGTGCCGCCGGAATTTGCCATAACTTGGAGAATTTCTGATTGAATGATGCAACTGTACGATTTTCATCAATAATCAGAATTCCGTCGATAGAAGCTTCTTGTTGAGCTTGGAGTATAGCATTAGTGCGGTGTAGGTCTGATGCTTGCTGGCGATCGCGCAGTGTGCCAGTCACACCCAAAACTTTTTCTGCTTCATTCTGTAAAATGATGTCTCGAATACTACCCACCAGAAATTTATTACCAGTCTCATCTTCAAAGCAAGACTTTTTTGTAGAGATGAGATGGGTTATACCCTGAGCATCAGTAAAAAGATCCTGGTTCTCATTAGTAATATTTGTAGTGAAAACCAGTTCATCTTGTTGCCGGAACACATCAGCTTCTGCTTGAGGAAAAAAATCATAGTCTGACTTGCCAATTAATTCTTCTCGGCTATGACCTACAAAATGACAGTAGGTATCGTTAAGTAATACCCAGCGATGTTGACGGTCTTTGACAAAAATTGGGTCAGATATACCATTGATCATCTGATGCAGAAATGTCGGCGAAAAGTTTTGCTGCTGCGTGTTTTGTTTTTGTGCGGGGTTATCTAAAAATCTAGGATGGTTCATACCAGAATTTATCTCTAAAATTAAGCAATAAAGAAACCTCTCTCTAGTTTGATTACCTAAAATCCCCCCTCTCTGCGTCGGAGAGGGAAAGACTTGAATGAAGATTCAAGGCAGGGAGAGGTTTGTCGAATTCAGGTTTATTTAGCTCCGTGTGTCAAGATGAGTAGTATTTATTATTCCCACACTAAATATGGATGCAACAAGCAAAGCAATGTCTAACTTTTGGTGTTTTCAGGAGATTGAGGGCTGAGGACTAGGAAGATTTTATTCTTTGCACGAACAAAGACACGCTAGCGATGCCTGCGGCGGGCTACGCCAACGCATTCATCATCTGTGGCGTGGTTTTTTTAAGTAGCAGAATTAATACAAAAGCTTAAAAGCCTTGCTTACTAGTAAAAAAACGGAGTTAAACTAGAATTACAGGGTAACAATCATCGGAATATTATGATGAGCGATCGCGACTATACATTAATCATTGACAAAAGCGGTAGTATGTCTACACCTGACCAAGTGGGTGGTAGAAGTAGATGGGAGATAGCCCAAGAGTCTACTCTGGCTTTGGCAAGAAAGGCCGAACAGTTTGACCCCGATGGGATCACTGTTTACTTGTTTTCCGGCAGATTTAAACGCTACGATGATGTCACTTCAGCCAAAGTCGCACAGATATTTCTCGAAAATGACCCTTCTGGGACGACAAACTTAGCAGGTGTACTTCAGGATGCTTTAAATAATTACTTTCAACGCAAAGCTGCCGGTAAAAGTAAGCCAAACGGAGAGACAATTTTAGTCATTACCGATGGTGAACCAGACGATCGCAAAGCTGTGTTTGAAGTCATCATTCATGCTACTCGCCAGATGGAACGTGATGAAGAATTAGGAATTTCGATCATTCAAGTAGGTTCAGATGCCCAAGCAACTAAGTTCCTCAAAGCTTTGGATGACCAATTGCAAAGTGTTGGCGCTAAATTTGATATTTGCGATACCGTCACTTTAGACGATTTAGAAGAAATGAGCCTTGTAGATGTATTGACGAACGCAATCACTGACTAATGTGTTGCTCACCCATAGTCCAGTAAGCAATTTTAGATTTTAAATTTTAAATTTTGGATTGAAGGATTCAAAATTTAAACCTGGTTTAAGAGCAACTAATTTTAACTAGGGAAAAATCCTAAATTCCAAATTCCTTTCCCAATACCCTACCTTTAGGTTAACGATTAATCTCAAATCCAAAATCGATTGACTCTTAATTGGAGAATTGAATAATGCTAGAAAATCGTGATTATACCTTGATTATTGACAAAAGCGGCAGCATGGCAACCCAAGATCAAAAGGGTGGTAGAAGTAGATGGGTTGCAGCCCAGGAATCTACTTTAGCTTTAGCTAGTAAGTGTGAGCAATTTGACCCAGATGGCATCACTATCTATGTATTTTCTGGTAAATTTAAGCGATACGAAAATGTGACATCCAACATAGTAGCGCAAATTTTTGGAGAAAATGATCCCTCTGGTACAACTGACTTGGCAGGTGTGTTGAAACACGCAACTGATGATTACCTTCAACGCAAAGCAGCCGGTCAAACAAAGCCAAATGGTGAAACAATTTTAGTGGTTACTGATGGTGAACCTGACGATCGCAAAGCAGTCATGAGGGTGATTATTGAAGCTTCTCGCCGTATCGATCGAGATGAAGAATTAGCCATTTCATTCATTCAAGTCGGCACAGATCAGCAGGCTACCCGCTTTCTTAAAGTCTTAGACGATGAACTCCAAAGTGCTGGTGCTAAGTTTGATATCTGTGACACAATTACTATGGAAGATATGGAAGATTTGAGTCTATCGGAAGTGCTGCTCAATGCCATTAATGACTAGCTATACTATATTATTAGGAATTACAAAAATGGATTCCATTGATAAGCTGTTAGCTGAACTCCAAACTGAATACAAAGAAGTACAACCAAAACAGCAGCAATCAAAATCAGCCACAGCCAAATCCCTTATCCCACCATTGCCAAAGTCGGCATCTTTCATGGATAACCTTTTGGCAGAAGTTCAGGCTGATTTTGCACAACAGGATGCTGCTATTGAATTGAAAAGGCAGGAAGAACTAGAACAGGAACATATTCGACAAGAACAACTCAAAGCCAAACAAATAGAGGCTTTGCAAGTGCAGGCAAAAGAATGGTTAGCCAGACTAGATCCACTTTCGTCCGAAGGACTTTGGTTTGAAAGGTTTGCTGAAAGTTACTCTTCCAAATTAGAGGCAGCGATTGAATATTTAAGAAGCAATTAATAAACAATTCAAAATTCAAAACCTTACTGATACTGCTATCTCAAATTATAAGTTAGCAATTATTATTTATTACCTATAGTCAATATTGATGGTGATTTGTTCTAGCTAAATGTTGAACAGCCCATTCATGCATAGCATAGAGAATTGGTTGCAAAGTTTCTCCTAAAGGCGTTAGAGAATATTCTACCTTGGGTGGAATTTGGGCATAAACTTCTCGATGAATAATACCGTCTTCCTCCATTTCTCTGAGTTGTTGGGTTAGCATCTTTTGCGTAACTCCAGGTAAAGCCCGTTGCAACTCACCAAACCGTTTGACGCCAGTCATTAATTCTCTAATAATCAAAACTTTCCAGCGTCCGCCAATCACCTTTAGGGTAGTTTCTACTTCACAAGTTAGCCTGCGATGGTTTTCTGCTTCAGCTTTCATAGTTTTTTTGTAGGAAGAACCTGACTCAGATTTACTTGTTCTTTATTTTTTAGGTGGGGATTCAGGGCAAACGCATCTTGTCAGTAAGAAAGGCATAATCTCAATAAAGAGCCAAGTAATAGCATTAAGTACCGCTTCTTGATAATAAATTAGACGTAGGCGTAGCTCGTCGTAGACATCGCTATTAGCCTGTAGAAATCAACCGAACATAAATCCCTATTCTATTGTTAAGTTGTAACCTTCTGCATAAGCATTGATAATTTTATCAAAGTAGTACCTGCGCCACACTTTGCATACCGCCTAACGATCGCCTCGGTTGCTGCGATCATTAGACGATTCTCAAACTCTACCGTATACACCGGAGTCCTAGAAGCTGATATTGGTGGAATCAGCTAAATGCGATATTCCTTTCTTTAAATAGTTAGCAGTTGCAATTCCTCCTGAACCGTGGCTTGACTATCAGCAGATGCCTGCACACGCTCAAGCCATTTTTCAGCTTTCGAGTAGTTGTCATGCTGTACCTCTTTAATCGCTTCCTTGAAGTGCAGCACCACGCCCCAAACATCACTGAAAAAGCGTTTTTCTTGCTTCATTTTGTTGAAGAAACTAACAGCTTCAATATGCGATAATCCCCCTTCCGTTTTAGCGATCGCCATAAACACTTCAAACACATCGTCTGCCATCTTCGCATCGCCACATACATAGTAGTGACATTGCGGATGGCTGAGTATTCGCCAGAGTTCTTCAGCTTTTTCTTGCATTAAGCCTTGCACATAGACTTTCTTCTCAGTCAAACGCGAGAAGGCAACTTCTAACCCCGACAGCACGCCTTGATTCTGCCAGCTTACAAGTTGCTCTCCATAGAGGAAGTCACTGCGATCGCGACAGCCGAAGTACAAGCAAGCATTACCTAATTGTGTCTCCTGCTGCAATAGGACTTGCCGATACTGGAGGAAGGCAATCAGCGGCGATACCCCCGTACCCGGCCCAACCATCAACATTGGCGCGAGTGGATCGCTGGGTGGACGGAAGCTAGAGGTGCGGACACTGATCCGAACCTTTGCCCCCGCTTCCAGTCCGGCAAGGTAGTTGGAGCAGAGTCCCTGACGGGTTTTACCTGCATCCGTTTTAACTTGCAACACTCCAACTGTGATTTGGATGTGCTGAGGATGAAGTAGAGGACAGGAGGAAATGGAGTAAAGGCGTGGTTTTTGCTTCGGCAATAACTCTAGCAGAACTTCCAGTGTAATTTGGGCAGAAGGAAACTCATTGAACAGATCGACAACGCTGATGAAGTTGTCCGTGATCGTTTTCTTGAGCGTGATGCTGTCGGGATGCTCATCTCCTTGCCGCAGAATTTCCAACCAGGTTTCCAGGCGTTGTTTATCCTGGGGATTTTGTGCTACTGAGTACAGGTAGGTAAGCACATCATTGAATGGTTCGCGCAAAGTCAGATCAAGGTCTTCCAAGAGAACCTGTCCGATGGTTGTGGGAACGGTAACAGGAGGTTTTTCTTCTAATTCCGTACCATCGGGCATTAAATAACGAGCTGTGAAATAGGTGTTGGGGGATACTGAGAGGCGATCGCACAACTGATTCACCAACTTTGCCGGATTGCAAGGATAAACTGCAACATGATCACCTGTTTCATACTGCAAATCGGTATTAGAAATATCAAAGAGAAGATAGCGAGTAGAACGGCTACCGGGAATCACTTCTTTGAGCAGTTCGCTATTGGCAACCAGAGGTACTTCCACACCTCTGTCTCCACTCACTTTTACTGGTGAATTTGCTGCTTCTGTCTCACTCAAGAATGTAACCTTCAGTTGAGGTGCGGCTTGGGCTGTCGCATCGGCGGAGCTTTGATCCTCACCCAGAATGCGGGAAACCAGTCCTAACCATTGTTTGAAGGTATCGGCTTGTCCCTTAATTTCATCGCCTTTGTGGAGTGGCACAATACAGTTACCTCCCGCCTTGGCGAGTGCCTTATCTAGCGAAATTCCGGCAGCGCAGAAGTTTTCGTAAACGGTACTACCAATGCCCATAACGGAGTAATTCAAACCGTCGAGGGAACCCGCAGGTTGTTTTTTCAACCACTGGAGGAACTTCTTGCCGTTTCCAGGTATTTCGCCATTGCCGAAGGTGGACGTGACAATCAGTAGGAGTTTCTCCGATGCCAGGGTGTCGGTGTTGTATTCATCCAGCGCCATCACTTTGGGACGGAATCGCTGGAGTTGACGAGCAACTTTCCGCGCCAAGCCTTCAGCAGTAGCTGTTTCGGAAGCGTAAAGAATCAGGATGCGGTCTTGCTTGTTGTCGTCCTCGTCAGTAGTGGTGATCGATTTTTCCAGGTCAATACCATCTTCGACTGCCCAGCGATCGGCAGCATGGTGATAGGCTGGCTCTAGGTAGAAGTCGCGCATCTGGTGGTGCCAGACCGGACAAGCACTTCCTCCCGATGGGGGTACGACCCAACCCCAATCCCCCGGGCACTCGCGTCCTGCTTTCTTCTCGCGTAAGTCGTGCGCTAGGAATTGACGAGAGGCAGATTGATGGTCTACCATTGTCACCTTCGCTTTTTGGAAGGAGTAGAGGATAGCAACGTTGAGTTCCAATGCGACGCGATCGCGCCACAATGTCTGCTCAGAACTGGTATCCAGCTTGAGAACTTTGGCGATGTCCTCCATCTTGTTGTAGCGGTACTCGTCCAGGAAATCCCGCATGATTTCAGTGCCCATGTACCAGCCATTAAAAGGAATGCAGGCATAAGTGATGCCGCCAACGTGCATTGAAAAGTTGCTAATAGCAGGGACAGCGTACCAACGGAAGCCCAATGATTTGAATTCAGGAATCGCGGGATGCTCGATTTCCACTTCCAGAATCTCATCCCGATCCCAGTGGTACATCTTCGGTTCCATACCCGGAGCTTCAATCACTAAAGGCAAAATGTCGTATTCTGTGCATGGTTGGGGGGGTTGCCAGCCCAATTTGATAATCGCTTTGGTCACGTCCAGGTTGGCAGGATCGCCCAGAATCCTACCATCCGGTTGCTCGTATGCCGCATAACGAGCTAATTGTGGATTCCAGATGCGTGGCCCCCAGCGTTCCTTAGGATGTTTGGGACGAAAGACGGTCATGGTAATCTGGAGATTACCGCCGTTTGTAGCCGACTGTAGGTGTTCTTGAAGTTCGCGGAACATCTCATCAGGGTCGCTAACGTGGCGGCGATCGCGGATCACCATATTATTCCACTGAATCCGCCCTACACACTTAGAAGCATTGCGCCATGACACTTGTGCCCCATAGGCAACTTCTTCATACGTGTGAGTATAGGTTCCGGTGGCGTGTACTTCCTCTTGAATTTCTGCCCAGCGTCGTGCCCTGTCCTCCGGTTCCCATGCCTGCTCAGTGGCGATTAGCTCCAGGTACTGCTTGGCTTTTTTGAGCAATCGTTCCTCATTCAGCTTGGGCAGCTTGATTACATTCACAGCGCGATCAATTAACGTCTGCCATCCCTGCCGTAACTCTGGCGTGAAGTCGGGTAGGTGCCGCTCAAACAAGGTAAACATAGCATCCGTTATTGCCGGATAAGCACAAGATGGCACCCCTGCATTAATATGCACCTGCCCTAAGAAGCGCAACTCTCGGAGCATCTCATCACTGCTGCCGCTTCTTAAGCATTGGACGAGAAATTCCAATGCCTGAAACAGGTGTAGAGACAGGTAATCCATGTCTGCTCGTCCAAAAATCGGCAATACAAAGGGATATTTCTCAAACAGGATTTGATAAAACTCCATCCCCATGACTTGCTTATTTTGGCTAAACACCTGCCAAGATCCCATCATCTTTTGCAGCATTTCTGGGGGCAGAGCTTTATTGTAGCGGTGATTTGCTTCTACCATCGGCACAATCACATGGGTATTGAAGAAGCGGTAGAGGGCAGAGTTTGCGCCTTTTGCTAAATCCTGGTGATCGTACTCTTCCAGGTAAGGAATCGATGGTAGCATCCACATCCACACCTGCCGTGCCTTCAACCAGTGCTGGGGACGCATCCCGATATCGGCAAACAGCGCACCGTAATCCTCAACCGTGTCAAACGAATCCCCTTTTTCTGGAGGTACGCCCATTAAGGGTTCTCCAATTACATTCTGAGTTTCAGGCTGAAGTTGGTGGATGCAGCAATCAAACAACTCAAAGAAAAAGTCATTGATGCTGTTAATCGCTTCCCCGAAGATGTACTCTAATTCAGGTGACTCTAGCAACAGGCGCTTCAAGAACTTTTCCATCTGCAATTCTTTCCATGCCCGTAGCTTGTTCCAAGCGTCTTTGACAATCACTTCTTCTTGCGGCGAGAGAGGAACAGATTCTGGCATCTCGAACTCGCCCTCTGTCTGAGTTCCTTTGCCGTGAGTGCGGCGAGTACCGTTCTGATTCCCCAAGATTGTAAAGGTGCTGCTACTTCCCTCACTGCTACTCTGAGTCAGGCGAGTTTTTAGCTTCAATTGGGGTGCCTGGTTCCAAGTTGTAATCGGAAATTCTAACTCGGTGCTGCGCTCTCCATTCAGGCACTCCTGGGTGGCAAACGCCACCGTTCCAGCATCCTGCCAAGGTTGAGTAATGTCCCCTTCCCGGTAACGCAAAGTAATGGCGATCGTGCAGTCTCCCTTATTTTTCAAATCCACCAACCAACTGGGTTGCGTGCGGTTTAGCAGATCCCTTGACAACAAGCTTTGTCCCTCTTCGGAAACTACCTGCAAATGGCATTTATACTTATAATTATTGGCAGCCGGGAAATCGAGTGCAGAAATCTCGGTTAGGTGGATAATTCGTTGATTGTCATTCATGCTTAAAAAGTCAATGAGTGAGACAAGTGTGTAGTTAAATGTACTGATCGGCAGAAATTTACATTTTTTTAATTTACCTTAATTATTTAAAGGTAGATAATAAAATTTGATTTGTAAAGTAAACATAAAGATGCGGTTTGAGAGTTTAAATTAATACTCAAGAAGCGAGATTACCGTGCATCAGTCGCACCATAGCTGCATAAATTATCAACTCATTTACCTCTATCAATAGGTAAGTTGGCATGATAAAACTAAACTATGTAAACAAAGATAAACTAGGCTAAAATCCTCTTGCCTTCTGCTTCCTGGCTCCTGCTTCCTGCCTGATCCCAACAACAAATTTTTACGCCGACCTAGTTATTCGTAATCCTTACTTAGATGTCGATAGCGTCCTAACCAACCTAAAGTATGTTCAACTACCTATCATTTCGGTAAAACCTGGAACCCAATTTCAGCAATGGCGAGTGTCATCAACTCCAACAGTTGATAAACAGACACAACATGCCACAACTTCCTAGCTCTACGATTTAAAAAACAATTATCATGGCATTTGATGGTTAAAACCATTGTGAAATTACCCAAAGTTTAGATATGGCTCGTTTATGGCGAAATCCTATCGGCAACGAAAGAAGTGTGGAATTAATTTGAAGAAGGCAAGAGGTAGACCTCCTGCCTTGAAAGCTAGATGTTAAATGTTCTCAATTTTTCATCATTAGATACTCAAGGATATCTATAATTACGTAGCTACCAACTCAGAATCAATTTCCGACGGCGCACTATCTTGGACAAGCGATCGCGTTTCACCGTTACGCTGGAGGATACCGCCAACCATTGCCAACAAGGCGTTTACCTTGCGGGTTCGCCACATATCGACAAGTTCTTGTACTTTAGTAGCAGACATCCGTCGCAGCATCGCTTCGTAGAGATAAGCAGCATGTCCAGTTTCATCTTCGGCAATATTTAGCATTCCTAACTTCAAGTTACGAGCAGTTGGCTCCTTATCAGGTAATACTTTTGCCATTCGCTTAAAGTCTTTGCTAGCATCTAACTCCAGAATGTATGTGCTAGCCATAAACACATCCCAATCAATCACAGCAGGTTTGAGCTGTTCTTGGGTGTAGCCCTCAAAGAATGCTGCAAAAAAGGGACTACGTTGCTGTTGTGATTTGTTTGTAGATGGAGTTTGGGGTTGACGCTTGAAATCTATAACTTGTTTATCCAACTGTTGTAAGGCGTGGGCAAAAATTTTACCATGTCTAGTTTCATCTGATGCATGTTTTGCTAGTTTTTCGGCTAGCCATGTATCGCCTTCAGCAGCTGCGCGATCGCTAAGTGCAGTTAAAAACGGCACAGAGCCAGATTCAGCCAACTGAAACCCCGCAAGGATGTTGGGGCGGGTTTTCAAATCACGAATTTGAGCAGCAGAGTAATAAGCAAAAGCACCTGAACCAGCTAGATGCAGAATGTGAGTCAAGAAGTTCATCAGGAATTGCCGCTAACAATTGGAAGGTTACAATTCTTATACTAACTAATCCGCATTTTCTATTCGGTTGCCGCAGAGGGTCTTACCATTTTGAATTTTGAATTGCCTATAGTTAACAAATATATCTTTTGATTTTGCTAATATCATCCCACAGAGGTAATGCAGGTAAGTTTGAATGGAGAAATTAACTAAACCAGTGCGATTTTGGCTTTGTGCAACTATCATGATTTTGAGTTTGATCGGCTGCGATCGCTTTGTCAGTACTTCTGGAGAACCAGTTGAGCGAGTCAGTGATGGCGATACTCTAGTAGTTAAAGATGCTGATGGCAAAAATCTTACCGTGCGCTTTGCCTGTGTAGATGCGCCAGAAATAGCTCATACTAACAAAGAAAAGCAGAGTAAACGCATTAGCGATCGCAATCAATTTACTTGGGGTGTAAAAGCACGAGAACGGGTGGAACAACTGGTGCAACAAGGAGGCGATCGCGTGACATTGAATATCACAGATAGCGATCGCTATGGGCGTAAAATTGCCGAAGTGCGTTTAAAAAATGGCACTTTTGTACAACAGGTATTGTTGCAAGAAGGTTTAGCAAAAGTGTATCGTCCCTATTTAAACAAGTGTCCTAGTAAAGACTTAGTTCAACAAGCCGAAACTGAGGCGAAGGCACAACGGCTCGGCGTTTGGAGCGATACTAAATTTGTAAATCCTTGGGAATATCGCAGCTTATATAAGTATAAGAAGTAAAAACTTTAGCTGTTTCTAATTGAATGCACGACATTTTTTGGCATTGCAGAGAAAGCGAAATGATTTAGCAACTTCCAAAATCCCCACCGGTTACTGAGCGCAGTCGTTGGCGCAGCCTCTCGTAGAGAAGTATGCCTCCCTTACTCCTCTCCCCAAGTTTGCAGTTGCAAATACACGAGTACCAGCGTCACTCCTAGTAACACCGTTGCGACTGCTGCTGCATAACCAAAATCAAACTGACCAAAAGCCTCTTGGTAAATGTAGTAAACTAGCAAATTAGTCGAATTCAGTGGGCCACCGTCAGTCATCACATAAACTTGCTCAAAACTCCGCAATGTAAAAATCGCGGTAGTGATGATTGCAAATATCACAGTTGGGCGCAATCCGGGCAGAGTAATATACCAAAATTGTTGCCAAGCATTTGCTCCATCCAAATCTGCTGCTTCATAACGACTGGGGGGAATTGCTTGCAACCCTGCTAAAAAAACTACCATATTGAAACCTAGTTGTTTCCAAATACTCATTAAAATAAGTACTGGCATTGCCCAAAATGTGTCTCCTAGCCAGGGTATGGCTGGAATGCCGAAAAAATCTAAAAGTCCGTTAACTGGCCCTGATGTTTGAAACAGCCAGCGAAATCCCAAACCTGCTGCCACAAGTGAGATAATTGAAGGTAGAAAATAGGCACTTCGCAGGATGCCTCGCAAGGGAATGGAGCGGTTTAATAGCACTGCCAATCCCAAGGAGATAACTAAACTGGGAATGATGGTGGCAACCGTAAAATAAAAGGTGTTACCCAGAACTTGCCAGAAGTCGGGGTTGAGTAGCAAGCGCGAATAGTTTTTTAAGCCTATCCAATAAGTACCTTTTAAAGTGAAACTACCAGCAGTGAAACTGAGGTAGAACAAATAGGCGATCGGCCAAATAATAAAAACGCCTAATAAAATTAGTGCTGGTGTAAGAAAAATCCAGGCAGCTACTGGATCATTATCCAACCACGGCTTAGTATATATTTTTGGCATCTATAATTAACCCTCTTAGCTGTTATGACCCTGTGCCCTGATTCTACCCTTAGCTTGGTTTCTCCCAGCATTAGCGATTGCCAACAAGTCGCCCCTCTAAAACTGGGAATTATGGCTTCTGGGAATGGCAGCAATTTTGATGTAGTTGCTCAAGCTATCCTAGATGGGCAGCTAAATGCTCAAATTCAAGTTTTAATTTACAATAACCCCTCGGCGAAAGCAGCCGTAAGAGCAGCGAATAGAGGTGTAGAAGCTGTTTTATTGAATCACCGCAACTATCAAAATCGAGAAGAGTTTGATGAGAAAATTGTGCAGACATTGCGGCATTACGATGTGGAATGGGTGATTTTGGCAGGTTGGATGCGACTGGTAACGTCAGTTTTTATTGATGCCTTTCCTGAGAGGATTATTAATATCCATCCTAGTTTGTTACCTAGTTTCAAGGGAATCCATGCTGTAGAACAAGCTTTGGCATCTGGGGTGAAAATTACTGGTTGTACAGCGCATATAGCTTGCTTAGAAATGGATAGCGGCCCAATATTAATGCAAGCCGCAGTACCAGTACTGCCAGATGATACAGCAGAAACACTCCACGCCAGGATTCAAATTCAGGAACATCGAATTTTACCATTAGCGATCGCTCTAGCAGCCTCTTCGTCAAAAGTTACACTAAGCCTAACGTAAAAATACATGATGTTGTTGGCGATAATAAAAGAACCCCATCCCCAACCCCTCGCCGCTCTTCGGGGCTACCGTGTATACACAAGTCGTATTACCCCCCTTAATCCCCCCGATGTATTGAGGGGAGATCGGACGCAAAGGTGATGGTAAACCTGGAGTGAAAACCATTTGGCGTGGGTTGCGGCGATTACACGACATTGCTCCTACCTGGAAACTTCTCCACTAAGATTTTCCAGATGATGTTTGTCCTTAACGATCGCATCCATTGACCTCTCCCCCAACCCCTCTTTGAAGCGGAGAGGGGAGCCGGATTTCTCCCCCTTCCCTGCAAGGGAAGGGGGTTGGGGGGTTAGGTCTGTGTGCGAAGTGCGAGGGTGCGATCGCGCAGACACAAAAAAATCCCTCTTAAACGTAAGAAAGGGGTTTGTAGATTATTTGTGTGCTTGATAGATGATGCTTTTATAAAATTTTCCTAGACTTACCCAGACAATCTAGGATAAATTTACAAATACTGCATCATTTTGTTGCTCCTCATATATTATTTATTTAAGTTTTTAATAAATGGGTATAATAAATAATATTTTTATTTAAATGAAATCATTAAATTTATCTTCAGTTATGCAAATATCTTTAAGGATTTTCTTAAATAGTCCAGTCCCAACCTCGTTACAACCGTGATTTGGAACTGTAGTGGCTCGTCCATCTGGATGTTTCCAGCGAGCATGGGAGCACTTCTTCTTAGCTTTTTCAAAGCCAAGATTGCTAAGAACTTTCTCAATGACTTTTACCTTATGCGGCACAGTTTTACCTTGGGTTTAACTTTGCTGCACGGTTAGAAATCATCGCCTTCTTCAAGCACACTATTCAATTGTCAAGGTTCATCTAGGCTATAAGTCAATTTTAATACCAAGTAATTAAAGCGTCAAGATATACTCATACTGACACCTTCTTGTTAACTGTTTCAGCTTCAGTAATCTTGATAAGTAAACAATTTCTGATTATAGATATTTAACTTTAAGCTACTATAAGTTCTACATTAGACGGAAGTAAGCGTCCTTCTTCTTCGTATTCTTCCTGAATCATCTCAAACACACAAGCAAGTTCTCTGCAAGCTTCATCTGGGGTTTTTCCCCAAGCATGGCAGCTAGGAATAGCGGGAACATATGCTATGAATGTACCGTTGTCATCAGGAGCAACAACACTAGTATAGTCTTACAGCAATTTCATACCCAAATGTGTTTTCATGATAGTATATTCAGGTTTATACACAATATTACCATATTCTCAAAGCGGAGATCAAGCTTTGTTGAAACTATTGTGTAAAAATCCATTCCTCCAATTTAATAAGTATTTTTTAAAGTTTCTTCTAATGTAAAAGGAGATTCTTTAGGAAAAAAATTTAATTTAATCCCTGTTTCATCAGATGCTCTAAGACGAGATTTTTGATAACAATCTTCAAAGACTTCTGCAAGTAGAGGTTGCAAACTCGGACTATCTTCTAATAATGTTTCAATACAGATACGTTGTTCAGAAATGGTACTGCGCCAACTTTCACTACGTTTTTCTGCTTGATATTGCCATTTTAGCAAGTGCATTAATAGCACAATTAATCTATTTTTTAACTCGCGTTTTTCACTTCTCCCCATGCTTTCAATTTCTTCAATTAGATTATGTATATCTATCTCATTAAAATTATTTTCTTTTAACTGTTGGGCAATGGTTTTTGTCCACAAGTAAAAATCTTGTTCATAGAGATTTTTGTCATTTGTAAAAGATGGACTGGTCATTAATATTCCTCTTGGAAATGCTAAAAATCAGGTGGGCAAAACACCCACCTAATTAAACTATACCAACAAAGCCTGCTCCTCCTTAGAAATCACTCGCCCTTCATCCTCAAAACCGACAATTTGATCGAAGTTCAAATACCGATACAAATCATCTGCAAAAGGATGAATTCTCCTCGCCACAATATCCAAATATTCCTGCACTGCGGGAAGCCGTCCCAGCAGCGCACAAACTGCGGCTAATTCTGCTGAACCAAGATACACTCGCGCATCTTTACCCATGCGATTATTGAAGTTGCGGGTAGAGGTTGAAAACACTGTTGTGCCATCAGCAACTCGCGCCTGATTACCCATACACAAACTACATCCTGGTATTTCTGTTCTAGCACCCGCAGCCCCAAAAATGCTGTAGACACCTTCTTCTTTAAGTTGGTGTTCATCCATGCGCGTTGGTGGTGAAATCCACAGGCGAGTTTTCACTTCACCCGCGCCTTCCAAAACTTTGGCTGTTGCCCGATAATGACCAATATTCGTCATACAAGAACCGACGAATACTTCTTGCACTGGATCATTAGCAACTTCCGATAATAATTTCACATTATCGGGGTCATTGGGAGCAGCTACAATTGGTTCTTTGATTTCGTTCAAATCAATTTCAATTATTTCGGCATACTCAGCATCAGCATCGCCTTCTAATAACACGGGATTTGCTAACCATTCTTCCATCTTTGCCACACGGCGCAGCATGGTACGCGGATCGTGATAGCCCCGTGCTATCATATTTTTTAGCAACGCGACGTTAGAACGCAGATATTCCGAAATTGTCTTTACACTCAGCTTAATTGTACATCCGGCACAAGAACGTTCGGCACTAGCATCAGTGAGTTCAAAGGCTTGTTCAACTTTTAAATCTGGCAATCCTTCTATTTCCAGAATTCGCCCGGAGAAAACGTTTTTCTTATTCTGCTTCTCTGCTGTCAGCAAACCTTTTTGAATTGCCACATAGGGAATGGCATTTACCACATCCCGCAGGGTGATACCTGGTTGCAATTCACCTTTAAATCTTACCAATACTGACTCTGGCATATCTAAAGGCATGACACCCAAGGCGGCTGCAAAAGCTACCAACCCAGAACCGGCGGGGAAGGAAATACCCAAGGGGAAGCGGGTGTGAGAGTCGCCGCCAGTTCCCACGGTGTCGGGTAGCAGCATCCGATTTAACCAAGAGTGGATGATACCATCACCGGGACGGAGGGCGACACCGCCACGAGAAGCAAAGAAGTCGGGGAGTTCGTGATGAGTTTGGATGTCTACCGGTTTGGGATAAGCTGCTGTGTGGCAGAAACTTTGTATCACTAAGTCTGCACTGAAGCCAAGACAGGCGAGTTCTTTCAATTCGTCGCGGGTCATCGGGCCTGTGGTATCTTGGGAACCAACGGTAGTAATGATCGGTTCGCAGGATGTGCCGGGACGCACACCTGGTAATCCGCAAGCTTTACCTACCATTTTCTGGGCTAGGCTGTAGCCTTTACCTGTATCAATGGCTTGCTGGGGACGGGTGAAAACGGTGCTGGGTTCTAAACCAAGTGCAAGACGAGTTTTGTCGGTGAGGGTACGTCCAATAAGTAGGGGGATGCGTCCACCTGCGCGAACTTCATTGAGGATGGTGTCAGGTTTGAGGGCGAAGGTGGAAATGACTTCACCTGCTTCATTGGTGATTTCGCCTTTGTAGGGATGGATGGTAATCACCATGCCAGTTTCCAGTTTGGTGACATCGCACTGGATAGGCAAAGCACCGGCATCTTCTGCTGTGTTAAAGAAAATAGGCGCGATCGCACCACCTAAAACATAACCCCCAGCGCGTTTGTTTGGCACAAAAGGTATATTATTTCCCATGTGCCACAATACGGAGTTAATGGCAGATTTACGCGAGGAACCTGTACCAACTACATCTCCCACATAAGCTACAGGATGCCCTTTTTTCTTCAGTTCGGCAATGGTTTTCAAACTTCCCGGTTGCCGTGACTCTAACATCACTAAGGCGTGCAAGGGAATATCTGGGCGAGTTGTGGCACTTTGGGCGGGGGATAAGTCATCGGTATTGGTTTCGCCAGTAACTTTAAAAACGGTGACAGTAATCGCTTCTGGTACTGTGGGGCGAAGGGTAAACCATTCAGCTTCAGCCCAAGAGTCAATCACCCGCTTGGCGAAAGGATTTGTTTTAGACAACTCTAAAACATCGTGGAAGGCGTCGTACACCAAGAGAATTCTGCTTAAGGCGTTGGCGGCGTAGGCGGCGATGGGTTCCTTTCCTTGTCCACCCATTACCAGAGGTGTTTCAGATGAGTCTGAAACGGATACGGTGGGAAATTGCAGCAAATCGATTAAAGATTGCACATTGTAACCACCTACCATCGTCCCCAGCAAATGCACCGCTTCTATGCGCGAAATCAAGGGACTGGTGATTTCCTTTTTGGCGATCGCGGTGAGAAATCCAGCTTTGACATAAGCTGCTGGATCAACACCTGGAGAAACGCGATCGCTCAATAAATGTAATAATATCTCCTCTTGACCCTTTGGCGGATCTTTCAGTAATTCACATAATTCTGAGGTTTGCTTTGCATCCAATGGTAAAGGGGGAATACCGAGTGCTGCTCTTTGGGCAACGTGTTTACGATATGATTCCAGCATTTTCATCTTCTCCATTGGGCTTTTCTCCCTTTAATTATGAAATATTTTTAGGCAAGACTTGGCTATAAAAGTTTAGCTTACTTTTATTACTGAAAGCCTTACTGGTAATCGGTTATTAGCAACTTTTTTTATACTGAAGGTATAGTTTGAAAAGTATTAGGCGAATAAAATTCGCTACTACGCAAACAAAGTCCACCTCCGTGGACTAAGAGGATATCAAGAATTTTTAACCCACGGAGGTGGGTTTTGTCTGTATAGCCGCGACTTTTAGTCGCCAGGTGTAGTAATAATGAATTAGATTGATTGTTGGTTTAACCAAGTTTCTAAATCAGCAACACTAGAAAAGTCTAGTAATGCTTCTCCTAAATTTTCTAATTGTTCAAGCGATAAAACTTTAACTTGCTCAAGTAATGATGTATCAATCTCACCAATACGGCGATTGAGTAAGCGTAAAACTAAACGTTGTTCTCCTTGTTTATTTCCTTCTTGTATAGCTTGTTCTCTATCTCTTTGATAAAGTGGTTCTAATCGCATAATTAACTCCTTATCATCTGCTTCTAATTCTTGATTTACTCTCAAGTTTTCGCGCAAGTTGTAAACTAATTCAAGAGTTTCTTTCTGGTATGGATAATCTAATGGTAACCCTTGTAACTCGATAATCGCTTGTGATTGCACACTTCCCCTACCTAAAAGCCTCAACCACAAAGTTTCCGGTGTTTGCGGTAGTTGGTGTATCGCCACAATTACTGTCCGTAAGGCATCTGGTAGGAAATGCACTTCCGACAACCAACCTTCTTTTTGCAGAGTTCCAAAGCTAAACAATCTAGTTTCAGATATGGTAGGTGTAAGAACCCACAATTTGGGAATATCTGAGTCTTGAAGTCTGGTTTTATTAGCTTTAGCTTCTCGTCGCAATAAAGCCTTGACTTCTAATAATTTTAGAATACAGTCGCATATCTCATCGGTAGAAGCTGGATTGCGGTATGGTTCTATTATTGCAGGATGTTCAGCCAATCTTCCTAACAAACCGAGTATTTGTAAATTAGAGTTTTGCTGTTTGGTAGGAGTGAATAAAACATCTATTTCTTTAATCTCTCCTGCAACTTTTTCTGATGCTTTGACTTCTCCGTAATCTTTTAATAATTCTTCTAGATAGTCTTTAGCAAATTTATCATGTATAAACCGGGTCATCCAATTTTAAGATTGCGGAAGTTCTGGGTTAATGCAAAGTTTTATTATATAGCAGTCCTGAATCATTCGTGAGACAATAGATCCCCGACTTCTCAAAGAAGTCAGGGATCTAGACACCTTGAATGTCACATTTGGCTCATTACTTTTAATTTTTTCTACCTCGCCCAAAATGCACTTAACTTTACTCGCTTAAACTTCCGCGCAATGGTACTAAGCGGTTATTGCATTTTCATTTGATGTTTTATCTGTGTTAGCTTTCAAGCGTGTCAATCTGCTTTTACGGATGCGTTCGCTGTCTCTAACGCCACCTGCAAGTTCATATTCATCGCTGTTTTTGCCGTACTTAAAACCAACGCCCACCAGCATTTTGTCTGAAACCTGATTTAAGGTTTTTTCCATCTCATCCAGCTTTTTTCTAGAAGATTCAATCATAGCTATAGCAGCATTATAATCATCAAGCATATTGTGAAAATTCTCTATTAATTGACTCAGGTTTTGCAAGCTGTAAGTATCATCAAAATTGATATTTGGATCGATAGCTTTCAGTCCGGCAACTCTAAATTCAGCTTTTTCTAGAATCCGGGAACTACGTTTTGTTCGAGGCACAATTTTACACCTTTAATAGCTCTACAGAACTATTTTGTCTTAATTGACCTGTATTCTGGTTCAGCAAAAAGCACATTTTTCTGAGTAAAAGTTTTTATTAATGCCCGTGATTTCTCGGATTTTAATCACGAAAGGTTGATTTTCAGTGAAATAATATTATGTTTAAGTTGTACGAAAACTACAATGTTGTTGCAAAAGCGATGCCTACGGCAGTAAACTACGCACTTTTACTTCTATAGTGGTACTAGTATTGGATGCAATACACAATAGGGCACAGCATTGCTCATTGGTGTCAGTTTTACCCCACCCTAACCCTCCCCTTGTCAAGGGGAGGGAACTAGATTTCCTGTTTCCCCCCAATAAACGGGGGGATTAAGGGGGGTAATTTGACTTTTGTGTACACTGTAGCTTGGTAAGGGAAGGGTTGGGGGTGCGGGAAAACGTATACTGGGTAAGCATTTCAGCTTAAGTTGATACTTTTGATCATTGCTGTGCCCCTACAAATGGTCTGTATTCCATGCAATTGAGAAGCGCTATGAGCGATCGCTTTAACTTTAAGGCTTAATGTTGTAACCTGAAGGCTTGATGTTCTAGCTTTAAGGCTTAATCATATAACCTTAAGCCTGAATGTTGTAACCTTAAGCCTGAATGTTCTAGCTTCAAGGCTTAATGTTATAACCTTAAGGCTTAATGTTGTAACATTAAGGGTTAAAGTTATAACATTTTCTCAAAAGTTTGTTGGTGAGTGCATTATAGCAGCATGATATTTTAGCGATTTTTTCATGGCTCGCCCAAAACGCAATTTTCAATCAGGTTTCTGCTATCACAGCCCCTTTGGGGAAGTCAAAAGTCAAAAGTCACTTGTACTGAGCGTAGCCGTTGGCGCAGCCTCTCGTAGAGAAGTAAAAGTCAAAAATAACACTTGAGCTTTGATATACTTTTTAGTATGAGTAATCACATCCCAATTCCTGATAGAGCATTTAAATTCGCTGTCAGAATAACCAAAATTTGTTCTTATTTAGATAAACAACCAGGAACACCAAGATTATTAGCTGCTCAGTTATTCAGATCAGGGACATCAATTGGCGCAAATATTGAAGAATCTCAGTCTGCTGAAAGTGATAGGGATTTTATCGGCAAGCAATCAATAGCTCTGAAAGAAGCAAAAGAAACAAAATACCGGTTGAAGCTGTTAATTAAATCAGAAATGATTCTCTCCGTAATATCCGTCCATGGTAATTGGGGGTGCGGAAGGTGGGTTACAAGTCTCAATGCGAGAGAAGAGAACCCTCCAACACCCAACTACAAACCAAAACGCGAAATGAATTGGGAGGTGTCCCTTTGGGGAAGAGGTATCAAAAGTTACTGTCGAGTACCACTTTCCACTTTCTACTCTCCATCCTACGTCTTTGCCAAACTTCTCCCAGGCTTCTTCGTAAGAGTTGCCGTCAGCTTTACCGCCAACACTCAAGTAAATTTCCTTCTGGACGCTCAAGCCAAAGTGTCCATTGCTGTATTTTACCCATAAGCCGTCAATTGTGCGTAAGTCAGTGCAAGGAAAATTTAATAGTTCGTTTAAGGTAAAGTAGTCGCCATATTTCTTATTTACAGCCTGACTCATCACCCAATAAGTTTCTTGGTCGGCTTCCTTCCAGTTTTTTGCTGCTAGTAGGTTGTGCAGTCTGGTATAGTCAATGCCTTTCTCTGATTCAAGTGTGTTGGGTTCGCCCTGCTGCTCCCTTGGAGGGATACTGTTAGTAGGCTTTGTTTCTGGTGTTGTAGTCTGAGATGGTTCAGTCTTTGTAGGTTTATTATTTGTTACAACAGGCTGATCTTGTCGTTGACTCCAAATCCCTCTACCCACGACTGGCGTTACTAAGCCTAAAGTTCCCAAACCCACCCATTTCAAAAATTGTCTTCTGCGTGGTGGATTGATGGAAGGTATTTCAAATGGTGTTTCTGGAGGTCTAATACTTCGTATCAAATCTTGTAATGCGGATTCGTCACTCGGACTACTAAACTGAATCCAGCGCCATATCTCAAGATGCGCTATTTTATCTGGTATCTTGGTTACTCCAGGAAGGAGGATAGGAATCATACGAAAACTTTTTGATTTTCCCTGCTGCCTAAGAAACCAATTTATTACTGTGTATAGTTCGATATTCTCTTGGAAATTTCCCAATCCATTTCGACTAATAAAAAAAGCACCTGTTTTAGATTGAGTAATTCCTCTGTAAACTTTTTCTAAAATTGTGTCTCCCCCAAGAATTTGCTCCTCATCTAACCAAGGCTTTAGTTGTTGCTGCTTAAGTTTTTGAGCAATTTCTCTCACTAGAGGTTTATCCAGACTATTGTGAGCAAGAAACACATCAAACTGTTCCATCGTTTACTCCTCTACGCCAGCAATTTTTGCCAACGCCTTAGCGTAATCTTCCAACCCACCGCGCAAAACTTCTAACTCACTTCGCAACTTGGGTTCCTCCAACCAACTCTGCTCATGTTCCTTGGGACTCACCCCCACAGGTCGTCTAGCTTCCCACGCTTGTAACAACGGATGCCATTTAGCCAAAAACGGCCTTAACCCATTATTCAACACTGCGATCGCAATTCCCCCCACTGAATCACGAGCAGCACCCACATCCGGCCCGGCGGCTTTGAGAACTTCGCGGGTTGTACCAAATAAACTATAAAGAGAGTTCATCGCTTCTCGTACCAAACCCTGGTCAACTTCTAATGGTTGCACAGCAATGCGCGTCACCAATTCCACATAAAGCGACCAAGCCGCCTTCTTTTGTGTGGTGTCAACTTTCCAAGCCATCGAACCAATGCCAAAAGGCAGACTTACAGATACAGTCTCTAAAGAAACGCGATCGCGCATATATATTTATAGTAAATTTAACTAATAATTCTAATTATAGTAATTAATGTTACTAGTCTAAAAATTGTTCAGAATTAGTGACTATAATCTCAGTATTTAACCTAAACTTTTATGCTATTATCTAGATATTTTTAACTAATTCAGATAAAATAATAAATTTGTTCGTTGCATCACCTTCCTTTGTATATGCCCAAAAGTTACACCGTAGAAATTCATCACCAAGGCGAAATTCACACCTTGCAAGTTCCTGAAGATGAAACTATCTTATCAGTTGCCGATGCTGCGGGTTTGGATTTGCCGAGTTCCTGTCATGCAGGTGTTTGCACAACTTGCGCCGGTCAAATAAGTGAGGGAACTGTGGATCAAACTGATGGTATGGGCGTTAGTCCAGATTTGCAAAAGCAAGGTTACGTATTGCTTTGTATTGCCAAACCCCTTTCTGATTTGAAAGTTCAGACGGAAAAAGAAGATGTACTTTATCAGTTACAATTTGGCAAAGACCAATAATCAGTAAACAGTTATCAGTATTTGGGTTGATTATTGATAACTGTTCACTTGCATTACCAAATCTGATAAATAACATAAATATTTCAGAGCAACTGATATCAGCTATTCTATAAACTACAAATCAACAGGATTTACCAAGATGACGACTCATTTTATTACCGCAGAAATTGATTTACAAGAAACTCCCGCAGAATTATTAAAAGTAATTGAAACAGAGTTGAATAAACAAGGGGAACCCCTCCGTTGGGCAGTTACCTCTGTGGATGTTGACAAACAAAAAGCTATAGTTGAAGCCGTAGTTACAAAGGATACCCAGTCTTGAGTAGTGAGTGCTGAGTTAGAAGTTGATAGTTGAGAGTAAACAAAGACTATTTCATTTTCATTTAGCCTGCCTCAGAATGAATTCACCAGTCTAAAGACGACTGAGAAAAGGTTATAGTCCCTTAAAACGGACTTTACAGCAGCTTTCACGTATTTGAACCACACTGTAAGGGCACAGCATTGCTGTGCCCCTACGGTTAATGTGGTCTATTTACCTGAAAATAGCTGTAAGTTATGAGGCGCAAAACTTTAGTTCTGGGCGGTTCATGTGTAGAACGAAATAGCCCTAGAGAGTGAGAAGTAATTATAATTTTTACTCATAACTCACAACTGGGCACTGATAACTTAAGATGAATCGTCCATACACAGCTATCTTAATTGTACCAACTGGCGTTGGGGCTGCCATTGGGGGTTATGCCGGAGATGCTTTACCTGTTGCCAAAGTTATAGCGCAGGTTTGCGATCGCCTAATTACTCACCCCAATGTCCTTAATGGTGCAAGTTTGTATTGGAATCTCCCAAATGCTTTCTATGTTGAAGGTTACGGGCTTGACAAATTTGCTGCTGGATGCTGGGGTTTGCGTCCAGTCCGCACCAACAAAGTAGGTTTGCTTTTAGACCAAGCCATTGAGCCAGAGTTGCGACTACGACATATACAAGCAGCAGATGCAGCTAGAGCAACTTTGGGATTGACCTTAACAGATTATGTAATTACTGATGCACCATTAAATGTAGAATTACGGGCTACAGCATCGGGAGCTAGTTGGGGAACAATTGGCAACCCAGATAGCTTGTTACGGGCAGCTGAGATATTAATTAAGAAAGCGGGAGCAGAAGCGATCGCAGTTGTTGCCCGTTTCCCCGATAATATAAATGAGGAAGCAGTACAGAAATACCGCCACGGTGAAGGCGTCGATCCTTTAGCGGGTGCAGAAGCCGTAATTAGCCATTTGCTAGTGCGAACCTTTCAAATTCCTTGCGCCCATTCTCCTGCCCTTTTGAGCGAACCTCCACAACCTGATTTATCTCCCCGTTCCGCCGCTGAAGAATTGGGCTATACCTTTTTGCCGTGTGTGCTTGTAGGATTAAGTCATGCCCCACAATTTATAATAGAGAAAAGACTGATCCCATCAGAGCAAGAAGATATTTGGGCAGATCAAGTGGATGCTGCGATCGTACCTGCAACTGCTTGTGGTGGCAGTGCCTTATTGAGTTTAAGCCAAAGACGATGCCAAATAATTACAGTTGAAGAAAATAAAACTCTGATAAAAGTTCCTCCCCAACCCTTGGGGATCAAATCTATACAGGTAAACTCATATTTAGAAGCAGTGGGTATATTAGCAGCACACAAAGCAGGCATCAATCCCTCTGCTCTTTGTCCCAAATTATTACCTTTGCAGGCAGTAGTTAGGAGACGCGATTAATCGCGTCTGTACAGGAGTTAGGAGACGCGATTAATCGCGTCTGTACAGGAGTTAGGAGTAGAGACGCGATTAATCGCGTCTCTACAGGTTAAAAATTATAAGTTATTTCTCCCCCTGCCCCACTCTCCCCTTAAAAACCCGTGGTTGAACAACACAAACAAGAGCCAGAAATTCCATACCTGACGCGCATCCAAATACTTGGGGCGATGGGAGCGACTGCAATCATTTTGTTGATAGTCGCCAAAGTTTTATTGCACTTGGGCAACTTTTCCATATTTTCTTGGGACTTTAACCAAAGAAAGCTGCTGTTGGGTGTAGGGTTGGGGTTCGTTATCACCGCATTAAGTGGCTTAACTTATCGCCTTTGGACTGCCTATCGTAAAAGTGCAGATTATTATCTAGAAGTGGTACTGAAACCCTTAGCCTTACCAGATTTAATTTGGCTGGGTTTACTACCGGGGTTGAGTGAAGAATTATTATTTAGAGGTGTGATGCTGCCAGCTTTAGGCTCTGATCTTACAGCTGTAATTTTATCTAGTTTTTGCTTTGGCATCTTGCATCTTAGCGGTTCCCAACAATGGCCTTATGTGATTTGGGCAACAATTGTCGGGATGATATTGGCATATAGCGCCCTGCTCACGGGCAACTTATTAGTGCCAATTGTCGCTCACATTATTACCAATTGGATTTCTAGCTATTTCTGGAAAATGTCGCAATTGTCTGCAATTAAAAAATAAATTTTGAGCTTGTAGGAATTAGTGCGTTCGCTCGGCACAAGTTGGCAACTCTTGGAGACGCTGCGCGTAGCTTGCTTAAGAGTAGGGGTACGCTCAAGGCAAGCCGCTCAGTAGAAGTGCGCTCACCAGCCGCTCAGTGACCACCGCAGGCATCATACACTATCAACCATAGAATAAATAAATTACGTGGTTTGACCGCTCTGGCTAGATGCTTTTTAGGCAACAGTTTTTAAGCGAGTCGCTCTGCCTTTACGGATACGTTCACTTTTGCGGACTCCACCAGCCATCTCATATTCGCGGCTATCTTTGCCGTATTAAAGCCAATTCCCATAAGCATTTTCTCAGAGAAAGTGCCCAAGGCTCGTTCTAATACCAATTCTCTATAAAGTTGCACTTACAGCTATTTTCAGGTAAATAAACCACGCGCTAGGGGCGCAAGGCTTCGCGCCCCTACGACAGATGTGGTTCAAATACTTGAATTCTGCTGTAATAAAGCTCTTGTGATCTAATCCCATCCACTCTCTCGATGCGTAGTTTACCGCCGTAGGTATCGCTTGCGTGGAAATAGAATCAAGAACCTGTTTCAGCTTGTGTCTTAATTGATCTAAATGGGTGAAATATTCCCAAGACAATTCCTCGAAACCTAAGGAATCGTTACTAAGCTTATCTCCTGTCAAGGGCTTAAAGGCTTATTTTCGCATTATTCCTTCCCTTTCTTACGGGGGAGGCTAACTGTGAGACTTCTGTATAACTTCTGTATAACTTCTGTATAACTTCTGTATAACTTCTGTATAACTATTGTTGAAAAAAAAAGATTGTTTGACTGTCTTGCAAAAAACCGCAACACCTGATGAGAAAATAAGATATAAAAACAAAGCGATCGCCATTTTATTGTTAACAAGCCCGTTAATCAGACCGGATTTTTTTGAGGTCAAAGCCGACAAAAGTATTATGGAGCATGACGTAAAAAGTTAGTGCCTCAAAATACTCCTGAAAGCCAGTCCTTATTTAAGAAGTTTTGTGTAGAATTTGGTGGTGAGGTTATTTACTTGATTCTGAATTGCAGCAATCCAGGTTTCATTTATGAGTCAGTCTTTTTCTCAAACCCAAGCAAGACAAAATCGTCAACAAAAGCTGTGGCAACAAAAATGGAGTTTAAAGACTAAAGCAATAGTTTGGGCACTAAGCATCAGTGTCCTTCCTGTGGTTGCAATTGGAACAGCTACTTACTACTACGGCATTAATTTAATTACCAAACAAATTCCGCAAGTCAAACAAGAGAGTCTGAAAAGTTCAACACAAACTGAACTTGCTCTACAGGGACAACTGTCACTCTTGTTAACTGCTATGGGAGGAACTGCAATTTTGGCAGGTGCGATCGCAACTTTTATGGCTAATCGAGCTATTAGTCGAGTTAGCAAAGCTGCTGTAACTTCTAATATTATCAAAAATCAGCTACGTCCAGACAGTGACTTTACTAAAACTTTCATCGCTAGCGAAGATGAATTAGTGATGTTAGAGAGAAACATCAACTTATTCACAGAGCTGCTTTCAGTTTTGGGACAGCAGAGAGAAGCCGAAGCTGATTACTCCCAACTATTGATGAAAATTACCCGTTGGGTTCGAGAATCATTCAATGAAGAAGATGTTCTAAAAACTACATCAGAGGAAATTCGTAAAGCTTTAAGCATTGATCGCGTAACCATCTTTTGCTTCAACTCCAACACTAATGGAACCTTTATTGCTGAATCAGTAGCAGCTGGTTTACCGAAAATGTTAGGGGTTACAATCTCTAATCCTTGGTTCGAGGCAGGGTATATAGAAAAATATGAGAATGGTCGCATCCGTGCTATTGATGATATCTATCAAGCCGATCTCAATGATGGTGATATTGAGTTGCTAGAGCAATTTGGTGTCAAATCTAATTTAGTAGCACCTATTCTCAAAGGCAAGCAGCTATACGGTTTATTGATTGCACATCAGTGTTCTAGACTTCGCTATTGGCAGCAGTCTGAGATTGATTTATTCGCTCAGATAGGTATGCAAGTCGGATTTGCCCTTGACTACGCCAAGCTTTTAGAACAGGTAGATACAAAGGCAGATAGAGCTGAGGTATTTATCGAAATTACCCGCAGCATTCGCCAATCACTCCACGAAGAGGATGTGCTCAAAAGCACTGTAGATGAGGTTCGCAAAGCACTGAGTACTGACCGAGTACTGGTTTATAGTTTTGATGCTAATTGGGTTGGAACTGTGATTGCCGAATCAGTGGTTCCAGGTTATCCCAAAGTTTTGCGAGCTGAAATCCAAGACCCATGTTTTGCTCAGAGCTATGTAGAAAAGTATCAGTCTGGTCGTGTTCAAGCTACAAACAACATTTATGAAACCGATTTAACTGATTGTCACATTAACCTACTCAAATCCTTTGCTGTTAAAGCAAATTTGGTCGCACCTATTCTTAAAGATGAACAGTTATTTGGCTTATTAATTGCACATCAATGCTCCAGACCCCGTGATTGGCAAAAGCCTGAGATTGATTTATTTGCCCAGATAGCGATGCAAGTGGGATTTGCTCTCGACCATGCAAGACTCCTGCAACGAGTCGAAGCTGAAGGTGTGCAAAGTCAGTTCCTGGCGGATACTATCGGCAGCATTCGCCAATCGCTCAACGAAGAGGATGTTCTCAAAACTACCGTAGAAGAGGTTCGGAAAGTACTGAGTACTGACCGAGTGATGGTTTATAGCTTTGATGCTAATTGGTCTGGAACTGTGATTGCCGAATCAGTTGTCCTCACTTACCCAAAAGTTTTGCGAGCTGAAATCGAAGACCCATGTTTTGCTGAAGGTTATGTAGAAGAGTATCGGTCTGGTCGCGTTCTGGCAATAAACAACATTTATGAAGTCGGTTTGGCTGATTGTCACATTAACCTACTCGAATCCTTTGCAGTCAAAGCAAATTTAGTAGCCCCCATTCTCAAGGACGAACAGCTATTTGGCTTATTAATTGCACATCAGTGCTCCAAACCCCGTGATTGGCAACAACCTGAGATTGATTTATTTGCCCAGATAGCTATACAAGTAGGATTTGCTCTCGACCATGCAAGACTCCTACAACGAATCGAAGCTGAAAGAATGCGAAGTCAGTTACTAGTGGATATTACTCGCAGCATTCGCCAATCGCTCAACGAAGAGGATGTAATCAAAACCACCGTAGAAGAGGTTCGCAAAGCACTGAGTACTGACCGAGTACTGGTTTATAGCTTTTACGCTAATTGGTTGGGAATTATAATTGCCGAATCAGTGGTTCCAGGTTATCCCAAAGTTTTGCGGTCTAAAATCCACGACTCCTGTTTCACTCAAGGCTATGTAGAAAAGTACCAGTCTGGTCGCGTTGTCGCAATCAACAACATTTATGAGTCTGATTTGGCTGATTGTCACATTAGCCTGCTCGAATCCTTTTCTGTGAAAGCAAATTTAGTAGCACCCATTATCAAAGATGAGCAGCTATTTGGCTTGTTAATTGCACATCAGTGTTCTGGGCCCCGTGATTGGCAACAGCCTGAGATTGATTTATTTACCCAGATAGCCATGCAAGTAGGATTTACTCTCGATCATGCTAGGCTCCTACAAGCGTATGAAGCTGCTGAAGCTAATAATTAATAGCTTTATGAGAGAGTAACAAAAGTACCGCCGTTATTAGCGAAAAATCGGAGAGTGTGCGTAAGTCCTACTCAAGTTTCTGCAATTTTGAATTTTGAACTTTGAATTTTGAATTTTTTATGTCTTCTTCTCAAAAACTGCGACAGTTACTTGCACGTCCTGAAATTATCATCATCCCAGGTGTTTACGATTGTCTGGGAGCCAAGGTAGTTGAGCAGACAGGTTTTGAAGTAGTGGTTACAAGTGGTTTTGGGATTGCCGCTTCCACACTGGGTTTACCAGACTACGGTTTTGTAACTGCTACCGAAATGCTCTATAGTGTGGGACGAATTGCTCAGTCGGTGAATATTCCCCTAATTGCAGATTTAGATACTGGTTATGGCAACGCTTTAAATGTTGTCCGCACGATTAAGGATGCTGTCCAGTTGGGGGTGGCTGGTGTACTACTAGAAGACCAAGAATGGCCGAAAAAATGTGGACACTTTGAGGGCAAACAAGTTATTTCCCAAGCAGAACACGTTGGTAAAATCAGAGCAGCTGTGGAGGCGCGGGGTGATAGCGGTTTGGTGATTATTGCTCGCACTGATGTCCGTGCGTCACTAGGTTTAGACGAAGCGATCGCTCGTGGTCGGGCTTACATTGCCGCTGGTGCAGATATACTATTTGTAGAGGCTCCCCAGTCTATTGAAGAATTAAAAGCGATCGCCGCAGCTTTCCCGGATGTGCCACTAGTAGCTAATATCGTTGAAGGTGGTAAAACTCCCGAAGTTTCTGTGGCAAAGTTACAACAGTTGGGCTTCAAAATTGTGTTTTTCCCTCTGACTGCCCTACTAGCTGTCACAAAGGTAATGACTGCTTGTTTTCTTCATTTAAAAGAACAAGGAAGCACTACTGAATTACCTGATTTGGCTAGCTTTCAAGATTTTCAAGAACTCGTCGGCGTTCCTGAATATCTGCAAATAGAACAGAAGTTTAAATCATGACTGTTGTTCCTCGTCATACCCAAATGCAACAGAGTATTAGCTGTTTATTTATGACTTTTTATATTATGTCCGCTTGATTACTTATTAAACCCCAAGAACCCCAAAGAGCCAAAGCTGTGCTTTGTCTCCCCTCCCCGAAGAGCCTACGGTATACACACAACTCGGAAATATCTTACGAACCTGGGTTTGGACTCTCGAATTACCCCACCCTAACCCTCCCCAAAGCATCGGCTATCCATTACCCGCATCTTTCTTAACAATCAAACAAGATACTTAATAAAAGTCTGAAAGGCTTGATAGGTATAGTGTTGAGAGAAGAGAAGCGGGGAATGGCATCATGGAAAAGTGGGCAGCTAAAGAACTATCTCAGGCAGACTTAGGAGACTTCGTAGAAACAAGCGGTTAATATGGATAGTAGAAGACTTAGCAGCGCAGCCGGATAGCAGCGTACCACTTTTTTGTGGAAATCACCATATATTCAACCAAATGATATTCGTTTTGCTCACATAGCCAGCACAATTGAAAGAATCAAAGAAAATCCGATAGTATTAGCAATTCAAGATACAACAAACATAGATTTAACATCTTATTCAGCAACGACAGGTTTAGGTTATCTTAACCACCGAAAATCATTAGGATTAAAAGTCCATTCAACATTAGCAGCCACTAGTAATGGAGTTCCATTGGGAATTATTGAACAGCAAGTATGGGCAAGAGAACAAGAAAATCTGGGAATTGCAAAAAAACGCTGTCAACGGGAAATATAAGATAAAGAAAGTCAACGTTGGTTGGATGGATTAGAAGTGACGCAGAAATTGATATCATCAGAGATTAAAGTGGTGACAATGGGCGATTCAGAAGCAGATATATTTGATTTATTTAGTCTCAAACGCCCAGAAAATTCTCATTTACTTATTCGTAAATCAAGAAGCAGCGATCAACCAGCTTAATGAAGCGATCGCCTCTTTTTTGTCATTCTATAAAATAGAACTTGATATTTACTATTCTTCACTCACTACTGTTCCTCATCCTTTTCTGAATCTACCCAAAACAGCTTGACAAACTCCTCAGCCGCAGCCGGCTCAATTTCCTGTAGTGCCTTGCGAATTTTCACTACTGTATCACCTGGTGGATCTGCAACCTCATTCACCCACCCAAAAACACTAGAACGATTGACTCCCATTACTACAGCCAATCGATTTTGGGTGATGCTATAAATTTCTAGTACCCGTTTGAGGGCTTTTCCTGCTTTTCCCATACCTCCGATTTTGTCAGAGGCTTATAACCAAGTAAATGTTTGTAATTACGAACGAGATGGTAAACTAGTTATGTTTGTAGTTGCGAACATTATTTTAGTAACAATTGAGGTCAACTCAAATGAACAAAAACTCTCTATCTTCCATGCAACCAGATTCAGACCGAGAACCTGTTAGTTTCCTTGTCATTGGTTCGCGCCAGACTGTCACCAATACCATTCACACACTCTATAGAATGGGTTTTGCACAAATTAGCGAGTGGAGTCCGCTTTTACCTGCTTCTGAACCAGGCAAAGTGATGAAAATTTTAACCCGAAGCGTTCCAACAGACTGATAATTGTATCTATAATTGTGTTGCGATCGCCTTTGGGTATGCTTACAGCAGCAAGGTAGATCATTAAAGTAAGTAGGGTATTATACTCTACTTACTATTAATATTTATCTCAACAATTGGTAAATAACCTATTTTAGGTTATGATGACCAAAGTCTAGTATTACTTGCAAGGTAGGTATCGTAATGAAGACTAATAGAGAGAATCTACCCTTAGACCAGATTCTCTTAGAAGATAGCTTACAACTGCTCAGTAATCTGCCAGATGAATGTGTTGACTTAGTTGTATCCTCTCCACCCTATAATCTAGGCAAAGAATACGAATCAAGACAGGCTCTTCAGATTTATTTGGCAGAACAAACAGCTGTGCTGCTTGAATGTAGCCGAATTCTCAAAAATACAGGTTCGCTATTTTGGCAAGTTGGTGCTTTTTCTGACCGAGGAATGCTAATTCCTTTGGATATTCGCTTTTTTCCGATTTTAGAGTCATGCAGATTAATTCCTCGCAACCGAATTATATGGGCTAGGCAACATGGTCTTCATGCCCAGAAAAAGTTTTCTTGTAGACATGAAACTATTCTTTGGTTTACTAAGTCGGATAACTATAAATTTAATCTAGATGCTATTAGAGTTCCGCAAAAGTATCAAAACAAGAAACATTACCGAGGAAATCGGAAGGGGGAACTTTCATGTAATCCAGAAGGTAAAAATCCTGGTGATATTTGGCTATTTCGGAATGTGAAACACAATCATGAAGAACAAACTATACATCCCTGCCAATTTCCAGAAGACTTGGTAGCTAGAATTATTTTAGCTACAACCAACGAAAATGATATTGTTTTAGATCCATTTATGGGATCTGGTACTGCGGCAGTGGTTGCTAGAGATCATGAACGCCATTTTATCGGGTCAGAAATTGAACCAAAATATCATCAAGTTGCGTTGCGTCGTCTCAGTGGCAATCCAGATAAAAATGGTTCTTTTCCCAATTTAAAAACATTGCGCGATTACGTTGAAAAAACTGGACAATCTATTGATAAATTCAATTTTGATCTGCAAGTAGGAAATAAAGCTTCAGAACGCAGCAAAGCAAAAATTTATCCAGAAGAGTATCACTTGCAAGAAATGGAAGATAGATTAATCTATGAAGAATCTGCTTTTGCAGCTAATCTAAGAGGTGAAGAAATTCCAGTAGATCCAAAGCTTAATGGCAATGGCCAAAAGACCTCTTTGCAAAATCCAATAGTAAAGCAAGTAGAAGAAGTAGAACAAATTGAACTGAGATTATGGAGTTAATAGATTAATTATTACAATAAGCGAAGCAGACAACGACTACGGGCTGAACGCCCAGCAATGATTTGGCATTCACGACTAACTCTAGTATTCACAGTTCTAGAATATCTTTTAAATAAATACTCAGTCCAGATAATGGGCACTATTGTATTTTGTTGCTCAAATAATCCAACCAGTCTAATTGGTATATCAAAAACTTTGTTTTTAGCCAAAGCTGTTAACTGATTAACAGCTTGCTCGTAATAAAGAGTGCTATTGGAAGCAGGAAACATCAGAGCCTTTGTCACCATAATTACCAAATTAGTCGGGTTTCCAACAAATTCAGTTTTAACTTTGAAGAACAATTCTGAGCGCAAAGTGTTATTGAGTAGGAATGGATAGTTAGAAAATTGAATTTCAATGATGATGCCAGTTTTAGCAAAATCAACGTCTGTACCTAAAAATCTATAAGGTGCTGGAATAGGTATATTTGATTGCCAAGCATCATGAATAAAGGCAGCTTTAATGTATTCGTTCGTACCTACTGGATCGAATATTGCATTACCCTGAATTCCAGCTTGATCTGAAGCCTTGATGTGCAAAGGCATTCTAGTGAGAATAGTACTAATCTCATGCCATTCGTTCAGGTATTGGGTATTAATGATTGTATCTGCTGCGTTAAAGTCAACATATTGAATAATGATTTTTACGTCTCCTTTTGATATTTCAGCAGTTCTTCGATAAAAGCCAGCGGATCTATTTCAAGGACTTGGGCAACTTGTAAAAATTCAATCAAGTCAAGACGACGCTCTCCACGTTCATACTTTGATACATAGGATTGCGGAAGCTCTAGCTTTGCCGACAACTCTGCTTGAGTGAGCTTGGTAGCTTTGCGGGCCTCGATAAGTAGCTGGCGAAACCGATTGTACTCTTCGCTGAAAACTGATTTAGGCACTTTAGCTTGCCTTTTTTCTGGCGATGGTTTATTCGATCTCGATGAGAGTTAGTATATATTGCTGAACTCTGTTAAATTCTAAAACCTAATATGGGATAAACCCAAAATAGGTTTTTAGCTGAAGGGAATTTAGGGTGAGGGCCCAAAGATGTTTGTTCCAAAACGGGATGTTCCCTGATAATTATAGATAAATCTTTACTTTCTTCACAAGTTCCTCAAATTGTTTTGCTGTATATATAAATATGGGGCAAAAACCTTTAAGAAATTTAAAATTCAAAAGTTGCTAAACATAGTTGAGGGATTGGTCATTTTTGACAATCCAGCATCGGGAAACCCGAAATCGTAAAGACAAATTACTAATGAAATCGGAGGTCTATATGATGTTTAAAAAGATTCTAGTTGCATTAGATCGCTCGGAAATAGGGCAACAAGTTTTTGAGAAGGCGTTGGGTTTAGCAAAGTTAACACAAGCTAGCTTAATGTTAGTGCATGTCCTATCTCCCGAAGAAGACGGTAGTCCTTACGGCCCTATGCTGTCTAATTTGGACTACTATCCGGGATTGAGCAGTCAAAACTTTGAGTTATACCAACAGCAGTGGGATACCTTTAAAGATCAAGGAATCCAGATGCTGCAATCTTTCTCTGTCGAAGCTAACACAGCAGGTGTAACTACGGAATTTACACAAAATATTGGTAATCCTGGTCGCATCATCTGTGATTTAGCCCATAGTTATGGTGCTGACCTAATTGTCATGGGGCGTCGGGGTCGTTCTGGGCTGATGGAACTATTTCTCGGTAGTGTGAGTAACTACGTTCTTCACCATGCTTCTTGTTCAGTGCATGTTGTGCATCTTTCAGCTACTCCGATAACAGATGAAATTATAAAAAAAACTTCAACCAACTTTCAGGGTTAACTAACTACTAATATTGCATAAATCTTAGCGAATCAAATTTTGAATTTGGTTTATTCTCGCCTACCTGTTACCTGAATCGATGACCTCTGTAGAGTCAATCTCCACAAACGATCCTTAACAGCACGGTATTAGGCTAAAATTGAGCGTAGGCGTAGCCCGTCGTAGACATCGCTTTTTCAGTGAGAAAGAAAAAGTCCGTTATCCAAAATTAGAGTTGAGAGCGAAAAGCGGATCTATGAAAGAAGATACTATCGAGATCACTGGTTTTCATGCTCATGTTTACTTCGATACCGCAAGTCGCGATGTAGCTGCGCGTGTACGTGAAGGATTGGGCGCTAGGTTTGATGTGCAACTCGGACGCTGGTTTGACAAGCCCATTGGGCCTCACCCAAAAGGAATGTATCAAGTTGCTTTCTTACCGAATCAGTTTGATAAAGTCGTTCCTTGGTTAATGCTCAATCGTGAGGGATTGGATATTCTCGTCCACCCTGACACAGGCGATGCTGTCGCAGACCACGCGATTCATTCCCTATGGTTGGGAGAAAAGCTAGATTTGAATATTAAGTTTCTTCAACAGCTTAGTTCGACTTTATCCAATTAAGGGAAGTAGCCCAATTTATGGTGTAAAAGTTCTGGTCTGGGGCGGGAAACTTTTTCTCTTGTGACTAATTCTGGTGAAATTGAGAAAGTTCAATATCTTGATAAATAAAGGTTTCAGCATATGCGTAGACGCTTTTAGTGGCAAGCCGCAGGCATCGCAAGAATGCAATTGAAATAACTGCTTTACTTTAACATTTACTCAACCAGTACTTGCTTGAGTAAAGCTATCCACATATCAGATGGCTCGGAGTAGTAATCAATTTCTTCAACTTGATATAGATAAGATTCACAACCTTGTTGTAAAATAATGCGATCGCCGGGTTTGATGCCTTTCCCGATTCCAGTCATGTACCCTATCATTTCTTCATTAAAGCGCTCAAATACGTAGTCGCTTCCCCAAACTTGTTGGCTATAATTGTGTATTTTATTCTTCTTTTTTAATTCGTTTGCTGGAAAGCTAACTAGGGCTAACTTACTTAAAAAACTAAAATTTAAGTTCATACTTGTCCTGATCAAAGACATAAGTGAGTTCTCCCAAAGAAGAAATCTATAACGAAGAGTTCTGGACTCTAAGTGAATCTCAATTCCTTTCAATCACCAATCCAGAATCCAACAGGTGGACAATCTAGTACAGCGGGCGCGTAAATCTACCTACTATCTCAATTAACAAGACTTGGGGCTTAACAAGGGATTTTGCCCCAAGTCTTGTAGGCAAACTGACGCCACGGTGTACTAGTTAGGAATCAACTTGTATTGACAGCGGGTAAAGCCAATGAATCACCCAATATCTAATTAAGTGTCTGCACCTATAATTAGCAGTTCTTTGATAAGGTACTTATCAAACAATTTTAAAAGAGGATTAACTAATTTAAAATTAACTTTTATTAAATATTAATTCTAATTTATTACTGTTTAATTTTTCCCAAATGATATATTTTGCCCAATCAATCTTTGAGGTCATTGATAATTCGCATATATCAGATAAAAATTAACTTTTGATAATACTATTGATTACTTTATTCACTTGAATTATGAACATCATGCCAATCATATTATCCTGTAAAATATCAGAGGTGTATAGCACCTATTTATTGACTAACTACTTAAATTTACAGTACCATCAACCGCAGCTTCAACGGTAAAATCACCTAATTATTGGACAATATAGGGTTAGATATGAGTATTTTTCTTAACTAGAGAATATTCAATTTATAAACATTTTATGTTTTTATAATGTCGTGTATGTATATTTTTTAAGATAAATACGATCTAGTCCCTACTTGTGGTTTTTCTGGCTATATCTACCTGCTTCAGTAGTACTTCTAGGGTGGAGGAGTTATCTAAAACGACATCTGCATGAGCCACTTTTTCTTCGATAGATAATTGGCTGTTAATCCTGGCTCGTGCCTGTTCTCTATTTAAATGGTTTCGTTGTATCAATCTTTGTAGTTGTTGCTCTTGAGAACAATGCACTACCCAGATTTCTGTAACCAAATCAGTCATCCCAGCTTCAAATAATAGAGGCACTACTAACACCAGTGTTTGTGAGGAAGATTGGGCAATTGCTTTGAGGAAGCGATCGCGCACATTTGGATGAATCAAATTCTCTACCCAGTTGCGTTCATCTTGACGATTAAAGATAATTTCACCTAGCTTTTGGCGGTTGAGGCTGCCATCTGGTAGTAAAATTTGTTCGCCGTAACGTTGAGCGATCGCACCAAGAATAGGCGAACCTAAAGATACTGCCTCTTTCGCATAAATATCTGCATCCAAAATCGGCAGGTTATAAGCGCTAGCTAAATAATTGGTGACAGTGGTTTTGCCTGTGGCAATACCTCCGGTTAAGCCGATTATACGTTTAGACATTGGTCATTTAATACTAAGAATTTGTCGCCCATGTTATCACTGCTTGGGTTAAACCATCTAAAGTATATTCTTCAGCTTCTATATCCACGCGTCCGAATAAAACATGACAAGTTTTGGAGGTTTGAGGCCCGATAGAGGCAATAGAAACTCCTTCTAATAATTGACTAATATCAAAGTAGCTGGAAAATATGTTGTTAGTAAGTTGACAGAAAAATTGTACAGTTTTAGAACTGGCAAAGGTAATCACATCTACCTTGCGGTTTTGGAGAGCTAACTCTGCCTCAAGTGGAATACCACTAGGACAACAAGATTGATATGCGGCAACTTCTATCACCTTTGCTCCCTTAAGAGTTAATTCCTTAACCAAAACTTCTCTGCCGCCGCTTTCAACTCTGGGAAATAAAACCTTTTTACCATCCAGTTTCTCTGGGAAATTTTCCACTAAAGAATCGGCAATAAAGTTGGGGGGAATAAAATCTGGTTGGAGAGAGTGTTGTTTGAGACTATGGGCTGTTTTCTCGCCAACAACGGCAATTTTGACGCCTGCTAAGGCACGACTATCTTTACCTTGGGCGATTAGCCTTGCAAAAAAGTAGTCTATGCCATTGGTAGAAGTGAGAATTAACCAGTCGAAGTCAGATAAATGAGCGATCGCATCATCCAAAGCTTCCCAACTGGAGGGCGGGCCGATTTCTAAGGTAGGCATTTCGATCACTGTTGCACCTGATGCAATCAGGCGATCGCTAAATTGGCTCGACTGTCCTACTGAACGTGTCACCAGAATTGTTTTGCCAGTCAGGGGAAGAGGAGATGAGGGGGGGAAGTTACTTAACATAGGTTGCGGTGTGGGAGTACTCTCGTTCCCAGGCAGAACCTGGGAATGCGTTTCTCCAGGCTCCTGCCTGATAATTTCGTCTAAATATATATTCTCAGGTTGTAAGTACTTGCGTAGCCCAACAACTTCGCCAATAACAATTACTGCTGGGGAAAGGGATAATTCGGTGGTTTGTTCCAGAATATTGCCCAGTTGCGCTGTCCAAATTTGTTGACGAGGAGTTCCTGCCCAACGGATGATCGCGATGGGTGTTAAGTGCGATCGCCCATGTCGTACCAGTTGATGGACAATCTCTGGCAGATGTTGCCCTCCCATCAAAATTACCAGTGTCTCTAAGCGTGAGAGTGCTTCCCAGTCTAAAACCTCTGGTTCATGAGCTGTAAGCACTGCAAAAGTGCGACTCAACACCGGATCTGTGAGGGGAATTCCTGCTAACAAAGGTGCTGCAAGGGCTGAGGAAATTCCTGGTACTAGTTCAAAATCACAACCAGATGCTTTCAATGCTTCAATTTCGGAAGTGCAACGCCCAAAAATCAACGGATCACCTGATTTGAGCCGGACAACTTGTTTTCCTTGCTGGCAATGCTTTACCAGTAACTTGTTAATCTCGGCTTGGGTTGTACTGGGTTTACCACCGCGTTTCCCGACATCCAACTTCAAGCAATCAGGTGGTACGCACTGCAATAATTGAGCATCTACCAGGGCATCGTAGACTAAAACCTGAGCAGCAGCTAAGAGATTGTAAGCTTTTACCGTCAGGTATGCCACATCTCCAGGCCCAGCACCTACGAGGTAAACTTTGCCCCTTTCTTGAGTCATAGTCATTTGTCATTTGTGATTGGGCACTTATACTGAGCGGCGTGGAAGTATGGGGGCAGAAGAGATATGTTTTAGAATACAACTTGGTGTGACGACATAATTTAACGAGTCTTTGATACTCATTAATGAGGTTCAGAATTCCCCTGCTTCTTTCACCATGCCCAATACAACTCTTGGAAGAAGCTGCGCCCTAAGCGTAGCTATGCCGTAAGCTTTACGGCAACGCTCAGTACAAGTGTCCAATGCCCTTTATTCAATTCGTTCGGGTATTAATTTTTTGGATTAGCTGATCAACTTGCTCAACCATCTCCTTGTTTTCCTCAGCTTGGAATAACTCTTTGGCTTTTTTGAGATTAACGATCGCTTCTTCTAGCTGTTGTTCTCTACCCAAAGTGATTCCCAAATTATAGTAAGTGTATGCATCGTTAGGTACAAGGCTAATTGCTTTTTTGTAATGTGCGATCGCTTCTTCTGATTTCCCTTGATCATCCATCGCATTTGCCAAACCCGTGTGAGCCTGTGCATGTTTGGGATCAAGGCGAATCGCTTCGGTATAGTCGGCGATTGCCTCTGTTAGCTTGCCTTGGGCGTAAAAAGCACTTGCTAAATTATAGTGAGCCTCTGCATAGTTGGGATCGAAGCTAATGGCTTGTTTATACTGGGCGATCGCTTCTTCTAGGTTGCCTTGAGCGTACAGAATATTTCCCAAGGCATTATAACCTGCTGGATTTTTGGGATCGAGGCGGATGGTTGCTGTATATTCTGCGACTGCTTCTGCTGGCTTTCCTTGAGCGTAGAGAGCATTTCCTAAGTTATAGTGAGCGTCTGCATAGTTAGGATCAAGACTGAGGGCTTTCTTATATTGGGCGATCGCAGCTTCTAACTGATTCAGTCTTGCTAAAGTCAAACCCAAATTTAAGTAGGCTCCAGAGTCTTTAGGATCGAAGCTGATGGCTTTATTGTATTGTGCGATCGCTTGTTGTGGTTTACCTTGATCGTTGAGAGTATTTGCCAAAGCAATATAAGCTTGTGCAAAGTTGGGTTCTTGTTCAATTGCTTTGCGAAAAGCCGCTTCTGCTCCTTTTAAATCTCCTTGTTTGTAGAGATTGGTTCCTTGCTTAAAGTTAGCAACTGCATTTTTTTTCTGAGGAACTGCTGCTTGATTTGAGCCGGTATTTTTTGATAAAACAACGCCAACATCTTTCCCAAAGGCAGTATTAGCATTATTCAAACACAAGCAGATAATAGCTACTGCTAGTATATTCTTGCTTTTCAGCATTTTTGTTACTTTAATTCCTGAGTTTACAAGTAACTGGAACTGAATATAATTTTCCATTTTTACACACTTTATTCAACTATTTAGATATGGCAAAAACTTTTTCTATTAATTTTTATAGAAATTTTATTTATATACAAATTATATAATCTTGAATTATAAATATTGTGTTGATTTTAAAACTAATGTTAAAATCCATTCGTAAAAGTTTCTAGACGATTGATTAATAAACCTGCTAGACCTCATGAAGCTGAGGCAGAATCTCAATTATCTAATTGCTATGTAATTTTTTTATACTGAACAACATTTTTAGTTACAAGTTTAACACTCTTGTTTGGATTGCAGTAGTTAGTATAGATTTGGCAATAACATTGGGGAGTTGACGTATAAGGGCGTAAAAGTAGTCAATCTGAAGTTTGATCAATAGTTTGTTTTCACTCAACTTCAGATTTACTTGATTTAGTACTCATTTTATCTAACAGTTGAGTGATTTTTTTAGCCTTTTCAGGTTGACGTTGTTTTTGCAATAAATCTTTAGCTTGTAACAGGTTAGTTTTGGCTTCCTCTTCTCGCTCTTGCTGCATGAGAATATTCGCCAGACGCAAGTAAGCATCAGGATTTTTCGGACTGCGGCGAATCACTTCCCGGAATAATTCTGTTGCTTCCTCTACTTTACCTTGCTGGTTTAAAACATCTCCCAAAAACAAGCGCACTACATCATTAGTAGAGTTGAGGGAAATCACTTTGCGAAATGCTGCTTCTGCACCTTGGTAATCTTTTGCTTGAGTAAGATTGATTCCTTTTTGAAACAAGTCTGAGGTAATCAAAGTTTTCCAAGCGAAATAGCCAAGAATTGATAGACTGATAACAACTACAAGAGCAGGGATAATAGAACTAGTGGGAAAGGTTTCTAACATTGTTTAAGCCAAAAGGCAGGCAATAGGAAAAATCAAATATTCGATAAAAAATAGTTTCCAAATAAATTGATAGAATTGAGCGATCGCACTTTTATCTTCTAAGTCTACGGCCAAACTCCGTAACCACATCCAAACTAGCAGCGCTAAATGGGCAATTACCAGAAATATGGGGTTAACTGAGGCAACATGTAGCACACCAACTATAATTATCCCCAAATAGCAGACAGTTATCACCCAAAGAGCCAGATTAAACACAGCTTGCGAACCGAGTTGGATAGTGAAAGTAGAGATATTATAGAGGCGATCGCCTTCCATATCTGGGATATCTTTAAAGATAGCGATCGCAAAGGTAAACACCAAGATAAATAACGTCAGCACCCACACCACAGGCGGAATTCCTTGGCTTTGTTTCAGCGCCCAACTATAGTGCAAATACAATCCTAAATTCACAATCGTGCCGCGCACCGAAAAAATACACAGGGCTGCCCAAAATGGAAACTGTTTCAAGCGAATTGGCGGTAAGGAATAAGCAGTACCAATGGCCAAACTAATTGCTACCATGCCCAATAAGAATGGCCCAGTTAGCCACGCCACAACTAGCGCCAAAATCCCAGTCAAAGCGACAATTAATTGCCCCGTCTGTTGAGAAAACTCACCTGATGCCAACGGTAAATGAGGCTTATTAATCTTGTCAATCTCAACATCTTCTAATTGATTTAGCCCCACAATGTAGACATTGCCACACAGACAAGCAATCCACGCACCCAAAACCCGACTCAGTGGAATGCCAGAAAACCCAGTCGAGGAAACAGCAATCGCAATTAAATACAAACCCAACACACTCAGACTTGTACCAATAATCGTGTGAGGGCGAGAGAATTTCCAGAAAGCGTATAACCAATGGAAATATGATTGAACGGGTTTACCTGGCAAAGGGCTGTTTTGATAACTCTGGCTCATGAGTAGCTTAGATTCAGTATTCCGGCTTATTCTTAACCATTGTCACAGAATTTGGTCATTAACAAGAGCCAAAGGTCTAGACACACTGTATTTTCATCGGGGAGGGATGGCTACCGCCGTTGGCACAGCCCACCTACAAGAGAATCAATCTAGCTCATGAAGACACTCAATCCCGAAAAAATCTCACAACCAACCGTCAAAAGACTTCTTCGCTGCTCCCTATAACGCTACAATCTATCAGAAAAGCAAAGAAATACTTAAATCCAGAGCGCCTTCATGACCGCTGATTTGACATCTACAGCGATATTTAACTTTGTGACCGTGCTATCCGAGGCTGCGGCTGCGTATCGAGAACACAAAGGCACACGTCCTAATCCGGAAATATTAGTCAATGCGTTGTTACAAGCAGAAAAATCTGCCAAGCAGCAACGGTTAACTTATCCGTTTGAGTCTCTTTTAGGTAAATGGCAACTTTGCTTTGTCACTGGCACTAATAAAGTTAGAAAGCGCGGGGGAATTGTATTAGGCAAGGGTTTGTATATACCCAAGTTTATAACAATCCATGTTTCCTTTAATGCCACTTTAGAACAGGATTCAGGCAGAGGCGAAATTGTTAATCAGGTTGAATATGGCCCACTTTTGTTGAAGCTCACGGGGCCAGTGCAATATTTCAGTCAGAAAAATTTATTGGCGTTTGACTTTAACCACATGTTTATCAGTCTGTTTGGTCGTGTCGTTTACAACAGACCAATCCGTTTTGGTAAAATTAAAACAGAAGATTTCTACAACCTGCCCATAGCTAAACTACCCTTCTTTGGCTTCTTTTTACAGACGGAAGATTTCATTGCAGCTCGCGGTCGTGCAGGAGGATTGGCATTTTGGATTCGAGAAAGTTAAAAACATTGGAGAGAAAACCCCTACCATCTAAAGGGCTTTCTCTCCACTTCTAATTTTTCTTTTTTTGTGCCAACCATCAAACTGGACGACAACCAGACAAAATACTGTGCATATTTACTACTTGTCCAATGACTGCGATCGCAGGCGCACCAAATCCAGTTTGCTCTACCTGTTTGACAATTGTCTCTAAAGTGCCAATCAATTCTTCTTGTTCTGGCCGTGTACCCCAGCGCACCAAAGCAATGGGCGTTTCTAAATTCAACCCAGCTGCACTTAATTGTTCCACAATATAAGGCAGATTGTGAATTCCCATATAAATTACAATCGTTTCAGAACCGTGGGCGATCGCACTCCAATTCACTATCGGTCTATATTTACCTGCCGCCTCGTGACCAGTAACAAATGTCACTGATGAACTATATAGACGATGAGTTAAAGGGATACCTGCATAGGCTGCGGCTGCAATCCCCGATGTGATACCGGGCACAACTTCCGTTGAGATTCCAGCTTTGACTAATTCTTCCATCTCTTCGCCACCGCGACCAAAAATAAATGGATCGCCACCCTTTAGCCGCACCACAATTGCATTATCCTGCGCTTTATCAATCAGCAATTGGGTTGTTTCTGACTGCAACAACGAATGTCTCCCCGCACGCTTACCAGCATTAATTTGCTCTGCTTGGGGATTAATCATTGCTAGAATTGCCGGACTCACTAAGGCATCATAGATAACTACATCTGCACATTCTAATAAACCTTTCGCCTTCAAGGTAATTAGTCCTGGATCTCCTGGCCCCGCACCTACTAAATAAACCTTTCCCAAATACTTGCTTTTCTCTGTCATTGTGCGGTTCATCTATCTGTTAAATCCCAAATTAGCTCGGCTAATTCTGCACTTGCTCCTAGTGGCTCTGCCAATTGGAAATTCACCGCAGAAAATTGTAATTTTAGCTCCTCTACTGAGGCGGCGATCGCATCGGTTATTCCACCAGCGAATAAAAAGTATGGCAAAATTGCAATTTCCCGATAACCAGCAGCTACCAACTCTTTGACTCGTGATTCTAAACTAGGACGTACAGACCAATAAGCAACCACTGCTCCCAAATTTTCTGCTATTGCTTGGACTGGTTTTTCAGAATCGGGGCGACGGCTACCATGAGTTAACAAAATCCATGCTTGTGCTTTTATAGTAGCGATTTGCTTTGCCAGTAATTTTTCTAAATCTGGGTGAGAGCCTAAATATGGTTGTAACTCAATGATCATATCTTGACCAAGAGCCTGTTGTGCTAGTGCTACTTCGGCTGGAATATCTGTCATGACATGCACTCCCGGCAGCAGAAATAGCGGTACAATTTTCAGGCTATTCTCGTTTTCAGATCGTTTGCGTAGGCGTAGCTCGCCGCAGCCATCGGAAAAAGCACTCTTGGCAAATTGTTGAATCTGCTCGGATAAAGGCTGAGAACTCATTTCCAAAGCAGCTATACCAACTAGATGTTCACTATTTGATGGGTTGTGGTTTTTTGGCAATTTGTTGCATACCAGCTTTGCTAGTTGCTGCATAGCAATTTCTGGGCGCGGATCGCGACTTCCGTGAGATACTAGCAAATACGCAGATGACATCGGCAAAGCTTAAACTCTCAGTTACTAATTCTCATATCTTACTTAATATTAAGCTGGTGGTTATAAGTACTCTGGTGATTATTGAAACTATTCTCAATTATTCAATACAAGTATTATTAATCACTTTTATATTCTACCACTCCTGCTTGTCTTATTCTTTTTTGGCAGTGTAAGTATAAAATTGATTAAAGGCTCCCACCGTTTCAAATTTGTAAGAAGGCATCCAAGAATTTATTTTTAAATCTGTACGATAAATGCTAAAAATCATGTAATTTTGTCTTTCTGTAGTCCTGGCAATAATTTCTTGGATTTGCGGGTTAGCCGAGTCAACCAACTTATCACAATTAAAACGAATTAAATTTTCGATAATATTCGTGGTTTTTTTGCATACATCAGTTTTTAAGTATTCTGTTAGCCGTTGCACTGCATATTCTTCATATTCAACCTGACTGGGATTAGTCTTTGCCATTGTCACACCCAATGCAGCGAGTCCTGCTGCTGCTCCAGTATATGCAATGATGGTTAGGGGTTTCATATTTGCCAAGTCAAATTCCTTGTAATCGTTAGATTTCAGAGACTCTAAATCAACTGAGTCCGTTCCTTGAACAAAAACTCTTGATCGCTTGCCAAATAATTGCTATAATTCAAATTGTTGAATGGCGAGCGTAGCCAAGTGGTTAAGGCAGTGGTTTGTGGTACCACCATTCGTGGGTTCAATTCCCATCGTTCGCCCTAAGTAATTTAATATCAATATTATGTATACTCCTATAAAAGGTGGGTTGCGTCGTGTTAACACTCATAACCATCACTTTAACAAGGATCTGTCATTTATAGCTTTATAGACTTGAAGATTGCAAGGCTACTATAATTGATTAGCTTATCAGCTTATCTTATAAAAAATGATGCATATAAGCAACATCTCTCGTTAGGATAAGACAGGAGGCAGGAGGCAAGAGGGTTTTAGCCTCGTTTAAGCCTATCGAACGAGTTCTCAATCCCTACTGCTCGATTACTTTGGCGGAGCATGAGCGAGGGAATGGATGCTGAATTTTCAAACCTTATTTGAATCGATACCGGGATTGTATATCGTCTATTCACTCGACTTTGTGATTGTCGCGGGAAGTGATGCTTACTTCCGGGCAACGAAGACAAAACGAGAACAGGTCGTTGGTCGTCCTTTCTTTGAAGTTTTTCCAGACAATCCCGACGATCCAAATGCGAACGGCGTTCAGAATTTACGTGCCTCGTTGTCAAATGTAATCAAGCATCGCTTGCCTCACACGATGGCAGTGCAGAAGTATGACATTCGCCGCCCGGAATCAGAAGGGAGTGGCTTTGAAAAGCGGTACTGGATGGTAACCAACTCGCCAGTCTTTGGTGAAAACGGTGAGATGACGCACATTATTCACCGAGCCGAAGATGTCACCGAGTTGGTGCGGGTGCAGCAGCAGCAAAATGAACAGCGTCAACTAAATCAATCACTCCAAACTCGTAGCGAGCAGATGGAGATGGAAATCTATGTCAGAGAGCAGGAGTTAAAGCAGGTCAACGAACAACTACAAGCCAACGAACAGCAGCTAAAACTTGCCCTTAAGACTAGCAAACTCGGCTCTTGGCAATTTGATCTCAAGACACAGGTTCTGTCTACTTCTGACCAGTGCAAAGTGAACTATGGTTTACCCATTGACGCTGATTTCTCGCACCAAGTTTTGATGGAGCGGATTCATCCAGAGGATCGGACTTGGGTGCAAGCAGCAATTCAAGACTCGATTACCAACCGTACCAATTACGATGTGGAGTACCGCAACGTTTGGGACGATGGCAGCACGCACTGGGTAATCGTTCGGGGTTGTATAATTCACGATGAGGCGGGCAATCCTGAGCGCATGGTCGGGATTTCACTCGATATTACCGATCGCAAAATTGCCGAAGCTGACCTACGGGAAGCCCATGTGCAATGGGAGTCCGTTTTAGCGGCAGGAGCGATTTACACATGGCGGTGGAAGATTCCCGATAATCTGGTGATCGTGAATGCAGCCTTTGCTCACTTGTTTGGCGTTGACTCAGCGAAGGCGACGATCGGCTTACCAATTGAACTATTTATACAGGCGATGCACGAAGAAGACCGCCCAAGAGTGGTTGCAGCCATTAACCAAGCGATTGAAACCGGCGAAGGATACGTAAGTGAGTACCGCATTTATACGGCAGTGGGCGAGGAGCGCTGGGTTGCGGCACGCGGTTGCGTTGAATATGATGCTGATGGCAAAGCGATCGCTTTTCCTGGGGCACTGGCAGACATAACTGAACGCAAACAAGCCGAATCCGCTTGGCAACAGATTTCTGCCGAACTCGAACGACAACTGCGAAAGTTCGATGCGATCGCTTCTTCCGTACCCGATTTTATTTATACATTCGATCTGTCTGGACGGTTCACTTACATCAATCAGCCGTTGCTCGACCTCTTACAGAAAACGTCGGCACAAGCCCTCGGCAAAAACTTTTTTGACCTAGATTATCCAACCGATTTAGCAACCCGACTTCAAAATCAGATTCAGCAAGTCATCGAGACGCGCCAACCGCTCAAAGATGAAACGCCGTACACAAGTGCATTAGGCATACACGCCTATGAATACATTTTTGTCCCGCTTTTGGGCATAAATGGGATGGTAGAAGCGGTGGCAGGTGTAACGCGAGACATCACTGATCGCAAAGAGTCGGAACAAGCCTTGCAAGAACAAGCAAAGTTAATGCAAGTCATTCTGGACAGTATTGGCGATGGTTTGATCCTGGCAAACCCACAGGGCAAGTTTGTGCTGTTTAATCAAGCGGCTGAAAGAATCTTTGGTCGGCTATCGAATGAGGAATCGTGTGATGAATGGTCGAGAACCTACGGACTATTTTTACCAGATCGACAAACACTCTTCCCCGATGAACAACTCCCGCTATATCGAGCAATCCAAGGAGAATACGCCAACGATGTAGAAGTCTTTGTGCGTCGCGCTCCGGCTTTTGAAGGACGGTGGGTCAGTATCAGTGGTTTTCCCGTCATGGATATGAGTCGCAAAATCACAGGCGGAGTGATTACCAGTCGAGACATCACCGATCGCAAACAAATTGAAGCGACTGTCAAAGCCAGCAATGAACGGCTCACACTGCTTTCACAGGTCGCCAACGATCTCTTGCTCAACGAAGATCCCAAGGCATTTTTAGCGACTTTATTTGAAAAGGTTTCGACTCATTTGGGACTCGAAGTTTACTTCAATTACTTATTTCAAGAAGACCAGCAACGTCTTGAACTCAATACTTATGGGGGCATATCAGAAGACGTTGCTTTATCCGCTAAATTTTTGGAGTTAGGGCAGGGGGTGTGTGGTTATGCGGTGCAACATCGCAAGCCAGTTATCGTTGAAAATGCCCTCTCAACGACCGATCAACTTCCTATTCCAGTTGAGTCAAGCGGCATCAGAGCTTATGCTAGTCATCCGTTAATCGTGGGCGATCGCGTTTTGGGCACTTTGGGACTGGGAACTCGTCAACGCGATCGCTTTACCCGTAACGAACTCGACCTCATGCAAACGGTAGCCAATCAAGTCGCGGCTGCCTTAGAACGATCGCGCCTATTTGCAGAGTTACAAGCACGCGCCGAAGCGTTAGATCAAAGTAATCGCATTAAAGATGAGTTTCTGGCGGTTCTCTCCCATGAGTTGCGTACTCCCCTGAATCCAATTCTGGGATGGTCAAAATTGTTGCAGCAGAAAAAGCTGGATGCTACAAAAACAACTACTGCGCTTGCCACCATCGAGCGCAACGCCCAACTACAGGTGCAACTGATTGATGACTTACTGGACATCTCCCGAATTCTGAGCGGCAAAATGAGCTTATCAACCTCACCCATTGACCTGAATGCAGTAATCTGTGCCGCGCTGGAAACGGTTCGGCTAGCCGCAGAAGCTAAATTAATCCAAATCCAGGCGACCGTCTCGCGCGTTGTCGGAGTGGTAGTCGGGGATGCAGGACGATTGCAGCAGGTTGTGTGGAATGTTCTGTCGAATGCCGTGAAGTTTACTCATATTGGGGGGCAGGTCACAATTGCGCTATCCCAAGTTGAAAATCACGCCCAAATTCAAATCACCGACACTGGAAAAGGGATTCGTGCCGATTTTCTGCCCTACGTGTTTGAGCATTTCCGGCAAGAAGATAGCGCAACCACCCGCAAATTTGGCGGGCTAGGGTTGGGACTGGCGATCGTGCGCCAAATTGTCGAGATGCACGGCGGAACGGTTACAGTAGACAGTCCAGGTGTTGAGCTAGGAGCAACATTCACAGTTCAAATTCCGCTTGCACCTCAATTAACTGAAGCACCAACCTTAAAACAATCACCCGTTAAGGAGAGTGATTTGAGCGGCATTCACATTTTAGTCGTCGATGATGAAACAGACTCGCGCGAGTTCATCGCTTTTGTTCTAGAGCAACATGGCGCGATCGTCACTGCTGTTGCATCCGGGGCTGATGCACTGCAAGCATTTACTCAACCCATTCCCAACATGATCATCAGTGACATTGGGATGCCAGAGATGGATGGTTATATGCTGATCCGGCAAATTCGCGCCCTTCCACCTCAGCAAGGGGGACAAATTCCCGCTATTGCCTTAACAGCTTATGCGGCAGAACTGGATCAGCAGGAAGCGATCGCCGCCGGATTTCAACGTCACGTTGCCAAACCCATTGATCCAGAAGTTTTGGTGGCGATCGTCATCGAAATGTGGACTTGTATATATTCCCTAAGTTGAATATGCCGGTAAAACTATGAGCAGATAAACAAATTGCTGATGCTGACAACCAAACTAGGAGTGCAGGCGGTAATTTGCCGATGTTGTACAGCACTTGATGAAGATTGGTAAGCCACTTCTCTGTGATTGTTTTAATCATAATTTAATTGTCATATTTTTGACTGAGCGTTAATAAATCAATATAGTGTTTTCTTATGATTACTTAAGATTGCTATAGCAATGATTAAAAAAAATAACTGGAAACAAACATGTAAATATTTTGAAGAAACTGGTGTCAAATTTATGCGAGTTCTTTGGTGCGATAATGCTAACATTTGTAGTTCAAATATTTAAAGTATGCTGTAACAATGCAAACATCATCTACTACTGAAGTTGCTATGTCTGAATTGCTTCAAGCAGTCTTAGATAGTGAAGAAAGAAGTGATTTGCGTTCTTTCATTAGTGAATTACGCCAACAAGAAAAGAAGTACTTGCTGCGGAACGACATACTTAATATATATAGTGAGTATTGCTCAAAATCCCAGAAACCTGAGGATTTTTCCACTTCCTCTGAGTTAGGCAAACTTATTTACTATACTCAGGAAATTATTCAAGAGGACTCAAACTTATGTTTCATCATCCGTTCTAAGATTGCCAGCCAAGAAGTTTATTGGTTGACATCAGACTTGAACATTGAGCCGATGACAGTACAGGATCTGCTGGATCTGCGCGATCGCTTGGTGAACAAATTTCATCCTAACGAGGGTGGCCTGCTAGAATTGGATCTCCCGATTTGAGTTTTGGCCTTATCTAGAAACCTACGCCATTGACTCCGAAAGAGAACTGCGGGCAGAATTTCAAGGCAGACCTGACTTAATAGTTGGTAACTATTCCGATGGAAACTTAGTGGCGTTTTTGCTGGCGCGGCGGCTGAAAGTTACCCAATGCAACGTTGCCCATGCGTTGGAAAAATCTAAATACTTGTTCAGTAATCTGTACTGGCAAGAGTTGGAGGATAAATATCATTTTTCTTTACAATTCACCGCCGATTTGATTGCGATGAATGCAGCCAATTTCATTATTAGCAGCACCTACCAAGAAATTGTCGGTACACCGGATAGTGTGGGACAGTATGAGTCTTACAAATGCTTCACCATGCCGGAGTTATATCATGTGACTAATGGGATTGAATTATTTAATCCCAAATTTAATGTCGTACCGCCTGGGGTAAACGAGAATAATTACTTCCCTTACTCGCAGACTAAAGATAGAGTAGATAGCGATCGCCAACGACTTGCAGAAACACTCTTTACTCTGGAAGACCCGGTGCAAATCTTTGGCAAACTCGACGATCTTAACAAGCGTCCTCTGTTCTCAATGGCGCGTCTTGACCGCATCAAAAACCTCACAGGTTTAGCTGAATGCTTTGGTCAAAGTCGAGAATTACAGGAGCATTTCAACTTAATTTTGGTGGCGGGTAAGTTGCGCGTCGAAGAATCAGGTGACAACGAAGAACGTGACGAAATTATCAAACTCTACCAAATCATTGAGGAGTACAATCTCCACGGGAAGATTCGTTGGCTGGGTGTGCGCCTGACTAAAACTGATTCTGGTGAAATTTACCGAGTAATTGCGGATCATCAGGGAATTTTTGTCCAACCAGCTTTATTTGAAGCATTTGGTTTGACAATTTTAGAGGCGATGGTTTCAGGATTACCTACTTTTGCTACACAGTTTGGTGGCCCACTGGAGATTATTCAAGATCAGGTTAATGGTTTTTACATTAACCCAACTAATTTAGGCGAGACATCTGCAAAAATTGTGGATTTTGTCATTAAATGCGAACAGAATCCTAACTCTTGGAATGAAATTTCCCAGCGAGCAATTAACCGAGTTTACAGCACCTATACTTGGAAAATTCACACTACGAAGCTGTTATCATTAGCACGAATTTATGGCTTCTGGAACTTTACCTCCAAGGAGAATCGGGAAGATTTGTTGCGTTATCTTGAGGCTTTGTTCTATTTAATTTACAAGCCAATATCTCAACAGCTATTAGAGCAGCACAAGTACCGATAATAAGTTAGGAGTGAGGAGTTAAGAGTGAGTTAATTATGAAAATTATAAATTTTCTTAACTCCAAACTCATGTACAGACGCGATTAATCGCATCTCTCCAAACTCATGTACAGACGCGATTAATCGCGTCTAAATTGTCAACGCCCCCCAAGTACGTTGACCAACTATTCCATCTGTTGCTAAATTCCGCTGGTTTTGAAAGGCTTTGACAGCAGTCTCTGTCAGTGCGCCAAAATCCCCATCTACTCTTACGCCATAACCGTTAGACACTAAAAGCCGTTGTAAGGCTCTGACAGCAACACCAGAGCTACCGAAATTAAGAGTAGGTAGTTGGCTACTAAACTTCTGGAACCGTCCTGTAGCCTTTGCACGGACTTTACCTCCAGACTGAGAATACTTCTTAGACTCACCTAACTTAGAAGAAGCTAGGAACTGATTCTTTTTACTGATTTTCTTAAGTATGTGTTCTTTATCCACTGCGATCACACAGGGAGAAGCCTGGTAAATTCCATCTGTCTGGATGAATTCAGGTGGTGTGGCTTGAGCCGTTATCTCTAACTGACTCCGTTTTGACTGCTTTACGTCATTTTCCATCTGAAATAATTGCTGCTGTGGCAAATTGGCCCCAGATGCTTGTCTTATTGTTAACACGTCCATCATCAGGCCAATTTCAGTCATTGTAGTTCATTTTAGGGACTTCCAAATAAAAAAATATTCCAAAACTGACGCAAAAATCCTCTTTATTTCTCTTCTCTGTGTTCTCTGCGCGGCAGTCGCTCATGGGGGAAACCCCCAAGACCGCGCTGCCTTGTCTCTGTGGTTCGTTTATTTGTACATTAGTAGAGGCGCAAGGCCTTGCGCCCCTACTACTAATTTTTTCAGATAATATTGAATTCCCTCCTTAACCGCTTTAGCAGCGCTGCCCCCTCTCCATAGCGAACATTTCTTGGGTGATAGCAACATTCTGGTAAGCGGACACCGCTTTGGCATAGTGGGGATTGAGTAAAGTTAATCCCTGATCATACACAGAAATCGCTTCTGTGATATTGTTTTGAGCTTGGTAAACCTGACTCAATACGAAGATGCGAAGAAAAACCTTATTTTTATGCCTACACTTTGAAAGGGCTAATCTTAACTACAGCAATTCTAGTTACTTTCGGCCTCGCTTTTGCATTTCTTGCTGACGCATGGGCATAGCGTCAATTTCCTTAAAAATTGCTGTCGCCTGGACTGGTGTAGCATCACTGCGCTTAACACCACCATCTTTGCCCACCAAAATCACGCGGAAATTTCCTTTGTCAACCCCAAAGCGATCGCGCAACTTGGCAGCAGAAGACTCATCTATTGGCTGTCTGTTGGCATAGCTTTCATCTGTTGCCAAAACTTGAACAAGAACTAAATCCCGATCTGCAAAACCGCTGTTATGCTCTTGCAATAGTTGCATTTGCTGCTGATAGGTATGGTTATCAATAGACGGTGCAAAGACTAGTAGGACGCGGTTTTTCCATTTTTGGGAACTGAGGTTAAATGAAGACATTTTGATGGCATGATTGGTTGAACCTTGGGCAATATCAGCTTTGCTAACTGGTGACAGGATTATACATGCTAATAGGGGTAAGGCAATTAATATTGAATTCTTCACAATGGGTTGTTACTTGTTTTCTATCCTTTCAAGCTATCATTGGTTTCCCTACTTTTCCTCTATCTGTTGATGGTTTATCTTCGTATTAGGTTTGGTGAAAAGGTGGGTGAGAATTACTCAAACTATAGCAGGCTGATGGTTTATTAAAATCTAGCCTGAAAACTTATCCTGCCTCTCCAACAAAAGAGAAGTTTTGCTTGTGTTTACAGCGCTGATTATGCCTATTGTTCGGGATAGCGACGCGGCGTATAAACCCAGATATTACCATCGCGGCGCTTGATGGTTCGGGTTTTTGTGGAACCAATGAGAATAATTGTCCGCATATCAGCGGTTGCTGGTGTTAACTGGTCAAGTGTGATCGCTTTCACCGTCTGTCCTGGTCTGCCGAGATTTTGCGCCAACACTACTGGTGTATCTGGTGTTCTATATAGCAGCAAAATCTTTCTCGCTTCTGCCAGTTGCCAGGTACGCTCTTTGGAAACAGGATTGTAGAAAGCAATTACGAAATCAGCTTTAGCAGCAGCGGCAATTCGTTGTTCAATTGCAGACCAAGGCTTCAAGATGTCAGAAAGGGAAATAGCACAGAAGTCATGCCCAAGAGGCGCACCAATCGCTGCTGCTGCTGCCTGCATTGCTGAGATGCCTGGTGCTACATGAATGTCGATACTATCCCATTCGGGTTTGGCATAGCGATCGCATACTTCAAAAACCGCTGTTGCCATTGCATAGATACCGGGATCACCAGATGAAACTACAGCTACATATCGCCCAGATGCTGCCAAATCAAGGGCCATTTTTGCCCGTGCTTCTTCTTCGCGGTTGTCGGACTCATGCCGTTGCTTACCATCAGCCAGAGAACCAACTAAATCTAAATAAGTTTTATAACCTACTAAATCAGTTGCGGACTTGAGTATCTCCTTCACTTCTTTTGACATCCATTGCGATCCACCAGGGCCCGTGCCTATAATCGCTAACCGTCCGCGTGGCTGACCGATGGTGTTGGGGTCAATTGGTTGAGGGGCAATGGCGATCGCCAAATAGGGAGATGAGGGAGATAAGGGATATGTGCCTGTCGCGGCGATCGCTGCCGCTTGGGCGGGGCTATAACCTGCTGATAGCTGGACTTCTAGCTGATTTGGGGTAAAAAAGCGGGCAGGCACTCCCAAGGCGCTAGCTACGGCGTGGATTGCTGGATCGGCAGCAGCGGTGATCGGTGCAAATATCCCGGCGACTGATGCTCTTTCTAGTCTGGCATCAGCTAGTAGCTGCTGTACTAAAGCGACTGCATCATCTGCATAGCCAATCATGCCACTAATTGCGATCGCTATAGTTGCAGGGTGGTAGATAAGGCAGTTGGCTCTATGAGTCACCAAACGTTCGGTAACTTGGATAGTCAAATCTCCCTTTGGATCTATGGGCAGTTTACTATCGCTCAACCAAGCTGCTATACCTTCTAATTTGACTTGCGCCCCGGCTAGCAAATCTGAGATAAATTTCTTCGCATCGTCTGGGTTTGCTAAATGGTATCCAGGGGGAGGAAACAATAGCGTTGTGCCCAAACGGAGGTCACCCGTGGTCGTAATTGCAGGCTTGACATCAAGCGCTTCGGCAATGCGGCAGGCCAAATCGTTTACTCCAGCAAGTCCGCCCAAGAGGGGTACAACAGCACTACCATCTTCAGCCACAGCTAGCACTGGTGGTTCCTGTTGTTTATCCGAGAGTACGGAAGCTAGCGTCCTAATTAGAATGCCGGCGGCACAAATGCCAATCAGTGGCGTTCCTTGGGCAAATAACTCGCGCAACGTCTTGCCAAAATTAGTAAAGGTGACGTCAACTCCTGATGTGCGACCCGCTAGACCGTATAGCGTCGCCCCTGGTAGGACAGTGATTATTTTGCGTGCTACTGTCACACTATTTTGACCTAGTACTACAATGGCAGGTGCAACATTGATCATCATAAGTAGATATCTTGCAAAATTTGATATCCTTCAAATGAAACCACAGATTTAGACATGTAGCGACTTCGTGTGAAGTGCGTAAGTACAACCCGTGTAGACATCGCTTGATAATAATAGGACTTACGCAAAATATCTCTCAAACTCTGATTTCTCCGTGCCGCGCCAGTTGCTTCTCCTAAGGGAGAAGACCGCGCTGGCTTACCGCTGTGTATCTACGCATTTGGGTCATTAGGGGTGCGATCGCATTTTCTTAAAAAAGGCGACGCCGATAGCGTAGCGTTAGCGACGCAGGAGCGTCACAGCCCGTCATAGACATCGCTTCTTGTTTCAACTAGCTTTACGCTCTTTGAGGACTTGATCTAGCAAATTTCTAGCAGGTTGTGCTTTAGTCAACGCTGCTTGATGGTCATTATAAGCACGAACAAGGCGAGAAAGACTGCTCACACCTACCTTGAGTTGCTCAAGTTCTTCACCAGCAACCACTTCCCCATCAAGCATCCGCCCGATCAACGGTTTGATGTCGCCCACTTCCTGCCGGACTTTTTGCAGCTTTTCTAGGTTACTCAGTAAGCTTTTGAGTGAGTTCAAGATGTCGTCAATATCCTGGACATCTTCCACTGGTTCGGCCGAATCTTCAGGCAAATCTTCAATTGTCACTGTATCTTTATCTGAAATTGTCGGCAATTCCTGTACAGATGTTTCATTTTTAACCCCGTTTGACCGTGCCATCAACGCTTCCTCAAGGAATTTTCCTTAGTGTATCGCTTATTCCAAGTTAGTAAAAATAGTATTGTTATAATTCGTTAAACTTAGTGAGTATTAATACAGTCCAGAATCAGGTTCACTTTCAATCGTTCAACAAATATGGAGGGTTAAATCTACTTCTGTTGCCGAAGAATCCACGGTTTTCTTATTCAGTTATATATCCCTGTTATCAAAAGTATTTCTGTTTCTTATAATAGGCAGAAAAAACTCCTATTTTCTTTTTTAAAAAACTCAGTACAATTTTAAGATACTTCTTGAATGTTGCCTATTACCTGCCTATGCAAGTAAGTTTAGAGGGAGCATCCCAATTTGGCAAAAATAAAAGAAGAAAGATTATTCGCGAGTTTAGATCACGAATAATCTGGGGATTCAATCTTGTGGTTCTTCCTCCTCTTGCTCAGATCCAGAAGTAACAACAGATGATCTCCAAATGCTGCCCTCAGCGGTCACTCAGGCAGCATAACGCCCCAGTTTAGCCGACGTTTTGCCGTAGCAAAGCCTAGGCAAGACGGTCGCCTGGAGCGCGCATTGTGTCATTGCATTTTCAACCTTAATTTATTGCGCTTGGCTCCATATAGATAATTTCCCAAATATGGCCATCTAAGTCACTAAAACCATGTCCGTACATAAAACCGTGGTCTTGTGGTTCATTGTAGGTTGTTCCGCCGGCGGTGACTGCCTTACGAACCATTTCATCGACTTTTTCTCGGCTTTGGGAAGATAAACACACAAGCACTTCTGTGCTTTTCGTGGCATCAGAGATTTCTTTGGGAGTAAAAGTCTTGAATTTTTCGTGAGTCAATAGCATGACGAATATGTCATCGCTCACGATCATGCAGGTAGACGTCTCGTCAGTAAATTGGGCGTTAAAACTGAAGCCAAGTTTAGTAAAAAACTCGACAGACCGATTGAGGTCTTTTACTGGGAGATTCACAAAAATTTTAGTAGCCATGTTTTCTCCTTTTGAAAGCTCATTTATGTGTATGAAGTATCGGCTTGCCGATATTAATGTTCCGCTTGAGTCGTTTCATGCAGACCGCTAGTTGACCGTCTCATCCGTGGCAAGGAAGACTCAAACCTTCGCCAATAACTCGTCGAGGCAGTCAAAGCTGGAGTTCCAGCCTTCGATAACCCCCATCTCTTCATGCTTGCGACGGTCCTCGGCAGACTCATGCATAATTCGGAGTGTGAGTTTGGTATTACTGCCCAAATCCTCGAAAACCGCCGTCGTAACCATTCCCCTTGGCAGATCAGCGTTCATGACCTTTTCAAAGCCTTCATCAAATTCATCGCTGGTAACAATCCGTTCATAGGGCACGATTTCGCGGAAGACACCTTTGACCGGGTACTCCGTGCCGTCTGGACCAATCATGACGTAGCGCCATTTACCGCCCGGACGCAGATCCAATTCAGTTACCCGAGTCGTAAAGCCTTTTGGTCCCCACCACTGCACTACGTGTTTCGGATCAGTCCATACCTTAAACACGAGTTCGCGCGGTGCGTTGAAGACGCGGGTGATGACGATCTCGCGTTCCGATTGAGCATCAGTGGAATCATTTTCATTGCTCATTTTGTTTCTCCTGGGTTTGTAATTCGTGCAGGTAATCATCCAGCCGATCAAGACTCTCTTCCCAGAATTGGCGATATTGATCGATCCAATCTGCCGCGTCCTTGAGCGGCTGTGCTTCGATCTGGCAGGGTCGCCATTGAGCCTCACGACTCCGCGTGATCAGTCCGGCACGCTCCAGCACCTTCAGGTGCTTAGAAATTGCAGGCAGACTCATCTCGAAGGGCTTGGCTAACTCAGTGACCGATGCCTCACCCTTGGCGAGGTGAGCCAGGATCGCACGCCGTGTGGGATCGGCAAGGGCGGCAAAGATGACGCTCAGTTGATCGCTAGACATTTTTATTTAACCGGCCGGTTAATTAAGCATTAGTTTAAATGTACTATTGAAGAATGTCAAGCACTGACTTAACTTTTCGTTTGAACTCTTACATTGAAATAGGGTTGCCTTGTAGCCCATCAAGAAGACAATATCTTCTGGTATGCATACAATAAGCGTCCATTGACCGAAGCTAGTCGTAGATGTAACAAATGATTGCTCATCTTACTACTGCCCGATGTTAAGCAATTTTGCCATAGCCAACCGTTGCAGTTTCCCGGTAGCACCACGAGGTAGTTGATCCAAAATGTGAACTTGTTTGGGAACTTTGAAATCTGCCAGCATGGTTGAACAGTGGGCTAAAAGTTCTTTTTCGCCAGCTTCTGCCTTAAGGACAACAGCGGCGTGGATATCTTCTCCTAAAGATTTGTGGGGGACGGCAAAGGCCAAGGCTTCGGCAACAGCGGGATGGCGCAGCAAGATATCATCCACTTCTAAGGGAGAAATTTTTTCCCCACCCCGGTTAATCAATTCTTTAATGCGTCCAGTCAAGCGGAGGTAGCCGTCTGCATCCAGTGTGCCCTGATCCCCTGTGCGGAACCAACCGTTTACAAAAGCTGTGGCGTTAGCTTCTGGGTTGTTTTCGTAACCATCTATGACATTAGGTGCTTTTACCACCACCTCACCCAAGCTTCCTTGAGATAGCAGATTGCCTTCAGAGTCCATAATGCCGACTTCCACACCGAAGCCATAACCTACAGTACCTGGTTTGCGAATTTTTGGCGGTAGAGGGTTGGTGGTCATTAAGTGAGATGCTTCAGTCATACTGTAAGATTCCACCACGGGAGCATTAAGAGTTGCCTCTAGTTGTTCAATGATAATTGGGGGCAAAGAAGCGCTACTAGAGCGAATGAAACGAAAGCGATTAGCTTTGACAATTTCTGTATTGCGGGTAGCGCGGACCAAAATTGTCTGGTGCATGGTTGGCGCTGCGGAGTACCAGCTAGGTTTGTAGGTATCTACCAGTTTCCAAAACTCTAGGGCATTAAAACCATTGGGACAAATTAGTGTACCGCCCGATGCTAGGGTTGCCAGCAAACAGCCCACCAATCCGTGAATGTGGAACAGGGGCATTAGGCAAAGTGTAGTGTCAGCTGCTGTGAGTGAGTAAGCACCAATGATATTGCCGGCTGAGGCGATTAAGTTGCGATGACGAATCGGCACACGCTTGGGACGACTGGTGGTGCCGCTAGTGTGGAGAATCATTGCCAGATCATCGGCGTTGGGGGCTACGGGATTCGAGAATTCTGCTAGTTCTGAGCCTGTTTTGACTAATTCAAAGCTCAATGTGCCGTCAGTGTTTACCTTGGCATTAATCAGCATCATGTCGGATGTGACGGCGGCAATGGCTGCTTCTGGCCCCTCAGACAACGTAATCAGTGCATTTGCTTGGGTATCTTCGTAGTAAAAGGCAAATTCTTCTTGCTTGTATTTGGGATTCAAAGGTGCAGCAGTGCCACACAGGGCGGCAGCCAAAAAGGTAATAGCCATTGGTGAACCGTTAGTCATGGCAATGGCAATGCGATCGCCCCGTTTCAATCCAAAGCTGTTGAGTTGGGATACTAGTCCAACAACATTCTCGCGCAATTGCTTATAGGTTAGCGATCGCCCCCCAGGTGTAACTAAGGCTGAATGATTGTCTTCCCCTGCTAAAAGCTCAAATAAGTTCATTAAAAACCTCCAGTAAACCGCATCCCTTTGTGGGAGTTGTTAGTAAAAGGGACTGGGCATTGGGAAAGAAACTCTTTCCTTGTCCCCCTTATCCTCCTTGTCCACATTCCCCATGCCCAATGCCCAATTCAACCATTATTTGCTTTCTTTTGTCAGTAACTTGATGGCAAAAAACAAGAGCTAAAATTAATTAAATAGAGTATCTATCGTTACTAGAAATCAGAAAAATCTTTTTCAGCAACTAAACCCCATCGATAAAATATGGATCGTCGGAATTTTCTAAAGTATGTCACTTTAGCAGGATCTAGCTTTGCCTTAACGAGTTGTGTTCAAGGCAAAAATTCCAAATCGCAGGGTGAGGTGTCTCCCTCAGCGTCGCCTGTGGCGGTAAATGAACCTCTCAAGGTGGGATTTGTTTATATGGGGTCTGTGGGTGATTTTGGCTGGACTTATGCCCATGATTTAGGTCGCAGAGACATGGAAGCCAATCTTAACGATAAGGTAAAAACTACCTTTGTCGAAAATGTCAACGAAGGTGCTGACGCCCAAAGAGTGATTCGCCAACTAGCATTAGATGGTAACAAGTTGATTTTTACAACTTCCTTCGGGTACATGAACCCAACAATTAAAGTTGCCAGGGACTTTGGTGATGTTGTCTTTGAACAGTGTACAGGATACAAACGTGCTGCCAATGTTGGCACTTATCTGGGACGTTTTGAACAACCGCGTTACTTAACTGGCATGATTGCTGGCAAAATGACAAAATCGAATGTAGTTGGTTTTCTTGGCGCATACCCAATTCCAGAAGTGATTCGGGCAATCAGTGCATTCACTCAAGGAGTGCGGCTAACAAATCCTCAAGCAAAAGTTAAGGTACTTTGGGTACAAAGTTGGTACGATCCAGCTAAAGAAAGAGAAGCGGCTCAAGCTTTGGTCAATTTAGGTGCGGATGTACTAACGCAGCATACCAACTCTAGTGCCGTTATCCAATTGGCACAGGAAAAAGGCATTTATGCTTTTGGCTACAACACTGATATGAGTAAGTTTGGTCAAAAAGCCCACCTGACATCAGTTATTTACAAATGGGGCAAATTCTATACAGATAAAGCCTTGGCTGTAATGAGTAATACTTGGAAGTCGCAAGAAGTTTGGGATGGCATTGGTGAAGGGATGGTGGATATTTCCCCAATGAATCAGGCGATTCCGGCGGATGTGCAACAATTGGTGAATGCGAAGCGCGATGAGTTTATTCAGGGTACTGCACATCCTTTTGATGGCCCGGTGAAAGACCAAAAAGGAGTGGTGCGAATCCCAACGGGTAAGGTGTTGGATGATCAGGGACAACTGGCGATGGATTGGTATGTTGAGGGAATTGAAGGGTCGATTCCTAAGGGAAAATTATAGTAAGCAATTCAAACCAGTTATTACCCGACAACGATTTGAATCCAGATTAGTAAGAATTGCTTGACCTAGATTAATCAGAAGTCGCCAAAATCCGATCAAGCCGGTGGCGATATTCGACGTAGTATTAATCCAGAGATTTATTCAAAGATGAGTTTGTTTGATGTAAAGCCGCGATTGTGACGAAAGATGTATCTAATGATCAACAAAATATCTAAACATCTAGAAAATTTACTGCGGTAAAGCTGGAGTTGTTAAGCCTTCTCAAGCCAAGGGAGTGAGACGGAAAAATTATGCAGTGTATAAATTTAGCCGCTCAACATTTTGTTTCATATTAAAACGTTATTTTCTACTTAAATACTTAAGCGTATTACTTGCAAATCCAGTATTAGTTAGCATACTAATGCTCGCAGCATTGACAAGTGCTTGTCAAAACAGCGATCCGGCAGCAAAGGCACTCAGCCTCCCAGCATTGCCGGTGAAACTTCAGAAAATTGATGCAGGCACGCTCGAAGAAAGTTCTGTATTTGTAGGAACGTTAGAGGCACAGCAAAAAGTCACGCTTCAGCCATAAACTCAGGGTAGAATCGAATCGAATCGATTCTCGTGTCTAGCGGTCAGCAGGTGCAGCAAGGTACAGAAATCGCATCGTTGAGCTTGGATCAGACGCAGGCAAATGTTGCGAGTTCGATCGCTGCGGCTAGTTCAGCCCAAGCAGCATTGGGAACGACTCAAGCACAACTTCAACAAGCCGAAGCCCAGCGCATTAAAGCCGCTGCAAATGTTCAGCTGCAACGGACACAATTCAATCGTAACCAACAATTAGTCAAGGAAGGAGCCATAGCCAGGCAAGAGTTAGACGTTGCCAGAAATAATTTACAAGCAGCGATCGCGGATTTGCAAGCCGCAAACAAACAAGTTGCTGCATCAGGCGCAGCGATTCGGCAAGCATAGGCAAATGTGCGCTCTGCCCAAGCCAGTACCGCTCTGCCGCGCATGTTAGACCGTTTCAAGCGTCGATTGAGGCAATGGATGAACTCACTGGAGCGATCCTTGCAACGTCGCTTGTGTTGATGGCGGTGTTTATTCCAGTATGTTTCTCACACTTGCCGCTCAGTATGAAAGTTATATCGATCCCACGATTATTTTATTGACCGTACCGTTAGCGTTGTTGGGTGCGTTGAGTGCGCTGGCGTTGCGCGGTTTGGTAAACGATGTCTACACGAACGTGGCGTTGGTGATGCTGATCGGACTCGCCTCGAAAAACGCCATTTTGCTCGTCGAGTTTGCTAACCAAGCCTATAAACAAGGCATGACGATTCCACAGGCAGCCTTGACCGCAGCCGAAGAGCGGTTTCGACCAATCGTCATGACTTCGAGTGCTGCACTGCTGGGATTTTTCCCTCTGGTAATCGCTACAGGAGCGGGTTCTGCCTTGCGCTGGTCGTTGGGAACGGCGTTGTTTGGGGGGTTACTCGTGGCAACGATCTTAAGTTTGCTTTTTGTTCCAGTGCTGTACGTAATCATCAAGACTTTGGAAGATCGCTTCTTGAAGCACAAACCTTCTAATCGCTCCCAACCGCCTGCCTCAAATGCAGATGAGGATGCACAATCAACAGCGATACCTTCTCCTGTCGGAGACGGTGCGCCAACGGCAACGTCTTCTCCTTCTCCTATCAAAGACGCTGCGCGAACGGAGACGCTAACGCGAACGACGAACGCTGATCAACATTCATCTATAGTTGTGAAGCGAAATGTTGATGATAACAGACCCAATGATTCGAGTAATTGAAAAAGGGAATAGGGAGTTGGGAGTTATTATCTTCATTTCCCTCATCCTCCTCATTCCCCACTCTGCCTTCTATTACAACAGGTAAAGATTAAGTTACAACTTTGGGAGCTGCTGAGACAATGTAGAGTATCTTCTAATAATTTAGCAAAGTTATAAGCTTTGGAGGAAAGTAAATGAATGTTAGACTAATCGCTTTCTCTGGCTTTGTGACAGCATTTGTGGGTGCAGGAATTGGTTTTATTGCTGCTGATTTATTTCCTTGTCCCTACACAAGTCAAATGTATAAAGACTTGGATCAAAAATATGCCATTGTCGGTGCAGTTACTGGTTTGGTGATTGGTGCGAGTCAGGAAATGATTCGAGAACTCAAGCAAGAGCGGGATGCGGAAGAAGACTTGCTGCGGGATTTTAACAAAGCTATTCACTCAAGTAGAGATAAAAAAAATTACTGATTTGTTAGTGCAAGACATAGTTCTTTCAAAAGACTTCCCTACTACAACACACTACTGTGGTGAAAGAAGTTGAATAGTTGTGCTGCCTAAATTTCCGTCTAAAAAGTTGATACACAAGGGGGCAAGAGTCAAATTAAAAACGCTCTTGTTTTCAATACTTAATACTGCTTAGAGTTTAAGCGAACTGTATTGGCTCGAAAGCGGAGTGGCTCAGACTGCGCTCAGTTTCTGTCTGGGTTTAAATAAAAGCCTGAAACTCTCTTCACTTCTCTACGAGAGGCTGCGCCAACATAACGCTGCGCGGAAGATTTTGAATTTTGAATTTTAAATTGTTAATGGTGTTGTGCATCTAATGCGATCGCAATTTGCATTTCCGGTCGCTTTTTGCAATCACGTGTACCAAGTTAAAAGAGAAGTATCAAGCTGACTTTTTACACTAACGATGAACTATCTGAGAAGACTAACAGGGCACTTCAGGCGCATAATCAGCCTGACATCGTAATGAGTAGCAGTGCTGAAAGGGAATTGATACCGCTTTGGCATCTTAGCTGATTTAAATTTAGACCGAATAGATCAGATTGTCCGAGAACGTACAGGCTTAGGTAATAGTGGTGAAACTTATTTGGTTGGTTCTTTAGTAACCAAAAATGCTTTTATTTCTAAAGAAAAAGGTAAAACACCGGACTTTTCTAAAGGAGTTAGCAGCCAAGGTATTGATGCAGCAATGAGTGGAATTAGTGACCAAGGACTTTATCCAAACTATGCCGGAGTGCTAGTAATTGGCAGTCGGCGGGGTGGATTATATTACCAAACCTTTTAGTGAAGAAGAGGTTTTTGCCCGTGTAGAAAATAATTTGACTATCCGAAAGCTACAAAAGCAACTGACTGAGCAAAATGTCCTCTTGCAACAGGAAATTAGCGATCGCCAAAAAGCAGAATCAGCACTGCGGTTAAGCCAATTTTATTTAGACTCTTTTAGTAGCTGCTCTAGAGTTACTGTTTGATGTCCCAAGTTCATTACTGATGTTTCGCCTTACATGCTGGTGATCAGTCAGCACAAGTTTAACAAGGTTGGATTTAGTGAGCGGGCTGAGTTTGAGCAGGTGGACGCTCGTCACACTGGCTACCCTGACAACTCCTTTGATCTTGTCACGTCATCACTACTCTTGCACGAGACGCCTAAAGAGTGGACGCCTAAGATTCTTAAAGAGATGTACCGGATTACCAAACCCGGAGGTTGGGTACTATACGCTGACACCTATCGGGGTGAATACGCCTTGAGTGCTTCTTTTCAAGAACCGTGGTTGGATGACTTTATTCATTTCAACTTCGAGTCCGAGTTTGCGAAAGCAGGTTTTACAGAACTCAATTACATCCCCTATGCCGTGGGTTTGTGGTATATGGTTGGCCGGAAGTTGGAAATGTGAGGATAAAACAAGCGCTTTAAGGCAGAAGAGTTTTAAAAGTTTGCCTGTCGTCGTAGAACTTGTGACAAAGATTCAGATCCAACTTGAAGACAAGATTTTAACGAGGGAGTAGAGAGTAGGGAGTAGGGAGTAGGGAACCAGCTACTTAAAAGTAAGGGATTTAATATTGACGTTTTGTGTGTCGGGCTAATTCCTATACTCCCAAATTTTCCCATCTTTCCATGAATAAATTCGGGGGCTTCAAACCACCTGGGAGTAGGGGACTTTCGTCTTTCCTCTACTCCCTACTCCCTTACCCCTACTCCCTGTTCTGGTGATGTATAGGTTCTGTAACCCAAGAAACGCAGGAATTTCTATCGATCGCGATCATATCTCTCAATGCAAGTAGAATAATGAAACGATCGCCCTCCAAACCTGATTATTTCTAATCTGGAAACAAACTGGAGACTCAAATGACCCCAGCAACGATAGCAACACCAAAAAAAGAATCACCTCTTCTGTTTGAGGGAATGACCTGGAGAGAGTTTAAAGCAGTTGAGCAATTGTTAGACCGTCCAGGATATCGGCTCTCTTTTCTGGATGGAGTTCTGGAGATACGACGAATGCCTGGAGAACCCCACGAAACTGTTAAAAAGAGGATTGCTGCATTATTGGAACTTTACCTGCTCATGGCAGGGTTCGACTTTACTCCAACTGGCTCAATGACTCTGGAAAGTGAAACAGTCGCCGTCAAGCGAGAGGCGGATGAATCTTATAAACTTGCTCCTGGTCGGATGCTACCCGATCTGGCGATCGAGGTGGTGTTTTCCAGTGGCGGCATCAATAAACTGGACGCATACAAGCGGTTGAAGATCAAGGAAGTGTGGTTTTGGGAAGATGGTGTGTTAGAAGTCTATCATCTGCGAGGAGAAGGCAATACACTTCACTATGAAAAGGTTTCTAGTAGTGAAGAGGTGAAAGGAATCGATCTAAATTTGTTGTTACGTTGCATCAATATGGTGAATCACGTAGAGGCGATCAAGACTTTTCAACAGGCCCTTCAGAAATAGGCGATCGCTCGTGACCAAGTAGATGTCTGTTGTAAAAGTACTGGTTGATCAAATTTATATTGAATATTCATAGGTCAAAGTGCTGTGTTCTATGTTCTAAGCCTGAGTTTCCAAGTTATAATCTCGACATTTCGAGTTCTGAGGTTGAGGTTTTGAGTTCTGAGGTTGAGGTTTTGAGTAAAAAGGTTGAAGTTCCAAGTTCAAAAGTCGAAGTTCCAAGTAAAAAGGTCGGAGTTTTGAGTAAAAAGGTCGAAATTCCGAGTTCAAAGGTCAAAGTTCCAAGTTCAAAGGTCGAAGTTCCAAGTTCAAAGGTCAAAGTTTTGAGTTCAAAGGTCGAAGTTCCGAGTTCAAAGGTCAAAGTTCCGAGTAAAAAGGTTGAAGTTCCGAGTAAAAAGGTCGAAGCAATAATATTTCCTCCTAACTCCTGCCCCCTGCCTACACTTTCGCTTCTTATTGCTGATACAAACAGTAGTAATAACCTTTGAGCGCCATCAATTCTTCATGAGTTCCCTGTTCTACCACAGCACCTTGATCCATCATCAAAATGACATCGGCATTGCGAATTGTGCTGAGGCGATGAGTAATGAAAAACACTGTTTTATCTTGGAAAGCTTTCGCTAAGTTACCGCAGACTTGGGCTTCAGCATTGTAGTCCAACGCACTAGTAGCTTCATCAAGAATCAGTAATTGCGGATTTTGCAGAACAGTACGAGCGATCGCTACTCGTTGGCGTTGTCCTCCAGACAGTCCCGAACCTCGTTCGCCCACACGAGTGTTATAGCCACTGGGTAGAGACATAATAAAGTCGTGGGCAAATGCTACCTTAGCGGCGGTAATAATTTCTTCATCGCTAGCATCAGGATATCCCAAGGCAATATTTTCGCGGACTGTGCCATCGAATAGTAGGGTATCTTGTAACACCATACCAATTTGACGACGTAAGGAATAGAGTTCTACTTTACTGATATCGTAGCCATCAATCAAGATTTTGCCGGACTTGGGTTCATAAAGTCTGGGTAATAATTTTAGCAGTGTGCTTTTACCGGAACCGCTTTGACCAACAATTCCGATAAAGGAGCCTGTAGGAAAATCTAAATTAATATTAGATAGTTGCATCGGCCCATGTTCCGAGAAACTGAAGCTGAGATTTTCAAAGCGGACACTACCTTGAATACTGGGCATGAGGATATTTTGACAGTTGCCGATTTCTGTTTCTTGGGGAGTGTCTAAAATATCAGCAAGGCGTTGCAGAGATAAAGCGGTTTCTTAGAAGTTCTGCCAAAGTTGCATCAGGCGTAACAAGGAACTGGTGACATAACCAGCCAGGATGCGGAAAGCAATGAGTTGTCCCAAGGTGAGTTGCTGATTGAGGACGAGAAAAGCTCCCACCCACAGCACTAACATACTAGAAAACTTGTTGAGAAAACTGCTAACAGAACTGGCGGTAGTTTGGGTAGAGACTGTTTTGAAACCAGCGCTGATGTAACGAGCATAGCGTTCTTGCCATTGCCAACGCGATCGCATTTCTAAATTTTGCGCCTTGACTGTCTGCATTCCCCCCATCAATTCGGCGGCGGCGGCGCAAAATTGCAGAGATATACTACCTTTGTGTTCGTGCTGCTTTATCAACACCCGTCCTAGTGTATCTCTGCGCCAGGAAATATTAAAGTATTGGCTTAACATCTGGAAGCAAGCTAGGGAAGCATCGCAGTTTCAGATGGAATACCCCGTACATGACTTACCCAACCCAAAACCTCTCCTGGTGAGAGTAACTTCAGTGTCGCCGGATTTTGTGCTTGGGAATTGTAGCTTAATAAACGCGCTTGTCCTTGGTAAATAATGCTAATTTGATCGGGCATAGCTTCCCGTGCTACTATTACCTGACCGATCCGGTAGCGGAAGAATTGCACCTTGAAAAAGTCTTATAACTCACCGTTCGCGTCATTGAGAATGAATTTAATGAAATAAGGGATGTGTGAACAATCAGGCGAAAGCTTGCGTGAGGCGATCGCTTGACGCTACTTTGGCCAGAAACCATAGTCCCTTACAATCAGTGGTAGTTCCTGTACTTTCCATTGTCTTGTTGACCACTAAATTTTTGATGCGCGTGTGGGCTGCTGTACAGTGTCTTTAATTATGAATTATTCGGTCAAATAGCCATGCCAAAGCACCATCAACATCAGTAACCTGCTCACCTGGCGGTATGGCTGGACGATTTACCATAACAACCTTCACGCCCAGTTCTCGTGCTGCAATAATCTTGGGCTTTGTTGCATCACCACCGCTATTTTTACTCACTATGGTATCAATCTTGTGATCAATCAGGATTTGCCTTTCATTATTGAGAGTAAAGGGCCCGCGATCGCACAATATCACTCCCGGTGGCACTAAAGCATCATCGGTAGGAGGGTCAATCATCCGCATCAGAAACCAAATTTTCTCGCAATAAGCAAAGGCGGCGAGTTCTTGCCTCCCGACTGTCAAAAATACGCGCTGTGCTTGGTTTGCTACAGATGCGGCGGCGGCTTCAATACTGTCAACTTCAATCCAGCGATCGTCACTTCCTTTTTCCCAAGGCGGGCGGATTAACATCAGACGGGGTACTCCGACTTCAGTTGCAGCATCTGCCGCATTCAAGGATATCTGAGTAGCAAAAGGATGAGTTGCATCAATTAATAAGTCGATTTGCATTACTCGTAAATAGGTAGCCAATCCAGCTACACCACCAAAGCCTCCAACCCGTAAATCGCCCAATGGAACTGATGGTTCACGGGTACGCCCGGCTAGAGACGTGATTGCTTCTAACCCTTGGATAGTCGCCACTCTGGCTGCTAGTTCTGCGGCATCTCCCGTCCCACCCAGAATCAAAACGCGGATCATTGAGATAAAGGTGGAATCTTTGCCAAAATGCCCTTCTTCAGAGCTTCTGGACGCTCTGACCAAGGCAGTAAACCATCTGCTTTAACATAGTATTGACTAGCACATTCTAGTACCGCAGATGCACTACTATCGACGGCTAAATCACCAAATAAATATGTTAATTTGCCTTTGGCAGCAAAAGCAACTACACAGGAACGATTACAAGCACTCATGCATTCAACTTCCTGAATTGGGAATTGATCTCGTAAATCCCAATCTTGTGCAAGCTGCTGAAGTTGGTGTAGAAGTTTTTGACCACCACTTTCACCTAAGCGTTTTTTATCTTGCCAAACGCTAGCACAAGTTTTGCAAACAAATAAAGTATGGTCAGCAACACCCAAGGGACTAGTTGGGGAAATATTTTCAGTAGTCATCTGTACCTCGCACATATGTGGAACTGATAAATCTATTTCGGCGGACATCCTGACTCACTCAATTTGGGATTTCCGATTACATCTCAAATTGGTTCACAGTTGCTCCCAAGCGCCGGATTTGCACCGAACTTTAAGAGTTACCTCTGGTAGCTGCTCCCTACCAGAACCGAATAACCTTATTGATCATACACTAGGCTCATCTAGCAAAAGGATATTACCAATCCTAGAAACCCGTTGTTGCTACAGGTGCAAGATGTCAAATTATAGAGTTAGCCTGATTTTGGTCTTTATCTTGCCCTCTCAGAGGAATATATGCTATTATTGATAATTGTGTGGTTAAGGACGTATAGCTCAGTTGGTTAGAGCGCTACGTTGACATCGTAGAGGTCACTGGTTCGAATCCAGTTACGTCCATTTGTGTCCATATTGACAGATAAATGTCCGCGTTGACAAATTAGTTGTACAGTGACTAATTATTTGTCATCTGCGGCTTCAACCTAATATGCAAAACCAAGTTGTAGCTCGTTTTCGTCACCGTAGTGATGCAGAAGCTCATCTACAAGTTTTACACCGACTAATCCCAAATGTGAGTTTTACACTAATTTTCAATGTAGTGCTGGAACAGCAAGACCAAACCGCATAAAATACTACTTGCAAAACTTAATACCTTCCTCAATTGCCGAAATGCCGTTTAGTAGCGATCGCCACTGTTAATATTGACTAACAGATTCTTACAGAATTGGTGTGGGTATATTTTGGCAGTTTGAGGATTCACGATGGCAAGCCTATCGATACTGGACATCGAAGAACTAGCAGAGGGCTGTGACGTTGAGGCCAAACGGGCATCAGGTAGGGATGGACAAGGTGAACTACCTAAAAGTTTCTTTGAGTCTTATTCCGCAATGGCTAACACCTACGGTGGTGTTATTTTTTTAGGTATTGAAGAAAAACCTAAAGGGAAATTTAGTCTCACAGGTATTGCCGTTCCAGATCGCGTCCTCAAAACCCTTTGGGATGGGCTTAATAATCGCCAGCAAATCAGTATTAATTTGCTGACTGATAAAATGGTTGAAGTAATCGCAGTACAAGACAAGCAAGTAATTCGCATTGCCGTTCCGCGAGCCAAGCGATCGCAGCGTCCAGTGTATGTAGGGCAAAATCCTTTAACAGGTAGTTATCGAAGGAACTACGAGGGAGATTACCTTTGCGATGAAGAAACTGTTAAACGGATGCTCGCAGAACAAGTGGAGGAAGTGCGGGATGCTCGGTTACTCGAAAACTACGGTTTTGATGATATTGACCCGAATACCCTTAAAGCATACCGAAATCAATTTAAAGCTACTAAACCCGATCATCCTTGGCTCGATCAAGATGATAAGGAATTTTTACAATCGATTGGGGGTTGGCTACGCGATCGCCAAACAGGCAAAGAAGGATTGACTGTAGCAGGCTTGTTAATGTTTGGCAAACTCCCGTCAATCCTTGAGGGAGTGCCTCACTATGTAGTGGATTATCAAGAACGTCCAGAGCCAAGAACAGAGGCTCGCTGGGTCGATCGTGTCACTACAGATGGAACATGGTCAGGAAATTTGTATGATTTTTACCGTCGAGTTATCCAAAAACTGTTTTCAGACCTCAAAGTTCCTTTCAAGCTTAAAGGAGCAAAACGAGTAGACGATACACCAGTACATGAAGCCTTACGTGAAGCGTTAATAAACACACTAATCCATGCAGACTATACAGGGCGAGTGCCAATACAGATTATTAAACTCCCCGATATGTTCTTATTTCGTAACCCTGGAGTAATGCGACTGCCTCTTGAAGATGCATTACAAGGTGGTACAAGTGATTGCCGTAATCGTAAATTGCAGAAAATGTTTCAGCTTATTGGTTTTAGTGACCAAGCAGGTTCAGGTATTCCCAAAATTTATTGGAATTGGAAACGAGAACATTGGCGATCGCCTGATTTGTTGGACAAAGTTGAACCCGATCAAACAATCTTGAGAATGCTTATGGTAAACGTGTTACCAGAAGAAACCCTTAAAGAGCTTGATGAGCGTTTTGGCTCTTCATTTAGAGAGTTATCTCATGACCAGCAACTTGCTTTAGCAACAGTGGCAATTGAGGGCAAAGTTACCCATACTCGACTCAAGTCGATGACAACAACTCATCCCCATGATTTAACAAAGGCTTTATGTGCGCTAGTAAAAGATGGTTTACTCGGCTCTGCTGGTGCTACTCGTGGCACATTTTACTTTTTTCTGGGGGAAGCATCAGACGCGGAAGTTGATTTGGTTGCTCAAAGCTATAGGTTAGTAGAACAAACCAGTCCGGATGATTTTTTCTCAGAACTAATAGCGGATGAAACCACCTCCGATGATTTGCCGTCAAGCTCCGATGATTTGGGGTTAAGCTCCGATGATTTGCCGTCAAGCTCCGATGATTTGGGCTTAAGCTCCGATGATTTGTCGTCAAGCTCCGATGATTTGGGCTTAAGCTCCGATGATTTGCCGTCAAGCTCCGATGATTTGGGCTTAAGCTCCGATGATTGGGAATTACTAATGGCGATCGCAGCAACTGTAAGAAATAAGGGCAAGGTATCAACAGATATAGCAGTAGCCATATGCGTTAGGACATATAACAGTAAACCAAAAAGTTTTTCCTCAAACAGCGCTCACTACAACCTTTGTAGCTTATGATACTTGGGAATACAGGAAACTCTAACAAGCAGACAGAGTACGTATTAAGATTACTTATAATTAGCTGATTGATGTTTTGTTAATGCTAACCAGATGGAATATAAATGCTTTCAACCAATTGATATTTACGCTGAATAGCTTGACATAAGAAGGCTAACATCTGTTTGAGTACAAAAACTGTGCGATAAATTAATCGACTACCTTTTCTCTTGCGACTGATTCTGAGCCAAAGAAGACTCACCCAGATATTAACTAGAAGAAAAGATCTGCCAACGAATAATAATCTGAAGACTGGATTTTTATTATTAGTTTTAATTCGACAAATATTTTGGAGTCGATAACTAGTTTCAATACCAAATCTTTTTCTATAATCTTGATAGATGTAATCTAGATTTGTTTTGACATTGTGAACAACATAAACAAAGTATTGAACTCCATGCTTTTTCCCCTTACCCTTCCTATATTTGCAGATAATCCATCAGTTAAATGTGACTGAATCATCTTGGTTTCTTGTAATCGTATAGGTAGTTTTATAACTTGTTCTGCCCTTTAAAAATTGTTTAATCCCCCCCTTTTTTCCCGTTTTAATAGCAGGCATCATAAATGGAATATCTAATGCTTGCAACCATCTAATTACAGAAGTATTAAAAAATCCCCTATCCAAATAGAGTTTTTTTACATTAATTTTAAGGGATTCAAGTTCTGCCAATAAATAAGTAATTATCGCAACACTGGTATCTAGTCGGCGAACACCCCTAACTGCAAAGGTTACACGCTTATTTTTGTTAATAACATATAAAGTTGCATAGGCATAAAATGAATGAGTACCAGATTTGGCTTGACTTCGATATATGTAGGGTAATTCTTCTGATGTTGGCTTACCATAATAGCAAATTAAATTTAAATCAATCGCTATTTTTAAACACCCTTTTTTTAATCATAAAGGAATTCGACTTTTTAAAGATTGATTTATTTGCGTTTCTAATTCATCAAAATTATTGATTTTATTGAGATGATATCTAATATCGTTGGCTGTAGGAACGTTCTTTAATAATTTGGCTGTATTCTCAATACTATCTCCACTGCTAGCAGCATGAGTCAGAATCTCAAACAAAGTTTGCTGGTCACATCTCCCCTGAGTTTCAATGGAGAAATTTTCTATTAAACACTCAATAACCTCATCAAGGGTTTCTGAGGCGGTTATTGCTAGTTCTTCTGATGAAACGATCAATTTTTTTAGTCAATATGCTACACACTACTCTCATCATTTCATTTTTGGAAATCTTTCAGGATGCTATAAGCATAGTTCATATTTTAAGTATTATATAGCACTTAATAACACGTAAGCTGAATTAGCGATCGCTCTTTGGGAAAAACTTTTTGGTTTACTGATAATATGATTAGCAGTGTTAAATATGTAGTTGAAATCTTTGCTCGATATTATGGCTAAATCCTATAGTTATGATTTCCGTCAAAAAGTGATTCAAGCAATTGAACTAGACGGCTTGAAAAAAAGCGAGGTGAGTGAACTGTTTAATATAAGTCGTAATACAATCAATTTATGGCTAGAGCGCAGGGCTAGAACAGGAGATTTTCAAGCAAACAACAAAAAAACACTCAGAAGCGATCGCAAAATAACTGATTCGCAGAAATTTCGTTCTTTTGTAAAAATGCATGGAGATAAGACCCAGAAAGAAATGGCTGAACTTTGGGAAGATGATATTAGTCAGAGGACTATCTCAAGAGCATTGCACAAAATTGGATTTACGCGAAAAAAAAGACTTATGGTTACAGCGAACGCGATGAACTCATGCATATAAAAGTTTTTAGAACAATTAGCTACTTGGTGTTCAACAGAAATAGTTTACGTAGACGAATCAGGAATGGATAACCGTGATGATTACGGTTACGGGTGGAATGAGCGAGGTGAGCGCTTTTATGATTTAAAATCGGGACAACGCAAAGGAAGAGTTAATATAATTGCTGCTTTGTGTAACCAACGCTTATTCGCACCATTTACTGTAGAAGGAGCCTGTAACCGAACAGTATTTGAGACTTGGCTCCAATCATGCTTAATTCCGAGCCTAACTCCTGGACAGGTTGTGATAATGGATAATGCAACTTTTCACAAAGGAGGAAACATTGAAAATTTAATTACAACAGCTGGATGCTTCCTTGTTTATTTACCTCCCTATTCACCTGACTTAAACAAAATTGAAAAATGTTGGTCATGGCTCAAGAGTCGAATTCGCAAGCAGATAAAAAACTTCGATAGTCTAGGAACTACAATAGAGGATGTCTTGCGTTTAGCGTCCTAATCTATCTGGCTACTGCTATATCTTGGAAACAACAATTCTCAAGCTTTGTCAAGGAAGGTTTTTGAACCATAAACAACTGAAAGAATTGTTAAATCGTTCACATAACACACTACGCCTTGGCTACCTGAGCAAGATGCAAAAGAAAGGTCAACTGGAATTACGATACCCTGAGAAACCTACTCACCCCAATCAGGGATATCGTACCAAAAAGTCAAGCAGTAGTGATTTTTAGGACTTAAGCACTTTTTTGTTACTTAGCCATCTCTGCAAACGGTGTTCGATACCTATGACAACACCCATCCTCCCATAAAGCTGGTATCTTAAACCTAGCCTCACACTTAGGATACTTGGAAAGTAAACGCAAATTGTGGCGATCGCATCCCCCCATTTCCTATAGATTCTCGTGTTAAGCTCTGGAGCGATCGCTAAATCCTCTGGTTGGCTTGCTCTTAGAAAGCTGTTTGTATCATACTTACAAAACTTACTAATTACTAAATTCCGAGCGACTTTAAGTAGTATACTTAAGGTTGACCAGAAGACCTGAGTTTGAGGTCAGAAACTGAGGAAGAAAATAAAGCAGGATTTAGGCTATAAGTAGTTGCGATCGCTTAACTCCAATGGAAGCATCTCAAATTTGTAAGAACATCAAATCTTCTGAAGATGGAGTCTCGTCCATCTTCAGAAGATTTGAGTTTACTCTCGGCTACAAAGTTATGTCCTTCAAAGGCGAGGTAAAAATTCAGATACATTCAAAGAGATGAAAAATTAGAGATTAAAAGAATTCTTTCCCAGTCCACAATCCCTTTTTATTGCAAAATATTTCTGATTCAGTAGTAGTAAAGTGAGTTTTGAAGGAGTATTTATGTCACAGTTGGAGCAAGCAGTGCCAGACACCTTTGTAGCCAAAGGCTTAGAAATCCCCAATATTTTCGACCGGGTTGAGGTTCTGGCCAAGGACTTTGCCACCCGTGCAGGAGTACACGACAAAGATGGTTCCTTTCCCTTCGAGAATTTTACAGCTTTACATAAGGCAGGATTACTCAGCCTCACCATTCCCCGTGAATTAGGTGGTCAAGGTTTAGGGCTACCAATTATCTGCCGAGTGATTGAAGGGATAGCGCGTGGCGATGCTTCGACCGCGTTAGTACTGACAATGCACTATCTCCAACATGCTCATGCCGCCCACAGCCGTCGCTGGCATCCAGAAGTATATAAGCGGCTGTGTCGTGAATCGATTGAAGGCATTGCCCTGCTCAATGCGGCCCGTGTCGAACCTGAGTTAGGGACACCAGCTAGAGGCGGATTGCCTGCCACAATTGCCGAACGGACAACAGAGGGTTGGCGTTTAACAGGCCACAAGCAATACACCACGGGCAGTCCTATCCTCAGTTACTTTGTTGTTTGGGCCCGGACAACTGAGGATGAACCACAAGTTGGGAGTTTTCTGGTTCCGCGCGATCTGCCCGGTTTGCAAATTGTCGAAACTTGGGATCACTTGGGGATGAGAGCTACAGGCAGCCACGATCTCATTTTGGAGAATGTATTAATCCCCTCAGAGTATGCCTTGAATATCAGCCCCATATCTGCTGCGCCATCCTTTGATCCACTGATTTCGACTTGGGGCAGTTTGACAGTGAGTGCTTTATATCTCGGTGTTGCTACTAGTGCGCGAGACTGGCTTGCTAAGTATCTTTGGGAGCGATCGCCTTCTAATCTCAAAGAGCCACTGGCAACTCTGCCACGCTTCCAAACTGCCGTGGGTGAGATAGAAGCACTGCTGTTTGCTAACAATAGATTGATTTATAGTTTGGCTGAAGATATCGACAAAGACGAGTATCAGCCTAACGTAGGATTACAGGCACAAGCTGTTAAATATCTAACTACAACTAACTCGATTCGGGCTGTGGAGATTGCCTTAGAACTGACAGGTAATCCTGGTCTATTAAAAAGGAATCCTTTAGAGCGTCACTACCGTGACGTTCTGTGCAGCCGTATCCATACACCGCAAAATGATGTTATTTGCCAATCATTAGGTAAGTCGGTGCTGAAAGTCAAGTGATTGGAGATCGAGGATTGGGGACTGAGTAAGAGTTTTAGCAGTCCCCAATGCCTAAGCCTCGATACCTAGTACTTTGTCAAATACTGCACTTAGCAATCGCATCATTAAAAGTAGTGTCCCACAGAGGTTTCACCCTAACCTTAGCTGGGAGGACGCCAGCTTCGGCAAAGGTGTCAGCTACTTCTTGCTGTGAGGCGATCGCTTCATCGGAGGTAGGGAGAACCTGAACATGGCGTTGTTTTTCTTCCTGCTTTGCTTGTTCTAGGACAATGCTTTCATCTATGCCGATAGCTGAAGCATAACTTTTTGCCCAGGTTTCCAAATTCGATTCGCGCCAAGCTTGCGACTTTTTAATCCTACAGAGGAAGTCAGCAATCGCAGCATTTTTGCCTGGATCTGCGATCGCGCTGGGAGCGGCTACAATCATGAAGTTACCACTCAAGATATCCTTTGCAGACTTCAGTTCCCTGGCACCATCCTTTTTAGCTTGGGGGATCGAATAACCGTAGGTAGCCCAGCCATCTAGATCACCTTTCCTGAAGGCAGAAAGTCCGTCGGGGATCGAGAGAGCGATCGCATCAATATCCTTCAAAGTCAGACCAACTTCCTTCAACATCTTGATTAAGAAGTAATGGGCTGTCGTAGCTTTGATGTAAGCAACTTTCTTACCTTTGAGGTCTGCGATCGTTTTAGCTGGAGAATTCTTTGGCACAAGCACAGTTTGTCCGATAGTTGGGCCTTTAGTGGCTGCAATAATCTTCACCGCATCCTGAGTCCCGATCGCAAAAATCGGTGGAGTCTCACTACACGATGCAATATCAATGGCATTGGCATTGATTGCCTGCACCATAAGATTACCTCCAGTAAACTCCGTGAACTGAGTTTTGTAGGGAAAATTATCTAGTCCAGCTAACTTCAACTGGAGATCCCAACCACCCTTAAACTTAGCAATGTGGAGAGTCACCCCCGATAAATCAACTGTTGGGTTGGAGGAAGTTTGAGTGGAAGTGTTAGTACAACTAGTTGCGGTTGCAATCAGTGCTGTAGTAGTGCCTGTCATCGCACCAAGCCACCGGAGTATCTGACGACGTTTATAGCGGGTAGTCACATGAACCTCGCATGACTAAATAGATCATTGTAGAGACGTTGATAATTGCTAGTACAGGTAGGCTTCAGTTTGCCTACCCTTAACAAGGGGATTTTGTCCCTTGTCTGCTGAATTGAGATGGTAGCTAGATTTACGCCCCCGCTGTACTAGTACAGCGGGGGCGTAAATAAACCACCCCTTCGGGTGACGCTCGCAGGCTCGCTCTAAGCGAAGCCATGCCGCAGGCTTTACGCTGCGCTAACGGCAGTTCCTCATGGGGGGAACCCCCTTGGCGCTAGCCTCTCCCTTTGGGAGAAGACCGGACTGCCTCACCATTCAAAATCAACAAAACCCTTATGCTGTATTCATTTTTAATTTTTAATTTTTAATTTTTAATTTTTTAGTATCCGGCTTCTTTGTTTACTACATTTCGTAACGGCTGACCAGCTTGGTAGCGCTTCAGATTATCGATAAATAACGCTATTGAACGTTGTTTACTTTTTGGTGAATGAGCGGAAGTATGAGGTGTGATAAAGATGTTAGGAAGTGACCACAAAGGACTTTCTGGTGGTAGCGGTTCTGAGTTAACTGTGTCTAATGCTGCACCTGCAATCCAACCTTCTGTGAGCGCTTTTATTAATGCCGATTCATCGACTACGCCACCACGAGCAATATTAATTAAATAGGCATGTTTTGGCAGCGATCGCAATACCGATTCATCAATAAATTCTTTGGTTTCTGGAGTTAGTGGTGTGGCAATAACTACATAGTCTACAGATGGAAGAAGCGATCGCCATTCATCAGCACCCACTACTTTATCAAAATTTGGTAGCTCTTGGGGATGACGGCGACTGCCAATAATTCTTAAGCCAAAGGGTTTAGCACGGGCGGCGATTTCTTGACCAATACCACCAGCACCAATAATTAGTAAGGTTGCATCTGTCAACTCTTCGATAGCGAAACCTCTTTTCCAGTGACGTTCTGCCTGTAAAGCATATAATTCTGGCAGGTGTTTGGCATGAGCCAGTATATAAGTGATTACAAATTCTGCGATCGGAATCCCATGCACTCCGGCTGCATTTGTGAGGATAATATCTCTTGACAAATAAGTTGGTGTCAGGATGTGATTCACGCCTGCATTTGGTGCATGATGCCAACGCAGTGCAGGTGCTGCTGCTATTATTTTATGCAGCGTCGGACTTCTGGATAAAAACCAACTAAAATAAACTTCAGCATCGCTAGCATCCCCGTCTAAATTTCCTTCAGCATCTACACTGACAACCTCTGTATCAGGTGGTAGATGAGGCTCAATATCAGCAACGAGTTCGAGCGGTAAAATCAATTTCATGGTAGATTACCTCTTTCCTATTTACAGGACTATTTATAGAAATTGCTTCTGTCTGATTAAGTACTTTTTGCTACTAATACAAATTTTGATAATTATTTTTAATTATAGATAAAATCCCTATAAATAAAAATGCCACCATGACATTTAACAGCCCCTTTCAACACTAGAATATACTCAGCTATAACAATCCTAAATCATTCGTGAAAATCTCTCTTTATTCTCTCTGCGTTCTCTGCGTCTCTGTGGTTTATTAGAAAAAAATTATTTTTCACAAATCATATAAAATTGTTATATTAGCAATATTGAGTCTCGAAGTAGCCTATTTTACCGCAGCTACCTCAAGCATTATATTAATCAATTAACAAAAGCTAAATCTCAACTACTAAACTGCAAAAATTGGTTATTTGGCTGAGAACCTTCATGGCTCATTACTCGCTGGAGAACTGCTTCTCTGATATTCACAAACACTTCACTACTTCTATTTCGTGGGCGTGAAATTCTCACAGGCAAATCCAGAGAAATCTGTCCTTCTTCAATCACTATTATTCGGTCTGCCAACGCCACAGCCTCTTCCACATCATGAGTCACCAAAAACGCAGTAAATCTCCGCTCTTGCCACAAGTTCTCAATTAAACTCTGCATCTCTTGGCGAGTTAAAGCATCCAATGCTCCCAAAGGTTCATCTAGCAACAACAAACGGGGCTGACTAACTAATGCTCTTGCCAATGACACCCGTTGCCGTTGTCCACCAGATAAGACATATGGCCACTCATCAGCCCTATCCTTGAGTCCGACTTTATCGAGTGCCCACAAAGCTTTTTCCCGCCAATTACCTTCCAAACCCAACCCCACGTTCTGAACAACGTGCTTCCACGGCAGCAAGCGGGGGTCTTGAAACATCACTGTTACAAAGCGGCTGAGTCTATGCAGGGGTTCTCCATCTAGTAGTATTCCGCCTGAAGTCGCTTTATCTAATCCTGACACAAGACGCAATAAGGTACTCTTACCGCAACCACTACGTCCGACAATAGCGACAAACTCACCTGCTTTAACTTCTAAATTCAGCGAGTTTAAAACAGTTTTCTTACCAAAAGCCTTCGTCAAATCCAAAATACTTAGTTGTGTACCCTGTATATTAGAACTCACTTGCAAAATCTCCTTTTTTAGAACAATCGGGATTTAATTATTTGATGAGACGTTGAAGAAAGCAAATCACATTCAAAATGAATAGAAGTCAAAAGTTAAAATAAAGAATATTCAACCTTTGATGGTAACTTTGGCATTTACTAATTTTGATAATTGGGGTTCCAAGCCAAGAATTTTTTTTCTAATCCTCTGGCAACAGCATCTGCTAATTTACCCAGTAGTGCATAGATCACAATACTCAAGACCACAACATCAGTTTGCATAAACTCACGGGCATTCATTGCCATATAACCAAGACCAGAATCTGCTGCGATCGTTTCTGCCACAATTAATGTCAGCCACATAATCCCCAAAGAAAAACGGACACCAATCAGAATCGAAGACAACGCTCCTGGAAAAATGATTTGCCACAGAAGTTGTGGTGTTTTCAATCCATAGACTTTTCCCATCTCAATCAGTCCTGGGTCAACACTACGGATGCCATGAAATGTATTCAGATATAACGGAAAAAATACCCCTATAGACACTAGAAATAATCTAGCTTGTTCGCCAATACCAAACCAGAGAATTACCAGCGGAATTAATGCCAAATTAGGGATAGTCCTAAGCATTTGTAGGGAACTATCTAATAACTTTTCTGCTACACGGGAAAAGCCATTGAGCAATCCCAAACCGAACCCAATGCTGCCACCAATTAGAAAACCAGATATCGCCCGCCCAGCACTAATTCCTATGTGGTGAAAAAGTTCTCCGGTGGAGGCTAGTTTAATCGCTGTAGCGATTACACCGCTAGGGGCTGGTAAAATTCTAGTTGAGAGTAAACCAGTTCTGGAAGCAAGTTCCCAAAGTACTAGCACTAGAACGGGGACAATCCAGGGAACTATTTTCTCGATTTGCGGGTTGTTTAACACCTCGCTCAGGGATATATTATTGTTGCTTTTGGTGTGTTTAAGGGTAATAGTCATGGAATTCTGGATTTTAGATTTTAGATTTTAGATTGTCCACAAGCATAAATCTAGAAGCATCAAATTTTAGACTTTAAATTTGGTGTTTTTGCTTAATCCAAAATCCCAAATCCAAAATCTAAAATTGGCATAGTCATGAGGCACTCGTTAGTTGTTTAGTAAATTTTTCATTGCCAAGTATTTCGCTAACAGTACTCAAGACTGGTGGTGTTAGCGGTGTAGATTGGTTCTGCAAAGGTAGACGTGGAAATAATAATTCAGCAGTGCGATATGCTTCTTCTAAATGGGGATATCCAGAGAACACAAAGGTTTCTATGCCCAAATTGCGATATTCCAGCATCCTAGCGATAACGGTATTGGGATCTCCAACTAGGGCCGTACCAGCACCACCCCGCACCAATCCAATTCCTGTCCACAGGTTGGGACTAATCTCTAAGGCTTTTCGACTACCACTATGTAGTTGACTCATGCGCTGCTGTCCTTCAGAATCAGAACTAGCCAAGTTTTTCTGAGCTTTTGCGATCGCATCCTCATCCACATACTTAATTAGCTCATTAGCAGCATCCCAAGCCGCAGACTCGGTTTCTCGCACAATTACATGCAAGCGAATCCCAAAACTTACTGTTCTACCTTGTTCAGCTGCCAATCGCCGAACTTCAGCAATCTTTTGGGCCACTTGTTGTGGAGGTTCGCCCCAAGTTAGGTAAACATCTATATGTTTAACAGCAACCCGCTTGGCAGCAGCAGATGAGCCACCAAACCACAAGGGTGGATAGGGTTTTTGAACTGGTGGGAATAGGAGTTTACCGCCTTTGATATCCAGGTAGTTTCCTTTAAAATCGACTGTTTCCCCACTGACGATACCCCGCCAAACTGTGAGAAATTCATCGGTTAAATCATAGCGATCGTCATGACTAAGATGCAAGCCATCCCCAGCCAGTTGTACAGGATCTCCACCTGTAACCACATTAATCAACAATCTTCCTTTAGAAATCCGGTCAAATGTTGCTGCCATCCGTGCAGCAGCACCTGGGGAAGTAATTCCTGGGCGAATTGCCACCAGAAATTTCATCTGCTTGGTGACAGATATAAAAGCGGCAGCAGTTATCCAAGCATCTTCACAAGAACTCCCTGTGGGTAACAATGCGCCCGTGTAGCCTAAATTATCTACAGCTTGGGCAATTTGCTGCAAATAATCAGGTGTGGCAACACGAGAGCCAATATCTGTGCCTAAATAGCGTCCATCATGAGATCCAGTAGGAATAAACCAAAGAATTTGCATGTTTGTCAGGGTATGAGGGCTTAAAACTACTATAACTCGACACAATTACCGTAGTTTTTAATCAGTATTTTACAGGAAATTATTTAAAAAACCAGTGTAGATTAACGATTCATAAAAAATAACTACCCACAAAATTTACTTTTTTGCGGATAATCCTGGTAATCATTACACTTTTGGAGCAAAGATGGCTGTCGTGGAGAATACAAGTTTTGTCAAAAACTTATATTGTCGGATGACCTTCATCTTCAAAGTCTACTCCCCAAGGTCTGTGCTTGAATAAAGGTTATGGTTACGAGAAGTCTGTGACCAAGCAGTAGAGTTTGAATACACAGATCATATCCGAACAGGAATAGTTAAAGGAAAAATCTGGTGATATGTATTGATGGATACAATATCAAGACAAGGTATCAGCTAAAGAAATAAGTTGGGACTTATGCTTTGACAGGAAAGACCAAATATAGATGATTTGAAAAATCATATCTGTCGTAGGGGCACAGCAATGCTGTGCCCATAGGGCGCGGATCTATTTAGCATCAAAAAATGATTAATAAAAGCCTTAAACGACCTATGGATGGTAAATGCATACCATGATTAATTTGTACAGTGCGTAAGTCTTATAGGTGTTTCAGTTTATCGAAAGTTATCAAACATTTGGCTGGTCAAATTAGTCCTCTTTTATCACTCTAGGAAAATAAAAATAAAAGCCACTTTTTCAAGTTGAGATTGAGCGAGAATTTGAGCGTTTATTTTCTAACAGAATGGCTGAAATCAGAGTTGATGGTAAAAGTCTTATGCTATAAGGGTTAGAGATTATTGTCTCGCCAATTTGATAGAAGAGGGTTAGGTTGAAAGCTTTTTGTGATCATCCATGCGATCCAGAGAAAGAGCAGCCAAAGCACACCTAACTCAAAAAAAGCCCCATATTTCTCAAATTTTAGCTGATAAAAAAGATGTAAATCAGACACCTTCAAAAAGCTGGTTACTTGACGATATAACTCAATTTTTAGTTAAAAATATTTTGGAATTTAACTCTCTATGGTAGAGTTACAATGAAGTCTGTTACTGAACAGTTATGAAACAACAAAATAATACAACTGTATTAATTGTAGCTTTATTAGGGTTAGCTAGTATATTTTACCTAACGATTGTATACAAAGCTACTTTTGGTGAGAGAGATACTTTCCGCATGGCAATGGGTGTTATTGACTCGATCACATCTAATAAACCATTAGGAAGCAGTATGCTTTATGGTCGTGATATCTCTTTTGCATACTTTGTATTATTAGATTTTTTTAGGCCAATTTTTCAAACAAATTTGGCTCTGATAATTCCTTTTATGAACTATATAAATGCCTTGAGTGCTATTTTGATGGTTATACCTTTATTCTTTTTAGTTAGGAGATATTGGGGAACAACTATAGCCTTATTAGCAAACATATTACTAATATCGATCCCAGCTTGGAGGGCAACCAGCCAATATGGACATCCCATGACTGAAGCTGTATTATTCATGTTCATAGGATTAGCCTTGATTGGTTATCGCTCGTTTCTAAGATCATTGAGATTAGGATGGAATAAATTAATTTTATTGGATGTACTAATTATTGCTGCTTTTGCTTTATGTTTAATGTTCAGGCTTGATGCAATCCTAATGTTTCCTCTAATTCCAGCCTGTCTTTTTCTCGAAAATTATCCTTTTAAAAAGATTGTTTCTACTTCTATTTTATATAGTGTTTTTCCAATAATTATTTTTAAAGTAATGCAATCACAACTTCCAGTGATTGTTGGTCAAGAAAGTAATGGAATACTTGATCAACTTTTATTATGGAATAATCCTGTTAGATACGTTGATAATTTTTTGCGTGGTAACCTACTTTTTATTTGGGGCTTAAATCCTTTAATTTGTCTGATATTTGTGATAGCCTGCATTTATTTGGTGTATAAACAACGTAATTATTCAAATTTATTTTTTATCTTACCAACAGTCTTATTAAATTACATATTTTGGCTACCCAATGCTGCTCCACCCCGTCATTTTATCTATTTAGCTCCTGTTGCAGCAATTAGTATGGCAATTTTCTTAGCAGATATTTTCCCAAGAGTAAAATCCTTTGTAAAAAATAATAGAAATACAGGAGTAGCACTCGCAGCAATTTTAACATGTTCTGTTTTGATCAGCTATAAATATTCCTATCCTGTACCAATGTCGAAGAAATACTCTTACACAGTGCAACAACTAGGTAACAAATTACAACAATTAGAGCCAAAAAATAAGCCAATTTTTGTAATTGGGGATACGATTCCGGCAGTGGTTCAAATGCAACTTCTGTCAAAAGATACAAAGGTAAAGTATGAAAAAACAAATCTTCTTACAGACGATGCTATTGAAGCTCAAGAAAAATCTGCTTTTAAACCTAAACCTGTATATATAAATGTCATCGTTGTAGAGAATAAAAAGAATAAATTTATATGTTATTTCCAAGGTTGGAAAACAAAAATAAATGAAATAAAGAGATTTTTCTTGGCAACAGACAAATATTCCCAAGGTTATCTTGTGTTAGATATGTTAGATAGAAATGCTAATAAGATTGATATTGACCCATCTAGCTTGACTAATAAATTAGAGGTTTTAAAATTATAATTATAGTTTTAAAACCTAAAAAAAAAGATAAAAGAGGAGTTTTGGCGATTATTCTGAAGGCTGTATTATTTAGCTGACTAAAGTAGCGAATAGCTTCACTTATTTTTTAATTCATTAATTTATTCTGCTTTCCAGAAGCAAGATTTTCAAAAATTAATGAAAGGGCAAATTGAGAGAAATTAGATTGTGTTAGAAAAAAAGTAGGAATATTCTAGTGTGGAACTTAAAAACTGGTATTTTATTACTCACATTGAGCTGCATTATTGCAACTGGTGTAGCACTATATCTGATTGGCGGTATTGAACCAGCAAAAATTCAAGCATTACTGAAATCTTCTGGAATTTGGGCACCTATTATTTATGTTGCCTTGTACGTTGTGGCAACTATGTTAGTTTTGCCCTCAACAGTGCTTAATTTGACTGGAGGTGCAATTTTTGGCCCTTGGCTGGGTACTTTCTGGACTAGTGTTGGAGCAGTTATTGCGGCAATAATTGCCTTTATTTTTACTCGGACTATTGGACGCAAAACAGTTGCGAACCGACTAGCAGGACGCTGGCAAGCTATGGATGCTGAGGTGCGTCGTGGAGGGCTTTTTTATATGTTTGCCATCCGACTAGTACCGATCATGCCATATGGTTTGGTCAACTTTGTCGCTGGACTGACTTCGATCAGCTTTAAAGATTATGTTCTAGGTACGACACTTGGTACTGTTCCTAGTGTCTTACCTTTTGTACTATTAGGTAGTTCTGGTCTGAAGGCAGTCAATACAGGCGATTTCTTGCCGTTACTACTCGCCTTAGGCTTATCTGGAATACTGGTAGGAGGGTCTACTTGGTACCGCCATCGTCGGACTTTTCCCAAAAAAGCTGTAGAAAACCTGAAAAAATCAGAATCTTCAGATTACACAAATCCGAAGAATAAATAAATTATGATAATCTGACTTGAGTCTTGCTAGGTATACTGAGAACCAAACCTTTATGATGACAAGCAGTGCGCCAGCTTGTCTGTTCAAAAATTAAACGGGATTTCTAGATGATACCAAAGTATTCATTGATTGTTCCAATTTATAATGAAGAAGAAATTATTCCTGAACTTTACCGCAGACTCAGTGCAGTAATGAATCGGATGGATGGTCCTGTAGAATTAATTTTAATCAATGATGGTAGCCGCGATCGCTCCCTACAATTACTACGAGAACTCCATCAAAAAGACCCGCGTATTTGCTATCTGAGCTTTGCTCGCAACTTTGGTCACCAGATTGCAGTCACTGCTGGTCTTAATTTTGTCCGGGGTCAAGTTATCGTCATCCTTGATGCTGACTTACAAGATCCACCAGAACTAATCCCAGATATGATTGAAAAATGGCGACAGGGCTATCAAGTCGTCTACGCTCAACGTACTCAACGCCTCAAAGAAGGATGGTTTAAGCGTTTTACTGCCTACTTTTTTTATCGCCTTCTCAAGAAGCTTGCAGATGTAGAGATTCCTACTGATACTGGTGATTTTTGTTTAATGGATCGGCAGATCGTAAATATTCTCAATTCTATGCCAGAACGCAACCGCTACATTCGTGGTCTGCGTTCTTGGGTTGGCTTTCAGCAAACAGCAATTCGCTTCGAGCGCAACCCCCGCTTTGCTGGGGAAGTTAAATACACTTTCAGCAAATCCTTGGCGCTTGCCATTAATGGTCTAGTATCCTTTTCAATAGTGCCACTGCGGTTATCAACCTACTTGGGGTTAGTAGCAGCGGTGGCGGCTATCTTCATGGCTTTATTAGTCTTGTATTGGCGTCTTTTTGTCCCCCATTCGCCTTTAACTGGGTTTACAATTATTTTGATGGCAATTTTCTTTCTGGGATCTGTGCAGTTAGTCAGTGTTGGCATCTTAGGCGAATATATAGGGCGGATTTACGAAGAAGTTAAAGCTAGGCCCCTCTATACTTTGGCTGAGGTAGGTGGTTTACATTACAAATCCTCCAACTTAACGAACAATTCTGACAAACTAGATAATTTAGAAGATGCTACTCTTCAAAATCTAGACAAGTATTGACCTTGAAGTAGGGGGAGAGAAAAAAGTCTATAGTTAGAAATTAAATGTACTACGTATAGCACCTACCCAAATTGGATCATTGGTAGAATTTCCTTCGGGGTTGAGAATTACATACACAGTTGGAGTAACACTAATGTTGTCATTCACCCTATAGGTATAAAAACCTTCTAAATGAAAGGAGGTATCTTTGTTTACACGAGTTGTTATGTCATTGCTAGTGACTATAGGCGGTACACCAAAGACCAACCCACCTAGATTCGCTTCTTTAAACAGGTCTGGAAAAGCTAAGGTAAGCGCACCATTAATTATTGTTGCATCGTTATTGGTACCTTCTTGATGGGCAAGGGTATAACCAAACCAACCACCTACATTAACTACACGACTGGTTTTCCAATTGAATTGCAGTCCGAAGTTATCGGATGAGGTGGGAGCGGCAGCAAAAGGACGAATAGCGACAGTAGTACCTGTACCACCAGTGATGTTATAACCAGATCCAAAAGCAGCAGTTGGGCCAGTACCAACGGCGATAGGGGCAGGGAAGTATTTGCGGGCGTAGGCGAAACTAATATCTAGATTGCGATTGGGTGTAAAGGTTAGTTGACCAAGCGCCTCATAGGAGTTACCAAAGAGTCCTCCTCTATTGGTTGCGTTGCCTGCGGGGTTACCAGCTAGACCGTCATCTACTATGTAACCTGCGTTGAGTTGGAGTTGATTATTAAACTTATAAGCAAAAGCTGCACCAGCACCGTCAAAACCGGGTCGGTAAATTACAGGGTTGAAAAGTCCAAACCGCGAGAGAGTACCAGTTTGGGCGTTACCAACCAAGGGATTTAGCGTCGGAGCAAAAGTAACCGGTTGGAGTGTTCTGGCGCCTATCCACACAGTGGTTTTAGCTCCAAGTGGGAAACGATAGAACAATCTGTCAAGATAAACAGAACTGTCCGTGTAAAAAGTATTCCTTTCAGTATTAAACCGGGTCTCTGGAGTTCCTGTAAAAACTCCTGTCAAACTAGGAACATTAGCTGCTGTTAAACTAGTGGTCAACTGGTCTTTACCAGTAAAACTACTTTGTAGGGCAAGTGTAGCACGGTAGCTAAAAAAGACGTTGGTGTTATCCCTGTTACTACTGGCACCATTGCCAAAAGTATCACCTATAAAGAATTGGGCAATGCCTAGCAGTTTGGTAGTTGTAGAGAATTGATTAGCTTCTACCTTAGCTTGACGCGTTTCTAAAGCATCTATCTTTTTGCCTAAGGCGGTGAGTTCAAGTGCAAATTGTTCTTGCAGCTTTTGCAGAGTAGCCAAGTCTTCCTTTCGTACCAACTCTCCACTGCTAGTAGCAATCAATTCCTTAAGGCGATCGAGGGCTGCATTTAAGCCTGCAGCAAATTCATAACGAGTCAGCGCCCGATTACCTTTAAATGTGCCATCTGGATATCCCGTAATCACACCATAACGCTCAACCAAAGACTGTAATGCTTGAAATGCCCAATCTCTAGGATTAACATCAGATAATTGCGAAACAGATGTAACTTGCTCCATGCGATCGCTAGGGACTGCTAAAACTGGAACTTTTGATGTGCTAAGAGAAGGTTCAAAAGATGATTCAGGTGAAGTACTTTGAGGAATGGCAGTTGGGTTAATCTTTTCAATTGGTATTAATTGCTGTGTCGGCTGTGTTGTCTTTTTTACTTCAGCAGCGAGTGTAGCTGAAGACAGGACTACGAGTCCACCGAACAAAGTAGGAATCATTAGCAAATAATTCCACAAAACTTTAGACATGGGTTGTTTGTTCCTCACACAATATCAACTAAATTCCGCTGCTCAATCTTCTTCGGTAGCTACAAGACCTTGTGCAAGAGCGAACATCTGTATATATAATTATTGGAATTTCTTCGATTTCTAAGTAGGGGCATACATCTGTACGCTCCTAGAGCTAATTCATTTGTTGCAAAGACTTAGCGCTGTTTCACCGCTACACATTTACTTTCAAAAAAGTAATTTTTTTTAAAAGACTTCTGGTAAAAACTTTTGACATATCATCCAATTCGGCTATGGGACTATAGCGGTTCTCACTTCGGTGCAATACTGTCGTCACCTCACCCCGTATTTGAGTAAAGTAAACACTCCCCTCTCCAAAGCATCAAAGAGGGGTTGGGGGTGAGGATAACTAAAAATCCAGTCGGCTGTAACCAACTGTAAGTGTTAGTTCTGGGCATTTTGTAACTTTTAGTCTTTTACAGATTTTTGCCAAATGGTTATTCCCAGAAACCAGATATTTCCGATTCCTTCTTTGCCAATGCACTTCACCAATTTTTACCCTCGCCAAAGATGGCTAAAGTTTTGGAATTTATAAACTTTAGACGCTAAACAGCTGATCAGCTATTAGCTACTTTCACTCTTGCTCGAACTCTGAAAAACATTGGTAGATGCCTTGAGCCGGAATGGGATTCCTTGCTCTTGTTTGGAAAAATATATTAAACACCGGTAAGTCTATCGAAGTTTAGTACTTTATAGACTAATATTGGATAATTTCACAAAATACTGTAAAAAGCAAGTCTCTTGGGAGAGATAATAAGATTTATTTTACATAACTTTACGTTTGAATTTGTTTGCTAAAAAGCTTGCTTTTTGTCGAAAACTGTGAAAAGCTTTGTTATATTACAAACTACGGTTTATTTATCAAGATAAAGTATTTAATTTGATGCCAATCTGGTGGCAACCTGTCTTAAGGAGCCACAATTTAAGGCTAGTAGTAAGCCCTATAGAAGATAGATAAACAGATTCGTGAATATTTTGCAGCATCGATGGGGTGAAGACTTGATGCTTAAGACTTTATCGATGGGGGGAAATTGTAAATGCTGAAGACGTTAACAATCGATTTTGAACTCGACTTAGAAGCAGATGTGCTTGTAATTGGAGGTGGGCCAGCTGGAACTTGGGCGGCATGGAGTGCTGCATCAAGTGGAGCTAGAGTTGTCCTTGTAGACAAAGGATATTGTGGTACGACTGGATGCGCTGCTGCATCTGGTAATGGTGTGTGGTATGTGCCACCCGATCCAGAAGCACGGGAAACAGCAAAGGCAAGTCGGGAATCGTTGGGTGGGTTTTTATCCGATCGCAACTGGATGGATCGAGTCCTGAATCAGACCTATGTAAACGTCAATCAGTTAGCACACTGGGGTTATCCCTTTCCCACCGACGACGAAGGCAAACCCTATCGGCGATCGCTGCAAGGGCCAGAATATATGCGGCTGATGCGGCGGCAAATTCAACGGGCAGGAGTAAGAATTTTAGACAATAGCCCCGCCTTAGAACTACTGGTAGATGACGATGGTGCTGTTGGTGGTGCAACGGGTGTAAACCGTCAAACTGGTAGTAAATGGATAGTGCGATCGCCAGCCACGATCATTGCTACAGGCGGCTGTGCTTTCTTGAGTAAAGCGTTAGGATGCAACGTCCTGACAGGGGATGGTTATCTGATGGCGGCTGAAGCAGGTGCCCAGATGTCGGGTATGGAATTTTCCAATGCTTATGGCATCTCCCCCGCCTTTTCTTCAGTTACCAAAACCCTGTTTTATAATTGGGCAACCTTCACCTACGAAGACGGGACTGTGATTCCGGGGGCAAGTTCTCATAGACGTTCAGTAATTGCCCAGACATTGCTGCAACAGCCAGTTTACGCCATCATAGACAAAGCGGCTGAATCGATGCGCTCATCTATGCGTTTAGCACAGCCTAACTTCTTTTTACCCTTTGACCGTGCAGGCATTGATCCATTTACCCAACGTTTCCCTGTGACTCTGCGCCTAGAGGGAACTGTGCGCGGTACCGGAGGAATTCGGATTGTAGATGAGAGTTGTAGCAGTTCTGTACGGGGACTCTATGCTGCTGGAGATGCAGCCACACGCGAACTGATTTGTGGCGGCTTTACTGGTGGTGGTAGCCATAATGCGGCTTGGGCAATATCTTCTGGCTATTGGTCTGGGAAATCGGCTGCTGAATATACGCGCAGTTTGGGGGAATACAAAACTCAACGCCGCCTTCAGGGTGTTGGAGAGGTAGTATTACAGAGTGGGAGCGATCGCTCTCAAACCTTGGCAACTAATGAAATTATTCAAGCAGTCCAAGCTGAAGTATTTCCCTACGAAAAGAACTATTTCCGTACAGAACAAGGCTTAACCGAGTCTTTGGGTAGGCTAAATCATCTTTGGCAAGAACTCCGCAGTAGCCAGGTAACGTCAGATAAAGAACTAATCCGGGCGCGAGAAGCTGCCGCGATGGTAGCCACAGCCCGATGGATGTACAGCAGTGCCATTGAACGTAAAGAAACTCGTGGTATGCACAGACATCTAGACTATCCAGAACTTGATGCTAACCAGCAACATTATCTGATTAGTGGCGGATTAGATCAAGTCTGGGTGAAGGTTGAGCCTTTAGAGAGTACAGAAAAGTTATCATCCAAAATAGGAGCATTAGTGTGATTGAGTTGGTCAGCGAGTCACGGTGCATAAATTGTAATATCTGCGTAAATATTTGCCCGACTAACGTGTTTGACCGTGTACCTGATGCACCGCCAACTATTGCTAGACAGAGTGACTGCCAAACCTGTTATATGTGCGAATTGTATTGTCCAGTAGATGCTCTTTATGTTGCACCAGAAAGCGACATGCAGACTTCAGTCAACGAGGCAGAATTGGCAGAAGTTGGGCTACTGGGTAGTTACCGTGAAAACATTGGTTGGGGACATAAACGGACTTCAACAGCAAAAGTCGATCAAACATTCCAAATTTTGAAGCAGATGAAATAGTACAGCGGAGAAAAGAGTCATGCTGTCGTTCAAAGCAGGAACAGGTTCTATCGGTAAAAATATAGCCATTTTCAATTTGGTGAGGTACAGGTGTGCAGACAGACCTAACCCCTTTGGGGAAGTCAAAAGTCAAAAGTCAAAAGTCAAAATTGTACTTCACGCAATCGAGAACCGCTATAGGTATGCAGACAGACCTAACCCCCTAACCCCCTTCCCGATGCGGGGAGGGGGAAAAATTCAAAGCCTCTCTCCTTTTAGGAGAGAGGTCAAAATTGTAACTCACCCAATCGAGAACCGCTATAAACTTCCTTCAAAATTATCAACCTCATTAACTTGTGTCCTGTTGCTACTAACTACAGCATGTAGCCAAGGCGAAACTAAATCTGCTCAATCCATTCAGGGTATTAATACCAATAGTGCTGTAGCTGTATCTAACAACATTTCTACCCTACGAATAGGTTATGTAGGTAGTGTAGAACCTACAGGGCCACTTGGTTGGGCAAAGAAAAAGGGAATATTAAATCGTGAACTGCAAAAAGCTGGGTTTAAAAACATTACTTTTGCACGATTTCCTAACGGGCCGGATCTAAATGAGGCGCTTGTCGCAGGTCAACTAGATGTCGGTTCTTTAGGAGATACACCAGCTATAGTTTTGAGAGCGAGGGGTGTTGAAACCCGACTGCTGCGGATCACCCAATTTAATACAACCGCCTGGTTAGTGGCGAAAAAGAATGGCCCGCGATCGCTCGCTGAACTGAAAGGTGAGAAAATAGCTACCCAAAAAGGTTCTTATATGCATCGATACCTGTTGGGTCTGTTAGCTGAGGCTAAAATTGCCAAAGATGTAAAAGTTGTCCACTTGATGACTACTGAGGCAAAAGCAGCTTTAGAACGTGGTGATGTAGCAGCTTATGCAACCTCAAGTGATCTGGGGCCTTTTCTGAAATCACAAGGGTTTCCAGTGATTGATTCTTCTGCGAATCATCAAGGTCTTTCAGGTACATCATTAGTTGTAGCGACCGAAAGCTTTCTGGCTAAACAGCCTGATTTTCCTCAGAAATTTAACGCAATCTTGACAGAAGCAACCAAGGATTTAAAAGCTAATTCTGAAGAATATTATCAGTACCACGCCCAAATTACTAAATATCCCGTCGATATCATCAAAGTATCGTTCCCACTCAAACAGGTGTCAGAAGAACCATTACCAGCCGAGGGTGTGAAACTTTTAGAAGGCACCAAGAATTTTTTAGTTTCGCAGAATTTAGCAAAGTCGAATTTTAAATTAACAGATTGGGTTGTGAACAAACAACAGCGTTAATTTTATCTGTCATCCCAGATGCGGGAGTAGGGGAAGCAGGGAGGGAGGTAGAAAGCAGAAATCAATGACTTTTCTAAGCAAGAAAAACAGATTTTTGTAATTAAGTTTTTCAAAAACGCAACTTCCAGGCTCAAAGGCTTAACCTCTAAGCTCAAAGGCTTAACCTCTAAGCTCAAAGGCTTAATCTCTAAGCTCAAAAACGCAACTTCCAGGCTCAAAGGCTTAACCTCTAAGCTCAAAGGCTTAACCTCTAAGCTCAAAGGCTTAACCTCCAAGCTCAAAGGCTCAACCTCCAAGCTCAAAGGCTCAACCGTCATATTTCAAAACCTTCTTGCTTCCCTCCTGCCTGTTGCCTCCTGACTAATCCATTTAAAAATTCAGGTAAAATGCTATGACTATTGCACTAGACCGTCCACAAAAAACTAAGTCTGCTCAAATTCGGGAAAAACTGGGTTATCCTATCATTGACACCGATGTACATACCCAAGAGTTTCCCCCAGCATTTTTGGACTATTTAGAGCAAGTTGCTGGAAGTGCGATCGCACAACGTTTTCAAGAACACTTACCTGGCGCATCTCGCTCTAAATGGTTCAACCAATCTTGGGATGAACGCCGTACTCACCGCACAGCCCGCCCTCCCTTCTGGACTCGTCCCACTAACGACGCTTTAAATTTAGCTACCGTTAGTTTGCCGAAGTTGTTGCACGAACGCTTACAAGAAGCTGGTACAGACTTTGCAGTTGTGTACCCCAACTTGGCAACGATGGCACCGCACATCGGTAATGAAGAAATGCGGCGGGCTGTTTGCCGTACAGCTAACACCTACCACGCTGATATTTTCCGTCCTTATAGCGATCGCTTAACACCCATTGCTTCCATTCCAATGAATACGCCCGAAGAGGCGATCGAAGAATTGGAATATGCGGTGAAAGTGCTGGGACTCAAAGCAATTCAAATCCCTGGACATATCCGCCGCCCGATTCCCGCTTTCGAGAAGTATGGCGAAGAAGTAGCCAACGAAGCCATTTGGATTGACACCTTTGGCTTGGATAGCAAATATGATTACGATCCCTTCTGGGCGAAGTGCGTAGAACTGAAAGTTGTACCCACCACCCACTCTTCCGGTATGGGCTGGATAAATCGGCGTTCGATTAGCAATTACCAATACAACCATATTGGTCACTTTGCATCGGCTGCGGAAGCACTATGTAAATCTCTGTTTTTTGGTGGTGTAACTCACCGCTTCCCCACACTCAAGTTTGCCTTTTTAGAAGGAGGTGCAGCTTGGGGTGCTAGTTTGTATACCGATTTGATTTGGCACTGGGATACCCGCAATAAAGATCATATGGTAGAAAATAATAATCCTGCCAATGTTAATTATGAAGAACTGCTAGAATTCTATACCCGCTATGGTGATGAATTAGTACATGATCGTTTGGATCAGCTAGGCAGTGGTTTAGGTTTCCACGCTGACTTAGTATCTCCCCTAGAACCAGGTGATTTGGATGAATTCGCTCTAGCAGGAGTAACGAAGCCAGAGGATATTCGCGATCGCTTCTTGAATCATTTCTACTTTGGTACAGAATCAGATGATACTCGTGTAGCTCAAGCCTTTAACCGGAAAGCTAATCCTTATGGCGATAGTGTTAAAGCATTTTTAGGTTCCGATTCTGGTCACTGGGACGTACCTGATATTACTGCGATCGCAGCTAATACCTATTCAATGGTAGAACGCAAGATTATCACTGAGGAAGATTTGCAGTATTTCTTGTCAATTCATCCCTTGGAGTTATACACCAGCTTGAATCGTGACTTCTTCAAAGGTACGGCTGTGGAAAAAACCGCAGATGAATTTTTGGCTGGGAAAAGGTAAGAGACGCGATGAATCGCCGTCTCTACAAAGGATTGATTCTTGTAAAGACGGCGATAAATCGCGTTTTGGCGATTTATCGGGTCTTTGCCAATGCCTATAAACATTTGATGAGGGTAAAATATCATGACGATCGCTCTAGACCGCCCACAAAAAACCAGGTCTGCTCAAATTCGGGAAAAACTTGGTTATCCAATCATTGACACCGATGTACATACCCAGGAATTTGAACCAGCAGTTTTGGATTATTTAGAGCAAGTTGGTGGAACTGCGCTTGTCGAACGTTTCAAAGAAAATTTACCAGGATCTTCCCGCTTTAAGTGGTATAAACAAACTTGGGAAGAACGTTTTGCTTATCGTAGCAATCGCCCTAACTGGTGGGGTCGTCCCACAAAAAATACTTTGAATTTGGCTACTATTAGCTTACCCAAGTTGCTGCATGAGCGCTTGCAAGAAGCAGGTACAGACTTTGCGGTTGTGTACCCCAACTTGGCAACTTTGGCCCCGAATATCGGCAACGAAGAAATGCGGCGGGCTGTTTGTCGGGCAGTTAACACCTACCATGCTGACATTTTCCGCCCTTATAGCGATCGCCTAACACCTATTGCCGCGATTCCACTGCACACTCCCGAAGAAGGAATTGAAGAGTTGGAATATGCGGTGAATGTTCTGGGACTCAAAGCGATTCAAATCCCCGGTTACGTCCGTCGTCCCATTCCTGCCTTTGAAAAATACGGCAAAGAAGTAGCTAACGAAGTGGTTTGGATTGATAACTTTGGCTTAGATAGCCAGTATGATTACGATCCATTCTGGGCTAAGTGCGTAGAATTGAAAGTTGTACCCACAACTCACGCTTCTAGCCAAGGTTGGACAACTCAGCGTTCTGTTACCAACGCCCAGTATAATCACATTAATCACTTTGCCTTTGCAGCAGAAGCATTATGTAAATCGCTGTTCTTTGGTGGAGTGACTCGCCGCTTCCCGCAATTAAAGTTTGCCTTCTTAGAAGGTGGTTCAGCTTGGGGTGCTAGTCTATACGCTGATATTATTTGGCACTGGGAAACCCGCAACAAACAACATTTGTTGTCAAATAACAATCCTGCGATTATCGATAAGGAAGCATTAGTAGAGTTGTACACCCGCTACGGTGGCGAACTTGTAGATGGACGCTTAGATCAAATTGGTGACGGTTTAGGATTCCACCATCAACTATTGTCTCCAGAAGATCCAGGCGAACTCGATGAATTTGAACTAGCAGGAATTGATCAGCCAGAAGATGTGCGCGATCGCTTCTTGAATCATTTCTACTTCGGTACGGAATCAGACGATACCCGTGTATCCCAAGCTTTTAACCGCGCTGCTAATCCCTTTGGCGACCGAGTTAAAGCCTTCTTAGGTTCCGATTCTGGTCACTGGGATGTGCCTGATATCACCGCCGTTACTGCCAACGCCTACTCAATGGCAGAACAGGAAATCATTACCGAAGAAGACCTCCGCTACTTCCTTTCAATCCATCCCTTGGAGTTGTACACCAGTCTTAATCAAGACTTCTTCAAAGGTACAGGTGTTGAGAAAGCCGCATACGAATATCTGGCAGCTAAGGGTTAGGGGCTAAACTCTTCCCAATGCCCAATGCCTAATCTTTACAACGTTCCATGTTCCATTTCCTCTGTTCACTTGTGGGGTGGGTCGTTGCCCACTCTACATTTATCCTAAAATTCTGTCTCTGATTGCTACCTAATTGTTGAAACAATAACATGTCATCATAGTTTATCCTCATTATTTCAAGAGTTAAGGATGATTTGATTATGGTGCTAGATATTACAAAACCAAAGGACTACATTGACGTAGCATCTTCATTGTCCAAAGAACTTGCTCAATCCGCTGTTGAACGGGATGCCCAAGCTGGAGTTCCAGAAGAAGAAATTAATAAACTGCGTGAAAGTGGTTTGTTACCGCTGATTGTCCCCAAGCAATATGGTGGGATTGGCGCAACTTGGATTGATGCCTTAAAAATTGTCAGAAAACTGTCAAAAGCAGATGGTTCAATGGGTCAGTTATATGGTAATCATCTGAATTTGACGACTTTGGGTCACGTTTTGGGCACACCAGCCCAAAAAGAAAAATATTATAGAGAAACTGCTAAAAATAACTTCTTTTGGGCAAACGCCATGAATCCGCGGGACACTAGGCTGAAAATTAACCCAGAAGGCGATAATTTTCGGGTTAATGGTGTTAAAAGCTTTGGCACAGGAATTTCCGTTGCAGATTTGCGGGCATTCTCCGCTTTGGAAGATGGCGTAGAATTGCCCTTCATATTCATAATTCCCAAAGACAGGGAAGGGGTAGTTTCTAATCAAGATTGGGACAACATCGGGCAACGTCGCACTGATAGTGGTAGTTATACATTTAACAATGTCCTAGTAGAGAAAGATGAGATTTTGGGGCCACCCAATTCCCCTGATATTGCCTTCTCAACTTTTCTTGCTATTATTGCCCAGCTAACAAAAACCAACGTTTTTCTGGGAATTACTAAAGGAGCCTTCGCCGCTGCTCGTGAGTACACTAAAACTACTACTAAACCGTGGATTACATCAGGCGTAGATAGTGCTACTCAAGACCCATATATTCTGCATCATTACGGTGACTTTTGGGTGGAAATCCAAGCTGCGATCGCTCTAGCCGACCAAGCAGCCGAGAAGCTGCAAGCAGCATGGGACAAGGATGCAGCGCTGACTCATCAAGAGAGGGGAGAAGTAGCGATCGCAGTTTTCGCAGCCAGAGGATTAGCTAGCCGTGTAGGTATAGATATTACCAACCGCATCTTTGAAGTTACCGGAACTCGCGCCACAGCAACCAAATATGGATTTGACCGTTACTGGCGGGATTTGCGAACCTTTACCCTCCACGATCCTGTGGACTACAAATTGAAAGCGATCGGCGATTGGGTACTCAACGATCAGCTACCCGTAATTACGCAATATTCTTAGGTCATTGGTTATTTCTCTTTCCACCTTTATCCTCGAAGACGCGATGAATCGCGTCTCTACTTACCAATCCAAAATCCAAAATTGATATGACTCAATTAAAAACACTTCCTACCTATGACCCAAGTTTATTTGAGGGAGCTGCTGAGGGCTACGCTCAATATAGAACCAAATACCCACCGATTGTATTCGACAAACTAGCCGAAATATTTAATCTCAATGGTCAAGGACGACTCCTTGATTTGGGTACTGGGCCAGGATTAATTTCAATTGCTCTACGAACCAAATTTGAGGAAGTAGTTGCGATCGATCCTGATCCAGAAATGATTGCAGAAGCTAAACGACAAGCAGCAGCAGTAGGAGCAAATAATATTACTTGGTTAGAACAAAGAGCAGAGTTAATCGACTCTAGTTTCGGGACATTTAAGTTAGCCACTATTGGTAGAGCTTTCCACTGGATGGAACGCGAACTAGTGCTTGAGAGCCTTTATGAATTGCTTGCTGATGATGGGGGATTAGCACTGCTTCAAACTAGTGATAACCCTTGGGAAAGTAATCTACCTTGGAAACAAGCTGCTGTTGGAGTAGTGAAAAAATGGTTAGGTGATGAGCGGCGGACTGGACAACGAGGACAAGGCATTCGTAAGCCAGTCGATCCTCCCCATGAAGTCGTAATTGCAAATTCGGCTTTTGTTCGTCAAGAAGTCTATGAAGTGCCATTTGAAAAATCTTGGACTCTCGATAGCTATCTCGGTTACTTATACACTACAGCATTCTCTCTCAAAATTTTCTATGGCGATAACGCCCCAGCATTTGAAACGGATCTTAGAGAAGCGCTACTAGCAGTTGAGCCGTCTGGACATTTTACAGAAGAACTCAAAGCTACAATCCTAGTCGCTTGGAAGCACTAGCAAAATTGAACACAAACAAGACAGAGTTTCACTCACAAATTTTAATCTTCCACTAGCACGACATTGGAGTGGGTCTTTCTCACTCCACTTCCTAAATTTTTTCCTCCTAACTATTAAATTTTCAGTTCATCAAGTCCCTTATAGTGTGGGTTATACCCACTCTATTTCCTAACTTCAGGCATGACAAAAAATTATTTTGATTTATTAAAAAGTTATCCCCGATGACGCCTATGCATTATAAAAGTGAGTTTAACCAATTCAAAAAACTGAGCCACAAAAAATTTGAATTTTACAATGAAGTGTCATAATGTCAAAGCAAATGCACTTGGCTGGCTTCATGCACGCTTCCCATGTTGTTCACAGCCATGCCATCTGGCGTCATCCCAAAACACATTAAGGAAGGTATAACAATGGGCTAAAGCTAACCCCCATGAAGTTGCTAAGTTCTTGACAGCGCAAACTAGACAAGAACCAGAAGTCTGGAATTTAATTAGTCTGATTTTAACCTAAATTAATAGACAAGACTTTTTTGGTTATTTAACTCACAATTAATCATAATTGTTCTAACCATCTAGAGGAGAATAAATAAAACAACTTATGCCATCTTTAAAAGCAAAGTTTGAATTCAGGAAAAGCCAAAGAACAACACGTCGTTCTTTGTTGTTTGCTCTAGGCTATTGCTTAATGCTATCGACGGCCCTATCAAGTTGTAGTGAAGCAAAAAATAACACTCAGCAGTCAGCAGCTTCCCCTGAGTCGGTGGCTTCATCTAGCATTACAGAGAAATCAACTGAGAAACAAGTAGTGCGGATTGTCCGTTCAAAACAACTTACCCCTTTAGCAGTTTTAGAAAAACAGGGTTCCTTAGAAAAGCGATTAGAGCCTCTAGGTTTTAAAGTACAGTGGACTGAGTTTGCGGCTGGCCCACAACAGCTAGAAGCCCTGAATGCAAATGGATTGGATATTGCATCTACAGCAGAATCGCCTCCTGTATTTTCCCAAGCAGCAGGAGTGCCTCTTGTTTATCTAGCTACTACACACCCTAGTGGTAAATCTATTTCACTTTTAGTTCCTGCAAACTCTCCGGTTAAAACTGTTAGCGATTTGAAGGGTAAAAAAGTAGCTTTTCAGAAAGCTTCCATTGGTCACTATTTATTAGTTAAAGCATTAGAAGATGCAGGGTTGAAACTGAGCGATGTCAAATCAGTTTTTTTACCACCGGCAGATGCAAATGCGGCATTCAGTCAGAATAAAGTGGATGCTTGGTATATTTGGGAGCCATTTGGTACTAGAAATGTACAAAATAAAATCGCCCGTGTTTTAGCAGATGGCGGAAAGTTGAGGGATACGGGTAACTTTTACTCAACCTCACGCCAGTTTTATCAGGCTCATCCTGATGTAATCAAAGTTTTTTTAGAGGAGCTAGAAAAGAAAGAAATCTGGACTAAGGATCATCCCAAAGAAGTAGCACAACTACTCGCTCCTGTAACTCAGCTAGATCCGCCGACTTTAGAAATAATGCATAAGAAATATGATTATGGGCTAGTATCAATTACCGAGAAAACTATTATCAAGCAACAGGAAGTTGCAGATAAGTGGTACAGCCTCGGACTTATCCCCAAAAAGGTAAATGTTAGAGATGGCTTTTTAACGCCTGAAGAGTACGCCAAAATTACTCCCTCAGAGGTGTTAGCGAATAAGTAGTTATCCCCAAGAAGAAACTAAAACATAGGAGAATGTTATGCCTACCTCGACTTTGACAGAGGTTAAAATTAGGTCTATTGATGCCCCTTTGGGAGCGATAGTTACCGATCTTGATGCCAGTCAACCTATTGCACCTGAAGTCATATTACAACTTAAACAAGCTCTGCGCGATCGCCATATCTTGATCTTCAAAGAGCAACAACTCTCTGATGAACAGCTTTTGAACTTTTCGTTATACTTTGGCGCACTCTTTGTACCATCTGATGAGACTCCAGTACTCGCTTCTAAACCAGGAGAAACTCCGGTGGTGATTCCGATTTCCAACGTCGATGGTGGCTATACCGGTACTGGAGAACTAACTTTCCATTCTGACCACAAATGGACTCCCACCCCATCTAGTGGTTCGCTTCTTTATGCTTTGGAAATACCTTCTCAAGGTGGAAATACTTATTGGTTAAATACCAATTTGGCTTATGAGGCGTTAGACGAAACCACCAAAGAACGGATTGCAGATTTACAGTTAATTACCTACAACCCATTCTTGCGAGATCGGAATGCACCCCGCTCTTTATATCGTTTAGACAAGAATATTCCCTTAATAAGTCCTATCTTTCCCCATCCTCTAGTGCGGACACATCCTGAGAGTGGCAAAAAGCATCTTTACTTAGATGCTGCTACTGAAGTAGAAATTGTAGGATTAGCAGCTCAAGAAGGATCTAAACTGATTGAACAGTTGCGTCAGCATTTGAATCAGCCCCGATTCTACTACCAACACAAATGGTCTGTAGGCGATATTGTCTACTGGGATAATCAAGCTACCTTGCATTATCGTCAAGCATTCGATCCGAATGAGCGACGGGTATTAAAGCGGGTTAGCCTTGCAGGTAGTCGTCCCTTTTAGTCTCTATATCTGAAGTAGAGATGCAATAAATTGCCTCTCTACAAAACCAGAATCATAAGTGAAAATTATCCACCCTAATTCATAAATCAGATATAAGAAAAACTTGAGTTATTAGGTAAAAGCATTTCCCAAAAATCAAATAGATGAGATATTAAATATATATTAAAAAATTAGAAAATAATAAATTATTTTCTAAAGTTGTATTGCATTGAATTATCTTAATATATATTATTTATAAAAATAAGAATAGTGTTTATGAACACTTCATTAAAGTTAAATAATAGATAAAGTTTAGACATAAACTAATAGTTTTCAAACATCATATGTAAAATTGAAAGCAAAAATTTATTTAAGATTTGATTATTTTTCTTTAAATCAGAGATTAGTTTAACCTGAAGGTCTAAAAATGTTTAGCAATCCCGTTAAAATTAAGTCACCAGTAATCAGAAAAGTAGCATTATTTGTAATGCCTGGTTTTTTGGCTTTATCTACCACATTAATAAGTTGTACGTCAACTAGCAATAATACAAATACTGCAATCGGCTCAAAAGCAGATCCAGCAGCGATAAAAACCATTACTTTTAAAACAAAAGTGCTGCGAATTGGGTATCAAAGCTCTGGTGATTTAGTTAGAGTAACAGGAGTTTTAGAAAAACGTTTAGAACCCTTGGGTGTCAAAGTTGAATGGGCACAATTTGCCCAAGGGCCGCAACTCATGGAAGCGATGAATGTCGGCAAAATTGATATTGGATCAGTTGGAGAAACTCCTCCCATTTTTGCTCAAGCTGCTGGTGCAAAAATCGTCTATCTTGCTGGTAGACGAATTACTGCTACTTCTGGAAAAGGGAGTGCGATCGCAGTTCCTAAAGGTTCTCCAATTAAGACTTTAGCCCAAATAAAAGGACAAAAAGTCGTCTTTCAAAAAGGTTCAGCTTCTCACTATTTCATTATCAAAGCTTTAGAAGAAGTGGGCTTAAAATACAGTGATATTACAGTTTTGAGTATGCCCAATGTCGAAGCCCGTGGTGCATTTATTCAGGGAACTATTCCAGTTTGGGTAACTGGTGATCCTCACTTAGCTTTGGTAGAAAAACTTTACGGTGCGCGTGTGCTACGAGATGCCACAAATATTGGTACTCCAGGAGGATACTATGTAGGAACACGCGACTTTGCTAGGGAAAATCCGGAATTACTTCGGATTATCTTGGAAGAGATTGATAAAAACGGTCAATGGGCAGAAGCAAATCGTAAAGAGGTAGCCAAACTCATAGCACCTGTACTTAAAATTGATCTACCCATTCAAGAAATAATTTCTGGACGCGCTAACTATCGACTTAAAGGAATTACTCCAGAGTTAATGAAAGCTCAACAAAATGTGGCAGATTTATTTTATAGCGAAAAAATCTTGCCTAAAAAGATTAATGTTCAGGAAGCACTACTCACACCTAAAGAATATGCAGCTATCACTCCATCAACACTTATAAGTGAAAAATAGATACTAATCAGATATGAAGTCTAGGGACTGGAGACTAGGAAAGAGTTTTCCAATACCCAATGTTGAATCCTTTCAAGCCAACTAAAATACCAATTTACTAAACCCAAAAAGATATTTTTGGAAGTAGTGTCATCTCAAGTTTTAATACTAAATTGGTGTTTTAGGAGGTTGACAGAACAACTTCCAATTATCTTACTTGCTCAAAGAAAGTAAGACTTACAACTTAAAAGCTAAAACTTACGAGGAAAATCGCAACTCATGAACAAGCCATTTCAACCACAACGCCGTACAGTCTTAAAGCGTATTGTCCAATATTCTGCATTGGGACTGTTTACTTTATCATCTTCCTTGGTGGGTAGCCTTGTGCAAAGCACCCAAGCGCAGACAGCCAAAGTAATTAACTTGGCGTATCAAAGTTCTGGTGATATTGTCAAGTCCAAAAAAGCTGTTGAGCCAGTTTTTAAAAAATTGGGTATAACCGTGAATTGGGTTGGGCCATTCGCAGCAGGGCCGCAATTGATAAAAGCGCTGGATGAAGGTAAAGTGGATATCGGTACTGTCGGAGAAACACCTCCAATATTTGACCAAGCTGCACGCCCAGGCCTCATCCCTGAAGTTGTCTATCTTACTGGACGCACGCCCACCGATGGTACAAACCAAGGTATTGTAGTGAAAGCTAATTCTCCCATTAAGAAAGTGGCTGATCTTAAAGGTAAGAAAATTGCTTTTCAGGTAGGGTCGAATGCACAGTATTTATTAGCAAAAGCGTTGAAAGAGGTAGGGTTAAAAATTAGCGATATTCAAATCGTTGCTTTGACTCCAACTGAGGCCCGCGATGCCTTTATTCAAGACAAAGCTGACGCCTGGGTGGGTGGCGATCCCCTTTTAGCTGCTGTGGAAAGTACTACCCCGATTCGGAATCTGAGAAATGCAGCAGGAATTAACATTCTCAACGGGTTTTATATTGGCAGGCGTGCATTTGTCACCCAAAATCCGCAATTGGTGCGAGTGTTTTTAGAGGAAGCAGAGAAGGTAGGAGAACAGGCTGAAAAAAACCCAAGCGATTATGCCAAAATTTTAGTTGATGAACAGAAATTAGCTCCAGCAGTTGCACTAAAGGTGGCAAGCCGTCGTACTTATAAATTGAAAAAAATTACACCTGCGATCATTGCCCTACAGCAGAGCGTTGCTAATTTTTATTTTGATGAAAAAGCCATCTCGCGTAAGATTGATATTAAACAAGGGATTCTTTCTGATCTAGTGTATAAAGCGATCATACCTGATAATATCAAGTAACGGTAAACAGGTAGAGGCAGGTTTATTCAGCTATTAACTTGGCTAGCTATTAGACTGTAGCGGAAGTTTACCTAACTTTAACAAAGGGCTTAACAAGTTGCTCAATTAACTTGTTAAGCCTATTGTCTGGTTAAGTAAAAACCGAGGAAGGAACAAGCGATCGCAAATCTTTTTACAGATATGATTTGGGACTAAAATGTTCCACTCAACGTATCAAGTAACGGTGAACAGGTAGAGGCAGGTTTATTCAGCTATTAAGTTGGCGATCGCTTCTACTAACTCGGCTGGCTCTATTGGTTTGGCAAGATGCTTGTCAAATCCGGCTCCTAGTACCTGCTTGGCGTTAATTTCTCCAGCATAGGCAGTAAGTGCGTAGTTTACCGCCGTAGGCATCGCCCGAATTTGCCCTCCCTGCTCAAATAGGATTGCTATATGCGTTGTCTTTTGAGTTTCTTGCAATCACTAAACACTCATTTGGAACCCTAGTAAGCATATTGTTAAAAGCTGGAGTATAACGACCATCTTCACCAACAACCTTGCAAAGAGTATACTCCCCAGCCCTAGAAAGTCCGCCGAACCAAACGTTCTTTCTGTGCCAGATATCTCCATTGGAAGAATTTTTGTCTTGAGACATTGTAAGATTTACAATCGATGTTGAAATTTCTATACCTAGCAAAAAAGGGATGATTTGAGCTTGCTGCAAAGTTTCATCTCTAAACTGAATTTTGTAAGTTACTTTAAACCATTGAATAAAATGTAGTAATATCCAGCCACCAATCGAGTTATGAAAAGTCCACTGCAACGGTGCAAAGACTGGTAAATTCAAGCTTCTTTGCTGTGTATCCCATTCTAAATTGTACATAGTGATGCAAGTATCTGGCAGTGGATTACCATCCAGAAAAAATACACCTTTAAGGACAGATGGTAAGTTTGTTTGTTTAATTGGAATCATCCAGGTTGCAATATTATTGAGTTGCTTTATCTCGATTAATTCAGCCATAATAATTTGTAATTCCTACTTCGTAAGTAATACACACAAAAAATAAAAATGATTACAGGCTTATAAGAGGATGTCTAAAAATTTGGCGATACACCAAACTGATGAATATTACCGTGACATCCTCTTACACTGTACTCAAAGAGTCAGTGTAGGCTTCCAAGACAATTCTCTAACTCTAAACCTGACATTTTCACTCACAGCCGTGGAGCAAAACCTTGTAGCACTAAACTATTAGGAGTAACGGCAGTCACTTTTTCAAAATCCCACTTGACTTCTGTAATTGAGTCCCATTGATAGTTCTTGAACAGATGTAAACAGAAAATCTTGATAAAGCCAATTGATAAGGTTCTACCAGGACAGGCTCGCTCATGCCCTTCGCCGTTCCAAGATAAGATATCTGAAAAATTCCGTGTTGTGTCAAAATCATCTGGATTTTGGTATCTGTTAGCATCCCGATTAGCTGTTAAAATAGAGCCAAGCAAGCGAGTACCTTTTTGGAATGGGCATTTTTTTTCTCCAATCTCAACTTCACCTGCTTCAGTGGTGAGTTGGCTAACAAATCGCACAGGTGGATAAAGACGAGCCGTTTCCAAAATTACTTGATTGAGAAATGTTGACTGTTCTAGAGCGTCTGGGTCTAAACTTTCCTTGGCATTCCAAACAGCATTGACTTCTGACAATACATCATTTCTGAGAGCATTATCCAGGCATAGAACACCAATAACAGATCCCAAAAGCCCACTTGTGCCGGCAGTACCAGCAATATGAATCATATCGAAAAGGCTATTAGCGATTTGGTGTTCGTTCAACTGATACTGAGCGCCTGTTTCAAAGTAAGATGCCCATTTGGCAGATTGTTTATATCGCTTGGTTAAATGCTTACGATGCCGAATATTTGGCGCTGTTAATATTGCCAGCAGATACTTGCTAATAAAATTTGGCAAGGATGCGAGAACTAAACCTTTAATGTAACTACTCGATGCTGTGATTTCTTCCTCAGATAAAGATATCTGAAAAACCAGTTGGTGCAAAATCGACAGCATAATCTTTGGCAAATCGTTGCCGATGTGTAATTTGCTCTCTCTAGCAGCCTCTAACAGGCTTTGCTCAACTAGATACCCTAAAAAGTCTATCTGTTCAGACGGTTCTGGTAAGGCTTGTAAGAACACAGCACGCAGTCCTGTGTGTTCGTTACCGTTAGTTCCTAAGCTCAGAGGATTATCTAGCAGGTAGCTAGGAGCTAATATTCTGATGATACCTAAATCATTTCCCCGCAACTGTGGTTGGGTTTGCATTAGTTCCTTCACCTGGGAGTGAGAGGAATGCATAATTGCTTGATCCACGGCAAAATACTTGTCTCCAATATTGTCCTTTCGGATGTAGAGAAAGTCTCGCCATGCGTTGAGCATGATTGAGGCATCCATGTAATAAAAAACTAAGCGCAGAAACTTGCTGATCGCAGTGTCATAACCTACTTTGGCTAGTATAGGTGCAAGCCAAAGCTGGCGATCGTGACCTTGTAGGACTTTATCTTTAAGTGTCATAATATTTACTTTGGAGTTTTAGTGGTCATTGTTCATAGAACATTGGGCATTAGTTATTTCCTTTTTTTCCTTATCTCCCTTCCCTGGTTCCCAGTTCCCAGTCCCTAATTCAGATATTGATGCTTTGAGGAATTTTAGAAGGAAGCAGATACTCATAAATTGGACGGTGCAAATTACGTTGCTTGATGGTATCTTCTACCCGCTGAAGATTACTCTGGAATGCCTGTAACAATGGTTTTACTTTCTGGTCTGTAAAGTGTCCTTGCTGATACTCGCCCAGCTTGTTATAGTATACAGATCCCAATAAGCTGAGTAAATTGTATTGCCGTTGCGCCTGATCTAAGGGGGGGAGCAAATTCAGGTAGTCTTGCTCAGTAACTTCTCTTTTGAGAGTTGAGGCTGGTAAATAACCTGCCATTGGGATGGCCGCGGCATAGCTCATGAAATCTTTTTGCGGAAAATTAACCGCAGCATGTTGAGCGCTGGCGGTGAAAATAATCAGCGTAATGGCATCATTCAGGTAATTGAGCGTTTTGATGCCCCCATTCTCGCCAAAATCGGGGATACGACCACCATCATAAGCTGATATTTCAGCTGCCCATGCTTGCAGGGCTGTGTCTTTCTGAATATCTTCATCGGTGAGGTAATATAAATTCAGATAGTCCCAAACCCATTGATGAATCGCATCCCAAACTAATAGTGCATCATCCCGATAAGGATAAACAGGCAATAGGTTGGGATCATCCACACCGCGCTGTTGGAATTGCTTGGGCAAGATAGCACTATTGAACCCATAACTTTGCAACCCTAGTACCGTTAAAACGCGGGAGTTATCGATTGATGCTGAGAGTAATCTATCGACACCACCGCCAGGAGCAATCAGAATCCGTTGGGCAGCATCGTTAATTGCTAAGGTACTGTCAAAATGCGGGCGCAGCAGAATTCTTAGGGGATGGATAAGTGGCAGTTGTCGATAGGTTGCGATCGCAAAAACACCAACTAACAGGTGAGTTCTTGCTAGGTGAGTAATAGGTTCGTGGAAGTTGGCATCTGCTATTTGGACAACTGTTTTGGCAAAAAGCCAAGCGTATTTACCGGAATTAGGGGTAATGATTGGATAATCTGATCCTGGGGTTTGACCGCATTGAATGGCTATCGGCCGCAATAGACGGGTGGGGTCTGAGCCTTTGGGTAAGGCAAACAGTGCTAGGGGAGCATAGACATATTTTTGCTCATGTGGGAATGTACCGTTGATCGCACCGGATAAAATTTTATAATCAGCTAAGTACAGCCTTCCTTCAAGTCCTGCGGCTGCTAATGAATCGTCAGTTCCCATCACTGCTTGGTAATGTTCGTCTGTGACTGGGAAGCGATCGCCTGGACTGGTTACTCGCTCGATCATCACGGGATTGTAGCCAGCTACTCGCATGTAGGCAAATACTTCATCTTCCTGATAAGTTTTGGCGATCGCTGGTACACCAATCACCACAAACAAATTTTCGTAGTCCTTGAGACTGGTTGCATGTCCTGTGGGTTGTCCTTCATATAGAAGGGTAATTACCTGATTTAGAGCATCTCTGAGGATCACAAGTCCGTTTTCTTTAAGAATAGAAAAGAAAAGATCGTCGAGTTCTCTAACATCCTGAGATATCTGTTTAAGCAAAAACTGGGGGATAATTTGTAGGATTCTCACCAGAATGCTGATTTGGGCTGGTATTGCTCCCTTGATTAAGGCTTCTAAAATAAACCTTTCGACATCATCACGAATCGATTCAGAACCCTGATTTCCTCTGTTAACAATCAAGGTATTCACAAAAAGAACTCGTAACTGCTGGGCTAATAAAAAATACCAATTAGTGGTGAACTCTTCCGCAGCAGAAACCTGATCCACCATAGCAATGGATGGAATATAGGTATAGTTATATTCATACTCTTGCCTAGTAATGTATAGACTATGAGTACTTGGGGAAGTTATCGAATTATCTGATGATGAAGCAGTCATTGCCCCTATTCACGTGTAGTGGTTTAGATAACTTTAACAGTTGAGGATGCACAAATTTGAGTTAGCTAAATGTATTATCGCAATCAAATTGAAGTTTTTGATTTTTCTCAAAGAAATTTTATATAATTTATCGCTCACTCCTAACTCATTTATAATAAACAAAATCCTCATATTCCCTAGTAACCAGAGATTTATAGCTTTCATTAAAGGAATTTCAACTAAAAACATATTCAAAATAATAGTGGCACGTTACAGCGTTGAGCCTTAGCCAGATTCAAATAGCGCGAGGCTTTCATGATTTCTTTAAATCCGACCTTTACGGTATTGACATAATTCAATGCCAGTCAATTATTTAATCTGACTACTTAAGGGGATAAAATTGCTCAAAAAGTTCTCAATCGGTTCAGTTTAACTGTTTAGGGAATTTGCCAACGGTATCCGTATCCCGGCTCAAACTAGAGTAATAGATGAAACCGCTACTTTTGTCAACGAAATCAAAAATTTGTGAGGGAACTGACTTTTTTGGTTGATTACTTTGTCCTGGTGTCACATACTCGATTGAGAGATTGATGGTATTTTATTTTTGCACAAACTCCTTTATTCCAATTGCAATACAAGCTATGACACTCAATTTATATTTACTGCGACATGGAGAAACTACTTTTAGTCAAAGTGGTAATTTCTGCGGTAAAACTGATGCGGAGTTGACAAAAGAAGGGATGCAGATGGCAGAGAGTTTTGCCGATGTTTATCAAAAATTGAAGTGGGAGGCTGTTTATGTTAGCCCGATGAAGCGCACAATTGCTACTGCCAAGCCATTTTGTGATACTATCGGTATGGATATGCAGTTGCGTGACGGACTTAGAGAAGGTAGTTACGGCGAATGGGAAACTAAGAGTAAATCGTTTACCCAAGAGAATTACGCAGAAAATTATGTAAATTGGTTGACAGAACCCGCTTGGAATGCACCCATTGGTGGAGAAACTGCGGTAGAGATTGCTAACCGTTCTATGACTGTAATTGCTGAAATTCAAGAAAAACATTCCCAAGGTAATGTTTTAGTAGTTTCCCATAAAGCCACGATTCGGATTATGCTTTGCAGTTTACTGGGAATTGATTTGGGACGCTATCGCTATCGGGTGAATATTTTGGTTGCGTCAGTAAGTATGGTTAAATTTGACGTTAATGGTCCTTTGTTAGAAATATTGGGCGATCGCCATCATATACCCGATCATATTCGCTTTCGTCCGGGAACATAATAGTCCCTACTAGTAGTTTGTCAAGAAACTATTGACATGATATCTGCGGAGGCGGCAACAAAATCTAACTTTCCAGCTTCAGTTTTCCCTATCTCAAAAAAACTGACATTCATTGGACTTAGGCAAGAAACCTAAGGGCAAGAAAAAGTAATTAATCTGAAGTTACCCCATCTTAGCTGGTGGTTTGTAAGGTGGTGTATCAATGTCTACTGCACTAGAGGCCCCGGTATAGGCTACCAATTTTGATATCAAAGTCGGAATTTACAGATTTAACATGACTAATGTCCCTAATGTGTTGGTACAAGCAATTATACCAATCGACACTTTATATCACGTAAAAGCATCCTGCAACAATGGCTATGAGCGTGCCAACCAACCTACTAAGTATTAATGAGTTTAAAACTTCAGCCGTTGGCCAATGGCACGCTGCTTATCTTCATTTACATTTAGATATGCACAAAGTAAAGTTATTATCTAGATTGATGTTTTTTTAACTAAAAAAACAAAACTTAACACCAGGAAAACAAGATTAAATTAAAAATTAATTTCGCTATTTTCTAAGTTTGCAACTTTAAACTTAATAATTCATATTCGTGTTTTTCCTTGTCAATAACAGGAGATAATATCACATAGTCTTGAATAGTTGCCACATACACTATTGTTTTAGTAATAGTTTCTACGTCTTTAATAGCAGAGTCCGCTATAAAACATTTGTATTTTTTTCTAGAACCTACTTCTTGTAAAGTTGTTGTTCTACTACTGTAATTAATCTGAGTCAATATTACATTTACATAAATTTCTGTTTCTGCTCTGAGCTTAGTATTTTTGATGACATCAAGAACCTTAAACATAGTTTCTAATTCTATTTCTCCGGTTTGCACCTTTTTACCAGGAGAAGCCCAGTCTATGTGTAATTTACTGATTCCAATTCTAGTTAAAGCTTTTAATAACTCAGTATACTTGAAAACAGTTTTGCTTTTTAATACATTCAATTTAGGTGGTAATTCCTCTGTGTTTGCCCCAAGATTTATTAACTGTATAAATTCTTTTAAGCATTGCCCTAAGAAAGACTCTCCTAAGCCTAAACTATCTTCTTCATATACATTACCTTGTAGGCGCATCCCAAATGAACCACTAAATACACCAGACATAACCACTTGAGTTTTTTGCTTTACTTCTTGTTGTATTATGTGGCTTTCTGATTTTCCTTGCTTTATTTGTCCTATAGCATCAATTGTTTCTTGTAATGAATATAAAATTAATCCCAAATCACCTACAGGAGCTTCTGCAATCTCTTTCTCTGGAAACTGTAAAACAAAGTCTAGAATTTCTCTTCTTCTTTGTGTAGAAACTGTTTCAATATTAGGATCATCATAATTATCTTTAGATTGAATTCTTTGACCTAATCCTGGCAAATATTCATCTTGTATTTCATTGCAATCAACAGTTTTAACAACAGCATTCAGATCATCTTCATAAGGAATTTCTACCTGATAGACAAAAGCATCTTCTGTATAAATAAATATATCTCTAAGCTCAACTCCGCCTTGGACTACGCTCTGAAATCGAGATGAAGACATGGAAGCATATAACCATATCTCCGCAAACTCCGAACTATCTACACAAAGTACAATAAAAATTAATCCAGATTTATTTTTACAGGAAAACAATACTGGCTTATCATAAAAGTCATAAACTTCTATGATTTCAAGCTGTCCTAATATTGTCCTTTCCGGCAAAAAACTCATCTTTATAACTGTTTATGTTTTAGTGGAATCTTCTTGGTTCGCATCAATTAGTTCAAAAACCTTACAAGGTTCGCTATCCTCTGGTATCCACCAAGTATGATGAGATTTTCCATTCCTCGATGGAGTATGTTTTATCCTTCCCAGTCCATCACTCAAAAGAGCCTTCGCAATTTTCATATTCTTAAAACGCGGGATTCTAAGAGATAAATTTTTGGCATCATCCAATGACGAATAAATTGATACTCCACAGGCTTGACACTCGGATAGACCCGTAGGACATTCCTTGTCTGAAAATTCTTGCCGCCAAGATATAAAATCTTTTTGGTGCGGTCTTTCATGAGCCTTTTTAATAAACCTGTAAAACTCCCCCGATGCAATATCAGATTCTGATGGAGGACAGTTATCTGGGAAGTGTTTTGAATACGTCATCCTTTGTTTTTTGGATACAAAAATAAATTTATTTGTACATTTATAAATTATTTACTAGACTACTAGCATTAATTTACTACAACTGGTAGATAAAATCTGTAAAGTTTCTGAGCCTTTACTTTTTGCAGATGAAGGTAGAGGTAGGTTTATTCAGCTATTAAGTTGGCGATCGCTTCTACTAACTCGGCTGGCTCTATTGGTTTAGCAAGATGCTTGTCAAATCCGGCTTCTAGTACCTGCTTGGCGTTAATTTCTCCAGCATAGGCGGTGAGTGCGATCGCCCGAATTTGCCCTCCCTGCTCTGGTGGCAGTGTTCTCAACTGTCGCATAAACATACATCCATCGACTTCTGGCATCCCAATGTCGCTTAAAAGTATATCTGGCAAGGATTGGGTTAAAGCGGCTAGGGCTTTATCTGCTGATGTTACTGCTGTCACATTTGCCCCATACTGCTCTAGTAAGAAGACAATAAATTCTCGCGTATCTACATCGTCATCCACTACTAAAATTTTTACCCCATTCAAATTTGCGGATGGCTCTGAGTCGCTACTTTCCTGTTTAATCTCTGATTGATTTTGGATCAGCGGTAGTCTTACAGTAAAAGTTGCCCCCTGATCTTCCCCCCTGCTTTCTACCTGGACTGTCCCGCCATGCAGTTCGACTAAGTGACGGACGATCGCTAACCCTAATCCCAGTCCACCAAATTTTCTGGTGGTGCTACTGTTCTCTTGGCGAAAATATTCAAACACGTAAGGTAGGAAATCAGGATCGATGCCTTTGCCTGTGTCGCTGACTGTGATTTGAACATAAAATATAGGGTTTAGCATCGGACTATTTTCTGTTTCCTGTGCCCTGTGCCCTATACCTTTTACGCTTTCCAATCGGATATCCACCCGTCCTTCCACAGGTGTAAACTTAATTGCGTTTGAGAGCAAGTTCCAGACGATTTGCTGCAATCGGTTGGAGTCGCCCAAAACTTGTCCCAAATTTGGTTCCAAGCTGATGTGCATCTCAATTGACTTAGCTTCTGCCGATAGCCGCACTGTCTCCATTGCTGCCGAAATCACAGATGTCAGGTCAACCGGGTAGATATTTAAGCTGAGTTTACCTTGTAAAATCCGGGAAATATCTAACAAGTCTTCAATCAGTTGAGCCTGTAACTTAGCATTTCGCTCAATAGTCTTCAGCGCTTGAGGAATTGTCTTTTCATCAAGTTTTTTGGTTTGGAGTAGCTTTGACCATCCTAAAATTGGGTTGAGTGGCGATCGCAACTCATGAGAAAGGACTGCCAGAAACTCGTCTTTAATCCGGTTGGCGTTTTCTGCTGCTTCCCGTGCGGTTTGCTCTGCCTCGTATAGACGGGCACGTTCCATCGCTTGAGCGCACTGCTGTGCTAGTGCCAGGATAAAGGTATGGTCATCCTGGTTAAACTCCTGAATTTCGGCAAAAGCTAGAGATATTCCACCTATGGCTCGTCCCTCGATAATCAATGGAATCGAAATCCAAGCCCCGTAGTTGTACTGAGCATCCTCCTGAGCAGGATGTGAGTAACGAGCCACCCTTGTTGTTGTTGGCTCTTGCCAGATCGGCTTTTTGGTTCGGACTGCTTCTGCCAGTGGTGCGGATGCATTAATAGAGAATCGACGCCATGAATCTACCGTTTCCTGTTGATAACCTACTGCCCGCACAATTTCTAGTTCAGTGCCGCTTTTAGTCATTAGTGCTACTAAAGCAGAACTAGCTGCCAAAGCTGCCATACCTTGCTCTACAATTACTTCAGCAACCTGTGTCGGAGTTAGAGATTCAGAAAGTGCAGCAGTAAGAGCTTGCAGACGGGCAGTGCGAGATGCTGCCTGTAAAGCCGCCTGTTGAGATTGCTGTGCTTCTTTGTAGAGTCGGGCATTATCAACAGCGATCGCCGCCCGACAAGCTAACTCCTCTGCTAACATCAGGCTTTTGGTGTCATAGCGACGACCTGAAGAAGATACCAAAGTTATAGCTCCCAGCACTCGTCCCCGAACTATCAGTGGTACACTCATACCAGATGTCGGATTTAGTTCTTGCAATATTTTTCGGTGAGCGGCGTTGTGGGTTGGCACTTGCATCTGTTCCTCACGAAAATGAGTAATTTGTGACTTGCCTGTGCGTATTACCTCAGCAACACCTTCTGTTTGTGTCAAATCAGGCGGATAATTTTCTAAATCTTCTACCAATTCTTGTTTCCCTTGATTGGCATGAACTGTTGCTACCCGACGGACTGATTGATTCTCACAAATAATATCAACTAAGCACCAATCAGCTATTTCAGGCACTGCTAAACGCGCCAAACTGGCTAAGGTTGTCTCATAATCCAATGATGCAGCCAAAATCCCACTAGCCTCAGCGAGAAAACGCTGCTGTTCCTCCACCTGCTTGCGCTCAGTAATATCTCGCGAAGACGTCTGCATCTCTAAAATTTCTTTAGTTTGGCGATCGCGAATAGCTCGAAGAGTTGTTTCCAACCAGATATAATGCCCGTCTTTGTGACGACCCTGGTGAGTAATAGTACAAATATCTGGTAAATTGGCATTGACTGGGTAATTCTTCGTAATCTCTGCCAGATCGTCAGGGTGAACTAACTCATAGCTGAGACGACCGACTAATTCCTCGGGTTGATACCCCAGTACTGTGTAGCAAGCTGGTGAAATGTACAGAAGAGTTCCATTTACTGTATGGCGTGAAATAATATCAGTTGAATTCTCAGCCAGCAGCCGAAAACATGCCTCACTCTCGCCCAGTTTTGCCTCTGAGAGTTTGCGTACACTAATATTACGGAAATAAAGTGATAACCCTGTGGGTGAAGGATAGGCGCGAACCGCAAACCATGCATCCAAGGGTGGGTAATAATCTTCAAGCTCAAGCGGCATTCCTAGAGTAACTGCCCTTTGATAAAGCTGACCAAAGCTAGTAGCAGCAAGTTCTGGGAACTCTGACCACAAATTTTTTCCGAGCAGATCCTCGCTGGAACGCCCCAGATTTCTGCTTGCTTCATGATTGAGGTAGGTGAAGCGCCACTCACTGTCAAAAGCAAGAAAGCCGTCAGTGATCCTCTCCAAAATTTCGGTAACTTGCTCTTTGGCGTCCTCAGCTTCAACACGAGCCGCTTGCTCCCGCTCAAATAGCTGTTCACACTCTGCTTCGGCAAGCTTACAATCGGTAATTTCTTGGCAGATTGCGCCCACCCAAGTAATTTCATCGGGTAGTTTAATCGGATAATAATTTCCCGACCAATACCGCTGCTTTCCAGGCGCGGCGGGTGTCTCCCCACTAGTATCTTGGGCAATAGATTCTCCTGTCTGGATCACATGCCGCAAAGCTTCCATCACCGCAGGATCTATCCCAGGTAGCAGTTGGGCGATGGTCTTACCGATATGCACCTCTGGGGGAAAACCGTTAATCTCAGCTAAAGCGTCATTCAACCGAACGTATCTCAATTTCTCATCCCATAGGCCAATACCTATAGGTGCGTTATTGAAGAGGGTATCAAGTAGAACGTTAGCTTTAATCAAGCGAGTCTGCTCTGTTTTCAGTAGTATCAGCAGTTGCTCACGGTCTGCCTCAGCCTGCTTGCGTTCGGTAATATCTACGCACATTCCTACCCATTCGCGGATTTCGCCTGTGTCGTCGAGTATAGGCACACCGCGTATATTCATGTAACGGTATTCGCCATCATGTCGTAGAACACGATACTCGGCAACTGCAACACTGCGTGTAGGAAATGCCTGTTTCCAAATTGCCACCATCGAGGAACGATCTTCCGGGTGCAGCGCCTCAACCCAACCCCATCCTTTATATTCTTCGGGACTTTGCCCTGTGAACGCCTCCCAGGTTGGAATATGATCAACAACGTTGCCCCAAGGTGCCGCCCTCCAGACTATCGATGCGCTAGCTTCTGCCAGTGAACGGTAGCGTGCTTCACTATCGCGCAGCGCAGCTTGCTGTTGGCTCAAATCTTGCCGCAAATCTGTAACCTCTTCAGCTTTCAGGTGATCAATTAAATCTTTAACAATGGTAAAGTCTTCCTCGCCAATTGAGACACCTGGGGTTTCAAAAATTCGGCGATATTTTTCCTCGCTTTCTTGCAGTAACAACTCGGTTTGCTTCTGCTCAATGAACTGACCAATTTGAGTGGCGATCGCACTGATCATTTGGAGTAAATTGGTGTCAGGCTGTGAAATTTGGTCGCTGAAAAATTCAATCACACCTAAGATTTTATTACCCAACCGAATCGGAAATCCGATAGCGGCAGCAAAAAAATTCTCGTCTTGGGCTTCTGAAATCCAAACGGGTTGACCACTTGCCCAAACTTGACCAGGTAAACCTTCATTAAAAGCAATTGTCTGCTGGTTGAATGGTTCTTTCTCCAAGTCAGATGAATACCAACTACTTATGCGGTGCAGAACATTAGCTTCATCGTCTCCACTCCAAATTATCCCAGCTTGCCATCCTAAACTTTCACAAAGGGATTGGAGAATAGCTGGAACCGCATTCACAAGCGTAGTCGCCTCAGAGAGGATGTGAGCGATCGCATATTGTATAGTTAGAAGCTGTTGGCTGCGTTTGCGCTCAGTAATATCTGTAATTAAGATTGATACGCCAGTTTCTGAGGGATAGACGCGGTTTTCCAACCAGCGATCCCATTTTGGATAGAAATACTCAAAATTTACTGGAACTTGTTCGGCAACAGCGCGGTGCAGTTCAGTGTAGAGTAGGCTATTAACTTTGTCAGGAAACTCCCAAATACTCTTGCCTAAGAAGTCTTCCTGATTGATCCCAGCTAGTTCAGCTAGCTTGTCATTAACGTAGGTGTAGCGCCATTCACAATCCAATCTGATAAAAGCATCGCTGATCCTAGCTAAGACCTGTTCAATGTCTTGGGTGATAGTTGCTGGAACATCAGCAGTCACAGTCTCTGCTCCTCATTTTTGAAAGTATTTGGCTAAAAGCGCCTCACCGGGTTCTTCTATCTGGTATATTAGCTAGCTTTTCAATTTCTTTCATAGCCAGTGGGGAAGGTCGTGTCCGTCCGTTTTCCCATCAGTTTATATTGTGGAACGAAACCCCTAACATCGTTGCCAGTTTTACCTGTGAAAGTTTGAGGCACTGCCAAGTCTTTCAAACAACTGTGCAATCCTTAACTGTTCGATTGCAGGCATAAGGTAAATATATTTTTATTTTTCTCCCAGATACTGGAATATAGCATCTGCGATCACTCTGACTGCATCTATCTACAGTTATAGAGGTTGTAAGTAGGGGATCTTGGCCAAGATCCTCTAAAAATGTACAAATAGTTTTGGATAATTTATAAAATCTCGTTTCCAGTCTCTGGCTGGAAATGCATACCCTGGTGGCTCTGCCGCCAGGAGAAGGAGGCGGCAGCCCCCGAACTGGTCTATTCCCAGTCGGAGACTCTTAACGAGGCAACACGAGGCAATCTCTGAAGGGTTTATCTAGAGAGGCTTTTACCTTAAGTTGACACCAATGAAGGCCAAGATCCCCTACAAATGTACAAATAATTTTGGATAATTTATTTTTTATCAGTCCCTTATGCAAACTATTTAAGCTAGTAGTAATAGAGTTGTTTCAATCCAGAGAATAAAAATATGAAAGTTTGGCTTGCCTGCTTTTTGGTGCTGTTTGCCTTGGCAGAACTGTTTGACTGGTTGCAAGAATTTAATCTACCATTACCTATCTATATTTTGGGTGGCGCTTTTTTAGCTGTTGCTTCTAACTATGATAAAATATTTGGCTCCTATTTCGATGATTCAAGCATCGAAGCATCACTCGAACAACCTCAGCTAGATTCACTAACCTCATCAACTAATCCTATTTCTTTCCCAATTGCCAGTCCTGTTGAAGATGCTCAAACTTCTCTTACAGATGATTAGCCGCATAGCGCGATGCCAAATAGCCCGCCCTTAGACATCGCTTGTCTGATTCTGTGGGTGAGGCTACACGTAGCTAAAAGTAGGAATACACCAAGGTTTCTAAGCAGCAAGTAAATTGCTACATTAATAGAGAAGCTCAGATTAATTAGCTTTTCACCTAAAGTCAGAAAATTAACTTCTGCGCCTGCAACATCTACCCAATTCAGGCTACCGTCGCAACGCCGTGATTAGTGAACTATTAGAAAAACTTCGTGTCCCCTTTGCCAAAGTTCAGGATTCCCGTAAAACTTCCAAGAACAAAAGCTGGTTGCAAATTATTTTGGTTACCAGTGTAGGAGTTACCGCCTTTATATGGGGAGTTCGGGAACTGAAATGGTTGCAGTCTTGGGAGTTAATAGTTTATGATCAAATGTTGCGATCGCGTCCGACAGAAGCACCTGATCGGCGGATTTTGCTGGTAAAAATCACTGACGAGGATCTCAAAATAGAGAAATGGACTCTCTCAGATCGTACCATAAATCAGCTGTTAAATAAAATTGAGTCTTATCAACCGCGAATTGTTGGTTTATATCTTTTCCAACCAGAAGACAACAATTTGGCAGCTAAGGAGCAAAATCAAGATAATATCATCAGCACCTGTTTGTTCAGCAGCTTGGGTAGAGATGAAATACCACCACCACCCAATTTTCCTATAGATAATGTTGGGTTTAGTGATGTAGTTGCTGACAATGAAAACGACCAAATTCTCCGCCGCAGTTTGTTATTTGCTAACTCTACAGACAAGAAATGTACAACATCATTTGCATTTGGGGCGCAAATAGCAATTAATTATCTGGAAAAACAAGGCATTGAATACCAATTTACAAATAAAGGAGAATTTCAGTTAGGTAAAACCCTCTTCCCGCGTTTACAAGCTAATTCTGGTGGCTACCAACATCTGGATGCAAATGGCTATCAAATATTATTAAATTACCATCACCCCAACAGCCTTGCCAACCAAGTAACCCTTACACAAGTCCTCAGTGGCCAAGTCAACCCCAATTTAGTCAAAGACCGTCTTGTAATTATTGGCACCACAGCAGCTAATTTTTCTTCAGGTAGCTTTTATACACCTTACAGCGCTTTGCCAGATCAACCAGCCAGAATGCCTGCTCTGTTTATTCATGCACAAATAGCAAGTCAACTCATTAGTACAGTGTTGGATGGGCGACCTCTAATTTGGTATTGGCCAGACTGGGCAGAACTTATTTGGATGTGGGGCTGGTCACTCTTAGGTGGAATTATCGCATGGCGGTGGCAAAATCCGTTGCTGTTGCTAGTGGTGGACGGGACAACTCTACTTAGCTTAATAGTAATCTGCGTTGCTTTGTTTTTTCAAGCTGGATGGGTGCCATTAATACCTTCTGCTCTTGCCTTAATAATTAGTAGTATCTGTGTGATTGCTTATACTAGCTACCAAAATCAGCGGCAAACTCAGGTGATTATTCTGCAAGTTGAAAAACAACAAGAAGCGATCGCCCAATTAAATGTACTCTTAGAAGATAAAACAGTAGCTCCCGACTCCTATGTTGACTTTCCTCCCCCAATTGATTCACCAAAAATAAAATCTGGTGATTTACTTTTGAGTGGACGCTACAAAATCTCTCAAGTTCTTGGTGCAGGTGGATTTGGTCGCACTTATTTAGCAGAGGATACTCAACGACCAGGTAATCCTACTTGTGTAGTGAAAAAGTTAATGCCAGCCCGTCAAGATACACGATTTTTGGAGATTGCTCGCAGGTTGTTTAATAGTGAAGCTGAAATATTAGAATCTTTGGGTAAACATGATCAGATTCCCGAACTACTTGCTTATTTTGAAGATGATCACGAATTCTATTTAATTCAACAATATATCGAGGGACATACCCTAAGTGAAGAATTACCACCTGTGCAGAATGTGCAGAACGAATCATTTGTGATGGAGATGCTCAAACAAGTTTTAGAAGTTTTAGAATTTGTTCACCAGCATCGAGTGATTCATCGTGATCTCAAACCGACTAATATTATTAGATGCGCTCAAGATAATCGGCTGGTGTTGATTGACTTTGGTGCTGTCAAATTGATGCAACCGCCAAATAGTGAGCAAACCGAATTAGCGACAGTGGCCATTGGGACGCGGGGTTATGCACCTCCAGAACAATTTGCCGGTCATCCCCGCTTATGCAGTGACATTTACGCTTTAGGAATGATTGGCATTCAAGCGATAACTGGGATACCACCGCAAGAACTTCATCCAGATTTAGAAACGGGGAATGTGATGTGGCGGCAAACAGCGCCAGTCAGCGAAGAACTAGCGGCAATTTTAGATAAGATGGTTTGTTATCATTTTAGCGATCGCTATCAATCAGCCGCCGCAGTTTTACAAGATTTAAAACGTTTTTCAATTAATTGAATTCAGGATTCGGGGAGATTTTTTTACGCGATAATTTTTATTAGGAAATAAGATGCGTTTCCCTTGAGCCTCATCGCTCTCTCACCTTGCTGATAATACTTGCGTTTATTAAGATCAAGTGTCAATAACTCAGCAACTAACTCAACTGAATTTATTTTCAGTGTTTACTCTCGCGATATTCTCCTGGAGATTGTCTATTTTGTCGTTTGAATGCCTTACTAAACGCTGCTTCCGATTGGTAGCCTACCTGCTCGGCGATCGTTGAGCGATGCCGACCGGGAGAAAATCGCATCCGACAACTGAGACCATCTGTGCGTCGGCGTTCGGCGCATAGCGGCGCTATGATCTGAAACGAAAGACTGCATTCTGAAGGAACCTGTGCAATGAGCGATCTCAAGCTTAAAATTGGCTGCTCTAACTACGACCACACGCGTGCGTTGTTCGATGGCACCGTAAAGATCGATGGCGTCGATGCCAGCTTCGAGAGCGCCCGCATTGTCTCGGACATTTTCGAGCGCATGGTGCGGCAGCGCGCGTTTGACGTCTCGGAACTGGGATTGACGTTCTATCTACGCACCCTCGACCTCGATGATCCGCCATTCATCGCGCTTCCGGTGTTTCCAAATCGTAATTTCCGACATTCGGCGATCTTCATCAACACATCGAGTGGCATCGAAAAGCCGGAAGACCTCGCAGGCAAGACCATCGGCGAATTCGGGATTTACGGCCACGATGCGGGCGTGTGGCCAAAGGGGATTCTCTCGGACGAGTACGGCGTGACGCCGGATCAGTGCCGCTGGATCATCGGTGCCTCTGATTGGTACATGCCACCATTTGATTTCATCCCGCAACAGCATCCTGCGAACGTCGACGTAATGCCGGTGCCAGAAGGCAAAGCGTTGGGGCCGATGCTCGAAGCTGGAGAGATCGACGCGTTCATCTCGGCCGTTGCGCCGCAGTGCGTGCTGAATAACTCACCGCAAGTCGCGCGACTGTTTCCCGACTACGAGTCGGTCGAACGCGCCTACTACCGACGTACCGGCATCTTCCCGATCATGCATACGATCATAGTTCGCAAAGAGCTTCTCACGCAGCATCCGGCTCTCATAAAGGCCATATACCGAGGCTTTTGCGACGCGAAAGACGTTGCGATGGAGCAGTATCAAAAAGGCTTAATGGAGCAACACGGGAACCTTATGATACCGTGGTTTACTCCACTCTTCGACGAAAACCGCCGCCTGTTCCCTGATGATTGGTGGCCATACGGCGTCGAAGCGAATCGCAAGACGATCGACACTTTCTTGCGCTATTTCTTTGAACAAGGTCTCTCGAAGCGGCGGCTGACGTGCGAGGACATCTTCGTGCCTGAGCTACTCGGAACGTAACGCCGGCTGCTTGTCAAAGAACCTAACTTTTCACGGTATGTAGAAAAGGTTATTTTGAGGGTTTCCCAAGCCCTGATTTTTCCGTTAGCTATTTTCATTAACTAAAAGCTATTGAGAATTAGACTGTGGAAAAAGCCACGCTTTTTCGGGGCTTGAGGACTTACCGTGAAAAGTCAGGTCAAAGAACATGGTATTGTAACAGTTGCTCTAAGAGTGTTCCAATAAATAAATGAATGATCCAAAGTCTGTCATTGCGAGTGCAACGCAGTGGAGCGTACCACTTCGTGGAAACAAGCTACGCGCAGCGTCTCCAAGAGTTGCAATCACAAAGACGAAGAGATTGCTTCATTCCGCTTTGCTACATTCGCAATCACAATTGGGCATTTTTTTACTTGGATTACTCTAAAGAAGAATTACATTCTTATTCTCCCCTCTATGAAGCTCAAACCAAAAATTACGATTGCTGACCATTTTTTGGGAATAGAAGACCTACGAATTGACCGCACTAAACGACACAATTTAATTGATATCATGACGATTGCTATCGTAAGAGTGATTTGTGGCAGAACTAGCGCTCCCTTGCTTATTGCTCCCTGCTCAAGAGCCTCTTCGGTGAAAAATCAAAGTTTTATAATGGTATTTTTACACTGATGAATTAGAGGAGACTGTGACCACTACACTACACTGGCAAGAGCGGGTTGGTAATCAAAGGGATTGGGTTTGGCGGGGCTGGCAAACTCGCTATACTTACATTCGCCCTGCCCAAAATACCCACAAGACAACACCTCTGATTCTGTTACATGGCTTTGGCGCTTCCATTGGTCATTGGCGACATAATTTAGAGGTGTTGGGTGAGCATCACACAGTTTACGCCATTGATCTGCTGGGTTTTGGCGCTTCTGAAAAAGCCGCAGCTAATTACAGCATCGAACTCTGGGTAGAGCAGGTTTACGACTTTTGGAAAACATTTATCCGTCAACCAGCAATTTTGGTGGGCAATTCCAACGGTTCACTAATTTCCATGGCCGCCGCGGCCACCCACCCCGATATGGTGTTGGGTATGGTGATGATGAGTTTACCCGACCCTTCACTAGAGCAAGAAGCAATTCCGCCTGTGCTGCAACCAGTCGTCAGAGCAATTAAAAATATTGTCGCTTCGCCGTTGATTCTAAAACCTGTGTTTAACTTCGTGCGTCGTCCAGGGGTGCTGCGTCGCTGGGCAGGTCTTGCCTACACTAAACCAGAGGCGATTACCGATGAACTCATAGAAATTTTAGCAGGGCCTCCCCAAGACAAAGGTTCAGCGAGGGCTTTTAGTGCTTTATTCAAAGCTGCCATTGGAATTAACTTTAGTCCCAGTGTCAAGGCAGTGTTACCAACCTTAACAATTCCGATGCTATTAATTTGGGGACAAAAGGATCGGTTTGTTCCCCCAGCCCTAGCCAACCAATTCGCGCAGTACAACAAAAAATTGGAAGTGCTGAATTTACCAGACGTAGGTCATTGTCCCCATGATGAATGTCCAGAAAAAGTCAACCAAGCTATTTTAGATTGGATTGAGAGATGGGTTGGCGATCGCCAACCGTTGCTTACTCCCTAAATATTATGCAATGGGAGCGATCGCGCCAGCCAGTATTTTTGCCACTATTGAATTTTCAATTGCTTGACATCTAGCCAATCGTGGCTTGGTTAGTGTCAACATCTGTAGCGCCATTCACAGAATTAGCTACAGAAATCATCTTGTTGAGAATTTCTTGACTGGGAACTTTACCTTTCAATACTACAGTGCTACCTGTCTGAGCAACCCAAAGGGTATCAACATCATCGAGTTGGGGGTCTTGATCAAATGCCAACGCTACCCGCTTTGCCAAGCCACTTTGGTCGTATTCGCCGCTTAATCCCAGACGTTCTGGGGGGATTGATTGCGTATCAGTAGAAGCAACACTACTACTAGAATCTGCCGCTATTGACTGCGGAGTAGGATTTACTTCGGCATTTTGAGGTTTTTCCATTCCAAATAATCTTTGTAACCAACCCATAAAAACTTTTCTCCTATTAGAGGCTTATCAAACCTGAGTATAAAAGCTTTTCAAAAATACCGCATCTACCAATCAAAAGAGATGCATTAAATGAAATTCCTCCTTGTACAATGATTTCTGCCCAATTTCTCTCTAGAGAATGCAATGAGTGCAGCTATTGAGTTTACAATAAAAGGTCACACTGACAATTAGTGCAGTAGTACGTCACCGTAGAAAAAAACATACATTTTACAAAATGTCAAGAGTTTAAAACTCAAGGAATTTTGAATGAGTGAATGAGTGAATTCTGCCAAACGGTACTAGTGTTACATTACTCAAATCCTGTTCTAGCCTCTGCTGGCGAAGATGAAACATACTCTTTCAGTTCTCGTAGAAGATGAGGCGGGTGTTCTTTCCCGCATTTCTAGTTTATTCGCCCGTCGCGGCTTTAATATTGAAAGCCTTGCTGTTGGCCCTGCTGAACAAGGAGGAGTCTCCCGAATTACGATGGTTATACCTGGTGACGATCGCATTATCGAGCAACTCACCAAGCAACTATACAAGTTAGTCAATGTGCTTAAGGTACAGGATATTACCGAAACTCCTTGCGTAGAGCGGGAATTGATGCTCTTAAAGGTGAATGCTACTAGCAGCAATCGCTCAGAAGTGATCGAACTGTCTCAGATTTTCCGGGCGCGAGTCGTGGATGTGGCGGAAGATTCTCTCACCCTAGAAGTTGTGGGAGATCCAGGTAAAATGGTAGCGATCGTGCAGGTGTTGCAAAAATTTGGTTTGAGAGAAATCGCCCGCACTGGTAAAATTGCTCTAACTCGTGAGTCGGGTGTGAATACCGAGTTACTCAAGTCTTTGGAAGCAAAAGTTTAGTTGGGAACTTAAGCTGATCCAATGTGGGCTGACTTTTAGTTTAGCGATCGCCAATCATAATTTGCAAAAATACGCCCAGACAAGAACTGCTCAAGTTGCAACATTCAAAGCTAGTTATCCTGAACCTGACAAGTTTATTTGGGAGGCATTTCAAGAATATTTTCAGCGCCTTGTATGCTTCCTTTTGACTAAGATTGTATCTCATCAATGACAGTAGGAATTGAACGCGCTCCCCAGATAATCTTTTCAGCATCTCCCGAAATCGATAAATGATTTAACTGGCGATCCATTTTCCTCAGTCACTCTTTGCTGAAACTGAGGAAATGGCTGAGTGGAAATAAAATTTTTGGAATCACTTGCCCTGTAAGAGTTGTGTATTCCTGATACTGCTCCCCAAATTTAAAAAAATGCAAATTGTAAACGCGACAGTTTAAAACAAAGTTAGAGAAAGAGTAGGTTAACTTATACAAGCCGATGCATTAACAATGTAAGCCGATGCATTAACAATGCAAGCCAACGCATTAACAATGTAAGCCAACGCATTAACAATGTAAGCCAACGCATTAACAATGTAAGCCGATACATTAACAAGGTGACTGACGCATTCACAATGCAAGCCGATGCATTCACAATACAAGCTAACGCATTAACAATGCAAGCCGATGCATTAACAAGGCGGCCGATGCATTAACAATGCAAGCCGATGCATTAACTTAACTTTGTCTGTAGTGCGATCACCTTCTATTTTGCCAACAAGGGATGACGGCTTGGCTGCTTTTTTGGGTAAAATGTTTGCAGGTTACAATAATAAATAACTACAACTCTCTTGCCGACAACAGTGTATGAAGTTCAATGTAACACTTGATCGTGATCAAGATGGGGTTTGGATTGTCGAGTGCCCCAGTATTCCTGGTTGTGTTAGTCGAGGTCAAACAAGAGAAGAAGCCCTGGATAAATATCAAGGACGCGTAGACGCGCAGCGGCTTGTTGCCAGACATCGCAGCTTGTCTTCAAGTTCGTGCAGAACTTGGTTTGCCGCTCACTGTAGAGACTCATCAAGTAGAAGTTACAGCGTAATCATGACTAATATCGAAATGGTTTCGTAAGATGTAAGAATAATTGGTACGGGATGCAGCCGATGATAGCGATCCACTAACCAAAACAGTCAGCCGAAATAAGCGATCGCAACTCCTAATACCATTTCACTTTAATAATGATACAAAGACGTTGGTAAGGGCATGGCATTGCCATGCCCCTACAAGAAATCTATCTGTATCAGGGTTTTCGTGAATTGGTATAAGAGGGAAAAAGAGAAGAATTAATATAAACGCAAAGGAAGGCAAAAGAAAGTGCAAAGGAGCGCAGAGAAACCCCTCTGTGTACCTCTGCGTTTAACCTCTGCGTTCCTATGCGTTTAAAAAATAATTTATCCAAGTTGCTCGATCATTCGTCGCTAATCAGTAAAACAATTTTACCTGTCACAGAACCGCTTTCAAGTAATTGGTGGACTTTAGCCGCTTCTTTCAAAGGAAACTTGTGACTAACGTGGATTTTTAACTTGCCTTCATCGATCCAGGTGGCACATTGTTCGAGAATTTCTGCATGATGCTGGAGACTCTCTTCCAATCCTAGCAACGCTGGTGCCAACATAAATTCTAAACCAATGCGGAGGTTGCGAGTTCTAGCAGTTTTCCAAACAGTATTGGCATCTGGTTCGAGAATCGTCACAATATCGCCATACACTCGCACTGCGGGGAAAGTTTTGTGAAAGGTTTCACCGCCTACGGTATCAAAAGCCAAGTCTACGCCTTCGCCGCCAGTCCAATCTAATACAGCTTGCACAAAGTCTGTTTGTTTATAGAAGATTACATGATCAGCACCGAGTTGTTTGACGAAATTAGCCTTTTCCTCAGAACTGACTGTGGTGGAAACACTAACACCTTTGAGTTTCGCCAATTGAATTGCTACATGACCGACACCACCAGCACCCGCATGAATCAAAACTTTTTCCCCAGGTTCCAATCGTCCCCGTTCGTATAAAGCTTCCCAGGCGGTGATTAACACCAAAGGCGCTGCTGCTGCTTCGGCAAAGGAGATAGACGCGGGTTTACGTGCCACAAACCGCTCATCCACAACGGTATATTCAGCATAATTGCCTTGGTGTGCGCCCAAGCCGCCATAGCAAAAATATACCTCATTGCCTGGGCGAAAACGCTGAACATTAGCACCCACTGCTTCGACTACACCTGCACCATCACATCCTAAAATTGTCGGCAAGCGATCGGGGTAGAAAGTGCCTCGGCTACGAAGTTTAGTGTCAATGGGGTTAATGCCAGCCGCCACCAAACGCACTAAAAGTTCAGCATTTCCTACAGGAACAGCAGGGTTTGCCACTTCCTCTACTTGCAGAACTTCCGGACTGCCAGCTGCTGTCATCAAGACTGCTTTCACAACTCTTTCCTCCTGGCTTTAAATGTACGTTCATTTGCAACTTTAGCGCAAGAGGGTAGACTATACTCCAGGTTTGATCATTAGCAAATTCTTGCAAGGGGATTAAAAACAGCCATTATCATAAATAAGGCATTGCTATAGAAAGCTGACTTTGTTGTCGAATTGCTTAGAATCTCTGAAAATCTTTGAAATAAGCAATACGCCAACAAAATCAACAGCTACAAAAACGTTTATCTCGGCTCTAAGCTTCGATGGGGTTAAATTTGACCCCTCTCATATGTCTTACGGCGCACTTGTGTACTTTAGAAAACCATTAATGTTTTCGATACCATTTAAAACTAGAGAAGTATTATTTGCTATACCACTTCTTCTCTTACAAGTAGCTTTTAGTAAGTTTCCATTGGAACCATTGAAACCAATGTTATCACAACTCAGCTGATAATTACTAACTTTACGAGGGTTAGTCACTTTAAGGGTGCCATCAATGTTTTCAATCCCTAATAAAACTAATGAGCTTTGATTGAATGACCCATTAATTCTGCTGCAATTAGCCATTAATATATTACCAGAAATTGTAATATTGTTACAACTTTGCTGAAAAGTGCTAGGCGCAGCATTGGCTGGGTTATTAATGTCAACAAAACTAGTGGAAACTAAAACACCAATTACACCAATTAACTTTTGTAGATTTTGTTTCATGATTTTTGTTCCATTTTTCACGACTTTGTTCCACATTTACTAGGAAATTCAATTTCCTAATACTGACTTTATTGTCTAATATTTTACTTTAATCACAAAAAATTGCTTCTTAATCAATCTTCATATATTTCTATTTGATGTAAATACTGAATAAAATTATACTAAATAGTACAAATTAAATGTTTTTTTGTGCTTGTTTTTATAGATAATTTTAAGTAGGGGCTTGAAATAAGGATGAAGTGTGCCTTGTACTTACGCATTAATGAAGCAATTACAGCGCGTGTTGTAGATTTTTGGTTAGCAAACCAGTATTTGAATTCAATTATGTCAAGTTGTTATCTCCATATCTAGGTCCTTATCCTTAAAAATTGCACAAATATATTAATTTTTTCTAACCTTGCAATAATCTGTAGGTTATTGCACTAATAATTGCAGCAGTAGGCAAAGTTATAATCCACGATAGTAGTATCTGATAAAAAACACGCATATTGTTTTTTTTGCCAATCAACCCCACGCCCAAAATAGAAGCAACTGAAACATGTGTGGTGGAAACTGGAAGCCCAAACCGACTAGCTGCAATGACTAGAATTCCAGTTACTATATTTGCTGATAAGCCTTGAGTATGATTCATTGAGGTAATTTTTTCACTCATGGTTACTGCAACTTTTTGGGAGTTGAGTAAACCGCCAAGTGCCATTGCGATCGCTATCGTGATCATTCCTCCTTGAATCGAAAAATACTCAATAATTAGAATGAGTGAGAAAATCTTGGGAGTATTATTTAATCCTCTAGTAAAACTGACAACTCCAGCACTGATAAAATGGCAATTATCAACCATTTTCTGGTTAACCGGTAGGTTCCATTTAGAATTAATATAGCCAGATAAGCTGTAAATTACTGCTCCCAAGGGAATAGCAATAATTGGACTGAATAATAGAGGCAAAATAAAGGAAGTTCCCAAAGCTGCAAAATTAACTTTGAGTCCGATCGCAACTAATCCAGCGCCAACAAGGGCACCTATTAAACTGTGAGTTGTAGAAATGGGAAACCCCATAAGGGTGGCAATCAGCACAGTTAAACCAGCAGCGATCGCTACTGCTATATGAAACTCTGGGGCGTTAGCGATCGCATCAGGCACTAGTCCTTTTCCAGAGAAGTTTTTAATTAGTGTACTTGCCAACAAAGTCGCAGTTCCTGCACCAGCCAAAGTTGTAAAAGTTGCCCACAAAATTGCTGTTTGATAGCTGCTAGTTCGGCTACCAAACAGCGTCGCTACCCCTTTAAAGTTATCATTTGCACCATTGGAATATGCTAAAAAAAGCGTGGCGATAAATAGACTAATTAACAACATTTTTGGGTTTATAAATTAATAGCAACCACCACTGCTATAGTGTCAGTGCGCCTGATAAACACAGGACAAGGGGGATAAGGAAGAATTATTGAAGAAGTCTTTCGCTTGTCTTTTCCCAATCCCCAGTCCCAAATTCAATCACGCAATGTGTAGCCGACACCACTGACAGTTTGAATGAGGCACTTTTCGTTGTTGGCCTCAAGTTTCAGACGCAGGTATCGCATGTGAAGTTCGATGATGTTAGCATCGCCCATGAAGTCGTAACTCCAGACTTCCTCTAAAATGCGATCGCAGGTAATTACCTGTCGCGGATGGACCAGTAAATATTCTAGTAAATCAAATTCCTTAACAGTTAACTCAATTAACCGCTGATCTCGGTACACTTGGCGCGTGCGACGATTTAAACTTAGGTCTTCAAATTCTAAAACATCTGCTTTGTCTGCTTGGTAGCTTCTTCGCAGGTGAGCGCCAACTCTGGCTAATAATTCATCAACACCGAAGGGTTTAACGAGGTAATCATCAGCACCAGCGTCTAAACCTGCAATGCGATCGCTCACTTCATCTTTGACGGTTAATAAGATTATCGGCACTTGATCACCAATATTTCGTAGGCGGCGGCAAATTTCCAACCCCGACAAACCCGGCAACATCGAGTCTAAAATTACTAAATCTAGATGTAACTCACGCGCTGCGGTGAGTGCAGTTAATCCATCGTAGGCGACGCTAACTTGATAACCTTCATAACTTAGCTCCAATTCGACAAATCGTGCCAGTTTGACTTCATCTTCAACCAGTAAGATGTGCGTCATGATCGTGTTAATGATTTCAGCAGGGTACGGTAAGCAATAATACGGTCTGGAAACACTTTAGTGAGGTGCCAGCTACTTAATAGCCAAACATCTAAATTAGGTGTACTTAGCTTAGTATAAATCTGAGTAAGTAACAACCGTATGTCTGCAATTCCCGATGGCTGCTTGATCAAAGAACGATCCAACTGGCTATTAGCAATAGGCTGTGACATCTTCACCGCATTCATCGGCAAGATAACAGAGCGCTTTAAAACGTAAACCAACCACTTCTTCGTATAGGGGATTTAATTTACACATCGGAGGAATGTGAAATAGCTTCCGACCAAACATTGTGATGTCTCGCTCAAAGGGACACTGAGCAGGAATAGCTTTGCACAGGAAATGAGCCAATTTTGAGTTATGAATTTTTATCCTTTCCAACCACTCGCGGACTGGGTGCAGTAGATCATTGTGTAACCAGACTTGAATAAAGCTTGTCATAATTGTTCACCTTGATAATTTCAAATTAGATTGAGTTTGTTGTATTTGAACCTCTATAAATATATACGGTTAGGTTCTATAGTTTTATGCAGTGATTGCTCGTTCTTTGGTTCTCTACAGAGATAGAATGAGTCTCTAGGCACACTGTTAATTACACATTCAATTGCTAAAATTCCGGATGATTTATACCGTCCCCAAAAATTTTTGCAACAAATGAATTGGCTGTAGGGACTTACATCTGTACATTGGTGTCAACTTAAGTGCAAACCCTTTTAAAACCTCGTTTCCAGCCAGAGGCTGGAAATGCACTTCAATTGCGGCTCTGCCGCAAGTCTTGAGGCGCAGCCTCACATTAAGCATTCCCAGTCGGAGACTTCTTTTCGAGACAACCAGACAATCTCTAAAAGCTTGTTATAGACAGGCTTTGACGTTAAGTTAACACCCATGACATCTGTACGCCCCTGGCAACGTATTTTTCACAGAATTTTGTGAAATGGTAATGTGCCAAAGGCTAGGCTAGATATTGCCAGACTGCAAAGCTATAACCAACATCTTGGAGGCGCAGCTAAACTTACCCTAAAAAAGCATCAAGCTTCAGGGAAGCTGCGAAAACTAATGACTGATGACTTTTTCAGTAACAAAAAGCTACTTTTTGACCTATGGGCATCAAGTTACGACTGGCTCTTTCCTTCAGTGTTTTATCGAGCCGTTCACAAACGGTTACTGGAGTATGTCGATTTACCAGAGTCAGCAAATATACTTGATATCGGCTGTGGTACTGGACGCTTACTTGAGCGCCTTGCTACTCAGTTTCCCGACCTACAAGGCACCGGATTGGATTTCTCTGCGAATATGTTGCGGGTAGCAAGACAGAGCAACTGCCACCGTCCACGTTTAATTTATATCGAGGGGAAAGCAGAGTCTCTTCCCTTTGCTGATGGCCAATTTGATGCTGTTTTCAGCACTATCAGCTTCTTGCACTATTTGGAACCTAAACAAGTGGTTAGTGAGATAGCACGGGTACTTTCTCCCGGTGGACGCTTTTACTTGGTTGACATTACTTCCAAAAAAGAGACAGAACCTCAATTATTGCCAGTCTCTCCCCGAGGAATTAGACTCTATAGTCCTAATCAACGACAACTTCTTGGCTCCTCTGCTGGGCTATTGTGTTTGAATCACCACTATTTACTAGGGCCTGTTTTACTAACGATTTTTGCTAAACCTCCGTTGGATTGATGGATAACTTTCTTCCCTTAAAAAGGCTTGCTCCAATTCTCTCCTTTTTAAGGAGGGTTAGGGAGGATCAAGCCTTAACTGACCTCGATATTCCATGAACACCACAGGAACTCTGAGCAGCCTTTTAGCTAATTGCGAGAATCTATATTTACCCTTGAGCGTAGACAAGCCTCTTGTCCTGGGAAATTGTGGCAAGTCTTCAAAAGATATTGGCACAAAGTCAAAGCGACTGTAAAACTGCGCCAATCGTTCACCTAAACATTCAAGATAAAGTGATTGTATTGCTGTATTAATCAAATGTTGCGTTAGCAAAGTACCCAAACCGCGACCTCTCCAACCTGATGCAACGACCAAACTACCAAGTTCTTGTGCCCCTGAGAAATTACGAAGCTGTCCACAAGCTACCAGATTGCGTAGGCAATGCCTGCCGTAGGCATCGCATTCAATTACCCAAAATTGCTGCCAATTTAATTGCGTTGGGTCGAGTTTTGCTGAGAATACCAGCAATCGAATCGACCACTGATCCCCAGAGGTTGCCTTGCGAAGGACACATCCAGATGGTAACGATAGATTGCTCTGGTTCATTAATTATACTTTGCTAATTTGTATCACAATCATCACACCATATTATTCACTCAGATCATTTGCCATTTCCTGCCAATTATCAATAAAGCAATTTCAAAAGCATCTTGGACATTAAACCCGTTCCAAGTTCTCCTTTAACGACAGCAAGCGTTCTCAGGTTAACAAATTCTATATTTATGGATTTTTGTCAGCATACCTGAGTAGTACTAAACAATACTTCCGATAGAGGTGAAATCAGCCATAACTAGATTCTAGATAGATGCACTCAAACCTCAAATTTTCTTAAGATAATGCCAAGAATAAATGATTAGGAATGTGATCATGGCTGAAGAACAAAAATCTAATAATCCAGAAACTACGCCTACTGGTTCTGGTGGTTACCAAACCACCCTTGACGAAAGTACCCGCAAAACTGGCGATGCTGAAAAGACTGATGGTAAACCCTCTGCTACACCAGAAGCACCAGAAAACGATTCTGTAGCAGGTAGCCCCAATCAGGGAACTGAGTCACGTTAATTGGTTTGAACTTTGTCTAGTTTCAATAATCTAATTGAGTTTTTTCTAATAACCTGGATTTAGTAAACTTTGAGTGGATAGTTGTGATTTATATCATGACTATCCACTTATTTTGTTGTGTGAAAATTGTTTTTAGGGAGGGTGGAGGCTGGTACCGCAAAGCGTAATTCAAAATTCAAAATTCAAAATTCAAAATTCAAAATTCAAAATTCAAAATTCAAAATTTAAGCAGGTATACAGCGTAAGCGTTTTATTAATTTGGAATGGGTGGTCGTCTTGCAAAGTTCTGATCAGCGGGAACCGCCGCTCAGACTTTGCGCTATTTACGTTGTACTGTACTAGTGTGGTAAGTGGGTAAGTGCAGCCCGTCGTAGGCATCGCTTTCATATTATGGCATTACTTTAGTGCCATATTATATTTTTATGTTTTTATTTTACTCCATATTGAAGAAATGATTTTCCTTGCACTTAGTTATATCTTTGACATTAATATTTCTAAATATAATATCTGAAGTTTGTCAGCACAGCGTTAAGCAGAAATCACCTATCCCTGAAAATCTGCTAAACTTCACGATTCTTAATCATACTAGCTTGCTTGTGTGGCTGACAGAAGTCCCACAATCCAATAGGCTGATCTTAAAGCGGTGATTTTTCACAAAGCTCATCTGCATAAAAAGGTAGGCTTCATTGTCCAGCACTTTTGGATAACCATGTGTAACATGTTACCTATCCTCTATCATAACTTAGTCGTTAATAACTACCTATACAGAAAATGCCCCTTAAAATCGTCCAAAACTTTGATGGCAGTTTCACTCTTGAAGCACAAGCTCAAGAAACTCTATTCAATTTATTGACAAGCGTTGCTTTCTTAAACCAAATTTGTCAACAGTTGCGGTGTGAACAAGTTAAATTTACACAATTACTTTTCCAACCAGTTCCTTACAGCTTAACTACCACTAAAGGAATGCCAGCAGAATTTGAAAAGTATCATGAATCTGATGAGTATGCCATCATCAATGTTCCACCAAATTTCATGTTTAGTGCTAAGATTTTTAAACCCAGTCGCCTTTGTGCAATTTACCAAAAATTGGGTAATGGGTAATTATCAAGATAATTTTTCCCTAATTAGCAATTCTCAATTCTAAAGGCAAATAGTAAGTTTGATATTTGATGTATGGTGGAAACAAATCTTTCTTCTTTGGCAACCCTGGAATACATTCCTTACATTGACGATCGCGGTCAATTACCCGAACAATTTCAGGGTAAAATCGGGGTATATGCTATTTTTGACCAAGAAAAAGTACTCCAATTTGTAGGATACTCCCGTGATGTTTATCTCAGCATCAAGCAGCATTTAGTCCGTCAGCCACAGCAATGCTATTGGGTCAAAGTTCAAACTATTGAACGCCCTAGTCGCACAATTTTAGAAAATATTGAGAATGCTTGGATTGCTGAAAATGGCAGTGTGCCTTGGGGAAATGGGGATCACAAGGAAAAATGGACTCATCCCATTGATGTGAAAGTGATAATGACACCTGAAGAACAGGCAAAATATCTAAATCCAGCTAATGATGAATTAGCACAAATAAAAATTATTAAAAATGTGGCACGGAGAGTAGAAGCAGAAATTTCAACGCAATTGCTAGAAGTGCGTGGTTTGCAAATGCAAATTCGCTTCAATCCTAAATTGAAAGAAGAAGGTTTACTAGATTTGAAATGATGTAGTTTTGGGGAAAACTATCTTAGAAATCTCGCTTGTAATCTTTCATGACAATACAGCTGCTGAACGATCGCTATCAAGTTATCCGTACACTGGGCGCTGGTGGGTTTGGTGAAACCTATCTAGCAGAAGATACCTATATGCCTTCAAAGCGCCGTTGTGTGGTTAAACAGCTAAGACCGATTCACAACAATCCCCAAATTTACCAGATAGTGCAAGAGAGGTTTCAACGGGAAGCAGCTATTTTAGAAGAACTCGGTGGCGCAAATGACCAAATTCCGGCATTGTATGCCTACTTCTCCTCAGGCGGACAATTTTACTTAGTTCAGGAGTGGATTGAAGGCGATACCTTAACTGGAAAAGTCCAGAAGCAGGGGCTATTTAGTGAAGGCGCTGTCCAGAAATTATTCATGAATTTATTACCCGTCCTGGATTACGTTCACTCTAAGCATATCGTTCACCGCGATATTAAACCGGATAACATCATTGTGCGTCATCGGGATGGTAAATCGGTGCTGATTGATTTTGGTGCTGTACGGGAATCAATGGGAACAGTGGTGAATTCTCAAGGCAATCCTACCAGTTCGATTGTGATTGGTACACCAGGCTATATGCCGAGTGAACAAGCCGCAGGTAGACCAGTTTTTTCTAGTGATTTATACAGTTTAGGAATGACGGTAATTTATTTGTTGACTGGTAGACAAGCCCAACAACTAGAAACGGATTCTCAGACGGGTGAAATTGTCTGGCGACAGTATGCTAGTCATCTTAGCCCAATCATCGCAGGAGTAATCGATAAGGCGATCGCTTATCATCCGCGCGATCGCTACCCCACAGCCAGAGCAATGCTGGATACTTTGCAGAGCATAGCAAATCCTATTCCACCGACGCAACCCCTCTTGACTCAACCGACTATAGTCTCTGCACCGCCACCTCAGACAGTGCCTGTCAAACCACAGCCTAACCCTCAAGGTAATAGTCAGAATAATATCCTTATCGGCAGTTTAATCGCAGGTGGGTTAATTGGTGCATCTGTGATTATTAGCCAGGTATTAACAAAATCTTCTCAATCTACAGCAGACAAAACGGTGTTACCTTCACAAACACCGTCAACTGTCACAAGCCCCGTCATAGAAACTCCCAAATTGATCCCAACGACCCCATCTGTTCCTACTCAATCTACACCTACCCCAACTACATCAATACCGCCAGTTGATACCACGGCTATCAACACTTATTTCTGGCTTTCCCAAAGACTTGTAACTGATGCAGATTTGGATGGTAAAAACGGTTTTGAACTAGATATTATGCGAAATTCTATTTTTGCCAGTCACGGTCGCCGTTTTGATACTCTTGAATTACAAGATTACTTTAATAAGCAACCTTGGTATCGTCCTATATATTTACCAAAGGCATTCCCACTTAAATTGCTGTCAAAATTAGAGCAACAGAATGTAGATTATATCAGCAAATATCAAGCTCGTTACGGTTTGAGATATTTTAAGAAATAAGATTTTCATAATTATACCATTTCAGGAAATACCTAATATATATCATGCTGTACGCCCTGAGAACCGATGCATTTTTTGCAAATATTTTTGAGAAATGTTATACTTTCTAAGTATATTTGCTTGGATTTATCAAAGGATTTCTTTGCTACTTATTAGATAAAATATAGGTTAGCTAGTGTAACATATTGGACAGATTATTAAATATTTAATAGTCTAAAATCGCCAAATATTAGAGGCTAATCCTAGTGAAGTCTATATGGAGTCAGAGATAAACTCTGTTCTTCTCCCCCAAAGTCCATCTTTAGATACTAGGCAGTTTCAGAACCAGGCATTTCTATTTAAGATATAAAATTGCTATATCCAAGATAAGCAATCCATAAGTTAAAAAAATGCCATGTTTATATTTTCTTTGTTATTTTGTATTTAACGGGACAGTTCTTCCTGATTTGGTGGGTTTAAATAACAATTAGTTAAACGATTTCCCCCCAAAGATGCATGTAAATTCTTTGCATTGTGCTTACTTTACTTTCCAATTTACAAGCAGAATGCAAATTGACCAGACAGATTACATGGTAATATTCCCAATCGGCAAATAGCTCATCTACACTAGGAAAACCTTGCCTACGACTATGCTTAAAACAAAAAATCGACCTATTTTTCTGCCTGCTTTTATTAACCCTTTAGAAGAAAAGGATAAAACAGTCCGTAAAAAGCAATTTGCTTTACCTAAATTAGATTTACTGCAACCATTACGTCAATCGCTGGACACATTTGAGATTCAGAATCGGAAATTAGCCAGATTTATTGCTAAACTGATTCCCGCCCAGTGTCCATTCGAGCGTGATATCATGCTTTTTGGTCGCACAATAGGCCACATTCCGCCAATGTGCAAACTCAATCCGCTTTATAACGAACTTGTCTACTTACGTTTTCGGGCTTTGTGTTATCTAGTAGATCAGTGTGGAGAGGATATTCAATCCTACTGCTGAACATAACTAGAGAAAATACAATATGGAAATTAAAATTGAGCATCAACCTACACAAAAACGCCTCAATGAATTGGGTGTTTCTAAATGGGAAATTTGGAAAAAGGAAGTTTCCAAATTTCCTTGGACTTATGATTCTCAAGAAACTTGCTACTTTTTGGAAGGTGATGTAGTTGTTACTCGTAATGGTGGACAACCAGTGGAAATGGGGAAAGGCGATTTGGTAATTTTTCCTCCTGACATGTCCTGCATATGGGAAATTACAAGCAACGTGAAAAAACATTATTACTTTGATTAGTCAATAGATAAGAGTGATCCCCTTTATCTACTTGATGATCCCAAAAACCAACGCTTCACAACATCTCATAACTTAATTTAGATTTTTACTATATGGAGGTTCGCAGCGAGTGTTGTAGGATAAAGTGGTAGAATCCGTAAATTGCTTATATCCATATTGCTCGAAACTCGTTGCGACTCCATCCCCTAAACAATATTCCTAGAAATAAATAGTCTCATTTCCTTCAAATTTGGCAGAAAGTTGTTGCCAGGTTAGTGGTTGATAACTAAAAATGTGAAAGCTATTGATCCCCGACAACTTTTAGGAAGTCGGGGATCTGGTGATAGCGATCGCCACCACTCTTAATCTTGGCAGTTCATAATCGTGTTAGTGGGAGTTTAATTACAGAAAATGCTGTGTAGCAAAAAAATGTTTCGCTCCACCGCAATTTTATTGAGGAAAATAATCAAAAATGTTACTGCATTTAAGTACTTGGCAAGAAATCGAAGCTTATTTACAGCAGTCAAAGGGGATAATTTTCCCTATTGGTTCCACAGAACAGCATGGGCCAACCGGGTTAATTGGGACTGATGCTATTTGTGCAGAAGCGATCGCAGCTGGTGTGGGAGATGCAACTGGCGCGATCGTTGGCCCTACAATCAATGTGGGGATGGCACTGCACCATACTTCCTTTCCTGGCACAATCAGCCTGCGCCCCAGCACTTTAATTCTAGTAGTGCGAGATTATGTAACTTGTTTAGTCAAAGCTGGTTTTACCAAGTTCTACTTTATTAACGGACATGGTGGTAATATCGCCACCCTGAAAGCTGCTTTTTCAGAAACTTACGCGCATTTAGAAGATTTGCAGATTAACAATGCTCAACAGGTGCAATGTCAAGTGGCAAACTGGTTTATGTGCGGTTCTGTATATAAGCTAGCTAAAGAATTATATGGGGATCAAGAAGGTTCTCATGCAACGCCAAGTGAAGTAGCCCTTACCCAGTACGTTTATCCAAATGCGATTAAGCAAGCGCCCCTTTCACCAGAAGTTGCAAGCGGACACAGGATTTATAGCGCAGCTGACTTTCGAGTGCGTTATCCAGATGGACGCATGGGATCAAATCCGGCTTTAGCAACGCCTGAACACGGTAAACAACTTTATGACTTGGCGGTGAAAGAACTTAGCAATGGGTATTTAGAATTTGTGAACGCAGAATAAAACTCATGGAAAGACATTGTAGAGATGCGAGTCAAATTGCGTCTCTGCATAAAACAGCAATCCTGAATCAAATGTGCATAAACATGATCCCCGACTTTTTCAAAAAGGTCGGGGATCAGCAATTTGAGATTCTGAACAATTGAAATAAAATTGCTAAATATCTTGAGAATAGTTATTTGATAAGTCGTAAAATGAGGCAATAGATTAATTATTAAGACTGAAAACTGCAACTGAAAAAAACATCGTGATTAACGATTACGAAAATACTTTAACTGATTTAATCAAACTTCTCGAATCATCTCGTCGTGCAGCGGCTCGTTCAGTCAATGTAATCATGACAGCTACTTACTGGGAAATTGGACGACGGATTGTAGAACTTGAGCAGGGTGGAGAGAAACGAGCCGAATATGGAGCAGCAGTCATAAAAAGGCTTTCAGAAGATTTAACAGCCAGATTTGGTAAAGGTTTTTCTCGAAGTAACCTACAGCAAATGCGTAATTTTTACCTGGAATGGCAGATTTGCCAGACACCATCTGGCAAATCTAATTTAGATACTGAAATTTCGCAAACACTGTCTGCGGAATCTAATTTATCTACTTTAGCTCAAGAATTTCCTTTGCCTTCTCGTTGAGCAAGTTAGCGATCGCTTGCTCATACTCTTGCCAAGAAGCACAAATCCATAGTATCTGTCGGTAACTGGGTCTGAGTTTCACTCATTGTCTAACTCTTATGCCAGTAATCTATATCTCTTGTAACTCAAATTTTAAGCTTCTAGCTCAACTCTTTAACCTCTGAAGCCAAATGTTCAAGTTCTGAAGGGGATGTTTGAGCTTCTGAAGTCTAAGTTTCGTGTTCAAAGGGTCAAACTTGCTGTGATGAGGGTGAAGCTTGGAGTTCAGAAGGGGAAGTTTCAGGCTTTTTGCTCCGATGTTCAAGTTCTGAGGTTGAAACTTCGAGTTCTGAGGTTGAAACTTGAGGGTTTGAGGTTGGATGATGGCGATTGGAAGGCGATCGCTCAACCTAAATAAAATTTGTGTAGAAATTTAACGATTTGTTTTACAAAGTTTCAAAAGTAGACTTTTTTGCAAGGTTGAGCTACCGTGTTATGACACTATACTTACAGATATATTTATAGTTCATAAGTACTTATTTATTTAACTTCTGTCAGAAATTGCCTACTCATGAATATCGATCAAGCAAAAGAAAAATTTGATCAAATTTACGTAGAGTTAATGGATGAGAACGTGCCACTTGACACTGAGCAAGATGCACGTTTCCAAGTCATTGATCGTATACTTGTAGAGGTTCTGGGATGGGATAGATCAGGCATTAGAACAGAACCTCATACAGATTCCGGCTATGTTGACTATCTGCTGACTGCTGGAAATCGCAACAGACTTGTTGTAGAAGCAAAACGAACTTCCAGGTTATTAATTGACACTCATCAACCGCGCATGGCTTGGTACAAAGTCAATGGTCCAGCACTTCAGTCTGCAACTGATGGTTTGGAACAAGCAAAACGCTATTGCACAGATACTGCTGTTCTGTTTTCTGCATTAACAACTGGTTTACAGTGGATTGGTTTCTGGGCTGTCCGAACTGATGGAGTGCCACCTAAAGAAGGTAAAGCAGCAGTATTTCCCAGTCTTGAGGCTATTCAGAAAAATTTTGCAGTCTTCTACGATCTCTTTTCACAAGAAGGAGTGTTAGCTAACTTATATCAAGTGCATGTACATCACTCAGAAGGCTTACAGATAAATCATAGTGAAGTTTTGGAGTCAGTTATTGAAATTTCTGAAAGGCGTTTACTCTCAAAATCTGGACTTTTAAGGGATTTAGAGAATATCTACCGAAGTTTCTTCAGTAGCATGTCAGGTGAAGATGATCCTGATATGCTAGCAAAATGCTTTGTGGAATCAAAAGAAAGCCGTGCAGCAGATGAGAGTCTTGAAAAGATAACACGGAATTTGCTCAACCAAATTGACATCGTTAATTCGGACAGAGGAACTGAGCTAGAGGATCAGATTCGCGTATCTGTAGAGTCCCAAAGGGGCGATTTTATTTTAATAATAGGTAACAAAGGTGCAGGAAAGTCTACTTTTGTTGATCGTTTCTTTCGCTTAGTTTTAGACAAGCAGTTACGTGAAAATTGTTTAACTCTTCGTGTTGATCTCGCTAATTCAGATGGTAATCAAGTTACTATTGCCAATTGGTTAACTGACAAACTAAAAATTGAGCTAGAGAAAAATTTATTTAAGGATGGATATCCTACATACGATGAACTTCAGGGAGTTTTCTTTCAAGAATATAGACGATGGAGTAATGGAGAGCATAAGTATTTATATGAAAAAGATAAAATTACATTCAAGCAGAAATTTGGAGAGTGGATGGCTGACATCGCATTGAATCAACCTCAAAAATATGTGAGGAGACTAATCGAAAATGCTGCTCATGCAAGAAGGCTGATGCCATGTATAGTATTTGACAATACCGATCATTTTCCACAAACTTTTCAAGAGTCTGTCTTTCAGTATGCACAATCTATTTATAGAGAATGTTTTTCATTTATTATATGTCCAATAACTGATCGAACAATTTGGCAGCTTTCTAAGTCTGGTCCATTACAATCTTATGAGCATCGAGGCTTCTATCTTCCAGTACCCTCAACTAAAGAAGTTATTGCGAAACGTGTTAATTTTATTAAAGAAAAAGCTAAAGGAAATGCAGAACTTAATGGAAATTATTTTACAGACAAAGGAATTAGGTTGTCAATTCCTAACATAACGGCATTTGCTTTTTCTGTAGAGGATATATTTATAAATGAGGATTATATTAGTCGTATAGTTGGATGGCTTTCTAACTTTGATATTAGAAGGAGTCTCCAAATAGTTCAGAGAGTGATCACCTCTCCTATCATAGATATTGGCGAATTGGTTAAGGCTTATGCTATTGAACAGAGATTTCGTCCCCAACGTATAAATATTAAAAAAGCGCTGTTGTTTGGAGATTATAATCACTTCAATCAACAAGATAGTAGTTTCATCTTAAATCTTTTTGAGGTTAACCCTAATAATATTACAAGTCCACTTATTAGGCTATCAATACTTCGCCTCCTCATGGATGTATATTCTGAACATTCAGATTCGGAGAAAAAATATCTTACGGCTGAAGATATTTTGAATTATTTTGAACCTGCTACTGTAAGTCGTACTATAGTCAAGGATCATCTTAAAGCTCTTCTCGACTACCGTCTCATTGAACCCTATGATCCAACTGATATTCATATTTATGAGTCACAGCGAGTAAAGATAACTCATTGTGGACGTATTCATTATGAATTTGTGATTGATGACAAGGAAGGGGTTTATATGAGTGAAATGGCTTTGATGACTCCTGTTAGTAGTCAACAGTATATTGAAGAAACCAGAAATCTTATAAATACTGCAAAATTAACCTTCCAGGATTGGCGTGCCATTACAAAATCGTTTGTTGAATATTGCCTTCAACAAGATAAAATCTATATCTCTCTTCCACAATCTAATTCTTACCAAAGTCAAAGAATTCTAAGAGAAACTCTTCGTAATACTTGGTTGTAAAATTAAATTTACTCTATCAAATCTTAAGATTAGGTCTTCAAAACACTAATAATTGAGTTTTGAACTTGATTGTTGAAATTCAAAACTAAAAACTTTGACAAAGGCCCGGCTCTTATCTCCCATCTTGGGTAAAGTCTTGCGATCATCGGAACTCAAATCAACCAAAAATGGTAGCTTTTCTTTAATCGTGGCGTAGACGCGAAGCGGCTTGTCGTAGACATCGCTTGCAACACAGCATCTCTATCTGTTTGTGCGAATGTTGCACTAATTGGGGTCGTAGACATAGAAATCACTCTCCAGTAAGTGTCTTAAATCTAGAGTGCCCACATATACAACTAAATTCAATACGCCTGCTTTGCTTAAGACTTGATCCTCCCTAACCCTCCTTAAAAAGGAGGGAATTAGAGCAATAGCAGTTCTTATAAAAACTCGTCCCCAACTTGATACTTCATTGTAAACAGTTGACAAATTAGTGGTGTTTTAGATGTGTTACTTTGCTCCTAAATTGGTAGCCCAAACTCATCTAATCACCAATCATGGATCAATTCTCATCTGTTTAACCTTATCAGTAGACATCTGGGAAAATTAATTATGCATTCACTCAAACCCTTGTAGAGACGCGAAATTTCGCGTCTCTACATTCTTTTCTGGAGATGTCTAGTTCATAACGCAAATTGATTGCAGTCCAAAAGTTCCGGGACGGGCGAGACGCCCATCCCATAAGAGTCATTCTTTTAGTTAATTAATTCCGAGCAATACCTTCTTCACGCGCTGCACGTTGCACAGCAGCAGCAACAGCAGTAACGACGCGCTCATCAAAGACTGAAGGAATAATATGTTCCCGAGCCAAATCTGAAGGTTTGACTAAAGAAGCGATCGCACTTGCGGCTTCCAGATACATTGTGGTGGTAATTGCCTGGGCCCGACAATCTAAAGCACCACGGAATACCCCAGGAAAAGCGAGGACGTTATTGATTTGATTTGGGTAATCACTGCGACCGGTAGCGATCACAGCAACATATTCACTAATTAATTCTGGCTGAATTTCTGGTATCGGATTTGCCATTGCAAACACAATTGCATCTTTCGCCATTGAATGCACCATTTCTGTTGTCAAAACTCCCGGTGCGCTGACACCAATAAAGACATCTGCCCCTTGCATTGCACCCGCTAACGTCCCCTGAGCTTTCACGGCAAATTCAAGTTTTTCTTCTGTCAAATCAGTGCGACTAGTAGAGATAATCCCTTTAGAGTCGCACATCCAGATTTTTTCTGCCCCAGCTTTGGTCAGTAACCGAGCGATCGCCACTCCAGCCGCCCCAGCACCGTTAATCACGATCCTGATTTGGGCCATTGACTTATTTACCAGCTTTAAGGCATTAAACAACGCAGCCAAGGTAACAATTGCTGTACCGTGCTGGTCATCGTGAAAAACGGGGATATCTAACTCCTGGCGCAATCTCTTTTCAATTTCAAAGCAGCGAGGTGCAGCGATATCCTCTAAATTCACGCCCCCAAAAACTGGAGCGATATTCTTAACTGTCTGGATAATCTCTTCTGTATCTTGGGTGGCGAGACAAATAGGAAAAGCATCTAGCCCAGCAAATTCTTTAAATAGCATTGCTTTGCCTTCCATGACTGGGAGAGATGCTGCTGGGCCAAGATTTCCCAAACCCAAAACGGCACTACCATCGGTAACAATGGCAACAGTGTTTTGTTTGATGGTTAATTTATAAACCTCCTCTGGATCTTGAGCGATCGCAGTACAAATTCGACCGACTCCGGGCGTGTAAGCCATTGCTAGATCGGACACACTTCTTAAGGGAATTCTGCTAGTAATGCTGATTTTGCCCCCGCGATGCAAATTAAAGGTGCGATCGTAGACACTGAGTAACTTGATGTCTGGCAATGCTTTGACTGCTTGCACAATGGTTTCAGCATGTTCGGTACTAGCAGCATCCACAGTCAGATCGCGGGTAGACTCTTTACGGGTTTGCTCGATTAAATCAATTTGACCAAGATTACCGCCAGTGGTGGCGATCGCCTGGGTTATCGACGCCAACATCCCCACACGATTGGGAATCTGCAAGCGCAGTGTCAAACTAAAACTAGAATTAGGAGTTAGGTTTGCCATGTTGATTTTGGATTTTAAGTTTTAGATTTTATATTGAATTGATACGAAAACTAAAATCTGAGATTTGTAGTCAGTGGAAACATAATGAATGTAAACTCCTGGGGGAAGCCTCAGTAGTTAGTTTACTCACTACTCACAGTTTTGATAATTATTTTTATTTATACCAATGCATTTACTAATATAAATGAGTAACAATTTAGTAATTGTACCCAAATACACCAGATATTTTTTTAATGTTTTATCTGTGTAAATATTTGTATAACTATAGTTTCATCAAAAAAGCGCCCTCTAAATAGAGAGCGTGAATTACAGGTGCGTAGGCGTAGCCCGTCGTAGACATCCTTGCCACAGGTACTGTCTCACCAGCAACCAAATCCAGGGAAAAGTTGTAAGCATTGCGCTTGTGCATTATTTCTATACCCAAATTGGCGCGGTTAGACATGAACACACTACATGACGATGATTAGACTAGTACAGCACGGCGGAAGTCAAAAGAATTGTATTCCGGGCTTTTGCACCATTTAAAATCTCTAAAAAGCCCATTCCATAATACTTTTGACTTCCGCCTTGCCCTTGGCTCCCAACCTCTGCTTGAGTAAAAGTAGTAGTGCAGACATCTTTCTAGAGTCTTATATTAAAGAGCTTGAAAGAGACTTAAAAAATCAAAGGGGCAGCTATTTTGCTTACCTCATGCAGGGAAACAAATTTGTGCTGGTCTTTTTTCGGAAGTTAGAGTCAGGCGATCGCTAGACACATCCCCGACATCTCAAAGATGTCGGGGATGTGTCTGTCGCTTTCAATTAATTCTGCTTTTTTATTGGGCATTGCTGTATAACGACGCTCGAATTCGTGGCGGGTTAAGCGATCGCCACTTTCTAAAGTCGGGATGGAAGCGCTATTATTTAAGCCATGTTCCCCAGAAGCCGCCATTACCTGATTCCTCATCCGCAGGAGTGTAGCTTGAATCTAACATAGTGGAGCGCGATGTCTTCCACAAGCCGCCCAGAGGGCATTTACGTAAAAGCATCATTTATTCTTGCCTAAAAATTCAGTACAAAAACTAATTTATTACTCACAACTTTAGCAAAGTTTCAGCATTATTACTAATTGACAAAAGTGATTTTATTTCAAAATCTCACTAATGGTGCCAACCAGACGCTGTTCGCGTTCGCTTAGAGCGACGCAGGAGCGTCACCCGTAGGGCTTGCTGTAGACATCACTCTCCCTAATAATAGATACTTTTCTCAATAAGCAGTTGAGAGTATTACCATGACCATTCGTATAACTGGGACAGAGGACTTTGGAGAATTTTGCCAGGATGTACAGTTGTTTAATGACTATGAAGGAAAAGAGCAATTGTCTACTTGGTTTGGTAAATACAGCTTTCACTGGACTGGGCTTCGCCATAATCTTGGGCTAGGAATTCATACCAATGAGTATTCTCAACCAGTAATTTTTGAGCAAAAACATGATGACTCGCCTTTGCTGACATCTAAATTTTTTCTGTCTAGTGGTGTGAGAACTGTTACACCAAATGTGCCCGGAGTCAGTGACGATTATGAAGAAGTTGCGGGTTATAACTACTTATTTTGCTTGCCTGATGTTCAAGAGTTTGAACATTTTAATGCAAACCAACGCACTCAGTGCATCAGTATTTACTGGTATCCTGACTTACTTGACAGTTTCCAGGGAAGCTTTGAACAGTTGCCTACTTTGCTTGAGCAGTTGAGAGAAAATCCAATAAAAGAGCGCTTCCATCAGCCGTTAGAAGCAACCACACCTGCAATGTGGTTAGTACTCAAACAAATATTGCAGTGTCCGTTTCGAGAAAAACTTAGACAAATGTATTTAGAAGCAAAAGTGCTAGAACTACTGACACTTCAGATTGCACAATGGGGGGAAAATAATCTCTTATTGCAGCGATCACTTTATTTCCGTGCTGATGAAATTGAACGTTTGCATCACGCCAAAGCTATTTTAAATCAAAGGCTGCCACATCCACCTTCTCTACTAAATTTAGCCAAAGAAATCGGACTCAATGACTTTAAGCTCAAACGCGGATTTCGAGAAGTGTTTGGGACTACGGTTTTGGGATATGTGCAATCCCTGCGGCTAGAGCAGGCAAAACAGCTACTCCGAGGCACTAATTTGCTGATCGCACAAATTGCTTATCAAGTGGGATACGAAAGTACCAGTCATTTTAGCTATCTGTTTAAGCGGCAATTTGGCATGACTCCTAGAGAATATCGTCAGCCAAAAGGCTTGTAGTAAAAAGGACATCCCGATTCAGATAAAAAAAAATCCCGATTCCGATATTTGCGCTTACCTTAATTTCGTATTCTCATAAACAGAGTTATATAAAATAATTCTCAAGTATCGACTCTGTTTTGAGAAATCCGGTTGGGTGTGTGGAATGATGAAACTGTTGCGTAGGCGTAGCCCGTCGTGGACATCGCTATTTATTTCCTGTTTTTTTATTGCTGTGGTCATACAACCAACTCAGGCAAAGCAAGTAACTGAAATTCCTAGCGTACAAGAACTAGACCGTTCCGCAAGAACAGTCAAAGAATGGTTCGCTCAAATAGAACAGCAGAACCCAGCAGCCCAAAGTCAGGAAGCTGAAGTTGTACAAGTGACTTCAGTGAAGGCAAACCCCACCTCTTCGGGTGTGGAGGTGATTTTGCAGACATTAAAAGGGCAACAATTGCAAGTAGTGAATCGCTCTTCGGGCAATAACTTTATTGCTGATATTCCCAACGCTCAACTGCGTTTACCATCAGGTGATGCATTCACGTTTCGCTCTACTAAACCAATTGCAGGTGTTAGTGAGATAACGGTAACAAACTTTGATGCCAATACTATCCGTGTGAGCGTTACAGGGGAAGCAGGTGTACCACAGGTTGAGTTGTTTGACAGTCCAGATGAAGGTATCATCCTCTCTGTTGCAACTGCTGCATCAAGAGCACAGCAACCTCAAAGGCAACCAACTCAACCACAACAGCCAGGGAGTCAAACACAGCCTAGTCTTCCATCGCCAGCAAGTAATCAACCAATTGAACTCGTGGTGACAGGTGAGCAAGACCAGGGCTACAACCCCTCACAAACGAGCGTTGGCACCCGCACTGATACGCCTTTGCGAGATATTCCAAATACTATTCAAATTGTACCGCAACAGGTAATCAAAGATCGTAATGTTACCAATGTGAATAGTGCGTTGGAGAACGTCAGCGGTGTTCAACAGAGCTTTGGAAACATTTCAGTTCGTGGCTTCACGGCACAACAAACAGTTGATGGTGGTTTATCAGGCGCGGCAGATTTTTCTAACGTTGAACAGGTTGAAGTGCTGCGCGGTCCAGCAGCAGTTTTGTTCGGAGCGGGCGGACTCGGAGGCATAATCAACATTACGACCAAACAACCTTTGTTTGAGCCTTACTATGAGTTGGGCTTGAATGCTGGCAACGATAGTGTCTACCGGGGGACGGCTGATCTTTCAGGACCACTGACTTCAAACAGAAATCTGCGCTATCGCCTGAACATTGCGCTCCAGGATGCTCACGACTCGCGAAACTTTTCAAGTTCACAGGAATTGTTTATTGCACCGACCATTGCCTGGGATATCAGTAATGATACAAAGCTCACCGTAAACCTTGAATACATCAATACTCCATCAAAATCTTATGGAGTCCGAGCTTTGAATGGCTCATTTTTGGGGCGAGATCCTAATTATGATTATCCTGATGATACTTACACTGACAGTGCAGGAGTGCAAGGAGGCTATCGTTTTGAACATCGGTTCAATAAAAATCTTCAGCTTCGCAATTCGCTAGCCTTCAGTTCAGGACCTGGACATGGAAGAGGAATTAACTATGGCACGTTGTCTGATCAGCAATTTATTGACAGAACATACGCTGATGATAAATACGTGTATGAAACCTATACGACGCAAACTGGGCTGCTAGCAAACTTTAATACCGGATCAATCGCTCATCAAGCGCTGTTTGGTGTTGATACAAAACTTGATAGGCAAAGATTTTTTGGTTTCGGTATATCCTTGCGATCGCTAGACATTTCCAACCCGGACTATGATATTGCACGACCATCCGCTGATACACCCCACACCTCTGATTATAATCAACAATACAACACTGACTCCTATGGGGTTTTCCTGCAAGATCAGATTAAGTTTCTAGATAACCTCATCCTGGTGGTGGCTGGACGATTGGATTGGGTGACAATCACGGCGAGTGACTATGTTGCAGGTACTGCTGATACCAACTACTCAGCGACATTTAGTCCCCGCATTGGCATCGTCTATCAACCGATCAAGCCGCTTTCGCTCTACGCCAACTACAGCCGTGCCCTTGACACTGCCGATATCACTGGTCGTCGGACTCGAATGGGTGAAACCTTTGCTCCTTCTCTCAGTACTCAATATGAAGCGGGTATCAAGACCGATTTTCTAGATGGTAAACTCTCAGCAGTTTTAGCCGCTTACCAAATCACAAGAACCAACGTGTTGACACCTGATCCCCTCAATAATGCGGACGAGGACTTTAACATTCAGATTGGGGAACAGCGCAGTCGCGGCATTGACTTCAGCGTGACGGGTGAAATTTTACCGGGTTGGAATTTGACAGCAGGGTATTCTTACATTAATGCGATCATCACTAAAGATGAAGTCTATGGAGTGGGCAGTCCGGTAGTATTTACGCCACATAATTCTGCTAATTTGTGGACAACTTATCGAATTCAAAGCGGCAATTTGCAAGGTTTGGGCTTTGGGTTAGGCGTATATTTTGTCGATGAGCGCCCGGGTGGTGAATTTATTTCACGCGACTACAAGATACCTGCTTATACTCGACTTGATGCGGCTCTGTTTTACCGACGCAACAACTGGGAGGCTGCGCTCAACTTTGAGAACTTGTTTGATTCGGATTATATTGTCAATTCGCGCGGTCCTGGGTCAGAGACTTTTGGTCCGCCCTTTACAATTCGTGGTTCAGTCAAAGTGCGGTTTTAATCCTCTCAATTTCTGCGCCTGAATCCACTTTAATGATAATGACATTACCCTACCCATATTGGGTCTGCCCCTTGGTCACCCGCTCGTTTTGAGTCAGGAGAAATTTTAACCATGAGCAAATCTAAAAAATTCCGCGATGTGATTTTCAATCTACACCGCTATCTTGGTTTAGTGGTTGGCTTAATCGCAATCATCGCTGGCTTAACGGGTAGCTTACTGGTGTTTATGCGCGATATCGATAACTTCGCTTTCGCTCATAAGTATGGAGCAGTAACACCCCAAGGCGTTCACGGAGTGTCTCTGCAAGAGAATCGCCTGCCTTTATCTGTGTTAGTGGACAAGGTAAAAGCTGCCCATCTCAACGAGCCAGATTTTCAGATCAGTGGGATTTTTCCTTACGGACTTTACTTTGATTCAACACCAAAACCTGATGTACCTGCAATTATCGGCGATTTTTTGGTAGATCCTTACACGGGCAAGTTTTTAGCCCAAAATCCCTCCTGGTTTGGCAGCGAATTCTTCGGTAAAGTGTACGAAATTCACACTGCCTTAATGATCGGCGATGTGGGTGCCTACATCCTTGGGGTAGCGGCTACGTTAATGGTGATTCTGAGTGGAACGGGGATCGTCCTTTGGCCGGGATGGAGAAAACTCAGTAGCGGATTCAAAATCAAACTTGATGCTCATGCCAAACGACTGAACTTTGATATTCATAAAGTGGTTGGGATCATTTTAGGTGTAGTGTTGCTTTTGCCTGTCGGAACAGGTGCTTGGTGGGATTTTCCACTTTTTGGTTCCACTCTTGAGATCATTTTTATGCCTGTTGATGCCGTTGCTAGCATTTTCACGCCTCAAACACCTCAGACAGTAGACTCTCCGGCTACTGCTTCTACTCCGACTCCAGGTCAGAAGCCTTTTCCCTTAGATGCGATCGTGCAAAAAGCTCAAGCCGCCTTACCGAACTTCTCCATATTTAGCATAGACGTGCCCAGTGAATCGAAAGCAGGAATATACGACTTTCGTATGGTTTCGCCACGAACGCAATCCTGGGACAGTGAGGTGCATATCGATCAATATACGGGTGAGATTTTACAAGTTGTTGATGGAACTAAAACAAAGTCCTTATTAGGTCGTTTGTCCAACTATTCAACACCCTTACATTATGGCGTTTTTGGTGGGTTATTTACCAAAATTTTGTACGTATTCGTAGGAATATCTCCTGCTATTTTGTTGGTCACAGGTTTGAATATGTTTCGTCTTCGTCGTCAGAGAGTTTCTCGAAAGAATCCGGTCGATCTCTCCAATGAGTCTCAATCTTAAATATTTAGCTGGATTCAATTGATTCTGTTTAGCAATCCAAATGGCAGTACATTAGAAGAAAAAATGACTGTTGCAGGGGTTGCAGCCAGAGTGGGTTATGCCAGCCCCCACAGCTTTTCGACAGCAGGTAGAACCTTACTGGCTTAAGCTTTCATAACTTTAACTAGATTTCGACTTCGTGCGATCGCCATATCGTAGCAGCTTTTCAGTAGCCATTTGATCGTGAATTGGCAAAGTTATTCATCTATAAACAGTCCGGCTTAAAGAGAAAAAAGTCTGGGTTGAAGAGAAAATCATCACCTAAATCCCATATACTACTTGCAAACAACTTTTAATTGTCTTTAAAAAAATCAGGCACTATTGCCAGTCAGATTAATAAGTGTGTGGGACGACAATGTTTAAACAACAACTTTTGACGGTGGATGTACTTTCTGTGCTGTTAACTCCACCTGCTTTTGCACAAGCAATTGAGCAGATACCTCAAGGAAATCAAAATAAGAGAGGATCAGTAGTAACTAAAATTCCCCGATTGAGTGAGATTGATAGACCTGCAACCAATATTAAAGATTGGCTATCTCAATCCTCAACGCTCCCCCAAGAGCGGGAGGAATACGGCATGAGCAATGTCTATCTCGATCAATACAGTGCAGGACTTACGCAACTGTCACAAGCAATGGCACGGTGTAGCCGCACCGCGCGCCAAACAACTAGGCGATAAACATGGAAATATCTGGACATTTTA
>NZ_JBALDI010000030.1:0-5791 GCF_036917395.1 Nostoc sp.
GGGGGAGAAAGCGGCAGCCGTCGGCTACCGCTTTCTCCCCCCTCCTAATGATTATCATTATCTATTATGGGATGTTTTATTTTTTGGAAGTCCCTTAAGACTGATGTAAACCCTATGTATGAATGGGGTGGTGTGTACTTTCGTTCTAAAGCCGAAATCAAAATTGCTGAGGAACTGGATAATAAAGGAGTCTTATTCTTTGCTAATTCACGCGGTCGAATTGGGCGACAAGGTTCCCCTGTATCTGATGCAAGTGGTTGGCTTACAGGACGCATTGAAGTTGATTTTTTGGTTTTTTACAGAGGCAAGTCTATGGTTTTAGAGGTAGATGGGAATCATCATCAAGAATCTTTACAGATAGCTAGAGACTATGTGCGAGACAGGGTGCTGCTACGAGAAGGTATTCCTACAGCTAGGTTTGCAGCAAAAGAATGCTTTGAGCAGCCTGAAAATGTCGTGATTGAGTTTTTGAATATGTTTTTGGTTTAATTTATGAGTCAATATCCAATAATTTTGATTCCTGTGGGAATTGAGAGAGCCAAATTAGCGCTGCCACCAGCACCCATACCTCCAGATCCACCACAACAACCGGGGACAAAGCCACAGAAAATAAACAACACTTTGATAGCAGTGGAAACAGCAGTTGCTATTCCCACTATCCCTATAGTTTCTCAATTGACATCTATACCAGGATGGTTATTATTCTTAGCAGTAGCAGGAGTGATCGCAGGTCATGTATGGGATCAAATCACCACCTATCCTCAACGCAAGCAAAAGCATGATCATGAGGTTGAAAGCTACCCCAAGAAGCTGAAAGATTATGAAATTAAGAAGCACCAGCATCAGGAGGAAGTAAAAGCTTCCCAAAGTCCTGAACGAGTGGCTGAGTTTCGCTACAAGTTGCTATTGCAAATACTTAGTCAAACTGTACCTCACGATGGCAGTGGTAGTGGGGCAAGAAGAGGTGAAGCAGAAGCTTTATTTGGTAATCATCTTAGTAGATATTTTCCTAGCAAGATTCATAAAGGGCTAACTCTCAAGATTCCTGATTTTGACTATCCATATACTCCAGACTTTGCATATATTGACAAAGAGTTGAATTTGTACATCGATATTGAGATAGATGAACCTTATGTTTATCCCACTGGCGCACCAACTCACTTTGTCGGAGCTTGGAAAGACAGTAACCGCAACAGATTTTTTTTAGCTAAACAGTGGATTGTGATTCGTTTTAGTGAAGAACAAGTTATTTGTTATCCCCAAAGTTGCTGTAAAACTATCGTTCAAGTCATTGCTCAAGTTACAGAAAATAACTCAATTTTAAATCAGTTTGCCAGCTTTACAGACCTACAACTTATGAAACAATGGACAGAAGCTGAGGCAATAGATATGGCAGCTAAAAGGGTACGAAATAATTATCCTTGTCAAAATAAAGGATTACATGACAATTCGCTCATTGAAACACAGCAACAGATATCTCTTGCATTGAAGCCAAATAGCCGCGCTCAAAGTCGTGGGGCTACAAGAGCAAGACATCGCGCTTTAAATTTATCTATTTCACCACCAACAAACAACACAACTTTATCTTCATTAGTAAGCTGTCCTTATTGCAGTGCAAAAGTTAAAACTACAAAATTTGAATTACATAAAACAAATAAATGTCCTAAACGACCATTGCTATAAGTGCGATAGTTCCTCTTCCTATATTTGAAAATTAAGTAATTCATTAGATGTAAAATAAATTAACCAATTTTGGTTCTTCGTTTAATTTTTGTTAAGTTTGAGATCCGAATATTTTATTATTCCGTAGTAAACGTAAAATTTTTGATTCAATTAATACTATAAATATAGTAATTTAAACTTGGCTACACATTGCGTCTTTTTGCCGCTCAATGGAAACATAGCCAAAATGCCAGATTAAATTCATTAGGTTTATACTGACAGTCAGTAACAAATAACTTACTGCTAGCAGAAACATAAATTTGTGACTGATAACAAACCAACCGATTACGCTACAATTATCCGTGCCGCCAACCAAATTAGTCCAGAACCCCCTGAATGGCTAAGTGCAGGTAGATATGTTTACTCACCAGAGTATGGAATTGGGGAGGTAATGGCATTATTGGGCAGACGGTTGATTGTCAAGTTTGTAGAAGAAGTTAAGCCAACCCAATTTGAAGATTGGGAGCAGGCTCTGGCTTTGGGATCAATTAAAGCAAGTAACGCTAACTTAGTTTCTTTCGCAGCATTCCTTGAAGAGAACAACGCCGCAATCACAACAACTGCGGAGCGGATTCAACAAATCCCCCAGGTAGTATTTCAGTCTGTAGCACAAGAACTGATTGCAAGCATTAGGGCGATAGATATCAAAAATGCTAACCAAGGAATAATTCACCCCCTACCGGGCGATTTACCATCGGCTTTACGTTTAGCGTTACAGAATAACGGTATCACTCAGATTTATTCTCACCAATTAGAAGCTCTAACAAAGTTACGTGCTGGGTTTGACTTGAGTATCACTACGCCCACAGCAAGCGGAAAGACGCTGTGCTACAACTTGGCTATCCTGGAATCGTGTGTTAAGCAACCGCAAACAACAGCATTGTACATTTTTCCACTTAAAGCGTTAGCTCTTGACCAAATGCGAAAGTTACAATCGCTTGTCAAGGCGATGCCCAACAATCGTCTAAAACTCGCACTGATGACGGGAGATACACTAGCTAATGAGCGACAACGTTTTTTTATCCCCAACCCTCCAAACATCTTGGCAGTCAGCCCCGACTTATTGCATTACTATCTTTATAATGTGCGCCGTCGGGATGATGGAGAAGGATGGCGACAGTTTTTAAGACAGTTACGCTACTGTGTAATTGATGAAAGCCATACCTATACTGGGGCTTTTGGCGCACACTTTGCTAATCTTATGCGGCGACTGAGGTTAGCAGTTGATGCAGTTGGTGGTAATTCCCAAAGACTGCAATTTATTTGTTCTAGTGCCACGATCGGAAATCCTCAAGATATGGCATTGCGGTTTAGCGGCAGAACCCATCAACCCCAAAGATTACACCTGATTGAGGATAGTGGCGCTCCCTATAAAGGACGAACCTTATTATCTCTTGCTCCAAGCAATGCAGCTAATGTTGAAGCTACTAAAATAGTGATTTCCTGGTTGCAGCATAACTTGAGTGGGATTGTCTTTTGTAATTCTCGTGCAGCTGTCAAAGGTTTACTTGGGTTAATCCAACGAGAAACCCAACGCATTGGATTAGGTTATCTAACCAGCAAGGTAGCAGTTTTCTACAGTTCCTTAACGGGCGATCGCCGTAGCGAGATTATTCAAAAACTCCAAGGTGGACAAATCAAGGTAATTATTTCAACTTCTTCCCTAGAAGCAGGAATCGATTTACCCGAACTAGACTGCTGTCTAATTCGAGGGTTTCCAGGTAGTCTGATGTCATTTTGGCAACGAGTTGGTCGAGCCGGACGCAAACAGCACGGGCTAGTGATTTATCTGCCATTAGGACAAAACCCGATTGATGTATACTACGCTCGACATAACGAACAGTTACTATCAGGAGAAGTTGAATCTGCTGCATTTAACCCTGACTATCCAACAATTCTAGGTAAACATTTAGAATGTGGTTGCATTGAAAGTAGTTTAGCTTTAGGAGAACTCAATACTCGTTTTGGAAAAACAGCCGGTGCAGTTGCAGATTCTCTTTTACAACAAAACAAAATTTTCTTAAGCACTAATGGAAAACTTTGGGGGAGAGGCTATCCTCATAAAGAAATTAATATCAGAAGTAGCACTCAAAGGTCAATTTCTTTAATTAACAAACATACGGGCGAAATTTTAGAAAGTATGTCGCTGCCTTTAGCCCATCGAGAAGTATTTCCCGAAGCCATATATATGGTGCAAGATGAAAGTGGTCAATTAATAGCATACCGTAGTGAAAGCCTAAATTCTGACAAAGGAGAAGCAGTACTAACATTTCTAGGAAAAGATACAGATTTATTTACTGAAGCGGAGTCAGAATTAGATATTCAACCACTTTCTACCTTGGCAGAATCTAAAATTATCCCTACTAATATCAAAGACGCTCGTTTACGTTTAACTCTTGTCTGGGGAGAAATTACGAATTCTGTAATTGGTTATAGATTGATGAAGCGTACCTACGGAATGACTTGTAAAAACCAACGTTGCGCTAATTATAAAAAACCACTTGAAGGAAAAAGCTGTTCATTGTGTAAGCAGGCGCTGAGTGCAGCAGAAGTGACAAAACTTCAAAAAGAAATAGCATTTTCAGAGGCATACGTCACAAAATACCAAGCGCCTTGCGTACTAGTAGAGTTAAATGAGCCGTTACAGAAAGCCCTACAAATAACTGTCAATAAATACAAACAAGAAATTATGACTGCTAATGGAGGTGAGGTTCCAGAACTTTATCAATCATTGTGGAGTAGCAGTGCTGAAGTGACGGCATTGCATAGTATCCAGCACCAGATAGTTAAAGCTGTACCAATGGTAGTTTTATCCTCCAGTTTGGATGTAGATGAATTGGCCATACAAAAAGAAAGCAGGAACATTGGTTACTTTTTTGACACCTGTGAAGGTGGGAATGGGGCAGCAGAAGCTATTTTCTCCGAGTTCACAAAATTTGCTGCTGCATCTTATGCTTTAGCAGCGGAATGTGATTGTGAAGCTGGTTGTCCAAGATGCCTACATTCAACGGCTTGTCCACAGCATAATGAACCATTGCATAAAGATGTGGGTTTATTTTTATTGGATGCAATTAGTTCAGCGAAGCAGAATACTTAAAACCTATGTTGAAATAAGCAGAGCAGCAAGGTTAAAAAAATAACATAGACAAATTGGTGACAACAGGTAGATGATTCACCATTGGCTAGGGTTCAGAATCTGGCTTCTACCGTGCAATAGAAAACTGCCCTAGACCAAAGCCAGAGCAGTTTTTTATAGAAATAAATTATATAGGAGACTTTTACTTTTGTCTCTAGTTTATCCATAGTAAATACCGTTATATAATACTATTCACCTCAAGTTTCGTGCTTTACGCAAAAAACGAATAATCTTGAAGTTGCCATTACAAAGTTTAGAAGTCAGCATCAGTCAGCGCATCACAGACGGTAACTGTGATTTTGAGCTTCTTCTTTGGTGGGACGCAGGACATGGTTGCTGGCGATGGGGTGCTGAGAAGGCAAATCTAGGAATGGAGGAAGTAGCGATCGCTCTAAAAGCCGCCCACCGTAGGCATCGCCCCAACTATCGACACTCCCACAAGAACATCAAGAGCTTTGTCGGGCTGACCAAAGACGAAGCGCCTGAGACAGACGAGGAGTGGCAAAAGTTCATGGCAGTGTGGGAGAATACTTGCGATAATTCTGTGGGAAAGTGAGCGCTCACCCTGATTCTTAAAGAAAATACCAAGCGATCGCTATAAAGTGGGCGAGTACGCCAGGAGCAGATTTACTGTTAAATTTTCTAGTGGATTTCTAGCCAGTTGTGGTGAAGCGATGACCGAATACTGTGAATTGGCTGCTGAGTTCTACAGCGTTGGGTCAACTTAGAGGATGTCTGAAAAGTTTTTGATAGGTGATTTCAATTACGCAAGCTGTTTGAGCATCAAACGAATCATAGCAATGTAAACAAAGGTTTCTGTAGTTGTCGGTAAGATTTCATCCCACCTTCCGCACCCTAACTGTCACACATCAATAAAAAGTCTCTTTAGTAGTACATAGGAACTAAAGTAGAGTGAATAGAAAGAAGGATTAA
>NZ_JBALDI010000031.1:0-3493 GCF_036917395.1 Nostoc sp.
ATTTTTTTGCCTCTAGATGTGTGTTTTTATTCTTACTTGCCTTTTTTCTCTAAGTAATTTCCGGTTGTGACACTTGGGGTGCGGAAGGTGGGTTTAAGAGTCGGAGCAATGCCAGGTAGCATCCAGTCCATTCGGATGGTATGAGTGAACTTAACCATCATTTCATCGACAAGCTGATCGGTTCCAATCGTGCGCGAGATTGGGGTCAGCGGCATGTGTGAAATGAAGTATTTGGAATAAAACTCGCGCAGTGCTGGTTTCCCTACTCCCCCAGTCATTACCGGAATGTCGTTAACGTAAGCATCTTCAACCATCGTGGCGAGTGTCTCTTCAGTGTTGTGAGTGTCAAACTCGTGCCGCAGATGCTCTTCCCAGAGTTCTTGCAAAAACTCCTGGGCTGGTGTCAGGTTGGCGATCGCCTTTCCATTTGCTTGTTCGTCCACGTTTTGCTGTTTGACCATGTTGGTGTACTTTTGGTTCTATCTATTTAGAGTGTATTAAGTTCCAATGCTTGACTTCTTTCAAATTCTTACCATGCCTTATCAAATTCTTATCCTGTTAGCTGGCTGGCGCTACCAACCGCTCACTAATTCTTGAATTTTAGATTGTGCTTCGTCTAGCCCCCGTTTCCGTGCCTCGTCTCCCATATCTAGACCATTGGCATGAATGAACTGAATATCAGTCACACCCATGAATTGAAAAGCATACCGAAGCGCAGGTTCCTGACAATCCCATCCTTCGTAAGGAGAACCTGCTCCAAACTCAACGCCTCGTGATGTGATGAACAAAACTTTTCTAGCGTTCGCAAGTCCTTTGACTTGACCATTCTCCTCCGTGAATGTGCGACCCACACGAACCACTTGATCGATGTATGCTTTAAAGTTGGAAGGAATGCTGAAGTTGTACATTGGCACACTGAAAACACATCGATCAGCCGCCAGAAACTCATCCACTAACTCATCAGAAAACTTCAGCAGTTCAGCCATTTCTGAAGTCAGTGCTTCTGGAGGAGTAAAACAAGCCGCAATCCAGTCTTCAGTGACGTGAGGAACTGGCGTTTGTCTTAAATCACGATGGGTGATCGGATCATCAGGATGTAAGTCTTGCCACGCAACTATAAACTCCTTTGCCAACTTGCGAGATTTGGAGCGATCGCCACGCGGACTTGAGTCAACATGCAAAATGCTTGCCATAGTGCCTCAACCAGAAATTTCAATTGTCATCTATAGGACTAGGGCGTGTCATCAATTGAGCCAGATGACAGAAGCAGCCAGATAAATTGCACCCAGAAAGTTGGTTGCCCGTTTATCATAGCGAGTTGCAATCGCCCGGTACTGCTTGAGTTTGGCAAAAAAGTTTTCAATTAAATGACGAGCTTTGTACAAGTCCTTGTCGTAATCACGGGGATGGGCGCGGTTGCGCTTGGGCGGAATCACGACAGTTTTGCCCTGGAGTAGTAGAGGTTGAATGACGCGCTCATCAGCATCGTATCCTTTGTCTGCCAGTACGGTGTTAGCAACCAAAGTGGGCAGCAGTTTGTCCGCTCCATCAAGATCGCAGGCTTGTCCTGGGGTCAGGTGGAAGCTCAATGGGTTACCTAATGCATCCACCACCGCATGAATCTTGGTACTCAATCCGCCAATACTTGGACCAATGGCTTCTTGGTCTGCCTCCCCCCCTTTGCTCCTGCACTGTGCTGATGAGCGCGGACAATCGTGGAATCAATCATGGCATACTCGTTGTCGGCATCGTCGTCTGCTAGATGATGAAAGACTTGTTCCCACACCCCCGTCTTTGACCAACGACTGAAGCGGGTGTGGAGCACTCGGAAATCGCCGAATCGTGTTGGCAAATCTCGCCAAGGAATACCTGCTCGATAACGATACAATACAGCTTCGATAAACAACTTATTATCCTTGGCAGTGACTCCCACATAACCCTCTCGCCCAGGTAGCAGGTCTTTGATTTTCTCCCACTGGTCATCTCGTAGTGCGTATCGGCCTGTCATCGTTTCCCTGTTGTCTATTCTTCTTCAGCAGTTCTCATTCCAGTTTACCTAATTGATCACACGCTCTAGAGTTATGGAGGCAAAAGCACCCAGACTTCTGCCCCATGCCCTTGTCCACATTTCTAGGTCTTGCGATTGACATTACAGAGATTCTGGGCAGAATTCATAATGCTAATATCATCCACAAAGATATCAACCCTGGCAACATCGTCTTGAATCTAGATACGGGCGTAGTTAAAATCATTGATTTCGGCATTGCCACCCAGTTTAACCGCACAAATCCAACCTTCAAAAGTCCTCATGTGTTAGAAGGTACACTTGCCTACATTTCTCCTGAGCAAACGGGGCGGATGAATCGTTTACTCGATTACCGCACCGATTTTTACTCGCTCGGTGTAACGTTCTATGAACTGCTTACCGGACAGCTACCTTTCCCTACAACCGACATTTTGGATCTAGTTTATTGCCATATTGCCAAACCGCCTGTTCCGCCTCATGAAATGAATGCAACAATTCCTAAAGCAGTTTCAGATATTATCGTGAAACTGATGGCGAAAAATGCGGAGGATCGCTATCAGAGTGCCTGGGGCATCAAAGCGGATCTAGAACGCTGCGCCGGACAACTGGCAGAAATGGGTCAGATTAATGCCATGTCGTTGGGACTGCAAGATGTTTCTGAACAGTTTTGCATTCCTCAAAAACTGTATGGACGAAAAGCGGAGATTGAAGCATTATTGGCGGCGTTTGACACAGTTGCAACGGATTTTGTCACGGATGAAGCGGATGGCTTGACGACGAGACGCACAGATCCCGCATCCGTTACATCTGTTTCCCATCCATTGCCGATGATGCTCGTTTCTGGTTATGCTGGCGTCGGCAAAACGGCATTGGTGCAGGAACTCTATAAACCGATCATGGCGAAGCACGGCTATTTTATTTCTGGTAAGTTTGACCAATTTCGACGCAATATTCCTTATAGCGCGATCGCTCATGCCCTGCAAAAGTTGGTACAGCAACTACTGGGTGAACCTGACGAGCAGTTGCAACAGTGGCGCAATCGCCTGCTCACCGCTTTGGGAACCAACGGACAAATCATCATTGATGTCATCCCTGAAGTTGAGTTCAATCATTGGCAAGCAGCCGCCCGTACCAGAAGTTGGAGCAACTGAAGCACAGAATCTCTTCAATCTCACTTTTCAAAGGTTTATGCGGGCGTTTTGTGCAAAAGAGCATCCCCTGGTCATCTTCTTAGACGATTTACAGTGGATCGATTCTGCGACGCTGAAGTTAATAGAACTTATATTACTCGATGAGCAAACCCAATATGTGTTTTTGATCGGAGCCTACCGAGATAATGAAGTGACTCCAACGCATCCATTGGTTTTGACGCTAGGCATCATATAAAAATAACTTGAACAATTTGCCGAATAGTTAGATCATCAGAATGTAACCGAATTAAAGGCTTAGATGTCTGTTAACCAGGTA
>NZ_JBALDI010000032.1:0-9865 GCF_036917395.1 Nostoc sp.
TTTATTTCGACTTGTAATCTTAAACCCATCACGCTTAAACCAAATTTACCCTTGGTGATAATTTAGCGCAGCTTCATACAGAAATGGTATTAGGTGTTAGAGCTATACGTTGCACCCATCCACGCACAAACACTGAGTCTAATCGTTGTTGTTGATTACAATAAAGTTTAAAGTACCATTGATATGTTTTATTAACTTCCAATGGTACGGTTGATGGTAAATTAAAGCTAACAATACCTGGTATCTCAGATGGAGTAAAAGAAGCCCGGTAAATGTCGTTGTTTGCTTCATCTTGCAAGACAAATTCTCCACCAAATACATCATTAGGTTTATAGGGTACAAACACCCAAAAGGTGGCATTCTCTTCAACAATTAAGCCCACTTTTTTTTCAGGTATTAAGGCTATAAGCGGTACTTCCACAGATGGACAGTTACCACGGCTTCCTGCTCCTCCGCGTTTAGAAGGTCTACCTCTACCTGATCCATCTTGTGGTGGTTGATTACCACTGCTAGCTGGTTGCTGAGACTTTGCTATCAATGTTAAAGGATAGCTAGTACAACTAAACAGTGCCAAAAGTAAAATGATCATAAATTTACTTTCAGAGAGAAAAAATATTTTCTGTATATTTTTCAGTTTCATAGTCTTAATTGTGCAGCGTTAAAAAACAAATTTTATTATTTTTGGTTATTTTGAAAAAGTGGATAAATAATTATACTAACCCCACTAACTATCAAAACTAAAACTGATGGCACTAGCGGTATCCAAGCTCCTCGGAGCAACAGACCAAAGGATATACTATATAACACGCAAACAGTTGCCACTCCTGCCAATCCCAATCTTAACCATGACCGAAATTGCCAAAAAATTATGCCTCCAATTAATGACCAAACCCATACCCAAATAAATTCGCCCCACTTCGGTAACGTCCACAATAATGGACGATTATCTAAAACGGTACTAAGAATCTGACTCACCATGTGTGCTTGAAGCATTACCCCTGGCATTTGCTGATATGACGATTGACTGGCACTATAGGGTGTAGACCAATAATCATGAAAACTTTCAGCAGTTGTACCAATCAGGATAATACGATTCTTTACTAAATCAGAAGTAAGTTTATTGTTTAAAACATCTGTAAGAGTTACTTGTGTAATAGCTTGATGGGAAGAGCGATAATTAAGCAGCACTTGATGACCTAGATTATCGATGTTGTGATAGCCGCCGCTGTTTTCCTCCAAGTTTTTAAAGACAACATTGCCAAACTGCCAGTTTTTTTCTGCGGTAAGTTTTGACTGAATATTCTCAGCAAGCAAGTAACGGTTTGCTAACTGAAAGCTAAAAGATTTATCAATGCTGCAAGGAAATGCAGGAGTCATAGCCAATATTTGACGGCGGATAATGCCATCGGGATCGCGTATAACGTCACTAAAACCTAAGTTTTGCTTTGGAACTTCAGGTGGTGGCGAAACACCACTGTCTTTGTTTTCTTCACTAACTTCACATATAGCAAAAAAGCGATCGCTTTTTTGCATTAGTCTAGATAATTTTTTATACTCTACTCCTACGCGATTCTCACGATAGATATCCAAGCCAATCACTCGCGGTTGGAACTGCTCTAATTTTTCTACAACTTGAGCTAATGTGCGGTCTGATAATGAGGCTCCACCTCTTTCTTTAGCAGGTTGCGATCGCACATCAGCTTCAGTGACAGTAACTACTAAAATGCGTTGATCTTGTCCTTCATCAGGTCGCGATCGCATCATTGCATCAAAAGCCATGAGTTCCCATGACTGCAATATGCCAACTGAGCGCATCCCCATTATCAAGGCAGTCGCGACTATACTGACTTTGAAAATTCTTCCAATAATATTTCGGCTGTGCAAGCTAATAGGTTTAGAATCTACTTTGTTCACCAACATCAACGACATCGCCGTTGGATTTTGACAAATCACTGGTAACCAACTAGCACAGGGAAAGGTGTTTTCTAGACCCTGCAACTTTTCTGTGGCTTCCCGCATCGCCAAATGGCAAGATTCTCCATTAGCAAAAGCCTCTAGAAAGTGCTTCAAAAATTCTTGAGCAACCTGATCTGGTACTGCTTCCCGCATGACAATAATTTGGGGAATGTGCAGCGATGCCAATTGCCGTACTAATCCTAATCCATCACAACAGTTAAAAATTGCCAGTTGTAAACCCCTAGCGATCGCTGCTTTCAGACCATTTTTTAACTGAGAAATCGTTAAACTATCAGTTTGATTAATATAAATTTGACCGATTTCACAATCAGCTTGACTCGAACCATGTCCTGCAAAAAAAAGAATATCCCAGCCCTGCTTGTCCCACAGGTATTGATTTAACTCCAAGCGCTGTGGCTCAACCAGAAAAACAGTCTGTGTTCCCGGTAGTTGTTCAAGTATTGCTCGGTCTTGTTGAATATTAATTCCTTCACTATTACCAAGAATAGCTAATATTCTAACTTTGCCTGTAGTCGGTTTGCGTAATGGTTTAACTTCATCTACTTCAGGAGCGCTTAAACCAAATACTGCCTTTTGATAATCCTCAAAAAAATCCCATAAATGCCAGGGCAGCCGCCGAACTTGGTCATCTTCCGCTTCTAGAATGACCTGAATTTCTTCATGAGGATCTAACTTCGTGCGTAATTTTTGGTCAATGTTGCGAAATAATTCAGATTTTAGCCAAATATTAATTTTATTTTGTAAATTGTTACATAAATTACTAAACTCAACAGAGGAAATATTAGTTATATCTTCTGCATCAATTTCAATATCTCCATCGCTTGCCATATTTCTATGCCAACGTTGACCAGGAAAAAGAGCTTCATGCAGCAACAAATATAGTAACTGCCAACGCCTGTAGAGTTCTATAAGTTCTGGTGCAGCAGGCAAGCTGCCTGTAAATTGTATCGGTATAGGATTGCTATAGTTATACAACTGAGCTGTAACAGTAGTAAATCCCTGCTTCAAGCTACCTTTTCCTAAATTCAACACGACTAATTTAGTCATGACTATCGGTCATCAATTGCTTCCAGTACAAAATCTTCCTTTATACTGACATTATCAAGAGCAACTTGTATACTGAAGCGAATTCCAGGGGGAGATTTAAATCTTTTGAGTTGAATATAATGATCGTAATTTCTAGAAGTAACTTCCTGAAGAATTGTCCCTGCTTGTGAAAGCAAAATTAGTCTGAGATTTGGTATTAAGTAAGTTTCTGCATTTGCTGGATGCAACTGGACGCGCAGACTGATTTTGCCATCAACCTCTGTTTTAAGACCAATTAACAGCACAACTGCACTATCCCCAAGTTGCATCCCTAAATCAATTAGCTTGGCTCGTTTGACATATCCCTCATTCAACTCAAAATCACTTCTGAATTGAGCAGCTAAAGTATTTTGGTGTGCTAATAACAAACTATCCAAATTTTGCCAAGCCGCACTAAATATATTTTGAAACCATAAGCTCAAATTGTTATCCACAGAGTAGCTAGCTTCAACTTTATTATTTTTTTGCTTTTCCAAGCGTCGCTGATAAAGATGCTGCCGAAATTCATCTACTGCCAGTAATGCCCCCCACATATCAAAGGGGATATTGAGTCTAGGTGAAGAAAAAGTCCACTTACTCAATTGTTCTAATAATTGCTCTGCTTGTGCTTTTGGCAAAGTTGGTAAAGATTTAACCTCTGGGATGTTGGGAGGAAAAAGTTCTTGTGCCACCCACATTACATTCAAGTCTGCAATCAAATACTCTACATCTAAACAATAGGTTCGATCCATTAGATCATAAGTAGCTTGCTTTCGGATTTGCTGATAATTAGCATAACCCAATATCCGTAGCCAAGATTCCTCTAGGTTTAACTGCACCGCTATATAATAATGGGCTGACCAACTGGGAATATCAATCCATTCTTGTGGAATCCGAAACTCTGGAAGGTAGCTTTTATCGCTGGGGATTAACACTAATCTAGTCTCGCCCAGAGTTAACATAGAGCCATTTACTACTTCCCAGATACTCGGTAGTTCAGCTTTTTGAAAGCATAACCTGGGTATCACTTGCAAATCTGGGTCTTCTTGTAACCCAGTTAAAAAATTATTTAAAGATAAATGATTTAGGTAGGCATTCCAGCGAGCAGCTGTGTTAGAGTAAGGCTCTTGCATAGTTTGCTTCCATGCCGCTTCTTGCTCTTGGATTGATATATCTAAACATAAATGTTCCGGATAAATTAAAGTCAAATCATTTAAATTAATGGACATAATTATTAATTCCTAGTTTCAATTTTTTAAAATTATCTTTTAGCCATTCATCTACAAAATCAGCAAGCTTATTACTGACTAATCCCAAAGAATCTTTAGGTAAAGCCATATCTATTTCTAATTGATATAGAAAAGCTTCTTTCAAAATTTTATTGATTTCGTTTATATTAGGAAATACTTTCAATATGGGATCTACAAAATTTCCATCTATTTTTTTATCTATTAATTTAAATTTTAAAACATTTATTTTACTTTTAACCTGCCATTCTTTAGTAATTTTATCTAAAATGTATTTGCATAATTGCTGACAGTGTACTTGTAAGCATTCATCCAATGACTGTTTGATTATTTCAATATCTTTTTCTTCATTCAGACAAATTTCAGGATAAATTTTTTGAGATTCATTAATAAACTCTTTTAAAAGTATTTTGTTATATTTTGCTAACTGTCGAGCTACTTGATATTGTTTTTGGATTTCAGGATATTTATTTTTTAAAACTACTGTCATCTCAGTTTGAGTTAAGTTTAATCCCAGCCAAAGTATTAACATTATTTGACCAGTCTCTGGGATAGCTGAAAATAAACTTGAAACAAGTGAGTTTACTTGCTGCCATTCTTCTTTTTGGATAAGATTATCTAAGGCGGTATGCTGGCTATCAGTTAAATTATCGTAGTTTTCTAAAGGCAGAAAATGTTTTGTCCGGTAATCACGAGCTGCTTGGATACAAAATTCTAATATTTCTTTAATTTTATCCTTTGAAACTGGTGCTTCCAAAAATCCTAGTTGATTACACTGTTCATTATATAATGATGCAATTTCCTGAAAACATTCGGCGCTAGGTATTTCTAAACTACGGTTTCCTTGCCTTTGGTTTGGTTGATAAATTTGCTCTAAGCATTGCCAAGCTAGGCAGTATAAGCTAACACGATTCTGATTTATTCCTTTTATAGTTAGAGCTTCCTGCATCTCTTTCTTACTCAAATCTTTTAAAAGACCGTAGTTAGAAAACTTTTCTCTTTTACCTTCTAACTCTTTCTGATAAATGGTATTACTAATGAAACGGATAACAGCTGTTTTAGTATAGCCTTCTATATTAGTTTGATGGTAATCAAAATTAAAGTTTTTTAAAAGTTTTGCTGGAGGATAAATAGCTGAATTAGCTATTTGAAAGTATTCCTCTAATGGATATTTATGCTGGATGAATTTAAATCTTTGAGAGCTTTTTCTAGCTGCCCAAAGGCAAGCTTCTTGTAAGTATGCACACAAATGTGCCTCTGCGAGCTTTTCTGACGATGATATAGAAATAGAAAGGTTTTCTTTTTTCTCAAATAACTCTTGCTTTGAGAACTCTCTGATAATTTTCAGAAAATGACGCGCCCAGTATTCTTCTTTAGCATTTGGTTCTGATTGTATTAAAAAACTTATATTACGTTCTAAATATATCTCAGATTTCCAAATAAAATTGAAATTTTTATTATCATTTATCAAGCTGAGAAAAGTTGAAAATTGTTGGATAATATCTTCACGTTTTTTCATAATTTATCCTGGATTTGACATTAATTTATTAAAAAAATATTAACAATATCTAAAAGTAGTTTTTAAGAGATAGTGCTTTTTTCTTTTCAGAGGAATAAAAAAGAGGTTAAACTCAATCTGAGATTCGGAGTAAAACTGTTATATAGCAATCAGAATTGAAACGTGAGAAAATAAGTAGATCAAAAGTACGTATTTATAGACTTTTCAGAAATTTTCGTTCTCACAAATGATTTAGAATTGCTATAGTTGACTGGTTGAGTATAAATTTAACTTTGCTTATTATCTTTATTAAGGATCTAGATATAAAAAAATGATCTAGTCTTCTCCTAGCCTGGATGGCTGGAACGACCTCTACGAGAGACTTTAAAAGAGAACTAGTTAAATATTGGCTCCACTCAGTTTTTCCAGTTATCCTACTTATAATCATAATGGGTATTATATAGATCAATTTATGCAATTTTTCTTTGAAAGCTGACAAAAAGTTTTTGATAGATATTGAAGGCGAAGTTTGGTAGAGATAAGTGGAACAAGCAATTACCAAGCTCAACAATAGTAAATCTATACGAGTTACCCAAGTTACAAACTACTTAGGCAAACACTAACATCAGTTGGTGAATTAGTGGAGTTTTGCGATCCGTTAAATAACTCCTGATGTTTTGGCACGGTATTTATTAAGCAAGAAACTAGCGATCGCCAGCGCAGCAATTAATATTAGAAATGTCACTACTACCAAGGCTCCTCCATAACCAAAATCTAAGTAGCGCATCACCGTGGAATAGATATATAGTGACACCACTTCAGTCGCACCACCAGGCCCACCCCCGGTCATCACAGCAATCAAGTCGAAAATCCCGAAAGCTTGAGCAAATCGAAATAGGACTGCAATTAAGATTTGTGGCAGCAGCAGTGGCAGGGTAATATTACGGAAGCTTTGCCAAGCAGTTGCCCCATCGACAGAGTAGGCTTCGTAGAGGTCTGCTGATATCGACTGCAAGCCAGCCAACAGCAGAATACTGATAAAGGGTGTAGTTTTCCAAACGTCAGCAAAGATCGCTGCGCTCATCGCCAGAGTTGGATCTCCTAACCAGTTAATTCCAGTTTTAATCAGCCCTAACCGCCGTAGAATATCGTTTACAACCCCAAACTGGTCGTTAAAAATCCAAGCCCATGCCAGACCAATCAGAGCAGTAGGCAAAGCCCAAGGTAGAATGGCAGTTGTCCGCACTACGCCCCGTCCAAAAAACGCCTGATTGAGAACTAGGGCAATCCCCAGTCCTAGCAGTAGTTCTGAAAGCACGGATGCTGTTGTAAACACGGTCGTTGCCCACAAACTCTGCCAGAAACGACCATCCCCTGCCATCCGCAGATAATTGTCCAAACCAGAGAATACAGGTTGTAGTTCCGTTCCCAAATTTCTAGTAAATACACTTAACCAGAATGCTCGTAAAATCGGGTAGGCAAATACAAATAACAACAGCAATAATGCTGGTGTTAATAAGAGCCAAGCAGTCCGTTGTTCTCGACTTCGGAGTGAATGCAGATTAGTCATTAGTAATTCTCCCTAGTTCCTAGTTCCTAGCAGTTGGCGCGTTTCATTAGCAGCAGCTTGCATTGCTCGTTCCGGATTTATCCGACCGGATAGCGCAGCGCTGAGATAACGCTGCAAAATATCCGATGTTTGGTCATATTGTGCGATCGGCGAACGTAAAACTGCATTGTCCACAACCTCTAGTAACTGCGGATAGTGAGGGTATTTGGCAACAATCTCTGGGTCTGTAAATAAATCCCGGCGACTTGGCACATAGCCTGCACTCAAAATGAATCGGCGCTGTGCCTCCCGACTGGTAAAGTACTCAATTGCTTTCCAAGCTTCTTCGGGATGTTTAGAAGATTTAGCAATCCCTATACCCCAGCCCCCTAAACAAGCTGCACCAGTCTTACCAGGAGCATGAACCATCGGTTTAATTGCAATTTTGCCTTGGATTGGCGAATTCTTTGCTTGGGCTAAAGGCCATACATAGGGCCAACTGCGTAAAAACGCTACTTGACCACTTTGGAACAAACGGCGGGTGTCTTCTTCCTGGTAGGTCGTGACTCCAGGAGGAGAAACGCCCTCGCTGACGGTACTACGCAAAAACTCAACGGCCTGTAATGTTTCTGCTCGATCTAGCCCAACCTCGAACGTTTTAGGATTAACCCAGAAGCCACCAAAGCCATTAAGGACTTCCACAAACATTGCCACGAGTCCTTCATATTGGCGTCCTTGCCAAACATAGCCCCAATCTACTTCTTGTTTCTTCTGCAAGACTTGGGAAATTTGGATCAAATCCTTAAAGGTTTCTGGCGGTTTCAATCCTGCTTCTTTGATTAAATCTTCCCGGTAGTAGAGCATTCCCACGTCGGAACGCATGGGAATGCGGTACAGCCTGTTCTGGTAACGTCCGCCTTCTACATCCTTTGGTGAAAATGCTGCCAACTCTTGCTTGGAAATGCGATCATCTAGGGGTAGTAACCATCCAGCAGCAGCAAACTTGGGCGTCCAGATCACGTCCATATTCACCAAATCATAAGGGGATTCACCTAAGATAAAAGATGAGGTGTACAGGTCTTCAAGCAAATTTGTAGCATTTGGCCCCTCAACTAAGTTAATGCGAATGCCTGGGTTCTCAGCCTCAAAGTCTCTAATCAAACCCTGCTTCCAAGGTTGGGCATCTGGGGCAGTAATTAACATATTTAGGGTAACTGGTCGCTGCGAAAGTGCTACCCAATTGAATAATATGATACCCAATAGAATTGCCAGAAAAATCCCTATATGCAAAAAACTTTGTTTTTGGATAAATTTTTGAAGCTTGTTTATTGGGTTTTGATACAACATTATTAATCTAGCGATCGCTAATGGTAATGATTATATAGGAATCCTATTTGATTTCTAAAAAAAAGTACGAGATAATACGGCTGAGTGTACAAGTGTAAAAGCAGATTATGATAAACCAGCATCTACAAACTGTAATACTAAAGACGGAAGTGGCAACTGCGATACCTTCTCTACGAGAGGCTTCGCCAACGGTGAGCTTGGCTAACGCAGAGTTACAAGATTTTATCGCAGCTTGCCGTGATGCTTGTGAGGTAAGAAAAGCTTTGGCGGTCAAGTTGGTTGTGCCTTGATTACCTATACGAAGAAATCGAAACTATTTTAGATGTGTCTTTAGGCTCGATAACAGGTTGGAGACAAGGGCGTTGCATAATAACTCAAGTTGCTAGTTATGCATTCGAGCGATCGCAAGGGGTTCATTTAAGCAATAAAATCCCCTCCAGAGGAAAAATAGGAGGGGCTTATGCTAAACGAAATAATTGCGAGCTATGCTATCACTGATGACCTACTTCAGGCGCTCGGACATGGTGACGACATTCGTCGTCAGGTGACTGATGCAGAAATTCTTACAATGGCACTGGTTGCAGCAATGTTCTTCAATGGTAATCATAACAGGGCATGTGCCTATATGAAAGACCACAACTTGATACCTCAAATGTTAGAAAAATCGTGATTTAATCGGCGATTGCACGGGATTTCAATGTTGATGAACGACTTATTTCATCAAATGGGAATGATTTTAAAACAAACTAGTGATTGTACTGAATATTTTTTAAACTCATTTCCTATATAAATTTGTGACAACAAAAAAGAATTCACGACGTAATGACCAACCCTGGAATCAATATATTAAACAATCTACTCGACATTATATTGAAACCGTATTCAGTCGGATCACGGCTGTTTTCCCAAAATTTATTCATGCTTGTACAAAGCATCGGGTTTTTACTGAAGGTTGAAGCATTTATTTTTTCATTTACCCGACAACAAGCTTTGATTGAATAAGTTAAATATATTACGTTAAATAATCAAGTATTGGGATTTTTGATTTAGTCAAAGTTGACGGTTGCGCGTAACGCAACCGTCAACTTGTATAGCAATCGCCAAGACGGTTAGGACGCTGTGCGAAGAATATTTTCTATGGCATCTCGAAGACAGTCAAATTGAATGAGTTGTTTACGAATT
>NZ_JBALDI010000033.1:0-40551 GCF_036917395.1 Nostoc sp.
TAAGTCGGTGATAAATGCCTCGTAAGTCGGTGATAAATGCCTCGTAAGTCGGTGATAAATGCCTCGTAAGTCGGTGATAAATGCCTCGTAAGTCGGTGATAAATGCCTCGTAAGTCGCTCTATCTCAGCCCTAAAGCGATAGCTCTTACTTGCATAATCCCTGCCTAGTCTGGACTTGAGCGCTTTGTGTGTCCAGCGCTGCGGCGGTCACTTGTCTAATAAGTCGGTTAAAATCTCCTTAAGATAAAATTCCATTCACATTGTTTAAAGGCGATCGCTGGCGCGTAGTGGTCGCTTTTTCTTTTTTCAACTCCCAGCAGGTCTTTCATTTGCACAATGGCTACAGGCTGCTATCTCTGTCTGGTTGGGAGTTGGGTATTAGGCATTGAACATCGGGTACAGGGTGTTTCCGCGCAAGGTGGCGCGGGTGCTTGCTCCGGTTGCAACGCAAAGGGGTAGGCGTTGGGAAGAAGATTGCATACAATGAAATTACCCATGCAATCTTGAATCATGTTAACATTACATGGGTAAAGACTGCAACATATTACATGGGTAAAATAGGAATAGTTTACATGGGTAATATAGATGGGTCGGAAAGCAACGCATCGGCTGTATGGACAGAACAAGAAAGACTTTACCGTTACGCTAACCTCAGAGAGCGCAGAAATACTGGCCAGCAGGGCGAAAGCTTTGGGAATCAGTCGCAGCGAACTCATAGAGCGTATCGCACGGACTCACTTAATGTCTCCGTCGGAAAAACGGCTGCTGGGGGAACAGTTAGCCAACTGATCCACGACTACCGCGATCAGGTGGCTTCTAAACAGTCTCTTATTCAACAAACTCAAGAGGAAATAGATTATCTTCAGTCAAGGATTTGTCAATTTGAAGAGTTAGTAGAAAGTCTCGAAGAACCAACTGAAGAAACTGCATAAACCGTCCTACTTGTATAAGTAAGACGGTTTTTCTTATGTTATCGCCTCATTTCAAACCAGAGGCGATACATCTGTGATTATTCGGGATTGAGTTGCGATCGGAGATCATCTAAAGGAGACTCTGACCCAGGCACTTTATCAGGAGTGAATTCCACACGATAACTGACTATCAGCTTCAGCCTTCCCGTCTGCCAGTCTTTGCCCGGTTGGAGAACCTCAGCACTAACGCCATTGCCTCCCCTAATTTCACCAGTCCAAACATTGTAATTAGGAAAATTCGACTTTATAGCTTCTCCGATGTGTTTGTCTATGTCCTCAAACTTTAAAAGATTGGCATTCACAAAGCTCAGTTCTTTGGCAATGCTGATTACTTCATTGCCACTCAAAATTACTGGATCGTTCATTTAACATTCTCTTTCAGTAAACGACTTGGCGGATCAAGTTGACGCTCGATCCGCCTTCCCTAAGTTTTCCCGCCGACCACCAAGGAATAAAACCAATGATCAGAGCTAAATTCACCTGTCAACAGAGTACCTTTAACCGCGAAACCCAGACAGCAACAGTTATTCTTACACCTGCTACCTCTCCTATCGACGAAAACCTAACTCACCGGAAAGCGACACCATCTGGGGAAATTACGCTCCAAATCACTGAACTTGGTGCAGCCTTTGAATTCCGGGCAAACAAAGACTATTACGTTGACTTTACCGCCGTGCGATCGCTCTTGACCAACGAGGAATAACCAATGATTAAACGAAGAATTTCACCAAAGTTAGTTGACGCGAGAATCCTCGTCCTCTACGAGTTAGACCAATTCATCAACTACATCCGCACTATTCACCCAGAATTAACACCTAATGAATCCACAGTAGTAGCAGCCGTTGTATTGAAAAACTTGCCGAATGTGTTTCTAGAGAACCCATCGGCAATAAACGAACTCAAAGAGGTAGCGGCAATTGTAAAAAACAAAGCAAGCCGCAATGCCCCACAGACGATGAACTAAAAACCACCCAAAGATTGCGATGGCGTACCCGCCTGCTAGGAGAGCGATCGCAGTGACTAATTACCAAATACAAGGACTTTATGAGTAAACAAGAACCTTCTCAGATACCAGACAATAGCGAATTATTTCCAGGCATAGATAAATACTTACCACCCTTGCCAGAGTGGATCAACGTTGAGCATCCCGACTTTCCCCAATACTTTCACATCGCCATTCTGGACGAAAACGGGGAAACCAAAACCTGGTGGCAGCGAATACCAGAACACCTTCGCAGCAAATTCCCTTAAGCGATCGCTCAACCCATTACTCCCAACTATCAACTAATGGCGGATACAGCACTAACCCAATCAACCCAGCTTTTGATGGACTACATCAAAAGCCAGATTCCAGCAATCACATCTGACCAGCACGCCGAAACATTAGCCGCTCAGATAATTGCTGGCTTGCCTCGGTTATTTGCAGAAAGCCCAGAGATTTTTAGTATTGCTTTGTCGATGGCTCGTGCCAAGCAAACCACTACCCAATTGATGATCTCCCGAAAGTTCAACGACCTAATGAACCAGATAGACGTTCAAATGCAGCGGTTGCAATGGACACAAGCCCAAGGTCGAGAACATTTAGAGAAATTTTACGGGGTGCGATCGCGCTATTCACTGTCCCTTGACCAGTTGGATAACTTTCTGTTGTACCTGCAACTTACCGATTCTTCAGCACCCAATCCCTAGAATCGCGATCGACCCTTTCTAATCCCAGCGTTTCAATAGCAACTCAGTAATTTATCACACGCAAAAAAAAACTCACTAATTAGGAACTAGTGAATCCAAAACTAAAAAGATAGGAAAAATAAATGATTAAATATTTAACGAGATTAGGCGGTAGAATAACCGTCACTTTCACAAATTCTACCACATTAAACAACTCAAAGCTAGCTAATCGGGGGACAAAGTAATGATAGCAATCCCCTACACATACACCGAAGAACCAAGCTTTAAACCTGACAATAACAGGCTACCGCCGTGTAATATTGAAGCAGAAGAAGTGGTGCTGGGTGGAATACTTCTTGACCCTGCGGCAATCTATCGAGTTAAAGATAGACTAAAGCCAGAGCATTTCTATATCGGCGCACACAAAGACATTTACCAAGCCTGCCTAAGACTTTCTAAGAAAAGACAGCCAACAGACTTGTTGCACGTTAGTAGCTGGTTATCAGACCATGATTTACTGGTAAAAATCGGTGGCAGAAATAAACTAGCCACGCTTGTTGACAGAACAGTTAGTGCAGTCAATATCGACAGTTTAGCCGCCATAATTATCATAAATGCCAAGCGTAGAGAAGCAATCAAAACGGCTAATAAACTTGAAAGTTTAGCTTATGATACTGAGATAGAGTGGACAAATGTTTGTGTAGCATTTGAGAACGAAGTTAAAGAAATAATCTCAGCACCAGTTGCCCCAACAAAAGAAGAAAATGAGTCTTGGCATTGCAACCAGCTAATAAGTGAACTAGAAAATGTTTATCTTAAAACGCCTAATCCTACACTGAAATTATACAGGCTTAACCAACTGGCTAATGCTCATCCTGAGATTAGAGGAGGAGTTAAGGCACTCGAAGACCTTTACATGAAATCGCTATGCGCCACAGTCGAGCCACGTAAAAGTTTAGATCAGCTTGAAGAAGAAGTGGGCACAGAGGGAAGAAAATGGCTTTTGGGGGGAATGCTTGCACAGGCAACCACAACACTTTTAATTGCCGACGGTGGTGTTGGTAAAACCAAATTACTTTATGATCTGCTCTACTGCATAGCCAACGGTGAAAACTGGAATGGCTTCCCTGCGACCTCCGATGGAAGGCGGGTGCTTATTTACCAGGGGGATGAGTCAAAACACGACATGCTTCAGGCTTTGAACAAACGCGGATTCAAGCCAGGCACAGAAGTCCGTGAAAAGACAGGGGTCAGATTTGGCTGGAACACAGATGCTATGCCCACTCTTTACCAAGATGCTGCTGAATTCAAGCCTGCGATCGTGATGATCGACTCCCTAACCTTTGCCAATCGCTACTCCCTTTACGACGAAAATAGAACAGAATATTCCCGCCCCATTCTGGAGCTAAACAAGTTCGCGGCCGAGACTGGGATACAAGTAGTCGTCGTTCACCACACCAACAGAAATGGACAAGCCAGAGGGTCTACGGCAATTAAGAATGCTGTCTCCGAAGTAATTAAGCTTGAGAAAGACACTAACCCCAGCGCCAACGTTCAAGAGAAAATTCTCACGATTGAGAAATCGCGATCGCGCCGCTTCCCAGTAAGCTATCGCCTGTTCTTTAACGAAGAAGATTTTAGCTTCTCGCTGTTAGAGGAGGTTGGACAAGAATTAGGTTCCCCAGATATGTCTACTAAAGACCAGATCGTTAAATTTTTGCAAGAACACGCCAACATTAAATTCGAGTCTGAAGAGGTTGCCCACGGGATCAACGCTACATCCGGCAATGCGAGGCGATGTTTATACCAGTTAGCCAGGGATGGGATGGTGAACCTTGACGAGAAAACGGCTAGCGGCACAGCGAAGCTGTATTACATCGCCAAGGAATACGAAAATTGTAGTACAGACAATCCTTTACAAACTGCAATAGTCACACAATCTCCGAGGATCACCTCTAAAAATGACTCAAATGCTTGTCAGTCGGCAGTAATTAGCGAGTCATCCGAGATGTATAAAAATGATGGATCACCCTATGATCACCTTGTGATCACCTTGAGTGATCACCTTTGTGATGAGTCTGAAAACAATGTAGTGCAAGATTATTTAGGAAATATAAAGCAAGGTGATCATCTAAGTACATCAGAAATTGCAAATTTATCAAATCCCGAATCAGAGTCAAAAATCGATGTTCAGACAGATCACCTGATCACCTTTGGCGAAAATGCAGAACCAGCAAGCATTCCAGAAGGTGATCCGTCAAGGCGATCGCAAGGTGATCACGAGGTGATCCAAGGCTCGCGCGATCGCCTCGATGATAACAGTCACGTACTACAAACCTTGAACTCATCTCCTCTGAAACAAGCAGATTTTGAGGAAAAGGGTATTTACTGGTCGCCACGACTCAATAACCAAGTAATGATATGGAAGCTTTTTAAATCCCTGCCAGAAGCCGAAGTTTACCAAGCCGGGAATCCCACAGATAAAATTCGGGTTAAGTTGTCTGAACTTTACCCACTGCCAGAGTTCAAAGCTGGTGAAGAGGTGGCGGTCTTGGATGATCACAAAAAATTCAACGACAGAGTATTCACAATCAGCGGTGTTCACCCTGGCGGTATCTGGATTGAAGGGAAAACCAGAACGGGCACTGACTCTTATGGGCCATTCAAGCCAAGTCAACTAAGAAAATTGAGCGGCTAATCATAATTCGCCACTTGGTGATTAGTAATTACTGCGATCGCTTTGGATTTCACCAAAGCGATCACAATCGATTTCTTGAGGTTTTAAGCAGCGACAGCAACGGGCACAGATATTGACTCATACTCTGTAAGAAGTTGCTCAAGAGAGGCTAACTTTGTCGCTGTGTCCGCTTTTTGCTTCTCATCCTCATCGAAAGATGAGGTAATCACTTCAATCTTGAGACTCAATTCGGCATTAGCCGCTTTTAGTTTGGCGTTTTCAGCCCGAAGCTGAATATTTTCTTGGATAGAAGCGAGCGCGCCTTGAACAAAGCCAGTTAATCTGTCTAGAAAGTCGGGTGTAGCCACGTGATGCCCTCAGATTTTTATAACTTGGTTCAGGATACTGGATAAAAAATACAATTGCCTAGCTGAAGCATCAATCCTATGTATCCTTGGTGAAATCAGAGTTTGTTAACAAAAATTTACAATTATTCTCCCTGTATAAACGCGGGTGAAGGAGGGAGTGTAAATTAAATTAAGTTCTTGTTTAACCTTGCAAGAAGGCAAAATAGGTGGATTTCTGCATGTTTACAACAGCGCTTTCTCTCAGATGTAAAGATAGCAAGACTTGAAGTCAGTACAAACACTTCCGAAATTACATAAAACTGGAACATTTACAGACAAGTAACTTGCTCATAAAACTAATGTATTACCCTTCAAAATTTTAGTTTTATGACACAACCATTAATCACTGATTTATTTGGAGCCGGCGCTAGTTTCTCCGGTTCACCTAAAGTATTGCAAATACCCTTAACAGCTTTACCCGCTTTAACAGGTGCTAACCCCACACCATTAGAAATCTACGCCGCAATTGTCGCTACTGCTCACCCTTGGTTAAATGCTAATACCGACGCTTCGGTGTTGGCTACTAGCGATTTAACCAACAACGCCCCAATAGTAAGAAATGGTACGCCTAAAACTCAATTTCAATATGCTTTGAGATTTTACGGTAATTACGCTGCTCCCACCTTTGATCCAAATAGTATTTAATTGCAGCGAAGTAAAAGGTATTAAATAATGGGATGGTGCATAGTTGGAAACGTAGTTGACGGCCAAAATCATACTACTAAAAGGGGGATATATTATGAGACCGAACCTCAAATAACTTATCACTCTAATAACGCGGATCAGGCTTATTGGGGCTACGCTTACACTCAATTCAATAACTATTATTCTTTTGCAGATGGTAGTTATACCATTTTTCAATCAGACCAAGCTAGCTGTAATGTTGATGCTACACCGACCGCTAAATACGACTGTATTAATGGTCAATGTATTAGTTCAACCCAATATAAAACACCTGGAATTTATCAATCTTTAGCTGATTGTCAAGCTGTTTGTGCTAATGGTGGGAGTTGCGGTCAGGGTAAGCAGTGCGTTGACCCCACGACATTTTGCCCACTTGGAAAAGTTTGCATTGACCAAGATGAATTTTCCTCAATTGAAGGCTTAATTTCTAAAATTAACAGTGAGGTTTGCTAGATGTCTAGCGCTGGACAAACCCTAATATCAGAACTTTCAAATATTAATAATTGTGCTGGTCATCAATGCGATTGCTGTCAGCAATTGCAAAGTCAAATTGATAGTTTAATTGCTCAAATAAATGAAGCTATCAATTTAGCAAAAAATGCTCAGAGTACTGCCACCGATGCTCAAACTACTGCTACCAACGCGGATCATCTTGCAGTAGAGGTTTCGTCAATAGCGATTAATGCCAGGAATGAAGCAAAACAAGCTCAAAGTACTGCCATCAACGCGGATCATCTTGCAGTAGAGGTTTCGTCAATAGCGATTAATGCTAGGAATGAAGCAAAACAAGCTCAAAGTACAGCGAACGACGCCCAGCAAATAGCTTTTAATGCCTTGGAAGGAGCTAATGAAGCTGAAGCTAGTTGTAAAAGGGCACAGACTACAGCTGATAATGCTCTAGCGTGTGCCCAAAGTGTAGAGGCAATTGCGAATGAAGCTCTAAGCACCGCAAATCATGCAGAGCAGGGAGTAACCGCAGATTACGACTTAGCAATGCAAGCGCTCAACGAGATAGCAGCGTTAAAGAGAGACGGCGTTGATCGGGAATCGATTGTCAATGAAGCTGTTGAAAAGTCTAAAGCTGCTATAGAGCCACAAATACACAATTTGATTAGCTGGCAAGGAGATCAGGATCGGCATCTAGGCGAGTTAGATAGTGAAATTGAATACCTAAAAGGAGAACTAATACTTATTACTGCTGGTTTAGCCGCCTTAATCGTAGTCGTTGCGGCTCCCTTAATCGCGGCTGCAATTGGGCCACTTGTAGCATCAATTGCAGCCGCAATTGGAGAGGCGGCGGCGGCGGCGGCGGCGGCTGCAACATTAGAAGCGGAGGTGGCTGGCATTCAAATTGAAGTTTCAGGTGTTCAGGCTGAGGTTTCAGGTGTTCAGGCTGAGGTTTCAGGTGTTCAAGCTGAAGTGGCTAGTGTTCAGGCTGAAGTTTCAGGTGTTCAAGGTGAAGTTTCAGGACTACAATCTGAAGTTTCAGGTGTTCAGAGCGAGATTTCCGCTATAGATGGACAGATCTCTGGTTTAGAGGGTGAAGTCTCAAGTATGGAAACTCGGATTATCGGAATTCAGGACGAATTTGTAAGCGTCCAAAGTGAAGTTACAGGATTAGAGGGTGAAGTAACTGCTGTTCAGGATCAGATTATTGGTTTACAAGATGAAATAGGCGTAGCCAAAGCAGATGCAGAGATAGCCAAAGCAGATGCAGAGATAGCCAAAGTTGATGCAGAAAGAGCGCTAGCAGATGCCGAGGTAGCCAAAGTTGATGCCGAGGTAGCCAAAGTTGATGCCGAGGTAGCCAAAGTTGATGCGCTGAGAGCGTTAGCAGATGCGGCGCGAGATGCAATTCCCGGCCCTCCTGGCCCTCCTGGTGAGCCAGGACTCCCAGGAATTGGAGAACCCGGGCCACCAGGAGAACCCGGTTCACCAGGAGAACCCGGGCCACCAGGAGAACCAGGAATTGGAGAACCCGGGCCACCAGGAGAACCCGGGCCACCAGGAGAACCCGGGCCACCAGGAGAACCAGGAATTGGAGAACCTGGGCCACCAGGAGAACCAGGAATTGGAGAACCCGGGCCACCAGGAGAACCAGGAATTGGAGAACCCGGGCCACCAGGAGAACCAGGAATTGGAGAACCCGGGCCACCAGGAGAACCCGGGCCACCAGGAGAACCCGGTTCACCAGGAGAACCCGGACAGAAAGGAGAGCAAGGCGATAAAGGTGAAGAAGGGGAGAAAGGCGATAAAGGTGAAGAAGGGGAGAAAGGAGAGAAAGGTGAAGAAGGGGAAAAAGGAGAGAAAGGTGAAGAAGGGGAAAAAGGAGAAAAGGCGAAAGTGGAATTTACAGATATTACTGTTAAAACCTTTAACAGATGCAACACTGAAACTAAAACACCTGAATTTGAATACAAACCAATTCAAGTCATCAAGGGAACTGAATCGCAAGAAAAGCTTAACTTTGAGCAGATAGCGGCTGTTGCTGCTCAGGAGTGTTATCAATTAGTTGAGATAGAAATTAAAACTTTTGATAGTTGCGACCCCGAAACGCATAAACCTGTAGCTCTAAAAGAAGCAAAAAAAATAAAAGTGCTTCCTGGTATGGAGTTAGAAGTTAAAGCTATTTTTGACCAAATGTTTGAAATTCAAGGCGAACAGTGTGATATAAAACCCAATAATTTTGATATTGTTGAAATATCTGTTCAGACTGTAGTCGGTTGTAACCAAGATAGAACTCCTATTATTAGAGATAGAACGATTCATTGCCCAAAAAAATTAGAAGCCTGGTTGATTTATCAAATGGCTTCTTTAACAAATATTGAGAGCAAGCTTTGTCTTATAACTGGAGAGGTCGGTGATGTTGGGGGAAATATTCTTAATGAAGTACGCGAAGTTGGTTCTAATTTAATTGATGCCCTTGAAACTACAGCTTCATTAATAGGCAAGGGATTCAACGCTTTTCAAGATGATGGGCTTTTGTCAGAAAACAACTGGCTTTACACTCCTGCTAATATTCCACTTAAAAGTGGAATGCTTAAACAACTTTCTGAGATAACTGCTAGTTCTAATACCGAAGGCTTGGACGCTAGCGACACAATAACTAATACCCCAATAACTGCCAAACAACTAGCAGCAGAAATTAAACAATCTGCTGAACAATTAGATAACTCTTTTTCAGAAGCTGTAACTACTGCCTCTAATCAAAGAGCAGAACAAATTCAACAATTAAATACTCCTAATTTCAATTGGGAGGCTTTACTATGAGCATTCGTGATTGGGCTGCAATTAGAAAAGCCTTAATAAATGGTGATTCTTATAATTCAGAAGTGCTTGCACATTTTTCTGATTTACCCATAAATTCCCAAAGAGAAGCTGTTAAAAATCTTTGTTTGGTACAATTAAATGATTCAATTCTGATTGCCCAACAACGAATAAGATTTTTCCGCGAGGAAGTGCAAAAAACGCATCTAAAACCTATTATTATTGGTCAACCAAAAATTGATTTAGATGCTGATGTTAAATATCATCCAGAAATATCTGTAGAATTTCAACAAAGTTTAATATCAGTACCTAGAGGTGAATATCCAAAAAATGCACGAATTAGCTGGAGATTAATGGATGAAACTAGTGAATCATTCACCTTTACAAAAATGAATGCTATGGCAGCATTAGTTTATCAACATTTTTTTCAAAATAGATTTACTTTTAAAAAAGGTAAAATTATTGGCTGGTACATTTCACTAGTAGATGGGCTAAATTTACAGCTTTACTGTTTAGATGAAGTAGAAGCTGAGCGCGTTGCTAAATACGTAGTTCAATCTATTGGTAAAACTTGGAACGATAAAATTTTTAAAACTACTAAACCTAAACGTGACAATACAATTGCACCCCAACAAATAACTGTCCTTGGAAAACAAGAAAATGCTCCTACTTGGCGACCAAATATAACCGTTAATGCTTACAAAGCAAATATAACTATCTGGGGTGCGAATAATGAAGAATTTCAATTGGTAGGACGGTTAGCAAATGGTCAATTTTTTGCCATAAGTCGAGGTAATTGATATCTGTACCGTGTCCTTGTGCTGTCGAATTTAATAGAACCCTATAGGGTTCCAATACCCTTATACACTCTTTATACACTGAATAAGTCAGTATAAAATAGCAATAGAGGAGAAAAATCCAACTTGTGTCAGTAATGAGCAATTTTACTTATGGCAACTCTAAAATCATATTTGTTGAAAATTGACAATATTAACTATGCTTTGCATCTTGATAAAGATATTTACGACGGGATAAAAGAGACTATTGGACTTGTAGATATGCCAAGTCCGCCACCAGATTCTCTACGCCAAACTTCTACTACAGATTTAGAAACAAACGGTCTTGCTCATAAAATAAGCGTCGGACTTGCTGCAACAGTAGATGGAAAAGCTACAAAGCGAAAGATAGTAATATGCCCGTCTACAAAACCCTTCAAAAACATGATTGGGAAACAAATCGGCTCTTTATACGTAAAGAGCGCCTGTGTCAAAACTCATCGAAACTTCATTTAAACAAAAATTAATAACTGAGGAGAAATTAGCATGGGACTTTACGCAACACTGGCGGTTACAGGGACTCAACTTGCACTTGATGCAACTGAAAAGCCATTTACTTTTTACTTTCGAGGTGCAAAAGAAATTTACAAAGATAATGATTGGGCAACAGCTACTGGCATTAAAGATGTAACTGCAACTCATGAAGGGCAAGTAGTACTTACAGATATCGGCGATTTACTTTTACATGGAATTGTTAGAACCGCAGAAGTAGAACTCAAAGATACTGATACCAAAAAAGTTGTTGCAATTAAAAGAGTTCGTTACGCCGGGAGTAAAGCTAGTACGATTGAGGAAAAAAAAGCTGCTGGCGGGCTTGTTGAATTAACTTGGAAAGGATTAGGTAAATTTGCTAATAAACCTATTAGTGCAGTAATTGAAACCAGAAAAATGATTGTGGACTAAATAATTTAGACTGGTGTGAGAATAATTGCCAGTCTAAATTTTGCTCCAATTGGATAATTTTGACTTTGAGAAGATTTGATATAAAACTCACATCGTCCAGAGGGATTTTTGGGGTCAGCCCAAAAATCCTCTGAAAATTCATCTTTTAACGGTTCTAGTTCAATTCGTATTTGCTCTGGAGAACCTTGATACTGTGTTTTTGATTTTAAAATAAATAAAGGGTTTGCCATAAATTAATGTCGCAGTTTGATCCAAAACTCGCTAGTTTTTTATTATCTTTTATTTGTGCTGTTTCAGGCTGGCTTGTTTGGTGGCTGAACAAAATTAAATTTGAGAAACAGCAAGCTGCTCTTGAGAACCAACAAGCTATTCAAAAAGCAGAAGCCGCCGCTGAGAAAGCGGTAAATGAAAGGCGTGACTTTTATCATTTAGTTAACAATCAAAAACAAATATCCGCAAACATAGCCCACGGCTTTGAAGATATTGAAAAGCAGATAAAAGAACAAAATGAGAAGCTGCAAGAAATTAAAGCCTATTTGATTCGCAACCAAGGCACTAATCACCACGGGTAACTTTGGGGATTCACTCTAGACAATTTGGTATTGGGCATTGGGCAAAATCTGAGTTTGTCACAAAGGGGGCTTTAAACCTGTTCGTTCGTAAACCAATTGATTCGGAAACTGTTTACGACCTTGTATGAAATCCTGCTTTCTGAGTCGGCTTATCGCTGGATATAATCGATGAAAACCCATGTGTAGAGTTTTATGAATTTGAACGGCTCGTAACGGGCCAGTTTTAGAAAGTAGGTTGAAAATTTCAGATTCGTCTTGAGTCATAATTCCCTTTTTGTCACATAGAGGCTAGAAGCTTTTTACTGTCTAGATGACTAAAATGATAAATGATCGCCCTGCATCCAGTGGGAGGATATCAGCGGGTAGCTGTTCTCGCCTGCCAGCAGGAATGTGGTAAGCCGTTCGACTCGGTGCAGCAGACCGAATGGTTATAAAGTGCGATCGCAAAAAATGAGTAGTATCTGAGTAGCGCGATCGTTGCTTGCGATCGCTAAAAATCGGGATAAAGATGGTGCTTTTGAGTAGCGATTGAGTAGTACTGTAGACAAGCGAGCTTGGAAGTGCTGTGTGGACAAGGAAGAAGCACATTAGTTTGGAATTACCCCCTAATTAATGAATAGCCTTTTCTAGCCATTTTTGAGTAGCTCTTGAGTAGCACTCAAAAATCTGGGTAGAGTATTAGAGGTTGTTTGAAAAGTCTAATTTATTACTGTTTCTTTTTGATATTAGGCAAGTTGATTATCTGTGGAAAACTTGTGGAAAAACTCAAGTACTTTTCCACAAGGTAATTATACTTAATTAAGTTTTACCAGCAAAATATCAAGTTTTCCACAGAATCTTCCACAAAAAGTAAGATTTTTTCCGCAATCTAAGTTAAATTTAATCAATTTTTATACGATACTTAATATTTTCGACTAATTATTTAGCTGTTAACGCTAATGATCGGAGCGCTGGTTGTGGAAAACTTAAAATACATTTTCAGGATGGTTTTTGAGAACGACTAGTCATATTGATGCGATCGCTCAGTTGGCGTAGTGTTTGTGCTAAAGTGCGATCGCTCTCGTGGAGTTGGGTAATTTTATCGCAACTATAGATTACCGTTGTATGGTCTTTACCACCAAACTCCTCTCCAATTCTCGGCAAACTCAGGGATGTATGTTGACGCATTAGATACATTCCTATTTGACGCGCCCAGCTAATCTCTCTTCGTCGTGAGTTACCTTTGAGGTCGTCTATTGAAACATCAAAATTAGCCGCCACAACCTTTAAAATTGCTTCTGGGGTAGCTGCCATTTTTTCGTTAGGCGGTTCTAAAACTGGTGTAATATTTTCCACCGTCATCGGTAAGCCCCAAATAGAAATATAAGCCACCGCCCGAATTAAAGCCCCTTCTAATTCTCGAATATTAGAAGTATAGTTAGAAGCAATATATTCAATCACGTCACGAGGAAGACAAATATTTTCATCCTCGGCTTTTTTCTGCAAAATTGCCATTCTAGTTTCTAAATCCGGCTTTTGGATATCTGCAATTAACCCCATAGAAAACCGAGAACAAAGACGTTCTTGCAAGCTAGGAATCTGGTTAGGAGGACGATCGGAAGCAATGACAACTTGTTTACCAGCTTCATGTAAAGTATTAAAAGTATAAAAAAATTCTTCTTGAGTATATTCCTTCCCTTCCAGAAACTGAATATCATCAACTAATAAAACATCAGCCGCTCGGTAATGTTCTCGAAAACTTTGCATACTATCTTTACGAATCGCTGTAATTAAATCATTAGTAAACTGCTCAGTAGAAACATAAAATATTTTACAATCAGGAGAAATTTCCCAGCGATAATGACCAATAGCCTGCATCAAATGAGTTTTACCTAAACCTACGCCACCGCATAAGAATAAAGGATTAAACTCCCTACCTGGAGATTCCGCAACTGCCAAAGAAGCAGCGTGAGCCATCCGATTGTTAGCACCAACTACAAATCGCGAAAATACATATTTTGAGTTTAATTCAGTAGTTTTTTGGTTACGATTAGGAACAGCTTCAGAAATACTGCTAGGATTTGGTGATTCCCAAGAAATCTCTCGTTCACTAAAATGAGAAACTTCATCACCTTGAGCAACAGTAATATAAATACCCACCGGATGACCCAGAATATCTTGTACTACATGAGCAATAGTATTGATGTAATACTTCTGTAACCAATTACGAGCAAATGGGTTAGGAGTACGGATTACCAAACAATTATTTTCTAATCGCTCCGCACTAGCAGTTTTGATCCAAGTTTCAAAGGTGGGTCGGGATAGTTCAAGCTGTAGGCGCTCTAGTACCTGACTCCACAGACTTTCTATAGGAATTTCCATTATCCACCACCTTTACTGCTAATCGTCACAATAGAAGATAAAGCACCAATTTAGCATTGAGACACGCTAGACCTAGAATAAGCTTTTAAGTTGTAATCATTTTGGGATATACCCGGTAGGCACACCACCGATTGATACGGAGAAGCAACGACACATGAAGACAACAAACCATGATTTAGCGCCCAAAAAGATTGATACCAGGGGTTTTCCCCACAGGTTGTGGATACTCTCATATGGGGTAGCAGTGGTGTTCTTGGGGAGCTGCTCTGTTCTACCAGCCAAGACCTTTGAGACTCGACAAAGCGACACTCAAGACCAAAAAACAATAGAACCTAATCCACTAATTGTCCCCCCGCCGATTTTCTCGTCGTCTGGAGATCCTAATTTTGTGGTAAAAGTAGTGCAAAATGTGGGGCCTGCGGTAGTTCGCATTGATTCTTCCCGAACAATCACTTCTCGCGTACCAGACGAATTTAACGATCCATTTTTCAGGCGGTTTTTTAAAGACGCAGCGCCACAGCCTAGACAACGGGTAGAGCAGGGTAGCGGTTCTGGATTTATCATTAATTCTTCAGGTCAAATTGTAACCAATTCTCATGTGGTAGATGGTGCTGATAGAGTGACTGTCATACTCAAAGATGGCCGAACTTTTGACGGGAAAGTTTTGGGTGAAGATCCAGTAACAGATGTGGCTACGATCAAAATTGACGCTAATAATCTGCCAACTCTATCTGTGGGTAACTCCGATGCCTTGCAACCAGGAGAAGCAGTAATAGCTATCGGTAACCCTTTAGGCTTGAATAATACCGTCACTTCTGGGATTATTAGTGCTACAGGTCGCTCTGGTAGCGATATCGGTGCTAGTGACAAGCGGGTTGATTACATCCAAACGGATGCTGCGATTAATCCTGGTAACTCCGGTGGCCCATTGTTAAATGCTCGTGGCCAGGTAATTGCGATGAACACAGCTATTATTCGAGGCGCTCAAGGCTTAGGATTTGCTATTCCCATCAACACTGTGCAAAAAATTGCCCAAGAATTAATTGCTAAAGGCAAAGTCGATCATCCTTATTTGGGTGTTCAGATGGTGACATTGACACCAGAAAATAAAGAAAGAATAAAAAATGTAGCAGGCGATGGCTTAAATATTACAGCAGATGACGGCGTTTTGCTGGTTGAGATTGTGCCGCGATCGCCTGCATCTGTGGCTGGACTACAAGTTGGCGATGTGATTAAAAGCATTAATAACCAGCCTGTTACTAAAATTGAAGAAGTACAAAAGCTAGTAGAAAAGAGCAAAATCGGTACTAAGTTACCAATAGAAGTGGAACGCAATGGGCAAATTGTCCAAGTAGGAGTCCAACCTGCTCCTTTGCCCGTGAGACGTGAAGGATGATGTTAGGAGTCATTCAATTTTGGATTTAAGATTTTAGATTTTAGATTTTTCCTTCAATTTAAAATCCAAAATTCAAAATCTTAAATTAGCAGAGTTAGGAGTTAGGAATACTCCTAATGTCCAATGCCCCATTACCAAAAGGAGTTTTTATCATGACTGAATTAGCGCCAATAATTCAATTAGGCAATCCAACATTGCGCCAAAAAGCTGCTTGGGTTGAGAATATTCAAGATGAGCATATCCAGAAATTAATTGAAGACTTAATCGCCACTGTTGCCAAGGCTAACGGTGTGGGGATTGCTGCGCCTCAAGTAGCACAATCCTATCGTTTATTTATTGTGGCTTCCCGTCCTAATGCCAGATACCCCAATGCCCCAGAAATGCAACCTACTGCCATGATTAATCCCAAAATCATTGCTCATTCAACTGAAGTTGTCAAAGATTGGGAAGGTTGTTTAAGTGTTCCAGGAATTAGGGGGTTAGTTCCTCGGTATAAATCTATTGAAGTGGAATACACTGACTGTCAAGGCAACTTACAAAAGCAAGAATTAACCGATTTTATCGCTCGGATTTTTCAACACGAGTTCGATCACCTCGATGGTATCGTATTTGTAGATCGTCTAGAGAACACTCTCGATATGATCACTGAGCAGGAATATCAACAACGAGTCGTTAACAATTAATAAATTGGACTAGTACAGGACTTTAACTGATGATGTATCACTAAGAACATCAAACCAGATGTTCCTAGATTACATCTGATGCTTCTTTTTTGCTTAATAGCGATCGCCTTTCAGGAAAAACTTTTTGGTTTACTGACACTGATTCGATACTCAGAATCAGTGTATGGAGGATGTCACCATCAAATCTTTCTGATGCATTTCCCAAGCTAGGGTAGTGTACACAATTTGATCTAAGTCATTATATTTTGGTTGCCAACCCAGTAATTTAGAGATTTTATCAGCACTAGCGATCACACAAGCAGGATCACCAGGGCGACGTTCTGTTTCAATAACCGGAAAATCTACCCCAGAAATAACCTTAACCCGTTCGATAACTTGACGGACACTGTATCCTTGTCCATAACCACAGTTGAGAGTTTGGCTTTCGTTACCTTGCTCTAGATAGGTTAAAGCATCTAAATGTGCTGCTGCTAAGTCTTCAACATGAATGTAGTCTCTAATTGCCGTTCCGTCTGGTGTAGGAAAATCTGTACCAAAAATTTTTACTCCTAGTCTGCGTTTGAGTGCAGCATCACATGTAACTCGAATTAAATGAGATGCTCCTTTTGACATCTGCCCCAATCGCCCACCAGGTTCTGCTCCAGCAACATTAAAGTATCGTAAAATTACGTAACGTAAATCAGAAGCCTTTGCATAGTCACGAATCAACCATTCACAAGAAAGTTTTGATCGCCCATAGGGGTTAATAGGTTCAGCTGGTGTAGATTCAGTAACAGGACTCATTTCTGGTTGTCCATAGACAGCTGCTGTACTGGAAAAGATAATTTGGTTCACACCCATGTTGCTGCAACAACGGAGTAAATTCAAGGTGTTGCGAGTATTGTTAGCGTAATAGTCTAGGGGACGAGAAACAGATTCGGGTACGTTCAGACTGCCAGCAAAGTGTAAAACTGCCGTAAATTGATGCTGACAAAATACCTGACAGAGACATTCTAAATCTTTTAAATCACCAATAATTAACTCACCATGCAATACTGCTTGGGCTGAACCCGTAGAACAATTGTCATACACCACAACATCGTAACCTGCTTCGCCCAACTTACAAACCACATGCGAGCCAATGTATCCTGCTCCACCAGTAACTAAGATTTTTTTATTCATCTGCCTTTACCCAGTAATACTACCCGAATGGTTTTGAAGATGATCGCTAAATCCAAAGCTAGGGAATAATTTTTGATGTAGTAGAGGTCGTAAGCTAATTTCTCGTAAGCATCTTCTACTGATGCGCCGTAGGGATACATTACCTGCGCCCAGCCTGTGATTCCGGGTTTGATGACATAACGTAAGTCATAGTAGGGAATTTCTTGTCGCAGCTTGATATCAAATTCTGGCCGTTCTGGACGGGGGCCAATGAGGCTCATTTCTCCCCAGAGAACGTTTAAAATCTGTGGTAGTTCATCGATTCTAGTCAAGCGTAACCAGCGTCCGAATCTAGTAATCCGAGGATCTCGTTCGTTCGCCCACTGCACTCCCCGTTTTTCGGCATCCTGATACATGGAACGAAATTTGTAAACTCTAAAGGGCTTTCCTTCCAAACCAGTCCGCATCTGTGTGTATAACACTGGACCTGGACTATCTAACTTAATTGCTAGTACTACTAGCAACATCAGTGGAGATAAAAACAGAAATAATGAACATGCCAGAATAATGTCTAATAACCGCTTGAGCTTTTGATTAATGCTGTCACCCGCTAAATTAAAACCAGCACCAAAAGCCAGCCAGTTATCTTGAAGTAGAAATGAGGGAAGTTTGTGCCACAAGGTTTCACAAATATCGGGAATCCCATAGATAGAGACACCAGATAAACGTAACTGCATCAACTGCTGTATCTCTGCACCAGATAATTCCATTGGGGTTGTTACTATTACCCCTGACCAAGGTTGTTGACTCCATTGGGGTAAGTCATTGAGGCTCCCCACAAAAACTCGATTACTTTTTGCTAACTCATTGATGTTTGGCTCTGCTGTTGCTAGAACAACCAAGCGCCCTAATGAACTGTGTTCTAAAAAAGTTTTGCTAAATAAAATGGCTTTTTTACTTGCACCCAAAATTAGCCAACGGCTGTGTTGAGCTTGCGATCGCACCCACTTGGCTGCCCATATTCTTGATCCCATAGCCCAGATGGTAAATATGCCTAAGCTGGGGAGCAAAATTCCTCGTTTCAAGACCAGATCTTTCCCCCAAACACCAGTAAAGTAAATGAGAGCTGCAATAATACTACCAACAACAACATTACTAATCAAAATCCGAAATGGAGCGCGTAACCCTGCTATTTGGGTATCTGGATGGTAAGTATCTGCTAAATACAGCCCTGCGAAAACTATGAAAAAAAATAAATAAATTAAAGGATCAAAAGTATTCAAATTCTGATTTAATCGTAACCTTAAAGAGAGATACAAACTTAATAATAAACCCATTACATCCCCTAATAACAGTAATACACAGAGAAGATTATCTGTTTGAGAGAATTTCTTGGTTTTTTTGCCAATAGCAAGAGTAATAGTCATTTGCAGAGATTAGTAAGAATTAGAAAAATTACAGCATAGATATAATAAAACTAGATGCAAGCAATAATTAACATGAAATTTTTGTGTTAAATTTTAATAATTAAAAATATTTACAAACCGTCAGCAAATTAGATGATAAGCAATCGAAAATAAAAGCCTGGTTTTACTAAAAAAACCAAGTTTCATGAGCTTAATCAAAAAAGTCGTCTTGTGTGTTTTACCATATCTTTATTAACCCTTTATTTTTAATCCTTATTTTAGCTATCCAACCATGTAGAAATTACGTAAATATTTGAATTTATATACAATTAAGATTTGATTTGTGAAAAAGCTCCGTACATCTGGAGAGACATAAAATCAGATGATAACTCAATTCCGCTAAACCTTGCTGTAAAAAGCTTATGACGGAATTTGCTGTTCATTTATCACTATATATTTATTGATTTACTTGGGGCTGTGGTCAAGCGATGCCTACGGTGGGCTACGCCTACGCTAAAATATTCCTTGGGTAAATATTTTACCAACATTCATAGTAAATTATACATTAAAAATTAAGTAATATAATCAAGAAAAAACCGTAAAAATACGTAGGTTTTTTCACAGAAAAACCTTGATAATCTTTAACTAAATCTTTATGGATTATTCAGATCCAGTTGCAATCAATAAGGAGCAATTTTAGAGAACATTAGACCAGTTGATAAGTAGGTAGGCATAATTAAAAGTAATATGTGATTGCGTTTGCGTAGCAAACGCAATCACAGTCCATATTATATTTACACCCATCCACTTATATTACCTCTCCTGTTCCACTTCTTTGCTCTATATTCAGTTCTCACTTCGGTGCAATACAGTCGGAACGTCACCCTGAATTTGCTGACACAAACACTTCCCTCTCCTTGGCAAGGAGAGGGTTAGGGGTAAGGTTGAAAAATGTACTTCATGCAAACGAGAACTGCTTTATATCAGTACAAATAAGCCAACTAAATGTTTAACAGTTTCCATATGTAGAGTATTAGGTGAATTATGCCTTCTCATCAAAACGAGCAAGACCTGATTAATTTTCAACACTATTGGCTGACTGTAAAAAGACGTTGGTTACTGATAATAACCATTATGGGGTCGGTCTTAGGAGTCACAGTGTTGGTTACTTTTAGTCAAAAACCAATTTATGAAGCCGAGGGCAAACTCCTTTTTAATAAGCAAAGTGGTGTCTCTTCCCTTACAGGTGCAAGTGAGCAGGTGGGACAACTGGGACAACTCAGTGGAGTGACAAGTCTCTCTAACCCTTTGGAAACTGAAGCCGAAATCATTCGCTCCTACCCCCTGAGTCAAAAAACTATTGCTAAGTTGCAGCTCAAGGATAATCTGGGACAACCATTAGCAATAGATAATTTTCTACCTAACTTGAAAATCAAGAGTATCCGAGGGACGGATATTTTACAACTTTCTTACCGTAGTGCTAATCGTCAAGAAGCCACAGCTATCGTCAATACATTGATGAGTGCTTATCTGGAAAATAATGTTCGGATTAACCGTTCCGAAGCCACAGCAGCACGAAAATTTTTAAGCAAGCAATTACCTCTAATCGAGGCAAAAGTCACAGAGGCGGAAGCAGGACTGCGTCAGTTTAAAGAAAAATACGAGGTTATTTCCCTAGAAGAAGAAGCTATACAAGGAGTCAAAAGGCTGAATGACTTATCCAGCCAGATAACCCAACTACGCGCGCAGTTGGTTGATGCTAAGAGCCGTTCTAGTGCTTTCCAAAATCAATTGGCATTGAACACACGGCAGGCTATGGCACTCACCAGCTTAAGTCAATCCAAAGCAGTACAACAAGTGCTATCAGAATATCAGAAGGTTCAAGACCAGTTAGCAGTGGAGAGGTCACAATTTACCGATGAACACCCAGTCATTACTAGTTTGTTAAGTAAAGAACAAGCTCTCAAAAAGCAGTTAGAAGGAAGAGTGACCCAAACTCTGGGTAGTTCACAGCCTATCCCAGAGCAAGATTTACAAATAGGAGAACTCAAGCAGACTCTAACTGCTAATTTGGTGCAAGTGGAAGTAGAACGGTTGGGATTGGAGAATCAAGTTGGTGTGTTGATGAAGGAATTTGTACATTATCAAGCACGTCTCAGAAGCCTACCCAAACTGGAACAACAACAGCTACAGCTAAAAAGACAGTTACAAGTAGCACAAATAACCTACGAGCAAATACTGAGAAGATTGCAAGAAGTCGAATTAGTAGAGAACCAAAATGTAGGCAACGCCACGATTGTTTCTGAGGCTTTAGTTCCTAAGAAGAAAATTTCTCCTCGTATTAGCTTGAATTTGGCACTAGGGGGATTTTTAGGATTCTTCTTAGCTATTGGAGCAGCTTTATTGCTAGAAGCTGTAGACAAGTCTGTGAAGACAGCAGAAGAAGCCCAAGAATTATTAGACTATCCCTTGTTGGGTACAATTCCGGTTTTTGAGCAAAAAGCTAGACTGGCTCGTGGTGAGAGTATGACCGAATTAGTGGTACTCAATAACCCTTATTCATCGGTTAATGCAGCCTTTGAAATGCTCCAGACTAACCTGGGTTTTACCCTTTCTGATAAGGAACTGAACGTGATTGTGGTTAGCAGCTCTGTGATGCATGAGGGCAAGTCTTTTGTGGCAGCTAACTTAGCAATTGCTACTGCCCAGATGGGACGGCGAGTGCTATTGATTGATGCAGATATGCGTCGCCCTCGTCAACACGAAATGTGGCAGCAATCTAACTTAATGGGGTTAAGTAATGTTTTAGTGGGGCAAGCTACGTTAGCACAAGCTGCCAAGGAAGTGGTGATAAATCTAGAATTGCTCAGTTCTGGCACCATACCGCCCAACCCTGTTGCACTACTAGACTCACAGCGGATGAATGGGTTACTGCAACAAGCTGCCCAAGATTATGACTGCGTGATTATTGACACTCCGCCTTTAAGCCTTCTGGCAGATGCCTCGATTATAGGCAAAATGGCAGATGGAATCTTGCTAGTTACACGTCCTGGTGTAGTTAATTCTGATACGGCTAAGACTACAAAGGCACTATTAGAACATTCGCGTGTGACTGTGTTGGGAATGGTAGTGAATTGTGTAACTACTGATCATAATGACTACAGCTACTACTACTCCAATACAAATACTAGAGAAAATAATTCTAGGAAGAAGGATAAGATTAAGTCTAACTTAAGTAGAATCACTGGATTAAGACTGCTTTAACTGGTTAATAATTTGGGTAAATCAGTGTTTTTTCTGAGGTTGTTCTAGATTTAGGTTGTATAAAGTTATAGGCGCAATATGAAGTTAATGTGGATGATTTAGGAATTCAATCATGAATTTTAATATTCATAGAGGATTCTTGTTTACTTTTTGAAATATGCCAATGGTGTTCAACAAACACCAAATTTTAACTTCTAAACTACTTAATTTTTTATAAAAGTAATTTAGAACCCCTAAAAGATACTGGATAAAGTAAATAAAATGTTAATAAAATTGGCAATTCTCCTTACTCATCCAGTTCAGTATTTTGCACCTGTATTTCGTGAGTTAGCACAGCAACCAAATTTACAATTAAAAGTATTTTTTGGTTGTAATCATGGGGTAATTCTAAGGGAAGACCCTAACTTTGGCGTAGTCTTCCAATGGGATTGTCAGCCAACAGCAGGTTTTGAACACGAGTTTTTATCTCACAATTATTTGGAAGATTTAAAAGGCTTGAGAGGTATCAGATTAGCGGCTAAAGCTTTTACTGCTATTAATCGCTATCAACCTGATGCTGTACTGATTTTTGCTTATTCACCTACTTTTATTACCGTTAGTACTTTGTTGCTATGTCTAGCTGGACACAAATTAATGCTCAGAGCAGACACAACAGATGAGGCATTATCGCGTTCTTATATTAAGGACAAAATACGTCAATTATTCTTGTCTTTTTACTATCGTCAATTTACTCATTTTTTCCCTATTGGAACAGATTCTATAAATCATTATTTGCGGATGGGAGTAGATAAGAGTCGTATGACGTTAGCTCACTATGCCATTGATACAGAGTTTTTTCAAAAACAGGTGGACTTTTGGCTACCACAGAGGGAAACTTTACGAGCTAACGCAGGTATTGGAGAACAAGACCATGTTCTGATTTATTGTGGTAAAATGTTTCCACCAAAAAATCCTTTAATAATTCCTGATGCCTTAGAAAATCTATCATCAGTAGAAAAAGAAAAAATTTGGTTTGTTGCTGTGGGAGATGGGGAATTAAGAGAAGAATTTGAACGAAGAATAAAAGTACAGCTAGGTGAAAGAGCAATTTTTGTTGGTTTTAAAAATCAGTCAGAATTAGGTCGATATTATGCAATTGCAGATACATTAATTTTACCTTCTCAAAGTGGAGAAACTTGGGGATTAGTTGTTAATGAAGGCCTTCATTTTGGGTTGAGAGTTATTGTAAGTAATAAGGTGGGTTGTGCAAAAGAATTGATCACAGATATTAAATTTGGTAGAATTTTTTCATCTAGTAACTTTCTTGAATTGGCAAAGATAATTTCGCAAGAAATCTTACAAATTAACTTAAAATCTAGAAAATTAAAATTATTACCTAATTCAAGTAAGTTAGCTAAAAATGTTTATATTAAATTAATTGCGTAGGTAATATATGATTGCATTTAATTTTAGTAATATTCGCTCAAACAATTCAATTGGAAAACTTATTCGTTTTCCTTTATCTTTATTACCTACAAAATCTATACTTCCTATTCTACAAGGGCCAGCAAAAGGAATGAAGTGGATTGTGGGAAGTGGAGTACATGGAATGTGGTTAGGCTCATATGAAGCAGATAAGCAGAAGTTAATGACTGAGTTATCGCTTGAAGGCACTACTGTTTTAGATATTGGTGCAAATGTAGGTTTTTTTAGTATTTTCTTGAGCCGTCTAGTTGGTGCAACAGGTAAAGTAATCTCTTTTGAACCATTACCTAGAAATCTTGAGTTTATTCATCAGCATATACAGTTGAATAAAATAGATAATATTGAGATTATTTCAGCAGCAGTCAGTGACAAATTAGGGAAAAATAACTTTGCTAGTTCTCATTTACACGCACAAGGATATTTGAAAGATAACGGAGATTTAGAAGTTTCTGTAATTACTTTAGATTCGTTACATAATTTAAATAATTTAGTTAGCTTAGTTAAAATAGATGTTGAGGGCGCTGAAGTAAATGTATTGAAGGGTGGAGAGAAATTTTTTCAAGAACATAGACCAATTATATTATTAGCTACACATGGAAAAAAACAAGTTAATGATTGTCAAGTTATTTTGCATAAATACAACTATTCTATGATGTTAATAAATAAAGATTTATATGGATTTGATTGCGATGAATGGTTGGTCAAGCCTAACAAATGCTCATCATGAATTATAAAACAATAATTATTGGCAATACCTCAGAAAGTTATCAATTAGGTTCTATATTGATCAGAGCATTTCAAGAGTTAAACATTTTGTTTGATACCAGCGATACAAGCTGGAATTCCTATGCTCCATCTATGAAAAATTCGTGGGGCAAAATATTTTTCAAAATATCAGGAAAACGTCCTTTAGAATGGTGGTCATTTAATAAAAAAATAGTTAATTGTATAAATGAGTTTAGTCCAGAAGTCGTTTTAGTAACAGGAATTTTTCCTTTAACAAATGAAGTATTCGATATTTGTTCTCAAATAGGTACAAAGATTGTTAATTACTTAACTGATTATCCGTGGAATCCCAACCATAAGAGTGCATTTTTTCTATCCAATCTTAAAAAGTATGATTTAATTATAAGTACAAAAACCAAAATATTATCAGAGCTAATTAAACATGAAGTTAAAAAAGTTCATTTTTTGCCATTTGGCTATGATGCGTTTCTTTGTCACCAACCGATAAAAGTTTCTCAAGTTGAGCAAGATTTATTTAAAGCAGATATTTCCTTCATAGGTACAGGTGATAGTGAACGTATTCCTTTTTTGGATGCTATAGCTTCATTGAATGAATTTAATTTAAAAATTTATGGCAGAGCTTGGCATAAATTGAATCTCAAAAAATGGCAAAAGCTACCAGCAGTTTTTGAACATGAATTACGGTTAGCCACTTATTGTTCTAAGTTGTCACTTGGTATTGTTAGAAAACGTAATAAAGATGAGTCAACTATGAGAACATTTGAAATAGCTGCCTGTGGTGGATGTGGTATTTATGAAGATACTCAAGAACATAGAGAAATCTTAGCAGGATATCCTGATTATGGTTTCTTTAGCTCACCAGAAGATTTAGCTAACAAGTGTAAATGGTTATTAAAAAATTCTATTGAAAGAGAACAGATGCGAAAGATTGGTATGCAAATTATCATCAAAGATACAAATACATATACAAGCCGATTAAAAACTATATTAGAGTTGTGTTCTGAGTAGCCATTATGGAAAATTACTATAATATCTCTTGGTTAGAGCAAGATAAATTACATCAGACAAGTATAGTTAAGCGTTTATTTTATTTTTTTAGTCGTCCTTTACTTTCTATATATGCTAGTCAATTTTTATCTCCACAAACTTTAAAAAATCTTCAACCATCTCTCGTACTTCCAGGACGTGGAATGCCTTTAGAAACTCGTCGTTTTTGGGGGTCAGCGTTGTGCAAAATTAGAGAAGCTACTATCCTTGTTCAAGGAACTGGAACTGGCTGGGATGTCATTTCTTGGGCAAGATTAAGGCCTAAAAAAATTCTTGCAACTGACTTATTTGAATTTAAAGATTCTTGGAGTGAAATTACACATTATTGTAAAAAATTATTAAATGTTGAAATTGAGTTTTATAAATCTCCTTTGGAAGATCATTCATTTATCAAAGATGAATCAATTGATTTATGCGCGTCAGATGCAGTTTTTGAACACTGTCAAGATTTAAAATCAGTTGTTAAAGAATCATTTCGTGTTTTGAAGCCAGGAGGTAGTCTCTATGCTAGCTACGGACCTCTATGGTTTTGTGCTGGCGGTGATCATTTTTCTGGGCGCGGTGGTTTACGAAATGCGTTTAACCATTTGTTGCTAGATTCTGAACAATATATGAAATATTTCCTCTCATTTTTGCAAAATAATGAGGATTTTCAAAGTGGAGGGCGTTATGTAGAACTTGATTTATTTTCACATTTAAGTACTCAAGAATACTGTAAAGTTTTTCAAGAAGAAGGTTTTAAAATCAAAGATTTAATTCTTCAATTAGACCCTAATTCTTTAGCATTTAAGACTGAATTCTCTGAAAACTTTAGAGAATTATGTAATAAACATACTAATGAAGATGATTTTTTAATTAGTGCTAATCTAGTCCGCTTGGTAAAACCATGCATTTTATCTTAAAAATGATAGAGCCTTTAGTATCAATTGTTTTACCCGTCTACAATCGTAAGAAATACTTGGCTAAAGCCATTGATAGTGTTTTACAGCAAACCTATCAAAACTGGGAATTAATTATTGCAGATGATAATTCTTCTGAAGATACAAAAGCTTTATTAGAAGAATATGCTGCAATATCTAAGGTGAAGATTTACTATAATACCCATAATCTAGGACTTTTTGCTAATCTTAATCAAGCTATTAAACGCTGCAATAGTGAATATATAATAATTCTTTGCACTGATGATTTTTTATTGCCTCATTGTTTGGAAACTAATATAAATGCTATCCAAAAGTATTCTGAAGCCAATCTTATCTTATCTTCTACATATTCAGTTGATGCAGATGGTGAAAGATTACCTGATGCCAAAATTTTTTATTATGATTATATAGCTAAGGAAACAAAAATTTTGCAACCCGAACAAAGCGTGCCATTATTACTTAAATTTGGGAGTATCAATGGCAATATTACTGCAATGTTCTTTAGGAAGAGTCTTTATGAACGAATTGGTGATTTTAGATCAGACTGGCGACATGCAGCAGACTGGCAATGGATATATCGAGTTGCTTGTTGTAGCCCAATTCTAATTTCTAGAGTTAACGTAGCAGTTATTAGAGTTCATCAAGAGCAACTATCAGTTATCAATGGAAAGAATCTCAGCGCTTCCTTAGAAGGATCTGAAATGGTAAAGATGCTTTTGGCCAGTCCGCATGTAATAAATCTTAAGTCAGCACCAAATTGGGCATCGCACATTATGCAGTTTCATCTGTGGTTTGCCTTCAAACTTGCTCTTAGAGGATATTTGTCAGAGGCTTTAACTATTCTTAAGGCTATAAATCAAGTCACGGGTTTTGGCAAAACATTCTGGGCAATGTTGAAAACTTTACCTCAGAGGTGGGCTGCTCGTAGACAGAAAGGCTTCATTTTACCACCCAATTAATAATAGAAGGATTCTATCTATCCTCAAACGACTTGATAGCATTCGCTTACAGCAATTGAATTTCATTAAATTGAAAACAATTGAATTACACAAAAAATATTAATTAATTGTATTTGTTTAATTTCAAACTAACACAGGAGATGAATAAAATGATAGGAGCAGATTTTGAATATATTAAAAAATTACTTAATGCTGGTTTGATTTCTTCTCCATGTTTAGACCTTGGTGCAGGTGGTGGCGGTGAAGGAAATAATTGTAAAAATTTACTTCAAAATGCCGGATTAAAATACATTGGAACCGATATGTATCCAGGGGAAGGAGTTAATATTGTTGCTAATTTTGAAGATTCAAAACTTGAAATTAATAAAGTATTTGTAAAAAAGTTTCCTTCTATTTTAGTTCTTAATGTTCTAGAGCATACTTTTGATCCAATCAGAGTATTAGATAACGTATTTTCTATTTTAGAACCAAATGGAACTTGTGTTATAATCACTCCAACAGTATGGCCAATTCATGATTATCCAATTGATTGTTGGCGAATTAATCCTACTTTCTATAAAGAGTATTGTAAGCGTCGTTCTGTTGATTTATTAGAAGAATATTTTGAATATGTAGGATTTTATAATGTTAAAACTAATTTGAACAAAATTGCTCATACATACGTGTTGCCAAAACCAGAAAAAAATAAATTTGGATTGATATACTCTAAGACTATTCATAAGCTTTTTAATACCTATGGAAGGTCGATGTCATGCGCTTCACACATTGCAGTGGGTGCTGTCATTAAAAACAGTATCAAATAGATTAAAACTTAGCTCGACTTTATCCAAATCAAAGAAAGTAACCCCTGTATTTGATAAAAGTTATAGCCCAGAGAGCAAAACTTTTTCTATTGTCATTAATTCTAATAGCATCTAAAAATTACAAGATACTGATAAATCACGATTCCAAGTTAGGCGCTCGCTCCTTTGGCAAATGGATAAAGTCGAGTTTAGAGAAGATTTCAAATATCGCTAATCATACTAAAGTTATCCTCCAATTTATTGCAAAATACTATATTTCTCAAGATGTTACATTTATTAAATCTAAAAAATATACAGTATGAGAATGTTTGTTTATCAGGAATCCGTGAAATGAACCCCATCAAGATATTTATGTATGAATGTAGAAAGACGTGCTTTAAATGGCATTGTTATTAATATTTTTTCATTTGCTTTCAATTTGGCTCAGACTGTTTTAATTGTCCCAATTCTCATTAAATTTTGGGGTGTCGAGAGTTATGGATTATGGCTTACGATATCTGCATTTATGAGCTTATTGCAAACTATTGATAATGGCCATCAAAACTATGTTGGTAACGAGTTAACTAAGTTTTACATAACTGGAGCTGGCACAGAAAAATTAAAACAGACATTAGCCTCTAGTATTTGGATGGCGGGAATATTAGGCTGTTTGCAATTAATAATATCAATTGGAATGATAGCTTTTGGTTTTATAGAAAAAATTTTAGCAAGTAGCTCAGTAATAACAGAAAATCAAGAAATTGGAGTTGCACTTATTGTTTTAGTAATTACATGGATATTAACTGGTTCTGTTGGGGGTATTCTATCTCGTCTTTACTTACCACTTGGAATGTATGTTAGGTTTACCACCTGGGGAATAATTGCACAGTTTTTTAAAGTAACTAGTATTTTATTAACTGCTATATTAGGAGGAAAACTACTGGTAGCTTCTATAGTTAGCAGTTTAGTTTCCCTAATTATATACATATTTTTCTTTATAGAAGTGTATCAAATCTTTCATAACCTTTATCCATTTTGGACTAATGGTAGTTGGAGAATAGCATTTACTAATGTTTGTAAATCGTTTTTTCTTACAGGTGTAGGATTTTTATTGCAATTACAAAATAATGGGTTAACTTTATTTGTATCTGGCATAATTGGAACAGCATTTATTCCTGCACTTAGCACTATGCGAACTCTTACTAATACTTTTTTAGCAGGAACTGCAATTGTTACAATGTCATTAATACCTGAGATGACCCGCTATCATACTCAAGGTGAATATAAAAAATTAGCAGATATGATTTCTACAGCTTGGTGGTCAGGGGGCCTATTAATTAATCTTGGCTTAGTGATTACACTACCATATATTGAGCCAATATATTTACATTGGACAAGAGGTCAAATCAGCTTTAATTGGGTGCTTTACCTAATATTAGCTTGGTCAATTTCGCTAAAAAACTTTGGTAATCCTCAAAGCATTTATCTAATGGGGATTAATCATATAAAAGCACAAACAACAATTGCAATTGTGCAAACGACAATTATTTTAGGCATAACTAGCCTTTTTTTGGCTAAATATGGCTTGGTTGCTGTCGGTATAGCAATAGTCTGTAGTGAAATCATTGGTTCAGGGATAATGGCAACAATTTACACCATGATAGAACTGAGGAGTCTGGGTGGTAACTTACTCTTTACTAAAATTATTTCAGCTTTTTTTGCTGTTGTCATAGTGGGGTTGACTTATATATCTGTAGGACTATATTGGTTGAGTCCGTTAATTGCATCAATAGTTGGAGGAATAATTTTGATAGGACTATATTTATGGCAATGGCAATATTTATCTATAGATGTGCGTTATAGACTAACTAAACTCTTCTATAAATTTACATCTTTAAGCTATAAGCATCCGACTTGAGTCTTGCTAGGTATACTGATAACCAAAGTTTTCTCCAGCAACCTTTCAGTAAGCTTGGGTTTTCAAAAATCAAATGGATTCCTATAGTCAAGATTAACATAAAGTCTAAATTACAAGTTGACGAATTATAGTTTATTCTCCAACTAAATAGATATAGGATTATAAGTTACAGAACAACTACATTCATAAAAATGAATAAACTTTCTTATTTAGACACAACATTAGTATTTCTACTAATATTTTCAGTTATTCCAGGTCTTTTTGACCTTTTTGAATTGTCTTTAGGAATTCTTGCTGCTATCCCTTTAATTCTGATGATGCGTTTGTCAGTATTAGATGGGAGTTTGGAAACTCGGATGCTATCAATAAGCTATTCAATAAGTCAATTTATTTGTTGGGTCATTGGGTTCTTAGGTTGTGTATATTTTTTATCTCCAAAAGGCTTCAATATTGGTACTCATACCGTAGTTACAATGGTTTTGATTAACCTAATAATGTGGGGAAGTTTAGTAGGTACTTTAATTGCTGAACCTTTTAAAAAATCTCAGTCTAAAAGCTTAAATCATAATGAACAAATCACAAATGAATTAACCTCTAGAGGATTTCAAATAACTGGTGCAGTTTTCATATTTTTTCTGGTTATCAATTATTTAAGTGGTGGTTTTTTCTCTAGACAAGAGATTGGAAACATAGTGGAGCCTGGAACCATATTATACTTTTTAAATGCTTTTAGTACATTGCAGTATTTATTTTTTCTATTCTTAGGATTTCGCTTAAATCGACCACTTCTGAATCAATCAAATATTGCTAATCTAATAATTGTGCTTTTCTCTATGCTAATAGCTAGTCTAACTGGTGGACGTGGCATGAGTATTCGGATGCTTATTTATACCATTTTAGGAAGCTTTTATTCAAAGCTTAAGTCTAAAGATATCAAAAAAGTTATTGTAATTTCAATCCCATTCGTTTTGTTTTTTAGTATTATAATTGGCAATGTTAGAGGAAATTTAGATTTTAGTGACTCTAGAAATCTAGTTACTCGTATAACACTTATAGGTAAAGCTGCCACTGGAAATTTAGAAGCAACGGGATCTGATTATGATGATCCTCTTTATAGTACTTTTACGAGAATCGCAGAGCCTACAGGACAAATAGTAATCGATCATGTTGCTGAGACTGGATCTTATATTGGGTTACGCAACTTTGAACGTATTGCAACAGCATTTATGCCTAAAATTATAGGCGACAAAGAGCCTATGGATGATGGAGGGGAAAGATTAAGAGATGAATATGGTGTATATATCACTCAATTTACTAACGCACCTATAACTTCTATGGCTGATGCTTTTGAGAGGGGAGGTTATGGAGCAGTTTTTATATTTTCACTAATTATGTCTTTCTACTTAACAAAACTGGGTGGATATATTGGCAGGTTAAAAAAACAATTACTAAGAATAACTTTAAGGATATCTTTTGCTTACACTTGCTCTGTACTTTATGCTCCAAGTATTCTTGGATGCATCAGCGTTGTAACTTACAATTTTCTTAGAGATGGTTTGTTGATATGGGCTTTGATATTTGTGCTAGAAGCAACAACAAAAAAAATTAAAAATGAACAGTAAAAAACCTAGCAAGGAATTATATAAAAGTAAGCTTAACACTTTTGATAAAGACTTTAATTAGGAATTTATATAAATTTTTGAAATAAATGAGGATATTTTTTCTATTAACAGATGCCTTTGGAGGGCGCGGGGGTATCTCACAGTACAACCGAGACTTCATTAACTGTCTCTGTAGTGCCAAAAATTGTGATGAGGTAGTTGCTATTCCAAGGCACATTGTCGATCGCATTGAAACTTTGCCTCAGAAACTCACATATATTACTTCAGGAATAAAAGGTAAGTTGGCTTACATTTGTACCATTTTTCATACCATCAGAGCCAACCCCAAATTCAATTTAATTGTCTGTGGTCATCTTTATATGCTACCACTTGCCTGGCTAGTTAAACTATGGACAAAAGCGCCTATCCTTCTAGAAATCTATGGCATCGAAGCCTGGAAGCCTCATAACAGCCTAGTTAACTATTGTCTTCCAGCAGTTGATTCTGTTGTCTCTATCAGCCAAATTACATTGGATCGCTTTCAATCCTGGGCAAATATACCCAAAGTGCAACAATTTTTACTGCCAAATGCGATCGCTCTTGACCAGTATAGGCATGATGACAAAAATTCTGAACTTATTTCCCAATATGGACTGAAGGACAAGATAGTTCTGATGACATTGGGACGCTTGGACTCTTATGAACGATATAAGGGGTTTGATGAAGTAATCGAGTTGCTGCCTAAACTGAGTGAAATAATTCCTAATTTATCCTACTTAATAGTGGGAGAAGGATCGGATAGAGAGAGATTAGAAGAGAAAGTGCGATCACTTAATCTTCAGGCAAAAGTGATTTTCACAGGATTTATTTCTGAAGCCAAAAAAGCCGACCACTATCGCCTAGCAGATGTTTATGTGATGCCGAGTAAGGGAGAAGGATTTGGCTTTGTTTTTTTAGAAGCAATGGCTTGTGGTATTCCCGTAGTTGCGAGTAAAGTTGATGGCAGTCGTGAGGCAGTACGAAATGGTTTACTAGGCATTCTTGTTAATCCTGATGATCTAGAAGAAGTAAAGGCGGGAATTCTAGAGGCGTTAAAGTGTCCCAAAGGAGTAATACCACAAGGATTAGAGTATTTTTCCTATGAAAATTTTGAGCAGAGGTGTCATCAGATTTGCGACCAAATATTGCAAGCATCTAGCGTGTGAACAGTTTTCTGAATTGCAATTCAAGAATCACTCAATAACTTTGCTCATAATCACAGTTATATTGCTCAATCTACCAATCAAATCCTTAAACACATGTGCGGTATATACAGTTACATAGGCAGAGAAGACTTTAATTTATCAAATGTATTAGCTGCTCTGCATCATCGAGGCCCAGATTCCCAAGGTACATGGCAAATAAATGTAGGAGCAAACCACATTCATCTACTGCATACTCGTTTAGCAATTCTTGACCTTAGTCCTGCTGGGCATCAGCCTATGGTAGATGCAAAAACGGGTAATGTGATTATTTTTAATGGGGAAATTTATAACTTCTTGGAACTACGCCAAGAATTGAAAGCACAGGGTGTAGAGTTTACCTCTCATAGTGATACAGAAGTTTTGCTATTAGGTTATCGCGTCTGGGGTGAGCAAATAGTAGAACGCCTAGACGGTATGTTTGCTTTTTTATTGTTTGACTCTATTCAACAACGCCTTTTAATAGCACGGGATCACATTGGAATTAAACCACTATACTATGCTCAAACTCGCGGCGGAGGCATTGCTTTAGCATCGGAAGTACGGGCATTAATTACGTCTGGATTAGTAGCAACAGACTGGGACGAACAGAGTATCTATGAGTATTTAATATATGGCAGTGTCCAAGAGCCACGGACTATCCGACAAGCGATTAAAGCTTTTCCCCCTGCTCATTATGCTTATATTGATTTGCGGACAGACTTAGCCACTATATCTACCCCTATTCGTTATTGGAATTTAGCCCAACACGTATGCAATCACATAGGGGAACCGACATCTCACAGAAGTCATACCGAAGTTTTGCTAGATACTCTCAAAGAGCAGCTCATTGCTGATGTTCCTGTGGGTTTATTTTTGTCAGCCGGGATAGACAGTACAGTGCTTGCTAGTATGCTAGCTCCAGTTATGCAAGGTCATCTCTCCACTTTTACCTTCGATTTACAAGACTCTATTAAAGATGAGAGTAATTTGGCAGCTATGACTGCACAAAAACTCCAGCTAAAACATCATGTAGCTTATCTATCTCATAAAACGCTAAGTACTTGGTTAGTTGATAGCTTTACAGCAATGGATCAACCCTCATCAGATGGTACAAATACTTATCTTATTTCTAGAGCTTCATTACAACATGGTATAACCGTTGTTCTTAGTGGTTGTGGTGCGGATGAGTTACATGGTGGCTATCCTCATTTTGTTTCCATACCAAAGTTATATCAACTAGGAAAGTGTTTGGCTAACATGAAGTCTCTACTTCTGCCTTGGATAGAAAATATCAAGGGCTGGCGTAAGAATTCTATTTATCAAGAAAGATTAAATCTTTTATTCCAGCAAATAGATTCACCTTCCAGAATGTTAAGAGAAACGCGGCGTTTCTTTACGCCTAAGCAAATATCTGACTTTTGGACTGTAGCACCAGATTTTTACAATCCAGTGGCAAATTGGGATGATGAAACAGACAATAAACTTAATCTTGATGTGGAGACTTTAATTTCTCTTGGTGAAATTAAAGGCTACCTGAGAAATACCTTACTAAGAGATAGCGACTGGGCTACAATGGCGAATCAGCAAGAACTACGCGTACCCTATTTAGGTAGGCGCTATATAGAAAAAGTAATGCAAATTCCTTGGAGTGAGAAACGAACAACTAAAAAACAGAAAAAGCCCCTTTTATCTGGTCAGATTCCACCAACCTTACAGCACGCTCTGAACCGTCAGAAAACAGGCTTCGATTTAGATTATGCAATGTATTTAAGCGGGCCTCTGCGAGACTGTTTACACGCAGCTTTTACTCACCTTAATCAAGCTCACGGCTTTCAACTAAATGCTGACCGAGTAGAACATGATTTAAAAATTGGCGATCGGGCAAAACAAGTTCGTCGTTACTGGGCGCTGACGAGCCTTGGGTTTTATCTGCAAAATCATAGCTAGGTAATAATGCAAAATCAACTGAAGATTCTACACTACATCCCCGTTTATGCCCCCGCTTGGCAGTTCGGTGGCCCTGTACTTAGTGTTAGCCAACTTTGCGAAGGATTAGCCGCCCTTGGTCATCAAGTAGAAGTGTTTACTTCTAATGCTGGGTTAAATAATCAACCAGAATTGCCCCTCAACCAGCCAATCATCCGTAATGGAGTCAAAGTCACATATTTTCAGCAAAAACCAGGAATTGGTATTCATTGCCCAGGTATGGAGCAAGCAGTAGCAGTAAGAGCCAGGGAATTTGACATTATCCATATCACAGGTGTTTGGCAGCGTACCAGTGGAGCGGCTTGCAAAGCAGCCAAAAATCAAGGTGTTCCCTATATTGTTTCCCCTAGAGGCGCACTTGGGCCTTACTCCTGGCAGCAAAAAACAGCTAAAAAAATACTGTATTATTTATGGCAAGAACGCTTCAATATGACAAATGCAGCTGGTATCCACTACACTAGCAAGCAAGAATTACAGGAGTGTCGTTGGCTAAAACTACCAGCAAAATCTTTTATCGTTCCTAATGGCTTAAACACTGAATTTTGGCAACCTGCTTTAGAAGCAGCAAAAGCATGGCGTAAATCTCAAAACCTCAGTGAAGATGACTTTATCCTTTTGAATGTAGGCCGTCTCCACCACAAAAAAGGGTTAGATTTATTACCTCAGGCTTTAGCAGCCTTGCGACATCTCAACTGGCGGATGGTTTTTGTAGGTGGCGATGATGATGGTACTAAAGCAAAACTACAGCAGCATTTTCAATCTGCAAACTTATTAGACAGAGTTATCTTTCTAGAAAGATGCGAACCTAAGAAACTGCCAGCAATATACTCTGCTGCTAACTTGTTTGTCTTGCCCAGCCGTCATGAAAATTTTGGTAATGTCGTTGTCGAGTCTCTAGCCTGTGGATGTCCTGTTTTAATTTCCGACAAAGTGGGACTACATGATGAGGTAGCTGAAGGTGGCATAGGGAGGGTGCGTTCTAGAGTCGCATCAGAGTGGACTGAGGCTATTGGGGAATTGATTCAATTTCCTAGCAAAATGCAAACCCTAAAATTTAAATCCAGAGCATGGATAGAAAATATTTTATCCATTGATAAAACTTCTCTACACACAACAAATTATTATACTAGTATCAGAGAGAACCATTGTGCTTAATAATTTATATCGTTTCTCTAATGAGCTACTGTTAGTTAAAAAACTTTTACCTTTATCTTTATATATTCGTTGGATATCAGGAATAACAAAATATTTTAATATTTTAATAAAAACCAAAAGTCTAGGAGTATTAGATAAAAGTTTAAAGGAATCATTTAGTATAACGTTTAATGATAAAAAACTTTATTTCAAAAATATTGATTTTGGAGTTATACGTGAAATATATGGTCACTTATGTTACACCAAAATACGTGAATTAAAAGATGCAAAATACATACTAGATTTAGGAGCAAATGGTGGAGCATTTACAATATTTGCACTTGCCGAAGCGCCTCAAGCACAAGTTTATGCAGTAGAAGCACAATCAGAGTTTCTCAATATCATTAAACATAATGTTAAACAAAATTTATATGAAAATCGTATAGTAGTTAAATGTGCCGTAGTTGGTGGATTCTATGATGATTGGACACAATCCTTATTGAAATCCAATCCTAAAATACAAGAATTTAATATTTATGAATACATAGAAACTGTAGGAACTTGTGACTTTTTGAAATGTGACGTTGAAGGTGGTGAATTCTATTTATTCCAAGGAGATTTATCTTGGACTCAAGCTGTTAAAAGTATGGCATTAGAATATCATCCAGATAAAGGTGATCCAGATGAACTAGAGAAGATTTTACAATCACAGGGCTTTATAGTGAAGCGAGCAGATCACAAACATCTTGGTTACTTCTATTGTACAAGAGAATAACTACCTATGAATTCAGATATTAGTGCAGCTATTCTTACTAAAAATGAAGTTTGCAATCTTAACCGATGTATAAACTCTTTGCAGTGGTGTCAAGAGATTATTGTTGTAGACTCAGGCAGCACTGACGGAACAATACAATTGGCAGAATCACTGGGAGCCAAAGTGTTTACTCATATTTCACCTCCACCGTTCAAAATTTCTGAGCAGCGCAACTGGGCTTTACAAAATTGTAATTTAAAGAGTGAATGGGTGCTATTTATAGATGCTGATGAGGTTATTCCATCCAATTTAGCAACAGAAATTCAGCGTGTATGTTCTGCCAATAATCAACAATATAATGCTTATGAACTGCCTGCGCGTTATCTATTTTGGGGGAAATGGCTCAAGCTTACACAAGGATATCCTAATTGGCATTCCCGTTTACTCAAACTAGGAGAAGTAACTTTTACAGGTGGTGTTTGGGAACACTTGGCTTCAGGTGCTAAAGTTGGCAAAATTAATATTCCTTACGATCATTATGCTAATTCTAAAGGATTCAGAGATTGGTTAGAACGGCACGATCGTTATTCTTCTTGGGATGCTGAAAAAGTTGTGGAATTTCTGGAAACAGGCAAAGCATCTGCTCTAGGAACTGAACGCAAACTAAAACTTAGATTATTAGCAGCTAAACTTTGGTTTATACGCCCCATTATCAGATTTATACAGATGTATTTTTTAAGATTAGGTTTTTTAGAAGGAATAACGGCTTTTATTTTCTGTCTCCTCTATGCCATGTATGAATTTATGATAGTAGTCAAAATCATAGAACTGAGACGTAAAAAATCTGGATTAGCTCTTTGATGATTCCGCAATAAATACATGGAACAAATTACAATTATCACTCAATACTTCTACCCTAGCCATGCTGCTACTGCTCAACTAATGACCGATTTAGCCAAAGGACTTTCCCAAAAAGGCTATCAGGTAAATATATTCACAGAGACTCAGGCAAAAGACACTACTTATGAATTATCAAATCAAGCCATAATCAACCGTGCCTGCTCTCCTATTGCAGCCAGCACTAGCATTTTAAGTAAAATTATTAGCTCAATATTTTTTCTTTTAGATGCTTTAAAATATGTGATGTTACTACCTCGCACTACGCCACTTTTAATCGCTTCTAATCCACCATATGCTGGCATATTAGGCACTATTTTTAAAATTGTTTGTGGTGGAAAATATCATTTTTTACTCCAAGATATCTTCCCAGAATCTGCTGTGATGTCTGGCATTATTCAGCAAAATAGCTTTTCAGTTATCTTTTTTAGAAAATTAATTTATTTAACTTACAAATATGCTGACAATATTATTGTCCTCAGTACTTCCATGCAGTGTTTTTTGGAGAATAAATATCCGGAGTTAAAAGAAAAAATCAAAGTAATTGAGAATTGGGCAGTAGAAGATATTATTAGTTGTGATAAAGAAGCAAATTATTTTGCTCAACAGTATAACCTTGACAAGGTTTTTACAGTTTTATACTCAGGTAATCTGGGTAGATTGCATGATATAGAAACCATTGTTGAAGCGGCCAATATACTTAAAAATGCTCCTATTCAGTTTGTCTTTATTGGTAATGGGGTTAAGACAAAAGTATTAAAGCAAGCAATTCAATCCAATAAACTAAAAAACATCCTTTTATTACCTTACCAGCCCAGAGAAATACTACACCTCTCTCTTACCGCTTGTGACCTTTCATTAGTCAGCTTAATACCGGGCGCAGAATCAATAGTAGCTCCTTCTAAACTCTACGGTATGTTAGCAGCAGGAAGAGGAATTATTGCTATCTCCTCAGCAAACTCATACATTGACCAATTATTAACAAATTCTGGTTGCGGTATTAATACTCCTCCTAATAACCCTCAACACCTTGCCAATTTAATCAATGAATTAGCTAGTGATAGTATAAAAGTTAAGTTGATGGGAGAGAAAGCACGTCAAGTATACGAAAGCAAATATACTTTCAAACGGGCGCTTGCTGAATACGAAAAGCTCCTATTTGGTATTTAATCAAACCTGTAACTTTGAGCTTACTAAGTAAGTGGGCGGACAAAAGTAGATACACCACGGTGTAAGGGCGCACAGCTAACTGTGCGCCCCTACTTATTGCCGCACAACAAGCCAAACCGAATTAACCCACGCTGATAACCGCGACGCATTAATCCCAGTGATAATGCCCCTTGGATGGTAGCCCAACCAGCATTTAGTAAGCCCCAAAGCGCTTGGGGAGTGAATGCAGAATCAATCACCACATTCCAAAAGGGGGCGACAGCGGTTGACCAATCAGCAGTGCGGATATTATGTAATGGTAGTTGATGGGCGATCGCTTCGTACTCTGGCAAAGAAATCACATAAGGCAAACAATACACCCGATAAATATCCTGCAAGTGTTTTTGTTCATCCGCCGTTAGTGGGGACTCATCAGTTGGTCGATGACACCAAGTCACCATAATTAACTTGCCACCAGGCTTCAATACTCGGTAGCATTCCTGGAGAAACTTTTTTTTATCTGGCATATGTTCACCGCTTTCCAGCGACCAAACCAAGTCAAAAGAATCGTCAGCAAAGGGCATTGCTTGAGCATTTGCAACTTGGAACTGTGTTCTGAGACTCAAATTAACCTTTAAGGCGCGTTCTGTTGCTCTCGCGGCTTGCACAGGACTCAGTGTAATTCCTGTAGCCTTAGCATTAAACTTTTGTGCAAGGTATAAAGAACTGCCGCCAATGCCACAACCCACATCTAGGATATTTTCTGCTGCTTGTACCCCTGCCCAATTGAGCAGTTCTTCGATTAAATCAATTTGAGCCTGACGGCGGTCTTTTTTCTGGGTACCATCGACGCCGTAATAGCCGTGGTGCATGTGTTCGCCCCAAATCTGTTCCCACAGCCCGGAGGAAGCATCGTAAAATTCCTGGATTTGCTGGTAAAGTGTTGCACTCATGAAAAAAGCAGTGTTAAGACAAAGCCGAATTAAATAAAAACATACAGATAGGCTACCATGTGTGTTTTTATCTAAAATAGAGACTTTCGGTTTGCAGGGATAATAAACTCCAGTTTCTCTTGCCTAGAAAAACTTACTGATTTTACCTTAATAAGCTGCCTTTGCTCTCACTTGCATACCGCATGTTTCCGGGATACCTAGCATGATTGAGTTTTTGAATTTAAATTTTAAATGAATTATGACTGTTGTTCGCACAATTCGTTTGGGATTTTTGGCTGTCATTGTTCATACAGCGCCAAACCTAAATTATACAGCGCTGCTACGCTTGTGGGATTTATCACAAGGCTCTGGCGATAAGCCGTAATCGCTGCTTCTTTTTCTCCTTGTCGGTGCAACACTAACCCTAAGTTGTAATAAGCTTCACTAAAATTGGGATTAACTTTAATTGCCTCTGCATATTCTTGTAGAGCTGCATCCAAGCAATTTTGCTGCAAGAACATATTACCTAAGGGGACTTAAACATTTTTGAGGGAGAAACAAGCCTTAAACCCATGCAGAGTAAAGGAAACACACCAAATACTCAAAAATAGCCCAAACCCAGATATATGAATAAAGTAACCAAAACGATGTCGAAGTCTTTCTATATATACATTTGATGCTCTTTTATGGGTGTTTTTTGTCTAAATCGGGGCGTGAGTAGCAACGGATGCTGTTGGCGAAATATTTCTTTACATTATTGGCAAAGGAAGCACGATGTCTGGAAGATGTTAAATTTTGCCTTA
>NZ_JBALDI010000034.1:0-61178 GCF_036917395.1 Nostoc sp.
AATAACAAATGAGTTCGCCGAAATAACAAATGAGTTCGCCGAAATAACAAATGAGTTCGCCGAAATAACAAATGAGTTCGCCGAAATAACAAATGCGTTCGCCGAAATAACAAATGAGTTCGCCGAAATAACAAATGAGTTCGCCGAAATAACAAATGCGCTCGCCGAAATAACAAATGCGCTCGCCGAAATAACAGTTGTATTTTATATCGATTGCAAATCACGTCCATGACATCTCTGGCAGGATATTGAGCGGAATTATTGTACGGGTTATTTCCTGAAAATAGCTGTAAGTCCTGAATTATTCCCTGCATCAACTCGTTGTCGCCAACCAAGCACGCAAAACCTCTGCCACTGTCCACGCTTGGGCAATGCATCCTCGTGGAGTCATCGGGGCATCTCCATCAAAAATCTCGCTGAGACTGCCAAGACCGTGTGCAGTCAGATGATTAGCCATTGGTTCCAAAAATTGACGAGCCTGCTCAGGGTTTTTGTAGACGCGCAGGTGTGCTAGGACGAACGGCCCCAACAACCAACCCCAAACTGTCCCCTGGTGATAAGCTCCATCACGTTGATACTGATTGCCACCGTATTTACCCTGATATTGGGGATGATCGGGGGCAAGCGATCGCAGTCCATGAGAAGTCAGTAGCACTCGTCCGCAAGCTTCCACCACACTCCTTTGCTGGGCAGGTGTTAGCGGACTTTCTGGCAATGAAACAGCAAAGATTTGGTTAGGACGCAACGCCGAATCATCACCATCAGGACTGTCTAGAACGTCATAGCAATAACCTGTCTCGTCATTCCAAAAGCGAGAAAATCTATACTGAGCACGGTCTGCCATCGCCTCATATTCTTGGTGTGGTTTACCAAGCTGACGGGCAAACTTTGCCATTGTCCGTAGAGCATTATACCACAGGGCATTAACTTCAATCGGTTTGCCAATTCGGGGCGTAACTACCCAATCGTCAACTTTGGCATCCATCCAGGTCAGTTGTACACCTGTAACGCCTGCATAAAGTAAGCCATCGGCTGGATCGAGGTGGATGTTGTAGCGTGTACCGCGACAGTGCCAATTAATGATGTCTGCAAGTATTGGAAAGAGTTCACCAAGCAAATTATCATCGTCTGTAGAACTGTAGTAAGCGCGGACTGCTTCAAAGTACCAAAGAGTGGCATCGACAGTATTATATTCTGGTTGCTCACCTGCATCCGGAAAGCGATTCGGCAACATTCCTTGGTCTACGTATCTGGCAAAGGTGCGAAGAATTGAGCGTGCTACCTCTGGGCGACCAGTTGAAATTGTCAAACCAGGGAGACTAATCATTGTGTCGCGTCCCCAGTCGCCAAACCAGTGATAACCAGCGATGATGGTTTTACCGTGAGAGTCTTCTGGCACTGGGCGGTTAACAATAAACTGGTCAGCAGCTAATACTAGATGGTTGATCCAGCTAGGTGATTCCTTAGTGTTGAGGGGTCGGCTACTATTCCAAAGTCCTGTTAGCTTCTGCTCTTGAGCGCGACGCAACTTAAGTGCAGCTTCGCCATGCAAATCTGGTTGTTTTTCTGTGCTGGCTACAAATGCGTAGGCGCAGCCCGTCGTAGACATCGCTTCTCCAGGATTCAGTGTAACTTCAAAGGTGGCAGCGTGGAGATGGTCTTCTTTATCTCTCAATCCCCGATAGCGTTCAACTGCTAAGTCAAAGCCATAATACCAATTGTGGGCAACAGATACACTACCACCTGAAGCGCTGCTATCGCCTTTAGGCAAATCGCTCAGTAGATACAGTGGTACAGCGCCCGAATAACCAGTTATACAAATCCCCTGTTCCACCTGCTCAACAGACATCTGCCAACCGTTGCTTTGAGTATCGCTGTGATAATCACGGTAGTTGACCATTGCTTTGAGTGTTAACTTCAGCGGTTGGGTGGCACGACGCAGAGTATATTGGACATAGGTTGTATTAGCGCCTTGTTGCATCCACACGCGTTTTTCTAATAAGGCATCAGCAACAGCAAACCGCCATACGGGTATTGTACCTTCCAGAGAAAAACGTTCAATATGTTGATAACCGTGGGGACTGACAATCCCATCCGCCCAACGATTGGTGTGTAGAGAATAAGAGCGAGTGTCATACAGGACAGTTTCATCTAGTTTTGCCAGCAGCAAAGTGCGACCTAAAGGTGGTTTTAATGCCGCTACCAGTAGTCCGTGATAGCGGCGGGTCAATAAACCTGCCACAGTTGCAGAAGCGTAACCACCAATGCCGTTAGTAACTAACCACTCCCGCGATTCTGCGGTGTCAAGATTGCCGCAGATTTCCCGCCCAAATTCTATACACATAAAATTAACATTCTTCCTGGCGATCAATATCTGGATTATCGATTATGAATCCTCTAGTGTGCTAAGAGTGGTATTAAGAGTTGATAATAGCGCAATTTTCCGTTAATCCCACCAGGCTTTACAACACCATAGCGATCGCACTCACCCTAAATTAAAAACAAGTGCGATCGCAATAATTGAAAGTGAAAAACTCAGTAGATTATAACTCTTCCTGGGATGAGTTCAAGTTCTTCTGGGTAAAGGGAGTAATACTCTTGTTCAGAAAGTCGTCTATAATCTTCTTGAGAATGTGACGAAAAAAAACTTTTTTTAGCTTGCTCAAAAATATCACTGCTAACTTGTACTAAAACAATTTCCTTATAAAAACCTGTAACCATGACTGTAAAATAAATATTTGTAAAAATATTTACAGTCGAAGTCAGGTCAAATTCTTGACCAAGTTCAAGACTAAGAGAAGTGCTACCAAGCTTAAATAAAACGCAAGGCTCTTTATTTATGGCTTTAGGTGTGTATGGGAGAGGCAAATAAACGTCTATCAAAGTTTCTCCTTATGCTTTTTGATAGTTTATGTGTACTAAAAGAGGAGAATATCACATTTTTTTACACACTATAAGCAGCCGCGTAGATACCAAGTCTTGAATGTAATATAGCAGTCCTAAATCATTTGTAAAAATAAATTAACCGCAGAGGCACAGAGAGCGCAGAGAGAGGAATCGGAGATTTTCACGACTCATTTAGGATTGCTATATCTGTAATGCAACCACAGCAACGTCTAGGATTTAAGTCAATAATCAAGAGAAATTGCTCCTATATCCTATCAATTACTTCTCCACAATCCGCATCGTGTGACCGTCTGGATCTCTCACCAAAAAGCCATTTTTAAATACCAATGTCTGCCCAGAAATCGTCACGACACTAGGAGAAACAAATTGATATTGGTTAATTCGTAACCTTTGGGCAAATTCCATAACTCCAGCAATAGGAATTTCTTAATTATTCTCAGACTTTCCAGCACTGTTGTTTGGTGTATAAGTGCGATCGCTTGTAGTTATATTAGCTTATACTTGCGAACATTCAGCAGATGGCGGAATAATTTCAAGACCACATTTTTAAATTTCCGGCTTTGCCCCTGAATTGTAACTTCTGAATTATTTTTCAATCAATCGCTTTTTTTATATCACCAATTAACTCATCAATCCTTGATTTTGTTGTGTTCCAAGAACACATAAAACGTACTCCTCCCACACCAATAAATGTATAAAACTGCCAGTTCTTTGCTTTTAAGGCGTGAATGACTTGTTCAGGTAATTTAACAAACACGGCGTTGGCTTCTCTAGGAAACATCAAGTCAACACCTTCTATATTTAATAGTTGATTTTCTAAGTAATCAGCACATTGATTGGCATGTCTGGCATTTTTTAGCCAAGCACCAGTTTCCAATAAACCCAACCAGGGAGCAGAGATAAACCGCATTTTTGAGGCTAGCTGACCTGCTTGTTTGCATCGATAATCAAAATCTTCTGCTAGCTCTTTGTTGAAGAAAAGAATGGCTTCACCCAATGCCATTCCATTCTTTGTACCACAAAAGCACAACACATCGACTCCAGTTTTCCAAGTAATTTCAGCAGGACTTTTATTCATTGCAGCAACTGCATTTGCAAAACGAGCGCCATCCATATGAATCTTTAAGTTATACTTTTTCGCCACTTCTTTAATTTTCAGAAGTTCTTCAATAGAATATAAAGTTCCTAATTCAGTTGATTGTGTAATGCTAATAACTTTAGGTTTAGGATAATGAATGTCAGTACGTTTAGTAACAATAGCCTCTATCGCCTCTGATGTTAGCTTGCCATTTTTACCTTGAGCAAGTAACAGTTTAGAGCCATTAGATGCAAATTCAGGTGCCCCACATTCATCTGTTTCTATGTGAGATGTTTCATGACAAATGACGCTGTGATATGACTGACAAAGGGCAGCTAAAGATAAAGAATTTGCGGCAGTACCATTAAAAGTAAAAAATACTTCACAATCAATTTCAAAGAGTTCTCGAAAATAATCTGTGGCTTTTTGAGTCCATTCATCATTTCCATAGGCTGGAACACTACCTTGATTTGCCCTAATCATATATTCCAGCGCTTCCGGACAAATACCAGAGGAATTATCACTTGCAAACTGCTCTAAGTTGCTACTCATAATCTCTACTTTGATTTTTATCAGTAATTGTTACAATATTAGTGAAAAATTTTGACAAGCGTATTGAGTTATAGCAATTATTAGTATGTTTATACTAAAATAGCAATCCTATGTGAGTTGTGAAAATTAACGAACCGCCTTTTTGTGCGTCCGTTACACGTAGCTTCTTTGCAGAACAGGACTTACGCAAAATCATGAAAAAACGTAGACGCATACGCCTTTGGCGTTGCCGCAGGCTACCGCATTCGCGCAGCGTCTCATAGAGAAGGACGCATAGACACGTTCGCGTTGGCGGAGCCTCTCGTAGAGAAGCGTCTCATAGAGTTGTGGCTGACCGCAGGGAAGGACACAAACGTATAAGGTTTCAGAAAGTTATTGTGTAAGTCCTACAGAAGTACGCGTAGTGTCTCGTGAGAGAAGAACGCCAATAAAAGAAAGGGAAGCTTTCACATCTGATTTAGGATTGCTATATATGACTTTGCTGATGTCTACAGAAGACTGGAGTCATAGTTTCCCTTTACTGAGATATTAAATTACTACGGTGTCTTCGTCAGCTTTGTGTTGAGGGGATTCTAGGACTTAAACATCGCAAATCACTAAATATTATGCTAAAAAAATAAAGTTTGTTAATCAGAATGCTAATCATATACTTATAATGTACAATACAATGCTCTACCAATAACTATGACATCACTAATTGGGCATATTTGTCCTTTGTTAGTTGTCATTAGTCATTTGGATATTTTGTACTGACTAATGACCGTGTAATGCTCCTTCTGGTGCGTGCGCTACGCGTAGCAAGATTCCCATAGGGGTACGTCCATAACGCCCTTCTCCTGACGGAGACGCTCTTGCGTTCGGGTGACGCTGGTGAGGCTCAATGACTCGCTCTTGCGTTCGCTTAGGGCGCAGCCTCTCCAAGAGTTGAGAAGACAGCCAGTTCCCTACAGTGGGCAAAAACCTGCCTACTGTAGGGAACAACAGCAAAGTCGAACAGGACTGGACTCACCAGTTGCTCATCAGGGAAACCACGCCAGTTGCTTCTTTGGCGCTAGCCCCTCCTTTGGGGAGAAGGGGAGATACCCGTAGCTTGCTTCCTTGTAGGGGTACAAATTGGGGAACCCACCCAAGCCACTGGCTCACCAATGACCAATGACTAATAACTAATGACTGAACCTGAACCATTGATTGAACTGAAAGGTGTTTCTAAGTCCTTTGGTAGCCATAAAGTTCTAGATAATGTAGACTTGACCATTTACCGGGGAGAAGCACTGGGGATTATTGGTCCATCAGGGACTGGTAAATCAACAATTTTACGGGTAATGGCGGGGTTACTTATTCCCGATGAAGGAGAAATTTATGTGCAAGGAGTGCGGCGAGACGGTTTGATTGAGGATGGTGGCCAGCAGGTTGGCATTGGCATGGTGTTTCAGCAGGCGGCGCTATTTGATTCGCTGACGGTGGAGGAGAATGTGGGATTTTTACTTTATCAAAATTCAAAGCTACGGCGATCGCGCATTCGAGATTTGGTAAAAGAAAAATTGGAGATGGTAGGTTTGCCAGAAATAAGCAATCTCTACCCATCCGAACTTTCCGGGGGAATGCGAAAACGGGTAAGTTTTGCGCGTGCGATTATGTCTAACCCCGATAATCCCTTAGAAAATCCAGAAGTTCTACTATACGACGAACCAACAGCCGGACTTGATCCCATTGCCTCAACAGTAATCGAAGATTTAATCCGCTATTTGCAATGTTTACATGGAGTTTGTAGTACCTATGCCGTTGTTACCCACCAACACAGCACTATCCGCCATACAGCTGATAGACTTATATTTCTCTATGAAGGTAAAGTGCAGTGGCAGGGTACAGTTAGTGAAATATACAATACAGAAAATCCGTTGATCAGACAATTTATCAGTGGAAGTGTGAAAGGGCCGATTCAAGTCGTCGGCTAGAAACTTAAAAGTTATGAGTTAGGAGTAGAGACGCGATTAATCGCGTCTCTACAGGAGTTAGGAGTAGAGACGCGATTAATCGCGTCTGTACAGGAGTTATGAGTAGAGACGCGATTAATCGTGTCTGTACAGGAGTTATGAGTTAAATTCAACTTATAACTTCTCACTCCTAACTCTTTATTGGTTGTTGGTGGAGGCAAAAAAATGCGAGGACTTATGAGAAGCGGCTTCGCGTCTGGGCGAACATTTAGAGAAGGCTCTGTGGGGTTGTTAATCCTGTTAGGACTGGGAGTATTTGGGTTACTCTTTCTGTGGTTACATAGATTTACTGCTCCTGGTCGTTCATACAAAGCTATTGTGGAATTTGCTAACGCTGGCGGAATGCAAAAAGGAGCAACAGTTCGCTATCGAGGCGTTAAAGTAGGAACTATTTGGCAGATTCTACCAAAAGCAAATGCCATTGATGTAGAGATTGAAATTGCCCAAGCTGACCTAATTATCCCCCGGAATGTAGTGGTGGAAGCTAATCAAAGCGGATTAATTAGCGAAAGTATTATCGACATCACACCAAAAGCAACGTTACCTGTTGGGGTTGTGCTTGCTAAACCCCTAGATAAAAATTGTGATAACAGCCTCATCGTCTGTAATGGCTCTCGGTTAAAAGGTCAGGTTGGGATCAGTGTTGATGACCTAATTCGCAGTTCAACTGACCTAGCTGCTGCATACAATAACCCAAAATTTTATACAAATGTCAATAGGGTTCTAGAAACTACTACAGGCGCAGCAACAAGTTTTACTGAGCTAAGTCAGGATTTACGAGGGTTGACCAAAAGTTTGCAACAACAACTAAATACATTTTCAGCCACTGCTAATTCAGTGCAACAAGCGACAAACCAACTTAATGCATCCGCGAATCAAACACTAAATAAATTTGATACAACTGCAACTCAAGCAAGTCGTTTGCTGAACAACCTGGATAATCTGTTGACAACAAATCGTTCTTCGCTGGTTGGCGCTTTGAACAATATTACTGAAACCAGCAACCAACTGCGTGTTACAGTCAGTAGCCTATCACCATCTGTGAATCGATTGACTCAAGGACAATTACTCAACAATTTAGAAACTCTTTCAGCAAATGCAGCGCAAGCCTCAGCTAATTTACGCGATGCTTCTAAAACCTTAAATGATCCAAAGAATGTGGTGCTGCTGCAACAAACTTTAGATTCAGCACGAGTAACGTTTGAAAATAGCCAAAAAATTACATCTGATTTGGATGAATTGACAGGTGATCCTAGTTTCCGAAAAAATTTGCGGCAATTGGTGAATGGTCTAAGTGGTTTAGTATCTTCTACACAACAGATGCAGCAACAAGTGCAAGTTGCTACGACTCTAGATACGGTAAAAGCTGCTGTGAGCAAACCAAAGAATCTAATTCCTACCCCAGCACCAACCCAACAGGCGATGTCTAATGACAAGTCCCTACCCGTCTATGTAATTAATCCTTCACCTGCTAATTTTGTCAGTACCGACACCAACCTTGAACCAACCCCCAGTGCGTCTATCTCTAACTCATCCCAAGAAGACCTCTTGAAGCAGCTGCGGGAGTATGGTAAGCAACGGGAGCAACTGGAGACGGGAAAATAAGTAATACACTTGACAATACATAACCACTTCCCATAAAGGGGATGGAAACAATTTTACTTAGTTGTTCCTGTTGGAGGAGGCTAATACCAATTCTGTATGAAGATGCGTTAAACCATATTTAAGTACAAGAAAGAAAAACGAACCGCATTCGCGCAGCGTCTCCAAGAGTTGGACGCAGAGGACACAAAGAAAGAAAGAAGTTAAAAGGGTTTGGCGCAGCCTCACAAAGAAATGGTATAACTAGCTGACTTTACACACTTTCCCTAACGGGGATGTTTCTATCCCCGATCGCGTGCGCCTGCTTTCACCCGATGCTGACAAGCATCTAAACGATTAACTCACGCACCACAAGACCAGCAATTATCAAGCGCCATACTTGGGCAAAGTCTGTATCGATGTCTGGATCACTCCATTCGGATGCGTGAGCTGGATGGTGAAACCGAACCGTCGCTTGCAAGACTGCCTTCGCCGCTACCTGCGGATTAGCCACCCTAAACTCGTGACTGGAAATACCGCTCTCGACGATCGCAGCTACTTGCTTTAACAGTTCATCAACGTGAGCCTGAACCACCCCTCGCGCCTCTTGAGCGATCGCTGAATAGGTTGCAAACAACTCTGGCTCGTCCAAGACTTTTTGACGTTTCAGAGTCATGAGTTGCTCAAACCATCGGTGCAACCGTTCAACGGCGGAACCCTGCTCTTGGGCGATCGCTGCTAGCGGTGTGGAAACCCGATGCAGCCACCGTTCTGCTACTGCATCGCGCAGGGCAGCCTTACTGGGAAAATGCCGATAAATCGTGCCGTGGCTCACTTCTAAAAAGCGAGCCACATCCACGACTGTTGCCTTTGCCAGACCGTAACGACGCAAAACCTCTTCCGCCGCGTCAAGAATCCGCTCCGGTGTTAAAGCTGAATCATTCATGCTAAGGATATTTTATCTCTTCTCACTATCCAGCATGAATCATTCATGCTAAAGATATTTTATCTTTTTTCACTATCCAGCATCGCCATTTGTTCTGGAGCATAGCGATCGCCAGCTACGGCATCCAGTGGCACTGCTGCCTCAATCCGGGCGAGATCATCCTCGCCCAAGTGCAGATCCAGCGCCCCCAACGCTTCATTCAAGCGATCGCGACGCCGTGCCCCAATCAGCGGCACAATATCGTTCCCCCGCGACAGCACCCAAGTAATTGCTACTTGAGCAACCGTGGTACTGTGTTCTTGGGCAATAAGGCGAAGGGCTTCGACCAGCAACAAATTGCGATCCAGATTCTCTCCAGAGAAGCGGGGCAGATGTGCGCGAGGGTCTTGCGCTTGCTCAGAGCGTTCTTTCGACCAGTGACCGCTCAACAACCCCCGTGAGAGGACTCCATAAGCGGTGACAGCAATGCCCAATTCACGCACAGTCGGGAGGATGTCATTTTCAATACCACGACTCAGCAGCGAATATTCGATCTGAAGCCAGCTAATGGGATGAATCGCATGAGCACGCCGAATTGTATCTGCACCCACTTCAGATAAACCAATCTGGCGAACATATCCAGCTTTCACCATTTCGCTAATCGCCCCAACTGTCTCTTCAATGGGCACCCTCGGATCGAGCCGGGCTGGCTGGTAAAGGTCTATGTAATCGGTTCCCAGTCGTTTCAATGTATAGGCAAGTGAAGTCTTCACGGCTTCAGGACGACCATCGAAGCCAATAAACTTGCCGTCAGGAGACCGCAGCGCACCGAATTTAACAGCAATGAAGACATCTTCCCGCCGCCGTCCTGCTAAGGCTTCGTGTAGCAGCAGTTCATTGTGCCCCATGCCGTAAAAGTCGCCTGTATCTAGTAAGGTAACGCCTGCATCAAGGGCTGCATGAATCGTTGCAATACTTTCCTCGCGATCGGCTGGGCCATAAGCATCAGACATGCCCATACAGCCAAGCCCAAGTGCCGATATTGTTGAACCGTTTTTTCCAAGTTGACGCGACAACATAGCAACCTCTCCACTGTGGTGATAAAACTATGATAATCAAATAGATGACAAAAATCAATATCTGTCATTCAATATTTGTTTAAATTGTCCAACACTGTGAGCATCTGTTGAAGCAAGCCTGCAATTTGACTATTTGTTGGATCTACTTATCAGCCTAAAATCTTCGTGAGGAGTAATGCAGGTTAAACACGAACATGATAGAAAAATTTAATACACAGGGTGCAGAAAATCTAGTTGCGATCGCTAACCAATTTGCCCAATGGGGGAAAGTTACAGACGTTAAAGCATTTGGCAGTGGTAATATAAATGACACCTTTTTAGCAACTCTAGATTCCTCAAAGGAACAACATTTTGTCCTGCAACGCATTAACACACAGGTATTTCGTCAGCCACAACTGATTATGCAGAATATGCGTACCTTAACTGAACACGTTCAAAAAAGGTTGCAGGATACACCCCTTAATCGTCGCTGGGAAGTGCCACGCGTATTGTTGACCAAAAACGCTCAAGACCACTGGAAGGATGCAGATAGCTCATTTTGGCGGGCAATCAGCTTTATAGAAGGCTCCCAGTCTTTTGATAGTATGCGCGATCGCTCCCACGCGAAAGAAATCGGTTATGCCTTGGGAATGTTCCACAATCTAATCAGCGATTTGCCAGCAGAAAAACTTGCTGACACCCTTGAAGGGTTCCATATTACACCGTTTTATCTTCAGCATTACGAGGAAGTTTTGCCGAAAACTAGTGCGCCTCAATCTTCGGAAGTTAATTATTGCTTACAGTTTGTTAGCGATCGCCAAGCCTTTGCACATATTCTAGAAAATGCCAAAGCTGAAGGTAAGCTACCCCTACGTCTGATGCATGGCGATCCAAAAATTAATAACGTGATGTTTGACATTGTTACCCAGCAAGCCGTCAGCGTCATCGACCTGGACACTGTGAAACCCGGTTTGGTACATTACGATATTGGCGATTGCCTACGATCGGGTTGCAATCCGGCTGGTGAAGAAACCGAGAATTGGGAAAGTATTTATTTCGATACCGATTTGTGTCAGGAAATCTTACAAGGTTATCTCGCTGTGGCTAAGGCATTTTTGACCGAGAATGATTATGCATACATATATCATGCGATTCGTCTAATTACTTTTGAACTAGGACTAAGATTCTTTGCTGATTATTTAGCAGGGAATGTCTACTTCAAAGTTAAGCACCCAGAACATAACTTGGCAAGAGCGATCGTCCAGTTTAAGCTTACCGAAAGTATTGAATCTCAAGAAACGCAGATTCGCAAAATTATCGAAGATATGAAATGAACCACCAGACATTTTCCCTGCAACCTTTCCCCTCTACTGAGTCGTTTCCTAATTTGAAAATTACAGGCAATATCTCTCGAAATGCTAATCACCTTACCATCTGCTACAACCTTGGAGGTAACTTAAAAGAAATTGCAATTGCTTCACTATCAAATGCACCATCACGCAAGGACGAATTGTGGGAAGACACTTGTTTTGAGTTCTTCCTTGGCATCAAAGATTCTATACGGTATTGGGAATTTAACCTCTCCCCTGCTGGACACTGGAATATCTATCGCTTTGAGGACTATCGTCAAGGGATGCAAGAGGAAACAGCTTTTGAAAAGCTACTGTTTAGCATTCAGAATCAAGTTGACGGTTTAGCACTTGCGTTAGATGTCGATTTGGATAAAATTATCTCGGCAGAGCAAGAAATCGAACTTGCCATTACTACAGTTATTAAACATAGAGATGGTGAGGTGACTTACTGGGCGTTAACTCATCGAGATGCAGAGGCTGACTTTCATCTGCGGGATAGTTTTATTGTTAAGTTGTGAGATACATTTTCATATAGCTTGCAAAGTTGGGAATATTAGCTGTAGAGACTTAACTTAGTAAGTATAAAACGTGAATATGAATGCAAATGAATTTATCTTCCAATTACCTCATATAAATATAAAAAATAGAGAGTTACTTCCTGAAAATTCAGGAATATACTATGTATTAGATGAACAATTTATAGTTTGGTATGTAGGGCAGGCGAAAAATTTACGTAGTCGTTGGGCAGGTGATAGCCATCACAGACTGTATCAGTTACAAAAACAACGAAAGAAGCAGTTTGTCATATACTACGAATTGGTAGCTGAATCACATCTCAATGCTATGGAACGACAGCGCATTGAAGAGTACAACCCGCAACTGAATGGAACTAAAATTAGAACAAAGAAACTACATCCAACAGAAACGCTATTACGGGAAACACTAACTATCCTTGCACCATACAGTTTTATACTAGGTGTAGAACCTCCACGAAAACAAGATCCTAAGCTGATTAATGATTCTATACATTGGCGAGATGATTGGAGAGTTCAGAAAGCTGTATTGCCACTGAATGTAATACACATCTGTATAAATTTAAAGGAATTAGAAGAATTTGCAAAGGATTGGCCGTCTATTAATCGTTTATTAAAACATGTATTCAAGCAGCGGACTAACTATTCAGATAACTGGGCTTGTAAAGGTAAAAGGAAAGATGAGAAATATGGTTTATTCTTCTTAAGAAGACTATTAGTTAATGGCTTTGCTATCGAAATCTACAGAGCCGCGAAAGAAGCTTTAGAACATATTCAAGGTTATGAATTGACTCAATTGGCTGGAGTTGATATGAGGGTTGTCAATGAAGATTCTCTAGTTGCACTCAAAAATAAATGCCTGCTAAGTGTTACTGGAATTTATATGTCTTCTGAGAAGCAATACCATGCATATGAGCAAAATCGTCAGAAGGCAATAGAACGATTATCTCCATATAACAAGGATCTGATTAAATTACTATTTAACGAACACATAGACACTAGTAAACTTAAAGTTATCCTGATAGAACACAAGACAGAGGAAGAAAGCAATACCAACTCTCCCAATAGACTAACAAACCTTATTGCTAAAAAAGAGTATTTCAAGAAATTATTAATAGAACGTGGTATTGACTTGGAACAGTATCAGGTTAATAAGTATTTGGAGTCTATACCAATAGATGATGACTACGTAGACAGCATGAAAGATAAAAGGATGGCTATCTTCGTCAAAACATTTTTGGGTAATCTTAAAGAACCAATAAGCTACATAGTTATTAAGCTAGAGAACGGTAAAACAACGACAGTTGGTAGAGGTAATTTCATATATGGAGCAAAAGGTAGCACATTACAAGGTTCTCTTTACAAAGAAGTTTATTTAGCAGCGACAGTAGATCGAGTTTTTTGGTTGGTGTTAGAACCATACTTATCAGATTTTTCCCAAGTAAAGCTTAATGAAGAAGAAGGATACATAAGCAAAGCATATATATCCCCTAGAAAATTCCTAGTACCTGCTATGCTTTCTGTCAGTTTAAACGGAAAATGGAGAGCAGATATACCATTTGGTCCTAAAGATGATATGTCATACAGCGAAGTTGTAGACATTATCAAAAGTCGCTTACACGAAAGTGGAATACCTAAACTTAGATTTTCATTCAAATCTGAGTCTTCACGCACTTAGCTACTAGCATTTCATTCTGAAAAACTTTGACTATCAAATGGATCGTATTTGCTCCTCTGTAATTTTGTGTTTTGAAAGTAGGTTACGATCGCATTTGTTTAGACTATGAACTAGTTGGTGCAATTAGATTAAATATCTCAATACAGCGATATTTACATATTTACAGTTTTATGATATATGCTTTATCGGAGGGCTAAATGAACTCAAAATATAACTTTCAATACTTTCAAGGAAGTTCTCTTTCCGATCTATTTGCTCAAGACATCATAGATGCATCTTATGGGTTTATCCTAAATTACCCTGCAACTGCCAGTTGGGCTGCTTATCCCAACCTGGAAAAATATTTTATTCAAGATGGCAGTAGTGAAGCCACCAAAACCTCCTTTGACAAGATTTGCCAAAAGGAACCTTGGAAAATTTTAGCTGTATTAGGCGATCGCATTCCAGGAATTGCGATCGCTCCGCCGCCAAAGTCGCTGCTTGCATACTGGCAAGAGCATTTCGGCTTCAGCTATTCCAATAGGTTGGTCATGGATCGCTTGACTCATCTAGATGACCTCAGTCAAAGCGATCGCTTTGACAAACTTATCACTCTCTTTCCCTTTGATCGTCTAAAACCTGAAAAACACGCTATTGATTCAGACACCCATTACCGCTTACTCAGCAAAGTAACTTTAGCTGAACTGGGGGTGCAATGTCCAAAATACGAAAGTTACAATTTGCACACATATAGTCTAGAAGATATTCAGTTACCACAATTTCCCTACTTAATTAAAACGTCCCACGGACTCTCAGGAGAAGGCACTTATATCATCAAAAGCCCCAGCGATCTCAACTACTGTCTTGAAGAAATCAATAAATATCTGGATATTAAGTTGCTCGATAAAATTATTGTCTCGGAGTTCATCAAGAATCAGGTACAGAATTACTGCGTACAGTTCTATGTCAACAAGGCGGGAGAGATAACCCTGATCGGCACTACCTGCCAACTCGTCACTCCAGAAGGTAATTATTTAGGGGGACTGATTGACTACCGCAACACTGACATGAGCAAGTTCTTTGAGATGATTGCCGCCATTGGTCAGTATGCTCACAAACAGGGTTATTTCGGCGTAATTGGGTTTGATGTGCTAGAAGACCAAGACGGACAATTTTATGCGATCGATGCTAATTTTCGAGTCAATGGATCGACTCCATTGTGCTTGCAGCGTCATACCCTACTGGGACTGGGAAAGGAAGTTGCTAAATATTCCAGTGACTACCGCATGGAAGGAACGTTGGATTCAATTTTAGTGACCTTAAAACCAGAACTAGATCGCAAGGACTTGATTATTCTATCGGCTTTAGAGAAGGTCAAATATGGAAAAATCTACACCGAGATTTATGCGATCGTTACTGGAGAAACTATCCAGCAAATGCAGTATATCGAGCAAAAATTACAGGATAAGGGATTACAATGGCTCCCTTGAACAACACCACTATTCATATCTGGCGTTAGAAAACCTTATTTATCGTAGAAGCCGGGGTTCTTTGCCTAAGTCTTAAAGTAATTAACTTCGTTTTATACAAATGAGTAAAAATTTCAAATAAATTTGCTTCTTAGCAACAAAAAGACTACTGCTAAATATATAAAAACTTTATAAACCACGAAAGATTTAGATATATTGAGCACTTTCTAATATTAGGGAATATGTTTTAATCCCCACATTGCAGTCATGGAATTGTATGACATTGTAATTATTAACACTGGTTATAATTGCTTATTTTGTGTTGGCTACCTGCTAAAAGCTGGTTCGAGGATGCTTATAGATACTTCCTGTGACGCTTGTAGATTCCCCAATAGACAGAGAACTGCAACTGTAATAATAATTAACATAATATATGTATAGTAGAGTTATTAAGAAATATGTTTAATAACAACTGATACTAAAAAAGCGACTGAATTACCTACAGAAGCTAAAGTCTCTAACGCTGTCGAAGCCAATTCCCAATTCCTAATTTATTTTAAAAAGTAACACTTATGCAATTAAAGCCAATCAATCAGCAAGTCGTTTCTGTTGTTGGAGCCTCCAGCGGTATCGGACGTGTGACAGCTCTTGAGTTTGCTAGACGCGGGGCAAAAGTGGTAGTCTCGGCTCGCGGTGAGTCGAAGCTAAAGTCTTTAGTCGAAGAGATTCGCAGCTTTGGCGGCGAGGCAACTTTTTGCGTAGCTGATGTGGAAATATTTGAGCAAGTTAAGGCGATCGCAGATAAAACTGTAGAAGTCTACGGGCGACTCGATACATGGGTACATGTCTCTGCTATCGGTATCTTTGCCACTTTCGACAATACAACACCAGAAGAGTTTAAGCATGTTATTGATGTCGATCTCATGGGACAGGTGTATGGTGCAATGGCGGCTCTACCCCATCTAAAGCGTGAGGGACGGGGGGCACTGATCCACGTCTCTTCAATGGAAGGTAGGCGATCGCTCCCCTACCAAAGTGCTTACTCGGCAGCCAAGCACGGGGTAGAGGGCTTTATCGAAGCCATGCGCCTTGAGTTGCAACATGAAAAATGGCCGATCAGCGTCACGAGTGTGAAACCAGGGGTGATTAATACCCCTTTCTGGAATAATGGTCTGACGAAATTAGGCGTAAAGCCTTTCGGGATACCACCTTACTACGAGCCTAAACTTGTAGCTGATGCTATCCTCTATGTAGCCGAACATCCAACTCGTGACTTCTTAGTTGGGGATGTAGCTAAAATATTAGATGTGGTACAGCGCGTCTCACCATCATTAGTAGATTCACTGTTACTGCTCGTCGGCTTCGATTTACTACGTTCTTCTGAGGCGAAGTCTGAAGATGCACCAAATAATTTTTACCAATCTGTTCCTGAAGACGACAGAGTTAACGGAGATTTTGGTAACTTAGTTATACCGAGTGTTTCTGACTGGCTAGATAAAAATCCGCTTCTCCAGTGGGGTGCGATCGCTGGTACAGTAGCATTAGCGTTCTTAGCAGCTCAAGTATTCAAAGATTAAGGATAAATAGACCTGTCCGAAAATTTGCAATCCAGTTCTTACAAGGGTTTTTCTCAAATCCTTGTAGACTTTTTGGCAATATAGTGATGAGGTTTTGAGATAATTACTGATAGTTTAAGGCAGAAAAATACATAACTATAGATTCAGGCGATGCCTTCTCTACGAGACGCTACGCGAACGGCGGGCTTTGCCTACGCTATTTTGTCTCAAATTGAATCAAGCAATACTCTAAGAGGAAAGATTTAATTTTCTGAAAGCCCTAAGTAGTTGCGGTATTAGCGTATTTCACTCTCATTCAGGTTCGTCAATAATTAGATGCGTTTTCCCTGTCAGTTTGATAGGTTGATTTTTACACCAATTAATAAAGAATTTTATAGCTAAATTCGTAGTGGACACCAATAAAATAATTTAGGTTGTATTAGTGCATCACTACAGAAAGATGAGTATAAAGTTATTTTTGAGGATGATTAATTGAGTAAATCTCAGCAGTCAAATTGTCCGATCCAGGAGCATTCTAGCCAATGAGAGACTATCAACGCACCCTACCGCCTCTGTGGATAGGTTCGGCGATCGCCTTCTATGCCTTTATTGCCATTGGCATTGCTGAAGCAGGATTAGGAGTTCTTCTGCCCTCAATTCTGTCTACCTATAACCTGACTCCAGCAACCGTTACCCTACTTTTTCTCAGTCAAATTAGCGGTTACATTCTGGCAGCATTCACCAGCAGTCTTGTGAGTAGTCGGCTGGGGTTAGCCCGAATGCTGTTGATTGCTGCGGGTGCGCTGACGATGGCACTAATAATCTATGCTACCTCACCCTCCTGGTTTCTCATGGTTGCGGCTGGATCGGGGTTGGGATTGGGCATTGGGTTGATTGATGCAGGCATCAACACCTACATTGTGCAAAATTCCGGCAGTGCCAATCTGATTGGTTTGCTCCATGCTTTCTATGGTGTTGGCGCACTCTCAGGCCCGGCGATCGCTACTACTTTGTTAGCAGTTGGCATGAACTGGCGACAGGTTTATGGGGTATTAGCCGGGATTGTCAGCCTATTAATTGTCAGCGTCCTGGGTGTAATCATTTTCAACTACACACCAATGACACAACGGGTATTGGCATCAAATACAACTGCCTTAGAAAATCTGGGCAGAGCGCTCCAAACTCCGATAGTACTGCTAACTGGGCTACTTTTGCTAGTTTATGTTGGCACTGAAGCCTGCATTGGCAACTGGGCATATACTGTACAGTCTGTCGCTCGTCACACTCCTACGCTGATTGCTGGTTACAGCGTTAGTGCCTACTGGCTGGGATTAACATTAGGACGTTTCATCTTAGGTTATTTCTTACAATCGCTTGGAGCAGTCCGCACAATTAGTATGTCGCTCAGTCTTGTGATCATTGGATTGCTTGCCTGGTGGCAACTGCCAGATCAATGGATTAGCTTACCGTTGATTGGTTTTGGGTTAGCAGCCATTTTCCCTGCAACCATTTGGTTAATTCCTCAACGATTACCAGATCCCTATGTTCCTGCGGCTGTTAGCATTGCCACTAGTGCCGCCAGTTTGGGGGCAGCGATTATACCCACTGGAGCAGGCTGGCTTGCAAGTTGGACAAATTTAGAAATCATCCCAATGTTAATGCTACCACTGGCGCTGATAATGGTGGGTTTACATTGCTGGCTAGTGCAACATTCGCTAAAAGCCTAGTACTGCAAGGCGGAAGTTAAAAGTCATTAAGGGGTAAGCTTTTGGGCGGCGTTTTTTAACTCCTGCTTCACTTATGCCAGGGCGATCGGTAGGGCGGCAGATCAAGCATTCAAAAAGGAAGGATAAATAGACCTGACTTTCCACATCCCGTGAAAAGTAAGCTCGACTTTATCCATAAACTCAAGCTTAGGCACCTAACTAGGGGCAAGGTAAGCGCTTAAATTTGGCAACTAAACCGATGATACCTAAAGCGAGAATGCCTAACATGTCTGATGGTTGAGGTACTTGTACCGATGAAATATTGCCACTTTTTAACTGGACAATTCGGTAGTTACTAGTATCTGCCACGTAGACGTTGCTAGAAGAGTCTACTGCTACGCCAAATGGAAGATAGAACTGCCCGTTACCATTGCCTTGAGTGCCAAAAGAGGTAAATGTACCGCTAAAATTACTGGGATTAAACTGGACGAGCCGACTGCCGTTTCTAGTATCTGCCACGTAGACGTTGCCATTCGAGTCTACTGCTACGCCAGTTGGATCAGTGAACTGCCCGTTACCACTGCCACCAGTACCAAAAGAGGTGAATGTACCGCTAAAATTACTGGGATCAAACCGGACAATGTGGTTGGCAGCATTATCTGACACATAGACTAAGCCAGAAGAGTCTATTGCTACCCCATATGGAGCAGCGAACCGCCCGTTACCAACGCCAGGAGTGCCAAAAGAGGTAAATGTACCGCTAAAATTACTGGGATCAAACCGGACGATCCGCCCATTAGGCAAATCTGTTACATAGACTAAGCCAGAAGAGTCTACTGCTACGTTACGTGGACTAGCGAACTGCCCATTTCCGCCGCCATAAGTGCCACCAAAAGAGGTGAATGTACCGCTAAAATTACTGGGATTAAACCGGACGATCCGATAGTTATTAGTATCTGCTACGTAGACGTTGCCAGAAGAGTCTACTGCTACGCCGTCTGGACCAGCGAACTGCCCGTTACCATTGCCAACAGTGCCAAAAGAGGTGAATGTACCGCTAAAATTACTGGGATTAAACCTGTCTACCTGATTGCTATAATCATCTGCCACGTAAACATTGCCAGAAGAATCTACTGCCACGCCAATTGCAGTTTTGAACTGCCCGTTACCGCTGCCATAAGTACCACCAAAAGAGGTAACATAGGTCAAATCTGCTGCCCTCGCTGCTAAGGCGGGTCCGACCATAGCCGCAGTCATTACTGCAACTATACCTGTTCTAATTATTGAGAACATAATTTTTCCTTCACACTCTCACCGATCAAACTACTGAAACCTTTATTTTTGCACAAAGGGAGCGACGCTATAACGAGCCGCCATTCAATCTGCAAAACCGACTCTGTGCAAAGCTTCTAGAAAAAATATGATGTGCCAAATAATAACTAATTAACCGGACATGATATTACTGATAGTTGAGGACAGAAAAATTTGTAATTTCCGGCAAGATAGATTGAATTACCGAGCGTTAACGATGAGCTTATACAAACCAAAGTCTTAGTACAGGTACTGTAATGTGGTGATGTGAGCTCAGACGATCGCTACGTTTAAAAGTGTGACGATTTTACGCAAAGTTGTACTTAGTGACACAATTGTGCTTTCACATGATCTGCCAGTCGAATTGCTAAGGCAACAATGGTGAGCGTAGGATTAGCATAGCCTCCTGTAGGGAAAACAGAGCTACCTGTCATGAATAAATTAGAGATGCCGTGAACTTGACAATTTGCATCTACTACTCCTTGTTTTGGGTCATCATGCATACGCGTTGTTCCCATATTGTGATGGGTACTCAGCGAAGCAACTGGACGATCTCCATCTAATTCAATCTGCAACTCACCTAGACCTGCACTAGCAAACTCTTCTGCAAATACTAGCTGCGATCGCTTTACACTGCAAATATCTATTTCGCTCCAACGATTAGTTAATTTTGCTTGCGGACAACCAAGCTTATCTAATTGATTACTGAGTGTCACCCGATTGTCTGGATTTGGGGTTTGTTCAGTTTGGCTGAGAACTTCAAACTTTGTATATTTCTGTTCATTACCTTCATGGTAAGACCATCCACCATGACTTAAATCAGGGAACAAATATTCTTTTTTGAAATTATATTTATACCAATCAGCTACTAAATCATCAATATTCGTAATTACATTTTGCAAATGTTGAAAAACATTCTTGGGTAACTGCCCTTGTCGAACTGAAGAGAACAAAATTCTCGCAGAAGCCTTTGCTGCTGATCTAAACCTTTCATCTCTGGGATATAACAACGCGGTCATATTGAGTAATTTTTCGCGACGCATAACTTCTTCCGTCAGGGCAAATTTTCCCATCACCGTGACATTATTAACCCGGCGTAAGTCATACAAAGCCATCGAATTGAATATTTTGCGATTTTGCGGAACAAGCATACCACAACGGATAAAAGGATGATCCATAAAGAACCTACCCACTAAATCATGTTGATTGCCTAATCCATTTTTTTGAACTCGGTTTGATAGCAACAATAAACGTGCGTTTTCAATACCACCAGTGGCTAAAATAAATACTTTTGCAGCCACCCAAAATTTATTACCAGATAAACAAGCTACTTGCACGCGTTTCACTGTTTGGGCTGTTTCGTCTGCCTCAATTTCTACCACGTTGGCGTTCAGGAATGTGCTGATATTAGGAGATTGATTGATTTGGTGGCGATATTCATTGGTGAAAATATCACGGAGGCCAAACTGAAACATACTGGTAGTAACTCGGTCACTTGTGAAATGTGTCCGAGGAGATTGAGCATTTTCCCAAGCCTCAGCTTCATAAGCAAAAGAACCGAGTTTACAGACTGCTTGAGCACGCTCATAAAATGGATTCAGGTGAGATTTACTAAAAGGCCAGCCACTGTATGGCACCCAATCTCGTTTTTCAAAATCTATTTCGTCTAATGGTACATGCCTCAGACCAAGTTGATTTTTATTGATTTCAATATTCCAGACATTAGCCATTCCACCAAATTGACGATGACGCATATCTTGCAGTGGTGGAAATGGATCTCCAACAGTTTCACCCTGACCAAGAGATGCAGTCTCTTGATTAAATTCCAAATCACCACTTTCTAATAAGCAAACGCGAAAGTCTTGTCCAATTAGTTCTCGTGCGAGTGTAATTCCGGCTGGCCCAGCACCAACGATACAAACTTCAGTATCAATAACTTCATCTATTGGCAATTTACGGCTATCAATCAACATTAATTTAATTCCTTTTAATCTGATTTATTATTCTTAACCACAGATGCACATATATGATGTAAATCTGTGGTTTTATTTTCATAAAATTGACTTTTGCTAAAAGTTTACTGTTTCATTTAGCCTATGAAATGCTTGGGATTGCAGAACGAATTGCACTAATAAAGTTTTGGGCATAATTCTGCGTTGAAAAATCGAGGGCGCGTTGCCTGGCAGCTATTCCCGCACTTCGGGCAAATTCTTGCTCGTCAAGATAGCGGAGAATTGCGATCGCTAATTTATCCGCATCGCCGTAAGGTGTTAATAGTCCATTCATCCCATCGGTAATAATCTCTGTCGGCCCGCCTGCATTGCCAGCAATCACAGGTTTACCCAGCGCCATCGCCTCAATAATCACAATCCCAAATGGCTCCTTATCTGATGCATGAACAAATACATCCATCGCCTGCACCCACTCCGGGATATTACGCTGTAGCCCAGCCATAATTACTTGCTCTTTCAAGCCCAAGGCGACAATTTCCGCTTTTAAGAAGTCCTCATAATCTGGTTCTAAATCGTGCTTACCGCCAATTACTACACAATGGGCATCAGGATACTTCTGTAAAATTTTGGGCATTGCTTGCACCAATACGTGCATTCCTTTCCATCGTTGCAATCGGCCAACAATTCCAATCAACGGTCCGTGTAAAGGTAAGCCTAGCTTCCGCCGTGCTTCTTCTGGAGTTGGCAAAGCATCAGGCTCGAATCGGTCTAGTGCGACACCAGGATAAACCAAGGGTGTTGGTCTGTGGGGCCAAATTTCTGCCTGTGCTTGCTTGCCATCTTGGGAGAGGGTGATAATTGCCTGGGCTGGGATTAAAGTAGCGATTCGCACCAACCAAGTCTTGTCACTAGGCACTTCTAGTTGATACCACACAGCAGGCAACCCCGCCAGTATTGCTGCCAAACCTCCAGATATATGCGTGATCCACATCCAATTAACAATTATATCTGCACGTTCGCGGCGGGCGATCGCAGCTATCCGAAAAACAGCGCCAATAAAACGGTGGATTTGGCGTAAACGTCCACTTTCTACAACTCGCGTATCAATACCGAGGGACTTTACTTCTTCTACCATCGGGCCGGATTCTAAAAATATTACTAGCCACTCGACACCAGCATTACGTCCCTGTTGCACTAAATCCCAAAGCATCATTTCACCACCGCCTCGTTGCTCGGCTAGTGGCATTACAATAATTGCTTTCATAATTTATATCAGTCCAATTTAAGTTGTAAGATTTTGTTTTTTAATAAACTTGAAAAGCTCAGAACCTCGACTTATTAGAGAAGTTGTGGTTCTTGGGATTGCTATAGTATTTATGTCCTGCCATAGCCATAGCTAAAAATCCCCAAAGAATCATCCCTGCCACACTCAACATGCCGCTACCGATAACTAACTGTGTAGCAGAACTAATACCAATGGCGCGGGCAGCACTGATAAAACTATCGAAACGACCTTCACCATAGCTGCTGACACTAATAATTAACAAGATTAATCCACCCATATAAAAGATGGCTCCAAACCAACCAAGGGTGAAAAACATATCTAAAATGCCACTATCAATCACCACCACTTCGATTTGACCAGTTTTTTCGTTGACCTTCCAGATATTTCCTAATCCGTTACCTAAACCATTAGAAAGAGCTAAACCAAGGTTTTTGTCATAAGTTCCCGATCTATCTTTAAAGCTGCCATCATCTTGAAGATTAGAAAAAGTTTCCAAACGCGCTGCTAAAACCCCAGAAATTGGCTCGATAGTTGTCAATGGGACAACACAAATTGCCATCACTACAATTATGGTAACTAAACGCATTTGAATCCGCGCCTTGACTGAACCCATAATCATAATTACTCCAAATAACCAGCCTCCCCAATTAGTACGTGCTTGTGTCAATAAAAAGGATAAATAACCAACAGCTGAAGCCGGAAAAATTAAATTTCCCGAACTTGTAAATAACAACAGTAAACCAGCTTGCATGACTGAACCAAACGGGCCGACTGAGTGCAATGTACTCCAGACACGCATCCCAAAAGGTACAGGATTTCCAGCACTCATGAATAGTTTTGATTGGATCAGCCAATACCTGTCCCACTCAGGAGCCACGACGAATTGATATACGCCATAAGCTCCTAAAATCAACACACACCAGAGGAATGTTCGCTGAATGTTTTGGCGATAGCTGGGATAATCTCGCCAGTTAATAAATAAGTGAAAAGCGAAGATGATCGGACTGAGCCAATCCATCAATCCACGTGCTACAGGGATTGGTGGGTTGTAAATCAGACCGACTAGAAAGCCATAGAACACTCCGATAAAAGCCAAAACAAACGGCAAGCCCCCTTGACCAGAGGCGCGGGGAAAGTGACGAAAGAATGTTGCTATAGTTACAAAAACCACTAAGTAGGGTGCTATGAGCATTTGCCGAGTAGAGTCCCAGCCCACCCGATAGTCAACTAAGCGGGTAGCTAAGGGTGTGAGAAACCAGATCCACCAGGTGAAGCTGATGTAGAGAATGGGATGCCGCAAGTATAAAAACACAGCTACTACTAAAGCTGTCACCGGATAAATTAGGCGCAATGCGGCAGTAGCACCAGCAAAATAGCAAACTACAGTCAGTAATACAAAACCTGCGATCGCCATCCAACCCTGTAGCGATCGCTCTTCGGGAGAATAGTTTTCTTGTAAAAAACTATTGAAAAGTATCTGCTTAGAATTCATTCAATTTTAGATTTTGGATTTACCAACTCGTTCCCTGGCTCCAGCCTGGGAATGCATTTATTGAGGCTCTGACTCAATGTCTGACTGGAGGCAGAGCCTCTAATCAGCCATTCCCATGCGGAGCATAGGAACGAGAGATACTTTACAAACATCCTCTTAATTGCCAAGTCAAACCTAGTAACTAGAGCTAAGAAGAAATTGAATTCATTTTGAATTTTGAATTTTGAATTTTGAATTCTTTATATCCTTGCCAACGCCCACGCCAGGATGCAAGCAATTTTTTACCCGCCAACTGCCCTTGGCTGGGTAAAAATCTCAGCCATTGGACGAAACCCAAACTATCGCATGTACCCACGAATACTGCCCAAAACAAAAATACAATCTGGCGGATAAATGGCAGATGCTCTAATAAAACTAAGGTTTCATTATGGACTAAATTAATAAAGGCAATTTCATTAAAGTTGTTTCGCTGATCTTCATCAAAACGTAGTGCTGGATAATGATTTACAGCAACGTTAGGATCATAAATTATCTTCCAACCAGCCCGCTTTAATGCCAGAGTGAATGCCATTTCAAAGTGTACTTGCGCTCCTGTACCGCGCATCCGCTCGTCAAAGCGCAATTGTCCGATTGCCTCTTTACGAAAACTCATGTTCACGCCCTTGAGAATATCGACTTCGCGGGGTTCTCCCACTCCCAGATGATGGTTGCCAATCACTCGCCCAAACCACTGCAACTGTCCCACTACTGGGCGAGATTCGTCTTCTAATTTGCTGCCGTGGTATATCCAATCACGCCCTCCCAGACCACCAAGACGACTATCGCAGGTAAAGTAAGCCACAATCCGCTCTAACCAATCCGGGTGGGGTGCGGCATCATCATCGGTAATAGAAACAATATCGCCTTCCACTGCTGCTAGTCCGGCGTTGAGAGCTGCCACTACCCCTAGTTGTGTCACTTTCACCGTATGCAGTGGCAAGTTGTGCACTGTGTATTGCGCCAGAAATTGCCAAGTTTCTGCATCCGTATCGCGGACAACCACTATCACCTGATCGACTGGTTTAGTTTGCTCCTGTAGCGCCAAAAGGCAGCGTGAGAGGTCTTGTGGACGGCGATAAGTCGGTATGAGAACGGTGTTCCGCATTCTTGCTTAACTCCTCAAATAGATCCACATAAGTTTGTGCCATAGCAGTCCAGCTGTGTTGTTCTGCCACAGAACGAGCAGCTTGACTCATTTGCTGCATATCTACACTTACCAAGGACATCATCGCCACAGCTAAAGCATCGATATCATTTGAGTCGGGTAAGACAATGCCACATTCTGGTGTGACTAACTCTGCACCCCCCGTAGCTGTGGCAGTAATTACTGGTAGTCCTGAAGAAAGTGCTTCTAACAATACGAGGCTACAAGCTTCATATCGGGAAGGAAAAATAAATAAATCTACTGACCGCATAATTTCGGGGATATCACGGCGAAATCCCACAAAATGCACGCGATCGCTTAACCCCAAGGATGCCGCTAGTTGTGGGAAGGGACTACCTTCGATATGACCTACCACCGCCAAATGTAAATCGGGAACTTTCACCAAGGCGTGTAGTACTGTATCTAAATTCTTTCTGGGTGTGCGGATATCTCCAGCAAACAAGGCTAGGGTGACATTCTCCGGTAAACCTAATTTTTGGCGGTCGCTTTGGCCAGGGGTAAACTCTTCTAAGTCAACGCCATTGACAATTACCCGAATTCGAGAACGCGGTACACCAATGTTGACTAATTCTTGAGCTACTTTTTCAGATACAGCCACCACAACTTGCGCTTTTTGGAAAGCCTGTTTTTCCCGACGGGCATTAAAAGCCGTAAATAGCCACTGGTAAAAACCATATAAATCGCGGCGGTTGCGAGAAATATGAACAGGCGATCGCAACCATGAACTGTGGACAAAATGTACAGCATTTACATTAGCCGCAGCCATATTAATTGCTCCATTGACTTTAACTAAATCAATGCTAGAGCGATTTTTACGTAACCAATCTGCGCTTTTTTGGGCAAATATGAAATTACGCACAAATTCGGTGGGATAACCTTTTACTGGAATTTTAATCCAATTAACTTGGCTATTGTCTTCTAGTTCTGGTGCGACTTCACTAGCTAATAATGTCAGTTGATGACCACGACGAATTGCTTCATTAGCAACCTCATAGTTTACCCGCCCCTGACCATCACCTTTTTTTATTTTATGAGTAACAATACAAAGTTTCATCAACTATCTTCCTGAGTAATATAAACTCACGCAAAAGTTTAAAAAAAGAGTTTAAAATAATGTTTTTATTCTCTCCGTGTCCTCTGCGTCTCTGTGGTTCGTTAAAAAATAAACTCAAAAATTTAGATACGATTACTCTAGTATTTCGATATTTTCATTAACTTACTTGCTAAAAACTGTGGAGTAAAACTAAGAGTAAGTGCTGCGATAGTTCGAGCATTAAATTTTTGTTTATTCAGCGCCTGCCAAAAATAAGGACGTGCTGCTGCTATCTGTTCACTTCGTAGCAAACCAATTCCCAAAGTGGTATTAGCTTCTAACCATTTCTGTTGAAAATACGTCCTAAATTCCTGTAAACGAGTGTCTTCCATAAACACTTGATAACAAAATATTTCGCTTTTAGCTTTGCGAATTTTTGCCTGCACATCTCGACTACCACTGAGCATGGTATCAGTTTGCTCATGGGCACGGTATCGCGTCAGCCTTTCTGGATAGTAGTAAGCCCCACAACCAGATACACAACAGAGATAAGTTAAATATAAATCCCACATGCCGCCAACTTCTGGGGGAATACTATCCCAATCCACAAAATTATTGCGAATCACACAAGCTGCCGCAGTAGGTATACTTTTATCTATTAACCCAATTTTATAGAAAGGTTGATGAATCCCTTGTGTTAACTTATCTCGCTTGTAACCACGTGTGTTTTCTTCAGTTCCAACATGATTAATTTTGCCATTAGCATCTATAATATATTGGTCGCAAAAAGCGATAATTAACTCTGAATTTACTTCTAGTATTGGTACAAGCTTTGCTAAAAAGTCTTCATTCCAGATGTCATCATCATGGAGACTAGCAACATATTTACCTCGCGCCATCTTGAAACCATGCTGCTGATTAGCTAGCATACCGACATTTTGCTGATGTCGCCAAAATTTGATGCGTGAGTCACCAAAAGATGCGACAAGTGCTTGAGGATTTTCTGGACTACAATTATCAGAAACAATGATTTCGATATTTTGATAAGTCTGTTTAATAGCACTAGCGATCGCTTGCTTGAGATATTCTGGTCGATTATAGGTAGGGATAATAATGCTGACTAAAGGTTGTTGGTCTTCTTGATGCAATGACATATTTTTTAACTTCATATTTATATTTCATAAATGAAAGATGTACACTTTAATATTTTGACTAAATTAAGGTTATTTAGCTTGAGATATGCTATAAATTTTTTCACCTTTGGAATTGAATTCAGCTATTGTTTTTGCATAAACTTTTCGCAGATTTTTTAGATGAGTATCTATTGTAAATTCCTTCATCAAGAAAGCATGGCCTTGTTCGCCCATGTGTCGGCTTTTTTGATAATCTGTATACAACTCATGAATGGCATCAGCTAGCTTTTGGATATTATTACCTGGAACAAGAATACCCGTTTTTCCATCTCGTAAATGCTCTGGAATACCTCCGACTGCACTACCAATGACAGGTCGATAATTAGCATAGGCTTCCAGAGTTACAAGACCGGCAGGTTCAGGCCAGACACTAGGGAAGATGACTGCAAAACACTGTTGATAAAGTTTATTTATTTTGTCAGGATCGCACCAGCCATGCCAAGTAATCCGGTTACTTAATCTGAGTGTGTTTGCTAACTTTTCTAACTGTGGGCGTTCCCATCCTTCACCTGCAATATCAAGTTTAATTTGTGGATCTGTATGTATTAAAGTTTTGAGCAACCATTCCAGACCTTTATCAGAAACAATCCGTCCCACAAACAAAATTCTATGATTTTGGTGGACTTCTAAACTTAGAGGTGCAGTTGCTGTTTTTGGTACGGATATACCACAGTGTAGCGTTACAGTCTGTTCAGGGGGTACACCGTTTTGAATCAACTCTTGTCGCACATATTCGCTATTAGCAATAAAAGTAATTTTTACCTTTTTTAATACATCTAAAAAATTCTGAGTTTTTTGAAGTTCTCTAACAGTTCTTAAAGGTCTACGGCTACCACATTTATCTATTAGTTTACCCCAGGTACATCCTAAGTAAGAAAAGTTGCGATCGCAGACTGTGCGCTGCCCTGCTAAATACTTTGTGCCACTAGGACAGTAGAATGAGTGATTATGAACGCTGAAGATGGTAGGACATTCGCCTGTAAGCTGCAAGAGTAAATCTGGGCTGTGGATATGCAACAATTTAAACTGGCTTTGATCAACATTCTTCAGCGATTTTATCACGCGATCGCTAATATCAGGTGGTCGATGTTCAAACAGAGAAGCTAAATAAGTTTCGACACCTCCGCCCCCACCTACTTCAAAATTGGAGCATTGATAAATCAGGTCTTTGTCAAATATTTTCTGGTACATATTTTCTGTTATTGTTCAGTATATTGCACTATTTTTAATAGTTTTTAAAAATTATGTTTAGAGATAATGAGCATGATAATACTGTTTTATTTGCAATGTAATTTCACCAAATTAATGATATAAATACATAGGTAGGCGCTTACGGCTGTAGGGATATACAGCCGATTTATATGTTGCAGGTCTTTTGGTAATTGGATATTATTTCTAATCTGATTGCCTTATTTAATACTGCATTTGATGATACTTCCAAAGCTTGCCTTTGAGTTCTAGCAGTTCTTGATACTTCCCTTGCTCTACTATCCGTCCCTGTTCTAAAACTACAACTTTATCTGCTTTAGAAATAGTAGAAAGACGGTGAGCGATCGCAATTACTGTTTTCCCAACAGATAGCTTTTCTAAGGAATCTTGAATTAAACGCTCAGATACAGAATCTAAGGCACTAGTTGCTTCATCCAAAATCAAAATTTCTGGGTTCCGTAGTAAAGCACGCGCAATAGCAACTCGCTGCCTTTGTCCTCCAGATAATCTAACACCTCTATCTCCAAGCTGGGTGTTAAAACCTTCGGGCATTTCCAAAATAAATTCTAGTGCATTCGCTAGTCTAGCAGCTTCTTGAATTTCATCATTAGTGGCTTCAGGAGTCCCGTAAGAAATATTCTGCCAAACATTAGTATTGAAGATAAAAGTATCCTGACTGACGACAGCTATTTTCCGACGTAGGGAGTGAATTTCAAACTGCCGGACATCAATTTCATCAATGTAAAGATATCCATCTGTAGCGTTATAAAATCGGGGAATTAAATCAGCAAGGGTTGTTTTACCAGCACCAGATGCTCCGACTAATGCTGTCATTTTTCCCTTTTCAAGAGTAAGGGTAATATTATGTAGCACTAGATTATCATCATCGTAGCCAAAATCTACAGATACTAAATCTATTGACCTTTTTAAGCCTTTAAACTCAATTATGCCATTTTGAAAGTAATATTTATCATCACTTTTCAACATATTTTTAATGTTGTCTGCCGAGCCATGTAAAGTGCTGAGATATGCTCTCGTACCATTAATATCTTGAACAAACGGGATAAAGCGAAATAGCACAAAGAAAAAGGTTAGCAAAGAAGCAACTTGTAGCGTTCCATTGGTAACAAGGTTAGTAAACGCCAAAATAATCATTCCGATCAATACGGTAGTCGCTACGCCTTCAGCAATTGGCTTAACAAGTGTCCAGGTGAATACAACTTTAGTTGTACTACTTATTACCTTGTCGCTAGCTTTGTAGTAACGCTGACGTTCAAATTCTTGAGTACCACAGGAGTGAACAGTGCGAATGCCATTAATAAATTCTATGGCTGTTGATGTAAAATTAGCATTAGCAGTTGTCATGCCAAAACTTGATTCTCTGACTCTAGCGTTCAGATTGGATAACCCTACACCTAAAAGTGTAAATAGTAATGCCGAAATCAGCGTCAGTTGCCATGATATCAAAAACATTGATATTAAGTAAACAAAGGTTGTTAGTCCTCTAGTTACTAAAAAGGCTGTGCCGCTGAAACCCTGTCTGATTTTTTCAATTTCTGTGGTAATTGTGTTAATTAGTTCACCAGAACGAGTTTTGGCAAAGTAACTTAGTGACAAGGATTGTAACTGTTCAAAAATTTGCTTCCGTAAGCGATCGGCAAGATGTAGTTGAGATAATTCAGTGTAGACTTGGGAAAAGTAATTAAAGGTTGCACGTAACCAAGTACTCAATAAAATTAGCAGAGATACGCGGTACAGACGATTAATTGCCGATGTCTTGGCTCCCAAAATCCAAATATCAAACCAGTGTATTCCTGTCTGGACAGGTTGAGCGTTGGGACTAGTTAAGCTTTGCAAAAAGGAAAGTAAAAACCCAATACTCACACCTTCAAAAGTTGCTGCCAGAACTGAGAATATCAGAGCTAGAGTTGCAATTTTGCGAAAGTGTTTAAATTCTCGCAATATCAAATAGTTGTCTTGCCAAAAGCTGCTAGCTTTGAGCAGACTACGAAGTTGTTGAGGAAGTTGGAAATGCATGAATTTTTCTAACAATAATTTGGTATGTAATACCGATTATCTGTGAGGTTGTATAGAACAAAAGGATTTTGCCCCAAGTGTTACTAAGCCTGATTTTGTGCAGTTTCACAAAGAAATCAGGAGTTAGGAGTCAGAATTATGACTTCTGAATTCTCAAAGTGTTTGGCTATCCAGATGTAACAAGTGGGGCTGTGCCTCTACTTCCCATGAAGCCGTAACTTCTGGTAGTTTATTTAGCTGTACTGCATCTTCTAAAGTCCAACAACGAGATCCGATCAAACTCATGTCACCCCGTAGCACGTTAAATAACTGGGGCAGATTGTTCAGACTGTATTTACCCATCCAACGCCCTAGCGGTGTGATGTTGTGTGTGCAAAACCTGATTGCTTGAAAGAGTTTACCCCGTTCTCCAACACGCCACTCACGGCAAAAAAGTGATCCTGGCGAGTAAACCTGCATTAACACAATCAATCCCAACATGACTGGACTTACTAATAGCAACAACACCAAAGCAGCAATCCAATCAATTAGTCGCTGCAATTGTCTCAAGGGTTGCTTAGGCATTTTATTGCCAGTGGGTATGCTTAGGAATATTGGTTTTTTAGCTTCTTCACATGCATCTGCCCAAAACCTGAGTAAAGCCTCACCCAGCTTTGGATCTATGCTTACCAAACTTACAGGAGAATGTTGTAAGCATTCTACTAGCGATCGCTTACTATCTAATGAAGGCAGATATGGTTGTTTAACTCGTCCAGGCGGCTTCACCAACAGCTTACCCCGCCGCCACTGGAGTGTGCAGTACCCATGATTCTCTTGGTGTTCCTGGGTTACATCATATAAATTCTCTAGAGTTGGAATTATTGAAGTTGTCATATGTCTTTGGGTTTATACAGGAGTGAATTGCTGAGGCGTTATCAAAGGCTATCAATGCCAAAGACCCAAATCCGAATCTTGTTGTAAGTCCAAAAAGTTGGAGATAATTGAGGGCAAAAATATGTTATTGCTATTTGCCACTCAGCCAAGCACATATCGTGTATAATTATGCTGGTGTAGAGGTGTATTAATCAACGTTACTATCAATATTCATGGGCAATCGATATTTTCCGGTAACTACTGACAGTAGAGAAATGTAGAGGGAAATTACCCATGAATCTATATCTATGTTTAATTGCACTGAGGTGTTGATTGGATCGAGATATTTAACAAAACCAGTCCACTCTTGTCTTCTAGCCTTTATGAAGGTGCTTTAATCTCTAGAATATAAGACGATGTAGAAATAGCGATCGCTCAAATAAATTCTTTATTTACTCTTTAAAGAGCCTGTGATTTCTCTGAAAACTCATAAAGATAGTATAAATATACTGGAATTTTCCTGATAGGATCAAAATTAAATTTTGTTCATCAAAACGTAGGGTAGCACAGTTGTGCCACCCTACCGTGTGTTGCATTTAAACTAATTAGATCCCCGACTTCTCTATGAAGTCGGGGATCTGGGGATCTATCGTAGCCGTACTAGCTACTTTTCCACAGCTTGTCGCAGTGCTAATTGCTGTTGTTTGATATAGGGTACGTAATTACTGCTAGAGTTTGATACCCCGTTAGCTACAACCCCAATCAGATTTAACTTACTTAACATGGCTGTAGCTTGAGTAAGCTGACTTCGCGTCACAATACCAATGCTTGCCACCATGACCACGCTACGACAAGATGATGCGGTGAGCATGGCATCCACTAAACCGAGAACTGGGGGAGCATCTATGAGTACCAAATCATAGTTTTCCTCAAATGCTGCCATTAATTGCATCATCCGAGGGGAACTTAACAGATTAGCTGGGTCAGCAGGTTTGGGGCCAGCGGTCAAAATATCGATGTAGGCGGAACCTGAGTATTGAAAACTAATCTGGTTGGGTAAAGTTGCATCACTAGCCAATAGAGTTGAAAGCCCCTGTTCATTGGGAAGATTCAGTTGTTGGTGCAGGCTGGGATCGCGTAAGTTGGCATCAATCAGTAACACCCTTTTGTGTAAACGGGCAGCACTCATCGCCAGACCCAAGGCCAAAGCTGATTTACCCTCATCGGCTAAAGCTGAGGTGATCATCAAAGATTTCAAGTTAGTAACAGTATTTAAAAGTTCAATATTCTTGTAAATCAGATCCAGCGATTCCCAACGCGGTGGAGATTGTAATACCTGAATTGTCCAGGGGGCGAGAACTTCTGGCTTACCAAAAGGCAACTTGATCATTGATTCTCTGGGTTTGGCTGGCGGTAACTTGGGAGTTGTTCCCAACAACGGCATGGCCATTTGCTTTTCTAACTCAGCAGTGGTGTGAACTGCATCATCAGCCGATTCCCGAATAAAGGCAGCAATCCCTCCTAACATAAACCCAACTACAGCACCTAACAGCAAATTCTGTTGGAGATTGGGGCCTAATTGTGCGCCTTTTTGAGGATCTTCCACAACTTCCCAATTAAATCCACCCTTGGAAAGTTCTTGCCGTAATTGCTGTTCTGCTCTTAAAAGCTGCTCTAACCTTTCACGACTAAATTGCAATTGGGGTAGCATCCGATTGTAATAAGCCAACAGAGGCGGGAAGCGTTTAATTTCCAAACGCAGCTCATTTTCTTTCTGGGCCAAAGTTTGATCGCGAGCAGTTAAAGCAACTATATTGGTCTGTGTTTCCACTAACTGACCAGCAAGGCTGAGATCAATTTCACCGAGCTGTCCTTTTTCGAGGAGAGAGTCTCCAGAACTGAATGCACCAGCAGATTTTGGGCCTAAAGTCCTTCCTACTTCTTGTTGCAATAATTCCTTCTGGCTTTGAAGCTGTTCTTTGAACTTTTGCACACTCGGAGTCTGATCTGTAAAGCGTAAGCGTTCTTGTGCTAGTGCCAGTTCTGTTTTTTGGATTTCGTTCAGTAAGCCTTGATAGCGAGTAGACTGACTCAGGCGGGAAGCAACTAAAGCATTTTGGGGAGAACGGTTAAGTTGTTCTTCCAAAGATTTTTGGCGTGCCAAAGCTTCCCCATACTGAGAACGAGTTGTCTGTCGCTCTTGGGCAATATTGTTCAAAGCCGTCTCAATAGCTTTGGCCTGTGACTCTGGATCAATTAAGTTCTGATTTCTCCGAAATCTTTGTAGATTTGTCTCAGCCGCGTTTACTTCTTCACTGGCTTTACTTAACTGTTCCCTGATAATTTGCAGACCTTTTTGTAAACGCGAATTCTGTTGTTCTTTGTTATATTCCACATAAACTTGTCGAATTGCACTTAGAACTTTTTGTGTTTTTTCTGGATCTCCAGCAGTGTATTCAACTTGAAAGATTTTAGTAGCGACATTATCTTCTTTGCTCCTTATTTGAGTTAAGACCAAAGAAGCTTTAATTTCAGCTGAAGTTATGTCGGGATAATTAGACTGAAGTTTATCAACTGCTTTTTGGATGAGTCCTGAACTCTGCATCAGGTTAAGCTGAGTTGCAGTATCTATCACAACATTAGAGTCGGTAAACTGGTTGTCTAACCCTGCTCCTTCTGTCTTACCTTGATAGTTAGGTTCTACTAGCAGTTGCATCGAACTTTTATAAGTTGGTTTTGTCTTAAAAGTTACTATACCTGCAAGAGCAATACAACTAATTAATACTGCTAAGAACCAAGGAAATCTTCGCACAAATACCGCAAGCATTTGTCCGTAACTTGGTTCAGTTTCAGAAGCTGGAGTTATATGAGGATTTAGACTACTTTGAACCACTTTTATTATCCTTGTCTTTTCTACGAAAGGCTACACCAACAAGACTTACGCTAAGAGATACTCCGAAGAATACCTATTTTTTAACAAACCGCCAAAGACGAGAGAGAAAATAAATAGGTAATTTTATAGTGATCAGAGATTCAGAAATCAAATGAATAATTGGTGCCCACCACAAGCTTGGTTAATAATTTGCTCAACTTTATTAAAGAATGCATTCTCTGAAAAGTTTGCTACTGCATGATTACGGATGCGATCGTAATCCCAAGAAATACTATTGGCTTCTAGTAATGCAATTTGTAAAGATTCGGGTGTTTGTCTTTTGAAAAAAACTCCTGTTTCACCTGGTATTTGAGTATCTAATACTCCACCTGCTCCGTAGGCGATGACTGGTGTGCCACTAGCATTAGCCTCTACTGGAACTAATCCGTAGTCTTCTAGGGCTGCGACAATAATAGACTTGGCTTTGGAAAACAAGTCTTTGCGGGTTCTATCACTTACGTGTCCCAAGAACACAATATTTTGTAATGCTTTGGATTTTAACCGTGCTTGTTCTGGTCCGTCACCTGATATTAATAATTGCCACCCCAGCCAATTAAAAGCTTCGACTATTATATCAAGACGCTTATAGCTGATCATCCGGGCTGAGGCCAGATAATATTCATCTTTTATATCTGAAAAAAGAAATTTACTAGTATCAATTGGATAGTTAACCATTATTGCCTGTTTGCCATAAACATTTTTGATCCGGCGGGCAACAACACTAGAATTAGCAATGTAAAGGTCAGGTTCCTGTGCATATTTCAGGTCTACCTTTCTCATTACTTGAAATATTTGTTCGATTAAAGGAGCAAAATATCTATAGTCTCCGTACTCTCTTAAATAAGTTGCTGTATCCCATAAGAAACGGGTGACATTATGGCAAAAGCAAATGTGGCGAGCATTGGGATTTTTTCGCACTGCTTTGGCGAAGCTAGTGCTACTGCTAATAATTAGATCGTAGTCTTGCAGATTCAAGGCACGAAAGGCAGGAAAATATAGAGGAGCCATTGACCTGAAATATTTTGCTGCATAGGGAATCTTTTGTAAGAAGGTTGTGTTGACTATGCGATCGCCTAGATCAATAGTTTTTTGTGGATCGTATAGAGATGTGAAAATATCTGCTTCGGGATAGCGCTTACAAAGCAGTTCAAACACACGCTCTGCCCCACCTCGCTGGGTTAAATAATCATGGACTAGAGCAATTTTCATGAATTTGACTTAAAGTTTCGATCAAGTTTATTTCAACGCTCCCCAGCAAGTTCCTATCAACAACTTTAGTGTTCAGCAGTATAACTTCCTATCCTCTTCACGAAATTCTTCCTACAAATATGTAGTCAAATCGGCGGTTAGAAATCGCGTCTACACAGGCAAAACGAACCCTTAATTTTGTATTAGTCCACGCAGGTGGACTTTGTTTGTGTAGCCGCGAATTCTATTCGCCAGGGCTGTACGCCCCTACAGCCAGTTCATTTGTTGCAAATATTTTTAGAACCGATATTACCCAACTGCTACTAAGATTTTTTCTGCGGCGAAATAAGTGTTTTGCTCAGTTCTTAATTGGTCGCAGAGTCTGCCTTTAGGCAATTCTACATCCTCGTATGTGAGGACTTGATCCTTAGTAATATCTCGTTTCAGGCGACATCCTTCGGCTAAACCAATTGGTAGGAGATTTTGCTGTTGAACGATATCGGAATTTTCACATTGTCCGTAGGTCATGTAGTAACCGATGCCATCTAGGGTTTCTCCTGCTTTCAGGTCAATTTTGGCAGTGGTGACAACATCTACTAGCGGGCCTGCGAGTGGAGACATAACGGCATCACCGAATAGGACAGCACGCGCTACGGACAGGGGAACTTCAAAATGACAGAGGTGATAAGGAGTATAGAAGCTGTAAAGAGGGCCTTCGCCTAATTTGTATAAGTTGAGATAGTGGCGTTGCTTGGGGTCATCGTGAGTGGCAAATACATATACACCTGGGCCAGGTTTTGCTCCAACTACATAATCAACAATACCGCCCAGTTCCTTGAGTTGTTCAACATCATATATCTGGGCCATTTCATCGACATAACCATTGAAGTCATATCCCAACATTCCCCGTTTGGCAACTTTCATGCCTGTGGCATTGGCAACGATCGCTTGCTCAAAGGAAATTTTGGTTCCGTCGGCGAAGCTAGCCACCATGTGAGGCTTTTGACCCCAACGTTTAGCAAATCCTTCCTGGGTGGTGGGATTGCGATAGGGGTCTTGGAGTCCTTTTATGTTACCGCATAATAAGGGAGTTAAACCAATGCTTTTCACAAAGCGGTAAAGGTTCATTTGTACCCCTGGCTGATCGCCATCACAAGCGCTGAGGATGACGCCTGCTTTATCAGCATACACTTTCAGGATCGGGCCAATAGTGCCGTCGAGTTCGGCATTCATCATAATTACATGTTTGCAATGAGCGATCGCTTCCATGACGATGTGAGCGCCAAATTCCACTGCACCTGTGACTTCGATTATGGCCTCGATGCCCTCAGCCCGACACAGTAACTTAGCGTCTTCTGTGACTGCATACTTACCGTTAGCGATCGCATCTTCTAACTCGCTGACAGTTGCAACAACTTGAATATCCTCAATTCCTGCTTCCGAATAAGCTTGTTTAGCTGCATCAATCTGACGATTGGAGATAGCAACTAACTCCATTCCTGGCACTGAATTGACAATTTGGTTGGCAATTCCTCGACCCATAAAACCAGCACCAATCATTCCCACTTTGATAGGATTTCCTGCTGCTGCACGAGCTTGTAAGGCGCGATCGATAATAATCATGAACTAAACTCCTTTTTGGAACTGTTGGTTGTGATACAAATTCTCTATAAACTTGCACTTAATAATTGGTCACAACTAAATATTAAGTACATTTCTATGGGAATTAGGATTAGCTTGCACCAAGCATATAAGTCACGGCTATACAGGCAAAACCCGCCTGCGCGAGTTTTAACAAGGGGATTTTGCCCCTTGTTAATTTTCATCAGTCCAGTCCGACAGACTTAGTTTGTATGGTTTTGCGATTTATAATCACCAGAGCTAAGTACTAACTAGCTGTTTGCTAGATGCTACGGAATCAGTCTGTTTTTTCTGGCTGTGATTTTCGATAATTTGCTCCACAGCATTTCTGTAAGCTTGAGCAAACTTTTCTTTGGTATGATTTGTTCTTGCATATTCCCATGCCTGACGAGACATCAGTTTTAGGTCTTCTACAGGCAAATTGGAAATACTTCTAACTTTCGCCTTAATTTCTTCAAGGGAAAGGTTATCAAAAATCACACCAAAATCGTGAACATCCACACCAGATTCGTAGCTTAAAATCGGAATTAACCCAGCTTGTAAGCTGGTTATGACTGCTCCTGCCTGTCCTTCAGAAACGGAAGGATAAACAAGTCCCAAACAATTATTTGTAACCTTCAAAAAGTCATAACTGCTAACATCAATCCAACCATAAGTATGAATGTTATGTGTTTCATACAGTTCTTTATAGAAAGCTTGCTCAAATTCTTTGTCGTTACTTACCGGGCCACAAACTGTTAAATGGTATTCCGGCATTTGGGCAAAGGCATCTAAAACTAAGTCTAATCCTTTGAGAACTAAAGCACTACCACCAAACCACAGAAAACGCTTTCTTATCGCTTCAAAGTCTTTCTCATCAGGAGAGGGATAAACGAGTGATGAAGAAATCGGAATACGATACATTGCTTTATTGGCATATTTGAATGTATCAACTGTGAAATTGTTGCCCAATATGATAGCGTAATCGGCATATTCGATTCCCAAGTTGGGTGTTTCAAATCGCTGTGGCCGTAAGGTAATTCCTCGGCGCTGTTGGAGTTCTAAAAGTCTATTGCATTCAGCTGCATTGCGAAACACCATATTAGCAATGTCAACGTGGAAAATCTTGATACAATCTTTATTTAGTTTTGGTGCAAGTGCTTCTAGACGATGACGGATATCAATGAAAAATGCGTAGTGTTTTTGAGGAACGAATTTATCATTATGGAACTGGATAACATCAACGTTATAGCCCATGTTTAAAAAAGTTTGTGCGATTAGTAGACATTCCCAGTTCCAACTCTGGTCATTGGGGATAGGCTGACCTGGTTTTATCAGGAATGGCTCAATCCGATAAGAAAGAAGTACATTTCCTTTGGAAGGCTGTTTGGGCTTCAGGGAAACAACTTGTAAGGTTTTGGCATAATTGATCCGAGCTTGGACTTTTTTGGAGACAAAAGAGATAGTATCACCAACACGAGATAGAATACTATTTGGCATTTATTTATACCTAATTCAATGAAGTTAACATCTCAGATGTTAATTAGCAATTGACAGTTGTATATACATCAATCCTAATTCACCCGTGAAATATTTTTTTGTTGAAATTACACTACTTGCGTACTTTTAATGTGGTTCAAAAAGTAATTCCACGAATTATTTAATATTGCTATATTTATCTGGAAGTTGTACCGCCAACAGCCATCATTCTCAACAAAGTCCAATTTAAATCTTTCTCAGAGATTTCAGTCACATTTAGAGGCCAATCAATGTTAAAGAATGGGTCGTCATAGCGTAAACCCCTCTCATACCCTGGCGTGTAAAATTCACTGACTTGATATAAGACTTCAGTCTCATCTGTGAGTGCTTGATAGCCGTGAGCAAACATTTCTGGAACATACAAAGCGCGGCGGTTTTCTGGAGTTAATTCTACACCGATGTGTGATAAAAAGCTAGGAGATTCAGGACGCATATCAATAATTACGTCATAGATAGCGCCTTTAGTACAGCGAATTAGTTTCGTTTCTGCTGCTGGCAGAATTTGATAGTGCATTCCCCGAATAGTGCCTTTTTTGTAATTAAAAGACAGGTTACATTGAGCAACTGTTGGCTTTAAGCCATGTGCCTCAAATTCTTGAGCGCAGAAAGAGCGAGCAAAAAAACCACGGTGGTCTGGTTTTTCTTCTAAATCAATAATAAGTGCATCTTTGAGTGCAGTTTCAGTGAAAATCATATGATTCCTTAATGTTGAGTACAGAAAATACTTGCTAACTGCTTAGTATTTGCACCAAAAGATAACAGTAATGAACGTGGATTTAATCACCTACAACTTCGTAGGCAACGTTAGGAACGTAACGCACCTTAGAGGATGTTTGGAAAATATCAAGATCCCCCTAAATTCTCCAAAGGCTACAGTGTACACACAAGTACTAAATGTCTGGTAAGATAGAAGCCGTATATTGGTAAGGTTTTGAGTTGATAAAACTGATTATCAATAGTGTCAGTTTATTGATAGAGTTATAACAGAAAATCAAAAGGTTTAAAAATAATTTTCCGTTCTTTTTCGTCCATTTAATTACCAATTCGACTTGTGTGTACACGGTAGCCAGGGGGATCTAAAAGTACATCACTAACAACTTTTAAAACATCCTTTTATGAAAGGGCATTAAGTCGGAATTTTAACTGCATCTGATGAAGAACGTAATTCTGCTCTGGGATAAGTATCATCCCAATATTGGGTGCAGAGGTGTGGTCGTTCGGGAGGGTTAGCGGTGTAACAAAAGAATAATGTTGTTCGGTCTTCTGTGCGGACTGTGCCGTGATGCAAAGTATTTTTCGTATCTACAAGAATGACTGTACCTGCTGGGCCTGGGCAAGATTTCCAAGCAGATTTGGGGATGACTGATTTTACTTCTTCATCATCGATACCCATATAGCCTGACTTCCAAAGTTTGTAGTAAAGCTGAAAATAATTCCAACTAAATAAGGGAGTTAAAGAGCGAGGAATGTATTCAAAAGGCCCAGTTTTTTCTTCTACATCATTCAAGTAAATAATGATTTTGATAATCCGACGGTCTTCTGCATCGCTATGCCATAGCAGCGTCCCAAACTGATGTTTATTATTGAAATCTTTGCGTAAATGTATACCATGAAAAGCAATGGGAAGACCGATATAATTTTCGATGATGTTGAGTAGCCTTTTCTCGATCCCCCAGGCATAAAATTCTGGTAAACCTGTAACTGTGTAAATTTGTGGCAACTTTTGCTCTAAATGGTCGTTGTTTAGATTTTCCATCTGAGACAATTGATGGTGAGCAGCTTTGAGCAGTTCTGAGCTAGAGTTGAACCCTAAATTCGCCAGTGTTGTGACGCAAACGCCGTCTTTTGTGAGAGCATTAAGGATGTTGCGATCGCTTCTTTCCAATGCTGGCAGATTTCTGCTATGCTTCCAACGGGCTACGTGGTATTTAAAGTCAGAAGACAGTGTAGCTATTTTGCGCTTAATGGCGGTAAACATGTCGTAAATACCTTCTAATTTGGATTAGTAATTTAGTAGCTTAGGGCTTATAGCTTTGCACTTCTTGAGTAGATATTTCACTTGATTCTGCTAACCTAAACTCTTTAGAAACCATCACGTCAAAAGCACACAAGCTGACTAAAGCCAAAAATGGAACTACTGTTTTGATAGCGGACATCGGCCATCTTCTTAAAGCACCCAAGAAAACTTTCAAGTTGACTTCTTTGCCGTTCTGCAAAAGCATCCGCCGACAAAACTGCTTAGAATATCCACTCTGCTCCAATTTCAAAATCACTTCAGGGATGTGTTTGTATTGCATTAACAGTGCCGACTTTGGTTCTTTCTGCCAATAACTCACACCAACAACACATTCTAAATAAATCTCTTTAGTGACAATTACAATGCCATTAGCAGCACAATATCCGGCTAAATATGCTAAAGATATCCAGTTATTCTCAGCGTCTGGCCAATTTTGGAGAGCGCGTTTTACTAAATCAGTGCGGTAGACTGTAGCAGTCAGAAAAATTACTGCACCAACACTTTTTGAAAAACAATGTTCAAATATGGCTTTACCATCACCATCACCATCTTCACTATCAATATCAAACCAGCGATTACCAACAATTGTTGGTGGATGGACTGGTTCTCCAGTAATTTGGTTCCGACCGGAAAAATTGAGGAACAATAATGATAAATCTTCATGTTGTCTAAGTTGACTGATGACATAAGCAATAGCTTTATCTTGAATTGGGTCATCATCACCGATTGTCCAAACATATTTTGTTGTAGTAGAATTTAGGCAAAACATAATATTTTTTACTACGCCTAAATTTTTAAAGTTTTTATTTGATTTAAATGTAATATGGCTAAGTGTTGCTTGCCATTTTTGGATCACTTCCTGAGTATTATCTGTTGAACAATTATCAGAAACTAAAATTTCACATTCATTTTCAAAAGCTTTGATAGCTTGAGCCAACCATGCTAACTGTTTATCAAGTAACTCAGCACGATTATAAGTCGGTATAGCAATAGTCAGTAATTTTTGCATGGGAACAGCTTAGTAATTAATTAAATTCGTATATGAGTGGTCATTGTCAACAGTTAGGATTAATAATCAATTTATTGACAATTAACACAATAAATTACAGGCTAGTAGACTGTGGTGGAAGTTTACCTACCTTTGGAGCAAAATCCCCTTGTTAAGCCCCAAGTGTTGTTAATTGAAATGCTAGGTAGATTTAAGCCGTGCTGTACTAGTTTCTAGCGGCTTGGGTGGAAAAAGAATTGCCCAAGCTGATATACTTAGCAAACGGAGGTAAGGAATAAATATCTTTATTGTCAAGAAAGGCCAACGTTTTAAAGCACCTAATAAGATTTTCCAGTCAGTTTTTTGTTGGAAATTCTGCCAAATCATTTCCTGACAAAATTTATGAGGATATCCTACCTTTAGTAGTTTTATATAAACTTCAGGTATGTAAGCATATCGCATTCTGAAGTTCCATGTTGGATCAAGATCCAAAAGACTAGCGCCCATAGTACATTCTAAATAAATGTCTTTAGTGACAATCACACTTCCATGAGCAGCGCAAAACCCAGTCCAATATGCTTGAGATGCCCAATTACTAGTAGCAGATGGCCATTTTTGTACAGCGCGTTGCACTAAATCTGTTCGATAAATTGCTGCTGATATAAAAAGTACACCACCAAAGTTTTCGTTCAGATAACCTTGAAATACTGCTTTCCCATCAACTCTTGGCTCATCATTCTCACTATTCAACCAGCGTTCTACAACAAGTTGACCCGTTGCTTTTTGGCGACCGGAGAAGTTTAAAAACATTAATGCTAAATCTGAAGATTTTTTTAGTGTTTTTAACACATAATTTAGGGTTTTCTCTTGAATTGGATCATCATCACCAATTGTCCAAACATATTTGCTAGTTGCAGCTTTTAAGCAACAAGCAATATTACCCATTACACCTATATTTTCACTGTTTTTGTTTGATGTAAATCTAACATTACTAAGAATTATCTGCCACTTTTTAATTATTTCTTGGGTATTATCTGTAGAACAGTTATCAGAAATAAATATTTCGCAGTCTGACTCAAACCCTTTAAGAGCTTTAGCTAACCAAGTAAGTTGTTTATCTAAAAGCTGGGCACGATTGAATGTAGGAATACCGATGGTAAGCAGTTTATTCATATTAAGCTCAAATCTGTAGTTAAGAAGGTACTAGCAGTAGCTGATACCGATTATCTGTGATGTTGCTAACAAAGGGCTTAAGCACCTTGTCTCACCAAGCTTGATTTTGTGCAGTTTCACAAAGAATTGGTATTAGTAATTAATCAGCTGCCTTCCAGTCTAATTTTTGTGGTTTAGCAGGAAAGTTTTATAGTAGATACACCCTTTAATTACTCTTTAGGGATTTCTGAAAAATAAATTATCCAATCTTGTGGGATGAGGATTTTGCCCCTTTTGGGTACCGTCTTTAATTCTCTACTTCAGAAGGAGGGTTGGGAGAATTAAGCTTTAACTGAACCATATTGCCAATTATCATAGTGACAATACAAAAACAGTAACAATAGGCAACTTTGTTGCTTATAATTAGTAATTACGATGCTATTAAAAGCCGATCCGGAATAGGACAAGGATAAATTTTTACTTCAGGAATCGGTACAACAAACTGTCCACCCCACTCGCCAATAAATGCCATTTGTTCCATAATTTCCTCCTTGAGGTTCCAAGGTAAAATTAGGACATAATCTGGTTTAGTTTCGCGGATTTTGTCTGGTTCAAAGATAGGAATATGAGTCCCAGGTAAAAATAAGCCTTGTTTGTAGGGACTGCAATCTACTGTATAATCGATAAAATCTTTAGCAATCCCACAATAATTAAGCAAGGTGTTACCTTTAGCTGGTGCGCCATAACCCACGATTGATTTACCTTCTGCTTTAGCCGTCAAGAGAAAATTTAATAGCTTGTGCTTTGTTTCTTTGACTTTTTCAGCAAATGTGATGTAAGTTTCTATGCGATGCAGTCTGGCGGCGATTTCTTTCTCTTTGAGATGGCTTATTCGGTCGCTGATGTTGTGATTATCAGCGTGGTTATGTTTGGCATAAATTCTTAAAGAACCGCCATGAGTTGGTAATTCCTCTACATCAAAAATTTGCAATTTGTGGGCTGCAAAAATTTTTTCGACAGTGAGGAGTGAGAAATAAGAAAAATGTTCGTGATAAATAGTATCAAACTGATTTTGTTGAATGAGTCGCAAAATATGAGGAAACTCCATCGTCAAGATGCCATTGGGTTTGAGGATGAGTTTCATTCCAGCTATGAAATCATTTAGATCCGGTACATGAGCTAAAACATTGTTTCCTATCAAAAGGTCAGCGAGTTTTCCTTGGATCACAAGTTCTTTAGCAGTTTCAACCCCAAAAAATTTGTTGATACTAGGAATGCCTCTGGCTTCAGCAACCTTGGCTATATTTGCGGCTGGTTCTATTCCTAAAACTGGGATTCCCTTTTCTAAAAAATATTGCAGTAAGTAGCCGTCGTTGCTGGCAATTTCAATAACTTGATTATGATGATTAAAACCAAACTTTTCTACCATCATCTCAGTGTAAGCTTTGGCATGTTTTAGCCAACTGGTTGAGTAAGAAGAAAAGTAAGCATAGTCACTGAAAATCTGATCTGGAGTTTCAAACTGTTCTAATTGAACTAAAAGAGTGTCTTCAGAGACATAAGCGTGCAGAGGATAAAATTTTTCTGCATTATTTAGCTGTTCTGCTGTCAGATAAGCATTGGCTAAGGGTGACATTCCTAGATCAATAAAAGTTTTGTGTAGAGGTTGACCACTGAATCGACATTTTGCGATCGCCATAAACTTCAACTCACTAATTGCAAATAATTCGATAGGGTAAATAAGTCCGAATCAAATATTGTTGATTCGGAGGCTTAGATTATTTGTTCGCTGCTACCAGGCTACTCTAGCTACTTTTTATTCCAGAAGAAATCTTTGTCAATTTGCTCAGTACGAATCAGATATTCTAGCTGTTTTAAGCGGGTAAATCCTCTAAATAAGAAAGTATCTTCAGCCATATGTATTTGACTGAACAAATCAAATAGCTGCTGGGCACCAAGTTGGGCATTCCAATCACACTTAAATCCGGGGAGGATTGTGTTGATTTTCTCGAAGGATACCCGATAGCTGCGGTTATCTGCACCGTTGTCACCAAAGGACAATTTACAATCTGGGAAAATATCAGCAATAATTTCAGCAATTTCTTTAACGCGATAGTTGTTCGCTGTATCTCCCACGTTGAAGATTTGGTTATGTACAATGTCCCGTGGTGCTTCTAAGGTGCAAACTATTGCTTTGCAAATATCCAATGCGTGGACTAATGGACGCCAAGGTGTACCATCACTAATCATTTTTATTTCTTTGCTAGTCCATGCCAACCCTGCTAAGTTGTTTAAAACAATATCAAAGCGCATTCTGGGAGAAGCACCAAAGGCAGTGGCATTCCGCATAAAGGTGGGAGAAAAGTCATCATCAGCGAGTGGTCTGACATCTCGTTCTACCAGAGTTTTGCATTCTGCGTAGGCTGTTTGGGGATTAATTGGAGATTTTTCGGTGACATCACCTGCGGTAGCAACACCGTAGACACTGCACGAAGACATATATACAAAGCGACGCACACCCATAGCCTTGGCCAGGCTAGCTAGACGAACTGAACCTACATGATTAATTTCGTAGGTAATATTGGGTGCTAATTGTCCGGCTGGGTCGTTGGAGAGTTCCGCCATGTGAACTATTGCTTCGATACCTTCCAAATCCTCAGGGGTAATGTTGCGGATATCTTTGTTGAGGGTTTTGGGTGTCACCCCATTAGCGTTGTACAGCCAACCAACTTTATAGAAACCTGTATCTAGACCGATAACTTCATGTCCCCGTTCAATTAACAGAGGTGGTAATAACGAACCTAGATAGCCTTCTGTTCCAGTTACTAATATTTTCATTGTGGTTAATGCCTTTGTATTGATGAGTTAAATTCTTCGTCTAGTAAGGGCGCACAGATAAATGTGCGCCAGCATGTTGCATCCAAAAGGGAACCGCTATATGACTTGGCTAACAGTCATTGAAGATGACGATTCCAACTACTAAAATCTAAAATTACTGATTGGGCAGTAGCACTCTATGTGTAGCGGCTCTATACGTATGCTTAGAGTAGCCCTGTCAAAGTGGGTAAATTTTCCAAAAAATAATTCTTCTTTCCTCTGTGTTCTCTGCGCCTCTGTGGTTAAAAAGTAATTTATTTAACTATGTAACCTTAGAGAACACAGAGATAAAAGCAAGGATTTTATAAGTTACTTTGACAGAGGTAATCCTGAAAGTGCAACCAACTATGCTATCTATGCAGTTACTACACTGTCTAGATGCGAGAGTTGGGGAATTTGGGTGACAAGGGCTTTACCGATTTCTAGAGAAGATGTGGCCGCAGGAGAAGGAGCATTGCAAACATGGATAGAGTTTTGACCGGAAACAATCAAAAAGTCCTCTACAAGCTTGCCATCGTTCATTAAGGCTTGAGCGCGGACTCCTGCGTGGGTGGGAACTAAGTCTTCTGCTTGGACTTCGGGAATTAGTTTTTGCAAACTTCTGGTGAAAGCTGCTTTGCTAAAGGAACGAATGATTTCTTGGATGCCTTCATCAGCGTGTTTGGCTGCTAACTTCCAGAAACCAGGATAGGTGATGACCTCAACAAAATCCCGCAGGTCAAAGTCGGTTTTTTTGTAACCTTCGCGTTTGAGCGATAGAACCGCGTTTGGCCCTGCATGGACGCTACCATCAATCATCCGCGTAAAGTGAACACCCAGGAAGGGAAAATCTGGATTGGGAACTGGGTAAATTAGTGTCTTGACTAGATAGCGTTTTTCTGGTGTGAGTTCGTAGTATTCTCCCCGGAATGGGATGATTTTTGCTTGGGGTTCAACTTGACCTAATTTGGCAGTGCGATCGCTATGCAATCCAGTACAATTAATTACAAAGCGTGTTTCAAAGCTACCGTTGTTTGTTTCCAGTACCTGATTTTTACCACTTGGGGAGATTTTCAGAACTTTTCTATTGAGGTGTAAATCCCCACCCTGCTGTTGAATTAGCTGGACGTATTTCAAACAAACTTGCTTATAATTAACAATACCAGTTGAGAATACCCGAAGTCCACCTACACATCTTACATGAGGTTCAATTTCCTTGACTTCTTCGGGGCTGATTTTCTGGACTTCTATGCCATTTTCTAAGCCGCGTTTGTAGAGATTTTCTAGGCGTGGTAGCTCTTGTTCTTCAGTTGCAACAATTACCTTACCACAAACTTCATGCTCAATTCCATACTCTTGACAGAATTCTACCATTGAGCGAGAACCGTCACGACAAAATTTAGCTTTGAAACTCCCTGGCTGATAGTAAATACCAGAATGAATCACCCCGCTATTATTGCCTGTTTGGTGAAATGCCCATTGGCTCTCTTTTTCTAGTACTAAAATACGTGCATTAGAATAGCGTTTTCCTAAAGCCAACGCTGTCGAGAGTCCAACTATTCCCCCACCTATAATCGCAAAATCATACATTAGTATTATCGCACTTTAAATTACAAAAAAGTGAGGAGTCAGAAGTTAGAAGTTAAAACTCATAACTCTGCCAATTTTAGATTTTGATTTTTGGATTTCGGATTCAAAAAAATTTAAAATCTAAAATCTAAAATCCAAAATTGAATGACTCATAACTCTCCTTTACCATATCTTCCAAGGAGCTTGACTGTTCTTCCATAGCCCCTCTAGGTAGTTTTTATCACGTAAAGTATCCATCGGTTGCCAAAAACCATCATGTTTGAAAGCTGATAGCTGTTCCATATCAGCTAGCTTTTCTAATGGCTCTTGCTCCCATACCGTAGAGTCACCAGTGATTAAGTTAATTACTTCTGGTTCTAGCACAAAAAAACCGCCATTAATCCAAGCTCCATCACCTTCAGGTTTTTCCCGAAAGCTAGTAATTTTAGTTTGCTCATATCCTAAAGAAATGGCACCAAAACGTCCTGCTGGTTGAACGGCTGTGAGTGTTCCTAAGGTCTTTTGTTCTTTATGAAACTTAACTAGCTCGGTAATATTAATATTACTTACACCATCACCATAAGTAAAGCAAAAAGTCTCATTACCAAGATGTTCACTAATTCGCTTTAAGCGTCCGCCTGTCATGGTATTATCACCCGTATTTACTAAGGTAACACGCCAGGGTTCAGCATAACCAGAATGCACGTTCATTTGATTAAATCGCATGTCAAAGGTAACATCTGACATGTGTAAGAAGTAGTTAGCAAAATACTCCTTAATTATGTAACCTTTGTAACCGCAACAAATGATGAAGTCATTAATGCCGTGGGCGGAGTATGTCTTCATTATGTGCCAGAGAATTGGCTTACCACCAATTTCAACCATCGGCTTGGGTCTGATACTAGTTTCTTCACTGAGGCGTGTACCAAGCCCTCCAGCCAAAATCACCGCTTTCATGCAATTACCTCGGAGATTTGTAGGGGTATTATTATTTGACCGTTCCGTGCCAATTTTAGATTTTGGATTTTTGATTAAAAGAGTTTTTTGATACATGCCCCGCTCTGAAAGTGGGCAAAACAAATCTACTCATCCGCTCGTGAGATTTGATGACTAATCCCAAAGAGGCTCGTTCGCGAGTAGCGTATTGCAGACAAGACTCACTAACGCAAATCTAAAATCCAAAATTGTTTGACTTTCTCGACATGAAGAGGATGCACTTAGATAGAGAAAAATTTGTTTTTGATTTCTTTTTCTCCGTCAATAATCTAACTATAATTTTTGGCAAAATTATGAAGGTGATATGAAATAAAATCTTTTCTATATAAAAGCTCTATGAATACCTATAAAGATGAAAATAAGTTACTGAATTAAATAAATAATGTTACCCAATAAATAACTAGGGTTAACTTACGCTAACCCTAGTCAGACCTGATATCATGTCCGTTGAATTATCTATAATAAAAGAACCTTAAAAAGCCTATAGCTAAAGCTACAAGCTCCCTGCCTCTAATCCCCACTTCGTGGGGGCTACGAGTTCCCCTAGTAGGGGAGGGGCTGCTCTTGAGAGGGGGAGCATCCCAATGCAAGCAAACTTACCAAAATCATTACAAGTCAATTGTGAATGAAGCATACTCCAACTCTACCAGACGCTTCGCGAACCCAGAAGCTGTACAGTAGCCCAAATGTTGCAATTCACTTCATCTGTATAAAGCGATTGCTTTGCTTGAGTGCGTTCTGTACCCTACGCAATGATAAATTATGTTTTTACACATTTGGGATGCTCCCCTGTTGAGAGGTCACGCAGAAATCACAAGTAACTTACCGGACATGATATGATTTATTCAATCAAAATCAATAATATGCCAGTAAAAAACTTACTTGTTTTTAGTTAGTTTTTTGGAGATTACTTGAGCCTTGGAATAAAGGGTCACATTGGTTTTCTACAACTACGCATACATTATTGAGTGCTTGCTGATAATTTTCCATATCATCTTGCTCAAGAAAGATTTTGGCAGCTATCTGTACATCTTGGATAGCTTTCGTCTGGTTTTTGTTAGATTCACTACCGCCATATTGTGCCAGTTCATAACGAACCATACCTCGTTTGAGGTATGCTTTGGCTAATCTGGGGCTAATAGTTAGTGCTTGGTTAAAGTCAGCGATCGCTAGATTATATTCTTGCTCATAATTGCTGCTATACTGGGCAATTTGATAATAGACAAAACCTCGCTGAAAGTAAGCTTCTGCTTTGGATACATTAAGTTTTATCGCTTGAGTAAAATCTGCGATCGCTCTTTTGTAAGCTTGTTGAGATTCACCGCTGTATTTAGCCATTTGGGTGCGGACAATCCCCCGTCTGATATAAGCTTCAACTTCATTATTATCCAAGCCGATGGCTCGATTATAGTCGGCGATCGCTAGATTATATTCTTGATCAGGATCGTTGCTATATTCGGAAAGCATAAAGCGGGCATTACCCCGATTCACAAGAGCTTTGATTTGATTGGGATTGATTTTGAGAGCTTGGCTATAATCTACAACTGCTCCTTCGTAGTCTTTCAGGTTATAGCGGGCATTGCCACGATTTACAATCGTTCTGGGATGTGTAGGTTGTTGTTTAATTGCTTCGCTAAAGTTGACAATTGCTTTTTCATAGTCTCGGTCTTTGTAAGCAGCGTCACCCTGCTGATAGTAATCAGCGAAGCTAAGTTTGTTATTTGTCTGGCGAGAATTCAATGTTTGTTGGGTGTAAGCATTTTGGGAAACCAACGGCTGAGTAAATTTAATCATTACGTCCGCATATCCCAATAAACCAAAACCCATCAAACAAAAAATAATCGGGTACAATTTTGACTTCTTGGAACGTTTATAAAATGAACCGCTTGGGGTAATTACTGGCTGCCAAGAATTAGCTAAATGCAGTGACGCCGCTCGTTGTGGCAAATACGGTGTCTGAGTGTAGCGCTTTTTCGGTTTGATTCGCGGTTGTAAATGTTCTCTTGCTTCTATAGCCCGATGTGATGGGAAGGGGTCGCGTCCGCCTAATCGCACAGTCCGTTCACACCACGGACAGCTACGCATATGGTTGTTGTAGCGATGCTGGGGATTTGTAGTGCAGGTAATCAGGGAATCTTCGGCTTCAGCTATTACTGAGAGCCAAGTCTGGGCACTGGGGCGCAGCTGTGGGTTGTTGTGACCCTCTTCAAAACAACGGACAAATAGTTCCTGTAAGCTGGGATGGAGAATTTCCCAAGGGGGTGCAATGGGTGTAGGAAGGTAGGGTACGTACCGCTTTTGGCTGTAAGTAAAATGACCTGATGCAATTCGGGCTTCGTAGGATGGTGGCTCAATAGCGCCTTGAAAAATCCCAGAAAATGGGTGGGTGCCTTCCATTAAAAGTTGAAATACCAGCACCGATAGCCCAAACAAGTCGTGAGAAATTTCGCGATCATGCTGGGCAAAAGTTTTATTCTGTAATTCTGGTGGGGTAAACTCTGGTTTACCTACTGGGCAGCGATAAACAACATTGTTGTTTGGGTCGAGTACTTGGAAAGAGTCTGTGTCTATCAAAGTCACCAGTGCTGTGTCACTGACGAGGATATTTGACTCATTCACATCGCCAATGCAATATCCACTAGCGTGCAAAGCTGCAAAAGCCGCCGCCAAGTTGCGAGCCGTGCGGAGCAGGTACTGATAGTTGAATAGGGGGCAGTGTTGGCGACGGGTTCTGGGGTTGTAAAAGTCGATGATTGGACGCATCCCTTGAATGCGTGGCATCAAAAATCCCAAGATGCTATTTTTGCCATCTGCTGCCCGTAATAAATCCTCTGGCCAAGCGATAGAGATATGCCCCAAACTAGCCGTAGGGTTCTCTGGCGGGTTGGCAAGCATCGCCTGGAGTTTTGCAGCATGGGCAGTCGTTGGCTTGTGGTAAATCTTCGCCACCAAGTTGTTATCGGATGGCACTGCATAAACACAAGCTTCACCGCCACGCCCCAAACTGACATTGAGGCTGAGGATTTCTTTTCTAGGGGAACAACGTAGTACCTGCATAATGAAATTACCGCTAACGGGAGTTATTGTAAGATGTCAAACCTGTAGATTTATTGCTCATGAGTCGTTGAACGCAGCTATAATGAGTGTCAAATCATCATCAGTGCGTTGAGTAATCCGCTCTGAGCGTAAAAATTTTATCAACTGCTCCTTAGCTACTGTCTTATCCTCAGTATTGGCTACAAATTCAAACAACGGAAAAAAGAAGGGTTTGTGAGGTTCGCCAACAACCATATTCAAAGCCAGCATTTGTAGTCCGTCGGTGATGATGCCAACATTTACTATGTCTGTGCGCCAGACTCTCATCTGCGCTGCATCTAAGGCAGTAGGCGAAGTTAAAAAAGTGGTTTCGTTAATGTATTCGCCACTGTCAGGCATGGTAAGTGCCAGGAGGTTGCCCATCCGATCTTTTGCCACTGCCAAACCATCACCTATCTGTGCCACAGCTACAACTTCTGGTGTGGCAACCATCATGATTAAGGTAGTTGCTAAATCTTGAGGCTGTTTGTCACAAGTAGCCGCCTCATCCTCCACGGCTTTTTTGGCGGATAGTATGGCATCATTTAAGAGCGATCGCACATAGGCATCATCAGTCAGAATTTTCCGGGTGAGTCCTTTAGTGGAAATGTTTTCGATTGCTGTTTCCACAGCAACCATCGCTCCCACTTTCCCAAGGCTAGCAGAACCTGCGCCATCTGCTGCGGCCGCCACTAAAACATTATCTGACAATATCTGCCAGTGATGAGCATCCTGACATAACTGATTGTTTTTTAAGTGACTTGTACCACATACAGACGCAGCCACAATTCGCCATTGAGCAATCTGTTTTGATATATTCATAGATTTTTTTCCAACAGCTAGCTGTGTAAACATCAAGCTGCAATCTTTAATTAAACAGTCCCCCAACCAATCGGCGGTAATGCTACCTGTTCGTCCACCTGCGAATGAGAAACAGATGACATACTAGTTGATAGCCAGACAAACATCTCGATAAAATTTAATCCTTTGAGTTTCAGCGGGGTACGCACAGCTATTTGATTTAAACGCGTCATATTCGCATTTTCTACACCTACTGTAAAAAATGCTACGCGCTTATTTTCTTCATCTCGCTGTAGACGCTGGGCTGCTTGCTCTACTACTTGCTCTAACTCCCCTTGGGGTTCTCCATCGGTAATCATGAATACCCAAGGACGATAGTAAGCAATCCCATTGGCGCGATACTGAGATTTACGCTCTTGAATTATGTCTAAAGCTTTATGAATTCCTGCACCCATCGTAGTCAAGCCTTGGGCTGTCAAAATCGGCGGATTGAATTGATCGGCAGTCACAAAGTCTTGTACTACATTGATATTACTATCAAAAGTTACGATCGCCACTTCCACCCGTCTTGCGGCTAAAGAATTTTTGACTAATTCATCCTTTAAACTTAGTAAACCCTGATTTAAAGCCTCAATCGGATCTCCTTGCATCGAGCCAGATGTGTCTAGCAAGAGCACACAAGGACAACGTGGTTCTGGATTCTCAGCAAATTCTACTACTTCATCAAGTCTTAATGTATCATGCATAACTTTTTGTGTTATGTTAAAGTCCAATGCTTTATTTCCCTTTTCTCAGAGTATATAATTTCAGTTGCCGAGACGACTACAGAATATAATATTTAGTGGTAGATGCTCTAATCTTTATTAAACAAATTATTTTCATGAAGTTCACTATATATTTAAGAAGAACTTAAGTACAGCTTAGTTTAGCAAAAAATAGTTTATCAAAACCCAGAATTACCTGTTGTAATGTATCTACCAAAAATTTATATCCCTTAAACATACAGTACAATAAATACCTAAACTTTCCCAGATATATTTTTAAAGATTCTATATAGGAGAATTCTTCCTTTATAGGAAAGTGATTAACCACAATCAAGATCATTAACTCTAGAAGTATACCAGTGTAACTGCGTGAATTTGGATTCAAATTTGCCTCTTTCAGGAAGTGGGTATAAATAAACGTCGTTATTCAGGTCTTCAGCCAAGAGTTGTCGCTAGTGAGTAAAATCTAGAAGTTACTAGCATTTACTGATAGTCTAGCTATGATATGTGTTTACCTTTATTCATACTCACCTACTGGTTTTTTGAGATAAATTAAGTAAAAGGTGCCAAAGGCAACAAAAAAGTTATAAAAATTATAATTTTTATTATATATACATATTTTAAGAGAAATAATTTTTGCCTAGAGAAAAATTACAAAGAAGAAAATACTTCATAGCTGATATTTTCCATTTACAAATGTTTGGTTGTTGATTCCGCAAAAAAACTGAAAAATATGAATAATTCCGGTGCATTCACTAAACTACGTCCTCTAAGTTTGTTAAGACAGTTATCTAATTGCTCCGATACTACTTGTTTACAAGCATTGAGTAATTCAGTTAGTTGGTCGATTTACCTAGAACAAGGCAAAATAACCTACGCTACCCATTCAGTGGAACCGTTTGATCGACTTGAACGTCATTTGCGTCGCCTCAGTCACCAAATTCCACTACTGACTACTGAGGTTCGTGTTCAATTACGTTTGATGTTTGAACCTGACTCACATAGTCAGTTAATCGAATATGATAGCAATTCGAGAAATCACCCTCCTGAGTATCAGGCTATATCCTGGCTTATTAGTCAACAACATCTACATTCTACACAAGCAGCAGTGCTGATTCAAGAATTGGTTAAAGAGGTGATTGAATCATTTTTGCTAATCAAAGAAGGTATTTATGAATTAACAGAACCACTTAATAGAATGCCAAAAATTTGTAGGTTAGATGTAGAAAAAATTCTAGAACGTTGCCAAGTAAGATTACAGAATTGGCAAGCTTTTGTTCCGAAAATTTCCTCTCCATATCAACGTCCATATCTGTTGATTAACAGCAAAATTGAGGAAAAAGATTTGCCAAAACTCCAGCCAGATTTAACTAATTGGATGAAGGGTTTCAGCCTGTGTCATCTGGCGGTAATTTTGAATCAAGATGAAATCCAACTGGCTCGCAATTTATACCCTTACATCGTTAAGGGCGAGATTATCTTGCATGAACCTGATCCACCATTTGATAAATTACCAAAGATATTTGAAGAGCGATGTCTACAACGGGCTACGCCTACGCTTTTCTCAAAATTAATTACATTAGTTGATACCAAAGAAAAACTAAACACTACCGTCAAGTCTTACCCAGATATTTCTGAAGAGAATGTAGCTCCTGTTCACCTACCACAGATTTCTACTCCTCCAAAAGAAAACTTTCAGGAACCGACAATATCAAATAACATAAATCCTACTTACCAAAGAGTAACGGCTGCTACTGTAACGGCACAAACAGTCCACAAAATCGTTTCTGTAGATGATAGCCCCACAATTCTCAAAGAAATTAGCCATTTCTTAGAAAATGAAAGTTTTTCTGTAGTGACTATCAACGATCCATTAAAAGCCGTTTTGTCAATTATAAGGCACAAACCGGACTTAATTTTGCTGGATTTAAACATGGTAGGAATCGATGGTTATGAGTTGTGCCGGATTATACGAAACAATTTAACTTTTCAAAATACTCCGATCATTTTTGTCACTGGGAATAAAGGAATTGTAGACAAAGTAAAAGCAAAACTGGTAGGTGCATCTGGATATCTCACTAAACCGTTTTCACGCGCCGAATTGCTGAAAACAGTCTTCATGCATTTGACTTAAATTAACCACAAAATCTAACGAATTTGAGCTAGTGAGAATCAATCAATATGGCTACAGTTTTAGTTGTTGAAGATGCTCCTTCTCAGTTGGAGTTAATCAATAGTTTTTTAAGAGAGAATGGACACACGGTAATTAAAGCTTATGATGCCAAAGATGGGATGAGTAAGGCAATAACTCATCGTTTGGATGCGATTATTACTGATGTGGTAATGCCAGAAATTAGCGGTTTTGAATTTTGCCGTCAACTCAAAAAAAATCCAGTGACTCAAAAAGTACCAATTATTATTTGTAGTTCTAAAAATCAGCCAATTGACCGGATTTGGGGAATGCGACAAGGTGCAGATGTTTATTTAACTAAGCCTTTTACTAAACAGCAATTATTACATGCGCTCAAATCTCTTGTAGAGTGAAAAGGGAATATAGGGATTCTCATTTTAATGAGGTACATGGGTTAGGTGTGCGAGTATCTGTGTTTATCTGCGGTTAATTATTTTTTCTGTACCTTACCCATACGGTAACCGCTATACTGTCCGTGAATATCATTGGAACAGGAATGTACCTTAGCTTAACCGAGAAGTATTGTATTCAAAATGTAATCAACTCAAGTTGGCAAAAGGCCCATTGCCACAATAGACAGGCTTGCCGATGCAAAAACTGGCTTTTGTCTGCTAGAAAGTTTTAGGATATGGCAGAGAAATTATAATTCGCGTTGTTGTAACCTGGATTTGACATCGCGGATGTTATAAGGTCAGGACTGCTGAGTAAACTGCTGACATCAGTGCCGATAGCTTCACTGGGCGTAGTACTACCTAGCGATATCAGTTTGCCACTAACAGAAAAATTCCAGCCTTCATTACCAACAAGTGTTTTGCCATCACCACTGGCTTCAATCCGATTTCCAAGGAGATTGCTGTTACTTACACTACCAGTGTTGCCGTTACCAAGGATATCATTGTTACTACTAGTCTGTGTATTGGCATTACCAAAGATGTCGTTGTTATTACTTAAGTTCCAGTTACCATTACCGGAGGTTGTGTTATCGTTACCAAAGCTCCAGTTGCCATTACCTTTACTTTTGCCACCATCACCGTAGTTCCAGTTACCGTTACCGTTGGTTGTGTTGCTACTACCAAAATTCCAGTTACCATTACCGTCGGTTGTATTGTTACTACCATATAACCAGTTACCGTTACCTTGACCACTGTTACCAGTAGCATTTGCACCATCTAAGTTTTGAATATCAAATACCCAGTTGTCGCTGTTATAAGGTACAGGTAGACCGTTACCTGTTTCAGGTAGGTTGCTACCACTTTCCTTGGAGGGGGGAGTGCTGCCAAATGGTAAGTTACCAGGGAGGTTGCCGCTAGCGGCCGTATTGTTAGCACTAGAGGTACTAGCACCAGATGTGCTACCACCAGTAAAGGGGTTGCTACCACCACCAGATGTGCTACCACCAATGAAGGAAGCGAAGATATTACTATCACTAGCAGCGCTACCAAAGCTACCGCCACCATCTAAACTGCTGCCATCGGTGGACTGCCATTTGCCATCACTGAAAGAAAAATTGCCATTACCAGTTGAAGTGTTGCTACTACCTTGTGACCCGGCAGTTGTTTGATTGCTATTGTCAGAAGTTGCCATTAGAATTAAACTCCTATTACTTATTACTCAAACTTAAATTCCTCCATCAATAGGAAGATCAACGACATGAATGAAAGCATTTTTTGACTTTCATCTTCAAAAAAAAATACGAATAAATACAGCAAGTACCACACTTAGTAAAACTATACAAAATCAGATTTATATTTAAAATGAACAAAATTTAGATTGGATTGGCCATTGTTTTGATATTGTTGAGTCAAATTTCAGATAAATTGTTCAATAATCCTTCTGGTGAATGCTTTAGAGGCAGTTTTAGCAGTAATTTTTCGGCTCAAACAGGGCAAATTTACCTCTATTGAGTACTACAATAGAATGCAATTACACTACAAAAAAGAGTGAAGCCTGATTTTTGTAGTTTGTGGAGTGACAAAATATTACTTATGAGGTTTTATCGAGTTTTAAAAATTCAAGTTCTGCGATCGCTGATGCTGTTAACTTTTTTATTTCCAAAATTTAGAAACTGGTGGCGAATAAGTGGGCTAGTATATATAGTTAGCTCAAACATATCTCCTACTTTGATAGAAGCCAAGACACCAAGAAAAGATTAAGAAGAGACGTTGTTCTGCCAGTCTAACGTAGTAGGATTGTTCAAGTGAAAGGGTAAGCCTTGCAGGACGAGTAGCCATCGATCGCTAGTAGGCACCCTAAAATGAGAACAAAAGACGATTCCTAAAATAATCACACTCCATGCGTATTTCTCTAAATTGGCTGCGCGAACTAGTAGAGATAAAACTTAGTCCAGAAGAATTAGCCGAAACCTTGACAATGGCGGGGTTTGAGGTAGAAGAGATTGAAGACCGCCGCACTTGGGCAAATGGTGTGGTTATAGGGAAAGTGCTTGAGCGTCAACCCCACCCCAATGCCGATAAATTGAGTGTTTGCCAAGTGGATATCGGTGCAGATGAGACTTTAAATATTGTCTGTGGTGCTGCCAATGTGAAGGCGGATATTTATGTGCCAGTGGCAACTACGGGTACTTACTTACCCAACATCGATTTAAAAATTAAACCTGCGAAACTGCGTGGTGTCGCATCTCAGGGGATGATTTGTTCTTTAAAGGAACTCGGTTTGCCCACCGATGCAGACGGAATTCATATTTTTACCCAGGAAAATTTACCATTAGGTAGTGATGTGCGTCCGTTGTTGGGTTTAGATGATGTAATTTTAGACCTTACCGCAACTGCTAATCGTGCTGATGCTCTGAGTATGGTAGGCGTAGCACGCGAAGTAGCAGCTTTAACTGGTGGAAAGTTGAGCATTCCTGAACCGGGTGAAGTCTCTATTCCCAAAAATGCCGGAAATTTAGCTTTAAAAATTGCTGATACCCAAGCTTGTCCTGCATACATTGGTACGGTAATTGAACAAGTTAAAATTGCTCCATCTCCTGAATGGCTGCAACAGCGTTTGCGGGCTGCTGGAGTCCGTCCTATAAGTAATGTCGTGGATATTACTAATTACGTTTTGTTGGAATGGGGACAACCATTGCACGCCTTTGACCGCGATCGCTTACAATCTGTTGCAAGTAGCGAAAATTTAACCATTGGCGTCCGCTTCGCCAATCATGGAGAATCCCTCAAAACCCTAGATGGACAAACTCGCACCCTAGCATCCCAAAATTTGTTAATTACCGCCAACGACAAAGCCGTTGCACTGGCGGGAGTCATGGGTGGAGAAGAAACAGAAGTCCATCAAGGGACTCAAAGTTTAGTTTTAGAAGCAGCTTTATTTGATTCCGTGGCAATTCGCCGTTCTTCCCGGAGTGTAGGCTTAAGAAGTGAGGCTTCTGGCAGATATGAACGGGGAGTTAACCGGGCTGAGTTGGAAGTAGCTAATCGCCGCGCCTTGTCTTTAATTAGCGAATTAGCTAGTGGAATTCTTGTCCAGCAGGAAATTGCCGATACCCGCCCCCATCCGTCTACCTGGCGTCGTTCGATCGCACTGCGTTTAGACAGAGTTAATCAGATATTGGGGCCAATCGAGTTGGGAGAGGATACAGGTGAACTCCAGGAACAAGATGTTGAGCGCATCCTGACTGCATTAGGATGTCAGTTGACTCCTTCAGATAATGTTCCAGGAGAAGATACCACCCATGAACCCACATGGTCAGTTTCTGTGCCACCCTATCGTTACCGCGACTTAGAGCGAGAAATTGATTTAATTGAAGAAATTGCCCGTCTCTATGGCTATAACAAATTCTGCGATACTTTACCAGAAAAAGCGGAAGCTGGTTACCTGCCTTTAGATGAGGAACTGATTCGCAAGTTAAGAGCTTTCCTCCGGGCTGAAGGGTTGACAGAATTAATCCACTATTCTTTAGTCAAACCAGGAGAAGATAGACAGATAGTATTGTCAAACCCGTTATTTGTCGAATATTCAGCGCTGCGAAACGATTTGATATCTGGGTTGATTGACGCCTTTCAATACAATTTAGAGCAGGGTAATGGTGCCCTTAACGGCTTTGAAATCGGGCAAATTTTCTGGCGAGAAGAAGACGGTTTGCAAGAAACAGAAGCCCTGGCTGGGATTGTGGGAGGGGATATTTCCCTTGGCAAATGGTCAAAAAGTGGACGCGAAGAACCCATCACCTGGTTTGAAGCCAAAGGCATTTTAGAAAGTGTATTTCGGCAACTTGGCTTGCAGGTAGAATATCAACCCGATCGCCGCGACGATCGCTTACATCCAGGACGTACCGCTTCTTTGTGGATTCAGGGTAACAGCCTGGGTATTTTTGGGCAACTCCATCCCCAATTGCGACGAGAAAAAGGTTTACCAAATTCCGTTTATGTTTTCCAGTTGGATCTAGATGTGCTTTTAGATTCTCTAGGACAAGATGAAATCCTGGTTCCAACATTCCAGCCCTATTCTACCTATCCAGCTAGCGATCGCGACATCGCCTTTTTTGCACCCGTGAAAATCTCAGTTGCCGAAATTCAAAAAGTAATTACCAAAGCGGGTAAAGATTTGCTGGAATCAGTGGAATTATTTGATGAATATCGGGGCGAAAATGTCCCCCAAGGACAGCGGAGTTTAGCATTCCGTTTAGTTTATCGGGCTAGCGATCGCACTCTCACTGAGGCTGAAGTTGAACCAGTACACAATAAAGTCCGTGAAGCCTTGGTGGAAAAATTCGGCGTCAACCTGAGAAGTTAGATTTTAATTAAATTCTTACCCCCTTAATCCCCCCTTGTAAAGGCTACCGTGTATACACAAGTCAAATTACCCCCCTTAATCCCCCCGTTTATTGGGGGGAAACCAGAAATACAGTTTCCTCCCCTTGACAAGGGGAGGGTTAGGGTGGGGTAAAACTGACGCGAAAAACCAGGTGAGTAAACTATTTCAAACTTGTGTATACACCGTAGCCCATTTGCAAGGGGAGGGTTAGGGTGAGGTAAAAATATTTGACACATCAATCATGACTTTTCAAACATCCTCTTAGAAGGAGATCGACTCAAGCTTTTGGCACAATATCTTATTAACCAGTAGGAGTAACAAGGAATCATGCCCAAATATGTAGTCTGGGGAAGTTACTGCGAAGACGTTCTGGAAAAACGCGTCCCCCACCGTCAAGCTCATTTAGACGGATTAGCAAAACAGAAAGAATCCGGTGTGCTGATTACTATTGGCCCCACCAAAGATGTTACGAAAGTTTTTGGAATTTACGAAGCCGAAGACGAAACCACCGTGCGCCAGTTGATTGAAAATGACCCTTACTGGAAAAATGGCATCTGGACTGAATATTCTGTCAAAGAGTGGATTCAGGCTTTTTGAATTGGGTATGGGGAATAGGGGATAAGTCTTTGATACTCGCTGACGAGTCTTTGATACTCGCCGACGAGTCTTTGATACTCGTGAATGAGTCTTTGATACTCGTGAATGAGTCTTTGATACTCGTGAATGAGTCTTTGATACTCGTGAATGAGTCTTTGATACTCGTGAATGAGTCTTTGAT
>NZ_JBALDI010000035.1:0-28345 GCF_036917395.1 Nostoc sp.
GAATATAATGAAGTGGATTTTTCATTTTGGTAGACGGTCAAAATCCCGTTCTACCATTTTTTTGACACCTAGTTAATATTCCGGACGTGTCTAATCTAGATATGGCAACAGCAATTGACCAGTGGCAGTCGATGTATCGTAGCTTGTGGAAATTTACCCGAATCAAAGCCAAAAAAATTATTTACGATGGTTCTATCTCCCAGCGGCGTAAGGAGTGTGACAACAAAGCTAATGAGGTGCGGGAGCATCTGAATAACTGGTTGCTGTCAGAATCTTTTCGTCCCCTGCGGGAAAAATGGCTCAAACACCTGATGCCAGATGAAGAAGTGCGGGTGTTGATTCGCACTCATTGTTTGCAACTAAAAAAACTTCCTTGGCATTTGTGGGATTTAGTGGATCGAGATTACCTGAAAGCTGAAATTGTTCTTGGTATTCCAGAATCAGAAGTAGTCACAGCTGCATTGCAGACATCCACCTCTAGCAATAAAATTAGAATTTTGGCGATTTTGGGTGATAGTGACGGTATTGACGTGGAACAAGACCGCCAGTTACTAGAAAAATTACCCGGTGCTACTACGACTTTTTTAGTAGAACCTCAATATTCAAACATCAACGATGAGTTGTGGAAACAACCTTGGAATATCCTATTTTTTGCAGGTCATAGTAAAAGCGAGGGTGACACTGGTTGCATCTATATTAATCAGACAGATAAATTAACAATTGATGAACTCAGATATGCCTTGACAAATGCTGTTGCCAACGGATTGCAATTAGCGATTTTCAACTCCTGTGATGGATTGGGATTAGCGCGAAAACTACAAGATTTGCAGATTCCGCAAATTATTGTTATGCGGGAGCCAGTACCAGACTTAGTAGCTCAAAAATTTTTAAAGTATTTTCTGGAGGTTTTTTCATCAGGACAATCCATATATGCTGCGGTTCGCACTGCTAGACAAAGGCTCAAAGGAATAGAAAAGGAATATCCTAATGCAAGCTGGTTACCAGTGATTAGCGAACATCCTGCGGTAGTGCCAATGACTTGGTTAAAGTCCCGATGGTTTTTTAATACTCGCCGCCTCGAAAGTTTATTACTTTTGAGCTTGTTGATAACTGCTGGTGTACTAGGGATAAGACACCAAGGAGGATTGCAAACATGGGAGTTGCTTTCATCCGATCAATTAATGCGATCGCGTCCACAAGAAAAGCAAGATTCGCGCCTTTTGATAGTCACTGTCACCGAAGAGGATCTTTATCTACCAGAGCAGAAGCAAACAAGTGGGTCACTGTCAAATCTTGCACTAGCGCGACTGTTGGACAAACTTGCACAGTTGCAAGCGCGAACCGTTGGCTTAGATATTTACCGTAGTGAGCCAGTACAACCTAATCAGGCTTCTCTAACCACTCGTTGGAAAACTGATGACAATTTTTTCGCAATTTGCAAAGTTAGCGATCGCACACAAAATTATCCGGGAGTTTCTCCTCCAGAGGGAGTTCCACCAGAACGCCAAGGATTTAGTGATATTGTCCCAGACTCAGACAATGTTTTACGTCGTCATTTATTAGCGATGCAACCAGCAGACCCAACATCTCCATGTACTGCACCTTACGCCCTTAACGTCCAACTGGCATTTCACTATTTAAATAAAGAAGGGATTTCTGCTAAATATACTGATTCTGGAGACTTGCAGCTAGGTAACGTCGTTTTGAAACGGTTGCGATCGCATCGAGGAGGCTATCAACAAGTCGATACAGCCGGCTATCAAATATTGCTCAATTACCGCTCTTACCAAGGTTCTCCTTTAGAAATTGCCCCGAAAGTCACGCTTAGAGATGTTCTTAACGGTAAAGTCAACCCTAAACTAGTCAAAGACCGAATTGTGCTTATTGGTACCACTGCCCAAAGCTTTCGTGATTATAGCCTTACTCCCTACATAAATGAGCAGGGTTTTACCCAAGAAATACCAGGGGTGATTCTGCAAGCGCAAATGGTGAGTCAGTTGGTGAGTGCGGTTAAAGATGGGCGGGCTTTGATCAGAGTTTTGCCTGTTTGGGGTGAAGTTTTATGGGTTTGGGGTTGGTCTGTGGTTGGAGGTGCGATCGCTGTAGCCGTATTACAGATACTGCCTTGGCGCAATCGCTCAGGACTATATTTAGTACTAGCAGGAGGAGGAGTACTTATAATCTTATACGTTCTTTGCTTAATTTTCTTTTATCAAGGGATTTGGCTTCCCCTAGTTCCATCAGCCTTGGTTTTAGTGATTACCGGCGGGACAATGGCAATTTACCTATCTTCACAATCAAGTCAGCAACAACTGATTTTTATAAAATAAGGCATAAAAAATGAAATTGTCTGTGCAAAAGATGCAAATTTTATTTGCCGTTAGTTTAACATTCTTTAGCTGTATACAAGTACATGCAGAGCCTCAAAACTCCCAAGAACAATTAAACCAATCATTGATTTTCGCTGCGCCGCCTCCACCAAAAGACATCGGGGAACCTGGTAAGCGAACAGAAGCAGGTAGCCGTGGCTGTAGTCAGGACATGAACAAGCCCCTGACTTCTTCTCAAAAGCGACTCACGGCCTTAGTACCTGTTTATTCAAATCCAGAATTGGTCTTTGGAACAACGATCGCTGAGTATCCTAGTTTCTTATTTTATGTTCCTTATTCATCCGACTTTGCTTATGGAGAGTTTGTGCTAGAAGATGAAGCACAAAATCAGACTATTTATAAAACTTCTTTAACGGGGACACCTGGAGTAGTAAACCTTCGCTTGCCATCAAAAGCAGCACCGATGGAGATAGGTAAGCAATACCGATGGTATTTTAACATCTACTGTCAGAAGGATAACCAAATTATTGCTAATGTTGAAGGATACGTAAAACGGGAGCAACTGAACCCTACTTTAAAAACTCAATTGGAAAAAGCGACACCAAGCCAGCGCATAACACTTTATGGAAGTAATGGTATTTGGTATGACGCGTTGAGCGTTGCTAATGAACTGCGTCACACCAATTCGCAAAATCCTTCTTGGAGGGCGCTGTTGCAAGCTGTTGGTTTGAATGATTTTGCAACTGAACCAAAAGTGGAGTGCTGCAACTTAGAAAGTAGTTTGTAATGGGCTACGCCCCGCTACGTTCGCGGAGCGTCTCGTAGAGAAGACAGTAATTCGTAATGAAAGGGTGCAAGTCTGTAAGTTGGGTTTGGGCGTAAGTTTTATCCTGCCCTAATTTTTTAAAATATCAAATTGCGGGTTGATGCGATCAGATTGCAGATTGATACAATGGCATTATCAACCGATACAATCGAATTGTCAGTCGATACAATGGCATTGTCAGTCGATACAATCGAATTGTCAGCCGATACAATTGAATTGTCAGCCGATACAATTGAATTGTCAGTCGATGCAATGGCATTGTCAGCCGATACAATCGAATTGTCAGTCGATACAATTGAATTGTCATACCATACGATGCGTTCTAATGTGGTAGTAGTTGTTTTGCTGATAATAGATGAGCGATCACGGTTATTATTGCTTGGATTGAGAGTGGAATTGCACTAATAAAAGCTCTAAGCTATGCAGGATAAAGGCTACAAATTTTAAAGCTATTGAACAGTGGGGAATGAGTCAGGCGATCGGTCTTGATGCAGGGTCAGCGAAGCGATCGCTCTAAAGGAAACTGAACTTTGCTCCCGACCTAGCCGCCCAATGGAAGCGATCGCTGTGCCTGACAGAGATGGTGGAATTAGATGTACAGATTGTCCAAAAATTTTTTCAAGGAAAGAAAAAGCTTACCCCCTGATGACAAAGCCTCAGCATGAATTACGTAAGCAATTACAAACTGCTTATACCACAATAATGATTGATTCACAAGCAGTCAAAAACACGCTTTTATGCCAGCGTTGAATCTAAAGGATTCTGTTTTTACAAAGCAACAAATGGCATTAAAAGACATTTAGCAGTTGATATACTAGGCTTTCCCTTCTTTACGCACGTTCTCTAAAGCCAGCGTATCTGATGATTTTGGGTTTATTTAGATGCTCTCAATTAACATCGATTATTTCAAATCTAAATCGATTGAGCATCCTTTGATTACTATCCTCATAGATCATGGCTATCAGGAAAGAGAAACTGACCCAAGCTTTAGAGCAGATTTATCCTCAAATCATGAGCAAAATCCAATTTCAACTCTCACCCAAGCCTTCAATTGTCGAAAAGGAAGTTAATGGAAAATCTGGATTCGTGCCTGTTGCTGCTAAATGGGTAATTGAAAGGTCAAACGCTTGGGTAGAGTGATGTAAAAGTTTAGTTAAAAATTTTGACCGGACACTAGCTCGTGCCAATGCCAAGCTCAAGCTTTGTTCTATCAGATTGATGCTCAGAAGACTAGCTGCTAGCTAGAAAAAAGATATCAAATGGGTTCTATAAAGTCGAAGGCTAATTTCAATTCCAATCGCGGATTCGTGTGTCCTTTTTTTCTTTCATGCAACAAAACCATTTATAAGTATTTAATTAATAATGATTATTGTTATCTTTGTTTGGGATATTTTATTTTTTGGAAGTCCCCAAGTTCAAGAACAGACGGATGCGTTTGTCAAGTTCTGGTGTAAATTCCAAAAACCAGCGATTGAGAGTTGAGTGATCCACTGCGACTCCTCGTTCCGCCATCATCTCTTCTGAGTCTCGGTAGCTCAAGGGATAGCGACAATACCAGCGCACATTCAGCAAGATGATGTTGGGGAGAGAATGTCACCATTTGAATCGGGAGTCAGGAGTCATTTAGAGCAAGGCTAAAGAAAATTATCCTCTGTCACTTACCACTTGCGACACACCAGAAAAATAGTCAACCAGAAAATCTACGAAAGTCCTTATTTTGGGTGATAGATAGCGCTGACTTGTATAGACGGCATAGAAGAATGTGGTTGGCAAGGTGTAGTCCAGCTCCAGTACCTCTAACCGTTGGCTGGCAAGATCATCTGCAATCAACCACTCTGGCAAAACTGCTAACCCCATGCTGGCTAAGGTCGCCTGATACTCCATAATAGTGTTGTTAGAGCGGATCGAGACTGTTAGTTTAATTGTCTCCCTCCCGTTGGGACCCTCAAAGAATATCTTATCGGCAAACTGTGAGTAGTGATAGCTGATGGCTACATGCTTCGACAGTTCGTTGGGAGTTTTTGGGTGTCCATTTTTTCGCAAATAGTCAGATGAGCCGACCAACAGGAACGGAATGGGGCAGATGCGTCGCGTGAGCAGTGAAGAATGAGGCTCACTACCGTGCACGACACGTAAAGCAAGATCAAACCCTTCTTCTACTAAATCCACTATGCGATCATTCAAACTCACATCTAGCACAACGTCTGGATAACGAGAGCGATACTCCGCCAGAGCTTTGGTGAATAACGGGTTGGCGAACCAAACTGGGGCAGTGATCTTGAGTACACCACGCACGACGACGGCTGATCGTCTTACCGCTGCCTCTACCATTTCCAAGTTATCCAGCATTTCCCGGCATTGCTCGTAATAGAGCGTTCCTGCCTCGGTTAGGCTTAGGTGTCGGCTGCTTCGATTCAACAAGCGCGTACCAAGGTTTCGCTCCAAGTGCATCACATGCTTGCTGGTCATGGCTGTGGATAAGTTGAGCTGCTCAGCCGCTGCCACAAAACTTCCTAATTCCACTACCCGACACAACACTTTCATACTCATTAACGTGTCCATTGTGGTTCTAAAGTTTCCTAAGAAGAAACATAGTATCAACAAAATGATACTTGTATAACGATGAGAAATGAATGTAATTTGAGGAAGATGGCATTATCAACTAGCTAGAACACCGATTTACTAATAAAACATAAGATTGAAAAGCCTTGTTTTTAAGTCTTTTCCAACTAAATTTTTCTTGTTGAAACCTAACGAAACTTGGTTTTTTCATGATGACTCTGATTACTAAATCTATGTTCTAGGCAAGAAAACAACTATGACTGAAGCAACAAAGGGGGTGTTCTAAATTTATTGCTTTTCTCTGAATAATTTACGCATTGAACGTTTTAGGAGTCTTGATAACAAATCTGGAACACTAACAACCCATTAGCAGCCGCCTGCAAAAATTTCAATGTCAAATCAATTCAAAATTGCAATCAGTGGTGGGTTCAAGCCCCCACTGATTGTAGACCACTGATTCTTAAAACCAGTGGTCTACTATACTCGGAATTACTTAATTCAAAATTAATTTTCTTACTAATTTTGCATTTTTAATTTTGAATTCAAAAAAAGGTCAAGGGAAACTTTTATGTCTCAGAACAACGAACTCACAGCGATTGACCGCTTTACCATCTTCGAGCAGTTGAATATGCATCAGCGATGTATCGACAAGGGTTGGGGGCGCGAGCAGGCTGACCTCTACAACCGCCTTTACTGGCCGGAGGCCAAATTCCATGTATACGACTTACGTACTTCAACCTTCGAGGGTTTTGAGGGCATGAAGCAGATGTTCGACTACGCACACAGCGTCTTCCAGATGGACAAGTGGTTCCACTCTATGGGCGCGTTTGAAATTTCCGGATCGGGTGACAGGGCCGAAGCGCACTGGCGATGGTTCGTGTACTGGAAGGCTGAACACGTCGGAATCGTTTCGACTGGCACCTACGACGACATCTTTGAACGTCGCGATGGCGTCTGGAAGTGTCTGGAGCGCACCTCCAAGAGCGATCCCAACTGGCCGGTAGATTTGTTCCAGCCTTTCATTGATCGCGCAGACATCACCTTCAAGGCGTCCTGATAATGAGACTTTTGTAAGTTAGGTGGAGCTTCGCGAAAGCCGTCTACATATCGCTCATGGAAATGCGCGTCGATTGTTTTCCCTCTAACTAAAGCCTCAACACCAAGTAAACCGTTGTGTTGTGAGTGAGGTAAATCCAACCACTGATGGGAGTCGTTTATGGCACATAGCACAGTTGGCACTCATGTAGTCGTTGAGGACGCAGCTTCTCTGGCTGAAGCGGTTCAACGTACATATATTGTAATCGAAGTGGCTGGTCGCCTTCATGACTTAGAGAAATTTACACTTCTTGAAGGCTCAAGTTTGGTGGGTACAACTTCTGAGGCAGAATTGGTCTTCAAGCCAGATTCAGACGGGGTAGCGCTCACGGCAAATAACACCCTCCAGAACTTAACCCTGCGATCGCATCCGAGCCGATTAACGCTCAGTCTGGAATCGGCAACGACTACCCTTGGACAACTCAAGTTGCAGCATCTTGTCGTCTACGGTCGGCTGCACTTGGAATCCAATATTGTGATGACCGCTGACCTTGTGCTCACTGACGTTCAAGTGTATGACGGCGACAGCACCTCAGCGCTGCATCGTCCAGTCGGTTATGGCGTAGAGGTCGTTCCGGGTTGCCTAACGATCTACAACCGCTGTACCGATCCCCAAAGTCGCTGGACACTGCGTGCCGAAAACCTCTCAGGGGGAACGCGAGATGTGCCGTTGAGGGGTAGCGGCATCTTTATTTTTGGCGGCATGACTGTTCCCGCAAACGCCGATCCTCAAGGTGGGCCAGCGCCCAGTTCTCCTGGTGGCATGATTGACCTTAAATTATTGACCACAGGCGAAATCCATACTAATGGCAATATCCCGGCTGGTATTGGCAATCTGATCTCAGGCGGGGTGTTCGTTGGCTCAGGCGTGAAGGCTCAACAAGTGATCAATAACAGTCCTGTAACAACTTACGGGACAAATGACATGGTGTTGGATAACTGGGGCAATGTCCGTCTTTGGCTTGCTCGGCAGTCCATCATATCTCAAGGAACCAGTGGAATCGGATTCGTAAATTTCGGAGATTTGCAGACTCTGATTGTGCAAGGTGACCTAGTGACCTATGGCGAAGGAGCGCGGGGGTTCAATCTGTACGACGGAACCTTGGCTTATGCAGAATTTAAAAGCATTACTACTCATGGCAATGGCTCGATCGGGATACAGACTAGTAAACCATTTGGCAATATTCTTGTGCTTGGGGACGTGATCACAAAAGGTGGTAGGGGTAACAGTTTGGTGCGTGGCGTGGTCGTACAGCTTGACGCGCACGCCCTGAGTCTTAAACCGGGCACAAGTGGAAAAGAGATCATTGTACTGGGTCGAGTCGAGGCTCAAAGAGAGGAAATTACCTCATTGGATTTCGCTGCTCCGGCCAGCACAGTTGAATTCATTATGATCGGTGGTCAGCAGTATGTCGATGGATCGTTAACAGAGTAGGAATTGTAATTACCCAGTAAGTAAGGGTTTAACGCTGAAACAGCGTGATCGCAGTTCAGCATTCCAAGCGACTACGAATCTTTTACTTGGTAACATTCAAAATTTTGATCGTCAGTGATTGATGAAATGCCGATCCATTTTATTAAAAGGAGTATGTCACAATGGCAACAATGAAAGCAATCCGAATTCATGCTTACGGCGGGGCTGAAAACCTCAAGTACGACGAAGTACCCCGTCCTGAACCGCAAGCAGGACAAGTCCTCATTCAAGTGTATGCAGCAGGCGTAAACCCAATCGATTGGAAGATTCGTGAAGGGTTTTTCCAACAAGTCAATGATTATTCGCTCCCCGTGATTGCTGGCGCTGATGTGGCTGGTGTTGTTGCAAGTGTGGGCGATGGTGTCACCACACTGCAACCAGGACAAGCGGTTTATGGAACAGCAGACATGGGGCTTTCGGGAGCCTATGCCGAGTATGCAGTGGGCTATGCAGACGCGATCGCCCCGAAGCCGAAAACGCTCGATTATATTCACGCGGCTTCTGTCCCAATTGTGGCAATAACCGCATGGCAAGCATTATTTGATGGTGCAAATCTCCAGCCAGAGCAGAGCGTGCTGATTCATGGTGGCGCGGGTGGAGTAGGTCGCTATGCAATTCAGCTTGCCAAGTGGAAGAGGGCACGAGTCATTGCAACGGCATCGGCAGCCAACCTTGATGATCTGAGAAACCTGGGTGCCGATCAGGTGATCGACTATGCGAGTCAACCGTTTGAACAGCAGGTAAAAGATGTAGATGTGGTGCTTGATTTGGTTGGTGGAGAAACGCAAGCGCGATCGTGGCAAATCATTCGTCCCGGTGGCGTTTTAGTTTCAACACTTGGTGTGCCTGAATCAAGCATTCCACAGGGCATTGAAGCGGTTCCTGTTTTCGCCAATCTCAGAGCAAATTCCCAGCTCCAGCAGATTGCTCAATTGATTGATGACGGACAAATCAAAGCGTCTATTGAGCAAGTTTTTGAACTGGCAGAAGCCGCTAAAGCACAGGAAGTTAGCCAGCACGGACATCCACGCGGCAAGCTGGTTTTGCAAGTCGTTCATCCAGCTTGAAACAGGCTTTTATAAAACTTTGGTTCATCGAACTTTTTTCCTGTAAGGGCGAAGCATTCGGGCAAGAATCTTTATTTCAATGGGTTATTAACCAAATGCTTCGTCCCTATGCAGAGTGTATCTCAGGCAGAGTTCATTAACGAAATCTTTGGAGTTATACCAATTCATAATTCGCAATTCGAAATGACGCTCTCTACGAGACGCTGCGCGAACGCGGACTCGCTAACGCAATTGAGAAAATTAGATGCAGCAAGGCTTACCCTGCTTACATCTGTTGCCTTATTTTAGGGAATTGGTGTTATTGCTTAAAAAATGCGAACGAAACCCGTTCGTTTATCACTTGAAAATTTCTGCACACAACTAATCAAGGCTGAAGATTACCCGCTAATCGAACAAGAGTACGTTGAGCTTTGACTGTGAGTAGAAACTTAGTTATGTAGAAAAGTAAGGAGCGGCTATTATGGCAGCAACGACAGATAAGAAATCCTCAGCACCAAACATTGAACTAGGAACACTCGCACTGAACTGGATTGATGGCGAGTGGATTGATTCAAAAAAGCATACTGATAGCATTGATCCAGCTACAGGCAAGGTGATTGGAACTTATGCAGATGGTGGGCGTGACGAGGCAGTTCAGGGGGTTAATGCTGCGGTGCGGGCGTTCCGAGAATTAGACTGGAAGGAAAATCGGGCACTTCGGGCGCGAGTTTTGAATCAGATCGCCGATCGCTTTGAAGCCCACAGAGATGAACTGATCGCGATTCTCTCGCTTGAAAACGGCAAAGTCCATGACGAAGCAGCGTTTGAAGTCGATATGATTCCCAGCAAATTTCGATACTGGGCATCGGTTGTGCTGACCGATTATGGACGGGCGATGGAAGTCCAACCCGGACGCCTTTCGTTTGTGACTCGATCTGCAATTGGAGTTGCTGGAATCGTCGCACCGTTTAACTCGCCGCTTGTCCTGACTGTGCGATCTCTGGCACCTGCTCTTGCTGCTGGTGTTACAACTGTTATTAAATTGCCGGGTAATACAGCACAGATCAACTATCTGTTTAGTAAAACCCTCGCTGAAGCTGCCGATTTACCGAAGGGCGTGATTAATGTCTTTAGTGAAAGCAAAGGTAGAGGCGGATCATCTTTTCTGATGGAGTCAAAGGATGTTCGAGTGATTAGCTTTACAGGAAGCACAAAGACCGGAAAAGCAATTTCCGCAACAGGGGCAGCAACGCTCAAGCTGTTTCAGACCGAACTTGGTGGCAAAACACCAATGATTATCTTCGAGGATGCCGATCTGGAGGCGGCTGCGCCAAAGGTTGAGAAGGCACTCACGACCTTCGCGGGTCAATTCTGCATGACAGGTTCCCGGCTGTTGGTGCAGCGTGCTGTTGCCGATCGCTTTCGCACGCTTATCACCCAGCGACTAGAGAACGTTAAGACAGGACCCGCGTCCGATCCGTCCAGTGATATGGGACCTCTCATTGATCAGCCGAATGTTGAGCGTGTAAACAAGATGGTGGAGGAGGCGATCGCAGCGGGCGCTAAGGTGCTTGTACGCGGCGGCCCAATTGTTGAAGGTCCACTCGCCAGCGGTGCATTTTACCGTCCGACCCTGCTGGAAGTGACTGATCCGAAAATGACGATCGTTCAGGAAGAGGTCTTCGGTCCAGTCCTGACGATGCAGATATTCGAGACTGAAGCAGAAGCGGTGCAGCTGGCAAACGATAGCGAGTATGGCTTGGCCGCCAGTATTTGGACTCGCGATGTTGACCGCCCATTGCGCGTCGCCCGCGAGATAGATGCAGGCACGATCTGGATCAACGATTGGGCGATCGTTTGGGACGAGTTTGAAGAAGGCGGATTCAAGCGCAGCGGCAACGGCAGGCTGAATGGTCTGGCGGCGATCGATGAATTCCTGGAGTACAAACATATTGCCTTCAACTCAGGAATAATCCCAGGTGTTGGCATTTCTGTCCAATAGTTGAGCTTTAACCGGAGTCTTGAGGTCTTCGTAAATAAGCCTCACAACGATTAAATTCAGTTACAAAATTTCTTAACTAAAATTCTCATATCACATAAGGACAAGGCACCGACAGGTCCGGTGATAAACGTTAGGGACCAAGTGAGGACTAATTATGAACGGAATTAATAAACCATCGATAGATACACCAGCTGCCGTGTCGAATCTAGCCCTCGCCAGGGTAAAAGAGCAGCGTCGCGGGCAATATGCCTATCCAGTCGGGTTTAAGAGTGACTACGTGGAGAGCAACGGCATCAAGCTGCACTACGTCAGCGCCGGATCGGGCAGTCCCATCGTGTTTGTCCACGGTTTTGGTTCGACCTGGAAAATGTGGGAACCCGCCCTGAAAGCATTTGCTAGCGCGCACCAGGCCATTGCCATCGATCTGCCTGGGCTTGGGCAATCTGAAGCCTCCAAGACTGGTTATAGCGCAGAGGCTCTTTCCGGTTACCTATTTACAGCGATCAAGAAATTGACGAAAGAGCCAATCATATACATCTCTCATGATCTGGCTAATACGGCCTCTTATCCAATGGTCGCCAACAACCAGGATTACATAAAAAAGGTCGTATTTATGGATTCACCGATTCCAGACAAGGCGATGTGGACGTATCCAGGCTACACCCCGAACGGTCCAGGCCTGGGGTGGCATTTTGGATTTTTCAGCTTCGGTGATATCGCCGAAAAACTGATAGCGAATGACCCAAAATTATTGATGTCTTACTTTATACAAGACTACGTAGGTAAAAAGGAGATTTTCACTGACGCGTTGCTCGACGAACTGATCGAGCCTTATTCGAGGATCGAGAACTTGCACTCTGCCTTTAGTGGCTACTACACATCTCATTCTGAATCCATCAGACAGAACGAAGCTCTGCTGTCCAATAACAAGCTGATTAGAATTCCCTCCATGTCGATCAGCGGTGCTAACGGTGTAAACGACGTATTGCCGAAGCAAATGGCTGCACGTTTTGTGCAAGATGAAAAGAAGTTCAAGGCTGTGATCTTGCCGGAATGCGGTCATTGGCTAATGGAAGAATGCAGCGCCGAGGTGGTCGCTCATCTGGCTGAATTCATTAAAAGTGAATAAAAGACAAATGACATCACTTGGAAAAAACAAACCCGTTCCAACAGCGAATGGGATCACGCTGGAAGAAGCGCATCTAATTTTGATGGCGGCGCGAAAAAAGGCGGAAGATATCGGCGTCCGGAATCACCTCTTTGGTACTGGCGCTTCTACTCAATAGTCGAGCTTGAAATCGGCTCGTCTCCTCGGACGTTACTACTTACATGAACGATCTGACGGCGGTAGAGAACATTGACACCTTGATCTACTCAGAGGGCACTGACCTGCCGCAGAACTCTCACTACTAGAAACCAACTGTAACTGAAAACGAACACACCCATGTCAAACACCAACGTTGAAATCGTCCAAGCCCTTCTCAAAGACCCCACCAACCCTGAGGTCGTCAACCGACTCGTCTCCCCCGATGCCATCTACGTATCGCTCACCTACGATAATCCCGACCTGAAAAAGCTCATGCCTTGGGCAGGCACGCATAAAGATGGCCCGGTCAGCGTCCTCAAAGTTTTCCAGGAACTCAATACCTTTTGGAACATCGAGGCGTTTGATATTCAGCAGATATTTAGCGAAGGTGAGAACGTCGCTGTCTTCGGCAGCTTCAGCGTCCATTCGGTGATACTCGATAAAACGTTCATCTCTCCTTTCTCTGTCCTGGCGAAGGTGAAGAATGGCTTAGTCACCTACATGCAGTACATGGAGGACACCTTTGGCACAGGTTCGACCTTCCGATCAAGTGGTACCTGGACATTTCAGGGCAACCCAGACGGCAGCGAAGTATCAGTGCCGTAGCAAGGCGTTCCAGATATTGTCAGCAATTCTCATTTTGGCAAAAAGCTGTTCAAGCTCTGGAAATGCCAGTAGTGTAATGACATTTGAAAAAGTCAAGCGAGCCAGAGCAGAGTTGGTGGATTAAGCACCCTGGTTGAACTTCGTAAAAGTCCAGGACGACCAAAAACCATTTCCCTTGAGGTGCAATTGCACATTAAAGAACAACTAAAAGACTCACAAGGATTTCAAAGCTATGAGGAAGTGCGTAGATGGCTTTTAGCCAAGGAAGGTATAAAAGCCTCCGACAAAGTTATGCATGAAGTTGTACGCTACAAGCTAAAAGCGAAATTAAAAGCACCTCGCCCACGTAGTGTCAAACAAACCCCTGGTGTAGAAGAAGACTTTAAAAAAAAAGAGATTTGTGAGTTATTGTCAGCGCGACGAGCCGAAATAGAGTCAGGAAAGGTAGTTGTGTTCATGGTTGATGAATGTCATCTACTTTGGGGAGATATCATAGGGGATGTTTGGGGGAAAACTAGTGAACGAGTATCAATACCAGTGGTAAATGCTCGTTATAAACAAACATATTTCGGTGGATTAGATTACAAAACAAAGGAATTTATAACTTATCCAACTAAAAAAGGTGACTCTAAAAACACGATTAATTTCCTGAAATATCTTCGCTCTCAACGTCCAGGAGCAAATATTTCTAAAGTTAGCCTTTCTTGTTTAGAAGATGATGCGTTAGGAGAATCGCTAGAAGTCCTATGGGAACGGGAAATAGATGCCAAAATCGTAGGGGCGACATCATGGGAATCGATAGCGAATCGAGGTTTTGATAATCCGCGTTTGTTTTCTGCTTACTTGCACACATTACGTTGGAACCATTAGTCACAAGTTAAGGTTATCAACTATTTGTCAATAAGCAATTGTGCTTAAAATATTGTCAAAAAACGGGGTTGGGAACACAATTGTTACTGGGCGTTCGCGTCATATTTCAAAGCATTGTTTACCCTTATCCTCAAATCTAAGTATTAAATAAAATTTGACATGTAATATTTTTGTCAATTTCCTGTCTAATTACTGGTGACAACACAAACTTCACCTTAACTTGTCATAAATGACCAATCAATGATAGCTTTTCGGAGCTTTAATCTCCAGGTTGGGGCTAGGAATTTTAGTTACTATTTAGAAAATAAAAGCTCAAAGCTTTATTAAATTAAAGGTAAGGATTCAGGTGGCAGGGTATTGACAAAGGGGACACTTGAGTAAGAGTATCGCAAATATGAACCAAAACCTGCCTCAAGAATTAGACCGAGAAAGTTTGAGCCAGTTGCCCAAAGAAGAACTGGTAGAGATGATCCTTCGGCAGGCAATCGTTAACAGAGAGTTGTTCTCATCAATCCAGGAACTCAAACAAGAGATAGAAAAGCTTCGTGTCATAGCTAATATAGATAGCAAGACTTCATCAAAACCACCATCAACTGACCTTCTCAAAAAATCAGAAAAGAACAAGCCCGAAACTGAATCATTAGCAGATAGCCCAAAACGGTCTCCAGGAGGACAACCAGGGCATAAAGGGAAGACCCGTAAAGGTTTTGACAGAGTAGACCGTTATGAAATACTTCGCCCACGAATATGTTCTTGTGGTCAAGCAGAATTTATCCTCGAACCAGTAAAAGTTGAATTTCAACAAGTAGCGCAGTTGGTGGAACTCCCAATAGAAGTAGTGGAGTATCATCGCCATACTTTATTGTGTCAGCATTGTGGGACATTACAAAGTGCCGACTGGTCGCCTGAGATAGTACCAGGGCAGGATTTGGGTGTGAGACTTCAAGCATTTTTAGGATGGATGGGTAATTATGCACATCTACCTTACGAAAAACAACAAGAAATGTTGTGGGAACTGGGCCAAATTGAAATTGGGCTAGGAACGTTAGTGACAACCAATGAACGAGTACAAACAGCGATTGAACCGAGCATTAGCGAGTTAAGTAATTGGGTAAAACAGACACAACCTAACGTTCATGTCGATGAAACACCTTGGTCTGTTAAGGGAGTTAAAGAATGGTTGTGGGTAGTTGCCAATTCTGAGTTTTGCCTGTTTACTGCGGCTGATACTCGCTCTAGAAATGAATTACAAACAATTTTAGGGACTGAGTATACAGGGGTACTCAGCAGCGATAATTTCAGTGTTTACAATGGCTATCAAGCTGTTGCTCAACAGAAATGTTTGGCTCATCTACGTCGTCACTTCAAAAAATTAATTCAACTTCCCGGTCTTCACAATAAAGCTATTGGTGAAGCATTTGTTGATTTAATTGATGAAGCTTTTAGCAATTATGCGCGATGGTTTGAAACTCTTGACTGCACCAGTTACAACGATTGGGTCAATCAATTCAAACCTAAATTACAACAAACGCTCAATCAATGGATTAACTTGGCTGGGGCTACAGCAGGAAACCTTTTACGCTCTTTGTGCGATAAAGCCTCTCAATGGTGGTATTTCCTCGATAACCCTGAAGTTCCTCCCGATAACAATCAAGCTGAACGATCGCTACGTTTGGCTGTGACAAAACGTAAGATCAGTGGTGGTTCCCGTTCGATGGAGCGGTTTCAACATACTGCCAATTTGTTGACGGCGGTGCAGACTTGTCGCCGTCAAGGTAGGTCTGTAATTGGTTTTTTTGCACAAGCACTACTGGCTGACTCTATTAATTCTCAATCTCGCCCTTCTTTACTTCCGCAATTTTAGACCTGAATCCTTACAATTAAAGTTTCATAACCTTGCTTCGACTATTGTTTTATGAAAGTGCCAAAACAGGGATTACTTATTTAATAATAAAATGAAGAAGTGAAATAATTGAATCTAGAGGGTTCTACATAAGTTACTAAATCAACGTGGTTGGCTTTTGTAAGTGAACAAATGCGTTCATTATCATAAACTTGACAATTTGAAAAGGAGAGGTTCTGAAATGAGAATCTTGCTGATTAAGGAGAGGTTTTGCAATGAGAATCTTGCTGATTGAGGATGACGAAATATTAGCGAGTGTGTTGTTGCAGTCTCTTATTCAACAACATTATGTTGTTGATAGCATACAAGACGGACAAGCTGGCTGGGAATATAGCCAAGGCACACACTACGACTTGATCCTAATAGATGTAGGATTGCCAAAGCTAGATGGCATTACATTATGTCAACGCTTGCGCTCTAGTGGCTGTTCTGCTCCTATTTTATTAATCACAGCTAAAGATGCAACTAGCGATCGCATTCGGGGACTCGATGCTGGAGCAGATGATTATCTGATTAAACCTTTGGATTTAGGAGAACTCCAAGCAAGGGTGAGAGCGTTATTACGTCGGAGCGATACTCCTCGTACTCCAGTGCTGGAAGTTGGCGCGTTACAACTAGATCCAAGTATCTGCCAAGTGACATATGATGGTCAACAGCTAGATTTAACACCCAAAGAATACAGCCTGCTGGAACTTTTACTACGGAATCCACTGCGGGTTTTTAGCAGGGGAAATATTATCGAGCATCTCTGGACATTTGACGATCCACCCCAAGAGGAAACTGTCAAGTCTCACATTAAGTGGTTGCGACATAAACTGAAAGTAGCTGGAGCCGTAGACTGGATTGAAAACGTTTATGGTTTGGGCTATCGATTAAACCCAGAAAAAGCTACTACTACAGAAAAGAGCCACAAAGGAGAAATAACTCAAAATTTTTCTACGTCTTATACTTCCGCATCCGTTGAACAGCAGTTTGATCAGGCAATGAGCGGTTTGTGGAGCCAGTATCAAGGGCTGATGACACAGCGGATGGAGGTACTGCGACAAGCAGCAGCAGCACTTGCTAATGAAACATTAACTATGGAGTTACGCCAATCCGCAGAACGGGAGGCGCATAAGCTAGCTGGTGTTTTAGGAATGTTTGAGCAAGAAACTGGTACTCGGATAGCGCGGGAAATCGAACAGATTTTAGACAAGGATGGTGAGTTGTTACCTGCTCAAAAGTGCCAACTGTTATCACTGATACAAGAGTTAGGCAATTTGTTCAACCTAATGGAGGAAAAGGAAGTTAATCAACCTATTACCATAATAGGAAAAGAGACTAATGCCAAATTACTACTGATTGACCCCAATCTGCAACTAGGTTATCAGTTACAACAATTTACCCAGTCTGTAGGAATGGGTTTGCAGCAAATTACAAGTTTAGAGGATGCAAAAAACTGTTTGCACACATCACCAAATTTAGTTGTGCTGAGTGTAGATGAGGTAGGACAGCGAAAAGAAAGTCTAGAACTGCTGTCAAACTTAGCAACGCGTACCCCACCTGTACCCGTGCTTGTACTGGCTGCTACTGATGATTTACTAGACCGCGTGACTTTGGCTAAATCTGGCGCACGAGCTTTTTTGGTTAAGCCTTTAACAGCAAATCAAATCTGGGATGTTGCGTCTCAACTATTACAACGCAGCCGTTCTTCAGAAGTAAATGTATTAGTAGTAGATGACGATCCACTGATTTTAGCAGCCCTGCGCCCAATATTAGAACCCTGGGGTATGCAGATAATAGGATTAAACGATCCGTTGCGTTTCTGGGAAGTCCTACAAGCTACTACACCAGATCTGTTAATTTTGGATGTGGAAATGCCCCAAATAAGTGGCATTGAGCTTTGCCAGGCAGTTCGCACCGATCCCCAATGGCAGGAATTGCCAATTGTATTTCTTACCGCGCATCGGGAGATAGAAACTGTGCAGCAGGTGTTTGCTGTTGGTGGAGATGATTATGTGGTGAAACCAGTAGTAGGGGCAGAACTCCTAGCGCGGATTACCCATCGCCTGGAACGCACTCGCCTACTTCAATTTTTGTCCACCAAAGACCCCTTAACTGGATTAGCAAATCAGTTACAATCTAGCCGCGACTTGCAGCACTTGATTACTCAAGCTGAGAAAAATCAGCAATCGCTTTGCTTGGTGGTATTGAGCGTAACTGATTTACACCAAATTAATATCAAACATGGGTATGAAATGGGCAACCAAGTATTACAACAATGGAGTCGCTTATTCCAATCGGCATTTTGCGGTGGAGAAGTACTAGGGTATTGGGGTCATGGAGAATTTCTAGTAGGGGTTTCTGGGTTGACAAAAATAGAAGTAAGCGATCGCAGACTCAGTGATATTTTAACTACTCTCCGCCAGCAAATATTTACAGCCCCAGATGGTCAACGCTTCCAAGCAATATGTAGTTCTACTGTAGTTGAGTATCCCGATGATGGACTCACAATCCAATCTTTATATCAAGCTGCTAGTTTAAAAATTGCTCTCTAGCTGTCGGGCTACAAGTCGGGCAAATAACCCCTCTTGTGCAATCAACTCTGAGAACTTACCGACCTGCACTACATGACCTGCGTCAATCACATAAATACGGTCTGCATGACGAATCGTGCTAAGGCGATGGGCAATCACCACTCTAGTAGCATTTAACTTAGCTAAACTTTCAGTGACGATCGCCTGGGTGCGGTTATCAAGAGCGCTGGTTGCCTCATCCATTAAGATAATTTTGGGCTTGGAGACTAGCGATCGCGCAATCAATAACCTTTGCCGTTGTCCACCTGAAAGATTATTACCACCCTCAGCAATTATAGTATGCATTCCCATCGGCATTTGCTTGATATCATCAGCCAAGCCTGCCATTTGTGCGGCTGACCAAGCTTCTTCAACAGAAACCAAAGCCCCAGCAGTGATGTTATCAAAAATCGAGCCTGTGCCGATTTTGCCATTTTGCAGTACCACCCCCAACTGTCGCCGCACAGCTTGCAGTTCCATCTGTGCTAAGTTTTTGCCATCATAGTAGACACTGCCTGTTAATGGAGTCTCAAACCCCAACAATAAGCGTAATATTGTTGATTTCCCACTTCCAGAAGGGCCTACAATCGCTACAAATTCTCCTGGTTCGGCATGGATACTGACATCATTGAGAATTAAGCTGTCATTCTCCGAGTAGCGAAAGCTGACACGATCCAGGGTAATGTGACCGCTTAATTGACCAGGGTTAATCTTAGTTGAGTCATATTCCGGGTGCGATCGCCATATTGATTTTACGCGTTCCCATATTGGTATAATGCTCCAAATCTCAGATGCAGTATTGCTCAGGTCAATTACTCCTTTGATAAAAATTGCCGAAGCATAGTTAAAAGCAACGAATGTACCAAGTGAAAGGCGTGTCTGCATCAACAGCATGGCAAACCCGAAAAGCAATATAGAATTTACCAAAGGAAGTGCTTCATTGAAGATAGAAACACCATCTTTAATTTGTTGCAAACTCGCCTTTAGCCGGATCTGCTGGCTGTACTTTTTTGCCCAAGCTGCAAATGCGCGTTCTTCTGCCATAGCTACCCGCAGCTTGGCAACACCGTTAATCAGTTGTACACTAAGTCCTTGAATCGCGCCATCGAGTTCTAGCTGTTTTTGTAATTTCTTCACCAATAGGAAGCTAGAAATAACAGTAAATACAGCAGCAAAGATTGCTATACCAACTCCTACAAACGCTAGTTGCCAACTGTAAATAAACATTAGCACCAAGTTGAATAAGGCAAAAACTCCACTTAACAACGTTCTTTGAGTAGCACCGCTAAGTTTTTGATGAATTTCCCTCACCGCCATCACGCGGTTAACCAAGTCACCAGAAGTATACTGACGAAAAAATCCCGGACTTAATCTTAGTAGCCGATCCCAAATGGCTGGCTGCAATACACTATCAGTGGCACTTTCGATTCGTAGGGTAATGATACTTTGGGCAATTTGAAAAGCGAACTGGGCAAAAGCGACTGCAAACATTACTAATCCAATCTGCCACAACAAAGCGCGATCGCTTTCTGGAATTGCATGATTGATTAAAATAGCCGTTGCTTGGGGCGCGACCATTCCCAATATTGTGCCTAGTAACCCGACTACAAAAATATTAACGATGTCTTTTTCATAACCCTTGATTCCGAACCGCAGCAGATCGATGCTGTTGAGTGCCACTTGGGGTAATGGTCGATACAAAATATATGCGACTGCTGACAGTGTTTTTGCTACTGACTCACTTACAGGTGTTCGAGTCCGTGCTACTGGATCAAAGATGACATAATCTCGATTATCTGTAGGCAACAACGCCACCGGGCGCTTTTCCAACTCGGTATAAGTTAACATTGGCCCTTGGTCTTGACGCCACCACCCGTCTGCCAAACTCACACGCCGAATCCGAATTTGTGATGCGCGGGCGAACGCTGCAACAGGGTCTTCAATAACACCAAAATCATCTGCGGGTGGACGAATCTCTATCCCCAATGCTCGTCCGACTGCTCCCAGTGCTACTAATAGAGGCGGCCCTTCTTCAAAAAACGTAACTTCTTGCTGTGGCTGTAATACTGTTGCTAAGTCTGAGAGTGCGTTCTCTATTACTTGCTGATTAAATTGCTCTCGTTCTTGAAACTGACGAAATTCTGCTTCTGCTTCCTTGTTTGCTAACAAACTGAAGTAGTGAAAAAAATAAGTATGCAAAAATACTAAGTTTGTAAATATTTCTTCGGTTTTTTGTATATCTGCGGTTAGTAATATCTGTCCAAGAACTGCATTTTCTGCTTCCAACCACATAGCAGGCGTGAGCGGAAACGCTGGCGAGGTAGAATTTAGCGTTAGTTCCTCAACTCCCATCCAGCGAGTACTACCTTGCTGCAACTTCACCCATACAAGTGTTTGTGGCCACAATAAAGCTTCACCACTGGATAATGAAAAATCCCGTTCAAATGCCTCTGCGAGGTTTAATGGCATTGCCAAGGTTGTTTGCTGGGCGCTTAGAGATTGTCCTAAATGATTTATCCAACCTTCTAAAAGTTCTATGGCTTGATCAGCTACGCCAATTGCCTTAACCAAATCAACCATTGACATTTGGCATAATTGGGTAGGTTCAATTGCGATCGCTACAAAACCCCATTGGCTTGTTACTACTTCAGGTAACAACGCTGTACCAAACAATGCTTCACCTGCACTGACATGGAACAGATAGCGGCGACGCTTCTCAACAGTACTGTTTTTAACTTGAGCCGCAAACACCGCCAATGTTCCAGACTGCACTATCCAGACTTTTTCTGGGTCATTCAACTCTACTGGTTCGTTTGCTTGAAAAGAGTACAGTTTAGGAGAAGGATTCACTTGCGAGTTACTCATGGCTTAACTATGCTTCTACTGCGTGGAGTAAGCGAACATAAGTTCCACCCTGCTGCCATAATTCCTCATGAGTGCCACGCTGCACGATTTTACCTTGCTCTAGTACAATAATTTCATGGCAATCACGAATTGTACTGAGGCGGTGAGCTACTACAATACATGAACAACCACGTTCTTGCAAGTTACGGTTAATAATCAACTCAGTTTCTGCATCCAGGGCACTGGTTGCTTCATCCAGTATTAACACTGTAGGCTTTCTCACCAAAGCGCGGGCAATTTCTAAACGCTGGCGTTGCCCACCACTAATATTCATACCACCCTCAATTAACTCAAAGTCATATTTGCCAGGCAGTGATGCGATCGCATCATGAATAGCTGCGTCCTGGCAAGCCTGCACTAAATCTGCTTCTGACACAGTAGAATCCCAAAGAGTGATGTTTTCTTGCACAGTCCCAGCAAATAAAAAGATATCCTGTTCAACCATTGCCAAAGAGTTAGCCAATACAGAACGCTTAACTTGCGATCGCCCTACACCATCAAAGCAGATTTCTCCCTCCCAAAGCTGATAAAGCCCACAAATTAATTTCGCAATTGTAGATTTACCAGAACCACTTCCTCCCACAAGCGCTATCCGTTGCCCTGGTTGGACAGTAAAACTTAAATTCTCAATTAAAGGAGGTTCGACGCGACTGTAACCAAAGGTGACATTCCGTAACTCAACTTGACCCTGTAATTGCCAGAGAGATGAGAAAGAAAAAGGACGCGGGAATGAGGGGGATAAGGGGGATGACGAGGATAAAGAAGTATTTTCTCCCTCATCTCCCCCTGCTCCCCCTGCCTCCCCTGCCTCCCCTGCTCCCCCTGCCTCCCCTGCCTTTCCTGCCCCCTGCCCCCTGCCCCCTGCCCCCTGCCTCTCCTGCACTTCTAAGTCAACAGGATTTTGCAAGACATCATCAAGGCGGTTTAAGTCAGCTTCTAAATCTTGAAGCGTACTGCCGAAATTGACGAGGCTATTAACTGGCTCTAAGAAGCTCAGTGTTAAACTTTGGTAGGCAACGAGCATCCCAATACTGAGATTGCCGTTCATTACCTGTAACCCACCAACCAGCAGAATAGAAGCTGTGGTTAGGGCTGTCAAAATTGCGGGTAATGTGGTCAGAATTTGAGTTTGTAAGCCTAATTCCTGTTGGGCGTTGAGTGCTTTAGCGTAATAACCAGCAAACCGAGCAAATAAATCTGACTCTAGCCCAGAAGCTTTGATAGTTTCTATCGTTTGGATGCCACTAACCGTTACACCACCGACTTTGCCATATTCCTGAGCTAGTCGCATATTGGCATCGACACGAGTTTGCGATAAAAATAAAAGGGCAAAAATGTTGATGGCAGCAAAACTGAGTGCGATCGCACTTAACAATTGGTCATACTGAATCATAATCAGCAAATAAAAGACCATCATCACCACATCAATTATAGTAGTTGCCAAAGGCCCTGAGAGTCTTTGTGCCACGCGGTCATTGAGTTGCATCCGGCTACTGATTTCTCCAGCAAAGCGCTGGTCATAAAACCCAACAGGCAATCGCAAAATATGCCAGAGAAACTGTCCTGATGTGCTGACTGACAATTTAACCATCAATCGCCGTAGATAGGTAAGCCGCAATCTGGCAAGAAACGCCCGCAATATTGCAGTTATACCCATTCCTAACAGCAAAGGTCGTAGCCAGTCCTGTCGATCTTGGACTAAAATCTCATCGATAAACACTTGGGAAAATGCTGGCACTGCTAACCGAGGCAGTGTTAACAGTAACCCTGCCAGCAAGCAAAATATGATAGTTGTCCATGAGTTTTGTAAGCGGGTACTTAAGGCAGAGACAATCTGATTTTTTTTCCCCCCTTTTTGGAAGTCCGCACCAGGTTCCATTACCAGAGCAACACCAGTGTATGCGCGATCGAACTCTTCCCAACTAACTGTTCTCCGACCACTAGCAGGATCGTTGAGGTAGACGCGTTTTTTACTATATCCTTCTACCACAAGAAAATGGTTAAAATTCCAAAAGGCAATGTAGGGGGGATGGGTAGTTGTCACCTTTTCCAGAGACAGTTTTAAACCTTTAGCATTGAGTCCATAGTTTTTGGCAGCTTTAAGGATATTAAAAGCTTTGCTCCCATCCCGTGAAACACCGCATTCTTCACGCAGTTTAGCTAATGGCACAATCCGACCATAATAGCTAAGAATTATTCCCAAAGCAGCCGCACCACATTCGACTGCTTCCATTTGCAAAAGTGTAGAAGTGCGGACACGATTCAGTTTAATTTTAGGGATGGGGCATTGGGAATTGGGCATTGGGCATTGAGAAGTAAAAACTTGGACGTTGAGCTTTTGAGGGTGAACGTTGAGCTTCTGAGGGTAAACGTTGAGCTTCTGAGGGTAAACGTTGAGCTTTTGAGGGTGAACGTTGAGATTTTGAGGGTGAACGTTGAGCTTCTGAGGGTGAAAGTTGAGCTTTTGAGGGTGAACGTTGAGCTTTTGAGGGTGAACGTTGAGCTTTTGAGGGTGAACCTTCAAGTTTTAACCCCAATGCCCCATCCCCAATTTAATAAATCCCCGTCCAAGAGCGTAGCATAGGAATAATATAAGAAATAGGTGCTTTTTCTCCAACTTTGACTTGAACAGAAGTAGTTGTGCCAGAGGATATTTTTACGGCTGATCCATCAGAGGATGACCATTTGTAGCCACTAATTGATGTATTATTTTCTTCTAGTTGCACAAGAGCTTGTACCTTTCCTTCACCTTGACCTGCAATACTTGCGGCGATTTCTTTGTTACCTATGAGCGCTGTAATATCTTGTGTAGTTACCGGAAAGGAAGAGATATTTGCAACGGTTCCGACGATGCCACCTTCGCGTTCACGTTTGGCAAAGCTGGGAGTCACTTGTACAGCCATCTCTGGCTTGATTTGCTTACCATCTTTATTAGCAAAGTAAACAAGACTCATCAGTTTTGAATTTGGCTGTTCAGCTTCGATTGACCCCAGACGAGTACCCGGATTCATCATTTGACCGGGGACAACACTCAGTTCCAGAATGTGACCATTATATTTGCTGATGATTCTACTTTCTTGAGATAATTGCAATTCTAATTGGGCAATTCGGCGTTTTACTTCTCGAATTTGATTGGCTTTGTCAATTGTTTGCTTTAAGTCTTGTTCTTGTAATTTAGTATTTTGAGTATTCAGGTCTTTAATTTTGGTTTGAATTTCGTCAATTTTGTTAAGATTTTCTAGATATTCTCGTTGTGTAGTGGTTTCTTGAATTTCCAGATCCTTGAGTTGCACATCAATATCAGATAGTTCTGCTTGAGTATTAAAGTATTCCTGTTCAGCTTGCACCAGCATATCTTGGTTGATCACATGATCCTCAAAAAGACGACGACGATTATCAACCCGTCCTTGCAAAGTTTTCAGTAAGTAATTAATTTGTTGCTTGCGAGAATTGATACTCTGACGTTTTTGGGCGATCGCTCTCAGGGTTTGATCGCGTAATTTGGGCGCAGTTTGCTCTCGGCGCAGATTATTTTCCAAATCCATTTTCTGCTGTCCAAGAGTGATAATTTGTTGTTCAATTAGCAGCTTTTGGAGTCTGTCAGTTTCTTGATTTTGAGTTTGCAGTTGTTGCAACTTCACTTGCTCTTGCTGTAATTGCTGCTTCAGCACCGATTGGTCGATAATACCTAGTACATCACCTTGTTTAATAATATCCCCTGGCTTGACCTTGAGAGTTAATAATGGCCCAGAACGTGCGATTCGTTCAGTCGAAACCTGAATAAGGAGGATGACTGGCTTTGATTGAGTAACCCATCAAGGGTAGAGTTCGCACTTTAAACCCTCAATCAATGACAACTCAATATCCATGTAGGTGAGGACATCTAGCCGAGCTAACAAGCAAAGAAAGCTAGAGGAGAAAGGGAAACATTCAAAGGATAACTTGAATTATAACCCAATCCAAAAATACACTAAGTCCTACTATCCCGGTGCGGGATTAAAAGCACACAAAACTACCAGAAATCTGGTAGCCCCTACATCTGAGACTGATTATCAAAGGTGTAAAGCGGGGGTGAAAGCAAGAATAGGTGGTAATTGCTGAAAGCACCTACTGCAAGCAAGAGTCTATGGGTAGAAAAAGCAAAGTGTCGTCTGAACCATCGTTAGCCATTGCCAAGGGTTATAAAGCTAGTGACATAAGCCACCCTACTTGGAACGGGAAAAACCGACAAAGGTAGAGGCTATCAGGATTGTTCTACCGCGATAGCGCACCACTCACAACCTCGGTGGAAAGACACGCCCTAAAGACTCAATTATGGATACTGGGAACGAAACAACCCCTCATGTTCTCCTGAAATTGGTAACAGGTAGGCATCAGCCATAAGACATGAAGGCGCAGGATGACTCAAGAAGCAAATGCCTAACCCGAACTAACGGGTAATGCCTTAAAAGGGATGGCGTAACTGCCAGGATAAGCAGACGTGAGCCGCAGTGTGGGAAAGCTAGAGGTAACAGTAGCTATGAATAAGCCTAATTCGGATTTAGTAATGAATACCGAGGGATGGAAAACAATAAATTGGCGACAAGCTGAAATATATGTTTTCAAGTTGCAAAAACGCATCTATGCTGCTTCCCGCCGTGGTGATGTCAAGCAATGCCGTAAACTCCAAAAGACGCTGATGAGGTCTTGGTCTAATAGGGTGTTAGCGGTACGACGGGTTACAGTCGAAAACCAAGGTAAAAAGACGGCAGGTGTGGACGGTATTAAATTACTGCCCCCAAAAGCACGTTTTGAACTGGCAGGGCAATTAAAGCTAACTGGCAAATCCAAACCCACTCGTAGAGTTTGGATTCCAAAACCAGGAAGAGAAGAAAAACGCCCATTAGGAATACCCGTAATGTACGACCGTGCCCTACAAGCTGTAGCAAAAGCTGCACTTGAACCAGAATGGGAGGCGGTGTTCGAGCCAAACTCCTATGGTTTTAGACCTGGAAGGTCATGCCACGATGCGATAAGACAGATTAAAATCTGTATTCAAAACAAGGCGAAGTATGCGTTAGACGCGGATATAGCCAAATGTTTTGACCGCATCAACCATGAAGCACTGCTCCAAAAGTTGAACATCTTGGGTAAAGTCAGGCAACAAATCAAAGCTTGGCTGAAATCTGGGGTGATAGACAAAGGAGCATTTACTGCCACATCTGAGGGTACGCCGCAAGGTGGGGTAATTTCTCCGCTATTGGCAAATATTGCCCTTCACGGCATGGAAGAAAGGATAAAACAGGAATTCCCCAGAATGTCATGTACAAGCAGGAAAACTTGGTTTCACAAAAGGGGAATGGAATTTTCCACCCCTAATGTCATCCGCTATGCAGATGACTTTGTGATTCTCCATGAAGATAAAGCCGTTGTCCAAAGATGCCGAGAAATTATTTCGGAATGGTTAGCTGGTATTGGACTTGAATTAAAACCAGAAAAAACTCGGCTAACTCACACACTCAACCATGAGTTAAGTGAGGATGGTAAAGCCGGATTCGACTTTTTAGGTCATCACATCCAGCAATACCCAGCAGGGAAGTACCGCAGTAACAGAAACGCACACGGAAAAATATTAGGTTTTAACACACTCATCACCCCTACCAAGAAGGCGAGTAAGGCTCACATTGAGGAAATCGGAAGAATCATCACAAAACACAGGTCTTCGCCCCAAGCGGCTCTTATAAAAGACCTTAATCCTGTAATAAGGGGATGGACTTCTTTCTACACAAACTCCGACGCTCAAACCGTTGGGGAATTATCAAAACAAGATCGCCTCACATACCTGAAACTTCGACGATGGGCAAAACGCCGATGTGGAACAGCAAAAGCAGGTTCAAATAAATATTGGACTTCCATAGACGGTGATAACTGGGTATTCGCAACCAGGGAAGGGACAGCGAACCCCTTCCGGTTACTAGCACATAAGGAGTTTAGTTGCAGTAGCACTGATTATGTGAAAGTTAAAGACGATAAAAGCCCCTACGATGGCGACACAGTTTACTGGAGCAAAAGACTAGGGAAACACCCCCAAATGCCTAATCGTAAGGCTGAGTTGCTAAAACTTCAAAAGGGTAAATGTCCTTGGTGCGGCTTAAGCTTCCAAGAATGGGATGTTTTAGAAGTAGACCATAAAATCCCCAGAGCATTAGGCGGCAAGGATGAATACAAAAACCTACAACTACTGCATCGGCATTGTCACGACGAAAAGACCGCAATTGACTTAAAAGAAATTCGGAACAAAGACCGCTCAAAATTTCGAGAGAAACTTTCTCAATTCTGGAATAAATCTAATTGGGAGTGGATACATGATATTCCTAATTTCATCGGTCATGCTGTCAGGAAGTCCGATATGACAAATGGGCAACACACTGAGTAGCCGTGTGCGGTGAAAGTCGCACGCACGGTTTCGGATGGGAGGGGTGATGCAGTAATGCACACCTCGACCCTAACTAGGTGCTTGAAATTCCACAACATGATGCGGTTTAATCAAGATACCTTGACCTGTAACAGTCAGGGGAATTTTACCAAATACACTCCAAACGCCAGCCACAGCAACCACAAAACTCATCGCAGATAAAGTTAGCCAAGCTTGAGGCTTGACCACATTTATCGCTTGATCGAGTTGTTCTGGTGAAGATAAGCGATCTAGCGCTTCTTGGCGGAAGATATGGCTATGTTTTAGTTGCATTGTTCTTCTCCTTGCTGACACCGCTTAGAGCCTTCTTCTTGACTTCTAACCCACCTTCCGCACCCCAAGTGTCACAACCGGAAATTACTTAGAGAAAAAAGGCAAGTAAGAATAAAAACACACATCTAGAGGCAAAAAA
>NZ_JBALDI010000036.1:0-59502 GCF_036917395.1 Nostoc sp.
AGGTGGATGAACGAGTCTTTGAGGTGGATGAACGAGTCTTTGAGGTGGATGAACGAGTCTTTGAGGTGGATGAACGAGTCTTTGAGGTGGATGAATGAGTCTTTGAGGTGGATGAACGAGTCTTTGAACCAATGCTTCAGGGATTTCCAAGAAATAAATTATCCAAATAAACGAACCACAGAGACGCAGAGAACACAGAGAAGAGAAATAAAGAGGATTTTTGCGTCAGTTTTGGAATATTTTTTATTTGGAAGTCCCTCAACTTCTAACTCTCCTTCATCCCCCTGCTTTCCCACTCCCCATCTCCCTAATCTTTATACTCTGTACTTCTACGTTTCGATAAACTTAACAATGTGAATAAAATCAAAATTTCCAATTCGGTACTATGCCATTAATTAAAGTGCAAACTTCTGCATCTGCTCCTCAAAAAGCTGAAATTGAGTCAATGCTTTTAAATCTATCAGCCAAGTTAGCGAAACATTTGGGAAAACCAGAATCCTATGTAATGACTGCTTTTGAACCGGGAATCCCCATGACCTTTGCAGGGAATACAGACCCGGTTTGTTATATTGAAATTAAGAGCATTGGCACGATGAAGCCAGACCAAACCGCAGCAATGAGTCAGGACTTTTGCCAGCAGATTAACCAAACTCTAAATGTGCCTAAAAATCGCATTTACATCGAGTTTGCAGACGCCAAGGGGGCAATGTGGGGCTGGAACGGCACAACCTTTGGTTAATTCCCCGTCTTTTTTGGTCAAGATTAACTTGATCTGGCAGGTGTAGGATAGAGATCCTACATCAATTCGTGATTTTTTTATGTCTGCTACGCCTCTTGTATCTCAGGTTGACTTACAAAACCCAGAAAAATCAGAATTAATCCCTCCCCTTCTAGGTGCTTCTCTTGCAGAGTTAAGCACTTGGGTGCAGCAGCAGGGACAACCTGCTTACAGAGGAAAGCAACTGCATGAATGGATCTATGACAAAGGGGCGCGATCGCTATCTGATATTTCTGTCTTCTCCAAGCAATGGCGCAAAGAAGTTGCAGAAATCCCGATTGGGCGCTCAACTTTACATTACCGCTCCGTCGCACCCGATGGCACAGTCAAATATCTTTTACGATTAACAGACGATCAAATTATTGAAACTGTTGGCATCCCCACCTTGGGAGAAAGGGGAGAAGGCCCAAAAGCCCGTCTGACAGTTTGCGTCTCTACTCAGGTGGGTTGCCCAATGGCATGTGATTTTTGCGCTACTGGTAAGGGAGGCTACAAACGAAACCTAGCACGCCACGAAATTGTCGATCAGGTATTGACTGTGCAAGAAGATTTTCAGCAACGGGTTAGCAATGTGGTGTTTATGGGACTGGGTGAACCGTTGTTGAATACTGAGAATGTCCTAGCAGCGCTGAAATCCCTGAATCAAGATGTTGGTATTGGACAGCGATCGCTTACAGTTTCAACTGTTGGTATTCGCGATCGCATCCGTCAGTTCGCGCAAAACAATTTGCAAATTACTCTGGCTGTTAGTCTCCACGCACCCAACCAAGCACTGCGAGAAAAACTCATCCCCAGCGCCCGCGCCTATCCTCTAGAAGATTTGCTGGCTGAATGTCGAGAATATGTAGAAATCACTGGACGCCGCGTTACCTTTGAATATGTTCTCCTTGCTGGTGTCAACGATTTACCAGAACATGCATTACAACTGGCCAAACGCCTGCGAGGATTCCAAAGTCATGTGAATTTGATACCCTATAACCCTATTCAAGAAGTAGACTACAAACGCCCCAACCGCGATCGCATTCAAGCATTTGTCAACGTCCTTAAGCAGCAAAATATTGCTGTTACAGTCCGTTATTCCCGTGGTTTAGAAGCCGATGCTGCTTGTGGACAACTCAGAGCAAGTAAAAATTAAATTTTTTGCAGTCAATTTTATGAATGAATTAGGACTAGCCCTTTCAAGGTGAGTCATAAAATCTCTACTTTACTCTCTGTGTTCTCTGTGCCTCTGCGGTTAAAAAGTAATTTATAGAACCACTCCAGACGCAGAGAACACAGAGATCAGAAAAATTCTTGTCCAAAAATTTTACCCACCTTGAAAAGGCTAGTCGTGAACCTGAGAAATTATCTCTGTTTATCTATGGTGTAAAACCGCCTGAAATCCTTTTTTTAACTTACCCACCTTAGGTAGGTGGATTACGGATATCCGGCAAACCATGTAAAAAATTTAAATGTATAATTTAATTAAGATGAATATCTAAAAAAGGATATTTTTATGCAAAATCAAAATAATGCACTGGATATAACCTTGATTTAGGAAGCTATTCTCAATGCACTGATATTTAGAGAACGTTATGGACTGGAGACGCCAAAGAAATCGCGCAAGCCCATAACGATGAATAAGGCATTAGCTTTAGTTAGCTATTTCAAGCTCCTGCATTTATGTATAGGGTAATTATGAATTATTTTGCCATTTTAAGGGTTTAGCGATCGCTCAACCCAACCTATAACAATTGAGGAAATAACTGGATGTTGAATCGCTTATTAATGGTTAAAGCATGGCTACTCTTGATTGTGCTTGCAAAAGCTTTATCGATGAATTCTACTGCATCTGCACAAGTAATTCAGACGAATCCTCAACAAACCGAGTCTTTTCAAGAAAGAATGACACAACAACATGAGCAGCGAAATCAGCAAACACAACAGCAATTTAAGGAAACATGGCTACGGCAAAACCTTCAAGATCCACGACAACAACAACAACAACAGATAATACAACAGCAAGATTTTACCCGACAACAGCAAGGACTGATACGCCAACAACAATTAAGACTACAACAGGAAGAAACAAGACTACAACAGCAAGATTTTACACAACAGCAACAACTGAGAATACAACAGCAACAACTTAGACAAGATCAACAAATTAGACAACAGCAATTTAGATTACAAGAACAGAGACTACAGCAACAATTCAGACAACAGAAGAATAAGCTGTGAAGTGCTCAAAATTTCTAATAAGTAATTTTATTATTAAAAATTAGAGAAAACATTCTCCAATTTTTAATTTTTATTATCTAGCGATGTGCATAAATTCCTGGCGCATAAGCCTCAATGACTTTGCCAGTGCGAGTACAAGTAATCATCAAGTAGTCACAACTAGGGCATTGTGTGCGAGTTATTTGACTATCATAAATATAATAACGTTCTGCTTGGCAGCCACAATTTGGGCAGTAAATCTTTTGTACTGTCTGCATTTTAAAACCCCTGGTTGTAACTATTTTTTATTTGAGAAAACTGCCAGTTAAAGTAGCAAAAATCTTGGTTTGACCCAACTTAACAAACGACTTTAATATTGGCTGATTATTTTAAACAAAATTTCAAGTTTGAAAAAATTTTCGATATCTCTGTATATTATCCCAAACTTTAAGTGATATTACCCTCCTACTTTAGATACATAATTTGTTTTTTAATTAAATCCTGCTTAGTGATTTACTGATCCCTATGACGAATCCTTTGAGAAAGCCTTCTTTATAGTCATTTCAGACGAATACAAAAAAAGCCGTTCTTGTATTCAAAAATTAAAATCAAGAAAATACTGTATATTTAGTAACAAAATTTTTATCTTAAGATTTAGTTAATATTTGCTGCCAAGATTTATGAGATTAAGTTTTGGTGAGATAATTTCATCAAAACTATCTCACTTATGAGAGATTGTAAATTTACCGTTTCTACACAGCTTAAATTCTCGCAGACAACCTTAACTGAATCATCTGTGAGAGTGGAACTACTATACTGTGGCGTCAGTTTGCGTACCTTTAACAAGGAGATTTTGCCCCTTGTCTTAAGCTCTTATCGTTACCCACATTCGACGATAAAGGCTTCATTGCAATATTAGCCTTAAAATTCTATTCCAAGGCTAATATTGCATTGAGTGGACTTCGGCTATCAGCCGACGGGTATCGAGTGAACACCATACTTTGACTGTTACAAAAATATGGGTAATCGACAAGGGGATTTTGCCTCAAGTTTTGTTAATTGAGATGGTAGCTAGATTTACGCGCCCGCTCTGCTACTCTCCTCAAGTGGGATGAAAATAATCGTAAATTTCTTGAGCTAAACGCGGCCCAATTCCTGGAACCTCAGCGAGTTGTGGGGTTGTTGCTTGCCGAATATAATCAACTGAGCGAAAATGCCCTAGTAGCTGCTTTTGTCGATGATGTCCTAAGCCAGGAATTTCATCTAAACGCGATCGCTTCAATTTATCACTGCGCTGCTGACGATGGAAACTGACTGCAAACCGATGCGCTTCATCTCGCAACCGCCGCAACAACTGCACCCCTGGTTGTTCTGCATCAGTTGTCAAGGGTTTAGATTCTCCCGGTAAAAAAATCTCTTCTCGCTGCTTCGCCAAACTAACAACTCGCAAGTCTTCTAATAAATTCATCTCTTGCAAAACAGCAACAACTGATGATAACTGACCTTTACCACCATCGATCATGATTAAATCAGGCCAATCTGGATTACCCAAACGTGACAACTGCGGATCGTCGCCATATTTGCGAAACCGCCGTTGAATAACTTCAGCAAGACTAGCAAAATCATCTGAATGTCCCGCCGTCACCGTGGGATTTTTAATTTTGTAGTGGCGATAATGCTGTTTGGCGGCTAATCCGTCGATAAACACGACTTGCGAAGCTACAGCATTTGACCCTTGAATGTGAGAAATGTCATAACCTTCGATGCGGTGAGGTACATCTGGTAAATCGACAATAGCGGCTAAATCTTGCATTGCTTGGTGATTGCGATCGCCAAATTTCTGCATTCTTTGCAATTCATACTGGGCATTTCGCTCTACCATTTCAATTAATTCTGCCTTAGTTTGCCGCAAAGGAGTCAAAATCGTCACTTTTTTCCCCTTGCGTTGAGTTAAGACATCCGCCAATATCTCGTTATCTGGTAAATCATGCTGCACCAAAATCTCTATGGGTATTTCCACTGAGTCAGCAGTTTGGTAATGTTCCTCTAAAGCTCGTTGCAAAATAGCTCCCGGTTCTGCGTGAGCATCCGCCACAAAAGCCAAGCGTCCTACTAATTGCCCAGCGCGAATCTGGAATAGTTGAATACAGGCGTATTCTTCGTTGGCTGCCAGTGCGATCGCATCCCGTGAAACTGTATCATCTGGTAAGGAAACTTTTTGATTGGCTGTCAGCGACTTTAACCCAGAAATTTGGTCACGAATCCGTGCTGCTGACTCAAAATTCAAGTTTTCCGATGCTGCGTTCATCTGTTGAGTCAAAATATCAATCAGTTCCTGAGTTCGCCCTTGAAAGACCATCGCTATTTTTTGGACAATTTTGCGATATTCTTCTGGTGGCATCATCTGTTGACACACACCCGGACAACGCCCTAAATCATAATTCAAGCAAGGACGGTCTTTGAAAAGTGGTTGAGGTCGTTGTCGCTGTGGGAAGATGCGCTTGCATAGGCGGACAATTTCTCGCAATAAACCAGCGTCAGTATAAGGTCCGTAAAATTTATCCTTTTCTTTGCCGAATTGGCGTTTACGGGTAATAAAAATTCGCGGATAATCTTCTGACCAAGTGATGCAGAGATAGGGATATTTTTTATCATCTTTGAGCAGCACGTTAAAGTATGGCTGGTGCTGCTTGATCAAGTTGGCTTCTAGCGCTAGCGCTTCGGCTTCAGTATCAGTGACAATGAATTCAATTTCTGTCACCAACTTGACCATCGTGGCGATGCGTTCACTCTTGTTGTAGCCATCCTGGAAATAGGAACGGACACGCGATCGCAACTTACGTGATTTACCTATATATATAATGCGATCGCTTTTGTCCCGCATGAAATAAACCCCCGGTTCCGGTGGAATTTCGGCTAGACGGTTTTCCAATCTTTCTGGCTCTTTAACCAGTGGTAGTATTTGAGTAGATATTGCCACAACCAAAATTAGGTAATCTTTCTCTATTTTAAGAAAAATTATTTTTTCGTGCCGATTTAACAGAGTAATTATCAAGTAAATATAAAATAGGTAGGCTTTTAGGCGGCATACAGATAAGTCTGAGACTCGGTTTCCAACCTAGTACAGTATGGTCTCTACCATCTCAATTAACAAAACTTGGGGCTTTACAAGGGGGAAAATCCCTTGTTAAACTTTGGACACAGTGTACTAGACGCCCTGCTGCAAGCATCAGAACTTTGGAGCCGATGAGAGTTTGTCTAGCTGTCGGCTGCTACTGTCACAATAAAAACTTGGCTTTTTGAATCTATAATTAACATTTTAAAATCAACAATGATTTCTTATTTAAATATTCATTTGTTTAAAAAAATTATTTTATTATCTTAATTTAGCTAAAATTTATATTTTTATTATTAAATATAATTAAATTTTTCAATGTCAATTATATAAAATTTAAATAATAAATTATTATAAAACAATACTTTTAGGGTTCATTTGAACTTATAACATTAAGCGATTTAACGGATTTAGGAAGTTAAATTTACGAATATCATTAGGAATATAGCTATTACAATAATTTCAGGCACGAGTTGAACTATGAATCTCCAAGACTTTGAAGCCCAATACCAGGAAGCTATGGCTGAAACGCTCAATGATTTGCAAACGGCAGTTTTGTTATTAGCGCAAGTACAACATAAAATTTTAAAAATTGGCAGTTCTGTGCAACATATTAGTGAGCGAGTTGAAGAGTTTATTGCAGACCAAAAAGCTGAATAAATGCACATCCAGTAGAAAAGTTTATCTGTGGCGACAAGTCAACTCTTCTTCAATTGTAAGTATAAGATCCTTTAGTTTTAAAGGTTTGACAAAATAGCGACATGCGCCCAAACTCAGAGCTAGTTCTTGATCTGCTTTAAAAGCAAAGGCTGAAACCACAATAATCGGTATTTTTGACAAATCAGGTTTTTGCTGGACTTGTTTTAAAAGCGAATAACCGTCAATATCTGGCAATTTCAAGTCTAATAACATTAAATCTGGCTCAAACTTCTCTATAGTTGAGAAAAAAGTAGAGCCTTCTGATAAGCTTTGGACATTGTACCCAGAATAACTTAGATAGTCACTCAATAACATCCTATTGAGATCATGGTCTTCAACTAGCAAAATTCGTCTAAGTGTGTGTGACCGTAATGGCTGCTCTATATTGAATAATTGTACTGTCATTGCTACCTATTATCTTAAGTAAAAGCCAACAATTATGACCATAAACTAGAACGGGAGTGTATTTAAACTGTAAAACCTATAAAAAATTGACTTCTGTAATCTAGTCAAAGATATTAATAAATTAGATTTAGCTGCACTCCAATACTTAATAATAGTATGCTTGAATATAATCATAATAAAATATTAAGTTTATTTTGGCTACTTTTTGATAATTTATAATGTTAAATAAACGACTAATTTGAAAACTTGAAGTTGCCAAGTTGTATTAGTAAAACTACTTAAGTAATACTGAAACTAACGTAGATTAATTGCCCTTGCTAGAAAAAGTTTCATCTGGATGTTAGAGTAAGCAATACCATTTTCCGAAATTGCTGTTACAAATATATTAGTAGGGGCGTAAATATGTAGACCCTTCCAAACGATTCATTTGTTGCAAATATTTTTATAAATAGTATAACCTAGAAGATTAAATCATCTTATAGCTGGAAATAAGTATTTATAAAAAAAAGGGAGCTATTAGCTCCCTTACTTATTTGTAGTTTTGAACCTGCAATCTTAAATGGATGCTTTTTTAAATTTGCGTTGCATCACAAAGACGCCAGTAACACCCAACAGACCAATTATTATTGATGGTTCTGGCACTCTCTTTGGAGGAGCGGTGTATCCAGGTGTGTGCCAAGTGTAATATTGAGTGCTAGATATGCCGTCATCAGAGGCTGTAATTTCAGATGCAGTGGGGTTAAAGCTATAGGCGTAGTAAGTATTATTGCCATTAACTACCTTGGCAATTTCACTAGCTCCGATTCCGCCTTGGTAGGCGTTTAATGCAGCTTGCACGCCAAGGAGGTCTTTAAATGATGTCAGTTGATCTATTTGAGCTTGCAGCGTTAGCTTCGTAGGAAGAGAGGTTAGAGGCGAGTTCAGCGTTAGTTGAAGTAATGAAATCTGAGTTTGAACTTCTGAAGCGCTTGGTAGAATTGTTTTTCCTGGAAATAGTGATGTCAATGTTTGGGTAAGTTTAGTAGAAACTGTATCTAAGAGTTTGGTCCTTACATCCACTTGACCAACCAATTTCAGTTCCACACCCCCATTTTCTCCGAATTGGAAGCTGCCAATGTTAGGGTCTCCTATTCCCAATAAAGGGAAAAAACTCGTTACTAATGATTGGGTACTTGGTGAAAACCCATTCCACACTGACTTGAATGGAGTATAAGTACCCAACAGATCACTCAGCCATTGCGAACCAAAAGTATTCCAGTCACTAGCAGTGACACTGGTAACGGTGGCACTGTAGTTTCCTTGTGTGGCGGTGAAACCAACGTTAGAAGTTGGGTTTTCGGTACTATACCAAAGCTCCACGTTAGAGGAGACATTATCATCACTCAAGGCTTTGGAGGCAGCTATAGTATCATTTGCAATAAACTTGCCATTTAACCCACCAGTATAAGTTTTAATTTCATTTGGGTTATTGAAACTAAAAGATGTAGCGTGTGCTGGAGCAGTGGCAAGAGCGCTTACACCAATAGCCATTGAGACACCAATTACAAGTTTCTGAAAAGTCTTCTTCATTGTTTTCAAGTCTCTGTTAGTTTGGAAGTTAAGTTTTAAACTACTGCTGTTTTTAGGCTTGAGCTGTATTGAATACAGGCTTTTTGGCAATACGGCTGCTTAAAAGCTTTCTCCGTATTCATCGTATCTTTGTATCTTAGCTGACACCAATAAGCTTAATAAACGCGGAGACCTGATTGGGTAAAGTTCCTGTTAATTATCAATAAAAAAATGAAGAATATTTTGAGATTTATATACGTTTAATTACTTATTTATATAAAAAGTTATAGTTATAAAAAATACGTAAAATAGATTTTGATTTGAGTATAATATAGTCATTCACAGGAGCGCATATCTGTATGGGTGTAAACTTACAGCTATTTTCAGGTAAATAGACCACGCGGTAGGGGCGCAAGGCCTTGCGCCCCTACAACAGATGTGGTTCAAATAGATGAAAACTGCTGTAAGCCTTGGTGAATGGAATTCGCACGCCAGTTGCTCAAGTCGTTAAAGGTTTTTGGCGCTAACTGAACTGTATTGGGGTAAAGCCTCGTGTAGACGAGCCAGTGCGTTGGGCGGGCAATGCCCCACTTGCGCCCCTACGGGGATCTTGCTAGCAAGAGCGTCTTCCAATGTGAGAAGCTACTGGCGTGCGGTTTCTAACCACCCTTTTCGCGTAAAATTGACACGAATGCACAGCTAGCTGCCCCTACTGCGTGTTCCATTCGTAGACTTTGCCGCCAAAAATCCTTGGCGTTCAGCTTGAAAATAAATTTAATGAAGGAACTCAGCCATTCTTTCCACAGCAGTTTCTAACAAAGCTGGCTCATGCACCAAAGCAAAGCGGACATACCCTTCCCCGGATTTGCCAAAACCAGCACCTGGGGAAGCGGCTACACCAGTTTGTTTGACTAGCTGGGTACAAAATTCTATGGAGTTTTGACTCCAAGGTGAGGGCAATTTTGCCCAGATGTACATTGTGGCTTTAGGAGTAGGTACATTCCAGCCAATGCGGTGTAAAGCAGTGATGAAAGCATCACGGCGCTGCTGGAAAGTAGCAATAGCAGATTTTACCCCAACTTGAGGGCCAGTTAGGGCAGCGATCGCACCATTCAAAATCCCCCGATACTGATTAAAATCAACAGCAGCTTTTACTTGGCGTAAGGCGTTAATTAACTGGGCATTACCGATGGCGTAGCCAATGCGGAAGCCGCCCATATTGTAGGACTTGGAAAGGGTGAAAAATTCAATCGAGACGCTTTTCTCTGGATCAGCTTGCAGAATCGAGGGAACGAGGGATTTTGGATTGGGAAGATTCTTCTCCCAGTGCCCATTCGCCTCAAATACCAAATCTACGTAGGGGAAATCATGAACCAAGGCAAGATTGTGTTGTTGACAAAAGGCGACAGCTTCTTGGAAGAATGATATTGGAGCGATCGCAGCCGTGGGATTGTGAGGATAACTTAATACCATCATCCGCGACTGAGCCAAGACTGGGGCAGGAATATCAGCAAACACTGGTAAAAAAGCGTTTTCTTCCCGTAGTGGCATTGGGTAGATTTGACCACTGGCTAGGTAGACTCCCCCGGCATGAGAGGGGTAACCTGGATCGAGCAACAGGGCAAAATCTCCTGGATTGAGTAAAGCTAGGGGTAAATGGGCTGTGCCTTCTTGAGAACCAATCAGAGGTAGTACCTCAGTTTGGGGATCGACTTTGATACCAAATTTTTGTTCGTACCAGTTGGCTGCGGCTTGGCGAAACCCAAAAGTACCGTTAAACAACAGATAGCCGTGGGTACTGCGATCGTGAAGAGATTGGGCGATCGCCTCGATGACGTGCGCCTCGGCTGGTAAATCAGAAGACCCCAACGACAAATCAATTACTTGTTGTCCAGCTACCAAAGCGACTGCCTTGGCTCTGTCCATATCAGCAAATACATTAGATTGCAGGGGTTGTAAACGCTTTGCAAATTGCATATTAGTCAAGAGTCAAGAGTCAACAAGAGGACTCTTGGGACAAAAGGATAGGGGGACTTTGGGGTTACCCCATAGATAAAATCTAGTTGCTCTGAACAAGGACGCCTTATACCTCGTTGCAAGCAATCTTATACCAATTCTGTATGAAGATGCGCCAAACTATATGAGGAACGAACCGCAAAGGGCGCATTCGCGCAGCGTCTCGTAGAGAAGGACACAAAGAAGAAAGAAAATTTGGCGCAGCCTCACAAAAAATGGTATTATGAAAGACTTTTCTTTTTCTGCATAAATGAATTCACTCTTCTTGAAAAGAAAGTAGACAAGGGGTTTTTTCTTTTTTCTCAAGTCCCCAAATCTGCCCTTTCAAGAGTCGTATAAAGGTCAAGAGTCAAGAGTCAAGGGTGAAAAACTCTTGGTATTTTGACTGTGGACTTTAATATTCACTAATGACTAATTACTATTTAAGTGCGTATCTAGGAGGCTAAGTAATTTTTCTTTGCTGATGACTCCCTCAGTAGATTCTAATAGTTTGTCTCCTTGAAATAGTCTCAGGGCTGGCACGCCTTCCACTTGGTACTGCTTAACAGTGACTGGGTTGGGGTCAATTTCCATTTTAACGATTTTGAGGCGATCGCTATATTTGGTAGCAGCTGAGTTAATTACGGGCGGCATCAATTGACAAGGCCCACACCAGGAAGCCCAAAAGTAAACTAATACAGGCTGTTCAGCTTTTAACACTTCTGTTTCAAACTCAGCATCAGTTATGGTGGTGATTACAGCCTTACTCATTGCAGTCTCCATCAGGTGGCGATCAAAGTTGACACACACAATACTTTATCCCAAAGTAGTCAATAGTTATTAGGACTGTTAACTATTGACTACGAATTTTATATTTTAGATTTTTTGGTTCATACCCTGCCCCAAACAACTCTTGGAGACACTAACGCGTAGCGTTCCGCAGGAAAGTCCAAAATCCAAAATTGGTTGACTAATGACGTAAAATCCCACAGCCAACAGGTGTGGGACTGGCTCAAAATTTGTTTTCTGCCAATTTTACAGCTGATCCAATTGCTTGCGTAGGGAATCCAACTCGGCATCAACTACCTCATTAGACTTAGCAGCAGTGGTTTGTTGTTGCGGTGGCAGTTGGGGTTGACTTACTGGAGTAGCGGGTGGTAACATTTGTGCTTTCAAAGCTGCCAACTCATCATCAACATCGCTACCACCTTCCAACTGGGCAAATTGGGTTTCTAAATCTGCACCTGCTAACTCTCCTTGTGCCTGGGCCCGGGCTTCTTGCATCAAGACTTTTTCTTCCATCCGCTCGAAGGCAGACATTGCACTACTGGTATTCATCCCACGCACCATGCCTTGGAGTTGCTCTTGGGCTTTGGCAGTAGTGATTCTAGCTCTGAGCATTTCTTTCTTGGTCTTAGCCTCAGAAATTTTGCTTTCTAGCTGGATTAAATTGCGCTTGAGGGTTTCAACTTGAGTGCTTTGGGTATCCAAACTAGCTTTGAGGGCGGCGCTGGTGTCAGTATAAGTCTTCTTGCGCTCTAGAGCTTGTCGGGCTAAATTTTCATCACCTTTTTGCACCGCCAGTTGGGCATTGCGTTGCCACTTATTGATTTCATTTTGGGCATCACTGTACTGTTTTTCGCTGCGTTTTTGGGCGGCGATCGTCTGGGCTACTCCCTGACGCAGCTGAACCAAGTCTTCCTGCATTTCCAGGATGGCTTGTTCTAGCATTTTTTCAGGGTCTTCGGCTTTGTTAACCAGGTCGTTGAGGTTAGAACTAACTACTCGTTTAATCCGATCGAATAATCCCATAACTTTGTTTTTCCTTGTGTGGTTTACGCTTTTAGTTGGACAGTTAGCTTTTTTACTTTTTAATAGCCACCTATTTCAATGTAATCTTTCCAGTTTGGATCGGTACCTCCCAACAACTCTTAATTGTTAACTTAGAACTTGCACTAGTCCCCACAACAGTCTCGGAATGAATTCTAAGGTTATAGCTAAACTCTTCTAAAGAAGACTGAGTGAGGGTTGTAGTCCAGCAAGCGTGGACTTGCACTATTAGCTAGAGATATTTATTCTCTGGCGGGATATGGGGCAGGCGCAAGATAGAAGTTAAGATATTTCCTGCGGCAACTACCCAAACTTCAAGAGTCCTGAGTTTTGGGTAACTCCTGTTGGGGAGGCTGCCCTATCTTCTGGTTCTCGTGGGTGAGGAGACTGTTGTACTGTGTGTTTTCTGCCTGGTTTAAAACCTGTACCTTCATCGCTGCCAATTCGGCATCCACATTATTAGTAGATTCCAAGGAAGTAAATTGTGTCTCCAAGTCGTCGCTACCGAGTTGAGCTATTGCTTCTGATTTAGCTTCTATCTGCAAAACTTTTTCTTCCATGCGCTCAAAGGCATTCAGACTGCTGGTGGCAGAAACTGTGCCAAGCATTTCCTGGAGGCGATAAGACGCTTCAGCAGAACGGGCGCGAGCAATATACATATCTTTTTTAGTTTTCGCCTCGGCAATTTTTAACTCTAGCGATCGCATATCCTTTTTTAGCCTAGCTACTATATCGTTTTGCTGCTCTATCTGGGAAAAGAGGGCTGTAGTGGTTTCTTTATAAGCTTGGCGCTTAGTCAAAGCTTCGCGTGCTAGGGGTTCGTTGCCTTGTTGCAGGGCCAATTGGGAGCGGCGATACCATTCTTCTGTTTGAGAGTTGGCAGCGGCTGCCTGTCGTTCGGTGCGTTTCTGGGTAGCGATCGCTTGTGCTACACCCTGCCGCAACCGCACCAGATTTTCCTGCATCTCTAGGACAGTTTGCTCCAGAATCTTTTCTGGATCTTCTGCACTGCCGATCAAACTATTGAGATTAGCGCGAATCACCCGCAGGATACGCTTGATTAATTCCATGTCGGCTCTCCATTCACGAAATTCAGTGCTGAGTAATGAGCTTTGATAATTACTGATCACCGCATATGTGGATGCCACATCCCAACTAACTTTGTGCTGAGTATTAAGACTCCTGACTTAACCAAGAGGATGCCAAAAGTGGTAGATACGGCAACACAGATAATTAAAATGTCCTCGTGTCCCCGTATCCTGTTTACGCAAGACTCAGCACTTATGACTCAGGACTGTTATCTCATGGTATCGTAGATTTTTGCAACTCATGGCTGCTGAACTCGTGGCTTAATTCCCTTTGCCTGTAACAATTGCATCTGTTTTTGTACTTGCTCTTTAGTTTTAAAAGCACCGAGATAAATCAATTCTTTGTTGGCTGATAAATAAGCATCGGGAACTACTTGCCGGGCTGAGGCAAAAACCGCGCCTTTATTATCTATCACTACATGATAGAACCCATCTGTTCCTGGTTTGATTTCTGCATTCGGCTTTGATGAGGTTGCGATTGGCTTGGGTGAGGTTTTTGTCGGTGAAGTGGGAGGTAAATTCCGAAGGGGCAAGGGCTGTAGCGTCGGTACTGGTGCTAAGGCGATTGGATTTGTCGGTTTTAGGGCTGTGTTGGGGTTAGGTAATGCCGCTTGAGGATTTGCGGGGTTTTGGGGAACGACTGGATTAGGCACTACTGCCAAGGTTGGTTGGACTTTAGGTTTTAAGCCAACTACATCATTGGGGTCTTTCACCTCAGGAAACTCTTGGGCAGCTAGATTGGGATACTTGGGTATAGATGTGGTTGGTGGCTGGATCTGAGGTTGAACATTACTCCCAACTTCCTCAGTATTTTCTGATGCGGGAGACGAGTTGCCGTTAAACAACTTGCCTAAATTCCACTGTGACAAACTTTTGGGATTGAATAATACATAACCCAAGGTAAGACTCGCTACCAATAGCAGCAACATCGAGCCGATACCCAAAGGTGATAGCAGACTGTCACTATAATTGCTTGGTTTCTTGGTTTCTGGTTGTTCTTCTGTCAGACTTCGCAGCAGTGCTTCACTAGATTCTAAATAGTCATCTGGATGCTTAGGGGTGTCATCTGGCTGCAAAAGATTTTTGCTCTTGGTATTTTTAACGACTGCTGGCACGATGCTGCTACTAAAGTTGGGCGGCGGTGGTGGAAGTTGAGTTTGTGTTTTAGGAGAATCGGAGGTGGAGGACACATCAAGATTATTTAGTTCCTCAGTCTTTGCCGTAGCAGGCACTGGGTTCTTTTGAGGATTCACAGCTAGAGAAGATGTGGGTGGTTCGTCAATTTTTGCCGTAGCTGGCGTTGAGGTTCCCTGAGGATTCACGGGTACAGATGCAGGGGGCACGTTGGTTTTAATTTGCGTTGCTGATGAGTCAGTTGTGCCTGATGTTGTCGGAATGGCAGTCAACGGCTGGGGTTGGCTGCTCATGTAACTTACAACACGGGGCTGGTTTGATGACACCAAACCAGTTCGTGTGCGTCGATATCGAGCTAACTCTTGATCTAGCGGCACTTCTAAACTCGCTAGTGCTGCTGCTAGTGCTGGTTTCAACCCAGGTTTTTTAGACGATTGAGTACTGGAATCGTTTAGGGGGTTTTGAGTCATTGCCTCTGTGCCTCAAACGGAGATTGCTGAAATTAATTTGAGATATATTTGTGACAATAGTAGCGAAAATTATTTAAATAGATAGACTGAGGATTGGGCATTGGGCATTGGGGACTATAAAAGATAGATTTTCAGGCTTTGTTGTGAACAATAGTTTATGGAAGTTTATCTTAGAAATAGGGTATGGAGCCTCACTCAGCACTCCTCACGGGCTAAACCATAGCTATCGCTAACAACACTTTTAATGATGTCGTTGAAATCAATTAATGATATTTTAGGCGTTCTGGAAAAACAGGCTAAATGGCAGGAGCAACCATTTCAACGCCTGCTCAAGTATTGGGCAGAAGTTGTTGGGCCAGTGGTTGCTGCACATACTCGACCATTGTCGATTCAGCGCGATGTTTTGTGGGTAGCAACTTCTAGTGCTGCTTGGGCGCAAAACCTGACTTTTGGTCGCACGTCTGTGCTTTTAAAGTTGAATAAAAAGCTGCCAACGCCTTTGGTTGATATTCGCTTCTCTACTGCTGGCTGGCAGAATCCATCTGTGGAGAGAAAACAGCAACAAACGGTTTCGCCCCATGAGCATCCCAGTTACCTTGGTGATGAGATTAGCTGCCCTAATGTTACACCCACCAATGATGTAAATGCTGCTTTTGGGCATTGGGGTAAGATCATGCGATCGCGATCGCATGGCTTACCCCTTTGTCCCCAGTGTGAATCTCCTACCCCACCCGGTGAACTCCAGCGCTGGGCAGTCTGTTCTGTCTGTGCTGCTAAACAGTTTTGAAGGAAGTCAATCCTTACCTAAATTAAAAGCAAAATAGTTTAGCGATTATTCGTTAAGCAGAATTATCCTGGAGTAATTTGCTGCTGCCACATGGAAAAGTTCTGATTACTCATAAAAAATATTATATTTAACTGCTAAAGTATGCCGAATGTCGTATGCAAAGCGGACTATTTATCTAAAATTATATCAGTGAAGCCATCCTTCAGGAGGAAGTTAAAAGGCTGGATAAATCAAAAGTTTTAGTTTTAGTCTTGATCCCTAATAACTTTTCGCCAAAATCCATAGCTAACCACTCTCGGAATTATTTAAATATATAACAAGAATCTAAAAACATCATGAAGTTTATTTTTTCCTTGGGATCGCTGAAACCTAGATAATATAAGGGCTTTTTGGCTTTTTTCCGTATTTATATATAGAAGCAAAATGGAAGAATGAAATTCAGCCAGAAACGGCACTAAAGATCAATCCAAATGAAACCCATTAAATTTTTAGCATCTGCCTGTAAATATTGCCGTCATTACCAGCCAGAAGGTCGCCGTGGCGGAACCTGCCAGCAGTTGGGAGCACCAGTTCAAGCTAGTTGGAAGGCTTGTCCTTTGGCGCTCGCACCTTTTGCACCTTCTTGGGAAACCTTGGAAGATGCTTGGGGTTTGCCAGATGCAGCCCCAGTTTTAACATCTTCTCAATCCCTAGCCTCAGATTTAGACAATGCTGCTCTTGCGCCTGTAGAGGAAACAGCTGCTTTTATATCTGAACAGGTAAAGACTAAAGCAGTGGTTATTTAGTCATCCATTATTACTGAATTGAGTTTGTAATTTTCTATAAGATTTGTTTTTAAGATTTTTAGTGCTGTAAAAGTTGACATATACAAAAATCGCACCTCACTAAAGGCTGCGATTTTTGCAATTTTAAGGTAACCAAGGAAAAGAGCGGAAATCTGGTGGACGCTTTTCAAGAAAGGCTTGTTTGCCCTCAGACCCCTCTTCTGTCATGTAATAGAGTAGGGTGGCATTGCCAGCGAGTTCTTGTAAACCAGCTTGTCCGTCACAATCAGCATTGAAGGCGGCTTTGAGACACCGAATTGCGATCGGACTTTTTTCTAAAATCTCCTGCGCCCATTGGATACCTTCCACTTCTAGTTGTTCCACTGGGACGACGCAATTAATTAAGCCCATTTCTAGAGCTTGTTGGGCATCATATTGGCGGCAGAGAAACCAAATTTCTCTAGCTTTTTTTTGTCCGACAATGCGGGCGAGATAGCTGGCTCCAAAACCACCGTCGAAACTGCCGACTTTAGGGCCTGTCTGTCCAAAAATGGCGTTATCGGCGGCGATGGTAAGGTCGCAAATCAAGTGTAGGACATGTCCACCACCGATCGCATATCCAGCTACTAAAGCAATCACCACTTTCGGCATGGAACGAATCAGGCGTTGTAAGTCCAGCACATTCAACCGGGGAATGCCAGTTTCGTCCACATAACCCGCATGTCCCCGCACACTTTGATCGCCACCAGAACAGAAGGCATATTTGCCATCAGTGTGTGGTCCATATCCAGTAAATAAGACAACACCTATAGTAGTATCTTCACGAGCATCAGAGAAAGCGTCGTACAGTTCAAAGACAGTTTTAGGACGAAAGGCATTGCGTTTGTGGGGGCGGTTGATGGTGATTTTAGCGATGCCATCGTTTTTTTGATACAGAATATCTTCGTAGGTTTTGGCAGTTTGCCAGTTAATTTGCATTGGTATGGAGTACGCTGTTGCTTCAAGAATTTTATCGCGGTCTTGGGGACAAGCGATACCTACGGTGGGCTACGCCTACGCTAAAATTTGTATCTCAAGCCTTTACAATCTGCTAATTGTCTGGGTATTGAGGAATAAAAATGCGACGTGACACCATCTTCTACAAATTATTTAAGCAATTTCCTGGTTTGCTGTTTGAATTAGTAGATGAACCACCCCCAGAAGCGGAAAACTACCAGTTTGAATCAGTTGAAGTCAAAGAAACGGCATTTCGGATTGATGGAGTGTTTTTACCTCCGGCTAATGCAGTTTCCAAAACCGTGTTTTTTGCAGAAGTACAGTTTCAGAAGGATGAAGACTTATATCACCGCTTCTTTAGCGAATTGTTTTTGTTTTCTACCGCCACTCTATCCGTTACGATGACTGGTTTGGGGTAATAATTTTTGGCGATCGCAGCCTGGAACCTTCTAACTCAACAATTCACCGCGCTTTGTTAGAAAGTGGACAAGTCAGGCGGGTTTATCTGGATGAGTTGGGGGATTTGCGACAACAACCTTTGGGATTGGGTTTGATGTTGCTGACAAATGTGACTTCTGAAACAGAAGCAGTGGAAGGGGCGCGGTTTTTACTAGAGCAAGCACGGCAACAATCGGAGCAAGCGATAATAGATTTGGTGACGACGATTATCGTCTACAAGTTTTCTACCTTAAGTCGAGAGGAGATTCAAGCGATGTTGGGACTAAATCTGGAAGAACCACGGGCTATTCGGGAAGCGGAGAAAGAAGGAGAAAGAAAAATCGTTTTACGACTATTAAATCGGCGCGTGGGTAATATTCCTGATGCGCTTCTCTCCCAGATTCAAGGGTTATCGGTGGAACAGTTGGAAGCTTTAGGTGATGCTTTGTTGGATTTCTCTACTCTTGCTGATTTGGAAGGGTGGTTACAAGGTGAAGTAAGGGGGTAAGTTTCACCCAGAGACGCACAGAAGAAGGGCGATCGCACTCCGTAAAATAATTATGGCTACAAATAAAGTTTCCCGAACTGAACAAGCAGTTGCAGACACGCGGGTATATCAGAAGCAGTGGAAGAAGAAGCGCGATCGCTCGTCCTGTGACTGTTAAAACGACTATTTGGTGAAATTACTGAGGAACGTTGGAAGCGTTGGCTTTGGTGTTCTTGCGATTGAGATTGCGATCTCTGACTAAAGTATTGACATTTGTATATACAAATATTATAATATATGACAGAGGCTGTATCAGGCTTTGACTGGGATGATGGAAATATTGAAAAATGTCAAAAGCACGGAGTCTCATTAAAGGAAATTGAGGCTTTGTTCCTTGATAAAAGTCTTAGGGTTTCACCTGACATAAAGCACTCTGAAAGTGAGGATAGATTTATTGCAACAGGTGTATCAATCAAAGGTAAATATATTTTCGTAGGATTTACATTCCGGGAAAAGCAAGGAAAAAGGTTAATTAGACCGATCAGCACTCGTTACATGAGAGAGAAAGAGGCGAAAAAATATGAAGAAAGTATTTCCTAAAATCAAAACTGATGAAGAATTAGAAAATTTACTAGATGAAGATTTGTCAGATTATCTTCATCCTGACAACTTTAAGCCCGTTACTTTTGAATTTCAGCCTAAAGACAAAACTGTAAATCTAAGAGTATCAGAGGAAATGCTAGAAACAGTTAAAACTGTATCTAAAAAAGAAGGTATTTCCTACCAAAAGTATATCCGAAGGGCAATAGAAAGGTCTTTGGGTGAATAAATAATTCAAAAATCGCACAATCTAGTAATCAGAATTAAATTTTGTAGAGTGGGCATTGCTTTGAATACTTTGTAAACCTATTCTATATTTTTTTCACAATGCCCACTATGCTAGCTGCGATCACGGACTTAGAAGGGTGGTTGCAAGGTCGATTAGAAAGTTAAGAGCGATCGCACTCCATAAAATAATTATGTCTACAAATAAAGTTTCCCCAAGTGAAGAAGCATAGGAAGCGGTGGAAGAAGCAGTGCGATCGCTCGTCCTGTGACTGTTAAAACGACTATTTGGTGAAATTACTGAGGAACGTTGGAAGCGTTGGCTTTGGCGTTGTTGGAATTGAGATTGCGATCGCTGATTTGTAAGGGTGGTTACAAAATCAATCAGTAGATTCCTGAGTTAATTTTCTCGCTTTTCTTATATCTTGAAGCTTCATGTTTTCAGCAATAAGCTCTTGAGCGCGAGCTTGAATTTTTGCTAGACGTGCTGGTGGAAGTTTTTCCATTACATCACTCAGTTTTGTTGTCATAACTTCATTCTTTTTTTTCTTTCATTTCATCAATTTTATACAAGCAACTGGGCAAACTAAAAATGAACATGCGATCGCTAAGATTTGTGTCTCGTGCAGAGACGTAGAGGCGCAAATAAGAGAGCAAGAGTTTTGTTTATTCAAATGCAAACTTACTGTAAATACGTTGTGCAAAGCTTTGTGCATCACTAATGGAAAGTTTTTATCAAAAGCGGATGAATAAATTATTGATATTATCTCAAATGGTTTGAATATATACAATTATTTATTGATTATGAAAAATATTTGCAAACAAATTCATCAATCTGCTAAATATGTTAATTTATGGCTCACTAAACAGCCTAATGTAAATGAAGAGTCACTGACTGATTGGTTGTTATTTGATATATCTACTAAAGTGCCAAATATCCTCTATCATACTTTTACTCGGATTCAGGAGGCTCGTCAAACTGGGGCAGATTGGGAATGGTGGATTTTATTTCCTCAGAAGAACTATGTACGTTTCCGCGTCCAAGCTAAGAAATTATCAACTGATGATAACTATAAAAAATAGCCTATGCTAATAAGTATGGTCTTCAAATTTATAAATTTTTAGAAGACTCTAAACAAGCTAATGCAATTTCTCTTTATGCACTCTATAGCCCAGCTATTAACTATGAGATGTGCAATAATCAACTGAGCAATCAAAATGATGGAGTTTTTATTGCAGGTGGTCAGCAAATCCATAACACTTTTATTTTAGGTTATCCCCTGAAAATCACAGCTACTGACATTCTCAAGCTCTGTAGACCATTTTCTTGCTTTGCTTGTTGTCCCTTAATTACAGCAAATGGTGGTGGATTACAGCACTATTTAAAACAATATTTTCAACTTGAAATGACATCAGGATCACCAAAATACAATAACTTTAGAGGTCTTCATGATGAGCTTCCAGAGTATTTGTTGTCATTTATGGACAAGGTGCGGGTTGGTGTTCCTGAATGGTGGGAAAACGAATTTCAGTTTGAAATGGGTGATTTCAATGCTCTTTTAGTCTACGATTTTCGTGACCAAAGCTCTGATGACCAAGACATACCTTTTTAACGAACTACGAAGGCATCAGCGTTTAACCTAATCGCTATATTGAATTCTGCTATTCAGCAATAAAAACTTAAATGTCAATATCGGCGGCAAACTTCCTTAAATTTTCCTGTCGCCACTTGGCATCAGCTTTACGATTTGTCTGCAACTCAAAAACTCGAATTCCTTGAGTTGGTAGTGGGTTTAATCTTTGCTGCAACTGCTGCCAAGAAGTAATCAATTCATGTTGCACATTATAAGTAGCGCACAACTGAGCAAAATTAATATCCTGGGGAGTGCCAAAAAACTCTTCAAATGGTGGGTCAAATTTGGCAATGGGTAACATTTCAAAAATTCCCCCGCCATTGTTGTTGATTAACACAATTGTGAGATGTCCGACAAAATTATTGCGGATTAAAAAACCATTAGTGTCATGTAACAGAGCTAAATCTCCCGTTAACATCACACTACTTTGCTGGCGATGGGCAATTCCTAAAGCAGTGGATAATGTGCCATCTATGCCATTTGCACCCCGGTTAAAGTGCGATCGCACTCCTAAATTATTCGGTTTCCAGAAATATTCCACATCCCGCACAGGCATACTATTGGCAATAAACAGAGGCGTTCCTGGCGGTAAAATCTGAGAAATTAACCAAGCTGCTTTACTCTCAATGATTTCATCTATTTTCCCCATCGTCTGGTCAACAGCTAACCTGACTTGAGCTTCTGCATCACACCATTTATGCACATAGTCTGAGGAAAAAGATAAATTTCTCTCCTCTACCTTTATGTCTTCTACAGATATCCGTAAATGCGTCGTTCTCCCGTGTAAAGGGTCGAGATTTTGGTCACTAGGGTCAATTACCCAGCGTCGTGCTTGGGTTGCATCTATCCAGGTACGCAGTTCTTTACTCGTAGGCATTTCTCCTACCTGAATCACCATTTCGGGCGCTAACTGCTTTGCTAATTGCTGATTTCGCAAAATCAGGTTGTATGTGGAAATCAAATAAGGGTTGAGTTCGGCATAATTTCTGACTGGGGAGAGTCCCTCAGCTAGCACAGGCCATTTGAGAGTTTGGGAAAGTTGCGCGATCGCTCTACAATATTCCTGTGGTTGCTGTGGTTGGGCAACACCTGCGATAATAATGCCGCGATCGCATTCTTTCCATTCTTGGGGGATGGGGAGTAGGGAGTGGGGAGTAGGGAATGGGGTGGTGTTTGCTATTCCTGCGAAAAAGTCTTCTGGGTGGAACTGGGACTGTAAATAACTCAAGTCAGTTCCATCAGGAAGAGGCGCTAAGGGATCGCGAAAGGGAATATTCAAATGTACTGGGCCCTTTGTAGGAATTTGCGCTCTTTCCCAGCTATGAATTATTATTTGTCGCAGGTAAGCTAGCATTCCCAGATCAGCGGAGGGTAAGGCTAACTCTGTTTGCCAATTTGGGTAGTTTCCGTATAATTTCAATTGATCTACAGTTTGCCCAGAGTGACAATCTCGCAATTCTGCTGGTCTATCGGTGGTTAATACTAACAGTGGTACGCGACTATATGAGGCTTCAATTACTGCTGAATAAAAGTTAGCTCCTGCTGTACCAGAGGTGCAAACTAGTACCACAGGACGTCCAGTTGCTTGAGCTTGTCCCAAAGCAAAAAAGGCGGCTGAACGTTCATCGAGAATGGAAATCGCTTCAATCTCAGGTACTTGTTGAGCAAAGGCGACTGCTAAGGGTGTAGAGCGTGATCCAGGACAAATGATCGCACAAGTCAATCCCAACCGCTTTAGCGTCTCTGTTAAGATATAAGCCCAAAGTTGATTAACATTCCTATAAGCGATCGGCATTAAATCAAACATAGCTATAAAACAATCTGAAATTTTAGATTTTGTCTAGGGAAATTCAATTTAAAATCCATCTGGGAAAGTTGAGCGAACAGAAGACCGAAGGAGGGAAGCCGAACTCGGAACTTCCAAAGCAGCTTGACCTAAAGGTGGATTACAAGCCTGACAATTCAGGTTATCTGGAAAAGCCAACGCGAAACCTAACCCCTCAGCCCCCAACCCTACAAGGGTTGGGGGAGAATTCAAAGCCTCTCTCTTAAAAGGGGAGAGGAATGGAAGTGAGGTTTTCTAACACTGCTACGCAAGTTTGTGAGAAAGAAAATCTCCAGGCAAACTTGTTCCACTTTCTACAAAATGCACAATTTGCTCTCAAACTTTTATGGACTGCATTCATTTAACGGGAATTCGCTGCTATGGCTACATTGGGTATCTGCCAGAAGAAAAGGTGCTAGGACAATGGTTTGAGGTGGATGTAAGGTTATGGTTGGATATCTCCACAGCAGCCAAGACTGACGCGATCGAAGACACTTTAGATTATCGCAGCGTCATTAGCTTGATACAACATCTGGTCAAAACGTCTAAATTTGCTTTGATAGAGAAATTGGTAACAACGATCGCAGATTCTATTCTCCAAGAATGCGATCGTGTAACACAAGTCCAAGTCACTCTAAGTAAACCTGCTGCACCTATTCCAGACTTTAGTGGCAAAATTAGCATTGAACTGACTAAAAGTAAGTCCAATCTATAAAGCACAAAACGTGTTTTTTTTCAATATCTATAAGCTAGCAAAGAAAGGGGGTTTACGTGGAGCATGGAAGTATCTCACGAAGAGAATCTTTCCTACGATTACCCCCAGCACCCGCTGATTATCAAAAAACTAAAAAATCCTGTGATCTGCTGATGAGCATTTAACTTGCATATTTTCAGATTACAGGATTTGTGATTAAGTATTAACCAGAAGCGATAAATATTTATAAGTAACACCATTTCACCTACTATTCAAAATTTAAGATAGTCTCAGACTGTAATTTAGATCCAGACTGAGACAAAAACTATTTGTAGACAAAGCAGTATTAAACTCTTGAAATGCAGATATTTATTAATTTTTAGTAGTAATTTAATGAAGCCATATTATATACATAAAACACACTATATCATTTATCTTAACTTACATTAAAGTAATATACTGTGATTTTAAGAACTTTTATTCTTGATTAATTTTTAATACTTAGTATTTATGCTTCTCTGAAGAAAAGCTATTGCATATTTTTGAAAATCACTTTTTGATTATTGGTAATTATGCACTAATTTATCCATAATGCTAATAACATGATACTAACTGTATGAACTGATTAGAATTAGCTTTGACAAGTACAGAAATTATGGTAATTTAATAACATGTTATTTGCTTATTAGTCAGTATTTATATGAAGACAGGTAGTTGCAGATTGTTTATGATAATATAATAACTTTCAGATCGAGTTGACACTGACAACACAAATCTGAACCCTAGCAAACAGGTTATTGTAACATGTTCGCCCATAAAATCCTAGTTGTTGAGGATGAAGAATTTTTTGCCTCAAATATTAGAAAAAGTTTACAAAAACTAGGTTATTCTGTTTCAGAAATAAATAAGTCTGGTGAAGATGCAATAAAAAAGGTAGCAGAAACTCATCCCCATTTAGTATTAATTGATATCTGCCTAGCTGGAGAAGTTGACGGTGTACACGTAGCGGATATTATCCAGAATCACTTCCATGTGCCTATAGTGTATCTAACAGAGGATTCAGAATATAAAATATTACATAAAAATCAGCTAAGTAAGCCTTTTAGCTACATAGTCAAACCATTTCTTGAAAGTGATTTACATTTTGCGATTGAAATGGCTCTGCACAAACATCAGAGCCAAAACATATTATACGAAGAAAAACAGAGGCTGGCGGCAATTATCAATAGTATGGGCTGTGCAGTGATTGTGACAGATGCAAATGGTTGTATTCAAATGATGAATCCCATAGCAGAACTAATCTCTGGCTGGAAGCAAAGTGAAGTGTTCGGTAAAGATTTAGTAGAAGTCATTAACTTAGTTGACAAAGATGTAGGAAAAACAATTGAAAATTTAGCCAGATATGTAATCGAAGCAGGTGAAGTTTTGAATCTCCCAGAAAACTGTACACTGATTACCAAAGATGGCAAAGAAATAGCGATTGAAAATAGTGTTTCACTCATCCGTGATCAAAATGGCAATATTACTGGCGCGGTTTTGGTTTTTCAAGACATCACCAAACGCAAGCAGACAGAGGCGCAACTGATCCGCAATGCGTTTTATGATGGGCTGACAGGATTACCGAATCGTGTTTTATTCGTAGATAGGCTCAGACAAGCAATTGAACGTAGCAAACGCAGAAGCGATTATTATTTTGCAGTTTTATTTTTGGATTTAGATGGCTTCAAGGAGATTAACGATCGCTTTGGGCATGGAATAGGGGATGATTTTTTAGTAGCGATCGCTCGACGCTTAGAGTCATGTTTACGCGGTGGCGATACTGTAGCACGATTTGGTGGTGACGAGTTTACTGTTCTTTTAGAGGATATTAAAGACATTACCGACGCCATCAATGCTGCCAAACGTATTCAAGACTCCTTACGATTGCCACTTAACCTGAATGGATATCAATTATCTACTACAGCTAGCATTGGTATTGCTTGGAATTTTAGTAATTATGAGGAACCTGCAAATATGTTACGCGATGCTGATATTGCTATGTACCGAGCTAAACGGCAGGGAAAAGCTACTCATGCCATATTTAGTTAATTAGTCCTTTCTGCTGCCACTTCCATCAAATTACTCTAATTTATTTACAGCTATAGCAGTTCTCGCTTGCGACAAATACAGGTTATCGTAAAGGCACAGCAATGATCATACGTGTCAACTTAAGGCAAAAGCCAGTCTAGAACAAGCTTTTAGAGATTGTCTTGTTCCCAGTCAGAGACTGGGAATGCCTAACGTGAGGCTCCGCCTCAAGACTTGCGGCACCGCAATTGATTTGCATTTCTAGCCAGAGGCTGAAAACGAGAATGTTGTAGCTGCTGGCAATCCCTGCCGCATCATTCGGTATTTATCCTAGAATTTAAAACTTATAACCTCTGGCAATCCAATAGAGCCAGTCTGCGATCGCTTCTTCAGTTTCGCTGTCAGCATCAATTGCTATTATTTCAGATAACTTTGCAGAATATACATCATCATCCTTACCATTAATGTAAGCTACTTCTACAAGCATATCTTTTAAGCACTCATCATCTGGGGCCATTCCCAGCACTTCCACTGGTTTCTCCTCGGTAGAACCTGATTTGCGTGCCTTCTTAGCCCATTTAGCCATAAAGGGAAAATTCAGAGTCTCTTCGAGGTAATAATACCAACCCATTGCCCGATCTTCTTTATCTTCAGCATCTACAATGATCTCTGTTTTAATGCGATGCTCTCGGTTTTCGTCGGCTTCAACACTAGGCATAAGATAACACTCTACGTATAATGCATTTTGATGATATTACCAAAGTCTAGCCTGGGAATAATTTTTCTACAAAATATTAAGTATATAGGACTTACGTAAAAGAGATACCCCAAACCCTTAAGAAAGAGGCTTTTAGAGCTATCCCCTTTTTTAGCGGGATTAGGGGGATCTAGGTTTCAGTTTTCAGTGCGTAAGTCCTGCTATATCTAAGTTATACAAAAAACCGCTTGTCATTGACAAACGGTTTTTTAGTTATTGCCCTCAAAGGGCAACTTATTTGTTGCGCCAACATGCCAAGTTCTTTCTTAGCACTAAAGCGTGAAATTTTTTAGAAGTTAAACAAGCCTCAAATCAGGATAATTTGCCAGTACATCATCAGATGTTAGGGTATCATTTTCAGCTTGCGGAGTCCAAAGAACTTCAATTGCCAGAAGTTTCTCACTGGGGATACTACCAATTTGGCGCAAAGCTTGACGCAAATCATCAGCACTGTTAATCGCTGTGGGAATTTCAAACTTGCCTAATGTCGCCGCCAGCAAGGTGACGATAATGTATTCTCCAGCGCCTTCAGTAAATAGGCGGGTGGGGTTGTCGAGTTCACCAGCCGGGGGTAAAGCATCTTTGGCTGAGGTTCCTCTTAACTGGTTATTGACATTAGAAAGAGTTTCTTCACTAAACTTGCTGCGTTCTGCCAGTGACAGCCGATTAAACTGACCTTCAGCTGAATTTAAACTGGCTTGTTGAGTGCCTCCACCTGCATATACAAAGTATTCGGGATGGCGGAGTAAAGCTAGGCTAGCTTCTTGCAGAACTTCTGTTCTCCCCTCTGGGGTGTTAGTATCAGCAGTTTCAGCAATGTGGTTGAGTTCATTTTGCAATTCACGGGCTTGAGCTAACAAACCTACTTGCAAACGAGTTACAGAAACAGGAGAGTTACTGCTGTAATCTGCTTCTGGAGTTTCACCGCCAGAGACGCGGCGGAAAGTTTGCAATAAGAAATTAGCGATCGCAAAGAAAATTAAGATGCCAAATAGACCACCAAATCCTCCGCCAATACCCCAGAAGGGAAGTAGGAAGGGAAAGCCAAAACCACCACCAAAACCACCACCAGGATAGTATCCGCCCCCACCAGGAGGTGCATAGGTGCGCGGTGTATAGGTGCGGCTAGAAGGCGCTCTAAAGGAGCCACCACCGATTCGACCTCCACTACGGGCCGCTAATGCGCCATCGGCGTGACTAAAAGCCAAAGTTAACACCAGTCCTAGCGCTAAGAAGGTTTTTAACAGTGGTTTGATGGTTTGTTGTAGTTTTTTACGCATAATACAATCGCTTGGAAAACTGAATTATTTATGATTTATCCCCATGCTCTTAGGAGTGTTGCGGTATGTCGCTTACGCCAGCCCGTAACAAGCAAGCTTTGTAGCATTCACTTTTAGAGGCTACATATTCAATTTACCGCGTCTTATTTTGGGTAGGCAGCGATCGCAGGGGGGATTTCTCGACTGGGGAACCGTACCTTAAGACTTCTTCATCATCACATAAATTTGCGATGTCTACGATGGTCACTGAGCGACTGGTGAGCGCAGTCGAACCATGTCGTACCCCTACGGGGAAGCAAGCTACGCGCAGCGTCTCGTGGAGAAGTGCGGGCTACGCCTACGGGCAATTCTTGCTACGTCTTGGACTACCACTTTCAGACTATAGTCTTGGATTATACTGATTATTTTGACTAATTTTTTTAATACTTTACCCTACTTATTTTATCACAAGGCGGGAGGATATTTTTAAATTATCAAAAGTATTTACTACATCTGGCGGCTTTTAATTTACGTATACGCCGTAGACTAGCAAGTGTCCATGATGCCCATCAGTAAGCGCAGCTAGAGCCTAAATAGCTATCAAATACTTATCCAATTTTTTGGCATTTTGGCACAACAGTCTAGAGGATTCAAGATATTCTACTGAACAGAGCTAAATTTAGTAATTTTCGCAACAGTTATTTACTGAGCAATTTGGCTATAAGTGCTAGTTTCTATTTATTGTTCATTCTGTACAGAAATTTTCAAGGATTGAGAAATTTACAGCAAAAATAAAATCAACACAATAAAAAAATAATCTTCCTGGCTAATTTTGTAAAATCAGCTTCAAATTTGTCTACCACATTCGTTTTAAAAGAAATAAAATAGTAATTAAGGCTTTGAAAATAATCCTAATTGTAAATAAATTAAAAATTATTTGAAATATAGTCATCAACTTTGTTATGGAACATATTTCTCAACTTACAGCCGAAATCACAGACAAAGCTGCATACCCAGATATCCTAGTTATATCTAGGATCTTCCTACCGAAAGAAGCTGTAATTGGGGAATATATCTACAATCGTTGTCTCCAAGATCCAGAACGAGTTATTGTGCTGGCGGCTAGTTGTTCAGGAGATCAAGTATTTGATCAAGGTCAACAGTTTCCCGTGTATCGCTGGTTTTACCCTAGATACTGGCGTAGTGGCTTTGTGGGGAGTATCCTGAAGCCTTTGGTCAATATCCTCTGCTCATTTGTACTAGCAATCAAACTTTATTTTCGTTATCACTACCGTTATATAGAGTGGGGTCACGGCTATGACTTTCCTTCACTGTTGCTATTGAGCTATTTGCTACCTATTCGCTTTTTTATCTATCTGCACGGGAATGATCTTCTTTATGTATTACACAATCCGGTGCTGCGATCGCTCTTTAAATTAACACTCAAACGAGCCGAAGGCATTGTTTGTAACAGTTCTTATACAAGAGACTACCTCAGAACTGCTTTGCGATTAGATACTCCTACCCACGTGATTAACCCAATAATCAGACCAGAAAAATTTGGTAATAATGTAGCGAGTCCCAGTAGCCTTGATGATTTACGTGTTCGCGTGCGTCAGACTTACAACATTCCCGAAACAGCAATAGTTATTCTTTCCATCGGAAGGCTAGAAAAACATAAAGGTTTCGACCGAGTAATTGATAACGTCCCACTATTACTAACTTTTGGGGTCGATGTCCACTATATACTCTGCGGTCAAGGGTCAAGTGAATCTGAACTGAAATCTCTGGCGCATCGGTTGCGGGTAGATAAGCGAGTCCACTTTGCTGGATATGTCCCAGAGCGAGAATTAGCAGGTTATTATGCAGCTTGCGATATATTTGCGATGCTGACTTTATCGGATACTAAAGCTAATAGTATGGAGGGTTTTGGTATGGTTTATTTAGAAGCAAGTTACTTCGGTAAACCTGTAATTGCCCCTCGCTTAGGCGGTGTTCTAGACACAGTTCAGCATGAAGAAAATGGGATACTGGTTAATCCCAATTCTGGGTATGAAGTTTTTCAAGCTTTCAATCGGTTGTGTAAAGACCAGCAACTACGTGAGCAACTCGGTCGCAAAGGTAAAGAATTAGCCAAGCGCAGAACCCTTCATCGATCGCTTTACAAATCAGAGGCGAAAAACGCGATTTTGTGAGATGAATGCAGATGGAGTAGGGGCGCACAGATGTCATTGGTGTCAACTTAAGCGCAAACCCTTTTAAAACCTCGTTTCCAGCCAGAGGCTGGAAATGCTTTTTCATTGCGGCTCTGACGCCAGCAAGGGAGGCGGAGCCTCTAGAACGGCGTTCCCAGTCTGAGACTGGGAACTAGACAATTGAAAAATGACCTGTAATACCAATTCACGAAAACTTTGAAACATATAGATTTCTCGTAGGGGCATGGCATTGCCATGCCCCTATCAACGTATTTATATCATTATTAAACTGACAAATAGCTTTGGAAACGAGCAAGATTGCAGTGTAGAATCTCGCTTGTGATTCGATTAAATATGCAATGAAAAATATCTTGTTTGGCATGTGGCAATCCCTTCGGCACTACGCAAAGCGCCGAACGCAATATCTTATGTTTACATTCATTGGATGTCTTGCTGTATTGAGTATGATTACCTTTGGGGCAATGTATGTTCTGGCTCAACCTGCTTCAACCTCATCTGAACGTCCAGCAATGCTCGCTGTTAAAGCGCCAAATTTTGGGCGACACTTTCAAGAATTCGCGCGTGAAGGCTCTATCTTGATTTACGACTCAAAAAACAACCGGATCTATGAACACAATCCTCAACGTAATGCAACTGCCATCGCTCCAGCTTCCACATTCAAAATTGTTAACGCACTGGTAGCTTTAGAAATAGGTGTAGTCCCTGATGATGTGGCGGTTCTCACTTGGGATGGAATTCACCGAGAGATTGATGCCTGGAATCATGATACGAATTTGCGTCAAGCCTTTAAAGATTCAACTGTTTGGTTCTATCAAGTATTAGCACGTAGGGCTGGATATGAACGGATGCAGCAATTTATTAATAAAGTAGGCTACGGTAACCGTCAGATTGGCACTGTCGCAGACATTGATCATTTTTGGCTACAACAGCCATTGCAAATTACACCCAAACAGCAAATTGAGTTTTTGCAACGGTTGTATCAAGGCGATTTGCCTTTCTCGCAACGGACAATAAATCTTGTCAAAGACATTATGGTACGTGAACAAACTCCAGACTACACACTGCGAGGAAAGACAGGATGGTTAACGAGTACTAAACCAGAAGTTGGTTGGTTCGTCGGTTATTTAGAGCAAAATAAAAACGTCTACTTTTTCGCCACAACCCTTGATATGCAGAAACCAGAAGATGCAGCCGCCCGGATCGAGATTACACGACGCAGCCTTAAGGATTTGGGCTTGCTGGCTCAAATTAACTAACCACCACCAACGATAGTTACCACTTCTAAGCGATCGCCTGGTTGCACTTTTGTTTGCGGCCAAAATTGGCGGTGTAAAATTTCCCCGTTATATTCTACAGCCACCAAGCGGGGGTTAAAACCCAACTGTTGCAGCAAATCGGGTAAAGAAGTTTGAAACGAGCAGTTATGGGTTTCCCCATTTACCTGAACCGTAATTTCATTGGACATAAATATGGGGAATAGGGAATTCGGTATTGGTTACTCACTTTGGGCTAAAGACAAATGACAAATGACTCTTTTAAAGTTCTGGTTTAATGCGATTGAGTTGGGACAAGAAATATTGTGTTACTAGGGTAGGCTGTTCGGCTTGCATGAGCGATCGCACCACTGCTACACGTTCGGCTCCGGCATCGATCACATCATTGATATTATTGGCATCTATTCCCCCAATGGCAAACCAGGGAATTGAGCAATTTTTGGCAGCATAACTGACATATTCTAAACCTGTTGCGACCTTACCTACTTTCGTGGGAGTTTCATAAACTGGCCCCACGCCGATGTAATCTACACCTTCAGCAATTGCTCCTTGCATTTCTTCTTTATTTGTGGTAGAAAGACCTATCAGACGCTGCGAACCGAGTAATTGCCGAGCAACAGCAATGGGCATATCTTGTTGTCCCAGATGCACCCCATCTGCATCGACTGCCAAAGCTACATCCACGCGATCGTTAACAATGAACAAAGCACCATAGATATGGCATAACTGCCGGAGTTTTCTAGCTTGTTCCAAACGCAAAGAATCATCGGCGGTTTTGTCGCGGTATTGTAAAAGCGTTAATCCACCTTTAAGTGCAGCTTCGACGTTGTTCAACAAATTTTCATGTGGGGAAGTAACAAGATACAAACGCGATCGCCACAACAATTGATGGCGCTGATGACCCATTAAACTACTTTCTAGGGTATAAACCTGATAGCGCATCTGCTTACAAGCTTTAGCCATAGTTGGGTGGTAAAGCTTGCCGTATTCTTCCAGTACCCGCAATGCTTCTTCTATGCGGCAAAAGTTAGCTTGCAATACTGATTTTATACTAGCTCGTTGTTCTTCCTGAGGATGGGTTAACTCAGTTCCAGGATCGCCTGGTGTATCTCGCGCCGCCCGCAATTCCGGGGTATGCAACTTGGCTACCTCTTGTCGCAAGCGTTTGCATTCAAGAGCCAACTGGGCATTATTCAACCCAAAGCGACACCATTCCTCGATAATTCGCAAGCCTTCACGAGCGCGGTCTAAATTGGCATCTAAAATGCGGTAGACAACCTGCTGTATTTGCTCTTTTTGGCTGTATGGCTCGACCATTACAACAACCCCGTTAGTGCTTTCATCGAAGTGTGAATTATCATATATCGTAGTAACCATAATTAATTTGCTTTTTTTTACTCAAATTTTGCAAAGTTTACGCAAAAAGACGTAGTAGTGAGAGTTACGGTAAATTATCCCATGTTCCTATAGGCAGTGATAAGGGTAGTTTGAGGCTACAGTTTTGCACTAAGGTTAGTCAAGTATTTTACGGTAAACGACAAGCTTACAAAGGACTGGTAAGAGCGGATACACCAGAAAATCCCCAATGGGCAAATTAAACTTGAGACTGCATGGATATTATTTAGAGAGCATTAGTCTTTGAGGAAGATTTAAATATCAATGTTGGTATCAAGGTGGAATGCAAATAGTTTCCGTTAGAGAACTTGAAAATCTTCTTAATTCAGATACTGTAAATCAATCGCAACAAGTTCGTTACAACTTCTTATTAAACGTTTCCCAAGAGATTCAAGATATTATCGAAAATTGCCGTTTTACCTGGGAAGGAAACGACCCTTTAAATGCATTTCCTGTTTTAAACGTTAACCTGATAGCCGAAAGCAAATTTTTGATGTCAATTCATTAGCACACCACGGCGTAAATAGAGCAACCATTTAAAATCCCTAAAAAGCCCATTCCATAATACTTTTGACTTTTGAACGCCAGTTGCTTCTCCTAAAGGAGACGCTGCGCGTAGCTTGCTTCCCCGTAGGGGTACAAGTCGGCAGAGCCGCCCAACGCACTGGCTCCTTTTGATTTTTGACTTCCGCCTTGCGGTACTAGCCGCCACCCCGAATACTATCATCTGGGATGATAGTGCTATAAAGAATAACTCAATATCAATTATTACTATGTATTAAAAATCGCCAATTGCACAATATATGGGTAATATTATCGACATAATACTTTTTATAGAGTATAAGAATTTATTGTTACTTATAAGGAGTTGTGTTAAAGATGATTCCCCCTCGTGTGTTTTCTAAGTACCGTAGAGTAGATGTTCTGATTGCAAAGCTGAAGTTTCTGAAATCAGCAAGGCTTTTATTTTTTAGTTTTTCAGTATTATCTTTTACCGTAGGCATGGTAGCGGTAAGTATAGCGTTCTTGGGTACAAGCCTGGGTAGTGCGTCAGCAAAGCTCGCCGTTCGCGGAGCGTCTCCGACAGGAGAAGGCATCGCTCAGATTCCATTGACACCAGATTCAGCACCTCTGGGTGAAAAAACAAGTTCTCAGGTGAACGTGCTCTTTGTCAACCCAAGTGGCGGAGATGACAGCAGAGGTAATGGCAGCGAATCCGCTCCGGTGAAAACAATTACCCAAGCGTTGCGATTAGCTAATACCAATACTGTAATTATGCTCTCCACGGGCACTTATAGCGCCGAGACAGGAGAGATTTTCCCCTTAATACTGAAACCGGGTATTTCAATTCAAGGTAACCCTAGCAATCAAGGAAAGGATATTATCATTCAGGGAGGTGGTGATTACCTGAGCCGGAGCTTTGCCGGTCAAAATGTCGCAATTGTCGGAGCAGACCAAGCCTTGCTGACTGGGGTGACGGTGACGAACTCCAATCGCCGTGGTTACGGTTTATGGATTGAATCTAGCAATCCGGTAGTCGCGGAAAATACATTTATTGGTAGTACCCAGGATGGGATTTCCGTCAGTGGTAATGCTGCACCTACCATTAGCAAGAATTATTTTGATCGCAATGGAGCCAATGGCATCACAATTGCCGGTAATTCCAGTCCCCAAGTGAAGGAAAATGTCTTTCACCAAACGGGTTATGGGATCAATATTGCCCAAAATGCTGCTCCTATAGTCATAGGCAATCAAATTCAGAATAATAGATCGGGAATTGTGGTACAAGCAAATGCCCGCCCGATTTTGCGGAATAATTCTATTCAAGATAGTAAAGAAGATGGTTTAGTTGCGATCGCTCAAGCAATGCCAGATTTGGGTAATGCATCCGAACCTGGGGGTAATGCATTTCAAAATAATGCTCGTTACGATATTAACGCCAGCGCTGCTAAACAGGTGATTTCTGCTGCTGGTAACAACCTTGTGAGCGATCGCATCACTGGCAAGGTAGATATTAACGGTACAACAGCACTAGCAACCCAAAATTCTCAACCCGCCCCTGTCCCCAATAATGTGTTACGAGAAATACCACCAACTGGGGAAATCACCTTTTCAGCTGCTGGAGTTTCTGAAACTACTAATGGGCAAACCAGCAACAGCATTTCACCAAATAATCCTGTTTCTAGACAATTAAACAGTCAATTGCTGCCATTAGTGCCAGCTAGTATGCCACTTTCCGTGCCCATATCCAATCAACAGCAAGCAACCTCTAAAGTTGCCGGTTTTCCTACTCCTAGCAGCTTGTCAGGTAGACAAATACCAACTAACACTTCAAGAGTTGCAACTTCCAGTCCAGCAGAGCCGCCTGATACACCACAGTTGAATTATGTGCGGATCGATCCCAATACGATTGAGTTTACTGCTCCTCAGTACCCATCCAATTCAGTAGCACAGCCACCAGTTCCCAGCGTGAGGGATCAAACACAGCAGCCATTACCAATACTAGAAACTGCTGCCCCAAATGCTGAAGCACTTTTGCCAGTTCCTGTAGGCGTAGCCCGTCGTAGACATCACAATATCCCCATTGCTAATACTCGCAATATGCGAACAAGTTCTGCAAGTATTCCTTATAGTGGTAATGCGACACAATTTGGTATCCGCTATCGCATAGTAGTCCCACTCTTCACTGATAAGGATAAAGATTTAGTGCGATCGCTTGCTCCAGATGCGTTTCCCACAGTTTGGCAAGGTCAAAGAGTTATGCAAGCAGGAGTATTTAGCAGTGAATATAACGCTAAAGAAATGCTCAAAACACTCTCTAGCAACGGTTTAAGGGCCATTATGGAGCCGTTGAATTGAGTAGGGAATTGGGCATCCCTTCGACTTCGCTCAGGGCAAGTGGGAATGGGGTATGGGGCAAAAGATATGGAATTAGCGAGAAAAGCACCTCAAAATGAATATTGATCTACTTGAAAGAGCGATCGCTTCCTACTGTGGGGAGGCATCTCTGAGTCTGCACGCGATCGCGGTTAGGCATAAGTTGAATTAGCGATCACGTTTTTGTTTTAGGGAGCGCGATCATTTAATCTTTGCACTCATCATTCACTTTTCTGCTTAAGCTAAGTACTAAACTTAATTTGATACTTTATTCTCTCTTCACTTTTCAGCGGAATTTATGATTGACAAAAGCTATGTGATCCTAACTTGTCACGAATAAAGCGATTTAATTTTATTCAATGGTAAGAGGTATGGAACCGACCATCGAGCAACTTAAAGCATTCTTTGACTTTTGCGTTCGGGCTAGTAATTTGCTTAGAGATATAGCATTGGTTAGATTTGATGAGAGGACAAGCCAAATCGTGATTTTGATAGGCGAAACCATTCAAATAGAAATTCTTAGTAATGGGGAGAACATTATCCGATGACAGACTATTTAACTCTTAATGAGCAAGAATTAAGACAATATGTGATATCAAACCCCCAGGATGAGGAGGCATTTCAGCATTACCTCAGCATCATGAGAGCGAAACCAGGAGTAGTGGTCAGCACTCCAGAACAATTAGAGGCTGAGTTAAAACGGCGTATTAATCAAGCTAGTTAACATAGAACCCGTTACTGACATTCCAGTAACGGGGTTTTTTCAATTTACAGCTTGACTCAATGTGAATTTTGGGACTTGCCTTCAGCCATCATCTTCTTGGATATTCCCGCGATCGCACACCCTTATATCTGCACTGATTTGGCGACTTGCGTCTGGATACAGCAGGCTGAGTTTTTTCCGTTTTATCAACTTTCGGTGATTGGCGATCGGCTAAGATATCCAGGGCAGACAAATGACGAAACTCGACGGAACAAGGAGTAGCGTTACTGTCAGTATGCCAGATTTTTATCGTTTTACCAACATTTGGTAATTTGTTGGGATTTAAGTTCTATCTTGATCAGTAAGCATCACTGTAACTACTGTTACAATGATGCTCACTATGAAACGTAATTATAAAGGTTTCAGTCGGTAAATTTGAGATCCCCTTAATTGGGATAATTGTTTTGAGTTAGAGATGATTCACTCTTGAAAAGTATGCTTCAATGTAGCATAAATCAGATGAATCTATTACGCTCCCATGAATGATGCGCCCTCTGCCACTCATTGCTAGCTTACCGCACTGCTTACAACACCCTTAAGGGCTGCAATTCCCTGTTCAATGCTAGCCCACAGCCCCATGTCGGGTTCCTTACCGGCTATCTCTCGCGTTCCGACGAAGTAAAGAACGCCTTTAAGAATCTCCTGGTGAGCGCGATTTTCAAAATTAACTCGGTTGAGCGGTTCCATCATATCTTGAAGCTCATCATTCAAGGACTGGGCAACCTTGTGTAAAACCAGCCCGGTCATTGTCTGTTGATGCTTTAGCAACTCAAGCTGTAAGTACTTGTCATACAGAGTTAGCTCGGAGCCGCTCATCATTTGGTCTACCTTCTGGGCATGTTGTTGAGTAATGTCGCGAGGTTCTGCGGGGTTGCCGTATCTAGAAATAACTGCTTCGATGATGCCGAGATTTTCGCGATCGCTCTTAATCATTCCTTCGAGCCGCTCGCAAATTGTATTGTCGTCCGTCTGTGCTATTAACTTTTGCTCAGTTTCCAACAGAACATTCTGAAAAAGCTTTAGATCACCAAGCTTAGTCGCTATATTTGTCACATTGGTCATATTATTAATTCCAGACTACAGGTTTTATCGGTTATCACAAGCAAACTCACTTTTTCCATATTCTCGTGAGATTCAAGTAAGTCCGTCCCTCTTCAGAAAGATTTATATCAAGTTCGTCATAGCAGGCTATCAACGCTAAATGGCACGAATAAAAGCGGAAATCCTTACCAGATGAAGATTACAGCTTTTCATGAATGAGTAGTGAGAAAAGCACTTCAAAATGAATATTGATCCACTTGAGAGAGCGATCGCTTTCCTACTGTAGGGAGGCATCGCTCTTTTAGTCAAGGAGGCGATCGCATTTTGGGAAGTCGGTCAAAAGGCGATCGCGGTTAGGCATAAGTTGAATTAGCGATCACGTTCTTGTTTTAGGGAGCGATCAGGGAAAGCATTCTTTATCCATCACCTTCATCTAGATATTTCAGGAAAGAATGAACACTTCCAAAGTAATTGGGATCGATACCATGTCAGTACCCATCATGATGGTTTATTAAATTTTAGTGCGTTTGTACGATCGCTATCAGCCCCAAAGAGAATTGACAACTTGTATTTATTCGTTCCTTGCAGTCAGCCTGGCAAATATGAAGGTCAGATCCTTTTTATTCCTTTTTTTGATTGTCATTGCTAATTTAGCGACTTGCGTCTGGCTACAGCAGGCTGAGTTTTTTCCGTTTTACCAACTTTTGGTGATGGGGATCGGCTAAGATATCCAGGGCAGACAAATGACGAAACTCGACGGGACAAGGGGTAGCGTTACCGTCAGTATGCCAGATTTTTATCGTTTTACCAACATTCGGTTATTTGTTGGCAATAATTTGATTGACCTTTTGGCAATCAGAAGTCGCAAGCGTTAATTAAAGACACCTTTTGCAATTTTTCGGAAAACAGTATGCTGATTCTGTATCAGAAGATCAAACGTTAAATATTTTTTCCGAAAAATATAAATATGATCCAAACCTTCAAACAAGGGTACGCTCTTATTATCGGAGTAGGTGCGGACTTGCCTATCACAATTGATGATGCTACTGCCATTGCAAATCTGCTATGCGATTCATCTCGTTGTGCCTATCCTACAGAGCAAGTACATTTGCTAACTGGCGAAGAAGCAAATGCTACAAATATCTTATCTGCTTTAAGTTGGCTAGCTGATGTGACTGGAAAAGATGATACAGTCATCGTTTACTTTTCCGGTCATGGAATGGAAACACCAGATTATTATTTAATGCCTTACGGATACAATTTGAGAAATTTGCAGGGTACGGCGATTCTTGGATCTACATTCACCCAACATTTGCAAGCTATTCAAGCACAAAAATTAGTGGTAATCCTTGATTGTTGCCATGCTGGTGGACAAGCTGAAGCAAAGGGAGCAATTAAATCACCTTTACCACCGTCTACGATCGCGCAATTGGGTAGCAGCAGTGGTCGAGTTATACTGGCTTCGTCCCGCAAAGATGAAGTTTCTTGGACTGGACAACCATACAGTGTTTTTACAGCAACATTGTTAGAGGCGATGGCTGGCTATGGAGCATTTGAACAAGACGGCTACGCCCGTATTTTGGATCTAGCAATGTGGCTAGGACGCAAGGTTCCAGAACGCACACAAGATAAACAGCATCCCATTATTAAAATTAGCAATTTAGAAGATAACTTTGCTTTAGCCTGGTATGCTGCTGGTGAAAAAAGACCGCATCCACTACCAAATTGGACATATAATATTCCATCCATTACACCAAGGTTGGATACTGCTCAAGTAGCGACCTGGAAGCGGATGTTGACCAATTATCGTAAAAACTTACAACTGATCGATGAGCGGATGAGTGAATATATTGATTTTATTGCTATTCCACTACAACTAGAAAATAATCGACGTTTGACAGAAACTAAGATTGCAGAGTTGGAACAGAAACTAGGGATAAAACCTTAAACATTATTATACTAAAGTAATGACTCAGGAACAAATCGAATCTATTCAGAAACAGATTACCGAAACTGAATCTAATTTGCGTCTTATTCAAGAGCAAAAATCTAACTATGTTGAATTTACAAGTATTCCACTCGATTTGATAAAGAATGAAAAGTCTCAGCAAACAAAGTTGAATAAACTTCAAGAATGTTTAGTTACACTTAATAAACGCTTTCAAGAAACCAGAGAAAGTCGTCCTATTCCTCCTCTACTACCTTATCTTTGCGATCGTAGTGAACAAGAATATCATTTAGCTCAAGCATTAAAAAGACTGAATCAACGACCCCATCGACCTCTTGTCTGCATTATTCATGGCGACGATTTTCAAAGTCATGACATGTTTCTAGAGCGTCTCAAACAAGTTTCGCTACCTAAGCTCATTTACTTAGATACTGATAAAATTGCCGTTACTGACTATCTTCTCAGTTGCCCTTCAAGACTGCCAAAAATTGACGATCTTCACAATCAGCTTGAAAATAAACTTGCTGAAAGATTACTTAATCATGGCTTTGTATCAAAGGAGGAAATCAACAATTTTTTAGCGGGACATCCCGGTCCAGTGATAATCCATACCCACTTTTTTACCGGGGATTGGCAACAGCATGGTTCCAAAGTTATCGAAAGTTTTATCAAATTTTGGCAACATTGGCCAGATATTCCTCCTGGTAATTATGTCTTTATATTATTATTTATTAAATATCAGGTGAAAAAAGAATTGAGTATCAAAAGATTTTGTTTAAAATTCAAAAATAAAATTATTTATAAATTTATCGAGCAATTATCATTGTCTAACTTTTCTCAATTTGGCAGACTTATAGGCGCAGTTTTACCAGAACTGGATGGTATAACTAGAAGACAAACAGAGGATTGGGCACGCGACAAAGATACAAAACATTTTTGGGGTGAGGAGAAAATCGAAGATTTGATGAGTAAAATTAGAGATATTTTTGAGCAATGGGAGAAGGAAAAGTCTTCTAACACTATTCCTATGGAACATTTGGCTAGAAAGTTGACACAGATTTTACAAAATTCCTCGATTGTCGAGGAGGAACGCAGATGAAATTCCCCTTTTATGCTGGTGATGGCAAAAGGCAGCGAAGCGATGTACCAGCAACTTTGCCGATATCACAGCGTTCACAAATGATGAGACCAGAAAACTACATTGCAGATGCTGGATTGGCTGATGCTTGTAATGTTGCTTTGCTTCTGGGACAACCCCTCTTATTGACTGGAGAACCTGGTACTGGGAAGACTCAGTTTGCTTATAGTGTAGCTTGGGAACTTGGTTTTGAAGACCCACTCAAGTTTGAAACCAAATCTACAAGTACAGCCCGTGAACTATTTTACAACTATGACAGCTTGAAGCAATTTCAAGATGCTCAGAGCGGTATAACAAACAGAAGCCCTCTTAATTATTTGACATATTGTGCTTTGGGCAAGGCCATTTTGCTGACTAGAGAAAAGTCTGAAGTTGTAAAATTTCTCCCGCAAGATTTTGTCCATCCTGGCAAAAGACGCTCTATTGTTCTTATTGATGAAGTAGATAAAGCACCCCGTGATTTCCCCAATGACATCCTTAACGAATTGGAGCAGTTATATTTTCGAGTACCAGAACTAGGGAATGTCAAAATTGCAGCTAATCCCGAATTACAGCCGATTATTATCATCACCAGTAATTCTGAAAAAGACTTACCGGACGCATTTTTAAGACGCTGTGTCTACTATAATGTTCCGTTTCCAGCTCGCGATCGCCTAGCGGAAATTGTTGCTAACCGATTAGGTTTATACTCTGCGGGTAGTAGTGAGTTTCTCAACACCGCTTTGGATCTGTTCTTTGAGCTAAGGGCGACTTCAAGTGGCTTACGGAAGAAACCTGCAACTGCTGAACTCTTGGGTTGGATGATCGCACTGCGAGAAATATCAAATCGTCAAGAGAATCCGCTTACTCAACCTGAATTAGTGCTGCGAACACTCAGCAACTTGATCAAAACCGCAGAGGATCAAGACAAAGCCAAGAGGATAGTCAAGCAATGGATAGAAAACCGCAACAAGAAAACCCAAGCTGGCTAACTCCAGAGGTGTTAATCGAGTTCGTTGATGAGCTCCGCGATGCAGGCTATAAAATCGGCGTATCACAGTATATTGTCGTCCAAGACCTTATACTTGCCCTGATTGCCCAAGGAGATAATCTCGACCGACCCCAGAGATTCAAAAGTCTTCTAAGTCCATTGCTTTGCCATTCGCCAACTGAGCAGGAAGATTTCTATCAACGATTTGACCAATGGCTGCAACGCATGGGTTTTATCGTCAGCCAGGCTGGACAAATAGACACTAAGGCAGAGGAACTACAACAGGAGTTGTTCACTATTAAAAAGCAGTGGCGAAAATGGCAACGGTGGTCGCTGGTGGTAATTCCGTTCCTGACTGTTATAGCCTGGCTTATTCTATGTTTAGTTTCATTTCAGCTCAGATTTTCAACTAAACCTCAAAACCCAAACATTCAACCTCCAAACTCTCCTGTAAATTGGCAATCTGTCTTGAGAGTGTTACTGCTGAATTGGCAATCTATCCTAGCAGTATTACTGCTTATCGTCTTTGTTACCTTCCTCGCCTGGAGAATTTGGTGGTTTTGGCGGGCGCGTCAATTTCTCGTGCGCCATGCGACTAATCAACAACCGCAACTTGAGCAAGTGTCTATTCCTGGCTTAGATGAGGAATTGTTTCCCAAAGTTTTGTTTTTGCGTATTGCTCAAGATTTGAGGCGACGCATCCGAGTTCCATCTACAGAACTTGATATTAATAGGACGCTAAAAAAAAGTGTGCAGCGAGGGGGTTGGTTCACGCCAGTATATAGCTATCGTCAAGTTTTCCCTGAATACTTGGTGCTAATTGATCGCGCAAATTACGGCGATCACCAGGCAAGATTTGTTGAGGAAATGATCGACAGGCTGAAGCTGAATGAGGTTTTCATCACAGGCTACTACTTTGATAGCGATCCTCGCGTCTGCTTTTCGATGACAGGAAAAGGGCCTCCCTGCACGCTCAATAAAATTGCCGCAAAATATAGTGAGTACCGCTTGATTATTTTCTCAGAAGCTCAGGGATTGTTTAGTTCACGCACTGGTGAACTCGAACGTTGGAGCGATTTGTTTTCCAGTTGGAGCGATCGCGCTGTGTTAACACCAAAACCTTCAGAAAACTGGGGATATCAAGAACTAGAATTATCGCAGCAGTTTATTGTTCAACCCGCCACACCTGAAGGGTTAATGAACTTGATACGTAGCATTCAATCTGGAAAATCGCCCTATGAACCTTCAGAAAATATAAGGGCACCTTTCCCAGAAGAGTTGAGAGTGCGATCGCGCCGCTGGATTCAACGAGATCCACCGGAGTCATTAGTGATCGATGAGGTGTTGAAATCACTCCGCCGATATTTGGGCAAGGCTGGTTATGACTGGCTGAGTGCTTGCGCTGTATTTCCAGAACTGCATTGGAATCTCACATTGTACCTGGGCAATACACTCCAAAGCGAAGATGGTCGCACCCTCCTCCAAGCTTGTCATCTTAATGATCTGGCTGGCTTACCGTGGTTTCGGCAAGGTTATATGCCTGACTGGCTAAGGAAAAGACTGATTTCTGATATTCCCCGTCCACAGGAACAGGATATACGTTCAGCGATTGAAGCGTTGTTAATCACTGCTGTTCAAGGTAATGTTGGCGGTATGCAATTGGAAATTGCCAGGAAGAACGCTAATGTCCTCTCAAAGTTAGCCCAACCGCTTCTGCGTTTGTTGGCTAAGAGAGCATCAGAGGATAGTCTATTGCGCGATTACATTTTTCTGGACTTCATGGCTGGTAGTGAGTACAAGCAACTGGCAGTTCGTTTACCGGAAGCGTTGTATGATTTGCTTCATCCCCAAGGAATAGGCTGGAGGCTTTGGCTGAGATGGGTGCTGGGAACCACCTTGAGTTCGGCTTTAGGTTGGGGTGTAGCCGTGTTAGCAGCCAATTTAGTCGCAGCAGAACCCGCAAAAACAATAATACTGCTTCTTTTTATAGCCATAGGTGGGATTATAGCAGGAGCTATACAACTGTACATCTTACAATTGTATAGCTCGAAGATAGGCGGTTGGATATTAGCTAGTTGGACAGTGACTTGCTCCCTTTTGGAGCTTTTGCCATTTAGTACGTTGATATCTGTAAGTTGGACAGCCACCACAGTTATAGTCGCAGCTATAGTCGCCGCTATAGTTGCAGCTATAGTCGGAGTCATTCAATCGCATATCTTGCGCCAAATTTTGCGTCGGCGTATATTATGGTATGGCATGTGGACTTTGTTGCATATCTTGGGTAATTCCGTAAGCTGGCTAACTATCCTTATAGCCGATGGGATTTACAACGCATTGGGAAGCACAGCCATAGCAGGTTTCGTTACTGGCGCTATCATGGGAACTGTTTTAGGGCTTGCCTCCGGTGCTAGTACAGGCGCTGCATTGCTTTGGCTGCTGCGGCAACCTATCACTACCGATAATAAATTAGAACCAAAGGCAAACATCCACACAGAGGCATAAAAGCAGTAGATGATCCTTTTCAGCGCGATCGCCTTTGCCGTAAGTTTGGTTGAGCTAAGGAAACCCATCATCTAATACTCCGACACGATTTCAAAGTACCTCAACATGACTTGGAAGTACTCCAACATGATTTCAAAGTACCTCAACATGACTTTGAAGTACTCCAACACGACTTTCAAGTACCTCGACATGACTTTCAAGTACCTCGACATGACTTTCAAGTACCTCGACATGACTTTCAAGTACTCCAACACGACTTTCAAGTACTCCAACACGACTTTCAAGTACTCCAACACGACTTTCAAGTACTTCAACACGACTTCGAGGTATTTGTTGCTGAGTTAAGTAGCTTTTTTGACAAATAAAATAAAAAGTCCAGTATAATTCACTAAAAATAATCAAGTCGATGTCAATTTGCTTTAATTTTTCCGAATTATTTCTCAGAGAAGTTTATGGTTGCATTGGCTACAGTATATGCAGTAACCCTATAACCGCCTTCAGGAGCGCATTTCATGGCACGACTAAAACGCAGTTCATCCACTCTCGAAAAAGCTCTCCGTCGAATTGCAGGAATGCGATCAATTAGCTCTACGCTAGAATTTGGCAACGGATTGAGTTTGACAGACTACGACAGCCGCATCCAAACCTTGCAAACTCAGCTATCAATTTATAACACTTTACTCTCTACCCTGGATGAAATGACAGGTCGCCTTTCTCTCACTGAAGAAGAATTGCGCGGCTATTCTGAAAAGATGTTAATGAGTGTGGCTACTCATTATGGTAAAGACAGTTTGCAATATGTCCAGGCGGGAGGCAAGCAACGCAAAAATTTATCACGCCGTTTGAGCAACACCCAATCCCCATCCGATAGTACAGCTACACTCTTGAATAGTGCAAACAACAATGGTAGAGAAACCCCTGTTGTATTACCTTAATCGTTTGACTGCATCATGCTAATGATTGCTCCTTTATTTAATTACAAATGGGGCGATCGCTTTCCTATTCTTCTTCAGTTTTGTTTAAGTCCCGTTATTCTCCTTATCTCCCCATCTCCCTTATCCCCACTCCCCTATCCTGGCTTATGATCCAAACGAGTCGCTTGCTCTAGGGCGGCTTTTTCTTTGGCTCGGCGGACATAGGGTTGTAATTGCGTGCGATCGCAACCTGTTAAAATAATCAAGTTTTCTAAGGTGATCCCCCGCATTAACATTTCTACGCGCCAGGTTTGTTGTGCTTGTGCTATAGCTGGTCTTTGTCCTTGGGGAGTTAATAGCCCTTCACTCCATACTTGCCAACGTGTCTCAAGCTCTGATTCTGAGATGGGTGTGCTTGTCTCATTCAGAAACATGGCTGTTTGAGCATCTTTACGACTTTTGTGCCATTTGATTAAAGGATTATTAGTAAAAGAACCGTAGCGTTTGCCCAAAATCCACTGATTCACAGGCACTTGACGGACGAATCCGGGGATTGTGATTTGGAGGAAGTGCCCTTGAGTATCGTAGATTTGGTGCGATCGCTCTAAGCTAATTATTTCTGTGGCAGATAACCCAGCCCCAAATAACACATAAGCCAAGGCATAATCTCGTACTCCCCATTTTCTGGCTTGTTGCAGAATTTCATGAACTAAACTAGCTGGTAAATCAGCTATTTCTGTGGTGGTGAACCCTCCTTGTAAGGAGTTTATTGCTGATTCTGCTGAAGGTGACATGGCTCCATGTAAAAACAACTCCACCAAATTTTCCAGAAAATCATCCCGATCCTCCCAAAGTTCGTGAAATTCGCTGGTGAACTCAATTACTGCATATCCCAAAATCATCCCATTTAACAAACTTGCTAATTTTTCTGCGGGTAAATAGGTATTTAGGTGTCCTTGCTGGATTACAGTAGCTAAATACTGAGCTACATAACGGTTTGCCTCAGTTACTCCCCTGCCTAGTGCGCGGCGATTTTCTGCCGGGAATTGGTCGGCTTCACCTACCACAGATCGGACAAACTCTGGTACTCTTTCTAATGCATGTAAGCTATCACTTGCATAATCTTTAAGAGCTTGGTAAACATTGCCAGGAGGTGTTGCCCGCCGCACCAGCGACTCACCTAAATCCTTGAAGGCTGCGGACTCTTCCAGCACAGCCAAAAGCAGTCCATGCTTATTGCCAAAATTCCGAAATAGAGTCACTTCGTTGACTTCGGCTTTTTCAGCAATTTGGCGGGTTGTGGTAGCGCTGACTCCCTGAGCAGAAAACAATTCAAGTGCAGCTTGAATCAGGCGTTGACGAGTGGAAATGATTTGAGACGACATAGAAAAATGCAAGTGGCACTTGCACGGATATCAGAGTTCTGCTAGCATAACAAATGTAAGTGATACTTGCTTGACTCTAGCAGGTGACAAGCAAATCGCTTTATCATCCATCAACAGGAATTTTTATGACCGCAAATTTTGGGGCGATCGCCCCTGAGAGAGGCAACTCACCTCAACTCAGTTGGACGAATGTAGTATTTTTTGCTACATTTCATGCTTTAGCACTTCTGGCTCCTTGGTTTTTCTCCTGGCCAGCATTAGGTTTGCTAGTGTTTCTCCACTGGTTATTCGGGAGCATTGGTATTTGCCTGGGATATCACCGACTACTGAGCCATAAAAGTTTCCAGGTTCCTAAGTGGTTAGAGTATGCGATCGCCCTGATTGGAGCGTTGGCTTTGCAAGGTGGGCCCATTTTTTGGGTAGGTGGACACCGCCAGCATCACGCCCACACGGAAGATATCAATTTAGACCCCTACTCTGCCCAAAGAGGATTTTGGTGGAGCCATATTCTGTGGATTTTCTATCCGCGTCCAGAGTTCTTTGACTATGACACCTATATAAAATATGCCCCAGATTTAGCAAGACAACCCTTTTATTGCTGGCTGGATCGCTACTTCTTGCTGTTGCAAATCCCCTTTGGGTTGCTGCTTTATGCCTTAGGAGGATGGTCTTTTGTGATTTACGGAGTATTTGTCAGGTGTGTTTTGCTTTGGCACTCAACCTGGTTTGTGAACTCAGCATCACACCTGTGGGGTTATCGCACCTTTGATGCCAATGATGGCGCTCGTAATCTTTGGTGGGTATCGATTGTTACTTATGGAGAAGGATGGCACAACAACCATCATACTTATCCCCACATGGCAAAATCTGGGTTGTCTTGGTGGGAAATTGATGTTACTTGGTGGAGCATCCTAGTTTTGCAGACTTTGGGTTTAGCCAAAAAAGTTGTTTCGCGTCCTCCTCAAGGTGCAACTCACGGCTAAATTGCAACTAAATTATTATGAATTTGTTATGCCGATTGCTTCCCGCAGTCGGCTTAATAAGTTTTATCAGTATAGGACTTACGCAAAAATTGCCAAAAAGCTTAATTTATTTATAAGAACCGCCAACGCGGAACGTCTTGTTAGAGAAGAACGCCAAGAATCGTAGAGTGTACCTAAGTTGTAACTTCATCTTCAACGAGAAATACAATTTCAGTCATAACTCTTCCCTTAACTACTAAATTTTACGATCGCTCATGAGACGATAATCTCTCGTGCGATCGCACTAGGAGCTAACCCAATTAATTCCGGCTGTAAATACAATTGAATTGCTTCTTTAATATTTTCCAAAGCTTCTTCAGTTTCTCCTGCTGAAGTACAGCCAGGTAATTCTGGACACCATACAGCCCAATCGCCTGTTTCTAGTACAAGGCGGCGGAAATAAGCAAACCATTAAAGAGCCAAAACTTTGCCTTTATATGTCCACTTAAAAGGTTTAGCCATTGTTTGATTAAAGTAGTCGATAAAATGGAGGATTCGATTTTTCAAATCATGCTAACTGAAAAAACTTGCGTTGAAGTTCTGCTTCCTCTAATAATCTTCCTACATAGCGAACAGATATGCATTCAATAATCCCTTGTTTCATGATTTCGTCTGCAAGTTCTCTTGCCGTCCAATGACTTATTGGTCTACCGTAATCGGACGGTGTAGAACATGCCAAGGCAAACAATTCGATTACTTGTTCCATACTGAATTTTGCTGGTGCGCCAACAGGCTCTTGATCTTCTAATCTTTAAATGATCGATAAGTCTTTGGAGTCAGTCTGCAGCAATTGCTTTCGCCCCTTTGGGGCGAAAGCGCCTAAATCCTTGGGCTGAGTCAAAATATATTTGATACGGCTGGGCATTTTATTACTTGGAAGTACCTTACCGCGCTATCACCATCGACTGTGGACCTCGTGCAACCGTGATCGAGAAGTCAGTCTTCACGAGTTCTGTACGCTTGGGGTCAGCGAAATCACCTGTCAGTCTCCAGAAATCGACTGATCCGTTCGGCTTTGAACGGTCAAAATGTGCAAAACACACCACGGCCAGAAAGCGACTCGTGTTGTCAAAGACAGCGGACTCGGGTAACATGCCGTCGAAGGGAAACTCTCCCACGCGATCAATGCTCCCGGTCTGCGGGTCTAGCCGGAGCAGAGAGACGGAGGAGAAGAAGCCTTGCTTGGGGTCATCCAATGGTTGCGCGCTGCGTTCCAGATTTGTCGTAGCGATCCAATGCTGATTGGGGCTTATGGCCAAACCCTCTGGCATCACGCCAGTGTCTGCCCTCGAAACGAGAAAATGGTGCGGGGTACCATCCGCTGCTGTGCTTTGTTCAAGCCGAATACTGGAAACGGTTCCACGAATATCAGTACCGAGCAGCATTGCGTTTACGATGGCAAACCGACCATCAGGGGTAAAACGCACAAGGAAAGGAGCGATGTCGAGGTTGACGGGATCGCCCCAACTTGAGAGCGCTACAGTCTTTGAGGTCGCGTCTACCTGAACTAAGGACAGCCTTGGATGCTCGCTGTAGACCAACCCAAGGACATTTTTCTTTGGATGGAACTCCGCACTCACAAGGGCATCACCAGCCTCAGGACCAGGAATGCTTGGAAGGAAAGGCTTGGACAGTCTCCCTTGTTGAAGACGATACATGGCCAGAAGCGGCTGCTTCCGTTGAGGCGTTTTCTTGAAGACGACGGCTACGAGTGTGCCATCTGCGTTGACCGACACAGAGAGGGGACTATCGAACCCTTTGATCTTCTCAACCACTTTCGGGTGATCCGGGTCGGAAAGATCGACGACCGTGATTGTGCGGCCAAGAGGAAGGTCACTCAGCTTGGCATCCGGCAGTTGGCTGGGACGTGGACCTTGCGTTTCGATCACGATGGCGTACCTGCCATCCGGTGTGAGGGCGATCGAAGAAGGGGGACCGATCACTGAATTTGTGACCTCCACCGTAATAGGTTTCATAGCAGCAGGAGACTGAGCAAGCCGTATTACCGAGAGCTTGTCGGGACCGGCCATAGGACCGAGTTTCCCGTCGATATACGCGGAAGGGAGCATGTCCGTGTCCGAAGCCACAACGAGGTACCGGCCTTGGAAGTCGAAAGCCGGCACAGCGATCTGGTTCTGAGCGCTTATTTGGGAATTGGGAATGCCCAGAAGTCCTGCACCCAATACGCAGAATGAAAGGTAGGGTAAACGCATCTTAATGAGAGACAAAATGTGATAATAACGGCAGAGTCGACAAAGCATAGCTTTCGGGATTTAGGCTAATTTTTGTCTCTTGTATGATATAGCAATTCCAAATTCAAAAGTTTAAGAGGAGTCAGTCGCTGGAGAGAGTACTGAGTCCTTAAGTATGAAGTCAATTAAATGCTGCCAACTGACTTCTAGTGATGTCTACAATCTCAAGTCACTTTTGCTAGCGTAGTGATATAGAGTTTATCGCTCCCCGGTAAGCGGCTGGAAGCAAAAGGATTAATATGGCTCATTTAAATCAACGTCGCTCCCAAAATCTCAACGGCGATTTTTATGTAGATACTACCTGTATTGATTGTGATACCTGTCGCTGGATGACTCCTGAAGTGTTTTCTCGTGTTGATGAACAGTCGGCGGTTTATCATCAACCAACGAATGATGCAGAAAGATTAGCAGCACTTGAAGCACTTTTGGCATGTCCTACTAGTTCTATTGGCACAGTTGAAAAACCAAAAGATATCAAAGTTGCTCAACAACAGTTTCCAATATTAGTAGCGGAAAATGTTTACAACTGTGGCTACCATTCTGAAAAATCTTATGGTGCTGCTAGCTATTTAATTCAACTTCCAGAAGGTAACATTTTGGTGGATTCTCCCCGTTTTACGCCGCCTTTAGTTAAGCGTTTAGAAGAGATGGGTGGAATTCGTTATATGTACCTAACTCATAAGGATGATGTGGCAGATCATCAAAAGTTTACCGAACATTTCCAGTGCGATCGCATCCTTCATACTGATGATATTACTGCGGCTACTCGCAATGTGGAAATACAGCTAACTGGTTTTGAACCATTTACTTTGACTCCAGACTTATTAATTATCCCAGTTCCCGGTCACACCAAAGGACAAACTGTTCTACTTTATAAAAATAAGTTTTTGTTCACAGGCGACCATCTCGCTTGGTCAGAAAGCTTGCACCAACTGGCCGCATTCCGCGATTTCTGCTGGTATTCTTGGTCAGAACAGACTAAATCAATGCGTAACTTGGCTAATTACTCTTTTGAGTGGGTGCTACCAGGTCATGGGCGAAGGTTTCATGCTGATAAAGAAACCATGCGTCAGCAGATGCACAAGTGTATTGAGTTGATGGAATCTTCAAATTGACATTAAATAACTAACAATTCAGGTCATGTGGAAAAACCCACGAAAAACCTAACCCCCTTCCCGACGCGGGAAGGGGGAAAATTCAAAGTCTCTCTCCTGAGAGGAGAGAGATTTAGAGAGAGGTCAGACTGTATTGCATACAAACGAGCGATCGCTATAATCTGGGTTTTAGCACCCTTTTAACCAAACACGGATTATGAAAAAGCTGATCAACAAGCCGGAAGACTTTGTGCGAGAAAGTTTAGAAGGTATGGCGGCGGCTCATTCTGATTTAATTAAACTGAACTATGATCCCGTTTTTGTCTATCGAGCTGATGCATCTATACAGGGGAAAGTAGCAATTATTTCTGGTGGCGGCAGTGGACATGAACCAATGCACGCTGGCTTCGTGGGCAAAGGAATGCTTGATGCAGCTTGTCCTGGTGAGGTTTTTACTTCACCTACTCCTGACCAAATGCTAGAAGCAGCCAAACGGGTAGATGCAGGCTCTGGTATCCTTTATATCGTCAAGAATTACAGCGGCGATGTGATGAACTTTGAGATGGCAACGGAGTTAGCCCGTGGTGAGGGCATTCGAGTGCTAAATATTTTGATTGATGACGATGTGGCAGTCAAGGATAGCCTCTATACCCAAGGACGCCGGGGTGTGGGAACAACAATACTGGCAGAAAAAATTTGTGGTGCTGCGGCTGATTTGGGGTATGATTTGCCACAAATAGCAAATTTATGTCGCCGAGTAAATCTAAATGGGCGGAGTATGGGAATTGCTCTAACATCTTGTACAGTCCCCGCTAATGGAACGCCAACATTTGAATTGAGCGATCGCGAAATTGAATTAGGTATCGGTATCCACGGTGAGCCAGGAATAGAACGTACAGCCATCAAATCAGTAGATGAGATCACCGAAATTTTGACGCGATCGCTGATTGAGGATACAGCATACAGCCGCACACTGCGTGAGTGGGATGAAGACAAAGGAGAATGGGTAGATGTAGAACTAATAAATCTCCCATTTGCAAAAGGCGATCGCCTGTTAGCTTTCGTCAATAGTATGGGTGGAACTCCGGTTTCCGAACTGTATATTGTTTACCGCAAACTCGCCCAAATCTGCGAACAGCAAGGATTGCAAATTGTGCGAAACTTGATTGGGCCTTATATTACATCTTTAGAAATGCAACTCCAAGCAGGCTTAGACGGCGTGCTACAACGTGGCAAAGCGCAACTAGGAGACAAAACAATGGTGGATGTGCTATCTCCGGCTGTGGCAACTTTTGGGCAGGCTGTAAGAGAAGGTAAGGGGACGGTGGAAGCTATGCAACAAGCTGTAGTAGCAGCCCAAAGCGGGTTGGAAGAAACTATACCGATGCAGGCGAAAAAAGGACGGGCTAGTTATCTGGGCCAGAGGAGTATTGGACATCAAGATCCGGGAGGAACTTCTGCTTATTTGATGTTGAAAAGTTTGTTAGAGGTGTTAGAAAGTTCTGGGAAATTTTGAGTTGAAATTTATAGCGGTTGCTAGGTGGGTATCAGTCTCAAATTCAGAGCGATTGAAGAAGAATTCAGGAATGAGAATCACTCTTATTAGAGGATTGGAACCACCTACTTCGTCGTAGGCGAACTGTAGACATCGCTTAAAAATTCCAACTTATCTAATTGACAACAGATATACTCTGAATATGCCATTTCCCTCGTTCTCGAATCAAATCATACCGAACTCGCAATTTATCATTAGAAGAGTTTTGAAACCGACCATTTTCATATAACTGTGTCGCTTCCTTAACCGTAGCTTCCACTGCGGCACGATCTGCAAATAAATCAATTTTCTCTACAGATTCCACCTTCAGACTATGGTTGTACTTGCGGTAGCGGTTGTCTGACCTATCCTGTTGAGCAATCAATCGCCATTGAGATAAAGCTGAACCAGTTAAAATCTGCTCTAAATTATTAATCTCATGATTGGGCCCTAAAGCTGCGGCTTTAGTAGATAGCCAAGTCCGAATAACTTCCTCTGCCGTTGCATCTGTTATAGGGCCATCTAGTGCTTGTGGTTTACTATTTGGATCAGGAATAGCTATTGGTGGTTGATTTATTTGCACAAACAACTGTGAGCCACGCACAGATGGTGTAGGAAAAAATAGATTTTTTAACCATCCAAAAGTTGTTGTGGCTAACACCCAAAAAACTAATATACTCACCAAAGAAATAAACACTCTCCATACCAGCCGTGTTTTCCCTTCTATGGTGTTAGCAAAAGTTCGCCGCCGCCGAGGACGACGAGACTGAGGACGATTATCTGGTACACGCTCTCGGCTAGCAGATGGAGTCGGTTTTCTCCTTCTACGCTTTTGGTTATGACCGGGTGCAGCAGTCTTAGCTGAACCATTCAAATGCTGATTAGTATTTCTGCTCATCCGTTCGGCAGTAGGAACATCTGATTTTACACTCTCAGATGAATTCCACATAAGTGGTGAGAAATTTGAATATTCGGGTACTTCTTTTGTTGGTGTTTCTGGCAAATCTGGGTCAGGTGTTCTACTGTGATTAAATTGCCCTGAAGTCCTAGTTGAATTGTTGGGGAAAGGGGGATTATTTCTCTGGGGCTGGGGAAAATACTGGGGGTTAATTACAGCCCATTCATTAGTTGTTTCTGCATCAGTTGGCAGTGCTTCTAAATAAGCTTGCACCTGTTGGTTAGCAAAGTAATCTTTTAGGAAAGCTTGCTGGTTTGCTAAATCTCGAAAATGGGGAAATACTTCGTGTTGCAACCACTGTTCTGCATATAGACACAGCCCCGGTAATAAATCTGGAGAGTCTTGAGATTTTTCCCGAATAAAAGCTAAAGCTTCGTACTCCTGACTAAGTTCTAAAACACGAGTTGCTTCTTCAGTTTGTCCCAAGAGTAATGCACATAGCGACTGTTCTAAATGTACATCTTGGCGTTTGCCCAGGCGCATGAGCATTTGCCTTGCTTGACGAATTAAAGCAGGTTGACGTTGAGCAAATCCACGTGCTATCAAGGCATAAACAGCTAAATAAGTGGCAACGGCAGAAGGACGTTTGCTTTGGGCTTCAAATAACTTGTGCTGCTCTGCGACTGTTAAGTGGTTGCGTAACTGCTGGATAAATCGCAGAAAGTCATCTATATTTAAACCAGATTCATCATTGCTCGTGCCATCAATCCCGCCACGATCTTCTAAGAGGTTTTGCAATAATTCCAAACCTTGGCTTCGTTCGGCAGTCTTTTCTTGAGGTAGTGCCAGCAACTCCAAAATTCGATATGGTCGCAATTTGTAAAGATCCGCCTGAATTTCTGCCTGTACACTAGAGAACAACCCTTCGCGTGCTAGCAGTTCTTGACCAGTTTCTAGGGATATGGCGGCATTTTCATAGTGACCTTGCTGCCACTGTTCACGACCTAATTCTAGACAAGCAAGGGCAACAGTGAGAATAACATCTGGATGTTCAGCACTTTCGTGTATTTCTTCGTCTGCTAAATTATTGCCTTTTCTTGCACTTGTAGCACCATTTTTATTTACCAGGTACGGACGACCTAGTTTCAATACAAGTTCGTATTCCCCCAACTCTTGCAAAATTAATAAAGCGCCAACTAATTCGTCTTGGGGAATTTCGATGCCCAGATGGGTGTCAATACCCCTTTTGTGGCTCTCTGTGCGATTTTCCAGTGCTACTGCGGCAGCAGCAAGGTTATCAGGGTCATAAGCGTGGGCAAGATAAAGCTGATCGTAGGTACTGCGTTCTTTTGGATCTGATAAAACCACGTAAGCTTCTTCTATGAGTTGTTTACGAGAAGAAATTGCTGCCTGAGAATACTCACGTCGTGGCAATTGTACAATGCGATCGCTGTATGCCTGCCGCAATTGTTCATCACTTGCCGCCAACGGTAGTCCTAAAATTCGGTAGTAATCTAGCGGAATTCGCACAGCCTACTTCCCCTGCACCGTGATCAACATAATTCACCTAGAGCTTTCCAGGCCTGTAAAACTGTGCCATAAAAATACCGTGTAGAATTTACTCTACAAGTGTATATTCCAACAACTTGTTTTGTACCTTCCCGAAATTTTGAGTCACATTCTATTACTAATTTTTTGCTTTCGCCTAGAAAGCCTCAATTGTTTGTCTTAATTCTTAGTATTTTTGTTTAACACGACTATTATCAGCCTTCGATACCACAAACCACAACTACCGCTTTTAATCACGGCATAAATGTTGTGGTTGTAAGAATCTATTGATGATTGATTTTTTTGGGACTTTCCCAGTAGGCGGTAACAAAAATACCACTATTGGGAGTTGACCCTGATAACAGGAGAAACAAATAATATCATAATTTACCTTTAATTACAATTACCTATTTGGATATATAGACTTTTACTTCCTTTTTTTTAAATTGTTAATGAATATGCAGAAAGCAGTCTATCTTGATTGCTAGTCTATAAAGGGCAATCGTGAGAAAAAACCCAAAGCGGCAGATATTGTCGTTAGAGTCAAATCCTCACGGGGCATGGGCTGAAAACTTAAAAATTAAAAATTAAAAATTCAGCTATTCCCTAAGACCCTTTTTTGGTGCATAAATAAAGTTTGATTGTTGAGTCTTGCAAACGCTAGCCTGTTAAAAGCTGAGGTGTTATCAGACGAACTTATTTAAGACCGTAACTTTAAGTTGTACAACAGGGATACTCAAAAATAATGGTTCAAGAGCGTACTTTACCCACATTTAATCCTGCTACTACGCACATTACTAAAGAAGAAGGGTTACGGTTGTATGAGGACATGGTATTAGGGCGCTTGTTTGAAGACAAGTGCGCTGAAATGTACTACAGGGGCAAAATGTTTGGTTTTGTCCATTTGTACAACGGTCAAGAAGCCGTTTGCAGTGGTGTTGTGCAGTCAATGCGACCGGGTGAAGATTTCGTTTGTAGTACTTACCGCGACCACGTTCATGCTCTGAGTGCGGGAGTACCAGCAAAAGAGGTTATGGCAGAATTATTTGGTAAAGCCACAGGTTGCAGCAAAGGGCGCGGTGGTTCCATGCACATGTTTTCTGCTGAACATCGCTTGCTGGGTGGCTATGCTTTTGTGGCTGAGGGAATTCCTGTAGCAGCTGGAGCGGCTTTTCAAAGCAAATACCGCCGCGAAGTGCTAAAAGATGAAAGTGCTGACCAAGTGACAGCTTGCTTTTTTGGCGACGGTGCAGCTAACAACGGTCAGTTTTTCGAGACGCTAAATATGGCAGCCCTATGGAAACTGCCAATTCTGTTTGTAGTCGAAAATAATAAGTGGGCCATTGGGATGTCTCACGAGCGAGCCACTTCCCAGCCAGAGATTTATAAAAAAGCCAGTGTATTTAACATGGTGGGCGTGGAAGTAGATGGCATGGATGTACTAGCAGTCCGAGCCGTGGCCCAAGAAGCTGTAGCCCGTGCCCGTGCAGGTGAAGGCCCAACATTAATTGAGGCACTTACCTACCGCTTCCGGGGTCACTCCTTGGCAGATCCTGATGAAATGCGAAGCAAAGCAGAAAAAGAATTTTGGTTTGCCCGTGATCCAATTAAGAAGTTGGCAGCTTATTTGGTGGAGCAAAACCTGGCGAATGAGGGAGAAATCAAAGCCATTGACCGTAAAATTCAGGATGTAATCGACGAAGCCGTTAAGTTCGCCGAAAGCAGCCCTGAACCAGACCCCAGCGAGTTATATCGTTTCGTATTTGCAGAAGACGAATAAAAAGTTAGGAGTTAGGAGTTAACAATTCCTAACTCCTGTACAGACGCGATTAATCGCGTCTCCCCTAAGTACAGACGCGATTAATCGCGTCTCTATCCTAAATTCAGGACTAAATTTGTGTTTACCATTGCAGTTCAACAGCAACAATACAAAACCTACATTCTTTCAGATGAAACAGCTGGTTCTCAACTGGAAGTTGTCCCAGAACGTGGTGGGATCATCACTCGTTGGCGTATACAGGGGCAAGAAATTTTCTACTTAGATACTGAACGCTTTGCTAATCCTGATTTGAGCGTCAGAGGTGGAAATCCTATTTTGTTTCCCATCTGCGGCAATATACCGGATAATACTTATACTCACAATGGGCAGCAGTATACTCTCAAACAACACGGCTTTGCCCGTGATCTACCTTGGGAAGTAACTGACCAAGTTACTCAAGATAAAGTTAGTCTCACCCTCGTCCTCAACAGCAACGAGAAAACACGGGCAGTTTATCCTTTTGACTTTCAAGTGCTGTTTACTTACGAACTTCAAGGTAATATTTTAGAAATTCGCCAGCAGTATAAAAATCTCTCATCCACATCACTGCCCTTTTCTACAGGTTTCCATCCTTATTTTCTAACGGTTGATAAAACTCAGTTAGAGTTTGAAATTCCTTCCCAAAAGTATCAAGACCAGATAACCAAAGAAATTCACCCTTTCAATGGTAATTTTGACTTTAGCCTGGATGAAATTGACGTTGCCTTTAAGCAGCTAACCAGTCAATCCGCTGCTGTGACAGACAACAGCCGCAAGTTGAAACTGACTCTGGATTATAGCAATGAATATCCGATTTTAGTGTTTTGGACGCTCAAAGGCAAAGATTTTTACTGTCTAGAACCGTGGAGCGCTCCCCGTAACTCCCTGAACACTGGTGAAAACCTGACTGTGTTAGAACCAGGAAGCAGCTATACAGCATCTGTGCGGTTAACAGTGAATTTTTTCTAAAGTCCTTTACAAATCTATAAATATGTATGCTATGATGGCAAAGTTGCGAAAAGCAAATTAACGGGTCGCTAACTCAACGGTAGAGTACTCGGCTTTTAACCGATTAGTTCCGGGTTCGAATCCCGGGCGACCCATATAAGACTTTAAGGAATACTCGCTGAAGCTTTTGAGATAAAGGTAGAGGCGAGTTTTATTGTTAGTAAAATTTTGTGAATGCGATCGCACTAGGGAATAAAACACCTGAGAAAGAGCGATCGCGGATTAATCAAAATTAACTAAATTTTAAATTTATTCCCGTAATATTACGGCTGCTTAAGTGCTGGTTAAATGTTAATAGTTGAATTTGAGCTTTTCAACTGGAAGTAGTAGATGCAGGTAAATTTAGAGCAAAAAGCCTTTATTTCCTTAGCAGGGCTAGAAGCCACGATCGCATTACCAGAGCAAATCAGATTGAGGTGTTTGTCTCAAAGCCGTACTGACTTTTGGTATTTATGGCAGCAATATGAAGATTATTTTTACAGTCGTTGCTTACAGTGGATGAGTGGTAATCCTACAGATGCTGAAGATGCACTGAGTCAGGTAATGCTCAAAGCCTGGAATCAATGGCCAGACTATGCTGGTAAAATCACCAATCCTAAAGCTTGGTTGAGCCGAATAACGCATAACCTCTGCATGGATATCCATCGAAAACGCCAGCGCGAAAGGATGGAAAACATTGAGGACATTCAATTTGTTGATCATGCAGTAGTTACTTCCAGCCTTGAATCTCCTGAGTCAGAAATTTTCCGTCGTGAGCTGGGGGCATATCTTTACCACAGAATTGAGTCCTTACCACCCAGACTGCGCGACCCTTTTATCCTCCACTCTTGTCAAGAAAAGTCCTACAGAGACATTGCCAAGGAACTGTCCCTCTCTGAAGACAACATTCGCAAACGGGTTAAACAGGCGCAAACCATTCTGCAAAAGCACTTAAACAAGTATCTGGCGGGGGAAGATCAGACTTCTCTGGATTTCCCCCCCTTAAAAAAGGTGAATTTAACAAATCTCTCCTACAAAGAGCAACCTGATGACAAGTCTCTACACCCTGTTGCGGGGAAAGTCGAATTCACATCTGATTGGGAAGCACCGATAACGGCAAAAAGCATCATCGAAGAAATTAATTATAAAGTAAGCGTGATATGGTTGGAAACCTTGCCACATACTTGGTACAGTTTTCCCAGTCCTCTGGGGTGGAGATGAATATTCACTTGGTGTTAGACGAAAAGCCAAGTAGACAAGACCAGAAACTAAAAACCTTAAGTAAGTACGTCCAGAAGTATCCCCAAGGATGGAAGAAACGATTAGAACTAGCTGATTTGCTGTACAAAATGGGAATTTGGCAAGAGGCGATCGCAGAGTATCGCCAAGTGATTGAGCGATCGCCTCAATTGCTCAATGTGCGGCTGCAACTGGGGAAAATCTTGCAAATGATGAAACGAGAGGCAGAGGCTATAGAGGTATATGGGAGTGCCTTAGCATTGTCCTGTAATAGAGCAACTCAGTACCACATAGGCGGATTAATTGCTGTCTGTAAAGGTGACACTAAAAAAGCAATCATAGCTTTTGATTCTGCGGCTGACCTAGAACCTGACAAAATAGTTCACTGGTTGGCATTGGGACAAGTGCAGAAGGGGAGAGAAAATCCGATTGGGGCTTTACGAGCCTTTTCACGGGTTTTGTCACTCAACTCAAATGATATTGTGGCTTTGATTCACAGCTATGATGCACTGATGGCAATGGGGGACTTTCAAGAAGCTAGGCAGAAGTTGAGTAGAGCTATCGCCTTAGCTCCGGATGATTTTCAGGTACTCCAACGACAGTTAGATCAGCGTTGCGGGATGAGATTAGTATCCGGTGAAGAAGGGAAGCAGACTAAAAAGCTGATTAGTTCTATGCTGCGACAGGCTCCTCATGCAGTTGAAGCTTACAAATCACTGGCGTATTATCACCTTTATCGGGGAGATTGGGCGAAAGGGGTAGGGGTGTTAGCAGAGTTTGCCGAGGAATACCCGAATAACCCAAGCGGTTGGTATTACTATCCCACCTTCCGCACCCTAACTGTCACACATCAATAAAAAGTCTCTTTAGTAGTACATAGGAACTAAAGTAGAGTGAATAGAAAGAAGGATTA
>NZ_JBALDI010000037.1:0-30983 GCF_036917395.1 Nostoc sp.
ATTTCGGCGAACTCATTTGTTATTTCGGCGAACTCATTTGTTATTTCGGCGAACTCATTTGTTATTTCGGCGAACTCATTTGTTATTTCGGCGAGCGCGTTTGTTATTTCGGCGTGTCCATAACGCACCCTACGAAACTACTAAAATTGAAACCTATGCTGGTCATACTTGTGTGTACACCCTAGCCCAAGTGGGGGGAGAGGGACTTAGGGTGAGGGCAAAAACTACGGTTCTCAACATAGATGAGGTTTATCTATTGCTTGTCTAACTCATCTTCCTAAATCATGCATCTGGTTAATTACCGTGGCACACTTTTGTGTCAAGGTTTCCAATTCCTCTTTATTAGTAGAATTAGGCGCATTAATCAAGTTACCAATTCTCACAGTGATGGGAACTGCGCGAGGTCGGGACGATCCTTTTTCTAAAATCCTCTCAGTACCCCAGACACTCACCGGCAATATTGGGGCTTTTGCTTTCGCCGCCAGCAGCAATGCGCCTCTTTTGGGGTCTGTAATTCGACCATCTGGGGTGCGAGTGCCTTGTAAGAAAACACCGACAGCCCAACCGTTATTGAGATATTCTAGGGCGGAACGGATGGCAGTGCGATCGGTATTTCCCCGACTCACCGGGTAAGCACCGTACAATTTAATCGCTTGCGCCAAAATGGGGATATTAAATAACTCTTCCTTAGCCATGTACGCCACTGGACGACGTACACAGTTGGAGACAATTGGCGGGTCAAAGTAACTAGCGTGATTACTCACTACCAGTAGCGGCCCTGATTGGGGGACATTTTCCGCACCATAAATCTGGCCCCGAAAGTAAGCGTGAAGCATGGGGCTGACGACCGACCATTTAAAGGCGTGGTAAAGTGCCAGACTGATAAACGGTTCGCGGTTTTTGTCCACAGAAGATAATGCAAATCAAACTGAATTTAGCATACGCGATCGCAAGGCGCAGAGCAAACTCAAAAAAGTTGTAGAAACGCAAGCTACTAATTTAGGGAATTTCAGTTGATGCTTGGTGAGCTTTTTTACTACATTCCTACCTTTGAAAACATCATTTTAGGAACTTCTACTTCTTCTAAAATACAAGGGTGCATCAGGCAAAACGCTGTAATGCATCGTGAGCAATGAGATAGATATAGTGCGTTAACGAAGTGTAACAGACTCTACGAATATCGGATAATTTCTTTTTTGGTATTCATTTAAATTATGAATTGCTTCACCCATCTGGGAATACTAAATCTGGAATTGTCAGGATTTAGCAGTATGGTTACCACTCTAGTTACTATTCCCGGATACAAAGTTAAGGAACAACTTTATAATGGTTCAAAAACCCTAGTTTATCGTGGTTATCGAGAAACTGACTCTTTAAGAGTAGTGATTAAACTGCTGAAAAATCCATATCCTGGTTTTAGCGAACTGGTGCAGTTTCGCAATCAGTATACCATTGCGAAAAATCTTAACTCACCTCTAATCATCCAAACTTATAGCCTAGAACCTTATCAAAATGGCTATGTGTTGGTGATGGAAGATTTTGGGGGGATTTCTCTTAAAGAATTGGGAATAGGGTCAACTCTACAAAATCTTACGGAGTTTTTACAGATAGCGATCGCCCTGTGCAATATCTTAGATATACTGTATTGCGATCGGATTATTCATAAAGATATTAAGCCAGCCAATATCTTAATTAATCCAGAAACAAAACAAATTAAATTAATTGACTTTAGTATTGCATCTCTACTACCACGGGAAACCCAAACGCTGATCAGTCCCAATGTTTTAGAAGGGACACTTGCTTATATTTCCCCAGAACAAACAGGAAGAATGAATCGGGGGATTGACTACCGGACTGATTTTTATTCACTGGGTGTCACTTTCTACGAATTACTCACAGGAAAGTTACCCTTTGAGTCCAAAGATATGATGGAGTTGGTGCATTGTCATATTGCCAAACTTCCTGCTCCTTTGGAGCTATTCAAAATTCCTAAATCGATTTCAGATATTGTCATGAAATTGATGGCAAAGAATGCCGAAGAACGCTATCAGAGTGCATTAGGACTAAAATATGATTTAGAAAATTGTTTAACTCAACTTCAGTCAACTGGGAAAATTGAGAGTTTCCCAATTGCCCAAAGAGATGTATGCGATCGCTTTATTATCCCCGATAAACTCTATGGACGAGAAACCGAAGTAGAAATTCTCCTGCAAGCATTTGAAAGAGTAAGTCTTGGTGTAACAGAAATGATGCTGGTTGCGGGTTTTTCCGGGATTGGTAAAACCGTTGTAGTTAACGAAGTTCATAAACCGATTGTGCGTCAACGCGGTTATTTTATCAAAGGTAAATTTGACCAATTTCAGAAAAATATTCCCTTTTCAGCATTTGTACAAGCGTTTCGGAATTTGATGGGGCAATTGTTAACTCTAAGCGATGCAGAAATTCAACAATGGAAAAGCAACATTTTAGAGGCTATAGGTGAGAACGGACAAGTAATTATTGAAGTAATTCCCGAATTATCAAGAATTATTGGTCAACAATCACCTGCTCCAGAATTATCAGGAAGTGCGGCACAAAATAGATTTAATTTATTCTTTCAAAAGTTTACCCAAGTCTTTACTAGTAAAGAACATCCATTGGTGATATTTTTGGATGATTTGCAATGGGCAGATTCGGCATCGCTGAAATTGCTACAATTGTTGATGGAACAGACAGGACATTTATTAATCTTAGGTGCGTATCGGGATAATGAAGTATCATCGGCTCACCCGTTCATCCTAACCGTAGATGAGATCGTCAAAACTGGGGCAGTGGTCAATACTATTACGCTGCAATCGTTAAGTCTAGTTGATATGAATCAGTTGGTGGCGGATACGTTGAGTTGCGATCGCTCCCTGGCTCAACCGTTGACCGAACTGGTATACCAAAAAACCAAGGGTAATCCCTTTTTTGCGACTCAGTTTCTCAAGGCACTCTATGAAGAGGAACAAATTACTTTTGACTGGGAAGTACGGCATTGGCAGTGTGATATTGCCCAAATCAGAGCTTTAGCGATCACCGATGATGTCGTCGAGTTTATGGCACTGCAATTGCAGAAGCTGCCGACACATACTCAGGATGTGTTGAAGTTGGCGGCTTGTATTGGAGCAGAGTTTGATTTGGCGACATTGGCGATCGTGTCCCAGCAGTTTCCTGAAGATACGGCTGCGGCACTGTGGAAAGCATTACAAGAAGGTTTAATTATTCCGAATACGGAAATCTATAAGTTTTTTATTCAGTCTGACAGTGCGTCGGTTTGTGATGCAGCAGCTAATCCAACTTATCGCTTTTTGCACGATCGCGTTCAGCAAGCGGCATATTCTCTGATTCCAGAAGAGCAAAAGCAAATCACCCACCTCAATATTGGACGTTTGCTGCAACAAGCAACGAGTACCAGTGAACAGGATAAGCAGATTTTTGCGATCGTTAACCACCTCAATAAGGGGATATCTCTGATTGAGGATGAGACGGAGCAACAAGAACTCGTGCAGTTAAATCTGATGGCTGGACAGAAAGCTAAGGGTGCAACGGCTTATGGAGCAGCTTTAAACTATTTCAACACGGGCATTTCTTTGTTGAGGGGCAATTGCTGGCAGAGCCACTACACTCTCGCCCTCGTTTTATATGAAGGTGCAGCTAATTCTGCTTATCTCAGTGCTAACTTTGAACAAATGGAGCAGTTCGCTGAGGTTGTACTCACTCATGCCCGCTCTTGGCTTGATCGGGTTAATGTTTACGACACGAAGATTCGGGCTTGCATGGCTCAAAACCAGCTTTTAGAAGCGCTACGGTTGGCACGGGAAGTACTGCAAACCCTGGAGGTACATTTGCCAGAGCAGCCTACCCCAGCAGACATTGGGCAGGCACTCCAACACACCCAAATCCAACTCAGTAACAGCTCGATGGAATCTTTGCTGCATTTACCAGAAATGACTGCGCCGGATAAAAAAGCCGCAATGATGATTCTGTCCACCATAATGTCGCCTGCCTATCAAGCTGCCCCAAACCTGATGCCCCTGGTCGTCTTTGCCCAGTTCGATTTATCGGTGCAGTACGGAAATGCACCAGAATCGATTCATGGCTACGGTCTCTATGGGTTAATGTTGATTGCCATATTGGGTGATATTGAAGCAGGCTATTGCTTTGGACAACTGGAGATAAACCTCCTGCAATATCTTCAGTCATCCAAGCTTGCTGGTGCAGCCCTTTTTGACTTTAACTGCTTCTTCAAACACTGGAAAGAACATGCAAAAACCTGCCTGCCAGGACTACTACAAGCTTATGCCAGTGGATTAGAAATTGGTAATCTCAATCTTGCAGCACTCAGCCTGCTGGTGTATGACTCTAATGCCTATTTCTGTGGACAGGAACTGTCTTCCCTGAAGCTAGTGATGGAAGAACATCGCAAAGTGATGCAGCAACTGCGCCAGCATACCTATCTCTACACGCAAAGTCTTTACCATCAGGCAGTCGTGAATCTGTTGGGGGCGTCAACAGAGCCATATCGGTTGGTTGGCGAATACTGCGATGAGCGTGAAATAATTCAGCTTTACCAGAAAACGGGTGAAGTAACCGCACTGCACCAAGTTTATCGCCATAAGCTGATACTTTGCTACCTGTTCCAACACTATGAACAAGCATTGGAAAACGCCAATAAAGCAGCCCAGTATTTGGGTGGAACGGCAGGACTCATGAGTGTTCCGGTTTTTTACTTCTACGATGCGCTAGTACAATTAGCCCTTTATCCAGATGCCAGCGAAACAGACCAATCAAGCATTCTAGAACGGGTTGTTACCAACCTAGAAAAACTCAGTGGGTGGGCAGCTTATGCACCGAGTAATCAGGCTCACCGCTGCGCCTTGATTGTCGCAGAACGGTGTCGGGTCTTGGGGACTAGGGCCGAAGCAATAGAAAACTATGATCGCGCGATCGCCCTTGCCAAGGAACACGAATACCTCAACGAAGAAGCTCTCGCTAACGAACTCGCCACCAAATTTTATCTCGAATGGGGTAAAGAACGCATTGCCAAAGATTATTTGATTGAAGCCTACTATGCTTATTCTCGGTGGGGAGCAAAAGCCAAAATTACCGATCTAGAACAACGTTATCCGCAATTACTTCAAGTCATCCTGCAACAGCAACGACTCAACTTCAACCCCCAAGAAACTTTTGCCTTTCGTGGGACTTTTTCATCTACTCGCACTTCTAGCACTAGTAGCACTAATATTTCCAATGTTCTAGATTTTACCTCTGTCCTCAAAGCCTCTCAAGCTATCTCCAGTTCTCTGGAAATAGATCAACTCATTACCACTCTCACCCGCATTATCCTAGAAAACTCTGGCGCGAAAAAATCTGCACTAATTCTTCCTCAAGGAGATACTTGGCAAGTTAAGGCAATTACCTTTATTAATCATGGATCAAATTCTCATATTGAGATACAAACCATTCTTAATTCACAACCACTAGATGCTTGTCAAGATATTCCCACAACAATTATCAATTACGTCAAAAATACCCAACAAACAGTTGTGATCGATAACTTGCAAACAGATATTCCTGGTGTAATTGGGGAATATATGTACCGAACAAAACCCCAGAGTGTATTATGTACCCCGATTATTAATCAAGGACATTTGGTAGGTATTATTTACTTAGAAAATAAACTGACTCCAGGAGTGTTTACCAGCGATCGCCTCAGCGTTATTAATCTCCTTTCTTCCCAAGCAGCAATATCTCTAGAAAATGCTCAACTTTATCAACAAGCCGGGCAAGCATTACGAGACTTACAACAAGCCCAATTACAAGTTGTCCAAAGTGAGAAAATGTCTGCATTGGGTAATTTAGTAGCAGGGGTAGCTCATGAAATGAATAATCCTTTGGGCTTCATTTCTGCCAGCCTTCAACAAGCTAAACCCAGCCTTGCAGATATTGTTGAACACTTGAAACTCTATCAACAAAGTTTCCCAAATCCTGATGATGAAATTATCGACCATGCCGAACAAATCGACTTGAATTATAGCTTAGAAGACTTACCTAAGATTATTGATTCAATGGTAATTGCGTGCGATCGCCTCAAAAATATCAGCACCAGTCTCCGCACTTTTTCCCGTGCGGATAAAGATTATAAAGTGCCGTTTAATATCCACGAAGGTATCGACAGTACGATTTTAATTCTCAAACATCGCCTCAAAGCTAACGAACAACGTCCAGCAATTGAAGTGATAACTGATTATGGGAATTTGCCCCAGGTTGAATGTTTTCCGGGGCAATTAAATCAGGTATTTATGAATCTTCTGGCAAATGCCATTGATGCGCTAGATGAATCAAATACGGGACGGAGTTTTAAGGAAATTAAGGCCAATCCCAACCGAATTATAATTAAAACTTCCCTGGAAAATGAAAGTGTGAAAATTGCCATTATTGATAATGGCAAAGGCATGAATGAATCAGTGCAACAAAAGATTTTTGACCACTTATTTACTACAAAAGGTGTAGGCAAAGGGACGGGATTAGGATTAGCGATCGCTCGTCAAATCGTTGAAGAAACCCACAATGGCAAATTGAGTTTTAACTCTGTTTTAGGTGAGGGTACAAAATTTTTAATTGAAATGAAGTTCTAAAAAAATTAAACAGGTAAATCAGCTGCACTCTGGATGTTTTCTAATATTAAGTCAGGGCTAGTACGTTTAATCAAGCCAGTTAGGACTTTACCAGGCCCAATTTCGACTACTCGCTGGATACCGTTGGCTGGTAATTGCAGAGAAATTTCTCGCCATCTTACAGAACCAGTCATCTGTTTGTTCAGGCGTTGCTTTAAAATCTCGGCATCAATAGACGGAATTGGTTCTACATTAGACAACACTGGTACAATAGCTGGCTGAAATTTCACAGATTCTATAATGTCTTGGAATTGGGCAGCTGCTGGTGCTATTAAATGTGAGTGAAATGCTCCAGAAACTTTTAGGGGAATAGCACGCTTTACTTTTACTTGAGACATCACCGCTTGTACAGCCTCAGTCGTGCCTGAAATTACCACCTGAGCTGAACTATTGTCATTTGCTAGCACCACATCAGGCGTTTGGGCAATGACTTTATCTAACTGTTCGCGGTCAAAGTTCATCAAAGCCGCCATCATACCACCGACGGCATTATCCATAAGTTCTGCACGACGCTTTACTAGATATAAACCAGCAGACCATTCAAAGACACCCGCTATGTAAAGGGCAGTATATTCTCCCAAACTGTGTCCAGCAACTAAATCTGGGTGGTGTCCTCGTTCTCGGAGAAGGTCAGCAAGAATGCTTTCCACCACATAAAGAATTGGCTGAGTGTATAGCGTCTGTGATAACTTCTCTTCTTGGTTTTGACAGATTTCTGTTATAGACCAGCCTAAAATTGCCTCAGCCTGGGCAAATTTATCTTTAGCGACGGGTATATCTAATAAGTCCATTCCCATTCCCAGCGCTTGGGAACCTTGTCCGGGAAACACCCATGCAGTTTTTGTCATTGGTCATTAACAAAGGATAAAATATTCACCGAATTTTAGATTTTGAATTTTGGATAATGGAATTGAATAATTCAAAAGCGTTCGACTAAGCGCTAACGCCGTTTGCGTAGCGTTCCGCAGGAAAGTTCAAAATTTAAAAAGGTCTTAGAGCAAGCGAATTTAAACGCGAGAACAAATCTAAAATCTAAAATTCTTGATTGTACCCCTACGGGGAAGCAAGCTACGCGCAGCGTCCCGTAGGGAAGAAAGAGCATTCATGCATGGAATCAATCTAAAATCCAAAATCTAAAATCCAAAATTGAGTCACCTTCCCCATTTAAAAATTGCCGCACCCCAGGTAAGACCGGCACCAAAGCCGGATGCAGCAACGATGTCATTGGGTTTAATTTTACCTTGCCGCACTGCTTCATCCAAAGCTAAGGGAATGGAAGCAGCAGAGGTATTGCCGTACTCGGCGAGATTACTTATAATTTTATGTTCTGGGACATTTAGGCGCTGGGCAACGGCATCGATAATCCGCTGATTGGCTTGATGCAACAGCAGCCAATCTATTTGGTCAACGCTGAGGTTGGCTTGAAATAAGGCTTTGTCAATGATTTCTGGCACTTTTTGGACAGCAAAGCGGTAGACTTCTTTGCCATTCATAGTAATGGGTTGGTAAGTGCCTTTAGTGACATTTACACCTGAGAGTAGTTCTTGGGAAGCGCCTGCATAGGCAAGGTTGAGGTGATGGTTTTGAGTGCCATCACTTTTAAGTGCAAATCCTAACAAGCGATCGCTTTTGTCAGCCTGCAAAACTACTGCCCCTGCACCATCACCGAACAACACACAAGTACGCCGATCTTGCCAATCTACCCAGCGAGAGAGGATATCTGCCCCGATCAAAAGTACATTTCGGTAAACGCCTGTTCTAATATATTGAGCTGCTGTAACCAGACCAAACACAAAGCCGGAACAGGCAGCGGTCAAGTCAAAGGCTACTGCGTTGGTGGCTCCTAATTGAGCCTGTACTTGACAAGCACTACCAAACAAATCATCAGGGGTGGAAGTAGCTAGCAGAATCAGGTCTAGGTCTTCTGGTTTAATTCCCGAAGCTGCGATCGCCTGACTGCTGGCGGCAGTAGCGAGTATACTCAAGGACTCAGATGGCTTGGCTAATCGCCGTTGACGAATTCCCGTTCTTGTGGTAATCCATTCGTCTGATGTTTCAACTACTTCACTCAATGTCTGGTTGTGTAAGGAAGTTGCTGGCACTGCCGAGCCGCTTCCGGTAATTGCTACGCCTAAATTTTGCACTCCTAATCTCCCGAGCTATCAGCTTTTTGCCTTTTTTCCCTTGTCTTTTGTCCTTTGTCCTGGCAAATGACAAATGACAAACGGCTCATGACTTATAACTGAATCGCTAACCGCTCTCCCGCTCTAGGATATATTGGGACTGAATTCGTTGTAGCACCTGGTTATCAACAGCTTCTTTTGCCATCCGAATTGCATTAAAAATTGAAGGAGCTTGTGAGCTACCGTGACCGATAAAACAGACTCCTGCCACGCCTAACAGCAAAGCGCCGCCGTGTTCTGCGTGATCCATCCGCTGCTTAACCCGCTTCAGGTTGGGTTTTAAGAGTGCTGAACCAACTTGACCGTGCAATCCTTGGGGTAATTCTTCCCGCAGAATTTGCAAAATCACTTCTCCGACGGCTTCGGCAAATTTTAACAATACATTACCGACAAAGCCATCACAGACAATCACATCAAAGCGACCGGAAAGCACATCACGCCCTTCGGCATTGCCAATAAAATTAATTTGGGAATTTTCGCGGAGCATTTGGTGGGCGCGGACGGCTGTATCATTGCCTTTAGAGTCTTCTTCACCGATATTCAATAAACCCACCTTCGGTTCGGTTGTACCCAAGACATACTGACTGTAGGCCGAACCCATGACACCAAACTGCTCTAAAAACTTCGGACGGCAATCTACATTCGCGCCGACATCAAGTACCAACACTGGCTTCCCAGCAATAATCGTGGGAAAAACTGTCCCTATGGCTGGGCGGTCAATTCCCGGCAATCGTCCTAAGCGGAGCAAAGCGGATGCCATAGCTGCCCCAGAGTGACCGGCAGAAAATACGGCATCTGCCTGCTGCTGCTTGACTAAATCCATCGCCACATTGATCGAAGCCTTGCGTTTGCGTCTAACTGCGTTTAAAGGCTCCTCATCCATAGCGATCGCTTCCTCAGCAGTCACGATCTCCACCTGCCCTAAATTCGTTTTTGGCGGCAAGGCAGCTTCTATTTGTTGGGGATCACCAACCAACAATACATCTACACCCAATTCTTCCCGTGCTCGCAGTGCGCCAGCAACAATTTCACCGGGTGCGTGATCCCCTCCCATTGCGTCAATTGCGATCCTTACACGAGTCGATCCCATTGCTCAGAGCTTTTAGAAACCTTATAAATTTTACCAGAAGGCAATGCCGGAAAAAGCTTAACTTTCTGACCGCCAAATTATTTCTGTTACTATTGCAACAATTTTTGCTGGCAAGCTCAAGATAACACGAATTGTTTCTGACTGGGCATTGGGCAATTCAATTTTGGATTTTGGATTTTGGATTTTAGATTGAAATTTTATTTAAAATCTAAAATCTAAAATTCTTACTCCCCACTCCCTAATACCCAGTCAACTAGCGTCCGAACGCCGTAGCCAGTTGCCCCTGCGCCGTTGTAGCCATTTTCTTTATCTGTCCACACGGGACCTGCAATATCTAAGTGCGCCCAAGGGGTTTCTTTGACGAATTGCTTGAGGAAAAGGGCAGCGGTAATTGCACCACCCGGACGCGGGCCTGTATTCTTCATGTCCGCGATACCAGACTTTAACCCTTCAAAATATTTTTCTTCCATTGGCATCCGCCAAATTTTTTCGCCTGAAGTTTCCGCAGCTTTCTCTAGCTGGGAAGCTACAGCATCATCGGGAGTGTACAAACCAGCAATATCGTCACCCAAGGCAATGACGTTGGCACCAGTCAGGGTGGCTAAATCCACGATCGCATCTAATCCCAATTTGTCGGCATACACCAAGGCATCTGCTAGGGTCAAACGTCCTTCAGCGTCGGTGTTGTTCACTTCGATTGTTTTGCCGTTTGATGCTGTAAGAATGTCTCCAGGGTGCATGGCGTGACCGCTAATCATGTTTTCAGCCACCGCCGAGATAAAGTGAACCTCGACATCTGGCTTAATTTGAGCAATTGCTTTTGCTGCGCCCAAGGTAGCAGCTGCACCGCCCATATCCATTTTCATGGTTTCGATGCCACTACCAGCACCTTTAATGTTGAGTCCGCCGGAATCGAAGGTTACACCTTTGCCAATAATTGCTAGTTTCTTTTTGGGTGTACCTTCTGGTTTATAAGTTAAATGAATGAATTTAGGTGGCAACTCGGAACCTTGCGATACTCCCAAAAATGCACCCATGCCTAACTTTTCACAGTCTTCTTGTTCCAGAATTTCCACTTGTAAACCGTGATCGTTAGCGATCGCTTGAGCAGTTTCTGCCAAAGTAAGCGGTGTTACTGCATTGGCTGGCGCTGCTACTAACTGCCGTGCCATATTTACCCCGGAAACAATTTGATTGGCGCGGCTGATGGCTGCTTCTTGTCCAGCGAAACCTAGTAAATCTACGGTTTCAATTTGTGATCCTTTCTCTTCTGGTTCTGATTTAAAGCGAATATCTTGATAAAGCGCCAATTCGATACCTTCTGCGATCGCTTGGGCGCTGGCTGCTGGATCGTTATTCCACAATGGAAAACTAAATCCCAGAACTTTGCTTTTTTGCTTTTTTCCTACCCTGGCTACAGCAGCAGCAGCGCGGCGCAGAGTATCTAGTTGTAGTGCATCTGGTTTTCCTAAACCTACCAAAATCAATTTCCGCACTGGGCTACCAGGATTCACACGGCTGAAGATGGTACTGTTGGCTTTACCTTTAAATTCTTCTTCAGCAATCAGTTCTTTTAAGACGCCGGAAAACTTTTGATCTAAAGTAGCTAGTTCTCCGGTTAACTCTACTGCATCTTCAAATAATCCAATTGCCAAACTATCGCCTGCCCACTCTAGCAAAGGCTTATCACTAAGTTGAATTGTCATTTTGGTTGGGATTTTGTGTAAATATTCCTTCTTGTACCAGTATTGCTCAAAATTATTGTTTCATGGTGAGGGAAGTGGGAAGTGAGGGAGATAGGGGAGATGAGGGGTCAGTAGCTATAATGTTAGTGCTGAGAGTGTCAATCGATAATACTCTTGAAAATGCATGACATTTTAACCATAATAAATTAGTGGAATGGCAAGTTGAGTTTCATGATGATTTCGAGTCTGAGTTCGATGCTCTACCTCAAGAAGTAAAAAATGAGTTACTTGCTACGGCTCAGTTTTTAGAAAAGTTTGGTCCACAAGCAAAGCGTCCTCATGTTGATACACTCAAAGGGTCAAAGTACGTAAACATGAAAGAGCTACGATTCTCAGCTTTTGATGGTGTTTGGCGTGTGGCATTTGTTTTTGACCCATTGAGACAAGCCATTTGATTGGTAGCAGGCGACAAATCCGGCGTTAGCCAAAAACTTTTTTATAAACACTTAATTCAGAAGGCTGATGCCCGGTACAAAAGTCATCTTAAAAAACTAAAAGAGGAAGATAAGACGAATGGGTAAAAGCCTAAGAGAAAAAATTAAAGAACAGCCAATAGAAAGCCAAATTAAAATTGAAAGCCGGACTCAGGAATTAATAACTCAGGAATTAACTAGACAAAAAATTAGACTAGAAAAACAGCAACTTAAAGTTCGAGGTAGAAAGGGAAAAGCTTTTAAAAAAAGAGAGGTAGTTATATTTGGAAAGATTAATGATAGAACATTAATTTAGTAAAATACTACAAAAGCCTGCCAAACTCCAACGACTTGGCAGGATTTAAACTTATTAAAAATGTTTAACTTTATCCAAAAGGTTGAATCACCTTTAAAGAGCTAGTTCCGTCTTTGATACTCGTGAAGGCTTATAACTCTACTCTTTTAACTCCTCTGGCCAATGCCCAATGCTCCAATTTCATTTTTGTCAATCTCAAATTTGTTAGCGATCGCTGTGATTATATGTTGCTCAATTGGTGTAATCTGATTGTCAAGCTGGGCAATTTTGTAACACTGAGCCAACAAGGGTATGGCAAAATCACGATTTAGCTGATTGAGCAGTATATCAAAAGACTTAAGTGATTTGATATTTTGGGCAATGGTATCCAACGAGTTATGACTGAGGTTTATTGCTTGTAATTCTGGCAAAATTTCTTTCCAAGTCTTGTCTGGATGGCTAGCTAGGATCATGTGAACTAAGATTTGATCCATGACGGCTTCTTGAGCGATCGCACTTTCTAGATACTTTTCACTCTCTGCTTTTAATGTTGCCAATGTCTGTGGCGATTCCAGTGAAGTTGATTCATCCAGCTTGGCTTCGTAAAACCGACAAGCAGCATAGCCCAATGAATAGATCATCGTCGCATTTGAACTAGCTGCGATCGCTGCACCCGCCAAGGGTACATTTCGCAGCAAGCCTAATCCCGCAGCTTTCAACAGACGACTTCCACCCAAAGCTAAACCAAAAATTGCCAAAATTTCACCTTTACGGGCAGGATTTTTTAAATCTAGCCCGTAGACAGATGCAATTTGATAAAGCATTTCTGACTGCAATTTTGTTGTCGCTGTTAAATCAATTGCCAACAATGCCACTGCTATTCCTGGCAAAATACTAGTGGCTAGTCCAACTGTGCCTGCTTGAGTTGCTTTTTCTACCATGATTCGATGAGCAATCTGGCTGGGTGATTCATTTGGATACTGTTTCTTCAGCTTGTTTACCGCAACTTCTGCTTTTTCCAAATCAACAAGATTAGTATCACTAATTAGCCAATTTAGATTTAACACTCCAGATAGTTTTCTAATCAGCCAATTTTCGCTGAGGCGATTCACAACCTCACCGCTGGTTTGAGTTGTTTGCTCAATTAACTTGTGTGTTTCTTTCGCCGTCGCTTCTCCCACCCCTACTGCTGTGTCTAAAACTGCTTTACCCGTCTCAGCAACAGTTTTAACAAAAGACTCTAATATAGACGGTTCATTTTCTACTGATGATTGAGTCTGGATTTTTACTTCTGAAGTTTCTCTGGGTGAATTAACTAATTTATTCACCTCTGTTTCTTGAGGTTTGTCTGCCATTGCTTGATACCATCCTGTAAAGCCTCTCTTTTTAAATTTGTAGCGAAGTATGAGCGGCTTGACATCTCCCAACAAGTACAAGTTGCCACCAATAGGAATTATTCTGAGACTTAACTATAGATGTGCCAAGAGTGACAGAGGTTCTGATTTTACAACTGATAACCTAATGTCAACAACACTTTACCTTCTAAAATAGTGAGTATTTCTGAAGTCAGAACGCCCACTTTTATTTGCAATCTTGTTTTGTCAATTACCCGCAATTGGTGGCAAAGAGCAACTGAATCTCGTTCTAATCCACCTTCACCACTTTGAATTAATAAACAGGTTGGCAAAGACACACGACGTAAATTTGTTGTTAGAGGAATGATGATGACAGTGGTGGAAAATTCGGCGACGATATCATCTTGAAAGATAATAACTGGTCTTGTACCTCCTTGTTCAGAACCCTTGGTAGGGTCTAAATTGGCTAGCCATACTTCACCTCGCTGAACCCTCATTTCAAATCTTCTTGTCTAAGAAGTTCTGCATATTCATCTAATCCTGCTTCAGCTAGTTGACAATCTTCCTGGGCAAATTCACTGTAAAGAGCAGCCATTTTATTTTTATCTATTTGCCAACTAATATTTCTGCTGCGGAATTTGAGGAAGGCAATAAAATCACTAACTTGTTTGAGTTGTTCTTCATTCAATTTGTCTAATTCTAAGCTGAGGAACTCTTTGAGAGCAACCATTTGAGAGTCTCCATAAATATGTGGTTAAGGTTTTTGAGGACACAAACATTATTTTAAGGTGACGAGATATTAAATTTTTTTTACCCTATTTTCTCACCGAACCAGGCAAAAGAAACAAAGGTTGTAAACTGCTTGAATTTATGTGTAACCCACTTTTTACCTTTTAATACCTATATCAGCATTAGTTTCTAAAAAGTCGTTATCCTTAAGAATGTCATAGAGATTAATATCTTCCTCTAACAAACAAGCATGTCCGCAATTGGGCAACACCACAATCTTGGTATTTGGTAAGATATTCTCGATCCGCTTCACTTCTGTTACAGAAGGCAAAAGGCGATCGCTAGCACCGGCAATCAACAAAACTGGTTGAGTTAAGCGACTTAACTGCTCATCATCAATATGAAACTCTCGCAGTAAAGACAACCGCCAAAGAACGGTTTCAAAGGGGATAGAACGCATAGTTTTCAGCAGCTCATGGCGATCGCTTCGGGAAATGCGTGGCAAAGATGATAAAAACGGCAATAACACCAGTGCCCCAACATCATACAACCCTGATGGCACTAAGGAAGTAAGTTGGGATGCCCAATTCAACCAAGGGCGAAGACGAAAGGAGGAAGCTGGGTTAATTAGGATAATTCGCTTAAATAACTCTGGTGCTTGGATTGCAACTTTCATTGCCAAGCAACCACCAAAGGACTCACCACACAAGTAAACTGGCCTCTGAGAGCTTTTTTCTAATTCAGCGTCGATCAAGTCCAATACACTCTTAGTTAGCACATCCCAAGTGTTCAGGTCTTTCCGTGGGAGTGCCAAACAACGGACATCAAAGCCAGCTTCTAATCCAGCGGTTTGCGATCGCAATAATTGACCAGTTCCATCCATTCCTGGCAAATATACCAACAGGGGATACTCTGGCTGTACTCGTTTAGGAGTCAGGAAACAAGGGTTTAGCTCAACTTCTGTTGTAGTCATTGGTAGATAAATTTTGGACTGGTAATTGTTAGTTATAAAAGTTTCGGTGCTTTTGATTCTAATAGCAACCTTGACGCAGTAAATTGCTAATTTCGCCGTGACAGTGTTCTGTTAAGTCAGCCACAGCAGTTCTGGCTTGTCTCCCATGATATTTTTTCTGCTGTTGGGGCGTAATCCAATAAGGGCGACCGATTAACACAGCAACCCGACGATAAATTACCAGAGGATGCCAACCAGCTTGCTTAAATAAAGGTTCTGAAGGGTCAAATACACTCAAAAACCTTAAGGGGAAGCCATTCGTGTTTACCTCTTCTAAGGAGGCGATCGCGATCGGTAAAATAGCTAGATCCTGCACATCAGCTCGCAATGCCAAATGGGCAAATCCGCGCTGAAATTCACCCATTTGGTTTGGCTGAGTAAATTTCACCATTGGTTCAGTTCCTTCTGGAAAGACTCCCACCATCTGCCTGGACTGCAACAGCATCTGTGATTGCGAAAAAAAGCTTTGCTGGCGGTTTTGAGTTTCCTCCAAAGGAAAACACCCGAATTGTCCGATGACAATCTCCCGCATTACTGGCACTTGTCCCATGTAGTGATGGCAAGCAAAGCGAATCGGACTCGATAACGCCGCCATTAAAATCAGTGCATCCATAAAGCTGCGGTGATTGCTGACTACCAATACGCTGGCACCCTGGGGAATGCGATCCTCGTAATAACGAAACATTTGCGTTGAGAGTGCTGCCATCAAAGCGCGAGAAATTTCCAGGGGGCTATTTAGACTCATACCTAATCAATATATTTTCCGGTAAAGATGGCAGTTTATCTTAATTTTATTTTTACATTTCTTTACTATTGCCATGACTGTCTTAAGATAGAAATGTCTAATCCACAAACCCAGCTAGATTTTCTGCGCTTGGGATTCTGTATTCCTGAACACAATAATATCTAATAGAAAGTATTTAAAAAAATTATGATTAGTTAATTTCCAGATTTGGGGCATAGATTAGCTGAATTGATGGATATTACAAAACAATTATTGACCGGAGAAATTTGCTACTATAAAAAAAAGTAGGGAAAAAAATAGAAATAATATTGTATAATTTCATTTTTTGCCGATAGAAGTAAAATGTAAAACGTTTTAATAAGTTGATTTTTATTTTGCATGAATCTAGTGGATAAAACAGAAAAGACATTTGCACTGACAACACCCCTATATTATGTAAACGATATTCCCCATATAGGCAGTGCTTATACAACGATCGCAGCAGATGTAGTCGCGCGATTTCAAAGGTTGCTGGGGTATAAGGTGTTACTGATTACAGGCACAGATGAACATGGGCAAAAAATCCAGCGATCAGCAGAGAGTTTAGGCAAAGCACCACAAGAGTTTTGCGATGAAATTGTCCCTAGCTTCGTGAGTTTATGGGAGTTACTAGACATTCAATACGATCGCTTTAGTCGGACTACTGCTCCTCGTCATGAAGCGATCGTTAAAGAATTCTTTGAGCGAGTATGGGAATCTGGTGATATTTACCAGGGACAACAAAAAGGCTGGTACTGCGTATCCTGCGAAGAATTCAAAGAAGAACGAGATTTGCTAGAAGGACACCGTTGCGCGATTCATACTAACAAAGAAGTCGAGTGGCGAGACGAGCAAAACTATTTTTTTCGTTTATCCAAATATCAAACTAAGCTGACAGAATTTTATCAATCTAGACCGGATTTTATTCAACCAGAAAGTCGGCGGAATGAAGTCCTCAGCTTTGTAAATCAAGGGCTGCAAGACTTTTCCATTTCACGGGTGAATCTAGATTGGGGTTTTCCGGTACCAGTTGACCCTAAGCACACCCTTTATGTCTGGTTTGACGCGCTGCTAGGTTATGTCACAGCATTACTAGAACCAGATGCAGAACCCACTTTAGCAAATGCTTTAGAAACATGGTGGCCAATCAACCTGCACCTAATTGGTAAGGATATTCTGCGCTTCCATGCAGTTTATTGGCCCGCAATGTTGTTGTCGGCTGGCTTACCCTTGCCGGAGCGAGTATTTGGGCATGGCTTTTTGACTAAAGATGGTCAAAAAATGGGCAAAAGTCTGGGTAACACCCTTGATCCTGTGGCGTTAGTTCAGCGCTATGGTAGTGATGCCGTTCGTTATTACTTCCTTAAGGAAATCGAATTTGGCAAGGATGGAGATTTTAATGAAGTTAGGTTCATTAATGTTCTGAATGCAGATTTGGCGAATGATTTAGGTAATTTGCTCAATCGCACCTTGAGCATGGTGAAGAAATACTGCGCTGACAATAATGTCCCATCAATCGGCAATGAAGGAATTCCTGACGAAAATCCTTTGAAAAAAATTGGTTTACGTCTAGGGGAACATGTAAAACATGCATATAAAGAGCTAACTTTCAGTCAAGCCTGCGGGGCTATCCTTTCACTGGCGCAAGCCAGTAATAAGTTTATTGATGAACAAGCTCCTTGGACATTATATAAACAGGGACAGCAGGAGTCTGTGGAAAAAGTTCTGTACGCAGTTCTAGAATCAGTTAGACTAGCAGCTTATCTCCTATCCCCAATTATTCCGAACATCAGTAGCGATATTTATCAGCAACTGGGCTTTGGAATAAACTTTAACGATCAAATACAAAGTTCAGTTACCGCTCCTTTTGCCACCCATGCGACATGGGGAATACTATCGAGTAAACAACAGTTGGGTACACACCAACCAGTTTTTAAGCGAATAGAACCTCTGAAAAACGATTAGTCCTTATCAAACTCTGATTTTGTTCAATTTCTTATTCTCTTGTAAAAATTTATCGGGGCTTAATTTAAATTAGCCCCGGAACCTTATCATAAGCCGCTGTGACTAGCATCTAAAAGTTCGTAAGTATCAAAAATAACAAGGATAAAAATCGAGGTATGAGAATGATGTTGAATAATTTGGAAAACGATTCAATATTTACGCCAGAACAAGTTTTAGAGAATCGGGGCAGGGTCGCCATATTTATTGATGGCTCAAATCTATTTTACGCTGCACTGCAACTAGGGATTGAAATCGATTACACAAAGCTATTGTGTCGATTAACAGGAGGTTCTAGACTCCTGCGTTCTTTTTTCTACACTGGTGTAGACCGAACAAACGAGAAGCAACAGGGGTTTCTGCTGTGGATGCGTCGCAATGGCTATCGAGTCATTGCTAAGGATTTGGTACAGCTACCAGATGGCTCTAAAAAAGCTAATTTGGATGTAGAAATAGCAGTAGACATGATGGCGTTAGTAGATTCTTATGATACCGCAGTTTTAGTCAGCGGTGATGGGGATTTAGCATATGCGGTAAATTCAGTCAGCTATCGTGGCGTGCGAGTAGAAGTGGTGAGTTTGCGTTCAATGACCAGCGACAGCTTAATTAATGTAAGCGATCGCTACATTGATTTAGAAGCCATTAAAGAGGATATTCAAAAAACCCCTCGCCAAAGCTATCCATACCGGCCGTTATCTGGTATTGGTTTTTTGGAAGACCCCAGAACTAGTGAAGGACACCTAGAAATCCAAGAATAATGGCGCATCAATTTCATAAAAGGGGGAGAGAGGGGGTAAGAAAAATTCAAAATTCAAAATTCAAAATTCAAAATTACTCCTCCACTCCCTCCTTCCTGGTTTTTCCTTTGACTTTTTTCTTGGTATTTGGTTTAGTTGCCTGTGGGGGTAAATCCCCCCCAGCTTCTCAACAAAATACAGCGGGTTCATCTAACCAAGATAGTAATTTAACTTTCTTTGATGTCACCTTAGAACAAGCAGATGAAGTGGGAAGACCGATTTGGAAAGTTAAAGCTAAAACCGCAAAATACACCAAAGAAAAACAAATTGGGCAAGCTGAAAGTCCTTATGGTGAACTATATCAAGATGGCAAAGTAGTTTACCAAATTAAGGCAGATGTAGCAGATATTGAACAAGATGGGAAGCAGCTGTTTCTTAAGGGTAAGATATTTGCCATAGATCCTAGTAATGGGATTGTGTTGCAAGGTAATGAATTAGAATGGCGTCCCAAAGAAGATTTGTTGATTGTCCGCAAGCAGATTAATGGTAATCATAAACAACTACAAGCAGTGGCGCAGGAAGCGCGAGTTAAAACCCGCGAACAGCGCATGGAATTTTCTGGAGGGGTAGTGGCAAATTCCACTGATCCCCAGATGCAAGTAAGAACCGAGCATTTGATCTGGAATATTAAAGAAGAAAAATTGATTGGCGATCGCCCGTTACAAATTGACCGCTACAAAGATAATAAAATTAGCGATCGCGGCAAGGGAAATTCTGCCGAAGTCAACTTAAAAACAAAAATTGCCACTATTCAACAGAATGCTCAATTAGAATTACTAGACCCACCAATGCAAATAGCTAGTAACTCTATGACCTGGAACATGAACGCAGAAACTGTTACCACAAACTCACCCACGCGAATGTTCCAGCGTGCCGAAAATGTTACAGTGACAGCTAATCAAGGTGAAATGAAAATACCGCAAAAAACCGTTTATTTAACAGGTAACGTCAATGCCGTTGGTCAGCGTCGCCAGTCTCTGAGATCCAATACACTAACTTGGTATCTAGACAATAAGTTAGTTGAAGCTCAAGGAAATGTGATTTATCGGCAAGTTGACCCGCCGTTAAATTTTGCGGGTGAAACAGCCGTTGGTAATCTGCAAACAGAAAATATTGTTGTCAAAGGTGGCAGTTCTAGCGGTAGGGTAGTAACGGAGATTATTCCCCAAGAAAGAGCGAATCGTTAGTAGTAAAGTTAGGGGGAATGGGGCCCACCCTGACCGATAAACTTTGGGTCGGTCGAGTACTAGGCTAGGATCTTAAGTACTACAAGTCTTTTAATAACCCATGAATGGATCAAACCGATTAGGTAAGGAATCCTTGCCAACATCCCAGCAAGCAGAACATTCCCACGATCACCATACAGACCACGAACATAGAGATCATACTCATGGGGCTGGAGAGTCGGCTCATTCTCATGTCCATAGCGAAGAGTCTTTACGGCGAATTGTCAATCGATTATCGCGGATAGAAGGACATGTTCGCGGTATTAAGACAATGGTGCAGCAGAGTAGCCCTTGTCCTGATGTTCTACTGCAAATTGCCGCAGTGCGCGGTGCATTGGATCGGGTGGCGCGAATTGTTTTGGATGAACATTTAACTGAGTGTATTGGTAGAGCCGCACAAGAGGGTAATATTGACGTTGAAATTAAACAGTTAAAAGCTGCTTTGGATCGATTTTTACCTTAAAAATTAGAAAAATAAAAAATTATAGGGGTTATCATCCTGGTAAAGTCCGTTTTAAAATGATAGTTTGGGCGGTTCCAAAGCAGTTACAGGGCAGTAAATAGACCCTCAAATTTATAGTAAACGCTTACTAGGAACTTTGTGCATAAGCCATAAAATAATCCGGTGTGCGATCGCACTTAATTTCTACTGTAGACGAGCGATCGCTAACATAATTTATGCGCGAACTTCCTAAAATATGATTTTCAATAATTATCAATTTCATTATTCTTTAATTGGCACTTTAGATAAACCACTTATTCTTTTTTTACATGGCTTAATGGGTAACATTGATGAATTTGATGAAGCTATAAAATTACTATTAGATGAATTTTCCTATTTAACAATTGACCTTCCTGGACACGGAAAAACTCAAGTTTTGGGTGGGGATGATTACTATACAATGACAAACACTGCCCATGCCTTAATCAACTTGCTGGATGAGTTAAAAATTGCCAAATGCTTCTTAGTTGGTTATTCAATGGGTGGAAGATTAGCTTTATACCTCACCCTACATTTTCCCGAACGTTTCTTAAAAGTTGTACTAGAGTCAGCTTCCCCAGGTTTATCAGCAGAAGCAGAACGATTAGAACGCATTAAACTTGATAGGCAAATAGGTAGAAAATTAGTAAGAAGTGTTACTAGAACTGATTTTATTACTTTTCTATCAAATTGGTACAATCAACCAATTTTTGGTAGTCTAAAAAATCATCCAGAATACAATCGCATGGTAGAAAGTCGGTTGCAGAACAATCCACATAAATTAGATAAATCACTGTGCTTTATGGGGACTGGCTGCCAACCATCTTTATGGGAAAAGCTACAAGATAATAAAATATCTATGCTTTTACTAGTCGGTGAATATGATGAAAAGTTTATATCTATTAATACAAAAATGGCTAAAATATGTGAAATTGCCAAATTAAAAATAATTAGTAATGCTGGACATAATATTCACTTTGAAAATACCTTGGCATTTGTAGAAAATATCAAATATTTTTTGTCCGCAGCAAGTTAAAAATTAGGATAACTTCACTGCTTCTTTACTGCCTTGTTAGAAGGAGTTGGAGATGGTGTCAATTTCGGGGCTGTTCGTTGATTAGCTGCGGTTAATTCCTCTTGCAACATTTTCTGATAAATCTTAGGCAAAGAGCTACTAACAAAATTAGTTTCTATACCATATCCTAGACTTGTCCAAGTGGGAGAAAGTCGCCGCAAAACATCATTTAACTTTCCCTGATGCAACAGTTGAGAAATATCAGTTCCCCAAACTTTAGAATCACTTAACCAACGGTAAACCACTATATCTTGATATTCTGCTTCAAAACTATAAGTAGTCCAAAACATCATCTGCATCGGCTTTGGGTGATAACGGGGGGCTAAACGATACCAAGTAATGTTAATAATTTGATATCTGCCAGCAGCCGTAGAACAATTACCTGTGTTGGGGCCTGTGACAATTGTGACGCATATTTCAGGATGTCGGCTAAGGTCGTTGACTTGTTGTCCACCATACAACAGCGAATAGGGACGATTGCCACTTGCTTCACTCGCTGAGATGGTTCGCATTAAAGCGCGGATATAGGGGTCGCCCTGTTTCATGACCAAAGGCGGCTGTTTAACTGCAAAGATGGGATCAGAAGGCGATCGCAAGTCTCCAATATACCATTGCAACAAATACACGAAGCCAAGAAGCGCAGCTATTGGCCCAATAAGTTTTTCAACACCTTTGAATTCAAAGCCTTTCAGAGTCCGACTCCTTCAAATTCGCTCTCTTTGCTAACAAAAATCATCGACGAACTCATTCTGACAAAGTTCACACCTGATTGTTAGTTATTATTTTCGATTTGCTCTTTTTTTTAGGAATTAGGAAAAAAGGGCATAAATAAGTATAGCAAGCGAGATACTCCCAACAATGCCGACTAAGTATAAAAGGATGTTTGGAAAGTCTAAAAAAGCTTAAGTAACAATATTCTGTCAGTAGATAAAAATGCGACATATTTTAGAGGTTGTACATCGTCAAACACTTAATCATGAAAACATAAGTCCTTTAGTTATGCATAAAAAATCACTTTAAAGCTATTGATTTTATAGATGGAATGTCAGAAAATTTAAATGGAGTTAGAGGATTTTTGAAAAGTTGGCAGTTGAGTAAAAAAAGCTGTCATGGTATAAGCTGTAGATACGTATAAACAGCACCATTGATAGCAAACAAGTCTTAGTAAAAGTTCAACATTTCTGGGGATAATGGTATCTCGTTTGAACACAATTTGGGTTGATGGCGGTTATGATAGTGACCCGTTTATGCGTTGGTTAATGGATTTCTGCCATTGGATTGTACAAGTTGTGCTGCGACCTAAACAGCGCAAAGGATTTGTTTTACTTCCCAAGCGTTGGCTGGTTGAGCGTACTTACGGTAAAGCTCAATTGTTACCGCCGACTTAGCAAAGAATGTGAACAGTTACCTGACACTACCGAGACTTTCATTTACCTTGCTATGATTTGGCTCATGGTCAGACGACTTGCATGATTTTTTATCTTCTTCAACTTTTCAAACATCCTCTAAGTCCTTAGTCAAAGATTGTTTGTTTATAATATTTAGAGCAAATTTAAGGATGTTTGAAAATTCAGAATTTCACATCGATTCATCTTTGTCAACATTTGGTAATACCTCAAATTATTTAGGTAATAATTCGGTAAATCCTTTGCAAGCGGATTGGACAGGATTCAATTCCCAGAGACTTTTAACGTTAGCAGGTGAGATGCTGATTAATGTATGGCAAAACCAAACTAACCCAACCCAAGCATTGGTTTACACTGCTGCGAGTATTTTCAATCCTAATTTTGCGGCTAATGCTCAGGTTGCCTTTGGAGAAACCTTTGATGTTAGCACACAAGCATTAGGTGCTGACATACTGGGTGGAATCTATGGTGTCTTGCCAGATGTGAAATTTCTTTCCAATTCTGAAATGAATGGTGCTTCGGGCGCGTATGCCAAAAGTAGTAACACAATCTACCTTAACAGTGTTTTTCTGACGCAGAATGCGTCTAATCCAACCGCTATCGGCAAAGTTATTGTTGAAGAAACAGGACATTTCCTAAATGTCTACACCAGTCATATTGACTCACCTGGCGATGAAGGTGACATCCTTGCACGGCTTAAAAATAACGAAAAAATCTCTAATGAAGTATTAAAAAGATTAAAGTCTGTAATTGGTAACTGTGCAAACGATATTCTTACTGGCAACAGCTTTAATAACAGCCTCAATGGCAACAGCGGTAATGATGTTTTGGATGCCTATGGTTCTGGTCTTCTTGAGCAAGATGATTTGCTGGGTGGTCTAGGAAGCGATCGCTTTATTCTTGGAGATGCTAACAATACTTATTATACTCGAAGTGGAAGCTGTGATCTTGCTGCGATCGCTGATTTCAGGATTGGTGAAGACACTATTCAACTCAGACGGCTTTCTAATTCTGTGACGAATTCTAGTCAAGCCTATGGCTATCGTTTAAACACAGTAGGAAAAAATACAGAAATTCGTTTAGACAACAATGAACTCATTGCTATTCTGAATGGTGTGACAGGTCTAGATCTCACTAGCTCTGCTTTTCAACTTGTTGGTACTGTTCCGCCTCCTGACTATGCAGGAAATAGTATCAGTACAGCTTATAACATTAATATATTAAATACTTATCGTAGTTTTAGTGATTGGGTAGGTGCAGCAGATACAAACGACTACTATCGCTTCTCTGTGGAATCTCAAAGTAACTTCAATCTCAGTTTAACAGGTTTAAGTGCTGATGCTGATGTCCAGTTACTCGATGATTTAGGTAATGTAATTACCAGTTCTACTAACAATGGAAGTAGTTCCGAGTCTATCATCCGTCAGTTAAGTGCAGGTACATACTTGGCGCGGGTTTATCCTTTTAGTAGTGCCAATACTAACTACAATCTCAGCTTGACGGCAAACCCAATTCCTAACATTAGCTTTAGTTCTTTTAATGTTTTTGATGCTGCGGGTGACAGTACTATCAACAGTGTCTTCCAAGGTGGAGCCATTCAGTTAAATTATGGTTTGTCAAATGTTACATCTTTATCAAGTGTTCGCTTAGAAGCTCTAAAAAACGGTAGTACTATAAATCTAGGAACTTGGACTGGAGCTAGTTTATCCAACTCTTTAATCAACCTCGCTAACTTCTCCAGCTTAACGGGAGGTGATTATCAATTCCGTGCAGTCGCTCGCACTACCAGTGGTCAAGACTTTTTCTCTAGTTCCCAATCAATGAAAATTTTGTCTTGGAGTCAATCTAGCAATACCACTTATGGAACTTTTGCTGGTGAAACACTTAATTACTCTGGTGGATTAGGTACAGGCGCTGTTATTGTGGGACGCGGTGGAACAGACACTTTGAATCTCTGTGGTATTTGCCGCTCTAATGTGATTGGTATTAATGGCGTCAGTCTTGGGTATTTTAATCCCTTCTATTCAACTAATCAAGCAATTTTTAGAGGCACAACTTTTGACTATTTAACTTTAGCTGATGGTCGAGAAATCTACATCCAAGGAATTGAAAGCCTCCGCTTTGGTGATGGCTCAACATTAGAGATGCAAGTCCGCACCAATGATACTTACTTCAATTCTCAATGGAATCTAAGTGTATCTGATGTCGGGAGTGCATGGCGCTTTACCCAAGGTGCAAATAACGTATTGATATCATCTTTGGATTCAGGTGTGCTAACGGCGGCTGGCAAAAGCGGTAGTGTTGTGGATATTTCAACAAACCGCTTGATCACTGATCCAACAGATGATGATAACTACGATCCTCCAGGGCATGGACATGAAGCAATCAGTATTATGTCTTCAACGGCTAACAATGGTTCTGGCGTTGCTGGCATCAACTGGAATAGCAGTGTGTACGTGAATGATGTGTATAATGGCGTATCTTTACAGCAAGCAATTCGTGACACTATTGCTTATGCAAGAGCCAGGAATCAGCGCGTTGTTTTCCAAGGTGGTATTCAAGGTGAGAATTGGCTGACCAAGGGTGGTACACAAGCACAACTGGAACAGTTAATCCGAGATAACTCTGACATTGCTATATTTGCCATAGCAGCAGGTAATGGTGGAATTGATATAGACAACTCTAGTATCCTACAGCGCTATAGTGGTGGTGTTGCAAGGCTTCAAACTACTTACAGTAATGTGATGTCTGTAGGGGCGCTTGAGCGTTCAGGACAATCGACTGTGAATGGTTTGGCAAATGCTACATCTGTAAATAGAGCTTATTACTCCAACTTTGGCTCCAGCCTCACACTTATGGCAGCAACAGACTCACCAGCGATGAAACCAGATGGCAGTGTGAACTTAATGTTTAGCGGAACCTCTGCTGCTAATCCCAATATGGCTGGAATTGCTTCACTGGTTTGGAGCGTTAACTCTAGCCTCAATGGGGGGCAATTGCGTCAGATTCTGATCGATACAGCAATGGATTTGGGTGCAACAGGTCGGGATAATACTTTTGGAAATGGTTTAGTTAATGCAGATGCTGCTGTACGCCGCGCATTGGCACTAAGCCGTAACAATCAACTTAGCAATCTTTATTCTGGACGATCAGAATTTGCATAAGGTTGTTTAGATTAAGGCAAAAAGGGTTCATAACTGGAATTGTAGAAAGGCGATCGCTTTTCTACAATTCCAAAATAACGATCGCATTTTTTGTTGTCGTGAAAAATGGGGTGCGTTCACGTAAATATAAAGCGATCGCTTTCGGGAGTGGAATCAAGGGGCGGTCAATTTAGATGAGGTAAGCTACTTGACATGCCGCAGCTACCCCCGTCGTAGACATCGCTTTCCCATGAAAATGTGAGCCGATCATGTTGGGAATAGAATCCCCTGGGATATCAGCACTGTTGAAATAGCTCCTTAAAGCTTTTTGAGGCTGCTTCAGGTTTGGCAACAATTTCGACAAGTTTATTGCGTGCATCTGCTTCAAACAGCGCTTCAACAGCAACTTGGGCGACTTTTTGCCTGGGGATGCTACCGTCGAACAGTGTATCAGCGTTCTGCATCACGATTGCATCGAGGTTATCTTCATTCTTCAACCCACCAGGTCGCACAATCGTATAAGTAAGACCACTTTTCTGGATATACTCTTCAGCTTGTTTTTTCCACACCAAAATCAGCCAAAACAAGTTTAGCGGATGGAAAAGCTGGGAAGTACACAATGAAGAAACGAAGACAAAATGCTCAATTCCCTTTACCTTAGCAGCATCTACTAAATTTTTACTCCCTTCAAAATCTACCTTATAGGGGCCAGTGGGGTCAAAGCTAGGTTTTGCCCCAGTAGCAACCAACACAACTGTGCTATCTCCCAACCCAGCAGTCAGACTTTCTGGTTGTAACACGTCGCCTACCACTAATTCGACTTCAGGAGACAGAATACCCCTGGCTTTCTCTACATCCCGCACCAAGGCTCGGACGGGAATATTCCGCGCTATTAATTCTTGCACAATCCGGCGACCTGTTTCACCCGTTGCCCCTGCTACAAATGCTTTCATGAGAAATGCTATCCTGGGAAACTATTGTGTGCTTGTTCAGTTATTTATTTTAGTAATTCTATGCAGGTAATGGCAGATTAATGAGGTTTCGGTCAAAATGGGATCTGAATGCGAAATCACCCAGGCATGTGGGGAATTATTAATATAGATCAACGCCAAAATATACAGTAATGCATTTATGCTTTCAACAAAAGGCGAATATAAATCCTGGGAAATAACAGAAGCAGTTTTACCTGTAGCGTCCAGCCAACAAGAAGCCGAGGACACATTAACAGAAGCAAATGTAGCGACGCTCACAAAATTTTCTGGTCATTATCAAGATTTTATGGAAATGCCTGCCCCAGTAGAGAAGGTTGCTGAGTATCTCAATGCTCACGCCTCATGGTTTTGTCGTTGCGCTGAACCCATGAAGGTGGAATCACTTGGGGAAAATGGCTATGCTTTAGTAATTGGTCGTTTTGGTGCTTTTGGTTATGAAGTAGAACCGAAAATTGGTTTGGAATTGTTGCCCCCAGACGAAAGTATTTACCGCATCCGTACAATCCCCATTCCTGACTACCAACCGCCTGGTTACGACGTAGACTATCGGGCATCTCTACAATTAATAGAAAACAATGCTTCCACTAGCATCGGCGAAGTTACCAGAGTTGAATGGGAATTGGATTTAATGGTTGATTTGCACTTTCCCAGGTTTATTCAGCGATTACCCAAGTCTATAATTCAATCTACAGGCGATCGCTTACTTAACCAAATCGTCCGCCAAGTCTCCCGCCGCTTAACTCGCAAAGTTCAAGAAGATTTTCATAAATCTTTGGAAATACCCTTTCCTGTTAATTCTAAGCAAAAGCTGTGATTCAATAGTTATTTTTTGTCATTTGTCAAAAATTAGTGACAAATGACAAACTACTACTTAATCTATGCTTGAGTCAGAATTTTTTGGACAATTTGCACGCCAGTAACAGCCTGCCAAGCAAAAAGTCCCAAAAGGATAGAATTCAACAAAATGTGAGTTGCACGCGCCCAATTTGCCCCTTTCTGCATATAAGGAGACAAAGCAGCAGAAAATGCAATCAAACCCGTCATACCCAGTCCTGCTAGTAGGTGAGACCCGATAAATAACTTACCATTATTGATGTAAGTGACAGCCATAGCAATGAGTGTACCTGCTACCATCAAAGCTAGGAGTATAGACCCCATTTGGTAGTGTCTGACGTTATATTTACCTTTAATCAGTTCTTTCTTTTCTTCCCCCTGAGCATTTCTGGTATGCTGTACTTGCAGCCCCAAGTAGGCAGCATAAATTGAGAGTGCTAACAGCGCCCACATGAGCACCGGATGAATGAAGTTCAGCCAATATTTAATTGATGGAGTAAGTTGCAGACTCATCGTGTTCTCGCCTAATTATTAAATCTTCATAAAAATTAGCATAACTCTAGTTTCTGTGGTTAAAGCTGCACAGAGTAAAAGAGAATAAGGAAAATTCTGTTCTCCCACCTCCCCTACTATTTTGCTTCGCCCTCTTGCCAAAGTGGATAAACAATCTCAGACTGAATTTTAAGGGTAGACGAACAAAACCCCCTGTGTGGGATCTCATCCATGACTGAAAACAACGATACTTTGCTGCTAAAAGCTGCTAAAAGTGGCGATATTAAGGGGCTGTGTGCGCTACTGGCTACTGGTGCGAGGGTGGACACGTGTGATCGCCAAGGCACGACGGCGTTAATGTTTGCTGCCAATTTAGGCTATACCGAAATTGTGCGATCGCTACTGGATGCTAGGGCAAATATCGACTTGAAAAGAAAACTCTATGGTTTGACAGCTTTGATGTTGGCAGTTAGTGCTAAACAGTTTGACATTGTGCAGCTTTTACTATCCAAAGGTGCTGATGTAAATGCCACTAATGAAGATGGCAGCACAGCTTTAATGGCAGCAGTACTCAAAGGCCATGTAGATATAGTGCGAGTCTTATTGGCTGCTGGTGCGAAGGTGAATATCGCGGATAAAGATGATGATACTGCCTTGAAACTCGCCGTTAAGCAGGGACAAATAGAAGTTATAGAAGCAATTCTCCAAACTGGTGCCGATGTCAATATCCGAGATGAGGAGGGTGAGACACTCTTAACATTAGCGGCAGACTTGGGACATGTGAAGATTGTGGAAGCACTGCTAGCAGCAGGGGCTGATGTGAATGTGAAAAACGCTAATGGTGGAATTGCCCTATCGGCAGCAGCAGCAGCGGGACACAGTGCGGTAGCAGCAGCTTTACTAGATCGAGGTGCCGAGATTAATCTCCAAGATCAAGATGGTGAAACTGCCCTACACCTTGCCGTTGTGGAAGGCTACATTGATGTCGTACAAGTGTTACTTAACAGGGATGCAGATGCTCAAATTAAGAACCACCTGGGTGATACGCCACTGCTTGTAGCAGCATTGCAGGGACATAGCCAAATTGTTGAGGCCCTGCTGCGTTCTGGGGGAGATATTAATGATAAAAATCTTGGTGAACTACCTTTGACGTTGGCTGCATCACAAGGACACACCCAAACAGTGAAAGTGTTGCTAGACTATGGTGCTGATGCCAAAACACCGGGAGATGATGGCAAAACTGCTTTGATCAAGGCAACCGAACGCAAGCACACAGAGATTATACATTTGCTGCTGGCAAAGGGGGCAGATGTGAATTTTCAAGACTCAGCGAGGGCAACATCTTTGATGTGGGCTGCCTCAGCAGGTTATGACGAAATCGTGCAGGTATTACTCCAAGCTGGGGCAGATGTGAATTTGAAAAACCGTGGTGGTTATACTGCTTTGATGATTGCAGAATTTAATGGTTATAAGAATGTGGTACGGAGTCTACAAAAAGCTGGGGCGCAAGAATAGCCATCTGAATTCTGAATTTAAAATATTTTTATAAATATCTTGACAAATCATTAAATGAAGGTTATTAACTTAAATACCAAGGAAGTTGAAAACAAACAAGTCTCTACCTGAGAAATAAACAAAGCAAAACTCCGTCGTTGCTGTTGTGAACTTGCTACGGCGGAGAAAAGAAAAATAAAAACGCCAAAACGGAGCAGGCCAAATGCTTGCGTCACAAGGATAGAAAGAAAGCAAAAATGAAGAAGTAAATTTACCTTTTACTTTTTACCTTGTACATTTTACCTTTTACCTGGTTTCCCCTTCGGCGTTTCCTACTGTGCTAGATGTGCAAAATATATAGTTTTTACTTGAATAGAAAAGTATTCTAAGGATCATTTTTTATGTATTATTCTAAAGTCTAAACACAAACGATTCACTAAAAAAGGTTGATGTGCGGCCATTTGGGCGATCGCTACAGAGAGTCAAAGAAAAAATAATTAGAAGAAGAATTTACCTATTTAGAATCTAGGAATCAGAATCAAGACGCCAAGGGACTTACTACCGGTGGCTATCAGTGAGGGATTCAGACACGCAACTACGAAAGTTGGCTACCAAATCATAGATTTGGTGGGGTGGCAAGAGTAGCCACTGCGTTGGGCAAGGCAATAGACCTCTTGCAGAATTATTTTATGGTAAGATTGGGGGTTTTTAGCTTGATTAAACTCACTTATGCGATCCGAGCAAACAAAAAAACTATCA
>NZ_JBALDI010000038.1:0-519 GCF_036917395.1 Nostoc sp.
CCCACGCTACGGAGCCAAAGTATACACCGGGCAGCGCCAGGCTGGTGTCTTCGGTTAACACACCACTGCCATTGTTTTTGTACAGTTTACTGATGGGGTTGCCGTTGTTGTAGCCAGTGAGGATGAGGTCGAGTTTGCCATCGCCGCTGTAATCTCCCCACGCTACGGAGCCAAAGTATACACCGGGCAGCGCCAGGCTGGTGTCTTCGGTTAACACACCACTGCCATTGTTTTTGTACAGTTTACTGATGTTGCCGCTGTTGCTGCTGCCAGTGAGGATGAGGTCGAGTTTGCCATCGCCGCTGTAATCTCCCCACGCTACGGAGCTAACATTTACACCAGGCAGCGCCAAGCTGGTGTCTTCGGTTAACACACCACTGCCATTGTTTTTGTACAGTTTACTGATGTAACTGTTATTGCTGAAGCCAGTGAGGATGAGGTCGAGTTTGCCATCGCCGCTGTAATCTCCCCACGCTACGGAGCCTTGCAATACACCGGGCAGCGCCAGGCTGGTGTCTT
>NZ_JBALDI010000039.1:0-13898 GCF_036917395.1 Nostoc sp.
TCCTTCTTTCTATTCACTCTACTTTAGTTCCTATGTACTACTAAAGAGACTTTTTATTGATGTGTGACAGTTAGGGTGCGGAAGGTGGGATAAAACTCCTATTGGTATCCAGGTACTGTGGCGAGGTTGGTTAAAATTGCACGACCTCTGTGAGGGTTGGCAGCTTGCCAGAGAGACTTAACGGGAAAAGTCAGGTAGTACAGTCGATGCTACGGTGATAACCAGATGCCAAGAATTATGCATATACGCGCAGCGGATTGCCGCAGGCATTGCACAATCACAGCGGAAAGTTGGACTAGTGGTGGGAATCTAAATTTAGCATTCTCAATCTTCTTTTGAATTTATAACGATTTTATTGAAATCACTTGTAAAAGTTTTAGATAAAAGACTAATAAGAAATGTTACCGGAATGATCATTCCGGTAATACTAATATTTCTTTTTGGACGTCTACAAAATCTCTTACTAACAAGCACTCAACAGCCAAGTACAGTAACTTTAACTGTATCAGCAGGTACGGGTTTGAGACCAGTCCTAGAAGATGTTCAAAAAGTTTATAAACACGCAGCATCTGACTTGAATATTAATTATAATTTTGCGGCTTCTGGTGTGCTGACACGACAAATTGAACAAGGAGCAAGGATAGATATTTTCATTTCAGCTTCTAGTGAGAATATGAATCAATTACAGCGTCAAGGTCTTTTGCTAGAAGGTACTCGCCAAAATCTGATTAAAAGTAGGGTGGCTTTGATTGCATCAACTAGTACGAATGGCATCTCTAGTTTTCAAGACTTAACTAAGCCGATTGTTAAGAAAATTACCATAGGTGAACCTAGAAGTGTACCCCTTGGTATGTATGCCCAAGAAGTTTTTAAGTATTTGGGAATTTTCGAGCAAGTAAAACCAAAACTAGTTTACACCAGAAGTGCTTTAGAAATTCTAAACTTTGTTGCAATTGCTAATGTTGACGTTGGTATTGTCCATGACACTAATGTTAAAGCATCCTCTCAAGTGAAAATTGTAGAAATTGCTCCTGAAGCCTCTCATTCTCCTGTAATTTATCCAGTTGCTATTCTACTAAAAAATTATAAAAACTTAATGGCAGCTAAGTCATTTGTACTATTCCTATTTAGCAAACAGGCGAAAGTCTTGTATGGTAAATATGGCTACACAATAATGAAATAATATGACATGATATCTACCAGTTTTAAGATGAATGACCCTGGCCGCTCCTAATACCATTATATTATCCGTGAATACAAATATTTCCCGTCCACAAAAATACTACATTCGCATTTTGAGCTTAGGTATAGGTATCTTAGTAGTATTGTTAGGTATTTTCGCCAGCATTTCTTATGGTGCAGCGGATATTCCCATTGCTAAAATAGTGACTGCATTCACTAACTATGATGATTCCACTGAGCATATAATTATTCGCTCAATGCGCTTACCGCGTACACTGATTGCAAGTATGGTCGGTGCGAGTTTGGCTGTAGCTGGAGCGTTAATGCAAGGACTAACTCAAAATCCTTTAGCCTCACCAGGAATATTAGGGATTAATGCAGGTGCAGCCTTAGCAGTGGTAGTAATGGTCTTTGGCTTCGGTACATCAACACCCGCCCTGATTACCCTTGTAGCATTTTTGGGAGCATTAATAGCCGCCTTAGCTGTTTATTATCTTGGTTCTCTGGGACAAGGGGGTGCAACACCATTGAATTTGACTGTTGGTGGTGCTGCCCTCACTGCCTTGCTATCTTCAATTACTACAGGTGTACTGGTTTTAAGTGAACGCACTCTTGAAGAAGTCCGCTTCTGGCTAGCAGGGTCAATAGCAGGACGAGACTTCAATCTATTTCTGACTGTGCTGCCCTGGATGATAGTGGGGCTATTAACAGCTTTTGCCTTGAGTAGACAGATGAATGTTCTCAGCTTAGGAGAGTCGGTAGCCACAGGCTTAGGTCAGCAAACAGGTTCGATAAAGTTAGCAACAGCATTAAGCGTTGTCATCTTAGCAGGCAGCGCTGTAGCACTAGCAGGGCCTATCGGCTTTGTCGGTCTGGTAGTTCCCCATCTGGCACGCAAAGTAATGGGTGTTGATTATCGCTGGATATTGCCTTGTGCGGCTGTGTTTGGTGCAGATTTACTAATATGGGCAGATTTAGCAGCCCGTTGGTTAATTAGACCCCAAGAATTGCCTGTTGGCGTGATGACAGCGCTTTTGGGAGCACCGTTTTTGTTGTACTTAGTCCGTTGGCGGGTGAAAAGAGGATGACAACAATTCAAAATTCAAAATTCAAAATTCAAAATTTAATACTCGGCAACCAGCCTATAACTAGAGTACTGTTGCTACTGTTATTACTCACGCTTGCAGTCTTGTGGATGAGTCTGAGTTTAGGAGATTATCCTGTGCCGCCAGCAGACATAATGAGAGCTGTTCTTGGTTTACCAACTCAAGATATAGAATCTCCCTTTGTTGTTGTCACCCTGCGTTTACCTAGAGTGTTAATCTCTTGGTTGGTAGGAGTGAGCTTGGCAATTGCTGGTGCAATTTTACAAGGATTGACACGTAATCCTTTAGCTGACCCTGGTATCGTTGGAGTAAATGCAGGTGCAGCCTTAGCTGCGGTAACTTTGATTGTACTATTCCCGACTGTACCCACTATGTATTTACCCTTTGCTGCATTTGGTGGTGCTTTTGCTGTAGGCTGTCTCATTTACTTGCTAGCTGGTACAGGAGAAAAATCACCTCTGCGCTTAGTTTTAGTGGGAGTTGCACTTGCAGCAATTATGGGAGCTTTCACTACTTTGATGCTCACTTTTGGTCAAATCAACGACGTTACTAGAGCATTAGTCTGGTTGGCAGGTAGTGTGGCTGGTAAAAGTTGGCAGCAAGTCTGGCAACTTCTACCTTGGATAGTTGTCTTCGTTCCCTTTGCTTTACTGCTGACGCGAGAACTTGATAATTTGCAACTGGGTGATGCTGTAGCCAAAGGACTTGGTAGCCGGGTCACATGGCAAAGGAGCAAATTATTGTTAGTGAGTGTAGCACTGGCTGGGTCAAGTGTGGCGATCGCCGGCACAATTGGCTTTGTTGGATTAATGGCTCCCCATTTAGCACGTAGACTTGTTGGGTCAATACATCAAAATTTATTGCCAGTTGCTGCTTTAATCGGGGGATTATTGGTAGCAGCAGCAGATTTTGTGGGTAGGACTTTATTTTCTCCGACAGAATTACCCTGTGGTTTGCTGACTGCTGCTTTGGGAGCGCCCTATTTCATCTATTTAATGTATCAAAGACGACATAGATGAAAAATAAAATAGCGAGCGAAGCAGCTCAAAAATCTCTGGGTTGCTTTTCTAAACTTTGGCGTTCTTCAGAAGTTAGAGAGACAATGTATCGTTTTGCGGGCATAACTTATATATTGCCGGAAATATATCTCCCAGTATCTGTCAAATACATTTTGACAGACTATTAGTAGATTTAAAAAATATTTCACGGAAGTAAAAGACCCCAGAGTGGAGAGGAGGAAACGGCATTTACTCTATTCTTGAGAACTTGCTAATCGAACGGCTTAAGACTCTGGTAGCCAAAAGCAAGTCTGTAGATGCAAACGGTGTTGAGTTGCATTAAGGGAAATAGGGGAAACCATGTGCCAAGAGCGATCGCAACGTATAATAGCAACTGAATATTGCGGCAATGGTGGAACTTCTTGAATTACAGAAGTAGTCTGATTATCTTTAAGAACTTGAAAATACCCTCCCCACTCTGGGTTCCATCCCTCATTGAAATAGAAAAGTTGAGTTACATGTTTACGCGGGATATCTGTATGAGGACGGTTCCAGAATCCTAAATCATGTCGTGTTAAATAAATTGTTAATGAATGGTTTTTCAAATCCAAATTAGTAAGATGCTCCATTGCCTCTCGATAATCAGGAGTGAGAAGTTCTTCAATCAATTTTTGCCAACTAAGACTCAGATCCTTGATATCTTGTAGACCTTTGTACTTACTTTCATCCAGAATGCAGCGTGCAAAAAACCTGTAGTCATCATATGTATATTCCGGGTATCCATCTGGCTCAAAGTCTCTAGCATGATATTCTTTATAGTTTGTAGTAGCAAAACTATTTGCTAGTTCAGATTGTACTGAAGTGTCAAGCAAGTTTTCAAACACAATCCATTTATAGGGAATTTCTTGCATAGTTGCATTACTAATTGCACTCAAGTTCAACATAATCCCTCTTAAAAAACTTTCAAATAGTTTATTGCTGTTTAACTAAATATCGCTCCAAATCGTCTATCATCCGATTGGCTGCAAGGGGGCCAAACTGAACCCAGTAAAACCCCACCTGATGAACTTTTTCCTGTTGGACAACTTTCAACTTTGACCACAACGGTTCTGCTTTCAGTTGCTCAAGTATTGCGTGTAAATCCCTTTTGCCCAGTGCGTCTTCTGATACTAGAAATAAAATATCCCCATCTAACTCACTCAAAAGTTCCTTTGATAAAGCATAGGCAGCAGGGCCACCCCCTAGACTCAGGGTTGCTTGACTATCCAAAGTTTGAGAGTAAGGACGTGCAACACCTGCATCTTTAAGAATAACTCCTGAAAAACTTGCCTTCGCCCACAGCCAAAGTGCATCAGTACGCAATTCGGCAACCGAGACTAAAGTTGTGTTCAGGCGATCGCCCATTTTTGCTTTAAACTGTTTTAAACGTGCATAATAATTATCCATTACCTGCTGGGCTGTTTTAGTTTTACCCAGAACATCGGCTGTGAAAGCAAAAGATTCTTTCCAAGCTCCACTGGCTCCAGGAGGAGCCAAAACAGTGGGTGCAATGTGTGATAATAGTGGATAAATATCTTGATGAAAATGCATACCAAGAATTAGGTCTGGTTTGAGAAACAAGACTTTTTCGATACTAGGAGAGAGCCAATCTACATCTTCAATACCTGATAGCGGGCCTACTAACCGCTGCAATTGTGAAACAAATAACTTTGGGGCAGCTATAGGTTTGATCCCTAACACCAAAGCATTTTCTAAACAATCACCACTAAGCACAACAACTCGTTGAGGATGAGCAGGAACTATTGTCTTACCCATAAAGTGCTGAACTACTCGAACCTGACTTAAAGAAGAAACACTCTTGTTATGGCTAACTTTTGGGTAATTAAAAAAGAAATAACCGTTTAGCCACACTACCACAGCAAGCAATCCTAAAAGGGGCAGGGATAGGACAAAACACTTGGCTAACCAATGAGTTGTTCTCATTAAAATTCCCACTTCACTGACAACTCTGCTGTATAGGGACGACCAGGAATAATTCTTTGGAGATAGTCAAAGCTTGCTTCATAATATCGAACATTAAATATGTTATTCAAGTTGAGTCCAATGCTAAAGTTATTCTGACGATAGTACAGAGCTGCATTAGTGAGAAAGTAGCTTGGGACTGTATATGTATCCAAATTATCTGGCATTTGATCTCCAACGTAGTTAAAGCCAATTCCACCTCCAAAACCTTTGAGAGAGCCAGCAGGAAAAGTGTAAGTTGTCCACAAACTAGCGACATGCTGTGGTATTCCTTCTACTCGATTCCCGACTGGAAGATCATTGTCTTTGGTAATGCGTGCATCTGTATAACCGTAAAAGCCAATCACATTCCAACCGGGAAGAATCTCTCCGGTGACACTCAGTTCTACTCCCCGACTTCTTTGTTCTCCTGTTTGCACACTATAATCGGGATTGGTAAGATCGGTAGTTAAAATGTTAGTTAGTGTCAGATCATATAAAGCAAGTGTTGCTGAGAGTTTGTTATCAAATAAATCAGTCTTAACGCCCACTTCATACTGAGTACCTAGCTGTGGTCTAAAAAGGTTGTCATTTTTATCTGCACCCGTTACTTGTTCAAAAGAGCGGCTGTAGCTGGCGTAGAGTGAGACAGGCGCTATGGGTTGATAAACGATGCCTACTCTTGGACTAAAGGCAGAATCAGACTGGACACTTGAGGTTGAAGCAATCCGATTAGCAAACTCATTCTCTACTAAGTCATAACGTCCACCCACAAGCAATTTGAGGTTATTGGCAAGTGTCACTTGGTCTTGAAGATAAAAGCCTAAAGCATCATCTCTAAAGAAGACATCAACTCCTCCAAGAGTATCACCTAGTGGTTGACCATACACTGGGTTAAAGACATCAAGAGGGGCGGCAGCTGTTCTAAGTACACTAGTTCTTCGGGTTTGTCTAAATAAGTCAAACCCCACCAAAAGTTTATGTTTTATATTACCAGTGTTAAAATCACCAATAACATGAGTATCTAAAGTATAAGCTTCATACTCTGTTGGCTTTGGAAAAGTAGTCAGATCTCTTTCGACAGTGCGGTTGTCTGCTTCCAGCAGACTGGTAACACCTGTTTCACGTAAATCAAGGGTTAAAAATGCAGCTTGAAATGAATTACTAATAGACCAGTTATCGTTAAAGCGATGTTCTAGATTGTAATTATATCTATGAAGCTGGCGGTTATAGAAATCAGTCGGTTCCCCTAAATAACGGTTAATAGGGATTTTGCCATTTGGGTTAGGAAGTATAGTTGCACTAGCAATCTGCTCCAAACCAGTACCTAGCGACTGTTGTATGTCTTCATATTCTGAATCAAAAGTTAGATTTGTATTTTTACCGATACGCCAATTAACAACAGGCGAAACGAAAAAACGCTTTTCATGATAAAAATCAGTAAAGTCTTCTGTGGTTCTGTAAGAAGTGTTTAAACGATACGACAGACTGCCATCTTTTGTCACAGGACCAGAAAGGTCAAGTGAAGGTTCAAAAAGTTCATAAGCACCACGCCTTACCTCTAAGGCATAGTAAGGTTGACTCAAAGGCTTTTTAGTAACTATATTAATGATCCCACCTGGATTGACTTGACCATAAATTACAGAGTTTGGCCCTCTAACAACTTCTACTATATCTATATTTGTCAGCGAACTTGATAAAGCAGCAACATCTGCAAAGCGGTCTTTGACACCGTTTCTATAAACGTTTCTGGCTCTAAAACCTCGAAGAGAAAAAGTGTCTGCAATTCGAGATGAAAAATTATTTTGGACAACGCCAGCATTTGAGAGTATCCCAATTAAGTTACGCGGTTGTTGCTCTTCGATAACTTGTTGAGGAATCACCTGAACCGAAGCAGGAACATCACGCAATGGCGTATCTGTTTTCGTTGCAGTAGTAGCATCTGGTACCCGATAATTTGTATCTGGTGGAGCAGTCACATTTAACTCAATGGGCTTTTCTGGCTCTGTTGTAGATGGTTTTTGTTCTGGCGTTGTTGGCTGTTGAGCAGTAGAAGTACTAGGAGTTACTCCAAAAACTAAACCTTCTTTTGTACTATCAAACAACTCCACCGCAGGCGCACTCATTTCCCCAGTCACCGTTACCCGCAAGGTGTTCGCATCTAAATTTGCAACTGTTACTTCTGTAATTCCGGCTACTGGCTTTGATTGTCTAAAATCCCCACTTCTTAGTTGCAACTTGGCATTAGGGATATCTGCAATATAAGAATTACCCTCAGTTTTCGGTAAAACTTGTAATTTAAGAGAATTAACTGTGACTAAAATTAACTCTATCCCTTTATAAGTAGAGTTAACCTGAACATCCGTAACTAATACTACATCTGTAGTTGCTTGACTAAGTTCGGGAAATTTATTCTGTCTGGGTACTCTCCATAAATATAAAGCATTAGTTTTAGAAAGCTGTAGCTGATTCAATCTTGAAATTTCTTTAAAAACTTCACCTGAGCGTACTAAAGTTTTTTTGACTAACGGTTGTTCAGAATATGCTGGATTAGCTATAGTTAGAGAAACAACAGATATTAACCAGCAAACAGCAAGATATTGGAGTCTAATAAACATTTTTATACACATTACTTAGTAAGTACTAGGTCTTGAAATTGAGAATTAAGTATAATTTTCCTTTGAGTGCATAGCTCGCAATTATTACTAACTAAGTTGGTAAAAAATATATTTATACCAACCCAATTATTGTAAAAATATATAACTTTTCAGTGTTTGCGTCTTATTCGAGCCGGAATTTTTTTTATTCCATCCGGAATTTTTATCTGTGACAGGACTTAGGACTTATCCCAAATTTCTTACGAAAAGCATTACTAAATGAAGGTAAGCTAGCATAACCTACTGTTCTAGCTACTTCTGTGACATTCATATTTCTTTCAATAAGCAGCTTATAAGCTAGTTGCATTCGGCAGTGATGCAGATAGCCAAACACTGTAGTCCCAAAAATCTGCTTAAAGCCTTGCTTCATTGTGCAATCATTTAAACCAACTTGTCGTGCTAGTTCGATAAGAGAGGGTGGGTTGTCTAAATGTTTCAACAAAATTTCCCTAACATCATAGATGCAGTCAATATCTGATGGTTTGAGTGCATTAATCTGGAAGCAACCTTGCTTGATTTGTACTTCTTGATCAACCACCATTGCAACTAGTTCCCAAATCTTACCTTCAAGATAAATTTGTTTAGTAAAGCCTTGGTATGGACATTGAATAATTTGCTGCACTGCTATTTGCATTGCGGGAGTTTGAGTTCCATAGCGTTCATAAGTTGGTTGATCCCAACGTCTAATTAAATGTTGTAATTCTTTTGGGAGTTTACCAGATGTATTTTCTGCAAAGCTATGAAACACATTTGGATGTATGTGAACAGCTACTTCTACTATTCGCTGTGATTTAGCCTCGAATATATCACACTCAGATGCCATCCCACTACCACTCAAAAAGTATTCTCCAGTCTTGAACTCAAGGTCTTTAAATTCGCTCTCTAGTAAAACAAAGAATAGAAATTCTAATGGATGTTTTCGCTTGTGACATTCTAAAACTAATGATTTGGACTGCTGATAATTGTCAATGTCTAAAGATATGCCATCTCGTAGCTGAATATGTCGCCAATACCCTTCACCAAATTGATATTTTCTGATAATATCAAACTCATCTATAATATTGCCATTATGCTGAATTATCTCTGCTTTATCTAAGATTTTTAAGTAATCGGTTTGTGAAAGTATTAGTGTCATCGTAATAGTAACTTACTAAAAAGTGTGAAAATAATTAAAATAGTAAATAGGTAATTGCCTCTAATCACAAAATATATACAAGAAAGGATTACTAACTGTATGTTTTAATTATAAAAATCGCTTAAGTAGACGCTGACGAGGAATGATTTGAATTGATTGGGGAATATCTTGCAAGGGTGTATCTTTCTCTTGTTAACGTATTTATATTCAATACTCGATAGGTATTTGCCAAAGCTATCACCTCTAATTCAATTGCTCACTACACGCTCAATTAAGCTATGAAGGGTAAGTAGAAGACCTATTACCCTTTATCCAAAACCCTATGACAGTCTCACCCCAAGATTCGTGTTCCTTGAATTGGGGTTGTTGCATCAGGTACAGTCAGTTAACCTAGTCTGAATATTACCAACTTTGTGAGTAAAACATCAAATATTTTGCTGAGACAAATCTTAAAAATAGGATTCTAAATCTTGCTGCTTCGACGGGGACAACTTCTCATTGGGCTACTCAAATTGAGTACTGAAGCCATTTTCAATTAAAATTATTTGGGAAAGTACTGTTAAGTTGCCCCAAGTCTTTTGTCATAGTATCTTTACAAAATGCAGTATTAAGTAGCCAAGATTATTGGTAATATCATCACAGTACAGTTTAGATATCTTGAAGGGCGATCGCCTTGAGAACTCCAAAAAATAAATTATCCAATTCCTGGAATCAAATGATTTGTCCTCCCTCTGCTCCCTGTCCAAAAAGCAATAGGGTACTTTTTATTTGGAAGTTCCTAATTTGAGGTAAATTTTTGGTATGCGTTCGCCCTTGGCGTTGGCAAAGCCATCCCTCTACAGTTAAACTTTAAAGCGATCGGCTAGCATTAGCCGCCTTGCAGCTATGCACTCCCAGACAAACTAGACTTATCTACTTATCTTTGCGATCGGAAAATCAGATGGAAAACACAGTCCTTGAAACTCAACACCTGGGACTCGGTTACGACGGCAAGCCAATTATATCCGGTCTGAACCTGTTGATTCCCACAGGACAAATTACTGCTCTAGTTGGTCCTAACGGCTGCGGTAAATCGACTCTACTGCTGGGTTTGGCTAGATTACTCAAACCTCACATTGGCAATGTATATCTCAATGGGGTTGATATCTTTCGACAGTTAACAACCACAGTTGCACAGCAACTCGGTATTCTTCCTCAAGGCCCATCTGCACCAGAAGGGTTAACTGTGCGAGATTTGGTTGCACTTGGTCGTTATCCATATCAAAAAAGTTGGTTTCAATCTTGGACTACTGAAGATGAACGTCAAGTTGCCAAAGCATTAACAACTACAGACCTTAACTTTTTAGCGAATAGAGCTGTAGATACCCTCTCCGGTGGACAGAGACAACGTGCTTGGATAGCCATGACTTTAGCACAAGATACACAAATTTTATTATTGGATGAGCCGACTACTTTCTTAGATTTAGCTCATCAAGTGGAGGTGCTGGAATTACTTTGGGATTTGAATCAACTTGAGGGAAGAACAATTGTCATGGTGTTGCATGACCTAAATCAGGCATGTCGTTATGCTGATAACCTAGTAGCTTTACGTGATGGCGCTGTTATGGCTTATGGAAATCCAGCAGATGTCATGACAGAAGAAATGGTGCAGGAGGTGTTTGGATTAGCTTGTCGAATTGTGCCAGACCCGGTAGTGGGAACACCTTTATGTTTACCTTTAGGACGACAATCTCATAAATACCGAAAGTAATTATTCTAGAGGTACTCCTACTCCTCTTGCTGCGAATAATTAATAAATTCACGAGATAGCAGTAAACCACAAACTTTTGAAAACGAACGGGAAAATAGGGGTTTCAGCCATCATGAATCAGTCAGCAAACAGCATTGGTAGTAATGCTTGCCTAATGCTTTCTAACACCACTCTTCGGAACAAGCAGACAGCGAAGATTTCTACGTCGCTATTGCTTCCACAAGCAGCGATGTATGAACGCGGTAGCCTTAGCGCCTGATCTGCCTGTGCTTTCAATTCCAATCGAACAAGGCTAATTATCTGAGAGATTCAAGAGCTAATTCCTAACATCTTTCCTTCAAAAGGTTTACCCCTCAACATTCTATTCCAGTAAATATAGGGGAAACCATATTTTTTTAACAGCCACATACTGTACCGTTCTCTAGTTGGATCAACTGGAAATGTAGGGCTAGGCTTGTTGTCATAACTGAATTCGGCAAGTACTACTTTGCCATATCCTGTAATTAATGGACAGCAAGTATAGCCATCGTATTTTTTATTGAGATTTTTTGAGTTCATCAAAGCCAGTAAGTTATCAACAACGACTGGCGCTTGTTTTCTCACAGCTGCTGCTGTTTTTGATGTTGGCAGAGAAGCCGCGTCGCCCAGACTAAAAACGTTGGGGTAAATATTGTGCTGTAGCGTGTATTTGTTAACATTAACCCAGCCTTGACCAGCTGCATCTGATATAGCTAATTTGCTCTGTTTTATAAAGTCTGGTGCGCTCATAGGTGGTGTGACATGGAGCAGGTCGTATTGAATAGCTATTTGTTCAACACCAGAGTCTGTTGATACGTCAAAAATTGCTGTTTTAGTATCAGCTTTGATTTCTTTAAGATTATGTTTGTATCTCACATTTATCTGTTTACGCTCTGCTACAGAAAGCAGTGTTTTTGCGAATTCTTTCACACTGAAAATCGCCCCCTTCGCTGTGCAATACATTACTTTGGATTGACGGCGTACCCCTTGTTTCCTGAAGGCATCATCAGCCAAATACATAATTTTCAATGGCGCTCCTCCACATTTAACCGGAGTGCTAGGGTAAGTAAATATAGCATTACCACTTTGGAAGTTTTTGATGACTTCCCAAGTATAAGGAGCGTATTCATAAGCATAATTACTACAAACACCATCTTGTCCAATTGCTTCTTTCAGCCCTTTAATTAAATGCCAATCAATTTGAATACCTGGAGCTAAAATCAGATATTCATAACAAATACGCTTACCCTCCTGAGTAATAACTGTATTGTTGTCTGGGTCTAACTTAGCTACATAGTCTTTGAGCCAAGTAGCACCATCAGGAATGTAATCTTTTTCGTCCCTGACTGTATCCTCAACTTTGTAAACACCGCCGCCAACTAGTGTCCATGCTGGTTGGTAGTAGTGCTTGTCTCTTGGTTCAATAATGGCAACATCAAGCTGCTTATTTTTTTTCAGCAGTTGGGCGGCGACTGTGATCCCTGCGGCTCCACCCCCGACGACTACAATTTGATGCTGCACGCTCACTGTATCATTTGGAATCACTGATTCACGTTCTACTGGCTTAATTAGCGCAGACATAATACTTTTCTCTCCCTTAGAAGCTACAAACGAAATATTGAGCCAACGGTTTAACCAAGGGAACCTACGTTACCGCAACGTTTGTTAGCAGGAACCGCTTCCATCATTTTTTTGGGTTTCGGTAGATCCAAGTTGGTCATAAGCTCAATGAAGCTAGCGCCATCGCGGAGCATCTCCGTTGGGCGTAACCGTGCCACAGGCTCACGAGATTCGCGTTCTACAAATCGCGGATTCCATCGCCTCTCTTCCCCAATTGTAGATACTATATGACCTTGATAATCGTGACCAGGATATACAAAGGTTTCGTCTGGTAATGTAAATAGCCGTTGTGTCACCGAGTCATATAAAATTCCCGCAGTTTTGAAGTTCCTGTAATGTGGTCTGCGTGGATATGGGTTTCCAGACAATACCGGAGTGTGAAGCCAAGCTCCTGAAGAAGATGGTAGTCACGTTCAACTTGTTCCAAAACTGGATCGACCAGAACTGCTTCTTGTGTATTGAGGTCAGCAATTAGGTAAGTATAAGTACAAGATTCGCGGTCGAATAATTGCCGAAAAAACATCTATAGCTCTCCTAATACACTAATCAATGCAATTGACTCCGAGTGATTTCTGTTGTGGTAGAGATATTATTACAGTAAAATTCAACTGCTTTCCCACCTAGCAAGCTGTTCTTTATAGACTAGACCAACACTTTATCTAAATTGCTCTCGCCTGTAGTGGAAGCTTGAGTGAAACTAGGGATAATATTGCCTAATCGCAGAAACATAACACAAATCCTGTGGTGTAAAGACAAACGTTCAGCCTGTTGCTAAATAGTCATGGTGAGTGCATTGTTATACTCCTTTATCTACGTCCAAGTTTGGGTTCATTCACTTGGTTTAAAAACCTGGGAGCCTATGCATCGCTTGACTGATAAAAGACTAGGGGCACTATTGTTCACAGATTCGATTAACTGAAACTTATCGCTTCAAAAATGTCGTTGACCATTGACATACGAAAACGTAACGCATTGAGACTAGTTAGGTATAAGGTTTCAGAAAATCCCTAAAATATTTTGATTTTAGGATTTCCAGCTTGAAAGGTGGCAGTTTATTGATGTTTCTTTTCTCTCTAATATATTAACATATCAGTCACAGATCAACTGAGTTTTTTCAACAATAAAATATGAGTTCTATATATCACAATTTATTTAGAGTAAAGGTTACGATTCACATCGGATTGACTGAAGAATCAGCCAAAGATATAGCCTTGGCTTCAAATTCCACAACGCCAGTAGATTCTCGCTCCAAAGTCAACGCCAGGGGTGATTACAAATTCATCAAGCACAGGACTTACGCAACTGTCACAAGCAATGGCACAGTGTAGCCGCACCGCGCGCCAAACAACTAGGCGATAAACATGGAAATATCTGGACATTTTAGTTGCTGAATTAAATAATTGGATAACAATCCATGCTTAATTTGATAGA
>NZ_JBALDI010000040.1:0-81795 GCF_036917395.1 Nostoc sp.
TTTTTTGCCTCTAGATGTGTGTTTTTATTCTTACTTGCCTTTTTTCTCTAAGTAATTTCCGGTTGTGACACTTGGGGTGCGGAAGGTGGGTTATAGCGTTTCAAGGTTTGATGCAAAACTTTCAGCAGCCTGTTAACAATTTGGTCAACTTCGGTACAACTCTTCAAGAACTAGAAGGTAATTTGATTCGCCTTGATGATGTGTTAGATAATCCGATTGGCGAGGGAAAAGGAGGAGGGGAGCATACTTCTCTACGAGAGGCTGCGCCAACGACTGCGCTCAGTAACCAGGAGAGCAGGGGAGCAGGGGAGGGAAAATCATCCTCCAGTTCTTATCTTCTTCCCAAGTTGCAGGGTTATGTCGAGTTGCAGAATATTACGTTTGGCTATAGCCGTTTAGAATTGCCTTTAATTGAAAACTTTAACCTCTCAATTAAGCCGGGACAGCGAGTAGCTTTGGTAGGTGGAAGCGGTTCTGGGAAATCTACGATTGCTAAATTAGTTAGCGGACTTTATCAACCTTGGGCGGGAGAGGTTTGCTTTGATGGAAAACCCAGAAAGCAGATTCCCCAACAATTGCTTACGAACTCTGTTGCAATGGTGGAGCAAGAAATTTTGTTGTTTGGCGGCACGGTTAGAGATAATTTGACTCTGTGGGATACTACTGTACCAGATAAAAGCCTGATGCGGGCATGTCTTGATGCGGCGATCGCTGATGTAATTGTCTCTATGTCTGGTGGATTGGATGCAGAACTCATAGAAGGTGCTGCTAATTTAAGTGGTGGTCAGCGACAACGCTTAGAAATCGCTCGTTCTTTAGTAAATAATCCCTCAATACTAATCATGGATGAAGCTACTAGCGCCCTAGATGCAGAAACAGAACAAATCATTGACCAGAATCTCCGCCGCCGGGGATGTACGTGTATAATTGTCGCCCACCGATTAAGCACTATCCGCGATTGCGATCAAATCATTGTCCTAGAACGTGGAAAGGTTGTACAACTTGGCACTCATAAAGAATTATGGCAAGTAGATGGTGCATATTCACGCTTGCTGGGCACTGAAGGGTAGAGAGGGTGAGCAGTAAATTACTATAAAACATTTTAACATTTTAAAATCTAGAATATAAAATCTAAAATGCTAATACAGGGGCAAGTTTATATAGTTAATGGCAATGAACCGATCCTACTGGATGACCCCTCACGGGTGTGGGTAATTCAGTCTGGCTCTATAGCTTTGTTTGCTGTCACAGTCAAAGATGGCGTTATAGAAGGAACTCGCCGTTATCTATGCAGTATTAGTCAAGGTGAAGCACTTTTCGGAACTGCTGTTAATTCTACTAATCAGCATCGTCAGATTTTGGCAGTACCTACTAGGGAGACTGAATTACTACAAGTACATCAGGAATGTTACCGCGAGTTAATAGCCAGTGGAGATATTAGGGCGATCGCCTGGATAGAAAATTGGTTGTTGCAAATTGGTAGTGTGTTCTCCCAGATTACCATGCCCGCAATTCATGTAAAAGCTGAGGGACAATCACGATTTTCCTTAAACAATGGTCAGACTTTTCAGCCAGAAACAAGTGTCACCTGTTGGGTACAGATGACTCAAGGGACTGTCCGTTTTCTAGGGTTTGAGGAACTAACTTTTACAAATGCCAGCGCAGTTTTTCCCCTCACTGACAAAATGTGGTTAGAAGCGTTGGAGGGGGTGCAACTTACTACCAAGACTACTAGCGAATTCCAAAATTCAGATATCCTTCTAGCTGGGTTATCTCAACTGCACACTCAACTCCTACAATGCCTTAACCTATTAGATGAGCAAGAAGTACAGGCAGAAATGACACGGTTGCACGATCGCCAACGCCTGAATCGTCAAGTCACAGCCCAGGCTATAGGGGAGCTAGCATCAACATTAAATTCCCAAGGCGGAGACTTTTTCTCAAAAGGTACTCCTTTATTGGTTGCTGCTGGAGCCGTTGGAAGGGCAATGGGTGTAAAAATTCGCCCCCCGTCTTGTGGTGAAAATCTCAAGCGAGTTAAGGAGCCATTGGAAGCAATTGTCCGGGCTTCACGCATCCGAATGCGGCGGGTACTGTTGCGAGATAATTGGTGGGAGAAGGATTCTGGGCCGATAGTTGCCTACACCCAACAGGACAATCGACCAGTAGCATTGCTACCGATTGGTGCAACTCGTTATGAAATTTTTGATCCAGTTGAACATACCCGCGTCAAAGTGGATGAGCGTATAGCTGCAACACTGGTTCCCGTTGCCTATATGTTTTATCGTTCTCTACCTGATAAGGTACTGCAAGCTGTTGATATATTGCGGTTCACACTTAAAGGACGTAAGCAGGATCTACTAGTAATTTTGTTCACGGGCATTACCGTCACATTACTAGGGATGCTTACACCTTATGCCACGTCAATTATCATAGACAACGCAATTCCTGATAGCGACAGGGGATTATTGCTACAAATAGGATTGGGACTATTAGTTGCAGCTTTAGGAACAGGTCTATTTCAGCTAACCCAGGGACTTGCTCTGCTGCGGATTGAAACGGCTGGGGATGCTTCTACTCAGGCTGGTGTCTGGGATCGGCTGCTTTCTTTGCCAGTATCCTTTTTCCGAAAGTACACAACCGGAGATATTTTCTCCCGCGTATCATCGGTGAGTACGATCAGTCGGCGACTTAGTGGGAGAACCCTAATCAATCTCCTTACCAGTCTGTTCGCGCTGTTTTACTTAGGACAGTTATTTTATTACAACTACAAATTAGCTTTGATTGCAGTTGCATTTGCCATAGTTGCGATCGCTGTAACTACAGTCTCTGGTTTACTCTTGCTATCTAAGGTGCGTCCGCTTTTGGAACTGCGAGGCAGTATTTTTGGGCAAACAGTGCAGCTAATTAATGGCATTTCCAAGCTACATATTGCCGGGGCAGAAGAACGTGCATTTGCAGCTTGGAGTAAAAATTATACTCAACAAATTAAGTTAGAACTTAGTACACAACGGGTTGAAGATGCTGTTGTGCTTTTCAATACAGTAATCCCCATACTAACTTCCGGAGTTCTTTTCTGGTTTACTATTAGGCTAATCGAAAATCCTCCAACTTCAGGGGCTATTGAACTATCCCTGGGAACTTTCCTCGCTTTCAATGCCGCTTTTAGTAACTTTACTAAAGGAACTACAAACCTCAGCAATACAGTTACAGAAATCCTGCAAGTTCTTCCCCAATGGCAACGCACCCAGCCTATTCTCTCGACTATACCAGAAGTAGATTTGTTCAAAGCCGATCCTGGCAGGCTGATTGGTAATGTTACTTTAGAACATATTACTTTTCGCTACCGCAGTGATGGGCCGCTGACACTGAATGATGTAAGTATTTCTGCTGCTCCTGGGGAGTTTATTGCTTTGATCGGTGGTTCTGGTAGTGGTAAATCAACTATTCTCCGATTACTACTGGGATTTGAAACTCCAATTGCAGGTAGCATCTACTATGATGGTCAAGACTTATCTGGGTTAGATGTGGATGCAGTCCGCCGACAGTTGGGCGTTGTTTTACAAAATGGTCAATTGAGTTCAGCCTCCATTTTCGAGAATATTGCAGGCGGCGCTCAGATTACTTTAGATGAAGCCTGGGAAGCCGCGCGGATGTCGGGGTTTGCTGAGGATATTACCGCTATGCCAATGCAGATGCATACCGTGGTGAGTGAAGGAGGTGGTAATCTTTCTGGAGGACAACGGCAACGGTTACTAATTGCTCGTGCTCTGGCATTAAAACCCCGCATTTTGTTATTCGACGAGGCTACAAGTGCGCTTGACAATAGAACCCAGGCGATTGTTAGTGAAAGTTTAGATAACTTACAAGTTACCAGAATTGCGATCGCTCACCGACTTAGTACTATTCACAATGCTCACCGTATTTATGTACTCCAAGCTGGTCGGGTTGTACAACAAGGAACTTTTCAGGAACTAGCTGCTGTTGAGGGGCTATTTGCTCAGTTAATGGCTAGGCAAATGGCGTAGTTAGGTGAGTTTTGCAAAAGTTAAGTTAGGGCAAACCGTAATCAGCAGTTAAAATTAATGTCTCAAGAATTAGTATATTTGCCAAAGTGGGATGCTTCCAGGGAAACATTGACGTAATTAAGGAAGCCATTAGATTTCGTCAGTTCTCTCTGTGTGGGCAACAAAGAAGCTGATGGAGAATGGTGCAAGGTATGTTCAGCATTAAGCAGTATCTTGGTCAGATCCTGGTGCAGGTTTTGAATTACGGGAGTTCATGTGGGAATACTAAAAACTGAAACCTCAAGGATTCAGCAGTATGGTTAGTACCGAAGTCAGCATGAGCGGATATCACGTTAGCGAACAACTCTACAACGGTTCAAGAACCCTGGTTTATCGCGGATATAAAGAAACTGACCAACAGCCTGTAGTCATCAAGCTGCTGAAAAACCCTTATCCCAGCTTCACAGAACTGGTGCAGTTTTGCAATCAGTACACCATTGCCAAAAATCTCAACTTTCCTGGGATCATTCAAACCTACAGCTTGGAAACGTACCAGAATGGCTATGCATTGGTAATGGAAGACTTTGGGGGAATTTCCCTGAAACAATGGAGAACTATGCTAACTCTCATTGAATTTTTGCTCTTAGCGATCGCTCTGTGCAATATATTAGATATTCTTATTCGTCATCGCATTATTCACAAAGATATTAAACCTGCCAATATTCTGATTAATCCAGAAACTCACGATGTCAGACTCATTGACTTTAGTATTGCATCTCTGCTGCCACGGGAAACCCAAACTCTAAAGAATCCCAATGTTTTGGAGGGGACACTCGGCTATTTATCACCAGAACAAACTGGACGAATGAATCGCGGCATAGACTACCGGACTGATTTCTATTCTCTAGGCGTAACTTTTTACGAGTTACTGACAGGGCAACTACCGTTCCAATCAAGTGATCCGATGGAGTTAGTACATTGCCATATTGCAAAACTTCCACCTTTAGTACATGAGATTAATCCAGAAATTGCGCCTGTACTCTCAGAAATTGTGAGCAAATTAATGGCAAAAAATGCTGAAGACCGCTATCAGAGTGCATTCGGGCTGAAATATGATTTAGAAACTTGTTTGCATCAACTCCAGCAAACGGGCAAAGTTGAAAGTTTCCCGATTGGCCAACGAGATGTTAGCGATCGCTTCATAATTCCCGAAAAACTCTATGGTCGAGAAGAGGAGGTGAAAACTTTGCTAGAAGCATTTGACCGTGTTACTAATCATCAGACGGAACTCATGTTAGTCGCAGGGTTTTCTGGTATTGGTAAAACGGCGATTATTAATGAAGTCCATAAGCCGATTGTCGAACAGCTGGGCTACTTCATTAAAGGGAAGTTTGACCAATTTAATCGTAATATTCCTTTTTCTGGCTTTGTCCAGACGTTTCGAGATTTAATCGGGCAATTGAGCCGTGAAAATGATTCTCAATTATCAGCTTGGAAAACTAAAATATTAGCAGCACTGGGTGAGAATGGGCAAGTCATTATTGAGGTAATTCCAGAACTAGAACAAATTATCGGTCAACAATTACCTGCGCCCAATTTATCTGGAACTGCCGCACAGAATCGCTTTAATTTGCTATTTCAAAAGTTTATTCAAGTCTTCACGACCAAAGAACATCCTTTAGTGATTTTCTTGGATGATTTGCAGTGGGCCGATTCAGCATCTTTAAATTTAATACAGTTGTTGATGGATGAATTAAAGGTGGGGTACTTATTATTAGTTGGAGCTTACCGCGATCATGAAGTTTCTGGTACTCATCCTTTGATGCTGACACTGGAAGAAATTGCTAAAGCAAAAGTTACAATTAACATTATTACATTAGTACCGTTGAGTTCAACAAGTTTAAATCAACTAGTTGCCGATACCCTCACTTGTTCACCAGAAGTTGCACAACCATTAACTCAACTAATATATCAAAAAACCAAGGGAAATCCATTTTTTAGTACGCAATTTATCAAGTCATTGTATGAAGATGGATTGATATATTTTGATTTCGATGAGGGAAATTGGCAGTGTGACATTCCTCAAGTCAAAGAGTTAGCTTTAACGGATGATGTTGTTGAATTCATGGCATTGCAATTGCAAAAGTTGCCAACAGCGACGCAGGATGTGTTGAAATTAGCAGCGTGTATTGGGAACGAATTTGACTTAGCAACGTTAGCGATCGCACGAGGCGCAGGCTCTACAAATGTCTCTGCGTCAGAAGCCGAAACTGCAACAGCCCTATGGAAAGCTTTACAAGAGGGGTTAATCCTACCTCAAACTGAAGTTTACAAGTTCTATGTTGGTCAGGAAAGTAAAATAATTACCCAACAAAGCTCACAAGCAGTTACTTATAAGTTTTTGCATGATCGCGTCCAACAAGCTGCTTATTTTCTGATTCCTGAAGATGAGAAACAGACTACTCACTTAAAACTAGGGCAGCTACTGTTAAATAATATTTCTGCGAAAGAGCAACAAGAGAAGATTTTTCAGATTGTTAGTCAATTAAACATGGGATTGGGGTTAATTACTCAACAGACCGAACGAAATCAACTAGCTCAATTAAATCTGGTAGCTGGACGGAAAGCTAAGGCTTCCACTGCCTACACTGCTGCGGTTCAGTATTTTACGCTAGGAATAGAACTGCTAGCAGGAGATAGCTGGCAAAATCAGTATGCTTTGACGCTAGCGCTATATGACGAAACCGCAGAAGCAGAATACTTAAACACCCACTTTGAACAAGCTATAACTCTAGCAAAGCTGATCTTACAGCAAACCACGCATCTGTTGGACAGAATTAAAACCTATGAGCTAAAAATTCAAATTTATATTGCCCAAGATCAGCAAGTTCAAGCTATTGAAACAGGGTTAAAAGCACTAGAGCAGTTAAAAATTTCGTTGATATTACCTGATGTAGAGCTAGAGAATCATTTAGAGCAACTACCAGAGTTGACAAGTTTAGCCAATATTTCAGAGATGATCAATCCTGAATCTCTGGCTGCACTCCGGTTGCTAATTAGCATTACCCCTGCTGTTCATCATGTCAAACCGGATATGTTTCCGTCAGTGGCGCTGACAATGCTCCATCTTTGTCTTGAACAAGGACATTCATCTTTGGCTGCTTATGTCTATGGAATTTATGGCTTATTTCTGTGTGCTGTAATCAAAGATGTAGACAGTGCTTATCACTCAGGTCAGATTTCTCTAAAGCTACTAGAACAATACCATGCCAAAGAACTCAGTTCCAAAATTTATATGCTCTTTGGTGTTTTTATCTGTGCTTGCAAGGAACATGGCCGAAATACACTCAAATTGTTACGAGAAGGTATGCAGTCTGGACTAGAGGTCGGAGACATCGAATACACTAGCTATTCAATGATGGCTGAGTCTGCACATTTATTCCTGATTGGAGAACCTCTAGATGCTGTTGAGAAAAGGCAAGCACAATATATTGATTTACTTTTAAACTTCAAACAAAAGCATTGTGTTGATTATGCCAAGATTTGGAGGCAACTCACTTTAAACTTTCTTGGACAAGCCTCTGATCAGTTTCACCTGACTGGGATTGATTTTGATGAGACGGAAATGCTACTGCATTTTCATAACACCCATAATCATCAGTCACTATTTGCAACCTATGTAGCCAAAACAGTTCTCCTTTATGCCTTTGAAAAGTATGAACAGGCTATAATCAGTGCAGAGCAAGCCACTAAATTTGTAGATGGAGCCTTTGGTCTACTACTTGTTACCGGACATAACTTTTACTACTCTTTGTCCTTACTTGCACAATATTCGCAATGCGCGAGCCAAGGTTGTCCAGAGGAGGCAGATCGTAACCAGCAGGAACGTTGGCTGAACCAGGTATTTACCAACCAAAAACTTATGCGCTACTGGGCTAGTCATGCTGGAGCCAATTTCCAGCACAAGTATGATTTAGTTGAGGCAGAAACAGCGCGGGTGATGGGAAATACACTTAAAGCAATGGAGTATTACGATCGCGCCATTGCAGTAGCCAAAGAAAACGGCTACCTCAACGAAGAAGCACTTAGCAATGAGCTGGCAGCCAAATTCTACCTCAAGTGGGGCAAAGAAAAGGTGGCTCAAGCCTACATCCAAGAAGCCTACTACTGCTACGCTCGTTGGGATGCCAAAGCTAAAATCGATGACTTGGAAACACGTTATCCGCAATTACTACAACCTATTCTGCAACAAAAGCAATTCACTCTCCAGCCCTTAGAAACCCTTGCTATACCTGCTTGCACGATTCATCACCTGACGCAAACATCTAGTAGCAACACTTCTATCTCTGAAGCCCTAGATTTTGTCACTATCCTCAAAGCTTCCCAGAGCTTGTCTTGTGAGATTCAGTTAGACAAATTGCTCATTAGCTTGCTGAATGCGATCGTCACCAATGCTGGAGCCAGCAAATGTGTGCTGATGTTGATGCAAGAGAATGACTTGCAAGTAGAAGCGATCGCCCAACTAGGACAAGAACCTAGCGTTGGGCCAGCACTATCAATTGATCAGAGTTTTGATGTTCCTCTCAGTCTGATTTACCTTGTCAAACGGAGTCTACAATCCCTTGTGATCGCTGATGCCAGAATAGAGGCGGCTCTGGTGGCTGATTTATACATCAGAAAGCACCAGCCTAAAAGCCTACTGTGTAATCCCATTGTGCATCAGGGTAAACTGCTGGGAATTTTATATCTGGAAAATAACCTGGCTACGGAAGCATTTACGTCAGACCGATTAGAAATTGTCAAGCTTTTATCATCCCAAGCTGCTATTTCTATCGAAAATGCTAATCTCTACAACACACTCGAACAGAAAGTCAGCGATCGCACTCAACAACTTTCCCAAACCTTGGAAGAACTCAAAACGACTCAAGATCAACTCGTAGAATCCAAGAAGATGGCTGCTTTAGGTAGCCTGGTTGCAGGGGTTGCTCATGAAGTCAATACTCCTGTTGGTACTAGCATCACACTAGTATCGACTTTAGTAGATAAAACTACCGCTCTCATCACAACTGTTGAGCAGGGACAGCTTAAACGGGCAGATTTGACCCACTACCTGAACATTGCCAGAGATTGTGGAGAAATGATTTTGACAAACCTCAATCGTGCCGCAGAATTGGTGCAAAGTTTCAAACAGGTTGCCGTCGATCAAACCAACCTGGAGCAACGCATTATTAGGGTTAAAGTTTATCTGGAAGAAACGCTCTTTAGTTTAGCACCAAATTTAAGACATACAGCACATACCGTGACTGTAACAGGCGATAACACTGTAACCATTAGCAGTTATCCAGGAGCATTGGCACAAGTTGTCACCAATTTGGTGATGAACTCCCTCATGCACGCATATCAGCCCGAAGAAGCTGGGCAGATGTACTTTCAGGTGTTACAGCAAGCCGATCAGGTGATCATTCAGTACGGTGATGATGGCTGTGGTATCCCTGAGGAGCATTTAAGCCGCATTTTTGAACCCTTTTTTACCACAGCAAGGCATCGCGGTGGAACAGGACTAGGACTGCATATTGTTTACAATCTAGTCACCCAAAAATTGCGGGGAAGAATCGATGTGCAAAGTGAAGCGGGAAAGGGAACTCTATTTATAGTAACCCTTCCACTTGAGCTACTGGTTACTCCATAAACGCCAGAATTAGGAATGATCAAGTATGCCCAGCGAAAATCAAAGGGTTTCCAACTCAGCAAATGACGCTGTTTTCGTCTTTGCGGACAACGATGATCCGTTTATCTTTGCAGATGACGATCGCAGACAACCAACCAATGCAACCAATGAAGATGATACTGGTTCGCAAGCGGTTCCAAACTCTCCACCAGCATCTGTAGCAACTTGGAAAGTCTTGATCGTAGATGACGATGTATTAGTCCATCGAGCCACAACCCTGGCACTGGAAGATTGCACCTTTGAGAGTAAACCACTGATGTTTCTCCATGCTCACTCTGGTGCAGAAGCGAAGGACTTAATCCAAGCGCATCCAGATACAGCATTAATTTTGTTAGATGTCGTTATGGAAACACATGATGCTGGATTGCAGGTAGTTCAGTATATTCGAGCAGAATTGCCCAACCACCAAGTACGAATTATTTTACGTACAGGTCAGCCTGGAGAAGCGCCGGAAGCCTCGGTTATTCTGGACTACGATATTAACGACTATCGGCTGAAAACAGAACTGACACGGCAAAAGCTGATTACAGTGGTGATTTCTTCCCTCCGTTCCTACCGTAATATCCTCACAATCGAAAACCAAAATTCTGAACTAACTTATGCCTTAGACCATCTTCAACAAACTCAAGCCCAACTAATTCAAGCAGAAAAAATGTCGTCTTTGGGACAAATGGTTGCAGGAGTTGCTCACGAAATTAACAATCCGGCAAACTTCATTTATGGCAATCTATTTCATACAGAAACTTATGTGCAGGCTCTGTTAAAACTCATCAAAACCTATCAAGAACATTATCCCACTCCAGTGCAGGCTATCCAAACTACAGCAGAGTTTATTGATTTACCATTTTTGATGGAGGATTTACCTAAACTACTTGACTCAATGCAAGTTGGAGCCAACCGGATTAAACATATTGTTGAATCACTACGTAACTTTTCCCGTCTAGATGAAGTGGGAATTAAACCAGTAGACATTCACTCTGGCATTGATAGCACTCTGTTAATTTTACAGCACCGACTCCAAGCTAATGATAAGCATCCAGAAATTGCAGTGATTAAAGAATATGGTCAACTGCCTTTAGTCCAATGCTATATCGGTTCCCTCAATCAGGTGTTTATGAATATTTTAAGTAATGCAATTGATGCTTTGGAAATGGGGACACTTCTCTTTGAGACGCTTTGCGAACGACAAGCTCCTTTCAATAAGCTCAGGGCGACGCAGTGCATCGCTGGCGACTGGGGAATGACAAGTGAGACATTTTCCCAATTTTCGCTCCCGACAATTCGCATTCGCACTGAAATTCAGGATGCTAATAGAGTGCTGATTCGCATCGCTGACAATGGTCCAGGCATGAGTGAATCGATACTCAAGAGAATATTTAATCCTTTTTTTACCACTAAGCCTGTGGGTAGTGGGACAGGTTTGGGATTATCGATTAGTTACTCGATTGTGGTGGAACAGCATGGAGGTCATTTAACATGCTCTTCCGCACTAGGAAAAGGTACAGAGTTTGTCATCAATATTTTCATCCAACACCCAGAGAAGTGTTTGAAGAAAATTGCATCTGAGAAGAATGGCACTAAGAAAAGCTGAAACACTCTCCAACCAGGGAGGCAATCACCGAATGAACTCACTAGTTTTATCATAAGTGATTATGCTTAATTCAAACGAAGGAGAACCTTTTATTGAGGAGATTATGTGAGCGATCGTCCGAGAATATCAATGCTCAGAAGTATTTCTAAAAGAGAAAGACGTTCTTGAGTTGGCGTTTATCTAACTCTCAAATATCAATTAGTCTTGTTTTTTAGTTTTATGCAACTCACATTCAGCAAGTTGATTAAATAATTTGGCTATTATTGAAAATCTAAGCCCGACAATACTTTTAGATATTTAACACTATAAGTTCTAACATGAGCACTAAATGGAGAAAATGCGATCGCGCGTTCTTCAATAGTTACTAATTCTACATTCAAGCTCTATAAAACTCAAAAGCCTTTCCTCAAACTCAGTTAAATATGGGCGTTTCAATTCCCCTAAGCACTTCAAAACTGCCTCTGCTGGCGCTTCTAGCTTGCCACTGTCCCGTAATTTACTGATGCGATCACTGATTAATTGCATCTGTTGACATTCTGAGTCTAAATAATTAAGCGGTTTCAGATGGTCGATTCTCACGGTGTATTCTCCATCCCATCCCACAACAGTACAACTGAATTCGCCTACATGACTTACGATGCACCAAGATCCACCTTTGCCCCTGAGTTCAGGATTGTCTTTGGCAAGGATTTGGCAGACTTCGCCCAACTGGTAAGTGTTTGGTACTTTTGTGCGCTCCATGATGCGCTGCACAACGTTTTTCACAATCCGGTGTGAGGGTACTTTTCCATTGGCAGACTTTACCGCTTGTTGCCATGCTTCGGGCTGAATGTCTGAATCTAGCTTAGTTAAAGGTCTGATTTGCCACTCATTAGTTGGCAAAATGTGATCGTTCCGATCACATTTTTGCTCCAAGTTTTGAAAAATAACAGCTGCTTCCATTAAAAAGTAGGGCTGTCTACGGCTGTAACCAAATCTATCTTTACAATACTCCTCAAACGTTTTGTGAGTGGAACGGTACAATCTGCGATCGCGGAGTTCCGTCAAAGCTTTACCTGCCTCAAAAAACGCTCTTTCAACCTTTCGCTCTAAATGCAAGCGATCGCTTTTTTCTTCTTGGCTTAATTCTTGGACTTCAACAGCTGTAACCGTAATTGTTGCTGTAGCTGGGTTTTCTTCTTGCGAGATATCTTCTTGGGCAAGATTATCTGGTGGTATCTTGTCACTGGATACAGCAGAGGTGGATTTTTTGTACTTAGATGGTTTGTTCATGATTCCACCTCTTTCTGGCTAGGCTGACAATGTTTGCAAAATTTCTCAGTCTGCAAATATAAGTCCCAGTTGTAAGGAGCAAATTTCCGCAGACATATCTTAAAGTTATCAATTTATAGAAATTGCCCATTATCAAAAGGCGATTATTGTTTTAAGCGGCTTGTTGTTGCTCTATCAAATCCAGTAAGGGAGGAAATATTCAGGATTTATCGCCGGAAACCATCATAAACACTACATTGTTAGAAATTGGTTGGCGAACATAGTTATAAAAAATCGTAAATGTTCTTGTAGTCAAATAATCAGCATTTCTAAGTAAAACTACAGCCTGAGACCCTTCCATCTCTACCAACAATATTTTTACCTGCTCGATGAGTCTTTCAATAGACATCTCCAAAAATGAGATATTGACCCTAACTGCACAAGGCTTTGATATTCTTTTTCGGAGATGTCTAATATCTTCAGCTTCATAAGCGCTGGCAGCTTCAAAATCTATGATTTTGGCGACTCAGTTTTTCTTTATACTTCCTATGAAGCAGTTTTTAACACCTCATTATTTGATGAGTGACCAGTTTTGTCATCAATATTGTTTGGCCGCCATTCCAAAATATCTCCAGGCTGACATTCAAGTACTTCGCAAAATCTCCCCAAGGCATCAAAGGTGATTGACGCAGCTCTACCTTGCTCAATTTTTTGAATATTTTGCAAGCTGTAACCAGTTTTCCTCGCTAGCTCATTTTGAGACAAGCCTTTAGCTTCTCTAGTCTTTTTCAGTTTTACAAGCACAGGCATTTCCTAATTCCTACTCCTAAAGTAGCACTACTTTCAGTTGGTTATCTGTGGTATGTGTATCTATAAGTAATATGAATGCTTACTAAGAGTAGCATTACTAATCGTAATACAAAAGTCCGCTTTAGACTATTATTAACTACTTTCAGGAGCGCTACTATGAGTAGCATATAAAAGAAAATCTAAGAGGATGTTTGAAAAGTTGGCGATTGAATAAAAAAAGCTCTCAGGGGATAAGCTGTAGATACTTACATACAGCACCCTTGAGAGCCATGAGTAAACTATTTTCTCAAGTTGCCCTGTTGCGGTTCACGGTCAATGTACCGCACTGCTCGTCCAAACCTGTGAGGAGAAAATTATCTATTGTTTAACAGGTTTTGTCCCAATTGGGCTGTAAGGTATCAATTACAGATTCTTGTCAGCTTTTGGTGAAAACGGGTGCGATCGCGCTTTTGATTCAATGGGATTTCTAGGTTTCACAATATTCATGCATACTTCCGTCACAAAAACTGAGCAAGAACCCATCTTCTGCGCCCGGATAGACCAGCTTTAGAGCCTTCCACCGTCAACAGCAAGCGTGCTGCCGGTGACATAAGAAGCATCATCGGAGACTAGAAATGTTACAGCTGCGGCGATTTCTTCTGGTTGAGCCAAGCGCTGTAGTGACGCCTTGCTCTTGAGCAAAGCCTCGGGCGATACGTTCTGTAGAGCCGGATGTGTGTAAAGCTTCCCATTTTCTTTTGCCATATTCGTTGCTGTGCCACCTGGTGCAATGGCATTGATGGTAATCCCCCGCTCTCCCAATTCGGGAGCCAAGTTGAGTACCATCGCCGAAACGGCAGCTTTGCTTGCAGCATACAGCGTGTGATGGAAGACCGAAATCTTGGCACTGACAGAGGAAGTCAGCACAATCCGTCCACCGGACGGAAGGTAGCGAGAGGCAGCCTGCGTAACAAATAGTTGGCCGGCAACATTCACTGAGAACACACGCTCGAAATCTTGCGCGGTGATCTCCTCCAGCTTTCCAAAATGCTCGATACCAGCGTTGCTCACCAGGATATCCACTCGTCCAAAAGTCTTAGCGACGTCGTCTAAAAGAGTATGGCATTCTGTCGGTTTGCTCACGTCGGCACGAAACGCTTGAGCTTTGAACCCCTTGCTGTTCAGTTCAGAGACCAGTGCTTCGGCGGGCTTGGCATCTTCGCGATAGTTGATGGCGACGATCGCCCCTTCGCTTGCCAGTCGGGTTGCGATCGCTTTGCCGATGCCTCGACTTGCCCCAGTAACAACTGCAATTTTTCCATTTAATTTCATTTCACACCTGATTTTCTTTAAGTGAACAATCTGTTGTTTGACTCTAAATCACTACTTTATATACCGTTTGACCCAACAGCGGACGCGAAGAAGGTTGGTTATGCCCAGTCGCGATCGCGCAAATAGGATTCCAAGTCGGTCGGTTCAGGAAAATCGCGTTTCAACTGTGCCAAATCCGCTGCGTAACCGACGTTCTCGAACCAGCGATACATGATGGTCACTTCCTCTCCAGCTTGCTGGTCAAACGCTTCAAACGGAATTTGTTGGTATTCGACGTTTTTTCCGAAAACACGGCTGAATACGGCTGCGATTTCCGTCATTGTCATATCCACACTTGCGACTTCTTGTTCGCGGTTCAAGAAATCTGCGGGGCGCTTGAAAACCTCAGCGACCATCTCCCCATAATCTTCTTCGGAAAGTTGCTGCAATTTCGTCTTAGGACTAAGCGGCTGGGAAAGCGTTCCGTTTTCAACCATCGGGCGCATCGCGTTGTAATTGTAAAAGAAGAAAACCGGACGCATTATCGTGTAGGGTAACTTGATCGCTCGAATATATTCTTCGACTTGAAACTTGCTGTCAAAATGCGGAATGCCAGTTTTGCGTTCTGCGCTACCCACCGAACTGTAAACGAAATGCTGGATACTTGCCGCTTTCGCTGCGTCTGCGACCGCTTTACCCTGACGGATTTCAGTTTCCATTCCATCTTGAAAGTTCTGCACCGAAAAAACGCCATAGGCACCTTTTAGAGCGCCTTCAAGTGAAGTGCGATCGCTAAACTCTCCTACTACCAGTTCTGCCCCCGCTTGTTGGAGTGCTTGAGCAGCAGGCTTGTTTGGGTCGCGCACAAAGGCACGTACCTTGAAATTTCCGTGCTGCAAAAGATGACGCGCTACTGCGCCACCTTGATTGCCCGTAGCTCCAGTGACTAAAATGATTCGTTCTGAGTTTATTTGCTGTGTCATGCTTGTTTTTTCGATACTGTTTGCGTATCAGAAATTTCATCTTGTCTAAACAGTACCTTATACCGAAAAATAGGGAAAGTAGTTAAAATTCAAAACAGTTATGCAAAAAATTCAAAGATGTAGTTGCGTCAATGGACAAGCTCAAAAGCCTGATGATTTTTATGCGCTCCGCTCAATATGGCAGCTTTTCTGAGGCAGCGCGACACTTAGGCATGGCTCCGTCAGCCGTGAGTCGGGCTGTATTGCGCTTAGAAGATGAATTGGGGGTGCGCTTACTCCAGCGGACGACTCGCAGTTTGACACTGACCGAAGATGGCAACCGATTTTATCAACGCTCTCAGCAAATTTTTGACGATTTGGAAGAAGCCGAACTCGAAGTCAAACAATCGCAATCCACGCCAATCGGAACATTGCGACTCGATCTGAGCTTTGTCTTTGGCAAGATGCATATCGCCCAGCCTCTGCTGCAATTTGCCACACAATATCCGAAGCTTTATCTGAATGTTTCTTTTAACGATCGCCTAATCGATCTGATTGAGGAAGGCGTTGATGCAACTGTGCGGATTGGAATGAGCAGCGATAGCAGTTTAATCATGCACCACCTGGCAACTGCACACTACATCACTTGTGCCTCGCCGCAGTATCTCGCCCAGTATGGTACGCCCACAACGCCTACAGAACTATTGCAGCATCGCTGTGTCAACTTTATCTATTCACAGACTCGGCGAGAAGCTAACTGGAAGTTTGAACAAGATGGAAAATCGATTGACCTTACCCTTGACAGTTATCTAAAATTCGATAATTCAGAAGTCATTTTAGAGGCGGTTATTCAAGGAGCCGGTGTGGTGCAATTGCCCAAATTTATTGCAGCGAAAGCGATCGCCCGTGGAGACATCCAACCGATTCTCCAAGCCTACGCGACCCAAGTTGGATTACCAATTGCAGTATTGTATCCGCAAAAACGCTATCTCTCGGCTAAAGTTCGCGTTTTTGTTGAGTTTATGAGAGAATTGGCGGCTGCTTTAAAGCGAGATGATGTTGTAGATTGAAAGGGCGTTGTTGCACGAACAGAAAAAATAGTATACCTATTAACTGTTCTCTCTCCACTCTTAGTTTGATTATAAATAAGAAAGCCGAACCCGACTATCGAGTTCGCAATTGGCAAGAGAACGATGCAACCTGAAGCAACGAGGTAGTATTAGTTTCTGGTGGAATGGCACTGAAAAAAGCTCTGAGTCCACTTTTGCGTAAAAGCGTAGTGTTTTTAATGCAGGGGAACGCATTAACATTCCAAGGGAATACATTGGCATTGCATGGGGACGCATTAACAATGTAAACCGACGCATTAACAATGTAAACCGACGCATTAACAATGTAAGCCGACGCATTAACAATGTAAGCCGACACATTAACAATGTAAGCCGACACATTAACAATGTAAGCCAACACATTAGTATTGCAGAATATTGCTAAATTTAATTCGCTTCTACCAGAGGCTGCGCCAACGCTTAGAGCGAGTCATCTCCCAAAGGGAGACGATGCCGTGCAACGAGCGTCGCGTAAAGTGTTGCAAGATATAAACCGTTCAAGATCAATCCCACATTTTTAAACTCGCATGTAGACCAGGGCAAGATTATCGTCTACGTCGATTGCTCTACTTCTAAACACACATTACAGCATCAGATTGTAATCAGTTCGTTACACTGAGTGCAACGTTTCATCAAGCCACTGATAAAAATGAGGCATAAATTGCTCCAGGTTACGTAGCTCACTCGCTGCGATGTCTACGACGGGCTATTCGGCGTCGCTTGCAACTCTAGCACCGTTTCCCAACGTAAATCCCCAGCCCACCGCTTGAGAATGTCTTTAATCGCGTCCACTCTTCGAGAAATAGCGACTCGTAGTATTTCCACACAATGCAGTAGGACTTGGGGTCGCACTCCACCTTGATTGTCATTGATAATTTGATATGCCTTTATTCCCAAAAAGTAATTTTTGCTCATGACAGTGTGGACACCACTACGCTTTTGTCATTAGTTAGTTTAAACTCATATAAGATAATATCTTGGTATTAAAAGAAGTAAATTGTGTCAGTAAGCAAAGAAGAAAACACCAAAAGTTCACAATATTCCTATGACGTGGATGAAATATTTTATAGTGAATTAATTAAAAGACTTCCAGAGTGGGAGAATGGAGGAAAACCAGTTAATCAAGCAATTGAGTTAGAGTGCAAAGCGTTGCTGTTTCTGGAAGCACGGTTACTGGATGATGGAAAATTTGATGATTGGTTGGGGTTATTTACTAACAAATGCCTTTATTGGATTCCCAGCACTCCAGGTGGTGGAGACCCTAGAAAAGAAGTATCCATCGCTTTCGATGACCACAGACGCTTGGAAGATAAGGTATTTTGGTTGCAGTGTGGTTTTGCTTATGCTCAAACACCGCGATCGCGTACTAGCCGAATAATTAGTAACATTGAAATATTTTCATGTGCAAAGGAAGAAGAAGTCAAAATTCGTTCCAACTTTCTCATCCATGAATTTCGCCAAGGGCGGACGCAAACCTTTGCTGGTTGGTATGGACACAGGTTCCACCAGCAGCATGGCAAATGGAAAATAGCTCTCAAGCAGGTGAATTTAATTGATGCGGATCAAGGTCATGAAAACCTTAGTTTCTTGCTTTGATAAGACTTGTCCTAAAAATGGCATTCCACCGTCAGGTGCAAGAGTTTTAGGGAATGCACTCAATAAATCTCAGTGGGGCGTGGAAGTGACGGCTGTAGTGAAAAGAGATCGCCTTTTGACGGCTATTGATCAAGTTCTAGAATAATGAAGAACAAAAAAATGGATAATTGAGACAGAGATTAGCTTAAAGTTAGGAATTTTACATCAAGTTATTTGTCAAATTTATTTTGAGAAAAGCTAACCATGCTGCATGGAAACGGCGAAGTCAAGCAAGGCTATGATTGGGATTATTTAATTCAGCCAGAACGAGTCCACCGTTGTGTTTACACGGATGCGAGAATTTTCCAAGAGGAAATGATTCGGATTTTCGGGGGAACCTGGGTTTACCTTGCTCATGAAAGCGAAATACCCAACCCCAACGATTTTAAGACATCTAATTTAGGGCATCGTCCAATTATTATCCTGCGCGATCGCCAAGATAAAATTCGCGCTTTGTTCAACCGCTGTACCCATAGAGGCGCGACAGTTTGCCGTGAAACTCGTGGTTGTGCGAAAACTTTTACCTGTCCTTATCATGGCTGGACTTATAGCAACACGGGCAAACTCACAGGAGTTCCTTGGGCAAAAGGTTACGCTGCTGACTTCCATCGCCCAGAATTTAACCTGGGACAAGTTCCTTGGGTAGAAAGCTATCGTGGTTTTATCTTTGGGACTTTGAATTGTGAAGCACCAGACTTAATCGCTTATCTCGGACGAGCCAAAGATTTATTGGATCAGTGGATTGATCGTTTTCCTAATGCTCAAATCACCGTGCAAAGTAGCGCACATAAAATGATTTATCAAGGTAACTGGAAGTTTACCTACGATAATGCCGCTGATGGTTATCATGTAGCGTTTTCACACCGTTCTCTGCTAGCTGTGGCAAATCGTCTAGAATCCGAAAAAGACATGCAATATTTTGCCCACAATCCTGATGAAGGGCCAATGTATGTGCAGTATCTTGGTCATGGGCATATGTTCATTGATCAGCGTCCCAGTTACGAAAAACGACCTGGCGCTTTCTGGCAACAACAACGACCCCAGCTAGGACGGGAAGCTTATGAAGCAAAGCTTCGAGAAAAGTGGGGTGAGCAGGCTCCTTATTGGTTAGATTTGTCCATAGGTTCGCAGATGAATTTAACTATTTTTCCTAATCTGCTAGTTTTTGGGAATCAAATCGAAGTGATTGAACCGTTAGCTGTTGATCGCACTCAACTGACAATATATGCCACCACGATGTCTGGAGTCCCAGATGAAGTTAATGTTCTGCGGATGAGAACTCAAGAAGATTTCCCCAGTTTTGGGGTTCCTGACGATATGATCAATTTTGCCGAATGTCATCGGGGGCTAAGTATTCCAGAAATTGAGTGGGTAGCGATGAATCGCGGGTTTGGCATCAGCGATCGCCATCATATAGATGAAGATGGTGTAATCACCGGGCCTGTAACAGATGAGTTAGCAATTCGCGGTTATCACCAAGAATGGAAACGCCTAATGAAGGCTGATTTCAAACTAACCGCTCAAACAGTTGAACATGATTAGGCAATCCAAATGAAAAGACCTGGGTTTATTGAGCGTCATCACCTGTGGACAGAAATCCAAAAAGAAGCATCTGAAAAGATCAAGGCTGTCATTAAAGAACAGGATCTATTGTTGATTCGCACCGCTTGGTCAGACCAGCATGGCATTGTTCGCAGTAAGTCGCTCTTACCCCAAGCCTTTTTAAGCGCTCTAGAAAATGGTATGCAAATCAGCACAGGGACATTCCTGTTTGATACTGGTGGTGCAATAGTATTTAACCCTTTCATTCCCGGCGGTAGCTTGGATATGCCTCTGATGACAGGTGCGCCAAATCTTGTGGCTGTTCCTGACCCTCGTACCTTCAAAATTGTGCCTTGGGCAAAACGTACTGGCTTTATTCTCTGTGATGAATACTTTCAAAATGGTCAGCCAATGCCCTTTTCCAGTCGCGGTATTTTGAGGCAATCATTGGTAGAGTTACATCAAAGAGGGTTGGAGCATATTGTCGGCTTAGAAGTTGAGTGGTATCTGGCAAAGTTGTCAGATCCAATGTTAGCGATCGCTAATGTTGGTACTTCTGGAAAACCCGGTGAACCTGCCAAAGTTAGCGCCGTAGAGCATAGCTTCCAATACCTTTTAGAATCCCACAATCCAGAGATTCACGATTTGCTACGCGTTTTGGCAGAAAACTTAGTTGAAATGGGATTACCTTTAAGGAGTGTAGAAAACGAAGGGGGTGCTGGTCAATTTGAATTTACCTTTGACCCGATTCCGGCATTGCAAGCTGCGGATACAATGATGATATTCCGAATGGCGACCAAGCAAATCTGCCGTCAACAAGGTTATATCGCATCATTTATGTGTCGTCCAGGACTACAAGGTTGTTCTTCCAATGGCTGGCATTTGCACCAATCCCTTGTAGACCAAACCACAGGCGAGAACGCTCTCATGTCTGCAAACTCCGAAACCCTCATGTCAGATTTAGGTAAATACTTCGTTGGTGGTCTTCTTAAACACGCCAATGCTGCTTCTGTGTTCACAACCCCGACAATTAACGGCTATAAAAGATTTAGACCTTATTCCCTGGCCCCTGACCGTGCAGGGTGGGGGCTGGAAAACCGAGGGGCAATGATTAGATTACAAGGCGGTTTTGATGACCCTAATACCCACATTGAAAACCGAGTTGGAGAACCAGCAGCCAATCCCTATCTCTACATGGCATCGCAATTGATTTCTGGGTTAGATGGTGTAGCTCATAAACTTGACCCTGGCTCTCCAACAGAGTCACCTTACACGACAGAAAATCCAACCTTACCCAAAAGTTTGCCAGAGGCAATTTCATATTTGAGCCAAAGCGAACTTTTTTCTCGAAAAATGGGGCAGCAGTTCATAAACTTCATCATTGAGATGAAACAGAGTGAAATTAATCGCTTTTTGCAGTCCGTTACTGATCAGCCACCAGAAGATTATTTAAAGCAGGTGACTAACTGGGAGCAAAGAGAATATTTTGAATTATTTTGAGTTGAGTTTGGTTTAAAAGACTTCCAAAAAATAAAATCACCAGTTAATTATAACGATAATTATTACTATTTAAAAATTCTCTATTGGCTTAACAAGTAGTCAAGTGAGCAGCAGGCGATCGCGCTTGTGAACGTTCAGGGTGTGATCAAGCAACTTGTGTAATATCAAAAGCTTGATTTACAGTTGCACCAAGGACTAACGGGTGTCCTGAGGGCGTGAATTATCGGGCGTTATGTCCGTCTGTAGTTATTCCGTCAAAATCGGAAATGTCCACTTCTTAGGTAAGGCATTGGGGAGAAAGCTGCCTTGATGAAACCAGTATGCGATTGGCGAGAGCCACTGCCTTGTGGGCAATCCCACTAAAAGGAGCCAATCAGGATTTGACTTTTCCTGGCTTCTTAATCCCTTTTTACTGGGGGAGATGAAAAACTACTCTGTGGTAGCCTGTGACGAGATGCTTTGCGAATGCGTCTACGTTTATTTTGCTAATTTATTTCTTGGAAATCCCTTAACAGAACTAAAGATATTTATTGTAAATTAGCCTGATTTTAGAGTTAACAGTTTCTGCATAGTATCAAAGATTGAAAATTTTCTGAAGATTTATTGGGAAAAAATACTGATTTTTCGACAATAAATAATGTAATGCGAGAAATAGATTACCGAAAAATACAACGAAAAGGGGGATTGTTGATCTAAAATCTAAAATGATATAAGTTTTAAGAAAAGTTGAATCTTATTGATGAACTACAGGCATTTAATTAAAAATAGCAAAAGTGAGAATATTAGGTATGCAAAAAAATATTGCTTTCTCACACTAATATTCATTCAGGGAATAGCGATCGCACTCTTATTCATCAATACAACCGCATTTGCAGCCACAGTCAATCCCTGTCCCCAAGGTATGGCGATAATTTCAGGAGGAACGTTCAAAATGGGGTCTGATAATTCCAGTTTTGTGGAAGAGCGATCGCCTGGAGATGTAACGGTGACTAACTTCTGTATTGATAAATATGAGGTAAAAAATGCACAATTTGGTGAATTTGTCAAAGCTACAGGATATGTGACAGTTGCAGAGCGTCCCTTATCTGAAGAACAGTTTCCCGATTTACCCGATGAGCAGCGATTACCGGGTTCTTTAGTGTTTGAGATGGCAAAACCAGCTGTCAAGCAAGTTTCCTTTCTGAGTTGGTGGCATTGGACTACTGGCGCGAATTGGCAACATCCCTTTGGCCCAGACAGTGCGTTGGCGCAGCCCACCGCAGGCATCGTTAGCAAATCCAACTATCCAGTTGTTCACATAGCTTACGTAGACATCGCTCAAACTTACCTGAACATTCTGCGCCAACCTCGCAATGCTTGGACTTGTGAAGTTGAATTGCGACCTAGGGTAGAAAAATTTTGATTTTCACTCTACTCTAGATATACATAGCAAAGTAATCATTGTAGATTTCTGTATTAGTCATGACTGTGAGTTCTATTTGTTTCTGTTCTTCATCTGTTGCCGAACTCGTAGCCTGGTCTAAGCTTTCTTGAGGAATAAAATCACCACAGTATTCATTCGCAGGTACTGTTGCATTCATCTTTTGAGGATAACTCAATTTGAGATTATTCATGATGGTAATAAATTGACTACGACTGCGTTCGCGCAGCGCTCCGTAGGAATCGCTAAATCTGGGATTAAGCCGCTTTTCTTCGCCAATAGTGGAAACAGTACGCCCTTTATAGTCATGGGCAGGATATACCAAAGTATCATCTGGCAAGGTAAATAAGCGTTGTGTCACCACATCGTATAAAGTTCCAGGATCACCTCCCTGAAAATCTGTACGTCCACAACCACGAATAAATAAGGCATCACCAGTTAACAGATGGGTTTTGTTCACCAAATATGCTATATGACTGGCGCTGTGACCTGGCGTGGAAATTGTTTCAATGATTACCGATCCCACTTTTAAGATTTCGCCACCGACAAGAGAGCGATCGGCTTTTGTCACAGCAGTATTTTGAGGAACAATCACTTGAGCGCCTGTTTGTTGCCTAAGTTTGCCTGCCCCTGTGATGTGATCGGCATGAAGGTGAGTTTCTAGACAGTAGCGTAGCTTTAATCCCAGTTCATCCAATGATTGCAAATCGCGGTCAACTTGCTCTAATACAGGATCGACTAGAACAGCATCTCCTGTCTGCCGATCGGCAATTAAATAAGTGTAACTACTAGTTTCAGGATCAAAAAATTGCCGAAATAGGAAAGTTGACTGGGGTATCTCTGCACTGCCATCAGTTACGCTTAACAAAGGCATCGCCGCAATAGTCCGCACACGCACTGGTAGCGACTGCAACAAAGCCTTAGATAATTCCTGCGCCTGTCCCCGTAATTCTGGAACGGCAATACTTTCCCACAAGTCGCCCTTGCGGGGAGTTCCTAAGGTATAAAACAGCGTCGAAACGTTACCGTCTGTTGCATATAAAGCACCGTCGGTATCTGTATCTAATCCTAAACCGATGGCATTGGGACGAATTAATTTTTGCGATCGCAAATTAGTAATCAGAGGATGAGGCGATCGGCGATAATCTGCTGCTACTCCTGTACAATTAACTACCCGGCGAACGTGCAAGATATTATTAATTTGGGTTTTGCGCTGGCATACGGTCACTGCCACACCGTCCGGCAAAGTTTGATATTCCCGAATCCGCCCTGCGGCAATGGTGAGTTGAGCAGAATCCAGCATTTGGGTGACAACATCCGCTACTCTTGGGGCAATGCGGTGACGATGCACATCCCAATAAGGTGTAAGATGACGCAAAAAACGTTGCTGTTCCTCGGTCGGTAGTTTTTGCCAGATTTTCTGGATCATAGGACGCAGAGAATCAATTACTGCTCGCCAGTCGTAGCCTTGGGCAGCAGCAATTTCCACCTCGGCACGCACCCGATGTAACCAATCGCGTACACGTTTTGGTGAATTTTCTGGGGTCAAGAAGCAGGGATAAGGTTGAGCCGCTTGATGTTTTAGGGGAAATAATCCTCGTCGGGACACAGCATAAATTTTACCGCGATGTTGGCGATCGCTCAGAGATAAAACCATATCCACCATCGTCAGTCCTGTACCAATTAGCAACACAGGTGCATCAGCATCAAGGTCTGCTAGGGCATCGGCTGACCAAGCATTCCGTAGATAATCATCATTACTGTTGGCGTTTTGTATGGCAGGGGGTGCAGAGGGTGAGTTCCCCAATGCCAACACAACTCTGTCTGCGGCAAAACAGCGACCACTACGCAGAGAAATCATTGCGCCTTTTTCTTCAAGCTGTATTCCTACCACTTCATCGGTCAAGTGTTCTAGTCGCACATCACTAGGTGCTGTGGCTTCTGCTTCTGCCAAAACCGATTGAATGTATAAACCATAAACCTTACGAGGTATGAAGGTACTGGCATTGACTTCTTCTGAAAAAAATGCTGTTAACTCATCGCGGTTGTGCTGAAGCCAACGTAACAAATGCCCCGAATCATGGGCAAATGCACTCATGTTGCCTGCTGATACATTCAGCAAATGACAGTTGGTATCTGTGCTGTAGGCAATTCCCTTGCCAATTTGATCGCTACGCTCAATCAGCTTAATGATGAGAGGTTGGCTGGCAGTCTTCAATAGGTGGGTAGCGACTAGAGAACCACTAAAACCTCCGCCAACAATAGCGATCGCGGTTGGAGTATGGGCAGTTAAAAAACTAGGGTTCATGGCGGTCTTAGTTAGAATCAATAGTTACGCTGATTTCATCAAGTCTCTTTACTGGAACTCAATACTTTTCCAACGCAGATGAAAGAATTAAGATTTTATTTCCTATAAATTCTTATAATACCTGCTTTCAAGCATTAAATACATGTAATTGATAAATTAACCGTAGTTTTTGGTTACACAGTAATCATCTTTGTGCCAAAAGATTGTTATGAAAGGATTGAAGACACTCTTCTCAATCATCGCCTTGCCATGTTTCTGCAAACTTCAACAAATCTACAAATTCACTTCTCAACAGAATCAGTACAATTAATGTCTGGGAAAATTCTTAAGATATTTACAGCTATGGTTCAAGCAACAAAACATCTTTATATCGTCATATCGTCAAAGACGAGCATATTCTAAGTGATGAGCCAATTATTATCAAGGGAACTCGTACATCTGTTGGGGCGATCGTTGAAACTTGGCGTATGGGTGTCTCTCTTGAAGAAATTCCTCAAGGTTTGCCTCATCTAACCTTCGTAGGGAGCAACGCGATTTTGTGAGGTAGGATCAAAAATCAGCGATGCCTACGGTGGTCACTGAGCTTTGTCGTACCCCTACGGGGAAGCAAGCTACGCGCAGCGTCCCGTAGAGAAGTGCGGGCTACGCCTACGCTAAAAACTAGCTTCAGTATAAAAAAGTTGTTATTACATTTAGCTATGTATATATACATAATAAAATTTACCAGACTTAATATCATGTCCGCTTGATTACTTATAAAACCCCAAGAACCCCACCCCGCCAAAGCTACGCTTTGTCTCCCCTCCCGAAGAGCGGGGAGGGGCTGGGGGTGGGGTGCAATGATTGTGGGAATCATAACTAATTACCCGGACTTGATATAAGCAGGACTTACGCACAGCTAACGGAAAATCGAACCACAGAGGCGCAGAGGTCACAGAGAAATGAGAGTTTGAGAGATATTTTGCGTAAGTCCTAATAAGTTCTGTTTTTAGTGTGGGACAGGATTACGTAATAGTTGTGCGAGGTGTAACGAACCGATTAAGTCGGTGAAATTTCGCTTCTTTCCTTACTGTAGTTTTCCCTACAAGGAGTCTGTTAGTTATGTTGTGATTTGAACAAGAAGGTGGACAACCTGTCCACTTTGTTGCTCCAAAAAAGATATACAACTTAATATAATTGCACTTTTCCAAAGAGAATCAACTTGTTTAGCGATCAATCCAACGGCTCACTGCTGGCAATTGTGCAGAGAACCATCGCGCACCTAAGATATTCAGACTGCCACAGACAATCAAGGCATTAGTCGCACCAAAATTATGTGCCAAAGTTCCAGCTAACAGATTCCCAAAGGGTATCATACCCACCATTGCTAGGGCATAAAAACTCATTACCCGTCCGCGCTTATCCTCGGTAACTAGAGTTTGGATAATCATATTACTACTGGTAATCAGGAGGATGGAAAAGCAGCCTGTAAACACCAGTATGATTATGGATAATCCAACTTGACGCGATAGTGAGAAGGAGATCAGACTTATCCCGATCAAGACTTGAGCGACTACAATCAAACGCTCTAAGCCCGCAATCCCTCGCCTGATACTGAGATACAAACAAGCAAACAACGATCCAATCGGCGCTGAGGTACTGAGGTGAGCCATCGTAGTTGCATCCCCATTTAAAATCTTAGCCGAGCAGGTAACGCAACAAACCCAAGCTTTTGACTTTGTTATTCGGTGTGCCGTATTGAGCAATAATGTGCAAATTCGGCGAGTTCCGGCCGCTTTGTCGGATCAGCAAAGTAGCCAGTACCAGCTATCGCAAAATCGAACTCGAAAACATCATCATTCACCTGAGCGACGATGCAATTGCCCTGGTTGTGAGCAGATTTCTACGGTGCAGATAAGTGCAGGAGGAAGTTAGAGAACGCTATTACCGACTCGATTGCATCTGGTAGTGGTGTAGAGCCAACTTGATGAAAGCGCCAGGCTTGGAACTAGCGAGGTACATCAGGTAGTTGCGGATAGTTATAATAAGCGCCAGGATAACCTCGGAGGCGATTCACTGACAGAGATGCGATCATTGACCGTCTTGCGAACAGCTGTACTGCCTTAGCGCCTGATTCCAAACTTATTTATTGGCAATGCCTGCGGCTGGCTACGCCTACGCCTTTAAAGAAAAACTTTTTAGTTTGCTGAAAATCCCAAACCGTTTTATCTCCTGCTTAAGAACAGGCTCACGATCAACAGATTCTTGTGGTGATAATTCCCAAATATCACGGTTCTCATGTTCTTGCTGATCTGTTAATTGGAGATAATGTGGTAATTGAGACTGTTGTCCAAATAACCAAGGTACTCCATTTAATAATTCTCTTTCTATTCCATGAAACATATTTTTCCCATTATTAAAAGTAAGGTGATTTTGACATTTAGCTTTTTACTTCTTGCTGCAATTATTGGCATTTGGCAATATCTTTGTTAAAACTGCTGTCCCAAAGTTGTTTTACATCAACTTTTGTGGGAATTACACCCGCTTGAAAAAATGTATCAGCAACCTTTTGCTGAGAAGCAACAGCTGCATCAGAAACAGGAAGTAATTCTTGACGACGCTGTTGTTGTCCTTGCTTGGCATCCTGATAAACGATGTTTTCATCAACATCAATGGTAGTTGCATAATTCTTCGACCATTGCTTAAGATTAGATTCCCGCCAAGTTTGAGATTTCTGCAAACGACAGAGAAAATCAGCGATCGCAACCTTCTTTTGGGGATCAGCGATCGCATTGGGTGAAGCAATAATCACAAAGTTACCACTCAAAATATCTTTTGCAGATTCCAGCACCCGCGCCCCTTCTTTTTGGGCTTGGGGGATGGAATAACCGTAGGTTGCCCAAGCGTCAAGCTGTCCTTTACGGAAAGCCGAAAGTCCATCAGGTATCGATAAAGGAATTGCATTGATATCCTTCATTGTCAGCCCAACTTTTTCCAACATCTTAATCAGGAAGTAGTGGGCAGTTGTGGCTTTAACGTAACCTACTTTCTTACCTTTGAGGTCAGCGATCGTTTTGGCAGTTGAGTCCTTGGGTACGAGTACAACTTGACCAACCGTCGGCCCTTTGAGAGTGGCAATAATTTTTACAGATGCTTTCGATTCAATTGCAAAAATCGGCGGAATTTCACTAGCAGAGGCCAAGTCAATCGCACCAGCATTGATTGACTGTACCATCAAATTACCCCCAGTAAACTCAGTAAATTGAGTTTGATAAGGGAAATGATCTAGTCCAGCTAACTTTAAATTTAAGTCCCAGCCACCTTTATATTTAGCAACATACAATTGAGTTGTATTCGATACTGCGATTTGGGATGGACTAGGATTGGCAGCGATCGTTGCCGGACTGGTAGACTTAACCTCTGAGCAAGCTGTTGTTGCTACTAACAAGCAACCCAGAGAGAAGAAAAAATTCTGCTGCAAATTGGTAGACACGTTATTTTTGGGTATATTTTTGTCATCTTTACTACCTAAGAGCGGTAGTTTCTAACGGACACACTGCCGTCTAAGATTGCATTACCTAAAGAATCTGGACTAGGACGCTGTACAGAACCAATACAGAGAGGTTGTCCAGCAGCAATTCCAGAGATGGAAGGAATATCACCACAGCCGCCAATATCCGCAGGGTTACCATTGAGAGAACTTAAAAGCGTAGCGCAACGGTCAAATGGCCCACTCCATTCAACTTTAATATTTTGCGTTACTAACTGACGCTCTAGCTCACCCCGTTGACGCGCAATGGGAATAATCCCGCCTTTTTGGTAGCCCAAGCGAATCACATTGTTTTCCTCTGTAGTTTTGGTAGTGAGAGTTTTTGAAGAGGAATCTGAGTTAGCTGCGGCATCGATAGCTGTTTGTTGACTGCAACTAGAAGCTATCAAAGCAAGAAAAGACGTTGCGATCACAAAGATTATACTGGCAGAACATTTTTGTTTGTACTGAAAGCGGTGTTCTTTTAAATAATTCACCACAATTGACTCCTTGATATCAATTTTTAGGAGTTTAAGCAGCCATATCTATGATGATAAGGAACAAAATACACTAAATTGATTAATTTACCGTAGTATTGAAAGATAAGATACCACCTTTTGATAGGCTGTTTAAATCTAATCAATATTTCTTTACCTTTGACTATGAGAATTTAGTCCAGGTATTTCTCAGTGAACCTACACTCAAGTAGTGAGAAAATAAACTGTAAAAAAACCATAGACACAAATATTAAAAAATCTTCAATTTGAGTTAAAAGTCAAGAATTATATTTGTCTCTCTGCTCTCCTGCCTCTTTGCTTTCGTTCAGCGTTTTCTTATACGCTGTGCAATTAAATCACCTAGAAATTGAATAATTTGTACTAGTGCAATCAAAACCACAATGGTAGAAAACATCACCCCTACATCGAAGCGTTGGTAGCCGTATTGAATTGCCAAATTACCTAATCCACCTCCACCTACAGCCCCAGCCATCGCGGAAGAGTTAAGCAAACTCACAATTAGAATCGTCATACCTAATATCAGTGAAGGCAAAGCTTCGGGAATCAATACTTTGAGAACAATTTGCCAATAATTGCACCCCATTGCTTGGGCAGCTTCTATTAGTCCCTTATCAACTTCTAAAATACTGGTTTCAGCGATACGACCAAAAAATGGAATGGCGGCAAGAGTCAGGGGAACTAAAGCGGCTGTGCTACCGATAGAAGTGCCAACAATTAGGCGTGTTAGTGGTGTTAAAAGCACAAGCAGAATAAAAAAAATGAGTGTCCAGTATTGACGATCGCACCCAGCACTTTATGCAGTTGGGGAAAATTTAGCAAGTTTCCGGGGCCTGTCATCACTAGCAACAAACCCAAAGGTAAGCCTAAGACTATTGCAACCAGGGTAGATATACTTACCATGTAAAAAGTTTCACTAGTGGCTTGCAACAAGCTTTGTAGTAATTCTTGTCCTTGCATTATTGATGCACCTCGCAAAATTGAAAACAGGGCGGAATACCAATTCGTAATTTGTAACGATGCTGCGCCCCACTGCGCTAACGTAATTCGTAATTAATACTAATTCTGTATGAAGATGCGCTAAACCATATTTAAGTATAAGAAAGAAAAACGAACCGCATTCGCGCAGCGTCTCCAAGAGTTGGACGCAAAGTACACAAAGAAAGAAAGAAGTTAAAAGGGTTTGGTGCAGGCTCACAAAGAAATGGTATAAGGAAGTCAAATTTTAAATGTGTGTGTTGCCGGATTTTAGAGAATTGGTATTAGCTAGGTTGGAGAACTTAGAATCTAAGTCCAGCCTGTTTCAGTAGTGGTAGAACGCGCTTACCGAAGAAATCCAGATCCGGCTCAAAATCGTAGAAGGCAAGCTGGAAGCCATCGACACCAGCTTTATTGAGTTGCAAAATTTGCTCGGTAATTTGTTCGGGTGAACCGATTAGCTGCACATTACCGCCGATCGCACTACCAACGCCATGACGCAGATTTCCCTTTTGATGCCCCCTCCAGGCGTGTGCATCGCTGCTAACGCCTGAACGTCCAGCAATTGACTGATAATCGGCATGGTCGATAATTGCCTGAGCATATTCTTCTGCCTCTTTTTCAGTTTCACGCACGACAATAAGCGGATTTAGGAGAGTGCGGACTTGTCTACCATTAGCGATCGCTGATTGTTTGACACGGGCTGTATGAGCGGGTAACGACGACAAGGCGCTTTCTATATCACCGCCACCCGGACTGGTGATAAATACGATATCGGAATGACGACCCGCAAACTCGATGCCAGCATCAGAACCGGTAGCATTAACTAGGATGGGACGACCATAAAGCGGGCGGGGGCTGATGTAAGCATCCTTAAACTGCCAAGAATTCTGACTTTTGTAAGAAAAATTCTCTGTTTCCGACCAAAGTCGTTTGAGGACGGTGACAAATTCATCAGCAAGTTCATAGCGGCGATCGTGTTCGATTTGGCTCCAGCCGAACAGTTCATGTTCATAAGCCCGGTGTCCGGTGACAACGTTAATTCCCCAGCGACCTCTAGAAATGTGGTCAAGTGTAGCACCAAATTTAGCCAGATGGATGGGATGCCAAGGCCCGTAGAGGACGTGAATTGTTGAGATTAATAGAATGCGTGAGGTAATGGCAGCAAGGGAGGCAGTAGCAATGAAGGCATCTAAACCTGCTTCTGTGCGAGTTGGCCCTTGTCCGCCCTTAGGCTGCCATGTAGAATAGCCAAAAACCAGGTCAAAACCTAACTCCTCAGCCTTTTGGGTAAGTTTGGCATTGTAATCAAACGACCAGTCTGTAGTGCGCGGGAGGTTAGAAGAACTCCAACCACCGTGATGAATCGGTAAGAATAGCCCTAGCAGTACTGGCTGCCGGAGAGCTTGGGATAATGGGCTTTGGGGATAGTCTGTTGGAGAGGCGATCGCCTCTTTACTTGCTCTCAAAAAAGTAGTATCAATTGCACTCATAGTTCCTCTCAACGGTTTCGGTTGGCTGTAAAATCCCCGACTTCTGATAAATACTCATAAAGTGGTTTCCCGCATGTTAAAAGTCAGGGATCTGAACAAAATTAGAAGAATCCTCGTTGCGGCAATGGTGTACCGTTGATCTCGTAGTCCCCGATCGCACGAGCCTTAAAGTGATTTGGGTTGTGTGAGGATAAGGTACGGGCGTTGCGCCAATGACGATCAAAGTTGGAGCTTTTCTTTGTTGTGGAAGCCCCACCCACTTCAAACAGCAAGGTGGCCGAACGTAGTGCTAGATCATCAACAATCAATTTGGCTTTGGATGCACTCAAAGAAGTTGCTAGTGCCGCAGCCGTCTCTGCCTCTTCACCCTGAGCTTGGGCAGCAGGGAGGCGATCAAGACCATCAGCTGCCGCCAAGACGAGCGCTTCGGCAGCAAAGGCATTGGCGGCAATCTGCCCGACAGTCTGTTGCAAGATTGGGTCTTCTGAGGCTTGCTCGGATACAGCGTGGTAAAAAGTCCGGGGTCTGTTACGGATGAGGGCTGTAGCATCACGCAGAACGCTACGAATAATACCGGCGTTGATGGCAGTCAGGAATAATTGCGGGACAATGTTGTAGGGCAGGTCGTCTTTGTCTGTGTCTGTCTCAAAAATTACTTCTTCAGCCTCTACACGGACATTCGTGAAGGTAGTCGTTCCCGTACCTGTGAGTCTTTGTCCGAAGCCGTCCCAGTCGTCCACCAGTTCAAGACCCTCGCGGTTAGTAGGAATGAGTATATACACTGTAGAGCCATCTGGTGCTAACACACGCACAAAAATCCAGTCTGCGTAAAGGCTACCAGTGCTGTAATATTTCCTTCCATTCAGACGATAACCGTCGCCATCGGGTGTTAATTTTGTATTCACGACTTGGCGACCACCTGATCGTTTAGCTTCTAGTTCGGTCGAAGCGAGTCCAATAATCGCGCCATCGACGACGGCTTTGAGCCAGCGACGATTCCTTTGGGTGCGCTCAGAACGCAAAATTCGCTCTGTAACAGAGAAATGATTCCGTACAATGTGAGCGACATTTGGATCAGCATCCCCTAGCCGAATCACGACCTCAAACAGTTCGCGTGCGGTGCTACCACCGCCACCTTCAGCAACGGGGATTCGCAATGCACCCAACCTGGAACGCCGGATCAATTCAACTACATTATAAGGAAGGATGCGATCGCGATCGCGCTCACTTGCCCCCAAAGCAATAAAATCAAAAAGCTGCTGGAGTTCCGGCGAGTTTGCTCTCACAGGAGCCGAAAACTGAATTGTTGTATCTGTAAGCTTCTCTGGACTCTTAATCATCAGTTTTATCTCCGAATATATTATGGAAAATCTATGTTGGTGAGTGGTGAGGCAATTGCTAGTTCTGGGTGAGGTGATAGCACTACAAAGTTGAAGAATGTTTCCAGCCTTGAGGCGATTACATCTGGTAACATATTCAAGCCATTGACTGCACTCAACAAAAACCATTCCTCTGTAAGGGTTTTAGATGTATTTAAGTTTTTTAAGTACTAAAAGTTTACCAAGTTACCGTAGTTTAATACTCCCAAATTTTCCCCAAGTTGTCAATCCGTTTTACTAGGGACTTCATGCTCACGAGTAAGAGGCTTGTCATCCTTAACTAACTCACAAGCTAAACGGCGATATAGCTCTTGTACCTCCTCAAAGAAGCCATTACTAGCATCACTATGTACGTGTTCATTCCAAAATAGCGCGATCGCTCCTTCAGATGTGAGGGCAAGAGCCGTTTTTTTGTAAGCAATACTTGGGTTAAGCCAATGGAAAGCAGTCGCCGAAATCACTAAATCAAAAGCATTTTCTTCCGTCACCCAATCCTCAAAAGCGATGTTACGCACTTCTACTTGCGGATAAGCAGCCAGATTTTTTTTGGCAACCGTAGCAAGATTGTCACCTAACTCAATGCAGAGTATACAATAACCCCGGTGGGCAAAGGGCACAGTTGCCTGACCAGTACCACAACCAATCTCTAATATTCTTCCGTCTGGAGTGATTTCTGAGAGAGACACCACATCGTCAAAAAGCGCTTCTGGATATCCTGGTCGAACTTGGTCATACAACAGTGCTACTTGATTAAAAGTGGTTCTTAACTGACTTATCTCATGTGTCATGTGTTTGTGGTCATACCATACAGGACTTACGCACAGGTAACGGAAAATCGAACCGCAGAGAAGCCAGTGCGTTGGGCGGGTTTCCCGACTTGAAGCAACTGGCGCGACGCAGAGGACACGGAGAAATAAGAGTTTCAGAGAGTTTTTGCGTAAGTCCTACCATAATTTGACAAATGCTCAAGGCTTGACATCTGTTGGAGTAAAAGCAGCATACTGTTCAAAAGAGAGAGTTGCATCCCTAACGTTGATTTCTTTGTGATGAATTTTTGTTCATAAAACAAGTCCGCAATCTTCTGCTGTCCTGATAAAACTTCTTCACTCAGGGGTCTTAACAGGGCGAACGCATCTTATTTACTAATAAAAACTAAAAAAGATTTGAAAATGACATAAATAATCCTACAAGTGGCTATAGTTATAAATAAAATAAATCATTAAGTTCTCAATAATATAGATTAGCTTATCTCTCCAGAAATTACTATATATTAATACTAAAAATAACTCATTGAGCGGTACAGAAAAGTATGCTTTTCTTCCAGACAAGTGAAACTTCCACGTAAAAATTTCAATTTAAGTTTTGATATACTATTTTAAGTTAACGCTAAAACTCTTGCTAAATAGTTATCATCCATCGCGGCAAGAAACTGGTTGTTTTTTATTCCACGTTTAACACACTTCTCCTTAGTTAAAAAATTGACTGCGATTTGTCGTAATAGTGCGAAATTCTGCGGAGCATTATCTTTTCTAATCCGACAGTCATCTTCTCTTAAAGCGACATCCAATATCCAATGCAATGAATTTTCAATTCCCCAATGACTGCGAACAGAATTAGCAAACTATTTAGCATTATTATCAATACTACTGATAAAATAATGAGTTTTAATTGTTGTTTTGCCATCTACTTTTCGGACTAGCAATCATAGCCAGTTGCGTAGCTTGCAGCCATTGGCATCGCCAAAAAGTCCACCCAGAACAAAAATTCTTGAAACGCAGATCATAAGCTGATTTCGGCTTTTGATATTCCCAAGCGGAAATCAAGAACTGCTAAGGCTTCTGGAAAACTTTTCGGTCTACTGACTTTGGTCGGTTAGCGATGGCGTAACCGCCCGCCGGAGGCGATCGCATAAATTGAGTTGTTCTTTGCGCTGATCTTCTCATAATTTATTGTCATTAAATTACAACTATTGAGAATCAGACGGGGGAGAAAACCTACGCTATACCTATTTGTCTACTCAAAAATAGCTGTAATTCTAGGTCAGCAAAGGAGTCAATTATCTTAGCGCAGACTTGCACAATAAACAGATCATGGGCTGCACCAGCCACACGGAAGCGGTAGAAATTCTCTCTTTCCTCATCAGTTTTATCTTTCAGAGACAATTTAATCAGTCAGTCAAATACAATTCAAAATTCCAATAGCTAAAAATGAATAATTTGAGTTAGAAATTATCAGGTTTCACTACATATTTACCACTACCCAAGTTTAAAATATCCTCGTGTTCAAACCTCTGCTGGTACAATTTCCGCACTAATGTTAATTTCTGCTGTTTGCGTTATAGTATATCGTTGGGCGTTTGTAATGCCGTTAGAGGTTGTTTGAAAAGTCTAATTTATTACTTGCCTTGGCGACTGGAAGTCGCACGCCAGGAGATCATGGGGGAAACCCCCTGTCCCCGCACTGGCTTGGCTACACGAGACTTTACCTACCTTCCCTACGGGACGCTGCGCGAACGTGGGTTAAAAACCTTGCTTTTTCATTAATCCACGGAGGTGGACAATGCTAGTGTAGTAGCGAATTCTATTCGCCCAATACTTTTGAAACATCCTCTTAGATATGCCATTACAGTCAGAATGAAAAGGTTACGCCTGGCTTTGAGATCAGACAACCTTCTTCTGGGTCAAATGGTTCTTTTTTAATTAGCGATCGCGCACATCCAGTGGAATGGTTTTCAGTCCTCGGAGACTCTTTTTTTGTTCAAGCAAGCTGCCAGACCCGGATTCTCCATAGAGTTTTAACCTATTATACGTTTTCTGCCCAAGATTACTGCCAAGTGCTACACCGTTTCAACAGGAGCGTGTTTTGAACAAATATAAAGCCTGAACTCGTTCTTTCCCTAACCCAGTTTTTTGTTGTCTTGATGAATTTATACAGGACTTAACCTAATTCACCATTCGCCACTATTACTTAAAACTTCTACATCAGGTGTTTGATTCTGGAGAAGGTTGGTGGACGATTACTACTGCACTCCACCAATAATTAAGCTCCAGAGGTGAAGGTGAGTTTGCAGACAAACTGCTGTCTGCAATACGCTATAGTTTGGTGGATATCTTGAAGAACATACGGAGATTTATATCATGACGGTTGCTACCACGCCCCAGGTTCCTGTTGAAGCCTTAATTCGTCCGGCAGAACCTTGTGTGATCGTTATCTTTGGAGCAGCGGGAGATTTAACCAAGCGTCTGCTGCTTCCCGCCCTCTACAACCTCAAACAAAGCAATTTGCTGCCGCCAGAATTTGCGATCATTGGAGTCGCACACACTTCAATGAGCCAGGATGATTTTCGCAGCAAACTCGCTCAAGACATTCATGAGTTTGCAACGGTTCCCGTAGAGGAGCATCTCTGGCAACCGCTTGAGCAACGACTGTACTATCTTGCTGGTGAGTTTCAAGAAGCTGACACTTATCATCAGTTGCAAGACTTACTCACTCAAGTCGATCAAGACTGTGGCACTCAGGGAAACTATTTGTTCTACCTGGCAACTGCCTCTAACTTCTTTTGCGACATTATTACGCAGCTGGGTGCGGCAGGATTGGTGCGCGAAGACAACAATCAATGGCGGCGAGTCATCATCGAGAAACCATTTGGGCACGACTTGGACTCGGCTCGTGCCCTCAATAAATCCATTGGTGCTGTCCTTGAAGAAAAACAGATATACCGCATTGATCATTACCTGGGAAAAGAGACTGTACAAAACATTCTGGTGTTTCGGTTTGGTAATGGCTTGTTTGAACCGATTTGGAATCGTGAACATATTGATCACGTACAGATTACCGTAGCCGAAACGGTTGGAGTCGAAGGCAGAGGCAACTTCTATGAAGGCACAGGGGCATTGCGGGACATGGTGCAAAACCATCTTTTTCAACTGCTGGCAATGACGGCGATGGAACCGCCGATTTCGTTTTCAGCTGATGAGGTACGTGATGAAAAGTCAAAACTATTGAAGTCCATCATTCCGCTCACTCCTGAAGCTGTGCAAACTGACACCGTAAGGGGACAGTATGGTGCGGGAACGGTGAAGGATACTCAAGTGCCTGCTTATCGCTCAGAAGCACGAGTTGCGTCCGACTCTACCACTGAAACTTATGCTGCCTTAAAGTTAAACATTGACAACTGGCGTTGGGCAGGGGTGCCGTTTTATCTCAGAACCGGCAAGCGTCTGGCTCAACGCGTCACAGAAATTGCAATTCAGTTTAAGCAAGTACCCTCACTATTGTTTCGCCAAACGTCGATTGATCGCCTCACGCCCAATTTCTTGACCATCCGCATTCAACCAAAAGAAGGAATTCACCTCAAATTTGGCGCAAAAGTGCCTGGTCCTGCCATGACGATGGATGCGGTGGAAATGAACTTTTGCTATAATGACTATTTTGGCAAGATTCCGAGTACCGGCTATGAAACCTTGCTCTACGACTGCATGATCGGTGATGCGACTTTGTTTCAGCGCTCAGACAACGTAGAACTGGGCTGGAGAGTTGTCAAGCCCATTCTAGAGGCTTGGGCAACCACGTCACCTGAAAACTTTCCTAACTACACAACAGGCTCATGGGGACCATTGGCAGCAGATGATTTGTTGGTGCGCGATGGTCGGCAGTGGCTCCCGGATTGACCCATAATTCTTACCAGAGATATTGCTGGCATCCATACTTACTTGGCTTTCTTTGAAGTGGAAGGGATGCCCCATTGATTTTCTCTTATTTACCCTGGCAACGGCTTATCTAACAGGAAAGCTGTTAATGAACCACACCTAAGTTTAATACGCCCCAACTGTTGGGCAACAACCAAACAATATACTTTAACAGTGCTAGCCCCCTTATCTCAATACTCTTACGTTTTCACTCGGAAATGCAAACTAAAACGAGGATGTTACCAGTTTCACCCGCTCAAAATGCATTTATCTCGAAAAATACTACTTTTTGACGAATTTACCACTCAATGTCAACTTCCAAATAACTGACCTCTCTACGGGACAACTAGCCAAAGCTCCCTTGCTCGCCCTAACAGCGGTGCTATCCTCATTGACAGAGCATACTTCAATCAGGATACCACATGAAAATTTTATGGATTTATGACACAAAATTGACACAATAAAAACATATATAAAAAGTATACAATCAACTATAGTTTTATATATTATCTATAATTGATGTCTAATAACTGCACTGTTTATAAATGTAATTTTTTTAATGAAGTATTAAATAAAAAAGTGTTAATAAAGATTTTTGTAATAATATTTATTAAAGAATTTAAGATTTCTCTAAATAACTAAAAAAATCAATGTGGGGCGACAGTGAAAATTTTTAAGTAAGGATTCAGGTGTTTGAAACCCAGTCACAGAGCTAGTTTCAAAATTGACTTTGGCTTATTAACATATCTTTAGTCACAATAAGCCACGGAAATATAGGTGTTAGCTAATTATTATTGAGAATATCAAATTGTGACTAATCCCCGGAAAATGTTATCAGGAAACGATTGTAGACATTTTTGTATGACCTGAATCCTTACATTTTTAACTTATACAAAATTAGCTTTTTTTCAGTATTGCTAGTTACACCATTATGTGTTTTTTCTCTTAAAATACTTGCACAAACTCCAAATACTCAAGAGCCAGCAGTTATTATTAATAGAGGGTCTACGAATACTTGTAAGTATATAATTCGCGTCTCGCCGTCAGGAAAAGCAAATTATACTGTTTGCAATAGGAAAGGTGCAGGTGAAATTAAAGTTAATACAGCTACTAAATTTTTTAATGATATTTTAGCAGCTAAACCACTATCCAAATTACCATATAAGCCATGTGCAAAATCTGTTTGGTTTGGGACATCAACTGAAGTCATTTATCAAGGACAAAAATCTCCAGATATTAGCTGTTCCAGTAATGATTATAGAGTAAAAACTCTGTATAATGACGCCGAAAGCATTCAAAAGGAATTGAACTTTTCAACTTCTAAAAACCAATTTTCAAATTGAGCCATAATTAGCCTTCATGTTATCAAATATGGCAGTTCGGAGCTTGAGGTGAAGATTTTAGTGATTACTCATGAAGCCCTTTTGCTTAAACGTTTTTGTGATCCTACTATTTACCTATAGAAATCATATTTGATTTCTGAAAAAGACTACGAGATAATACAGAGGCCGAGTTTTGTCTAACAGCCTGATATTTGACTTCTAAATCAAATTCCGGCTTCAGCCACTTTGCAATTTCCCCTAAGGTGCTCAACCCTTGAAGACATTCGAGTTTCTCCTGCAACCACGCATCTGTCAAGAGTATCTTCCGGGTTACTCCAGGGGAAGCTTTCACCTTTAACAGTTTTCCTAGTCCCCCTTGTCAATACTTTTGCAACTAGCGTGTTACGGTTGAGCCATCTCTCCCCAACATGCGGCTTAATTCCTGATCCGGTGTTACAAGTCCTGTTTTTATCCACCAGAGAAGAAGCAACCGTTCTTTCTCAAAAGCAGTACGAGCCTGATTGAGACTTTTAGACAGATATTCAGCCCTCTTACTGATCTCTCAGTTAAAAGGGCGTCCCATTGCTTGCCAAGCAGTGTTTAATTTTTCCTAGCGAAAAATCTTTTTTACCAGAGGCTTGTCTTCGATTGCAGATGTTACAGACGGCGATCGCCCCTAATCATGGCTTTTAGCCAATTGCCGACTTGACAGTAAGCAGAGATGATTTCCTAGTACTTCAAGAGAACAAATGCCCTGCTTTCTTATCCAATTCAATTTCAGATTAACGTGAATGACCAAAATAGCTTTATGATTTTCTACAAAAGCATATTTGAAATTATTTTGGTAGTATACCAAAATATTCTCAAGCTCATTCTGGAACATGGTGAATTACTTAAAAGTGATTCGTGCAATCCAGGTATTGAATGTGAAGGTTCTTCCAGGGTCAAAAAAAGTGCAGGGAGATGAAAAGTATGGCTGAACAACCATTTCATGACCAACTGAGTTTAGAGGAACAAGCTGAGAAATTTGGAAAGCAAGCAGTAAGTTTGGGTCTGATTCCAAGCTTTGTGGTACATTACTTTCCAGATACGTGGGTATTTTATATACCTAATGAAAATCAATCAGAAGCGCTGACACCAGAAGAGGCATACCTTCGTTTAAAGCAACTGGTTAAACAGTAGATATTTTAACGACAGATTTTTGAAGATAACAGCTTGGTACTGTAATCGTTAAGTAACAGTAGTTATGGCGAAACCTGCAATTTTAACCGTCGATGATGATCCAGAAGTGTTGCAAGCCGTATCACGAGACTTGCGGCATCAGTATGGCGATCGCTTCCGTATTGTGCGGGCAAATTCTGGTATTACCGCTCTGGACGCGGTGCAGCAACTCAAATTACGGAATCAAGCAGTTGCTCTATTTTTGGTAGATCAAAGAATGCCCCAAATGGGAGGTGTGGAGTTCCTTGAACAGGCAAAAGGCATTTTTCCTGATGCGAAACGTGCTTTGCTGACGGCCTATGCAGATACGGATGCTGCTATTAAGTCAATTAATAGTGCCAGACTTGATTATTACTTACTCAAGCCCTGGAATCCACCAGAAGAACGGCTATATCCGGTTTTGGATGATTTGCTAGATGACTGGCTAGCTGGATTCCGCCCACCATTTGAAGGAATTCGAGTAATTGGTAATCGTTGGTCGCCTATCTCGCATCAGGCGAAAGACTTCCTGGCGCGTAACCAGATTCCTTATAAATGGTTAGATATTGAACTGGAGCCAGATGCAGTAAAATTAGTGGAATACGCAGAAGCTGATGGCAGACAGCAATTGCCCTTAGTGCTGTTTCCTGATGGTTCCCGATTAATCCAACCATCTAATTTAGAGATTGCCGCTAAAATTGGACTACAAACCCAGGCAGAACGCCCCTTTTATGACTTGGCGATCGTGGGCGGTGGCCCTGCCGGACTAGCAGCCGCTGTCTATGGCGCTTCTGAAGGACTGAGTACTGTCTTAATTGAACGTGAAGCACCGGGCGGACAAGCAGGCACGAGTTCACGCATTGAGAACTATCTGGGGTTTCCTGTTGGCTTGAGCGGCAGTGATTTGGCAAGACGGGGAGTCACTCAAGCGCGACGATTTGGGGTAGAGATTCTTACTCCTCAAGTCGTAACTGGGGTTAGGCTGCAAGATCCTTATCGGGTTTTGCAATTGGCGGATGGCAGCGAGATTAGTTGCCATGCACTTTTAGTTGCAACCGGCGTTTCCTACCGTTGGCTAAATGTCCCAGGAGCCGAGAAGCTGACAGGGGCAGGAATTTATTACGGTGCTGCGATGACTGAGGCGATCGCCTGTAGCAATGAGGAGGTTTATCTGATAGGCGGGGCAAACTCTGCTGGACAGGCAGCTATGCACTTTTCTAAGTATGCCAGCAAAGTGATCATATTGGTGCGGGGTGAGTCACTCTCATCAAGTATGTCCCAATATTTGATTGACCAAATTGCAGCTACTGCAAATATCAAAGTATGCACAGGTTGCAGCGTTGTGGAAGTGAAGGGAGATGAACATCTAGAAGAAATTGTGATTGTCCATGCCAAGACTGGACAAACTGAAACCGTGCCAGCGCGATCGCTTTTTATCTTCATCGGTGCTAGCCCTAAAACTGATTGGCTCGATGGTGTTATTCGACGCGATGCTCAGGGGTTTATCATCACAGGCCCCGACTTGATGCATAATGGCAAATCTCCTCCAGGTTGGCGTTTGGAACGCTCACCTTTTTTGCTAGAAGCTAGCATTCCTGGTATCTTTGCAGCCGGAGATGTGCGATCCGGGTCAATTAAGCGGGTGGCATCCAGTGTGGGTGAAGGTTCGATCGCCATTCAATTCGTTCACCGCTACCTGAGCAATGTTTAGTTGGAGCGGGAAAAACTAAGGAGGTTAATTGATGTTGTGTATTGAAGAATTGATCAACTTAGACCCGTTTCAACAGCTTCCTAAAGAGCAATTGGAGTGGGTTTGCGATCGTGCTCAAACGGTTGAACTCCATGCTGGAGAAGTGTTGGCACATGAGGGAGATCCTGCACACGGCTTATTTATCTTAATCAAAGGTAAAATTAATCTCACCCGCCGCAGTCAAGGAGTTGAAATTCCCATCGGGCAACATGAAGCCCCATCCTTTTTTGGTGAAATTGCAGTCCTCACAGATGAACCTGTACCTGTGACAATGCGGGCATTGACAAATTGCAGCCTTTATGAAGTAAAAGGAGAAGACTTTTGCAAACTGCTGCATGAATATCGTGATTTTGAACGGATGATTTTCCGTATTATGCAACGTCGTGTCCGGGGGCTAGAGTCTTTCATTCGTGGGCGAGAAAAGATGGCAGCTTTAGGGACACTTGCCGCTGGTCTAGCTCACGAACTCAACAACCCAGCCGCAGCCCTCGTTCGGACTTTAGGGGAAATGCCAGCCGCTATCCTAGAGTTACAACGAATGAACTTAGTTTATGGGCAACGCAATGTTGAGGAAGCGCATACTCAACACTGGTTGAGAGTACGCGATCAGGGCTATGATGTGATTCTGAATAATCGCCTAGATCCAGTGACATTAAGCGATCGCGAAACCGTGTTGCTGGAATGGTTAGAAGATTATGGTGTGAACCAGGCATGGAAATTAGCGGAACCTTTAGCAGAAGGCGGTGTTGAGGTCGAAACCCTAGATCATCTCATGGAACGTTGGCGTAACGACGACACTGAATTGCGAGAAATGGGATTGCACTGGTTATCGCTGTCGTTTGAAGTCATGTCAATGATTAAACATGGTTTGCGAGGAGCCGAGAGGATTTCTGAACTTGTGCAAGCGATGAAGTCTTATACTTACCTAGATCAAGGTGTTCAGCAAGAAGTGAATGTGCATCAAGGTTTAGAAGATACATTGCGATTGTTTGCTCATCAAATCAAATGCGGCATCCAAGTACAACGTAATTACGATCAACATCTTCCTAAAATCCTTGCTTATGGCAGCGAACTGAATCAGGTATGGACAAACTTAATTGACAACGCCATAGATGCAATGGATGGTAAGGGACTGCTGGAAATTACAACATACCATTGCGATCGCTTTGCCCATATTGACATCATCGATTCTGGTAGTGGAATTCCACCTGAAATTAAAACCCGCATTTTTGAACCTTTCTTCACTACTAAATCAGTGGGGCATGGTTCAGGACTCGGTTTGGAAACCGTTCGCCGGATTGTAGAAAATCGCCATCATGGTACACTCTCATTTGAGTCGCAGCCAGGTAGAACTTGTTTCACTATTTGCTTACCCAAGTCAAATAAATGAATTATTCTTGACTCTACATACAAATTTTTGTGTTTCATGTCAGCCTACAATCTAAAAATTGAAAATACAAGTACAATTAAATTCCATAATAGCTAAAATTAACTGTGAATAAATTATGACTAAAGATGGCAATTTATTTGGAGCATTTACTCCAAATATTCGGGAGATCAACCTGTCAAAAATAAAAGTAATTGTGATTGGTGGTGGAATTGGGGGCTTAACTTTAGCCCGTGCCTATTTAGATGCAGGAATTGAAGTTGAGCTATATGAGAAACGCCAGTTGAATGAAATGCTCTCCGGTGCAGGAGGGATATTTATTCAAAGAAATGCTATGCGTGTTTACAAACTCTTATGGTCAGGGAAAATTTATGAACGTTTTTACAAACAAGGAGGCAAAATTTGCCAAGGAGGGTTTTTTAATAAAAAAGGAAAACCATTGTACATAAACTCCCCGCAATTTGTAGGTGAAGAAGACTTGGGTATATGTCTTTCTCGATCGGAATTACAACAGATTCTATATGAAGCCCTGCCTGAAGGAGTAGTCAGGACTGGTATGACATTTGATAAATTTGAGGAGGTAGGAGATCGTGTGCAAGTTTATTTTCAAGATGGTAGTACGACAACTGGGGACATATTAGTAGGTGCAGATGGTCTTTACTCAAAAGTACGAGCCAGCCTCAATGGTCAAGAACGATTAGAGGAAGCAGAGTACAGTGGCATGTGTTGCTGGAGAGGGTTTTTCCAAGGTTCAAGTATTCCATTGGATAAAAAATATAGTTGGGTAGAATTTTGGGGTCAGGGTAATCGCTTTGGGTATTTTGACATTGGAGGAGGGCAATTCTCTTTTTATGCTTTTAACAACAGTGCTAAAGGTGGAAATGACGACTCAGTTGGAGGTTCCTTGAATGCTCTGAAGTTGATATTTTCAGATTATGCCGAACCTGTACCTTTCATCCTCAAGGTTTTGGAAAATGAAAGCATTTATCGAGATGATATTTTTGATCGCCAACCAATGGCTAGTTCTTGGGGAAGTGGTCGAGTCACCTTAATTGGAGATGCAGCACATCCTGTCCAACCAAATCTTGGACAAGGGGGTTGTATGGCAATAGAAGATGCGTTTGAACTTGTGAAGTTGCTTACAAATCTTACTAACGGCAACCAAGTAGTGTCACTGTTGCGTCAATTTGAGCAAAGTCGTAACAAACGAGTTACTCGTGTATTTACTACTTCTCGCCAGGTTGGTCAACTTGGACAAACTACCTCTGCAATGGGATGTATCCTCCGCGACTGGATTTACAAGCTTACTCCCACCTGGTTAGCTGACTTGCAATTTAAATGGTTGTTTGATTACCAACCTGATTAGGAATAATAGCTCCTGTTGTGAAAGCTTACCTGAACTTTGTAGACACCACCTGTTGCATAATAGACGCGTCCTAAAATTAAATTCCCGTAAATATAGGATATAAAATTTTATTTTTATAAATCCTAATATTTACTATATATAGCTTTGGCGGATTGTATAGTATAATAAATCGTGTTGACGCTCCAAATTTAAAAATCCTATTTTTTGTTTTTAAACTATCATCAACTATCCCAACCCCTTATTGCTACGTTGAGCGAAGACATATAAGCACCCTTTAAAACCCTTGTACAGACTGGGTTATAAGTTTAGGGACAAGTCTAATGATTTCGAGTTCTACTAACGTCGGATATGCGCTTAGATTGGCACTCACGATATTGGGTGAAACTAAGGCATGAAACAATAAGTTTCGAGACGGATTTCCTGCTTCTATTGCTCGTTTCCCTTCAAAGGCAAAATCTTCAAATCCTGCAATTTGACGATTGATAGCAGGTAGTTCCCTAGTTAATTCCTGCTGGAGGTTTGTTGCTGTAATATCTAGCCCTTGCTGGAGTAGTAAGTCTCGCCAGTGATCTAATCCCATCCACTCTCTCGATGCGTAGTTTACCGCCGTAGGCATCGCTTCGACAGAAATAGAATCAAGAATCTGTTAATACACAAACTCATTAAATTTATGTATTAATTAATCTAAGTGAGTAAAATGTTTCTAAGACAATTTATAATTTAAACTTAAATGCTGATTAGATTACTGCTGAGAAAATTCGCAGTTTCAACCAGATAGAGCATCGCTTACTGATGCCTAAAAGTTAGCGCAGTCACTCATACCAACTACCCTAATACAAGTCATACCATTAACGGCAGTAAAGCTGAATGGTACAAACAAGGATTTGGAAGTGATTTTAAAGACTAGTAAATAAGAATGATCGCCTGCAAGTTACTCCGAAAACTGACGGCAGATCTTACATTGCAACCAACGTTTCTAGTTCATCAAGTTCATCAACTTCTGGAATTGTTTGTAGATCGTAGGCATCAGACAGTAGTTCTCCCACAAGTTTTACCCAAGTAATCAACGTCGTGTGATGCACACCTTTGACCCGTTTTATCCCACGAAATCCCATACCGTTAACATACATTTTTAGGCATTCCCATTTCACTTGATCACTGTATCCTTGGGGTGGTTCATAGCGATCAATGAATTGGCAAAAGCGTTGCAGGGCGGAACTAACGTCGCAATCACAGCAAATGTGATTCTTTACCTCTTTTTCTTCTGTTTTTACGAATATGGAACGACCTACAACGCGGAGATTCCATCCAGTTTCACCTCAGTTCATACCGCCATTATCCAATACCCTGCAACGCCATTAATTCGGTGTTGCATAATAGAAGTATGATGCACTTCCCTTAATGTACTTTCATTTACTTAGAATCCACTGTATAAATAATTTTGATTAATTATTGAATCCGTTATAACTAATAATTTTTGATGCAATAATACCAATTAATACGAATAGACCTAACGCTCTGCGAAAATAATTAACGCCTTGAAATAATTCTAGCCAGGCCCAAGTAAACAAGGAGCCATTTGCTACTACGTCTAACACTGTATTTATTTTGCCAGTCGTAAAAATTAGAGCAAATATACTGGTTACTATCCAAACAATAAGAGGTAGATTTGGCATCTGAGCTATAACAATTTTGCCATCACTGTCACGGAAGGTTTTATCGACTAATGTATTTTCCATAGCTTTTAATTGTCAATTAGCTAAAAATTATTAACTTCCAAAAGTACTGAGAAGATGCTGACATTGAACTGCAAATTCCTTAACAATATTAAAACATTCAAAATTGTCTTTTCAAGCATCTAATTGCATATATGAGAGCGGTAAAGCATATTCATATATGAGTATATTGAAAGGCATACTCACATATGAATATGCCATTTAGATATCGCAGGATTATTCACCTGCACTCTTATGAGTAAGATAGGAATTAACAGTCAACTGTTTGCAGCAAATAGTAAATCAAGCTATCCATTCAGTCCACTATGGGGCATCTATCACTAATTGACCAAATTTCTGCGAGTCAATGTCCTTGAACTCTAACATCACGCGCCACCGCTGATTAGGCGTTATAGTACTGAGTTAATTATTTAATTATATCAATTCCGTACTCTACCCGCTCAATAATTTTGACTTCGGCTGAAATCATTGACTATTTTGCTCAACAGCAGTCTGAGCTAAGAACCATGAATAAATGATCTAACAGGTAGGACGTTAACTAAGCAGGTAAGTCACCTTACCTGCTCGTCTTCAAAACCGGACATGAGGTTAAACTAAGCGATTCCTTCGCAGAAATCACTCGTCTTCAGAACCAGATGTGACAATGAGCGCGTCATCCGCCTCCACTAGCAAGGGCAGACCCTTTCAGAATACATTCCTAGCCTGGAGGCTAGTAACTAGGCAGCACAAGACTCTGGGCTTATCTTAGTACTATTCTGTTCAGAGGCTTCAAGATGAGTTACTTCAAGAGAGCGAATCAACTCTCGAATAACGTCAGTTGCTGGTCTGCCTGTGATTGCACAATATCGTTCAAGTTTTTCGCTCTCAGTTGATGCAAGATTTATCGTCATTCGTTTGACAGCCCATTTTTTGTTCATGACTTGCTCTATTAATCAAAATTGAAAAATTAAACTTACAAAGCACTCTGGCAATGGTTGATAAATAACAATACTAGCTAGATGTTAACCACAGCATACTTGCCTTGCCATAAGACTATTCTAGACATAACCCCGCCGGGGTATTTACGTATAATCAAAAACTTCACCAATAAATCACTTATATGAATTTCAGATTCAGATATGCTTTGGTTCATACGGAAGTAACTTGTTGGCACGACCTACATTGAATTTACTTAATTGGTTACGTAATCTGTATATCGCTACTTTTAAAGAAGAATTTTTGCTGATTCCACCTTCAAGTTACACTCCAAAACGCAACCGCCGTCTACCATCTGTATCATGACCAAAAGTAAAATCTTGAACAGACAAAGGATCATTTTCCAGAATATTGTCTACTTAGATTTTGATTTACTCATATCTTGTACCTCCCCGTACAAACCCGTAAAAGGCAAATAAAGAATACAAAAATGTGATGGGAGATGAAGCAAAGATTTCAGTATATTTAGGTACTTATTAGATAATATAGTCCATAATATTACTCGAAAAAGCATCTAAAAATACAAGATGCAAGGATGAGGCTTTACGTCATCCTGTAGTGCGATCGCGAATTCTCAAGTGTGAATTTGCTTAGATAGCAGAAAATATCAGAAAAAAGGCGTGAAATATCAAAATCTTTTAAAGCAAGAACAATGCTTGCCTACGCCCAAGAGTTTGGCAGAATTTTAAGACATTTACATCAGCTGGGACAACAAGTTCGTTTAGTTGCTTTAAAATTTCCTGTTAGCGGATCTTGTTATTACTTAAAGCGTGATAATTGGAAAGCTACTAAAGCGCTTTGTTCAGTCTACTCGACCAAATTATTGCTTCTACTCTCAAGTGGTGGGGTAAGCGTCGTTGGTGAGCCAGTGCGGTGGACGGGTTCCCCGGTATAAAGCAACTGGCGTTAGCGAGCTTGCGAGCGTTACCCGTTCGCGCAGCGTCTCCGTCAGGAGAAGGGCAGATAGAAGCTTGGTTTAAAGTAATTGAAAAAGGTTACTAGCTCCTCACACCTAATATTTGCCTTCTGACAAGAGCATGTCCAGATTGAACATCAAACCAGTGAATATCTTCAGGGGGTAATGTTAGTGTAATATCCTCGTTACTCCAATTTTGGTCTGTTGGCAATAAAACACGTACTATAATCGCTCCAGTTTGTGAACCCTCAACCCTGACACTCACCAAATAGTGCATACCCAAGTTTTCTACTAGATACACTCGCCCTTGGATAGTTTGGGTATCACCTGGTTGGGCAATGCGAACGTTTTCTGGGCGGATACCTAGCACAATCTGGGGTGGTACAGTTGGTATATCTGGCAGAGATATCTGGAAGTTACCTAGTAAAGCGGATCGTTCATTACAAAGTAGAGTCAGCAAATTCATCTGAGGACTACCAACAAATCCAGCCACAAATAAATTAGCTGGATGGTTATAGATGAGTTCGGGCGGGTCAAGTTGCTGGACATAGCCATCATTGAGCAAAGCTACTTTCGTGGAGAGTGTCATCGCTTCTGTTTGGTCATGGGTAACATAGACCACAGGGACTTTTTGATCTGCAAAAATTTGCTTGAGGTCAGCTCGGACTCGTTCCCGCAACAGCGCATCCAAGTTACTTAACGGTTCATCTAGCAGGTACACATTGGCATTACGCACTAAGGCACGACCGACCGCAACACGCTGTCGTTGACCTCCAGACATTTGACCAGGCTTGCGGTTCATTAACTCTTCTAGTCCTAAAATTTTTGCCACTTCTGCTACTCGCTGTTTAATTTCTACAGGTGGTACTTTTCTTAGCTTGAGTCCAGAAGCGAGGTTTTCGTACACTGTCATGTGCGGATAGAGTGCATAGCTTTGAAATACCATTGCGATGTTGCGATCGCCTGCTGACTTATAGGTGACATCTGCTTCGTTGATCTTAATCTGACCGCGAGTAGGTTCTTCAAGACCTGCAATCATGCGTAGAACAGTGGATTTGCCACAGCCAGAAGGGCCAAGTAAAGTGAGAAACTCATCGTTATCTACTGTTAAGCTAACGTCTTTGACAGGGACAACTTTGGAAGTATAGGTTTTATTCAAGTTTTTGAGTTCGAGTTTAGCCATTTTTCTTTTTATCCTTTGACAGCACCAGCGGTAAGACCTTGGACAATCCGGCGCTGGAAAAACAAAACTAGTAAAACCAGGGGTAACGTCCCTACAACAGTAGCAGCGGCGATGGAACCGTAAGGAATTTCAAATACTGTCGCACCACCCAATTGAGCAGCAGCAACAGGAATCGTCTTCATCTCTTCACGGGTCATAAACGTTAGAGCGAAGATAAACTCGTTCCAGGCAAAAATAAAGGTGAGAATTCCAGTAGTCACTAAGGCGGGAAGGGTCATGGGCAGCACGATTTGCCACAGTAGTTGAAAGGTGTTGTAGCCATCGACCCTAGCAGAATCTTCTAAGTCTTTAGGTAATTGTTGGAAAAAGCTTCTAAGTACTAGAATTGTCAGGGGTAAATTGATGGCAGTGTAGGGTATAATCAGCGCTAGATAGTTGTTGCCTAGTCTGAGCGCTTGGATTATTTCTAACAATCCCAGGAATAACAGAATTCCAGGAAATAAAGTCACTATCAGAACGCTAGCGAGGATAACTCCTTCACCCCAAGGGCGTAACCGTGCCAGCGCATAGGCAGCGGGTGCACCGATCACTAAAGCTAAAGCTGTAGAAGCAATCGACACAAAGGCACTGTTGAAGATGTAGCGCCAAAATGGACGACGGGTGAATAACTCAATGTAGTGACTAAAAGTGAATCGCGTGGGTAAATAGACAGTGGGAACGGCGGCAATATCTTCGTTAACTTTAAACGAGGTCAGCAATTGCCATAGGGCTGGCGCTAGGCTGAATAACATTACTAAAGCAATTGCTACTAGCAGCAGGATTTTTTTCAGAGAAAACCTGCTTTTCTCTGTTTGTTGCGGAGTTGTTGGAACTGGTTGTGGAGTTGAACTCATAGCGCTCACAATCTATTGATTTCTACAGGTAATGACATACCTATTTGGTGTTAGCTTAATTGGTGCAGGTTTCATTCGGAGTTTAACTGTGGGATCGCAAGACACATATACGACAGAATTATCTGTCTAACTGAGTAGATAAGATTTGTTACCAAGTTTGGTCAATCCTCGTGGAATATTTGGTGCACTAACAATAGCTTTGAAATTAAATTGAGAAAGTGCAGCGATTCCCAAAGCAGAAGCGCTGATAAGTAAACTAATACTTGTAATCCAGGTTGTTGATAGTTTAATTCAAATTATCCCGATAAATTAAGTGTTTTAAGTTTCATCCAGTTTTCTGTTCATTTGCTGATACTATTGGTGAATTATTTCCTTACATTTAAGCAGAAAAAGCTTTTCACTTTTTATCAACAATTTCTATCAGCTAGCTTATAGTTACTGGAGAAAAATGCTACACAACGACTTTTACTAGAGTCGACAAGTCGCGTCTACGAGTATCTAATAAACCCATTCATGTAAGCTTTCTCCTTTGAAAGTCAGTTTTGCTCAGGATGATCTGTGGTAACAATGAGCGCTGATGCCAAGTTTTTCGCGTTCCTGTTTTTGTATTTTCTTTACGTTGAAGCAACACTGCTTTTAGTTTGGAATCTTGGGAAACCAGCGTTTTGCAGCAGGCTACTTGACTTAAGTAATTTTCGCCGAGTGGAGATGCCATCTACGCTGGTTTGGAGTTGAGCCAGGAACATCATTGACTCGCCGCAGTACATAGCTGCCGCGAAATCGCTGTGGAGTTCCATTTGTGCCGATCGCAGTCACAGTAACCGGAATCTCAATGTAGATTGAGCCTGCACCTGGGTCTGGTGTACCGGGTTTTCCAACCTCTACAGCAACGGATGTGGTGTTAGCAAAACCCTGCTTGAACTGCTCAAACGACTGCTTGCTAGCAGCGCCATTTCCCTCCCAAGCCGAGTAAGCTTGTTTATAGTCTTGACGGGCGATCGCACTGTAATAGTCACGAATAACTTGGACTGCATCTTGCCCAGGCAGCTTAGTATTAGTAGGGCTTTGTGTGGGAGAGACTGGTGCTGGGGTTGGGCTAGAGGCGATGAGATTTGCCACTGATGAGGTATTCACAGCAGGTGACTGTGATTTGGCAGAGGCATTACAACCTATGATGGCGATTGCAAGTAGCATTCCTCCAATCGTCATACAGTGCTGTTTTAACCAAATATATGAATAAAAGTAAATTTGTGACAAAGATACCTCCTTGGGATTCTGCATATTAGAAATACACCAGATATAGTCATTGACAATTTTAGATGAATATGTCTCTTATTCCTCACTTGTAGCAAACTGCTGATTTCACTCAAGAAGCTAAAAATAGCTCTGACTATGGGTTCAAGTATACTTGCAGTTAGTGTATCACTCATCGCCGAGGATACGCAGTTTTGAGGGTTGATGTTTGCAATTCGCTACACCTGCGGCAGTTAGGCGCTGAACCCTCCATCAATCATTAGGTTTGCACCAGTGATATAAGCTGCCTCAGACCCAGCTAGATAAGCGACCATCCCTGCAACCTCCTCAACAGTGCCGTAGCGGGGCAGTGCTAGCTGCTTTTTGAGCATCTCGGCAAACTCACCCTCTGGGGGATTTATATCTGTAGCGATCGGTCCGGGCTGGACGTTATTGATTGTAATTCCACGCGGGCCGAGGTCACGCGCCAGCCCTTGCACAAGCCCTTGCAAAGCAGATTTGCTCATGGCATAAACAGAGCCGCCGGCAAATGACACACGTTCGGCGCTGGTGCTGCCAATGTTGATGATGCGTCCGCCTTCTTGCATATGCTTGACTGCGGCTTGGGTGGCCACAAATACCGCACGCACATTAATGGCAAAGGTGCGATCAAAGTCCGCAAGCGTGAAATCATCAATAGGAGCCATCTGCACTACACCTGCGTTATTCACAAGGATATCAATGCCACCGAATTTCTCTACTGTTTGTTCAACAGCAGCCACTACCTCATTAGCTTCAGCGCTGTTGGCTTGGATGTCCAAAGCCTGAACGCCGAACGCCTGGATTGCTTCGGCGATTTCCTTGGCGCGATCAGGCGAGCTGATATAGGTGAAAGCGACATCAGCGCCTTCAGTTGCCAAACGCTTAACGATGGCGGCCCCGATACCGCGACTTCCTCCAGTGACGAGTGCGCGTTTATTTTTGAGTGTGTAGTTCATATTCGATACCGTCGATTAGAAATTGGATAATTTACTGTGCGTCTAATGGGTAAAAGCTGCAAATTCTGCAACAACCTAATCTACTCGTCGTGAAAGTCACAATTGATTAGAATACATTTGTGCATTGCTGTTCCTTTTGTAATTGACTACTCTAAGGAATGCCAACCTGTAAAATTTTACCCAATAGTACCCTCAGAGAAATTATAGAATGTATCAGGCTTTTGGGAGAAGCCGTCAAATTTTTCACCTTCAAAAATGCAATGGCTACCACTAGATCCCGTCGAGCGGCAACGTGTAATACCAATTCTCCATGAAAATGCACTAAATTAAGAGAAGTAAAACCAGGGTGTAGGGGTATAGGGAAATAGCTTTCGAGTCGAAGTATGTGAGAGCCTTGAAGAACTACAACATAGATTGCGTCATGCCGTGGCAACAACCAAAGAAAGACTACAGATGCTCTACTGGATCAAGACTGGAGCGAATGCCTACGGCACGCTTCGCTAACGCGACAAGACAAGAATTGTCACAGCGACTAGGAAGAGATAAATCAACAGTGTATCGTTGGTTGCAAGGGTATAAACAAAGCGGCATAAATGCATTACTTAAAGTCAAAACACCTCAAGGAAAACCTGCCCTAATTCCACAAACAGTGATCAACCACCTTAGAGAATGTCATACCAATTTTTCAGCCTACCAACAGTCCAGAGCTTAACCCGATTCAACGATTATCGGAACACATTAAGTACTCATTATCTTAAAAATTATATTAATCTATACTAGTTTATTCTGGAGATAAACTTAATTATTAAACGAACCGCCCTTCGGGTTCACCAGTCGCCTACGGCGGGAAACCCGCCTACAGCGCTGGTTAACCAAGTACGCTAAGTACGCCAAGACAGGAAGAGTAATTATTAAGTGCAAGCTCACGGAGAATTAGTATTAGATGATTTAAGAAAGAAGCTAAAAAATGTTCTTGATTCCATCTCGCTTGAAGCGATGCCTACGGCGGTAAACTACGCTTCGAGAGAGTGGATGGGATTACATCATTTCTGCTTTATTAAGTGCAACTTCATAGAGAATTGGTATTAGCTGCCTCCTTGAAAAAACGCCGAGCGAGATTTTGGTTAGCTTTAGCAAGGCAATTTTGCAAAGCGAGGCTCTCAAGGGCAGCAACCGTCATGCCTTGACCGTAGATCGGGTTAAAGCTGCAAATGGCATCACCAAAAACCAAGTAATTTTCAGGAAAACGCGCCATTATTTCATAACGATGGCGCTGGCTAGCCGGAACCTTGTAAGGTACTATTTCTGAGAGGGGTTCAGCATCCTTAATGACTTCGTAAATTTCCTGAGCAGGCATGGATTTAGCGAATTCGAGAAAACCTTTTTCATCAGTGGGTGTGCGATCGCTCAGATAGCCACCAATACTGACCATCTCACGAATTAGTAATTATTTGGTCAGTTTCTCCTTCGCTCGATAAAACTTTTGTAGCTTCAAAAACCGTATGAGGACTTTTAAAAGTTAGCCGCGCTTCTGGTTTTTGGAGTGCCACCATTGTTTTCACATGTTCGCATTCGTCATCACGGATGTTCACGAACACGTCGTATAGATTATCCACCTTGGGACGGCGAAATTCATGACCTGGTGCAGTCTGAACTTCATCAAACATATAGAGATCACCATCGCGATAGAAGTTGATTGCAACCTGGGGCGCTTTTTGAGCTTTCAGTTGGGCTTCATAAGTTTTCAAGTATTCATCATAGGTGTGGTAGGCATGACCTTCAATCAGTTCCATTAGATAGTAGGCGTAAGAGGGAAGAAACATGTAAATCGGCACGATCAACCAGTAGTAAGCCACAGCAACGTGTTGAGCGATGAAGCGATCAATCCAGTGTTGACTGCCCCCTAGTGATTCCATAATCAACAGATGATGTAATTCGTTCCAGGTTTCAGCAAAGTGAACTTTCAACAAGTCAGCTTTGCGCCAGTAACCCAGCGTCTCGTAAAGATGCAGCACTGAGAGATAGGAAAAGTAAGGAACACGGGCAATGGTTTCTAGCATATAAAAGCGAGCGTAGGAACGATTTCCGTATACGACATCAATAATGAATACGAAAAAACTGACGATCAATTGAATCAAAACTTTCATGGTACATTCCTTCAAAATCAAAACACATTACTGATTTATAAATTCTGAAATGCGATAGACGTAGGTTTGGTTTGTTGCGTCAACCTAACACCCGCAGTTCATCTGCTTTAATCATGCAATAGCAGTTCAATCACTTCTATGAGCTAGCTCATACTTGAAATGGTCTAACGATCGCACTTGTGCCCATCAACAACAAAGACTTTTTCATCAACCAGAATTGATTGTGTTCCTGCACATAAATAGGTCAATTGTACTGACTTACTTAGTACAGCATTTCATTAATTCGTAGCGAATTAAATTTGGCAATACCTTGTAATGTCAATGTATTAGGATGCATAGTTAATGCGTCCCCTTGCAATGCCAATGCCTCAACAGCATAGTTAATGCATCCCCTTACAATGCCAATACATCCCAATACAATGTTAATGCGTCGGCTACATTGTTAATGTGTCCCAATACAATGCCAATGCATCAAGATGCATTAAAAACGCTACGCTTTTACGCAAAACTGTACTAAGCTCATCTGTTCGAGTGAGGGTGATGCTGGAAATGAGGCAGTTTGACATTTTTGAAAATACTGGGGTAATTAAAAGCGTGATAGAGTTTTCCAGTCAAAACATCCCGTTCGCCTAGTGTGATCAGCCGAAACGCTCCCACAGCGATCGCAGCACCCATTGGCGGAGCAATCCAATAAATCCACTGGTGATGCCAATTTCCTGTCACCAGTGCAGGAGCGAAACTCCGCGCCGGATTGAGACTTGTTCCCGAAATTGGAGCTTCTTGCCACACCATCCCGGCAATTAAAAGCCAAAGGATCAAAGGTGTCCAGCGCATCAGCCGATGATGACTGATAAAGATAAAAATTGTCAACACTAAGAGAAATGTAATCGTGACTTCTGATAAAAATACCATCCACAGCGGATAATTCAAGCCAGGCAGCGTCATGCCGTTACTAACGCTTCTAGCATAATCTCCCCACAGGGTCACAAGCAGTAACACAGCAGCGATCGCTCCAAGAAACTGTCCAATCACAAAGCCAACAAAATCTCGGAGGTGCATCTTGCCGTGTATCCAAAATGCAAGTGAGACAGAAGGATTAATGTGAGAGCCACTCAGTTTCCCAATCGGAGAAACGGCTACAATCGCTCCACTTCCAGCAAAAATTAGTCCCGTAATCAGCCGCCGAATACTTGAATCAGGCACAAGCTGTTCTATTGGCAAACCGTGCCCAAAGTTAAAGACGATTGCACTCAAGCCGATGAAAATATTAAAAGCGGCTCCCAAGAATTCTGCAAAGTATTCGCGCCAATGCCACTGATTCGGAACTTTAAAATCCATAGTTAGTAATTATTGTCAATCGTCTTGCATTAATGCCAAGCAATTAGCTGAAAGAGCAATCGTTAGTGTTCTAGATATTGCGAGACACTACTTCCGCCAACAATTGGTGGAAGTAGTTGTCAAGCAAGATTATTCAGGATCGTCTAAAACTGAACTATATGCTTGCGGCTCTTCGATGCGGTGGTGGATGTTACTCCGTCGAGCCTTTACTATCTCCTGATAAACTTTTTTGCGAGCTAAATTGACACTACCCAAGGGTGCGTGTTCCGGAAGGGTATGCCAAGCCATGAACGATAGACCCTCATCCAGTCGCTTCCGCTCCTCAAAGTCAAATTTCTGAGTTGGAACTGTGATGGTTGCAAGCTTGATAAACGGTGAGTCTTTCTCTTCCCACTCCTGCATTGGATCTTCAATTGGAGTTTTCTCATTGTTGACATAGAGTTGCACCAAGAAGTCAAAGGTTGCATCTTTGCCCTCTTGTGACAGATATTTAACGACTGCCTGACGCAGGTAAGTTTCGGAAGTGGGGGTTGAACCGGGAGTATCTTGCTCGTGAGGTTTTACAGAAAACTTGATCGACTGAGAACCAAGTTTATAGGGAGTGGTACTCCAATATTGGATCAGCAGCGGATTTGCAACTTGCTTGCTTGTAACCGCTTTGAGAACTTCAAAGGTGGATTGTAGCGATCGCAGTTCTTCTTCATTTGCCTGACCAACGCTTGCTTTCGTCAGGTTGGCAAACCCTTGGGCATCGTGGACAAAGAAGACCGGATAATTAATCATCAAAAAGTCTTGGGTTTCCTGCTCATCATCCAGCACTTTTTCACCCTCTACCTGTAAGAGTTTGATCGCGAGTGCCCGAACATCGGGATCAAGATCCGACTTGAACTGACCGCGCTTCTCTACTGAGGAAGCATTGGAGAGCCTCATCCAAAGTGGGTAGGTTTTGGACTGGGCAAAGATACCCACCTTCAACGATTGAGGAATATTTTCCTCAACTTTGAACTCTCCCCAAACCAAGCCGTGACTTTTCGGATGGTCTTTTCGCAAGTCTGGACCCTTCTGGGCTTGAACGTTAAGATCAATGTCCACGATGGTATCAGTAGCCGCTTCTTGAGCAGCAGTGTCCAAGATGGTACTGGTAGCCGTTTCTTGGGTAGCAGTGGATAGATTAGATTGGCTCATGGTTATTTCTCCTTATAGTGCAAGACAGTGTAAGTGTTTCAAGACTGAGAAAATTAGGATTGCAGATGGGTTTTTAGAAATCTTAACCACTTGTTGGCTGCTAGTTCATAGCGCTACTCCTCCCAATGTTGTAATCTATGCGAACGATGATTACGAACTCATAAGACCTGCTCTGGTTGCTGGATTATTTTTAATGCCTATACGCCAGTCCAACAATCGAATCCATTTATGAGCAAGAGCCAGCTACCAATGCGATCAAACGGCATCCAAAGTAAAACGGCTGCAATGATGGGAGTTAGCAAAATCACAGCATCAATAAACAAACTTTGGAGCAAAAAGAGAGGAATTGGGATTTCCATATGTGCTAAACCGTGCAGTCCATGCGCGATCGCGTGGATGACCACGATTATTGTTCCATATTGAGCAATTTTCATCTTTCTTCCTCCTGAGTCAAAAATTTCAACAGACATCATTTTTTTATTGATGACAGTGTGAGTGCAGACCGCAAATATGCAATGCCGATTAGCTTAACTAACTTACAGCGACGGAAAATTGTGGGAAAACCTGTTAAATTAATTTATTTTACAGAGGTGAACCTGTCTGTCGTAAGCACAATGAATTTCTTTTTGACAATTCTATGATCAAAAGAGAGTCTTTTTCTAATTGTCCAGAAACAAGACATTTTTCTCAACAGCCTCACGGCTTATATGCAGACTATTTGCAGGAAAATCAGGATCGGAATAACCAACGGCTAGACCACAAATGATCAATAATTCTGGTGGGATGTTCAATTCGCTGCGGATAATTTCGGGATAAGCCGCTAGCGAAACTTCTACGCAGGTGCCAATGCCGCGAGCGGTTAGGCACAACACCAGTGTTTGTAAATACATCCCTACACTCAAAGCATCTGCAACGCCCAAATCTTGGTGCATACAGACGATACCAACCACTGGTGCGCCAAAAAATTCGTAATTACGCAGAAGGGCTAGCTGTCTATTCACTTTATCGTCACGAGCAATGCCCATAGCCCCATAGACTTGCGTGCCCAGTTCCTGGCGGTAATGCTGGAAGGACTCCGGCAGCCCAAAGCTGTAGGGCGGCTGCTGCTTGGCTTGATTTAGCAAAGTCTCTTGCAGACGATCGCGGCGATCGCCTTGGGCAAACACCAACCGCCACGGCTGGATGTTTGAATTCGACGGTGCGTGCTGCGCTAGAGCAAGGGCTTCATCGAGTAAACCCTGTGGCACTGGTTGGGATAAGAATTTGCGTGTTGAGTGCCGATCTTTAATAGTTTGGTCGAGATCAAACATATTTTATCAACCTCTGTGAAAAGTAAATGTGAACGCTCAACCGGGATTCCTAGAATTTGCCTAATAAATATGCTCTGCTAATCCTTACTTGGATGCCCAAGCCAGGAAGTCAACCCCTTCCCTACGGGACGCTGCGCGAACGGGAAAGTCAAAAGTCACCCCCTGATTTATACCAATTTAGGACTTACGCACAAGTTACGGAATAACGAACCGCAGAGGCACAGAGAAGCCAGTGCGCCCTTGCGGTTTCCCGACTTGAAGCAACTGGCGCGGCACGGAGAAATCAGAGTTTGAGAGATATTTTGCGTAAGGCTGAGAAATTGGATAATTCGCTGTGTGTCTAATGAAAGAAAACTGCTCTAAATTAAGAGCAAGCAAGTGAACAATAACGGACGATGATGGTTAAAATCATCGAGACAATTCATATAACCTTTTCTGGTTGCTGAATCGTTTTCAATGCCCAGATGCCAATCCAACAGCCGAATCCATCCACAATTAATATTAGGATGGCTGTAATTTGGAAAAGCAGACCCCAACCTGCAAAGGAAACTTGAGACAGATGATCGGGACTAATCACGAGCAAATGATTGTAGATTCCAAAAAGGAGCGATGCTGCTATTGAACTGAGCAAGAGCCAGCTACCAATGTGGTAGAACTGTGTCCAAAGTAAAACGGCTGCAATCATGGGAATCGGAAAAATCACAATACCCACAAACAAACTCTGAAGGAGAGAGAGGGAAACTGGGATTTCCACATGTGCTAAACCATGTAGTCCGTTGATGATCACATGAATCACCACAATTATTGTTCCATATTGAGCAATCTTCATATTTCTTCTCCCTTAAATTATTAACTAGCATGAGCCACGGCGGTGTTAACCATCCATTCCAAGGGTCGAGGCTGAAAATTTAATTCGCGTTTTGCTTTAGCATTCGATGCGCCTCGCATCTGAGTACCATAATAGACAGCATCCGCACCACTAAGAAGCAGAGTATCCTCAACCGATACCTGCGGAGGCGGTGGAGCTTTGAGCCATTGGGCATAAGCAGAGAGCCACACGCGCACCTCTAAGGGGCGATCGTCCGTAATCAGATAAATGCCAGGATTGCCCCGTTCCACTGCTGCAACTGTGGCGATCGCCGCATCTTCAATGTGTAACCATGACGATACGCCTTCGCCATTTCCAATAATCGGGAACTGTTGCTGTCGCACCTGTTTAGCAACGTCGCCATCGGGGGCAAACCAAGTGCCTGGCCCGTAGAAAAAGCCATAACGCAGGATAATCCCTTCTAGGTTGGAAGTTTCGAGTAAGCGACGTTCAATTTCAGTCACCGTAGTAATATCCGCAGCAACCGCTCCCGATGCTTCAATTGCTAGTGGCGTTTCTTCATCTGCCAATCCAGTACCGGGAACTGCCCAGAATGCGATCGATTGCCTTAAGTAACGGCGTACACCTGCGGCTTGAGCTGCCGCCAGCACATTGCCACCCCCTTCTCGACGGATGCGAGTGTTTAGTGCTGCTGCTGCACCCATCGATTCGCCTGTGTAAGTTTTGGGCAAGGAGGTCAGTTGTTCAATCACCACTTCCGGCTGAACGCTGTTGATGGCAGCTTTGACAGCATCTGCATCAAACACATCTGCGATCGCAGATTCCACGCCTTGTTCAGCTAAAGTTTGTGCTCTTTCTGGAGAACGGGTCAACGCGACTACATCGTGTCCTTGCGCGTGCAATTGTGCGATCAGCGGACGACCGATCGCTCCCGTTGCGCCTGCAACAAAAATTTTCATCTGTGAACCTCCTGTTAAAACCTGTGAAATATTTATAGAGTAAGACGGGCATAGAATCGCTGGTTGTGGCAATGTGAGTTTTAAACTTGAAATAGCGATCGCTCTTTCCACTGATGAACCTGATCAGCATATTTGAGTTGAGCCGTGCCTTCAGATATTAGTTCAAATGACTTGTTAGGCTGATGTCAATACCGCATTTATTACATCAGTGTCAATGTAAACCTCTAATCGCCCAATTTTTTCTTCCTTAATTGTCCAGATGTGAGCCAAATTACAACTGAACTTTTTCCCAGTTAGCTTTGCTACGCCACTAGTCTTGCCGATCGCAACTATTTGAGCGCCAGCTTGAATGTAGTGAGATATCTCGACTGAAGAATCAATCAGCGGAAAAATCTTTGAAAAAAAAACTTTTATCTGATCAAAACCACGATAATGACCACCCCAAGGTAGTTCTTCAGTTTGATAAAATTCAACATTAGGGGACATTAAAGAAAAATAATTAAAAATATCTTTTTTTCCTAAATATATGTAAGTCTTTTTGACAATCTCTAGAGCATTCATTTTGATATTTCCTTCATTTTGAATAAACCTAATAACATTTTTCACCAAGCTTGATAAAGCTACGCCAGCTATAAAAAATCTCTTGCTGCTATTAAGCCAGAATTAAACCAAACTTGAAAGCAGTGACAACAGCTTGAGTGCGGCTAGTAACCTGCAATTTTTTAAAAATGCTTGTTAGATGAGCTTTAACAGTTGCTACTGTAATATATAAACGTTTGGCGATTTTTTTGTTAGAGTCTCCTTGCAATAACCAGTGCAGAACTTCTTGTTCCCGTTCTGTTATCTGAAGCTTTTGACGTGTTAAAACAGAAGCCTCTGAATCAGCCCAGAATCGCCGGAAAAACCCACTGGCAACTTCTGTAGGCAGATAAATTTCAGACTTGAGTGCAGTAGCGATCGCCTCACACAATTGAGTTACCAAACGATTTTTTAAGATATAACCTGCGGCTCCTGCCTGCATTGCTATAAAGATGGCATCATCTTCTTGGTGATTTGACAAGATTAAAACTTTACCAATAAAACCTATCTCTTTTAAGCGCATGAGAGTTGCAATTCCATTACCCGAAGTTAATCCTAAATCGAGAAGAATTAAGGACGGTTGCTTTTTAGTAGCAAAGTTTACAGCTTGATCAACAGATGCAGCTTCAGCCACAACTTCTAGGGGTAATTGCCCGTTGTTGCTATAAAAATTAAGCAGAATGTGTAATTCTTGGCGAAAGTCTTGATCGTCATCTACAAGAAGTACTGGAAGCAATTGATCCATAGTCATGTTAAAACTCTCCTACAAAGACTTCAGTATTTTGCAAGGAATTGATGTATCGGGTAGTCTATTAACGCCCTCTTTTTAGACATAATCACTCCTCTCAGTTCTTGTACTGCCTAACTAGTGTTGATTGAATATGAAACGACTATATAGTCAGAATCTGTGAAACCTAACCAATTTTAGATGTGAAGCATTCACAAATCTGACTTTTCTCATTCTCTTTTTAGTGGATACGCAGACATAAAGCGGCTTATCGTCAGACATCGCTTCTTTAATCGCTATCCAAAATTCCTATTTTCTGCGGCAAATGAACCATTTACAGTATAGACAATTCCTCTATAAATCAATTTATTAGTTCCTAATGGAGCTGTAACTTCTTTTGATTGCGAATTAGGAACAACATGATAATTAACTCCACGGTAAATTAGATTATAAGCTGAACCAGTATGACGAACTGACTGAAATGGTTTTTCTATTTTCTTACTTTCAAGCTGTGAGGAGTTTAATTCGTAGCTAAGACCGCGATAGTAAAGTTTCATATTTGCCTCGTGAATTGTGATCAAGATATGTTTGCTTAAGTAATGAAATGCATTCTTCAATAAGTTCGCTTTCTTTTATATGGGTGTATTGCAAATCAATTTATGCACTTTTGATATCCGTTTATAATTAAGTTTGAAATTACCTATAGCAATCTTAAAAGAGTTGCCAGAAAATTTCCCCCTAAGCTAACGCTGTCTCTCTTTGGGTAAAGTAGACTACAGGGGGGTTACAACTATCTGAGAAACCTAACCAATTTTTAGATGTGAGACATTCACAGAGCATCGTTGGTTGTAACAAGTAGATAATCCCGTTGACATATATTGTTTATCTTGATCATGTAGAAACTTTAGTTCTATATATCTATGGGTGTGAGCAAATCTATATTATGCAGCTAGTGAAAAAAATTCTTTCCGCAGCCTTCTATTGATGGAGCGATCGCCATGAAAATATTGTAGAGTATAGAATTGTCCTACGCAACTCACCCTATGACTACCGCACCCTTAAGCTGGCAAGAACTAGAAACCCTCACGGACTATCAAATAGATACCGTTAATGGTCTCACCAATGCTAGAGCTAGGTTGCGCTTGTTTGGTCAGCCGGAATCTGATGTGCGGGTAACGCTGTACCGTGATAACCACGCCTGGTGTCCTTACTGTCAAAAAGTTTGGTTATGGCTAGAGGAAAAACAGATTCCCTATCGCATTGAAAAAGTGACAATGTTCTGCTATGGGGAGAAAGAAAGTTGGTACAAACGTAAGGTACCATCAGGAATGCTCCCGGCGATCGAGTTAGATGGACGGATTATTAAGGAGAGCGATGACATTTTGCTCGCTTTGTCAAAGGTTTTTGCTCCATTGAGCCAAGGGATGGAAGACCGCATGGTGCTTCCTCTACGTCAATTAGAACGACTTTTATTTAGAGCCTGGTGCGTTTGGCTGTGCTCTAGAGCAGAGAACTCTCGACAAGAACAAAGCAACCGAGAACAATTTATCGGAGTGGTGACTAAGGTCGAGTCGGCTCTGAGTCGTACTCCAGGACCTTACTTTCTAGATAGCTTCGGCATCGTCGATGTGATTTTTACGCCATATCTCGAACGGATGAATGCAAGCCTTTACTACTACAAGGGCTACTCCCTGCGTGAGGAAAACCCTCGCTTGAGGGCATGGTTTGCGGCAATGGAAAGCCGACCTACCTACTGCGGTACCCAAAGCGACTTTCACACCCACGTACATGATTTGCCGCCCCAAATGGGGGGCTGTTGGGAAAACGGCGAAACCCAGATGCTTCTGAATAAAGCGCGGGTAGATAACGGTCCCTGGTTCGGGCTACCAGATGTTACTTATTCAGAACCGGAAAATTCCCGCATTGAAGCTCTTCAACGAACTATCGAGCATCGCCTCAATATTATCCGAGTCAACCCCTTAGATGATAAATTGTTTGATCAAGCCCTACGTTGTGCTTTGACACAGATGATCACCGATGAAGACTGTGTACCTCCATCGGGATCTGATGTTGCTCTGCGATATTTGCGCGATCGCATTAATGTACCCCGAGATATGTCCATTTACGCAGCCAAGCGATTGAGGGAATCCCTTGAAAAAACCGCAGCCCTTGCGGGTAATGGGCAGCCAGACCCCATTCCTACTAAGCATCGACGAGATCAAGACCCGTCTAATTTTGTCATCAAGTAGCGAGTCGAGCGGTGGTCACGTAGCTCTGTTTATACGTGTCAACTTCAGGCAAAAGCCAGTCTAGAACAAGCTTTTAGAGATTGTCTCATATCAAATCCAGTAGCATCGGAGTAATTAAGCTGCTATCTGAGGCCACCAATAATAGTAAGTAAGCTGCCGAATTAAAACTTGCTGTTCTAAAAGAACTTGACAGCGTTGGAACATAAACAATGGAACCATGAATGTGGATAGAAGAATACTTTAAATAATCTGCGTCTAATCATCCAACCACTCTTACTATTTTGGTTGATTTATCCCTAGCTAGATATTTTTACCAATTCATATCTATTGTTGGAATTCAATCATTTAATTAATGCAATGAATCAATTTAAACCCTGTTATGCTTCTGGATAATTTCACTTATTTACTACTTGCTTACTTCGGAAAGTGACAGAAGAGGGATAAGCAGTTGTGGTGCTCTAGTTTCAAAATTTTTGGCATCGCGATCGCCAACTTTGCATTCTTCTTTACTTGGTTGCCACCATATAACTCCGATGCTACCGGATTTGATATCAGTTAACTATTAGGATAACTTGCTTTAATGGCAATAGAACTTACGCACACTTTAGGATTCTTCTCAACTCTTGGAGAGGCTGCGCCAACCGAGACGCTGCGCGTTGGCGGAAGCTTCTTGCAGAGATGGCGGTTCCATAAATTAAGCTTTTTGGCAATTTTTACGTAAGTTCTATGGGAGAACAACCCATAACATAAGATGCAACTGCCTATGGCTACATTGGTAATTTTATTAAGCCACCCTATGGCGATTATAAACCCGGAACTACGGGTACATGGGGTTGAGGAGTTGCGTGTCGTCGATGCATCCATCATGCCAACACTGACCACAGGAAATACTAATGCGCCCACAATTATGATTGGCAAAATAGCAGCTGATTTAATTAAAGTCGGAGGTCGCGTTTCACAGCGAGTACTTTCAGCATTTGCAAACTAACTTTGAGCGATCGCCGCTTCAAAGGTACATTTAACCTCATAGACAATCATCGCTCTAAAAGGACTTCTAATTATCCCAAAAAAATCAAACATACAATAATGTGTGAAAAATCTTTAACTTGGAGTGTGAGAATGTTATGAAAGCAAACTATCCTCAAGGAGTCCAGCACTGATGGAAACAGCAGACGTCATTCTGATTGGGAGCGGTCAAGGAGGCATTCCACTAGCAGCTGATTTTGCTTCATCGGGTCGCAAGGTGGTCTTGTTTGAACGAGATGCTTTAGGCGGCAGTTGCATCAATTATGGCTGCACTCCTTCTAAAGCATTTTTGGCAGCAGCTCATGCAGCAGGGCGTGCTCGTCAGGCAAAGAAATTAGGCATTCACACGGAAGTTGAGGTTGATTTTCCTGCCGTTATGGAGCGAGTCAGGGGAATCCGTAACAGCTTTAACCAGGGTATTCACAAGCGATTGGATGATGCAGGTGTCAAAATCGTTTGCGCTGAAGCTTCCTTTGTTGGTGAACGTACTGTTAAAGGGGGTGATGTCACCGTTCAGGCTCCAATAGTTATCATCAACACTGGCACGTCATCGCTGATTCCGGATATTCCGGGTCTTGCAGGGACTCCCTACCTGACCAATCGGAACTTCTTTGACTTAAAAGCATTACCACCCCGGTTACTGGTAATTGGGGCTGGCTATATTGGATTAGAACTGGGGCAGGGACTGGCGCGTTTGGGCAGTCAGACCCATTTAATTGTGCGGGGCGATCGCGTTCTCGATCGGGAAGAGACTGATGTCAGCAAGGTTTTAGCAGAAGCATTAAAGCAGGATGGGATTGAGCTTCACTTTGGGGTGAATGTAAATCAGGTTGCACACGAGAATGATGTGTTTAGGCTGACATTGAGCAGTGGTGAGCAACTCCAGGCAGAGGCGTTGCTGGTTGTGATTGGACGAAAACCAAATACAGGTGCATTAAATGCAGCCAAAAGTGGCATTGAGCTAGATGATCAGGGGTTTATCAAAATTAACGACCAGTTCCACACAACCTGTTCTGGAGTCTATGCGATCGGAGATGCAGCCAAACAGCCTGCCTTTACACATGTGTCCTGGGAAGACTATCGCCGCTTGAAGGCAATTTTATGTGGAGAAAACCGAACGCGGAGCGATCGCGTCCTTGGCTATGCTATCTACACAGAACCTCAGGTTGGGCGAGTGGGGATGACGTTAGAACAGGCTCAGAAGCACGGCATCAACGCGCGTGCTGTTACGTTACCCATGAGCCAAATTGCTCGTGCGATCGAGTGGGGACATGATTTGGGGTTTTACCGCATGGTGATCGATAGCGATACTGACAAAATCTTGGGAGCCACCCTGGTAGGGTATGAAACGGCTGAAGTGGTGCATGTTTTTCTGGAATTGATGGAAGCAGGAGCAACCTGGCAGTTGTTAGAGCGATCGGTTCATATCCATCCCACCTATGGTGAAGCATTACCAAGCCTAGCACGGTTGCTGCTTGGAGATAATATGCCCGGCTGTCCGAACAGGTGAAGAGGTTTTATTGATGCACAACTGAGGTTGTGCATCAATAAAACGTGAGATAATCAGCAAAATCATTTTAAAGCCTGTTTTGCCGCTCACTTGCCGCTGCTAGCAACGAGTAAAAGGTTTTGCTAGACAAACTTCTCGTTGATTAACACCATGCTGAAGTTGGAGCTTAACCCTCTTTTGTCACTTTAGGCAGAGGAAAAATAGAAGAATCTATCCCACTAATAAAATTCTTTGAACCTTTCTTTATCACGCTTGAATGGTTTAGGAGGAAATATATTTTCAAATAGTCTCCATTCCAAGTCACTCAATCCTTCAAAACGTCCTGCCATAAAGTGATACACCCCCTCTTATTCAAAAAGTAGATTCTCACATTTTGGTATTAATAGGATAGGTTCATGGTCATTCAGTTGTCAAGGCATAGCTTCTCCCTTTGAGAGAAGGTTCTGTACCTTGCGGCTAATCCTCCAGACCCATAAGGGTCTTAGTTTCTAGCCAACGATTCGCACTTACACCCTATCCCCTACACCCTATTGTTGACCGTCTATATCAAGAATATCCCAAAAGGCAATCGCATTCTCTTGGCAGTGAGGCGCGATCGCATAAAGGTAACATCTGCAATTTAACACTCACGTTTGGCTTAACTTTTAGTTCTCAGGATTTCTTTTCCCTTTTCTCTACCAAAGGGTTCTAACTAAAACTTACGCATTATACATATGTACTATACAAAAATTGGGCTTTTGAGCCATGTCTAACACCCAACGCAGTAAATATGCCAGCTTTTTCAGGTTGCGATCAGCGTCTAAAACGGACTTTTTGCGTAATACACATTATGGTTAATTTGTACAGTATATAAGTCCTACTAATCTGCATTGGAAATAAAAGCATTTTGTTGGTACAAATGTATTATAAGTCAGAGTAAGTTAAACTATGCACCTTCTGTGGTTTCGTCGGGATTTACGATTAGCTGATAATGAAATTGTTAGACTAGCAGCTGCTAACGATGCAGCAGTAAAACCATTCTTCATCATTGACCCTTGGTTTTACACCTGGGCTGATGTCGGAACTGCCAGAGTTCGGTTCTTATTTGAGTCTTTGGAAAACCTTAACTCTAATCTCCGAAAGTTAGGCAGTCAATTATATCTATTTGAAGGCAATTCTATAGACATAGTGCAAGAATTAACCAAGCAGTTAATCCAGCAAAAGTGTCATCCCAAGCTTTTCTTTAACCGTGATGTGCAGGTAGAGTATGGTATCAACCGGGATAAAACTATAGTTGATTTTTACAAACAGTTAAACCTTGATTACCACATTGGGCTAAATAACTTCCTACAATCACAAGAGAAACGCGATCAGTGGTTTAACGAATACTATACCTATCAAAGACAACCCCAACATCCAATACCTCAAACTATTAACACACCGCAACTGACTCTCAATTTACCACAACTAACGTTTGAAGAACTTAAACACAAGTATCACAGTTTTTGGGCAATCGAGAAAGTTTACTTTCTAGGGGGCGAAACACAAGCACAAGCTAAACTTGACTCATTTTTACTAAAGAGATATTACGGATACCATTGGAAACTTTCTCGTCCAATGTTATCGCAGCTTGGGGCAACATCACATTTGTCACCTCATCTAACTTTTGGAACTATCTCAATCCGCACTGTCTATCAAAGCACTAAAGCAAGAGCAGAAAAATTAAAAAATCAGCCGAAAGCAGAATTCTCGCTCAAAGCTTTTCGTGATCGTCTACGCTGGCACGATAGTTTTACTGGGCGACTCTATTTTCATCCAGAAATTGCTTACACTAACCGTTACAGGGAGTTTGATAAATTATATACGCCAGAAATATTGTCAGGAGCAAAACAAGAATTGTACCAAGCTTGGCAAGAAGGAATGACAGGTTTTCCATTGGTTGATGCCAGTATGCGGCAACTCAAAATAATGGGTTGGATGAATTTTCGGATGCGGGCAATGTGTGCCACATTTTTAACTATCAATTGCGGGATTTCATGGCATCATGGAGCTAAACACTACATGAACTATTTAGTAGATGGAGATTTAGCAATTGATAATTGGCAATGGCAGATGCAGGCTGGTGTAACTAATCCACTTAGCGATACAATTCGTATCTATAATCCATCGAAAAATATTGCCGAAAAAGACCCAGAAGGAGACTTTATTTACCATTGGATACCGGAACTGCTGGGCTACAGTCTACCAGAAATTGAACAGGAGAAATACATTGATGCTAGTAACTATCCTAAAGTGATTATAGATTGGTCAAAAACGCGTAAAGTTAATGGCAAAGTTGTCTCTGACTTACGAAAGCAAATCAAACAGCGATTATTAAGCGAAGGTGGAGATGAATATGATAGTGCGCTTGCAGCATCAAAAACAGTTGAGAAATACTGGCAGCATAAAGACAGAGAGTATAAAGAATATCAGCAAAAGCTTACCGAGGCGCAAGAGTAAAGCAGTATCTCAATTTTAAACTAGTCTCTTTTACTATTGTAAAAATTGCGTGTATCTGGTCAAGTACATTGGGATCATCTTTTCACACACTATTATTGTGATAAATTGCATTTCTAAGTAATTAAACTCTTGTTCCAACTAACTTTCCACGGCATCTGGAAAAGGCGAAGTATTGTTTTCATAGAGCAAATTTGACTGGCTTTTGCTTTTCTAAGCTATTGTAAAAGTCTATCTAGCTTTTCTTTACTAGAAACACCGTATAATGTTAGACAGATGGCGTGTTAGAAACAGATGGTGCGCGAGATTTTTACCCAACGGAGAACAAAAAGTATTTTACGGTGATGATTGCTGGAAATAGAATTTTCAACGTAAGGATTCAGGTTTAAATTTGAGGAATTAAAGATGGTTCTTGGATATCCGGATTAACCATCGCTTTTATAGCTTGCTCAAAAAAATCAATTACGGAACGTCCTTGACGACACGGCAGTCGCCTCAAGTCGGCAAACCCGCCCACGGCGCTGCCTCAAGTTTATACAACCGTTAATAAATTGGCAGTATGTTTAAACCGCTCGATTGAACGGGAGCCTCCACTAAGCTTTCTCTTTGTTACTGCTAGCTAAAGTGTTCGCTGTGCTAAGTTATTGTCTGGAGGGATCGATCTCTGGATGGTCTAAAAAATACCACCATTGATCTGTTTTACAAAGTAGCGCTCGCAAAAGCTTACTGGCTTCTTTCCCTGCAGATCCAATCCAATCATCAATGGAGGACTTAACTTTTACTTTCAACTCCCAAGCCCAAGCAAAAAACTCACTTATATTTTGATTCTCTTGGAATATGTAATTCTTAAATGCTTCGTCAATCAGCCTGAGGAACTTTTCTGCAATTTTTTGGTTGTTCAAACCTGGAAGCTTGATTAGTTTTTTAAAGTGACGGCGTAGATGAACCAAACATTTTTGTTGAGCTGGTTGTCCTCCTGGTTTCCGTTTTTGAGCTTGGCTGTCCCCATCCTGAATATCAGGTTTTTTTTTGAATTTTTTTAGGATATCCCCAGATGGTGGTTTTGATGATGTTTTACTATCTAAATCTCTAATCGCCTTTAGTTTTTCTATTTCTTGTTCTAACTGTCAAATTCTGGAGTTTTGTTTAATCGTGGCGAGCGCCTGCTCGATAATGATTTCTACCAGTTGTTCCAAAGACAACTGTATCAGGATTTCACGGTTTAGTTCAAGAGGCAGATTTTTTCCATAACTGTGATATTCCACCTGGGATGTCACACTTGTCAATACCACCCTCACCTGAATCCTTACAGTTTAGGTTGGGGTTTTCAAAGAGATATAGGAAGCCTGATTATCCCAGGAAATGGTTGTTGGAGTTTTAGTAGGCCCAATCCCAGGGCAAACGCATCTAAATATTGACGAGCCAGGATTTGAGTGTAATTCAGCGAAACCCTAATCAGATATGACTTTCAGGAAACTAAAGCAGGACTTACGCAACTGGCACAGGCGATCGCTAAATTGTGGTATATGCGTATTAGCATAACTGACACAACTGGTACAGGGCGATGCCTGCTCTGGGCTACGCCTACGCTATCTAGTAGTACATTAGTATTCTAAGAAAGAATTTCAGCGATCGGCTCAAGCTTAAATTAGTAATACTAATCAATTGTATAAAGTTGACTGGAAAATTTTCTGAGAAAATTAATAGACGGTGCATCAAAGATAATCATTATGAGGGGGAGTTAGAGGCAGGCGACGGCTGCCCTTCATTGAACATGGTATTCTAACAGTTGCTGTGGAAAAGAATTACGCTCTCCCATCTCCTTAGATGAAGCTTAAGCCGAAAATCACGATTGCTGACCACTTTTTGGAAATACAAGATCCACGCAGAGAGCGGACTAAACGACACAATTTAATTTATATCATAATCATTGCCGTATGTGCTGTAATTTGTGGAGCAGATGGTTGGGTGGCAATAGAAACTTATGGTTGTGCTAAGTACTCGTTTTTAAAAACATTTTTAGAACTAGTTTCTTGCCGCGATGGATAACAACTATTTAACAAGAGTTTTAGCATTAGCTTAAACTAGCAGTCCAATAGTGGAATTGAATATTTTTATTTTACGTAAATATTTCACTTATTTTTCAAAATTAATTTACTTTTATCTACCAAGTTAATGGGTTTTCTCGTCTTAAGAAAGAGTTATATCTTTTAAAATCAGATAATTTATATTTCCGAGAAAATTAGATTTTTTTTGTTTATAGCCTCATGAGATTTTACAGTTATTTAGATATTTCAGGAATCCTTTTTAGTTTTTATTAGTAAATAAGATGCGTTTGCCCTGTTACCAGGAGGCTTATTGGGCAAAGCTTGGAAGTCGCCGGTTTCCCTTTGTCGCTTCAGCCATAAGTCTATGGTATTGCGACTAATATTGAACAGAAGACTTGCTTCGCTTTTCTTCAAGCCATCTAACTCTATGGCTTGGATAACCTTTCGACGAAGGTCGTAACTGTAGGGTTAGGGCATATCTATAGCGATCGCGCTCCGCAGGAAAAAAAAGAGACTACTTCTAGTCTATGCCCTAACCGCCTTGGCGGTTGCTATATTCCACAATATTGTGAGGTCTGCATTAGAGAAAGAGGGTTGGGTAATTACAGATGATCCGCTCAATATCCGGTGTGGCGGGGTTGATATTTAGATTGATTTAGGTGCAAAGCGACTTCTAGCCGCGGAAAAAGCAGGAGAAAAAATAGCAGTTGAAATCAAAAATTTCTGAATTTCACATGGCGCTAGGACAATTTATTAATTATCGAACAGCGTTGCGTGTTGAAGAGCCAAATAGAACCTTATATTTAGCTGTACCATTGGTAACTTATAACGACTTCTTTAACTTGTCTTTTATTCAAGCTGTAGTTTATGAAAATAAATTAAAGTTAATTATTTATAATGTGGAAACGGAGGGAGCGGTTTTTGGGATGGAGTGAGCTGCACTATCATGAGCTACGCCCGCGTCACTTCGCACTATATCTGCGGGATGAACTGCGGACTGATGTTGGTAAACCGTTTTCAAAAAGCAGCATTAATGTGGGAATTGCGGCACTCAAAAGCTTTTTCAAATGGATGTGTTACACGTATCCTGAAATTATTTCTATTAATCCGACACTGGGGATTAAACTGGAAAAAGTGCCACTGCCACCAGCTCAATTGTTAGCACCGATCTCTTTGCTGGTCTAATGCAGACAACAATGCACCTAGATTTAGATGATTTGATTGAACCGCAAACACCACAAACCTTTAAACCACACGGATCACACCAATTTTCATATCCTACTGAGTCGGGTGATTCTGTAGTAGCACCTGTTGAAAAAGCGAATGTTTTGGCAATGCTCGATGAGGTGACAACTTTAGAAGATGTCCGCAATTTAGCATCAGATAAGGATGTGGAAAAATGGCAGAGCGCGTAGGCGTAGCCCGTCGTAGACATCGTTGACTACCTGATAAATGTCAAAGATGAGATTTCTTTAGTTAAATTGCAACATGGATTAAAAATGCCGATGGTGGAGGTGTGGTTAGGATTGTTGCTTGGTGGTTTTACCTTGGAGCAACGTGGAGATTTTTATAACAGTCGGAATATTTGGGTGAAAAGTTCTCCAATTACTAACACCTACCCGATTTGATTTTCAATTTTGAACTTTCAAGCTGCTTTGACACTCAATAAATTCATCACTTCTGCTGCTTTCAAACAAGATTGTACTCCCTTTCAACAGCCACCAGCAGCTTTGCCTCCAAGGATGACAGATAAGGTTTAGCTTGCTTACCCAACCCCTGCAACAGCCAATCCACAGAAGAGTCGCAGCTAGCCACTTGATGCAACTGCCGTAACCTCACAGTTGCTGCATGAATTGGCAATCTTCATCAAGTAATTCCAGTGATTTCAGATGTTCGATTTTTACGGTGTAGTCGCCGTCCCAGGTCTGAACTGTACAACTGTATTCCCCAACGTGGCTGACCACTCCCCAATAACCACCTTTACCTCTCAGTTCCGGGTTATCTTTTGGCAGAAGAATGCATATTTCCCCGATGTGGTGAGGATTATGGATTTTGGTTCTTTCGCATATCCTATCCACAACGTCTTTCACTATGCGATCGCTAGGGAATCTTATTCCCAGCTTGCTCCACTGCCTGCTGCCATACATCCGCTTGCACAGCCGGTTCCAACTCGGCTTTCGTCAAAAAACGCAATTGTCGTTCGTTGGTCGGTATTGGAATTTGCCGACCAATGGTCGGCAAAAACTTTTGAAGATTCTCATAAATCACAGTTGCCGAAATCTTCAAGTACGCCGCATCACGACTATAACCAAAGCGATCGCGTAAATTCTGTAGAGAAGAAAATAGTTCATTTTTGAGTTATTTTTTCAATAACAGCCAAAGCCGTTCCTGGGATTAAGTTCGGGGGAATGAGGGGGTTGAAGTAAAGGAATAATATTTTCTGGCTAAGGAATCGCAGAACTGGTATGAGCGGGAGCTTGGTGAATCTGTAAAATTGTCTAGTCGCTACCTAATTGCTGAGATAACCAGTCTAAGAACTCTTGGAAATACTCTCCATTAAGCTTGGGGTAAACATGAGTGAAAATGTTTTCCAGTCATTAGTTCAATTGCGCCATAAATCCAAAAATTGTCTGGTTGCCATTTCACCTCAACAGTTGGCTTAATTCCAGCAGTAGTGATGACTTTTCCTGTTAAAGTTTTAAGTCCAACTCTAGTTTAATCTTGGCAGAGATAGTGGACACACGAACCAGGTGCTAAAAGCTGTACAGCACTTAGCAGTAGTTTTAGGTAGAGGGCGTATGACTGTGCAGAGGTGGTTAAAACTCGAAAGAGTTGGTGGATTAAGCACCCTGGTTGAACTTCGTAAAAGTCCAGGACGACCAAAAACCATTTCCCTTGAGGTGCAATTGCACATTAAAGAACAACTAAAAGACTCACAAGGATTTCAAAGCTATGAGGAAGTGCGTAGATGGCTTTTAGCCAAGGAAGGTATAGAAGCCTCCGACAAAGTTGTGCATGAAGTTGTACGCTACAAGCTAAAAGCGAAATTAAAAGCACCTTGCCCAGGTAGTGTCAAACAAACCCCTGGTGTAGAAGAAGACTTTAAAAAAACTCCTATTATGGCTTGAGCTAATAAAGAAATACCTAATATCACCGATAGAACAACGTAAAGTACGTTATTGGTATGGGATGAAAGTAGATTTGGTCTTCAGACCTGAACAGGGAGATTAATCACACTAACGGGAGTAAAACCAATAATGCGAGTCCGATGTTTTTTGAGATAAGCGATAAACTTCTTAGCTTGTTTACCTCGGCAATTATTAAATCAAGCCGGAATTGGTTCTATCTGACCTTGCCACAATAAACTTTTAGCAGCTTTAAGACGCTTTAAAGAACCACCAATTTCATAAAGATTCTCCTTCAGGTGATACCAATCTAAAATTTCCAAATGTTCAAATTTTTCTGTGCCAAACTCTTTAACTAAATTCCAAACTCCATCATGACCATCTCCTAAGCAAACAAGAGGATTTATCAAAGATTGGCTATTGACGTAATCAATTAATGATTGGTTATCATTAAAAAAAGCACCATAGTAAATCCCCTGTAGACGAACGGTTTTATAGTCTCGCCAGTGACAGCCTACTTGAGGTTTACCCCGTAGCCGGACTTTTCCGCCATCCACACTTACTTCTGATACAGGTTGTAATGCTACGGGTAGTTGAAAATCTTGCTTGAGAACTAGATTTTGTTGCGTTGTATGACCAACTTTCACTCCTGTCAATGCCTCAATTTCGATTTCTGCTTTTTAGTATGAAACACTCGCTGATAGCCTCAAACAGCACTTTTGAAGTAATGGACTTAATCGACTTCTTAGCTTCAAACCCAGTCTTTGTATTTGTTTAGCTTTGAATTTCAGTTCTCCAACTAAGCTTTTGATATTCCTAGTTTTACCGATTTTTGTTTTTGTTGTTTGTTCGATAAAAAAAGGAGCCGCGCGTTGCGGGGGTTCCCCCCGTTGTAGCGACTGCGGGCTATTTCTGGGCCCTGCGAAAGCATTGCTCACCGAAGGTATCGCCGCTTGTAGATGCTGATTTACCATTGTTCGTTCTTAGACAGTTATATCCTTCCGTATTATCTCGTAGTTTTTTCAGAAATCAAATATGATTCCTATAGTTATTAGCCACCTAAATTTAATGCTTTTTTTAGATAACCTGGCAACGATTGGTGATATGTATGCCATAATGTCACGAGCTAGGCGTATATAAACTTATTGTTATACTTCATCATTTACGTGCTGAAGGTATCAGTATTGGCTACAAAAAAATACAATATTACTAGCTCGAACTGATCGTTCATTGATCGGGTAAAAACTCATGCTATATCTGGCAATCCCATATTTTGGTCTAAATTTAACTTATAGCAGGAGTTGATTGAGTTATGGATAGGGAGGAAATTTGATGAGATTGTTGGATTTGGAGAATCGTGAGCTTAAATTAGCCTCTAAAACTGATAATAACTTTGTGGACTTAACAGCAACATACCCCCGACCATTGTTAAAGCGATCGCACTGGCTAAATTTAAACGGTCTGTGGAAGTTCGCTTTTGACGATGAAGGGCGATGTGTTCAACCAGGCGATATCCAGGCGTGGAGTCATCATATACAAGTTCCCTTCGCTCCCGAATCTACCAAAAGTGGTATTGGTGATACAGGTTTTCATCCAAACTGCTGGTATGAGCGAGAATTTGAAACGCCTGAAGGTGACGGCAGATTATTACTGCATTTTGGGGCTGTGGATTATCGCGCCCGTGTATGGGTTAATGGTCAATACATGGTAGAGCATGAAGGGGGACATACTCCTTTCACGCTGGATATTACCGCAGTTTTGAATCAGAGTGGCATAACGAAAGTAACAGTCTGGGCCCAGGATGATCCTTGTGACCTTGCCAAACCTAGAGGAAAGCAGGATTGGCAATTGGAACCGCACAGTATTTGGTATCCTCGCACCAGTGGTATTTGGCAAACAGTCTGGATTGAGCGTGTGGGTAGAACTTACATCGATCATATCCGGTGGAGTCCCGATTTCGAGCGGTGGGAAGTTGGTTGTTATGCTGCGATCGCAGGTGATGCCCCTGATGGTATCCAAATCAAGGTAAAACTGAGCATTGGCAATACCGTTCTGGCAAACGATACATACGAAGTGTTTAACGGAGAAATTGGCCGTCGTATCTCCCTTTCCGATCCAGGTATCGACGACTACCGCAACGAATTGCTATGGAGTCCAGAAAAGCCCACCCTAATGGATGCCCATATTGAACTTTGGCATAACAATCAACTTTTGGATCAAGCAAAATCCTACACAGCAATGCGGACTGTGGGGATACAGCGCGATCGCTTTATGCTCAATGGTCGTCCTTATTATTTGCGCTTAGTTCTGGATCAAGGCTACTGGCCCGATTCCCTAATGACAGCACCGGACGATGGGGCATTGCGGCGCGATGTTGAACTCGCCAAAGCAATGGGTTTTAACGGAGTCCGTAAGCACCAGAAAATTGAAGATCCACGATTTTTATATTGGGCAGATGTGCTGGGGTTGTTAGTATGGGAGGAGATGCCCAGTGCATATCGTTTCACACCTAAAGCAGTGGAACGCACGACGCGAGAGTGGGCTGAGGTGATTAGGCGGGATATCAGCCACCCTTGTATCGTAGCTTGGGTAACGTTTAATGAATCTTGGGGAGTTCCGAATCTGGTTGAAACTGCGGCTCATCGAAACTACGTTTTGGCAATGTATCACTTAACTAAAACTCTCGACCCGGGCCGCCCAGTGATTGCCAACGATGGCTGGGAAAGTACACATACAGATATTCTGGCTATTCATGACTACGACACCCACCCACAACGATTAGCTCATCGCTATGGGCCAGAAGTGAAGCTATCGGATTTGTTAGACCGGAAGCGTCCTGGAGGGCGCATCTTGACACTGGATAACTTTCCGCATCAGGGACAGCCAGTGATGTTGACTGAGTTTGGTGGTATTGCCTATGCTCCTGTTGATAACCCCGATGCAGATAAAGTTTGGGGATATGAACGTTGCTCCAATATTTCCGAGCTAGAAATGAAATACGCTTCTGTGCTTGAAACGATTAATAACATCGAGTTGTTTAGCGGATTTTGCTATACCCAATTAACAGATACTTTCCAAGAAGCTAACGGTTTATTGTACGCCGATCGCACGCCTAAATTTCCCATTGAGGCGATCCGCGCCGCGACCCTCTCAGGACAAGGATTATGTACTCCCACAAGCTGTTAAAGCCGGATGGTCGCCCACTGACCTTATACAGTCGATACCCGATTGCCGAGAATATCATCGCCACTAGCCCTAGTAATGAACCAGTGCAGGCAAATCCTCATCTGCGCTGGCATCCTTTACGCGGCGAATGGGTTGCTTATGCTTCTCACCGTCAAGGGCGGACTTTCATGCCGCCCTCAGAATATAACCCCCTCGCACCCACTACTAAACAGGAGTTTCCTACAGAACTTCCCCAAGGTAAGTATGATGTAGCGGTGTTTGATAATCGCTTTCCCTCAATGGCTCAAGCAGCACATGATCCGCCGGAGTGTATTGTGGAAACATTGCCAGCGAATGGGGCCTGTGAAGTAGTGGTTTTTACTCAAAATGCCCAAGCTTCCCTTAGTTCTCTGGAATTAGAACACCTTGATTTGCTCTTAGAAGTGTGGGGCGATCGCACCCGCGAACTAGGATTAAATCCCCAAATTCAGTACGTGCTGCCCTTTGAAAATAAAGGTGTAGAGGTAGGTGTAACATTGCACCATCCCCACGGGCAAATTTACGCTTATCCTTTTATACCGCCTGTTCCGGCGCGGATGCTGTCAATGCAGCAGGAGTATTATGAAAAACATCGGCGGGGTTTACTGCAAGACTTGATTCAGAAGGAGATTGCAGCCGATCAACGGATTATTTATCAAGATGAGTATGCGATCGCATTTGTCCCGGTATGCGCTCGTTACCCCTATGAAGTCTGGATTGCCCCCAAAGAGCCAGTTAGCACTTTTATGGATCTCACCCCTGAACAACGTTGGGGACTCGCCAAAGCGTTAAAAACTGTCACTCTCAAGTATGACGGTTTGTGGAATCGCCCGTTTCCTTACTTGATGGCTTGGTTCCAAGCGCCAACTGACGGTTTAGCGCATCCCGAAGCGCATTTACACGCCGAGTTTTTTCCACCATATCGGACAAGCGAAAGGCTAAAGTATCTGGCGGGAACCGAACTCGCAGCAGGGATGTTTGCCAATGATGCTTTACCAGAGGAGAAAGCGAAAGAGTTACAGGCTGTGGTGGTAAATATTGAAGAACCGATTTCCGTGTGACAGGGTTTGAAACTCTAAGTTAATATCTTGACAACCCTACGCATTTATGGATTGTCCATCTCTGAAATTAGTGCATCAACAAACTGTCTTAACCGTTCCTTCTAATTGGGGACGGTTTTTAACTTTTATTATCAATATTGTTTGTCTACATATTATTCCTGAAATACATTATTTATAAGTAATTTCAGATACACAAAATTCATGGCATTGGAACCCGTACAAAGCTAGTAGCATTTGCCCACAAACGTCTACTACTCCTTTCATTAGCTTTATGTGAGAGAACTTTCGAGTATTTGTACGACTGACATAAATTTACAAATAAGCTATAAAGTATGGTTGTATAAAATGCTCGTTGTGTTGACTTATGCGCCTCGAATCCATCTTTATCAGATTCTACAAATCATTTAATGTTGACTATATGAGGCAGCATAACTCTAAGGTTCAAAAGAAACCTTGGGAGATTATTAAGGCTGATGACACTGAAATGTGGTATCCCTACATCCAAGTACCAATAGATCCTAAAATTACAGCCGTTGTAGGCGCAAATGAATCAGGCAAATCTCACCTACTAAGCGCAATCGAAAAGGCAATTAAAGGGTCTGATTATAAAGATGAACCAATTGGTTCAAGAGATTTTTGCCGCTATTCAGAACGTTTCCTTGTGACCTCTGAGAAGAATCGATTGCCAGAGTTTGGTACAGAATGGTCTAAAGTATCCCCAATAGAATGTAAGCGAATTAAATCACTCTCTGAAATTCCTCAAAGCCGTTCTTTTGACAGATTTTTCCTGTTCAGGCTAAGTGGTAATTCACTCACCATTTATCTTCCTGAAGGTGAAGGCAAGTATTCTTCTCATCAAGTCAACCCTCAAAAAGTAGATGAGTTTAGTGCCATATTGCCAGGGACTCGCAGATTAAAGAGTAACATTGCGCTTCCTGCTAGTATGCCAATTCAAAAGCTTGTTCAAAAGCTAGAGGGAAAAGCTAGTTATACAAGATATGAGATTCTTTCAGTCACTCAACGAAAGAGAATTCGTGGATTAATGGACGAATTCTATAAAAACCCTGGAAGATTCAGCCAAGCTAGAACACTAAGTACTGCTAGTGATTCAGGGTCAGATGAAGTTATAAATGAAATTATCAGTATCTTGTCAAATCCCGATAGCAGTTTAAGTGAAGATGAACTAGAAAGGCAAGAAGAAGAAGTAAATCTAACCCATGATCTATTGTGCAAAATTGCTGAGATCGGTTCAATCCATTTATTAGATTTAGCCAATTCAATGGAAGCAAATGATGTTGGTTATACACAGGCATTAGTAGATAAAATTAATAGGCAATTATCAGCAAATTTAAATTTTCCAAACTACTGGGTTCAAGATAGTAAATTCCGTTTGCTGATGTCGGCAAAAGATCACAACCTTGAGTTTACAATTGTTGATAGAACAGGAACAAAATATTCATTTGATGAACGCAGTAGTGGACTAAAGTATTTCCTCAGTTATTTTATTCAGCATCGAGCCTATAAGCCACCAGGTAATGTTCCTGAAATTCTTCTGATGGATGAACCGGATGCTTTTTTATCTAGTCGGGCACAACAGGATTTGCTCAAAATTTTTGATGAGGTAGCAAGTTCAGGAGATAGTACAACAGCATCTCAAGTAGTCTATGTTACTCATTCACCTTTTCTAATTGATAAAAACCATGCTGAGAGAATTCGTGTTTTGGACAAGGGTAGCGACTATGAAGGAACTCGTGTAGTCAAAAGTGTATCAAAGAATCACTATGAACCCTTACGCTCTGCACTCGGAGCTTTTATTGCTGAGACTGTCTACATCAGTCATTGTAATTTAATGGTAGAGGGACCAGTTGATCAAGTGTTACTTGCAGGTGCATCAACATATTTACGTGTTTTTGGCATTGCATCTAAACGTGAATCTATTGATCTAAATGAGATTACAATTGTCCCGGCTGGAGGAGCAACAAGCATACCATATCTAACTTATTTGGCTCGCGGACGTGATTCGGAACAGCCAGCAGTTATTGTTTTGCTGGATAGTGACCAAACGGGTAACGAGGTTAAGCGAGAACTTACTGAAAAAGGTTATGGACCTCGGAAAAAACCACCCCTTAAAAAAGATTTTGTTCTCCAAGTAAAAGATTTAGAAAGTTTTGGCATCAAATTTCCTGAGATGTTACTTAGTCCTGAAGTAGAAGATTTAATACCATTACAAATTAGTGTATTAGCCGCTCAGAAATATGCTGAGGAAATATGTGGTGTTAGAGATCGTGATATTAAAGACATTACTGAGGATTTCGTTCAACAGAGGGTAGATAAAGGTGAAACAATGTTTGATGCCGTTAATACTTGTGTTAAAGCTTGTTCAAAAGATAAGCCACATCTTGAGAAAATTGGCTTTGCTCGTAGTGTTATTGAAATAGTAAATACTTTAAGGAGAGATGTTAATAGAGAGCAAAAGTATAACGATGCACTGGAGAAGTTTGAACATAACTTTAAAGTACTCTTTCGAGAGCTTGACAAAAGAAAATCTTTGGCAGAACTTGAGCGTACTAGAGAAAAAGCCTCTCAGAAAGTCAAAGATATTGGGGAAAGTTTCTTCTACAATCATCCAAACGGTGCCAATCGAGAGGATGTTGTAGAGTTTTTAGATAAGCTAGAGGCTTTATTATTGTCAGATGACAGCTTCGATGCTGAACAGATTAGAAGAGGCATAGAAGGTATTCGGAATGATTACAAACTAAACATCGATTTGGGAGAACGAGTAGAGAATTATGAGCAATTCAAGCGCGATGTACAGCGCCTTAAGGATGTAGGCAAGATTGAAAGTGAGGAAAAACAAAAACAGGAGCATGATGAGTTTGGCAATGCCAAGAATAGTTTAGCTAGTCCTGCGATTGAAGATCCTGCCACAGTTAGTTCATTTTTAACCGAGGAAGTTGAGATCGAGGATAATTCCTCCACAATAAACTCAAAAGCGGTAAGCAGTGATAAAAAGGATAGAAAGCCCAAAATTATTAAAAGCGAAAATCAAGATGGCTCCTAATCTTAAAAGTAGTTCATCTTTGATTATGCGCTAGCAGCCCAACAACTCTGGTGCAGTGGACTGAAGAAAGTCACCTATGGTGTACCCTTACGAAAAATCTATATAACTCCAGACTAGATTCTGATAGTTCTGCTATAAGCCTTCTGATAGTGTATCTCTTCAAACAAAAGAGTTTAGGCTGGGGGTATTTAGTTATAAAACCCACCTTCCGCACCCCAAGTGTCACAACCGGAAATTACTTAGAGAAAAAAGGCAAGTAAGAATAAAAACACACATCTAGAGGCAAAAA
>NZ_JBALDI010000041.1:0-121226 GCF_036917395.1 Nostoc sp.
ACACAGGCAAAGAAATTTCCACCCTGAGTGGGCATAGCGATTCGGTCATCAGCGTCGTCTTCAGCCCGGATGGTAAAACTTTAGCTTCCGCCAGTCGTGACAAGACGATCAAATTGTGGAATCGGGACACAGGCAAAGAAATTTCCACCCTGAGTGGGCATAGCAAGTCGGTCTTCAGCGTCGTCTTCAGCCCAGATGGCAAAACTTTAGCTTCCGCCAGTGATGACAAGACGATCAAATTGTGGAATCGGGACACAGGCAAAGAAATTTCCACCCTGAGTGGGCATAGCAAGTCGGTCTTCAGCGTCGTCTTCAGCCCCGATGGCAAAACTTTAGCTTCCGCAAGTTATGACAAGACGATCAAATTGTGGAATCGGGAGACGGGCAAAGAAATTACCACCCTGAGTGGGCATAGCGATTCGGTCATCAGCGTCGTCTTCAGCCCCGATGGCAAAACTTTAGCTTCCGCAAGTTATGACAAGACAATCAAATTGTGGAATCTGAATCTTGATGATTTATTAGCACAGGGTTGCAGTTGGCTTAAGGGTTATTTGGCTAGCCATCCTGATGCGGCTAAGGTGTGTCCAAGGCAGTAGGGGGATGAGGGGGATGTGGTTCGACTTCGCTCACCAAGCGGGGGATGAGGAAGCGATCGCCCTTTAATATTCAAAAAGAGCGATCGCTTGGTCAAAAAGAGATGCGATGTCTACGACGGGCTACGCCTACGCAGTTGAGAACCTAATTTTTGTAGTGATTCTAAGCTTAAATGTAGAGCTAAAGGCGATCGCTCTATAGTAAAAGGTAATTACTCAGTCTAATAACCTATGAAAGCTGAAGAATATCCCTTTGTTCAAGAGTTAATTACAGACAAAACAGGTCAAGTTCTTAAGGTTGTTTTAGAGTTTGAGGAATATCAGCGCTTGTTAGAAGCTATTGAAGACGAGGGACTTTATCGAGCCATGCAAGCAGTGACAAGCGAAACGCCTTTGAAAAGAAATGAGGCTCTTGCAGAACTTGAACAGCCATGAACTGTGAGTATATGCCTACTTTTATCAAAGACCTCAAGGCGCTTAAAAGTACCCCGGTGTTTGAGTCAGTGAAATCCCTTGTTTTTGAGGAGATTCCCAGCTATTCTAGTTTGGATGAAATCAGCAATCTGAAAAAACTCAAAGATGCTGATAGCGCGTATCGTCTGAGGGTTGGAGATTACCGCATAGGCTTCACAGTTGCAGGAGATATAATCACCTTTGTTCGGGTTCTCCACCGTAAAGACATTTACCGCTACTTTCCATAGTTAAGAATGCGCTCAGCTCTGCCATGAGAAAATGCGTAGGCGTAGCTCATCGTAGACATTGCTGCTGTAATCTTGAGTTTAAATGTAGAGTGAAAGGCGATCGCTTGTTAAAAAAAAGATGCGATCCAAGTTCTGAGCAGGAAATTCCAAGTTCTGAGCAGGAAATTCCAAGTTCTGAGCAGGAATTTCCAAGTTCTGAGCAGGAACTTCCGAGTTCCGAGCGCGAACTTCCAAGTTCCGAGCGCGAACTTCCGAGTTCTGAGCAGGAACTTCCGAGTTCTAAGCATGAACGTCCGAGTTCTGAGCATGAACGTCCGAGTTCTGATGTTGGATTTACTTACTAAAAAGATATTTATAGCGGTTCTGGTTTACATTTGGGTCCTACTTTGAACGGCAAGGCAAAGGAGATCATGAAATTTGGTACAGTCCAATCAGAGATCGTCGGTTTGTTATAGACGGAACCATCAAATCACGCCATACCGCTAACGGAGTTTTGAAAGCTGGACTTCCCAAAGCCTTTTAGGGGGATAAAATTACATATCAATGTATTGGAAATGGAGCTTTAGACTATTAATTGTATTCTTGGGGCTGTGGCTACTGTTGGATCTGGGTTCCCGCCTGGGAGCAGAGATTTTTTGGTTTCAGGAAGTCGGCTATCTCCAAGTATTTCTGCTAAGGGTGGTGACTCGTGGTATTTTGTGGGTAGTGGTGGCTGGGATAACTGCTGCCTATCTACTGCTAAATCTGGCTCTAGCACAACGGCTAAAATATCCCCAGTCTTTGAAGATTGAGGAAGTCAAGCGTAAGCAAGCACAACTGGGCAGTGCATTAACAAATTTTCTCAGTCCTGATTATCCAAGACGCAACCAAACCCAGACACTTGCGCCACAACCCTTTCAACCATTGAGATTGCGCTGGTTATTACCCCTAACTCTGTTATTGAGCTTGTTGATCGGGTTGATCCTGGCTCACTATAGTCAAATTGCTCTTTTCTACTGGCATTCTCCAGTTAATAACGCTAGTCTACCCATTCCCGCCCTATTTCGACCAGAGATAATCTGGCAACTCTTGAGGCAAATTGTCTCTCAAGTCTGGTATCTCGGTTTAATTGTGGGAGTAGCGATCGCAATCTTAATTTATCCCCAATTTTTACTCACTGCGATCGCAGTTTTGTTCAGTCCCATTTTTGCCTTCATCCTATTCCAACACTGGCCAAAGGTGCTGCAATATTTCCACCCCACCCTTTTCAACAGCACTGAGCCTTTATTTGGTCGAGATATCAGCTTTTACATATTTTCCTTACCCTTTTGGGAACTGCTAGAACTCTGGCTGATGGGATTATGTTTGTATGGCTTCGTCGCCGTTACTCTCATTTATCTCCTGTCAGGGGACAGTTTGAGTCAGGGAATTTTTCCTGGTTTTTCACCCCAGCAGCAGCGTCATTTATCCGGTATGGGTGGCTTATTAATGCTGGTAGCAGCTTTAAGTTATTGGCAAAGTCGCTATGAACTGGTGTATTCTACCCGTGGAGTCAGTTATGGTGCCAGCTATACAGATGTGACAGCCCAGTTGCCAGCTTACACCATCTTGTGCATCCTGGCAGTAGCGATCGCCTTTAACCTCCTTTGGCGAACGTTTTTCTGGAAACCTAAATCTCAGTATCGTCCCTTGGTGTTTTACGGGTTAGGGGTTTATCTAGTTCTAGTTGTAGCAGCTGAGGTTGTTCTACCGACTGTGGTGCAATATTTAATTGTCCAACCTAATGAGTTGCAACGAGAGCAACCCTACATTCAACGGACTATCGCCTTAACTCGCCAAGCGTTCGATTTAGAAGCGATCGATGCTAGAACCTTCAACCCGCAGGGAACATTGACTGAAGCTGATATCCAAAAGAATGACTTGACAATTCGCAATATTCGCCTGTGGGATGAGCGACCACTGTTAGAAACCAACCGTCAGCTGCAACAAATTCGCCCCTACTATCGGTTCCCCGATGCCGATATTGACCGCTACATTCTCAAAACCGATGTCAGCCAACCATCAGCGTCCCAAAAGCTACCAGAACCAGTTGAACCAGCAGAACGGCAGCAGGTACTGATTGCTGCACGAGAATTAGACTACAGTGCTGTACCACAGGAAGCTCAAACATGGGTTAACCGCCGTTTAATTTATACCCACGGTTTTGGGTTTACTATTAACCCAGTTAATACAGTTGGGCCAGGTGGGCTTCCAGAATATTTTGTCAAAGATATTAGCGGTGATAGTAGCGCCCTCACAACTTCCAATCAAGCCATTCGTGACAGTATTCCCATTGGTCAACCCCGGATTTATTACGGCGAGATTACTAATACTTATGTGATGACAGGCACAAGAGTTAGAGAGCTAGACTACCCTAGTGGTAGCGACAATGTTTACAACTATTACGATGGTCTGGGTGGCGTTGAAATCGGTTCAGCATGGCGACGCTGGCTATTTGCGATGTATTTGAAAGATTGGCAGATGGTGCTGACGCAGGACTTTTTGCCAGATACAAAGGTGCTACTTCGACGAAATGTCAAGCAAAGAATTGAAGCGATCGCCCCCTTTTTGAAATTTGACAGCGATCCCTATTTAGTAGCTGCTACTGCTAATCAAGATTTCCCAAGTAATCCCAGTTATCTTTACTGGATTGTTGATGCCTACACCACGAGCGATCGCTATCCTTACTCAGACACAGGTAACGATGGGATCAATTACATTCGCAATTCTATCAAAGTAGTGATTGATGCTTATCACGGCACTGTTAAGTTTTACATTGCCGATCCAAGCGATCCGATCATTGCTACTTGGTCAGCGATATTTCCCAAAATGTTCAAACCGCTCAGTACAATGCCAGTCAATCTCCGCAGTCATACTCGGTATCCGGTGGACTTTTTCAAAATTCAATCTGAGCGGTTGATGACCTACCACATGACCGACCCCCAGGTATTTTACAATCGGGAAGACCAGTGGCAAATTCCTAACGAAATCTATGGCAGTGAACCCCGTCCAGTAGAGCCGTACTATTTGATTACTAGTCTACCCAACGTAACCTTTGTTAGTACAGCCTCTCGTAGAGAAGAATTTATCCTACTTCTGCCCTATACTCCCAAACAACGGACTAATTTAATCGCTTGGTTAGCGGCGCGATCGGATGGCAATAACTACGGTAGGCTGGTGCTATATGCCTTTCCTAAGGAACGCCTGGTTTACGGGCCAGAGCAAATCGAGGCGCGGATTAACCAAGACCCTGTAATTTCCCAGCAAATTTCTTTGTGGAATCGCCAGGGGTCGAGAGCCATTCAAGGCAATCTATTAGTAATTCCCATTGAGCAATCGCTGCTGTATGTCGAGCCAATCTATCTTGAAGCCAGACAGAACAGTCTGCCAACTTTGGTGCGGGTAGTTGTGGCTTACGAAAACCGAATTGTCATGGCACAAACATTAGAACAAGCATTGCAGGGAATTTTTAAACCAGAAGTTACACCAGCCCCTGCGATTATCCGTCCAGTAGAGGAAGCAGCCCCGTCAGGTCAGTGATCTAAATAATTACCCATTTCACCCAGTTATCAGGTGTAAGACTAATTAACTTTTTGGTGGTGACATCTGCGGGTTTTGCCATCGGAGTGTAGATGCACTTATTTATAACTATATCTCTTGACTCGCCGAGGAAGCCTCTAGGCTTTGTATCAGTTCAATTCTTGCGTTCGCCCTACAGCCCTTCTCAAGACAGGAGACGCTCTTGCGTTCGGGCATCCTACGGCAGGCGTTGGCAAAGCCATCGCTTTCGTGTTTAATAAAAGCAAATTTGCTAAGTTCCTATATTGAATTTGGGCAGTCGTTGATTGAATTTGGGCAGTCGTTGATTGAATTTGGGCAGTCGTTGATTGAATTTGGACAGTCGTTGATTGAATTTGGACAGTCGTTGATTGAATTTGGACAGTCGTTGATTGAATTTGGGCAGTCGTTGATTGAATTCGGACAGTCGTTGATCAAATTCGGACAGTCGTTGATTGAATTCGGACAGTCGTTGATTGAATTCGGACAGTCGTTGATTGAATTCGGACAGTCGTTGATTGAATTCGGACAACCACCAAGAATTTACATAATAAAAATAATATTTTTGTAATAAATAACTAAAAATATACTGAATAATGCGGGTGTCAATTAACCCTAATTCTATCTATCCTAGTACTGTACAGTCCAGGGTATAGGTCAGTTTTTCTCCTGGCGCATTATTAATAACCGGAGAGTAATTTATGTCACGTCCAAAACGCGGGTCTAAAGTACTTGATAAAGCACAGCGTCGGATTGCGGCTTTGAAATCGATCAGTACCACCTTAGACTTAGGTAATGGGGTTACTATTGACTCCTTTGCAGCCGTCATCAAAACAACCCAAGACAAGTTGGAAGCTTATAACTCAAGCCTCTCCACCGTGGATCTGACTCAGGGGGCCTTAGAACTTGCGGAAAAGTCGCTGATGGAACTAACAGAACATATGTTACTCAGCGTAGCTGCAAGGTATGGCAAGAATAGCGATGAGTACAAAATGGCAGGAGGCGTTCGTCGAAGCGATCGCAAGCGTCCAGTGCGTCAGCCGAAAAAAGAGGCTGTTGCTTTAGGGAACTCTATAAAATAAATTATCCAATTTCACGCCCATCAAAACGACTTTCCCTCCCCCTGCCCTCACGATGGGATATTTTTTAAATTGGAAGTCCCTGATAAAGATGCTGTTCGATGTATAATATTCAAAATGTTAGCTTTACGGGTAACTAAGGAAATCCTGTAGCGTTTGGTGTTCACGTAGTGTGTGCAAAGCATAATCGCGACTATAATTGTGTCTACTGGATCTTTGTCAAATGTACCAGGTAGCTGTGTACTTGCGATCGCGATTATGAATGTATTCTGTCAAAACTGGAATCAAGTTGATAAAATTTGCGTTAATACCAACCCTGTAATTTTAGAATCATACAATTATTGAAGCGATCGCACTATTCCAGCACTCTCAACCAAGCTTCCAAGTCTGCGATCGCCTCAAACTCCAGCAATGCCTCACCCAGATTTTCTAGTTGTTCCAGGGAAAGGGCGTGGATACGCTATCGCATCTCTTGTGGTAGTTCTTGTCCCAATCGGCGCGTTAACTGTCGGGTAATGAGTGCGATCGCTTCCACTTCTGATCCTTCTTCGTTGGCTTCCCGAATGGTGCGTGGCTCTTGGGTCAAATCCAGTCCTAGCATTGCCCAAATCTTTGCCCGACTTAAATTGGCAAACTTATAAACCATTATAGAGGTGATAATATCGATAATGTCCCCTCGTTGTATTGGTGTAAATTCCTCTTGCTCAGTCCCAGAGAGCAAATACCGTGCCACTTCTGGCGCTTGTGCTTCTTCTATAATTGTCAATACCGTTGCTGCAACCGTAGGGTGGGAGAATTACTTCAAAAGGTGCTAAAGCGTATTAAAACTCTCTCCTTAGAACAATTAGAAACCCTCAAAGAAGCATTGTTAGATTTTCAAGCGATTGCCCAAGGGACAATGGCAAAGCCGAACGCAGATTTAGAAGTCTGGTTCAGTACATCAGAGTGACACAAAGAGCATCACTAACACTCCATTCTGTTTTGCACTTATTTTTCAGCAAAAATAAAATAGGAGTCCTATAGTTCAACATATGTAGATAGACACTAAAAGTTAATGGACATGGTACAAAGTCCGGACTTACGCAACTGGCATAAGTCCTGAAAGTAACCAACTAGAGATTCGCCACATTAGTCCTAAAGTGAGGCAGTTGATTCAAATGTACGCCGATGTTAATAACTGTACACAGCCTGAGATGTTGGAACGCATTGTTTTGGAGTGGAACGCCCAACAAAACGAGAGCGAACGGCCAGCAGGAGACGAAGATGAATAGCTTGCTGCTACAATCTTTAGTCCGCTTCTAGGGAAAGGTTTTCATTAATTTGGCTCTCTAGTTCAAGAAAAACTTTCTAGAGATTGGATCTTGTTTGAGAGATTGAATAAAATCCATCAAAGTCATCATGCTGCCCGTTAAGGTAAACTTAGGAGTACCATTTTGAGCAACGATTCTCACTTCACCGTCTTTGATCTGAATCTTATTCTTAATGCTGTCCCATAGAGTATCGAAGCTCTGATCATCCTTGCAACCATTGGCTTCAAGGAATCTTTGGCGCACTTCTGTTTTTAGTGCTAGTGCTTCTGCTGCTTGAGTCCGCGCCTCAAAGTGCTTAATTACATCTTCATAAGCACTCTCCTTCAGGGTTTTGTTTTCAGCCTGAACTTGCTCTAACTGAGTTTTTATGGCTTGCAGTTGGGACGCTAAAGCAGTTGATTTATGGTATTCAAGTTTTAAGGCTTGCTTTGCATTGGCTAACAAGGTTTTATAATCTAGCTGATCTTGATCTTGATTTTTTTCAGATTGCATTTTTCTCTCTTGATCAACAGATTTTCGGTGAGAAACTCTCGTCAGTTATATAATAAAAACTGTCGAGAGTTTAGTAAATATTTTCTGTGTTATCTAAGTATTAGTTATTTCACCAATAATGGTAATTCAGAGCTAGGATTATCCTTGATACTATTTACACAAAAACTAATGTGGGAACGGATAGCTCGCTCATAAACTCCAGTCTGCTGAGTGCGTACCCCCACAGCTTGATATATTAAGTTAACTTCTGGGAATTCAGACCAATACATCAAAAAAATGTCTTTAGCTGGAGTAATAATTTCATAATTATTCTCTTGTCTTTTCTTTCTGAGTTTACAATTATTTAGTTGTAATTTTTCTCGGAATAGTTTTTCAAATTCTGGAATGAAATCTGAAGTAATTTTCATGGTTGATACACGTTAAAACGTGTTAATAATGCAAAAACTATCTGGTGATATTACTAAGTATGACACTTCAGATACCTCTTACAATATAGTGTATCAGTTATCGGGTATTTGAGAAGGGAATTCAGACGCAGGTAACTCGTTGGCGTAGTCTCTTGTAAAGTTGAGGCTGTGCGATCGCCGCGATTTGTTGATAAGAATTTTACATAGCACAACTCTGCTATTTATTAACCTATAACTTACCAAGAGTTTGGTACAGACTTATTCGCGTAGCGTCTCGTAGAGAAGCGGCTTGCTGTGAGGCGTCGCTTGGTATGTAAGCCCTGCGGGGCATTCAGTACCTACAGGCTACAGCCTGGGCCTTCAACACCCTCTGCAAAGCTGATTAATTCCAAGTACTCTGGATTTTCTAGGAACTTTTTAGCAGCCAGCAATCCAGCAATGCTCCAAGTTTGATAAATTCCAGCTTCTTTGCCAATCAAACGACCATTGTGGCCATCGTAGTATTCTGGGAATTTATCCTTAAATAAACGCCTTTTGGCAATGGCGATCGCTGCTTGGGCAAGTTCTGTTCGATCTATTTTCTGTGCCGCAGCAGCAAAGAACCAGAGTAAAACGGGCCAGTTACCGCCGTTGTGATAAGACCAAGCGCTGTTTTTAGAGTCACATCCTGTAACAATCCTCCACTCTAAACCTTCCAAAGCTGGAAAGCAAATTTTAACAGGCACATAGCCAATCAAATCTTGCCAACGTTGGCCAAATAAATTCATGATGCTTTGAGATTCTGTTTCACTTGCTAAGAAAGCTAAGATTGCCATTAGATTTCCCAGAGCAAAAAAGCGAAAATCCATCTGTCCAGGCCCCAAATTTCCGGCTAAATATCCTCCAGTTTCAGGTAACCACTTGGTCAACCAACTGGGGATTGATTCTGAGTGGATATTGAATTTATTAACAATTTCTTTCAGGCTTATCCAGTAATAAAAATATATTAAGTCTCCGTAAAATTATTAGAAAAGTGTCATATTTAATACAGTATATTCTTTGATTAAGAACAAGAGTACTAACTTTTTAAACACTAAAGATGTATAAGTAAATTGATTTTGACTTTTAGCTATTTGCCATGAAATTTAATGAAGAGGTGGTTACAATTCACGGTGTACAACTTTGACAACTGTCCACAATAGTGTTGCATGTCTCAAGCTCATGATAATATTATTTTACTATCAGGAGATATTATTTTATACATCAAGTTACAACCATGCTGAAACAGCTAGTTAGGTGTGCTACCTCTAGAAAACAAAAAATTATTCAATCCACCCAGGAAACCAGCAAAAGCGCCAAAGTACAAAGCACGGAGCTTTTGAAAATCTGCTTATATAAGGCACTAAATAGCTAACAAAGCCCTTTTTTAGGAATCATGATAGCCAGCTAAGAAGGCATAAAAGCCTCTTACAATGGCAAAAAATTAATAAGAATAAATAGAAAAGTTTTGACACAATGTCAATTGTTTTTTGTATATGTAAAAATATCAAAAAGCCCAATTTTTCTTGTCAATAAGACGTTAATATTGTGTGTTTTATTTAGATATTTATTCTCTTTGTGCTTAGTCACCTATATATGAAAGTCCTATTTGATTAGTGAAAACTTAAGCTACCCTCGACCAAATGAGGCAAACCTTAAATTCAGCAAATGATTTAGGACTGCTAGAGCAATTCTGATTTAGTAACAACTTGATTATTAACAACGTAAAAGAGTAACAGGAAAAATATGAATATCATTGTTCGTTTATTTGGAGCGATCGCTCTCCAAATATCTGCGTTTGCTGCGATGTCTAGTATGGCAATGTCTGATAACAAGCCCCTGCCTATCTATACCCAGGAGGCTCCTGCTGTTTCTCAACTGAAAACAACGCAGAGGATTTGCTCTTTAGATCCCATTGAGGATTTATTACCTCCACCACAAACCAAAGCAAGTAATTCTTTGCTTTCTTACCTTGCTGAACAGGGTTTTACACAGAATCAAGAGGGTTCCTGGGTCTGTTATGCGAACGATCCTAAAAAAGAAGGGCGTTACTTTACTCTGTTTAAGGTTAAACAAGTTGATGGCAGGCTCATAGCAAGTTCTTTCCTAGATGAGGGCAGTCTGATTCAGGGGCAGGAAAATCGTAGCTTGAACTTCTTTATGATGCTGATTGAGCGTCATATGAATACTACTCAAGAGAACCGTCAAGGTATACGTAAGTATTTAGAAGCCTTCGTTTCCTTAGTAAAGCAAGGGAAGATCAAACCCACACGTCGGGGGTTTCTTTTCGATCAACCAAACCGGGCATTGGTCTTATATCACACACTCTCATCAGGAAATCTCAAAGGTACCGGAATCACGATCAATATTTCTTTACCTAAGAGTTGAACTGGGCAATGAAATGGGTATAGATAAGGATTCAAACCTCACCCAACTCGGAAAAAATTTTCTCCCAATCCCCAAGCCCTAGTTACCAAAGATAGGAACGCTGTTCACAGACTTGATGAGTCTGCGGTATTGTTGCGACCTGTTGAATTTCCGGAGCTATTAATATCGACTTCTCACGGACTGAAAGAGGGACGTGAACAACCAATGAAATTGCTGTCATTTAGTGGAGGTGCATCTTGCCTAAATCAATTGTTCAGAAAATTGCGATGCCGTTCGCAAAGCGTCTCGTAGAGAAGGCAGTTCGCTTTGCGACCATCGCATTCTCATCTGTTGCAGTAGTACTCACTACGTCTCAGTCTGCCTTTGCACAGCTCAATATTGGACGCTATGGTATCCAACAAGGACTGGAGTCTGAGTATCTTCAGTACCAAATCAATAACCAGAATCTGAGCCAGATGCGAGTCATTCCTGGATGTGATGTGGGATTTGGTCTGACCTGCAATAAAACTGGATCGGTAATCCAACGATTAGTGGAGTTAAACGACGGGACTAGCTATCAAAACCTCCTGATCAGAGCAGCAGGTGGGGAGAAAAACTTTCAGAATTTCGCTAGCTTTTACGGTAACAATCCTAATCTCTCTGCGGTGCCTTACGCCTCATTTTGGAGAAACCAATCCCCCGCAATCATGGATAGCTCTCAATACCTTCTTGGACAACCTGTTGGTCGCAACCCAGTAGAAGGACTCGGACTTGTAACCAAGCAGTTCTACTGGTCACCAGACTCAGGAGTCAATAACTCGGTCAGCCTCCGTAATGGATTAGTAGATTTGAAATTGTCATACGGACGACTGCTGTTTGAGGAGGCCTCAAAAATTTCCAACATTAAGGAACAGATTCAGTCTCTAGGTCTGTCGCCAGAGATGACGAATTTCTATTTAAATAAAATCTCAACAGGCTTGGATGCATTGAGTTCTGGAAATTCAAACCAACTCCAACAGAAGATTTTTGAAGTACTATCCTTTCCATACTCCGAAGATGGTGGGGAACTCGGACGCCCCAATAACGCGATTCCACAGGAATTGAATCAGCTCTTAGGAGAAGATGTCCCAGGAGATATTTTACTGAGTGACAATCCACTAGCGTTGGAGGGAGAAGCTATGGGACTCGATACTTTCCCTGACGCTATAGGAGATGTTTTGGTACAAGACAGTTCTGATTCCTTTCCACTCTGGCCAATAATCGGAATTGGGGGTCTTGCTTTAATTCTGCTTCTACTAAATGGGGATAGTTCTTCAGCTCAAGCATCTGTTTCTTCAGGAAATACACCTACACCTTTGTCTCTAACGAGCAAAGGCGAATGCGATCTGACTCCCAGTGGTAATGGTTCTGATCACACACAGATCATTGAGATTCCATGTAATGTTACTCCTAAAACCCCTACGGAAGTGAAGAAGGTAGTAGAGCCATCAATGATCAAAGCGCTTGTATTGCTAATTGTTCTACTATGCATAGTCCGTTACAAACACCGATCTTTAAAAATCCGTAATTCGTAATCATGTTACATAAGGGGATTTAGACCCCACCTCAAACAAAGCTACCTCTACAGGTAGCTTTGTACAGATTTCTATGAGCGGTTTGATGTTCTTGATAGTATTGCTAACGAGGCTGTTGTGATAAAAGTTGCGTTAGCAAAGCTTACCGTTCGTGTAGCGTCTCGTAGAGAAGGTATCGCCTGTTAATCTGCGGCCAATTCACCACATTCCACCAATTAGTCAAATACTCAGCCCGACGGTTGCGATATTTCAGGTAATAAGCGTGTTCCCATAGATCATTACCCATAATCGGATATAAACCGTCTGTAATCGGGTTATCCTGATTTGCTGTGGTCACGATCTGGAGTTGATTTTGAGGATTGCGTACTAGCCAAACCCAACCACTACCAAAGCGAGCGGTACCCGCTGCGTTAAACTGTTTTTTAAAAGCATCAAAACTGCCAAAAGTTTTATTAATTTCTTGAGCGATCGCTCCCGATGGTTGTCCACCACCTTCGGGACTCATAAGTTGCCAAAAAATCGTGTGGTTGAGGTGACCACCACCGTTATTACGTACCTTTCTCCGAATATCTTCAGGTACACTGTTCAAATCTAGTAGTAAAGCTTCAACACTTCTTTTTTGCAAATTTGGATACTGCTTCAATGCATCATTTAAGTTCTTAACGTAGCTAGCATGGTGCGCGTCATGATGCAATTTCATTGTTTCAGCATCAATAGCTTTTCCTAGTGCCCCATAAGCATAAGGCAATGGTGGTAGCTGTGCGGGGAAAGCACTTAGTGCCCTATTGGGATAAGCTACAGAGGAAAATGACCTAGCAACCGTTGGTGTTGGTGTAGAAGATTGTGCCTCAGCTATTAGTACTGGTTTATAAGAAATTACCAAAATTGTCAGCACAACTGTTGTGAAGAAAAAAACTATGGTTTCTCGCCAAAACCTGATCATAACTTGTAGCCTCAAAATCAATATTATTTGGCTTGTAATCCGATCATGTACTGTTGTTTTACAGCCCAATCAAGCCAAATATATATTTTACCTTAGTTGTCAAGTAATTAGAACGAAAATACTCAAAAGAATAAAATTAATCACTGCCAATGCATGGGGCTACTTAACGCACTCCAAAAGCCCCATCTTCAGCGAAAAACCTCTACTAGATGCAAAAAATAATTGCATTTAAAACTTTTGTAATAAATATAAATTAAAAGTGACATAGCTTTTATGTCTGGAAACTTTTAAGAATATCTCTCAATTAAAAAATATTAGACATCTCCCGAAAAGATGTAGAGACGCTTTGCTAAAGCGTCTTTAAGTGCAATTTCGCTTCTCTACAAACAATTTCGGGTAAATTTTCCATTATTCAGCTTAGTTTTTTAGTTTTAATCTGTCTGTAGATTGCTGCAATGTTGTGGGCATCATCAATGCCACGATGGTGTGTGCCTTTCAATTCTATTCCCAACTCATTGAGAGCTTGTGCCATGCCGAATTTTTTAGACACGCCAAGATATTCTGAAAATTCCTCTTTGATATTTATGTGTTCTGAAATAAAAGGATAAGGGAAATTATGAAACGCGCAATCTTGAATAAATTGTTTTTTGTCGTAATTACCCCAAGAACAAAAAATATGATTGGTAAATGAATAAATCCATTCTTTGAAGCGAGAAATTGCCTCTATAAATTTTGGTGCTTCGTCAACATCTTGCTGTCGAATACTAGTCAATTCGGTGCAAAAACCTGTCAGTTGTGGATGTCTCACGGGTTGAATGAATTGCTGAAACTCGGAATCAATTTCCCACGTTGCTCGATTAAGCATCACCGCACCAATTTCGATGATTTCCATTTCGTGACGAGGAATAGTCCTATTGTCACAGCACGTAGCCTCCAAATCGACTATCAGATAATAGTGGGATCTTTTCGTTTTCATATTAAGTAATAAAGATTGGCAATTAGTATCAATAATTATTTATACGTATTTTTTGAAACCTTACACAATTAGTATTTGCAACTTAATTGTAGTATATATACTACAAAAATTCAATGCTTATAGCTTTTTTCATCTATTTGAACCACAATCTCCTGTAGGGACGCACATTTGTGCGCTCCTACTATGCTGAAAAGACAAATTTTATAGTCATTTTTTCTACTTCACTAAACAATAACTTAGGGAAAAGGAATTTAGATTGATGAAAAAGGTTTAACCCAACGGAGTTGAATAGCGATATTAAGAGTGATTGCAGCTATTCCAAACCATAATACACTTTCAAAAGCCAACACCAAAAAAGGCCAAATTGTGCTATCAGAATTCCACCCAAGTTCTATCTGAGTTAATCCCCGCACCAAGCCAAAGGCCAGCACACCACCGGCTTTGAGTTGGGGATTTTTATCAGAGCGAATGATATAGCGGTAGGTGACACCAAATAGGAAACCAGTAAAAGTTGCAACTGTACCACTCACCCACAAGTGCCAGTTAAGATCACTTTGCAGACATGCGAGTGTCTGAAAATACTTTGCCAGTACTAAAGTATTCAACAGACTAGCGATTGCAAAAGCGAAACACACAGATAATCCCCCAATTATTCCAGCTTTGAGGGATTCTATGCGTTCTGCGATTAATTGAGGATCTAAAATTGCGTTCACTCTATATAGAAATTAGGGATTGGCTATTGGGAAAATTCTTTCCCAGTGTTCGTATAATAAATGCTAAAGCAGTTTTGTAATTAATTAAATGCTGCTCTCATGTGGGAATTTTGATGATAAACTCGGTTCCCATACCTGGTTGAGAATTCACATCTAATACACCTTCGTGTTTCTCTACAACTATTTCATAGGCGATCGCCAAGCCAAGTCCGGTACCTTTACCAACGGGTTTTGTAGTAAACAACGGTTCAAACAAGCGTTTTTTAAGTCGTTCAGGAATACCAATCCCATTGTCAGTAATCCGAATTACAACCAATTCTTCAGAATCTATTTCTGTTGCAATTTGAATCTGAGGAATTAAATTGCTCATTTTGCCTTGTGTTATGGCTTCATCAACAGCATCAACTGCATTTGCCAGAATGTTCATAAATACTTGATTCATCAGCCCAATATAGCACTTTACCTGTGGTAATACTCCATAATTTTTAATAACTTCAATGCGGGGACGAGCGCCATTAGCCTTGAAGCGGTGTTGCAAAATCATTAGCGTACTATCTAGTCCTTGGTGCAAATCAGCAGATATTTTGGTATCTCTATCCGAGCGACAGAAGTTGCGAAGTGAATTAGAAATGTTCCGAATTCGTTCACTTCCTAGCTGGAGTGAGTTCAATATTTTTGCCATGTCTTCGAGAACGAAGTTTAGATCCAAGTCCTCAATAGAAGTGGTAATTTTGGCTGTTGGGTTTGGATACTCTTGTTCATACAGTAGGAGCAACTCAGTTACTGCTGCAATGTGTCCTTGCAAGGGGGATATATTGCTGGAAATAAAGTTGATGGGGTTGTTGATTTCATGTCCAATACCAGCGATTAACTCTCCAAGTGTTGATAGCTTCTCTTGCTGCACCAGCTTGACTTGGGCTTTTTGTAAAGCTTTGGTGCGATCGCTGACTTGTTGTTCCAAAGATTCAGTCAATTGTCTAAGTTGTAAATGCACACGCACTCTAGAAATGACTTCCTCTTGTGCAAACGGCTTAGGGATATAGTCTACTGCACCAAGGGAAAATCCCTTCGTTTTACTCTCCGTATCCGCTAAGGCAGTGGTGAAAATAATTGGGATATTTTGGGTAACAGGATTGGCTTTGAGGCGACAACAAGTTTCAAATCCGTCAATACCCGGCATTTGTACATCCAGCAAAATCAACTCTGGTTGATTGCGTTCAGCTTGGGCGATCGCACTTTCTCCATCGACTGCAACACGGAAACGAAAACCCTCACTATTGAGCGCTTCACACAGGACAGATAAATTTGTCGGATTATCATCCACAATCAAAATAAATCCGTTATTTTGGTTTTTTTTCATGATGAATTTAAAATTAAAATTGAACTCCAATTAATTGAGATATTGTTGAATAAAAGTTTCCAAACGTTTTAGTTGGAAATTACTAGCAAGCTGGATGATTTGCTCGGCAAAAATGCTTAACTGCTCATCAGCTACAGAAAGTTGCTGAGTTATTTCTAAAATACTTTGAATATCCCCGTCTTGTACTAGTTCGAGTAACTGTTCTAAAACCTCTTTGGTAGGATAAACTATCTCATTGGGTTGATCCAAACCACCTGTATAGGTTTTTTTAATTGCGTCTACCTTACCGTCAAAAATCCATTCTAGTTGCAAAAATTGTCGTAGCATTTCTAGAAGTGTTTCCGCTTCTACAGGCTTTGGTAGAAATACATCTGCACCGACATCAATACTCTTATGCTGGTCGATTGCAAACACACTTGCTGACGAAGCGATGATCGCAATCTCTTTAAATTGCCCAGACTCACGCAAACGATTTATCAACTCAAATCCATCCAATATAGGCATCACTAGGTCAGTGATAATCAAGTCTGGTTTGTGGGCTAGAGCCTGTTCCCATGCTTCTTCACCCTGACTAGCTTCTACAACAGTAAACCCAACTGGCTCTAGTAAATTTACAATTACTGATCGGTTTTCCCATCTGTCATCCGCAATCAAAATAGTGCGCCTTTGTCCTTGATAATCAACAATGGTTCCCTGCTCAACTACTCTAGAAACCTTTGCCCAGTCTTTAGATTCTGGTAATTTTGCCTCAAACCAGAAAGTGCTACCTTTACCAAATTCACTTTCTACCTGTATTTGACCACCGAGCAACAAAACAATTTTTTGGCTGATTGCTAATCCCAAGCCTGTACCTTCAGATTGTTGTTTTTGATTTCCCACTTGCTCAAAGGGCTGGAAGATTTTCTCGGCTTGTTCGGGGGTTATACCCGTGCCGGTATCTATTATTTGAAAGCGAATTTTGTAGTTAGTCTGTCCATTGGCATTTGATTCTTGGCCAACGACCTGAACTTTGAAGGTGACACTGCCTTGATGAGTAAATTTAATGGCATTACCAAGCAAGTTAATCAATACTTGCCGCAAGCGTTTTTCATCAGCATGAATGCCCGTTGGCAAATCAGGATCGAGTTCGATGTGAAATGCGATCACCTTTTGTTCTGCCTTGATGCGGCAAATTTCAGTCACACTATCTATGAAGGCAGGCAAGTAAAAATCAACAGGATGCAATTCCAATTTCCGGGCTTCTATTTTGGAGAGATCTAGGACATCATTAATTAGAGTTAGTAAATGGGAACCACATTGATAAATAACGCCAACTCCTTTGCGTCCTTTGTCGGTCAAAGATTCTGTGCGTTGGAGGATTTGTGTAAAGCCCAGGATGCCGTTGAGGGGTGTGCGTAGTTCATGACTCATATTGGCAAGAAATTCACTCTTGGCTTGACTGGAGTTTTGAGCGACTTCTTCTGCAAAGCGTAGTTGTTTCTCGATGCGCTTGCGCTCTACAATTTCAGTTGAAAGTACTCGATTGATAGCTTCTAACTGGGCTGGGCTGGGTAGTGTCAGAGCTTGAGGTATGAGATAAAATAGCGCAAATGCCGTATATATCGAAATAATGGCAGTTAAAGCTTTTAAACTACCTGCAATCCAATAGTCTGGATGCCAAAGCGTCCAAATGTCTATCAAGTGTCCAGTACCGCAGGCAATGATAAAAGCACCAAATAACAAAAAGACTCCATTAAAAGGAACGTCTTTGCGCTTGGAAATAAAGTAAATCAGTAGGAAGGGAATAGAATAATAGGCAAGAGCGATCGTGGCATCAGAAATAATGTGGAGCCAAACTAATCCAGTTTGCCAGAGATAGCAATGTCCGTGGGGAATAAAACCGTTAGAGTGGAAAGGATAGTTAAAAAATGTCGGCATAATACTAGGGGTTGCTGGATTTGAAATATAGACCCATAACCCTAGTATTCCCAAACCATCAAGTGGAAAAGCGCGATCGCTACTTTTTTATATTAGTTTTTATTATTACGTAAAGTAGTAGGGTATCAAGAAAAGATGGTGTCTGGTTTGAGGCAGCTACGCCCGTCGTAGACATCGCCTGCAAAACTTACAATGTCATTGATAAAAAAATCTCAGCCTGCCCAATCCCTGTATGATAAATATTAGAAACCTTTTGTAATTATTTGAAAACTGGGATTATGGAGATTTTGACACTAGGTTGGGTATCACTGTTAGTTGTGTTCACTTGGTCAATTGCAATGGTAGTCTGGGGACGTAACGGACTGTAGAGGCATGGTGGAAAGTCCATTCTTGAGTATTTTGGCTTTATTTGCTGTAGTACTGCTGGTAGTAGTCACTGGTGGTATTGGTTATTTGACCCTGGCAGATTGGCGCGATCGCCGTCGCCGAGATGAAGAAAAACGCACTAGCCGCAGCGCCACTCCCAAGCGGCGATAATTTTCTCGTGGTTAAAAAATGTTTTTGTAGGGACACGATAATATCGTGTCCCTACACTGTTTTATCTGGCATTCAAAGGAAATAACTGTTACGTTTGCGATCGCTAGGGGAATCATGAGATAGAAGACTTTCAATATTTAAAGTCCTACTGGGAATGGAAAACTCCTCTACTACTCAACCCATAGAACCAAATTCAGAACAGCAAGAATCTCATTCAAATGTGACATTCTCCTTGCGTCAGAATGAGCAACAAAAAGCCTTGTCTGGAGTTATTGCCCGCATTCGCGAGTCTCTAGATATAGACGTGATCTTCAAAATTACAGTCACTGAAGTCCGCCAACTTCTGAAAACTGACCGGGTTAGTGTATTTCGTTTTTATCCTGATTTGGCATGGGAAGGGGAATTTATCTATGAAGATGTGGGAGGAGAATGGGGTTCGGCACTAGCAGCCAAACTGCGCGACCACTGCTTTGCTGCGGAGTTTGCTGGACTATATCAGCAAGGTCGGATTAAAGCAATGGCTGATATATATCAAGCTAGTATCAGTGATTGTCACGTCCAGATGCTAGAAAGATTCCAAGTACGTGCCAATATAGCCGCCCCCTTGAGCAAAGGTAAAGATTTATGGGGATTGCTGTGTATTCATCAGTGTAGTAGTCCTCGCGAATGGGAAGTATCAGAAATTGAGTTTGTGCAACTTATTGCTGAACATCTAGGAGTTGCTTTGCAGCAAGCAGATTACCTAGAACAAGTAAAACTACAATCGGCACAACTAGCACAAGCAAAAGCTAGAGAAAAAGCAGCCGAATGGCAAAAAACCATAGCCATAACCATTGAGAAAATTCGTCAATTCCTAGATTTGGAAAGCATTTTCCACACAACCACCGCAGAACTTAGGCGGTTGCTAAATGCTGACCGCGTAGGTATTTATCGCTTCAATCCCGATTGGAGTGGTGAATTTGTGTTTGAATCAGTGGCAGAGGGTTGGATCTCCCTGATGCATGAGCAATTGCAGCGGCCGGAATTGAGAGAAAACATTAGCGAATGTAGCACTAAAGATTTAGCTAAACCCCCAGTCGCTGATACCTACTTACAAGATACCGAAGGTGGTAGCTTCAGCAGTTGTGAAGTTTACCGGATTTGTAATGATATTTACAGTGCAGGCTTTAGCGATTGCTACATTAAAATCTTAGAAATATATCAAGCAAGAGCTTATGTGATTATTGCCATTTACCACGGTCAGAAGCTCTGGGGTTTGCTAGCAGTATACCAGAACGCCCAAACCCGTGATTGGCAAAAAGATGAGGTTTACTTGCTTACCCAAGTGGGCACCCAACTAGGTGTGGCTTTGCAGCAAGCGGAATTTATCCAACAAATGCAGATCCAAGCAGCAGAGATCAGCAAAGCTGCCCAAAGGCAAAGGGCGTTGGCGAACACCGTAGAAAAAATTCGTCAGTCACTTGAAATTGAAGCCATTTTTAAAACCACTACTCAAGAAGTCCGTCGCCTATTAGAAGTGGAACGAGTCGCAATTTATCGCTTCTACCCTGATTGGAGTGGCGAATTTGTGGCTGATTCGATTGTTGATGGCTGCACACCAATGGTTAAGCCGCAGCCTCTGACACAAGGCGTTCTTGTGCAAGGAAAGCAAGCGGGTAAGTATGCACGTAATGAAGTTTTTGTCCCAATTTCTCAGGGTGAAAAGCTGTGGGGATTGCTAGTAGCTTATCAAAACTCCCAGCCCCGTTATTGGCAAGATGAGGAAATCAACTTGCTAGCACAAGTTGGTGTCCAATTAGGGGTAGCATTACAGCAAGCTGAGTCCTTGAAACAGATGCAGGTGCAGACCCAAAAACTGGCTCAAGCTGCTGCACGAGAACGGAAAGCAGCCGAAAGAGAGAAGGCTTTAGCCGCAACCGTGGAGAAAATTCGCCAGTCTCTTGATATTGATACCATCTTTGCCACCAGTACAGAAGAAGTCCGGCGGTTATTGGAAGTTGATCGAGTGACAATCTATCAATTCCGCGCTGATTGGAGTGGCGAATTTGTTGCTGAGTCTTTAGCCCCAGGTTGGACACCAGTAAGGGAAATTGTACCTGCGATGTCTACGACGGGCGTAGCTGCCTCAAGTAATTACCTGCAAGAAACCCAAAGCGGAGATTTTCCTAATAGTAAAACTCTTGTTATTAAGGATATTTACAGCAGCGATGATTCTATTCCTTATATTGCCCTGATCGAGCTAATGGAGGCTAGGGCATATATGATTGTGCCAATTTTTCAGGGTGAGAAACTTTGGGGATTACTAGCAGCTTATCAAAATATCAAACCCCGTGATTGGCAAGAAGATGAGGTAGATTTGCTGATGCAGATTGGTACTCAGTTAGGGGTAGGACTTCAGCAAGCGGAATTACTCGAACAGACTCAACGTCAAAAAGAAGAACTCACCCAGACTATTAAAGAATTACAGCACACTCAGAGCCAGTTAATTCAAAGTGAAAAAATGGCAGGCTTAGGGCAGTTAGTTGCTGGTGTATCACATGAAATTAACAACCCGATTAGTTTCATTTACGGCAATATCACTTATGTTACTGAACATGCAGAAAATTTATTTAAATTACTGCGCCTTTATCAGAAACAGTATCCTAAGACAACAGGAGAAATTCAAAACCAAGCAGCAGCATTGGATTTAGATTTCATTAGTGATGACTTGCCCAAAATTCTTACTTCAATGAAGATGGGAGCAGATCGGATCTCTCAATTAGTCTTGTCTTTACGAAGTTTTTCTCGACTTGACGAAGTAGGAATGAAGTCCGTTGACCTTCATGAAGGCATTGACAGTACCTTGCTAATTCTGCAACATCGACTGCAATCACAGACTAATTCTTTTGCTATTGAAGTAGTTAAACAATATGGTGAATTGCCCCCAGTAGTCTGCTATGCAGCCCAGATTAATCAGGTGTTTATGAATATTCTCAACAATGCGATCGATGCACTGGAAAACTTAGACAAAGCTGAAAAAATAATTGACAATCCTAAAATTTGGATTCGTACAGAAGTGATAGAAGGGAATACTATTCTTATTTGGATTGCCGACAATGGTTGTGGGATTCCAGAGATTATGCGATCGCGCATTTTTGAACCTTTCTTTACCACCAAACAACCTGGACAAGGTACTGGTTTAGGGTTATCTATTAGCTACCAAATTATTGTAGAAAAACACGGAGGTAATATCAAGTGTGTTTCTGAAGCTGGTAACGGCTGTGAGTTATGGATAGAACTTCCGATGAAACGGTGAGTTAGCTAGAAGAACTCCAAGCCCAACACAGCACTGTCAGACGACGATAATTTTTTTATATTTCGCTTAAAGGTAGAAATATTTATTAGCACTTTTACACCTATGCTACAATCAGCCCCAGCTTCGAGAACAGCTACTCTATAGGAAAGCTTACAGAAAAAGTGAATACTACTTGTTGTCGGGCTTTCACTAAAGGTCTGAAAGGTTTGATTCCTATTAATATACATAATTATAGATTTATATAGTGCGTAAGTCTTACTTAAGAATGAGGGCAATTCCGTAGAGTCTTTATAAAGTGATACCTGTACACTTATTTAATTTTGTTACGGAAATTACACCATGAGTTCTCAACAAAAATCCAATAGTAAACAAGGGGAGACTGCTGCCAAGAAAGAAAGCACAGCAGCTAAAAAAGCTGATAAAGCTGATAACTTGGATTTAGATTCACTTGTTTCTGCACTAGAAGGAGACTTGACCGCTCTTGATAGCGAAACTGCTATTGGCTTAATCGATGAGTGGTATACTTATTTACACAAAGCTAAAGAGCCAGAAATCAAAGAAATTGCCGATAACCTCAAGCAACTCAAGCAACTAGTGAAAAGTGGTAAGGCCACAGGTCATGAAATTGGTGAAGTGCTAACTGAAATTGGTGAGCAAACAGGTGATGTTGCTTCTGATACTGATAAGGAACTAAAAACTCCGTTACAGAAGTTGGGTAAGCAACTTCGCAATATAGGTGTTTCACTAGGTAAGGCGGAAGACCGCGAACAGATTGAACACATAGAATCAGTAATAGAAACGCTTGAAGGAGACTTGACTAAAATTGAATCGGAGGCGGCGCAAGGTGCGATTGATACGTGGTACACCTTATTGCATAAGTCTGAAAACGAGAATCTCCAAGAAGTTGCTAATGGACTTAAAGAACTTAAGCAACTCTTGAAGCGCAAAACCGCCAAAGGTGCTGACTTTGCCGAGGTGCTGACGAAACTGGGTGAACAAACTCAACAAGCTGCAACTGAAGCCCCAAGGGGTTTTAAGGGGCCAATTCAAAGATTGGGTAAGCTTTTAAGTAAAGCTGGCAAGTCATTGGATTAATTTTAAAGTCTGTTTAATTACCGATAATAAAAGCACCTCATTTCACTTTGGCTGAAGCTAATGTGGAGTGGGGTGTTTTGTATAACATCAATACGTTTTCGCGTCTTACAACTGTTTTATCTCAGTTACCAGATTGTTTATTAACGAATTATAAAGACACTAAGACACAAAGGAAAAAGAGGCAATTGCTTTTTTAACGAACCTTTCTAGGCGCGGAGAACACAGAGTCAGAAGAGAAGAGGCGATCGCTTTTTTATAATTTAGTAACATCAATATGTAATGCGAAGAGAAAATTTAATTTATTTAAATAAGATATTCTGCCAATGGATAAAATAGATGAAGGTGAATTTGCTATATACATTGATGATTCTGGAAGTCCAAAGCCTGATCCTAAAGACCAATATCCCTTCTTTGCTATGGGTGGCGTTTTAATCAAAAGAAACGATGAGCAAATAATTAAACAATTAGTATCAGAGTTTAAAAGTCGCTGGTTTATTCCTCAAGAACAACCCTTGCACGGTAATGAAATACGATCTCGCAAAAAAGGCTTTGCTTGGTTAGGTAAGCTTCAAAAACCAGAGCAAGATAGATTTTTGGAAGACTTGACACTTACTATTATTAGTTGTCCAATAATTGTTCATGCCTGCATAGTGTCTCGTCAAGGATATCTCAATCGTTATCTTGAAACGTATGGTGAGGAAACCTGGGAGATGATGAGAAGTGCATTCTCTATTGTAGTTGAACGTAGTGCCAAGTATGCTGGGATGAATAATGGTAGTCTAATGGTTTATTTTGAAGCCGCAGGAAGAAACGAGGATACTTTACTTAAGCAATACTTTCATGATTTAAGAGCAAAAGGACATCCTTTTGATGCTAATAGATCGGATAAATATTCACCTTTATCTGCTAAAGATTTATCAAACACATTACGTGGAATAGACAGTAAGATGAAGGCAAACGCAATTATGCAGATTGCTGATTTATGTTTGTATCCCATCGTTCATAGCAAAGACAATCCCGATAACCAAGCATTTTTGTCCCTCAAGAATGCTAATCTACTTGTGGATTGTCGCTTGACACAGAATCAGATTAATACATTAGGAATTAAGTACTATTGCTTTGACAACCCCTAAAAACAACAAAACCGCCTTGTTAGCGGTTTGTGATGCGGCAGTCATACGACTACCCCTAGGCTGTGCCTAATTACTATAATATCTTCTAATTTGTTGATTGTCAACTCAGAATCACTTAATGGAAATTTGAAGGTGCGATCGTTTTTTTTAACGAACCACAGAGGCACAGAGAACACAGAGGAAGAAAAGAGCGATGCCTTTGGCGGGCTTCGCCTACGCACGATGGAGTTTTGCAGGCGATCGCTTATCATAATTTCACTACCATTAGTAATATAAGTTGCTCTCTGAATTAATATGGAAACTAAAGAAATTCTCCAAGCACTCCCAAACCTAAGCATAAGCGATCGCCTAAAGATAGCTGAATTAGCCCTGCAATTGGTTCTTCAAGAAAAACATTCACGTTACCAGAGACGAGCAAAAATGCCAATTAACATTAGCCGCAATCACAGCTATTGCAGATTATGCACCTGGTAGTGAATTAAATATATTCTCCGAGTTAGAGGGAGAAGACTTTTGCGATTATCCAGATGAAAACTTTTACAACTCAGGGAATTAGGAGACAACATAATGACTATACAGCTACAATTGAAACCAGAAATAGAGGCTCGTCTCATTGCTGAAGCTGCTGCACAAGGTTTATCGGTAGAAGCTTATCTTGCATCTCTGATTGAAAACAGTTTAACCAGCCATGAAGAAAGTTTTTTTTATCAAGTATCAACTCAGGAAGAATGGGAAGCTATATTAACAGATTTAATAAATAGTCCTGCTTTTTCTTTAGCGCCAGCACTTTCAGATGAAGCGATTAGTCGAGAGAGTATTTACACCAGAGAAGATGAAATGTTATGAGCTATTTGGTGGATACTAATATTTTGCTGCGTTTGGTGCAGAAGAATAGCCTAATGCACTTTGATACTCAAAGAGCGATATTAATACTCAAGAGACAAGGGGAATTATTATATATAATTCCACAGAATCTCATTGAGTTTTGGGCTGTTGCGACAAGACCAATTAATAGTAATGGTTTAGGTTTATCCACGGCTCAAGCAGTAGAAGAAACTGATAAACTCAAAAAAATATTTATACTACACCTTGATACACCTGCTATTTTTGGTGAGTGGGAATCTCTAATTGTTAAATACCAAGTCATGGGAAAACAGGTGCATGATGCACGTTTGGTTGCGGCGATGATAACACACCAGATTACACATCTACTTACATTTAATATTGATGACTTTAAACGTTTTTCTGCGATTGTAGTTGTTGATCCGCGCAGTGTTACACCGTAGTCTTAATTATATTGCAGAGCGATCGCACGGTGGAAATTTTTCAGGCGATGCCTTCGGCGGGCTTCGCCTACGCTTTTTTTAACGAACCACAGAGGCGCAAAGGACACAGAGTCAGAAGAGAGCGATCGCACGCTGGGGATTTTGCAGGCGATCGCTCTTTTTAACGAACCACAGAGGCACAGAGAACACAGAGGAAGAAAATAGCGATCGCATTCTGGGAGATTTTGCAACAATTTAGTAGGTAATATTTTAGTATCCGATTAGTATGCAGCTAATGTTAAATTTAGTGTTATTTTGGGAACTCTAATAATAATGACTACTAATAATAAACAGTTTTCTAGTGGTGAAATTAATTTCTGAGCATATAACACCTAGAGCATGGTTACTACTAAATTATGGTGAGAACCGACAACATGCTGGTAATGTTGGTTATGCTGACGAAATTTCTAAGGTATATTACTATGACAGCTTTGTACCGAATTGTCGTCAATTAGCTGAAGGTGATTTAGTTTTATTGCAGGATAAAGATCAACTTATTGGTGTTGCCAGGATAGAAGTAATTAGCAGCTATCAAGAACCAAAACTTTTATCGCGTTGTGCTTCATGCAATACTACAAAAATCAAAGAACGATTAAAAAAGAAGCCTGTTTTCCGTTGCACCCTTTGTCATCAGGAATTCGATACACCTATTATTGAGTATAAGCCTTGCGAAAAATTCATTGCTGATTTTGGCAATACATTTGTCAAAGCAGAGGGAACTATTAAAATTAAGGAGTTAAGACAAGCTTGCCCAAAATATAACGGACAGCTTTCAATGCAGTTAATTAATTTACAGCAAATAGAACCAATGTTATTTAAAAATTCACATACAGTTACTAAACTGATTAATAAAAATAATTTTAAGTATATAAAAGCTGATGATGCTGATGATAATGAAAATAGAAATGAGTATGTTCTTATAGAAAAAGATAGCCGCAAAACTGTATTTCGTCAAATCAAAGAACGTCGTGGACAGTCCACATTTAGAAACTTGTTGCGTCAACGCTATGGCGACCAATGTATGATTAGTGGGCTTGAACTACTTGATGTTTTAGAAGCTGCTCATATCTCACCCTATCGTGGTATTGATGATAATCATCCAGATAATGGACTTTTGTTACGTGCAGATTTTCATACTTTATTTGATCTTAACTTGTTGGGGATTAACCCAGAATCTCTAGAAGTAAAGTTTCATCCAAAAGTTATGGAAACTGATTATCAAAAATTGGAGGGTAGAAAACTTAGATGCTCTAAATATAAACCAAGCCAGTCAGCACTTGAGTCTAGATGGAAGCAATTTTTAAACTGTCTTAACAAAGATGATTAAAATTGAAAGTTTAATTAAAAAGTTTAATTAAAAAGCTTACTTAAAATTTTTAAATTCCAAAATAAGTCAACTCTCTTAAATTCTTTCTCTTCTTTGCACCTTTGCGTGAGATAATCTTAAAAAAACTTGCCTCAGAAGCATTACACTCCCAAAGCAAGTCAACTCTCTACATTCTTTCTTTACTTTGCGCCCTTTGCGGTTCGTTAAAGTTGCTTCACTTCTGAAACCAACTTCGCCACCATATCCTTAGCGCTACCAAAAAGCATCGTCGTTTTATCCTTGTAGAACAACTCATTTTCTACACCGGCAAAACCTGTACTCATCCCGCGCTTAATCACAATCGTCTGCTTCGCCCGATCTACTTCCAAAATCGGCATACCATAAATCGGGCTATTTTTATCACTCCGCGCCGCCGGATTTACCACATCATTTGCCCCAATTATTAAAGCCACATCTGCTTGTTCAAACTGGGGATTAATATCATCCATGTCGTACAACTGCGTATAAGGCACATTTGCCTCTGCCAGCAACACATTCATGTGTCCCGGCATTCTGCCAGCAACGGGGTGAATGGCGTACTTGACATCAACGCCCATCCGCTCTAGCTGATCTGACAATTCCCGGACGCTATGTTGCGCTTGGGCAACTGCCATACCATAACCAGGCACAATTACCACAGAACGGGCATAACCTAACATCATCGCCCCTTCTTCGGGATCGATACTACGGACGCTTTGATCAGTTGCACCACCACTAGCAGCAGCACCACCAGAAGTAGATCCTGTCCCAAAAGCGCTGAACAGCACACTAAATAAGGAGCGGTTCATCGCTTTACACATAATCTCGGTGAGGATTAAACCAGATGCTCCTACCAAAGCACCAGCGATGATTAACATATTGTTCATCACCACGAACCCCGCTGCCGCCGCCGCCACACCTGACAACGAGTTCAACAGCGAGATTACCACTGGCATATCGCCGCCACCAATGGGGATGACGAACATCACGCCCAGCACCAAGGAAACGCCAACCACTCCCAAGAATATGGGTAAACTATCTGGTGTAATGATTAAATAGACACTGCCCACTACATAAGCAGCCAGAAGCAAGAGATTAAATGGTTGCTGGAAAGGAAATGTAATCGGGGAACCGCTGATTAAACCTTGCAATTTGGCAAAGGCTAGAAAACTACCTGTGAAGGTAATACCACCGATTAACACATCCAAAAGTATGGAAATGTTAACATCTAGGGGTATCGGCTGAGAACTATCTAACAACCGCCAGAATTCGGCAACGGCTACTAGTGCAGAAGCTGCACCGCCCAAGCCGTTGAGTAAACCCACCATTTGGGGCATTTCGGTCATTTGGACTTTGTAGGCAACGATCGCACCAATTCCCGATCCAATCGCCAAGCCCAACAATATCATCTCGTAGTTCAACACATGCTGATCCAGCATTGTCGCTGCGATCGCCAGCAGCATCCCCACAGACGCAACGAGATTACCGTTTCTCGCTGTAGCAGGTGATCCCAGCTTTTTCAAGCCTAGAATGAATAACGATGCAGCGACTAAGTACGTCAGCTGAATGCCAGTTGGTAAAAAGTCGCTCACGCCTTAATCTCCTTCTTCTTGAACATTTGCAGCATTCTGTCTGTGACAAGGAAGCCACCTATAACGTTAACAGTTGCCAATACCACAGCAATCAAACCGAGAATCACTGACACACTTGTTTCTCTAGCACCTGAAGCTACTATTGCCCCAAGTACCGAAATGCCAGAAATCGCGTTTGAGCCTGACATTAAGGGCGTGTGTAAAGTCGGTGGTATTTTGTTGATGACTTCAAAGCCGATAAAAGATGCCAAAACAAATACAAACAAAGCAGCAAGTAATGCCTCTGTCATGAAATCAAAACTCCTTATGGTATATTTGGCTACTAACCTGCTCCAACGCCACTCAAAGCTTGTAGTGCATCCCGCACGCGTTGATTGCGAATTTCACCAGCGTGGGTAACGCAAGCTGCATCAACGATGTCGTCGCTAAAATCAACCTGCAAAGCTTTGTCTTTAATTAGCAGTTGCATCAACGAAGTTACGTTTTTGGCATACAATTGGCTGGCATGAATTGGCATCGATGATGGGAGATTGATGGGGCCGATAATTGTCACGCCATTCCACACAATATCTTTGCCGGGTTCGGTGCAGGCGCAGTTACCACCCTGATCAGCAGCCAAATCTACAATCACTGAACCGGGTTTCATTTGTGCCACCATTTCTTCTGTAACTAGCCGTGGTGCTTGTCTCCCAGGAACTTGGGCGGTGGTAATTACCACATCAGAATTTTTGACGTGTTCGGCGACAACTTCTTGGGTACGTTGTTTGCTAGCCTCAGAAATTTCCTTGGCGTAACCACCTGCGGCGACGGTTTCTTCGTCTAATTTGACTTCAACGAATTTTGCCCCTAAGCTTTGCACTTCTTCTTTGACGGCGGGACGAATATCAAAGGCTTCTACCACTGCCCCCAAACGTCTAGCGGTGGCGATCGCTTGCAATCCGGCTACACCAGCGCCCATAATAAATACTTTCGCTGGAGCGATCGTACCTGCGGCTGTGGTTAACATCGGAAAATATTTCGGTAATGCAGCTGCCGCAATTAATACTGCCTTGTAACCAGCTAGTGAAGCTTGCGAGGATAAAGCATCCATACTTTGCGCCCTGGTGGTACGGGGAATCATTTCCATACTCAAGGCTGTAACTTTCCGATTTGCCAGTTGCTGTGCCACAACAGGATTTCCCAAAGGATTCAGGAAACTGAGTAATACAGCCCCTTCCTTTAACAAGTCAATTTCTGAGCGTCCATCTTCTCGTTCTTGTGGTGGGCTGACTTTCAGCAGAATATCTGTTTCGCCCCATAGTTTGGCAGTATCGCTGATTATTGTGGCTCCTGCTGCTTCATAGTCAGAATCATTGAAAAATGATCGCTCTCCTGCACCTGTTTCTACCCAGACTTCCAAACCTTGTTTTACCAATCGAGCAACGGTGTCAGGAATTAATGCCACACGACGTTCACAAACTTCAATTTCTTTAGCAACTGCTATTCTCATGAAATCTCCTGAAGATAAATACCTAATCTGTGCTAAGTAAGCGATTGTTCAGATGAGGCGTGTCCCGCACTCTATAGTACTTAGGCAGGAACATCAGCCATGACTTTTACTAGTAGATTGAACCTTGAATCTTTCCTCTCCCACTCTTAGCTTTCCAGGCAAAGCCTGACTTTGCCGCTCGCAGATGTCATATTTTCAGATAGTTGCAAACAGGGTTACGTATTGCACATCCTAGATTGATTCCCAAATTTTGCATCTTTATCTTCAGCTTATTTACGGGATTGAGAAATTTTGGTATTCCTTTCTTATAGAGTAATATTGACCCAATTTTAAAAGCTTTATAATTTCCAAATCAAATTTTAATAATTACGACTTTGATTCAAACTCATTTTAATCAATTTAGCCCAAGTTAACTGGCGATCGCTGATGGCACGCCTCAATTTTTATCACAAAATTATCAAATTTAGATACACTTATACATATTTGGAAACACAATCCAATCCCAACTGTGTTTCTATTTAGTTCAAAATTTGACCAACCTAGTCATCAAATCAGCACTCTGTAAGGGTAATCAAGTAAATTAATTATATGTTGAATTTATTACTAAGTAATTTATCTGCCATCCAAACATCAGGGAGGATGGCACTTTTTGTTGTTACTGAACGTCAATTGTCAGGAAGTGAGTAGTAAACTTTAGTAACGAATACTAACACACGGTTATTTAGATAACATATTTATATTTTGGTGGAGGAAGCTCAATTATGCGACGTTTACTTTCCGCTTTAGCCGTGACTAGCTGTTTAGTGACTGGATTCCCAGCCCTGACTTGGGCGCAAAGTTTACCTGGATTTACGCTCTTTAGCGGCGTCAAAGCCGAAAATCAACTGCCCTTTAGGTTAGATTTTGGTGGACAAGCTAATGGTTGGGATCGATACATATTGAGGATTCCAGCTAAAAGAATGAAATTGGCAGTTGGTCAATTTGCAATTACCTACCCTGATTATTACAAAGGAACTTTTGACCAGAAAAAAATTGAAGTCCGAGTCAAAGGCAAAGCTGTTCCGCTTTCTGAGGTGAAGTGGGACAAAGAAGGTAAACTGATTAATATTTTTCCTCAAGAGCCAGTGCCAGCAGGTAGCGCAGTCGAGGTAGTGTTATCTAATGTGAAAAACCCATCCTTCGGCGGAGTTTACTATTTTAACTGTCAAGTTCTCTCTCCTGGCGATGTGCCACTACTGCGCTATATGGGAACATGGATTTTGAGCATCAATTAAGCTTGGGAGCGGGGAGTAAGAATTTTAGATTTTAGATTTTGGATTTTAGATTGAAATCTAATCTAAAAGACGCTCGATAGCGAAGAGGAGAGCGAGTCCAAGAGCTTCTCACTCGCTATCGTCAATCCAAAATTGAATTGCCTAATCCCCAACTACCTAATAAAGTGATATAATTAGAGATTGTGAGTTTTTTATAAAAATCACCTAATAGGAGAACAGTATGAAAAGAACACTGGGCGGTACTAGCCGTAAGAGAAAAAGAACCTCTGGTTTTCGCGCCAGAATGCGGACACCAGACGGCAGAAACGTGATTAGCGCCAGGAGAAGAAAGGGACGTCACCGTCTGAGCGTTTAGGCCATATTCAGCTAAAAGAGCATCTGTGGCTTTGCCCAAAGCAAATCGGCTAAAATCTCGCAAGGATTTCCAGGCAGTTTTCCGGGAAGGAATTCGGCGTCATGGCTCTTATTTAACATTGAGAGCTTTGAAGCCGTTATGTTTAACAAAACCTTCTTTGGCCACTGCCACCCAGACTACACAAGCAACTGACTCAGCACATCTTGCCAGCACGCGAATTGGCATTTCAATTAGCACAAAAGTCAGCAAAAGGGCAGTGGTTCGCAACCGAATCAAACGGCAAATTACTGCTGCTTTGCACAACTTGCTGCCCAAATTATCACCAGGATGGCGGCTAGTGGTCATTGTCAAACCCACAGCAGCAGAATCTAAGTGCGTAAGCCCACAATTTCTGCAAGAATTAGAGCAGTTGTTGGCACAAGCTGAGGTGTTCGATGGGAATTCGTGAAGATGTTTATTATGAAGGTGGCCCCCATATTGGGGATTTGATTATCAACCTGCTGATAGGGTTAACTGTCGTTGGCATACCATTAACAGTTGGGGCAATTGTCAGGGCATTGTGGCTGCGTTTCCGCATCACCGATCGCCGAATTACCGTGACGGGAGGTTGGCAGGGGCGCGATCGCACTGACATAATTTACTCAGAAATTGTCAAAGTTGTCACAATCCCCCGTGGCATTGGCTTATGGGGAGATATGGTGCTAACCCTAAGAAATGGGAGTCGTCTCGAATTGCGTGCAATTCCCAAATTTCGGGAAGTCTATGACTATATCAATGAAAGAATAGCTGCGAAAAATCCTGAATATAGCAGCACTGCCAATAAGTGATGGATTAGGGGAAGCAGGGGAGGCAGAAAAAAATAAAAGATAAGAACCAATACACAATGCCCCATGCCCCATTTAAATGTGCGGCTATCCGTAGTCAAGGATAGTCGCCGACAAATGATGATTTAGATAAATTAGATTCAGTCAGTTTACAGTACCTCAGGTTGAATTCAGAATAATGGATTTTGGTATCGGCTTTCTCTCGAACAACGTGATGCTGCCAATCATAGATTTTTTCTATGGTATTGTGCCTAGCTACGGATTAGCGATCGTTGCTTTGACATTGATAGTCCGCTTCGCGCTCTATCCCCTGAGTGCTGGCTCAATTCGCAACATGCGGAAGATGCGGATTGTACAACCTCTGATGCAGAAGCGGATGGCAGCAATCAAAGAGCGCTATAAGGATGAACCGCAAAAGCAGCAGGAGGAAATGGTCAATGTCCAAAAAGAATTTGGCAACCCCTTAGCAGGCTGTTTTCCATTACTAGTGCAAATGCCGGTCTTATTAGCGCTGTTTGCCACTTTACGGGGTTCGCCTTTTGCAAGTGCGAACTACAGCGTTAACCTGCAAATCTTTCCCGCAGAACAAATCGAACAAATTCAACCGCAAGCTTTTGCCACTGCTGCTCAAAATATTTACGTTGCAGATGGGGAACACGTTAAAGTAGCTGCAATTCTTCCCAGTGGTAACAAACTAACGGTAGGAGAACAAACTAAGATCCAATATCAGACTATTCAGGGCAAACCATTTCAGGTACTCTTAGCAGAACACCCAGAAAATAAGCTGATTCCTGATTGGAAAGTCACCAAAGGTGAAGATCGGATAAAAATTGATACCCAGGGCAATGTAGAAGCCTTGCAGCCCGGAGAGGTCACCATTCAAGGAACAATTCCTGGACTAGCAGCAGAAAAAGGCTTTTTATTCATTGATGCTTTAGGCAGGGTTGGTGCAAGTGATCCAGATGGCACAATCCACTGGGATATTGTCGCCATGATCGTCTTCTTTGGAATCAGCCTTTATGTTAGCCAAATGCTTTCTGGGCAAAATTCCAGCGGTGGCAATCCGCAGCAGGATACAGTTAACAAAATCACCCCAGTCATCTTTTCTGGGATGTTTTTGTTCTTTCCCCTACCAGCTGGGGTGCTGATGTATATGGTGATTGGTAATATTTTCCAAACCGCACAAACTTATCTTCTTTCCCGCGAACCTCTATCAGAAGAACTGCAAAAAATCGTAGAAACTCAGGAGAAGGAAGCAGCAGTCACCGAACAAAAGGCATTGCCATTTGAACCGAAAAGTTCTAAGAAAAAGGCGACAGGCGGATCATGAGCAACATTCTGATGCAGCGAGGTCAGCAGTGGTTAAAAACCCTGCTGGAACTCACTGGAATACCTGCACAGATTCAGGGTCATTTAGAAACTACCCAATCTCTTGACGGTGATTCCCCAGAACCAGATAACTACTGGTTGACAATTGATCAAACTAATTTGACGACAGAACAAATCCAGGTATTAATTGGTGCCGATGGTTCTGTACTAGATGCGATTCAGTATCTAGCAAATTCGGTTCTTAACTTAAGCCAACCCCAAGAGGAACAAGCCTCTTACACCATTGAGTTGAATGGCTACCGGGTCAAAAGAGAAGCGGAAATTCGCGCATTAGCAGAAGCAGCAGCCGATGAAGTGCGCTTTTCTGGTAGAGAAGTGGAAATTAAATCCCTTAGTTCTGCTGAAAGGCGTCAAATCCATACCTTCTTGAAGGAATTTGGAGATTTGGAAACCTTCAGTCGCGGTAAAGAGCCGCATCGTCATCTGGTTGTCCGTCCAGCTTCGTTGGAAGAAGTTAGGGGTTAGGAGTCAGGAGAGACGCGATTAATCGCGTCTGTACAGGAGTTAGGAGTTAATGAAGCTCATAACTATATAATTTCAAGATTTATCTTGTTCCTAAAAGCTAAAATGAAGATGTAATATCAGTATTATTGCTGATAATCACCATTAATTTTCGTGAGGATGTCTCACAAATCCTATGGACGCAATTTATATTCCGCAGCTAACTAGAGCATCGGAGCGGACAGAGGAAATTCAGGTTCAGGAATTTCTGCCTGGTCTGGAAACGTTGACACCAGTTCGCGGTCATGTGCGCGTGCAGCATCATGGCAATTACCTGGAAGTGTCCGGTCAGGCAGAAACAATTATTACTTGTACCTGCAACCGCTGTTTGCAGCAATACAATCGACGTTTAGGGCTTGATACGAAAGAAATCATCTGGTTAGACGAAACTGCAAATCAGCCAAATGACTTGCCCTTAGAAAGGGAAGTGATTATGGAAGATTTGCTTGAAACCCTACCACCCGATGGTTATTTTTATCCCAACGAATGGCTGTATGAGCAAATGTGCTTGGCAATACCCCAGCGCCAGTTATGCGATCGCAATTGTCCAGGTATTCCTGCAATTACTGTTGATAGTTCTGATTGTCCTGAAACTCCAGTTGATCACCGTTGGGCTTCGCTGGAAGCTTTGAAAAAGCAACTCCCCGGATAGTAAGACGCATTACGGCGCATCAACTTGTTCACTTTAAGTTTTACAAATTATCCAGTAGTTTACTAAGCTAATCTATGACATTTTCATAGAAACCCGGCTTCTCTAAGAGACCGGGTTTCTTCGGTTTTACTTGGCAAAATAAGTTAAATTGCCAATAATAGAATTGAATAAATCAATAAATTATACAAAATGTTTATCAAGAATCTACATGGCTAGAAACACCTATCAGCATTACTCAGATTCAGGAATATCTTGACAAAATTAAACAGGAAAAATCCTATCTGATTGAAGGTGTAAAAAGAGAATAAGTCTCAGATAATAATTGGTTATCTAAGATTCACGGTGCAAAGATACTTGAAACATAGTTTCAAGAATTATGTGACAATAAATTGGAATTTAGAAAGACTACACACTCTTATAAGATTACAAAATGGCTAGTTGAAAATAAACCTGATTTCTTGTCTGAACTGGCTGAAGAATTAAGAAATACCTTACATAAAAGTCAGTAATTATTTTTATACTGATTATCTAATCATGAGCAGCACAAAAGAGCGATCGCTCACCATTGAGGAATATTTTACATAGAGCGATCGCACTGGCAACCGCTATGAACTGGTTAGATGTTAGTTTTTTAGTTGTTAGAAGCGATACAAACCAGAACAATGAGAGAAGAACTAATAACCACAGCCACATATGAACTTCCGTGAAGAGTTTAAACTGCTGCTACGCGCCCGCTACCCCTTAATTTATATTCCCACCTATGAAGAGGAGCGGGTAGAAGCAGCTATCCGGGAAGAAGCAAGCAACCAGGGTAATCGCCCAGTGTATACTTGGGATTTTGTCGATGGCTACCAGGGAAACCCCAATGATGTTGGGTTTGGACGACGTAACCCGTTGCAAGCTTTAGAATTCATCGAAAAATTACCAGCTTCTGCGCCAGCGGTATTGATCCTACGAGACTATCATCGTTTTTTAGATGATGTAGCGATCGCCCGTAAACTCCGCAATCTGTCCAGACTCCTGAAGTCGCAACCAAAAAACATTGTCCTACTGTCGCCGCGCGTCGCCATTCCTGACGATTTAACCGAAGTGCTGACAGTCGTCGAGTTTCCCTTACCCGCCGCTCCAGAAATTAAAATTGAGGTGGAACGCTTACTGCAAGCTACTAGGAACTCCCTTTCTAGCAAAGTTCTAGATGACTTGGTGCGCTCTTGTCAAGGACTTTCAATGGAACGGATTCGCCGCGTTTTGGCAAAAGCGATCGCTACCCACGGTGAGTTGCAAACAGAAGACGTGGATTTAGTTTTGGAAGAAAAGCGCCAAACTATCCGTCAAACCCAAATCCTGGACTTCTACCCCGCCACTGAGCAAATTTCTGATATTGGCGGACTGGATAACTTGAAAGACTGGCTGATTCGCCGGGGAGGTTCATTTACTGATCGAGCGCGACAGTACGGATTACCGCACCCCCGTGGTTTAATGTTGGTGGGTATTCAAGGAACTGGTAAATCGTTAACGGCAAAAGCGATCGCTCATCACTGGCATTTACCCTTGTTACGTCTGGATGTGGGAAGGTTATTTGGTGGTTTGGTAGGTGAATCAGAATCTCGGACTCGGCAAATGATCCAAGTAGCTGAAGCCCTAGCTCCCTGTATTTTGTGGATTGATGAAATAGATAAAGCCTTTGCCGGACTTGGTAGCAAAGGTGATGCAGGAACTGCCAGCCGTGTGTTTGGGACTTTTATCACCTGGCTAGCCGAAAAAACCTCACCCGTTTTTGTTGTCGCCACCGCCAACGACATCCAAGCTTTACCGCCGGAAATGCTCCGTAAGGGGCGATTTGATGAAATTTTCTTTGTGGGATTGCCCACCCAAGAAGAGAGAAAAGCAATTTATGATGTTCATTTATCCCGATTGCGCCCCCATAACTTAAAAAGTTATGACATCGACAGGTTAGCATACGAAACGCCCGATTTTTCTGGGGCAGAGATTGAGCAAACTTTAATTGAAGCGATGCATATTGGATTTAGCCAAAATCGCGACTTTGCTACTGATGACATTTTAGAAGCAGCTAGTCAGATCATACCCTTGGCGCGAACTGCCGTAGAGCAAATTCAGCAACTCCAAGAATGGGCTGCTGCTGGGAGAGCGCGTTTAGCATCTAAACACAGTCCTTTGAGCGAACGCCTCCGGCGCACTACGTGAACGCATTCAGCAGTAGCTACAATAATGAGTTAGTCAAAAGATCATAGTCAATAGTTAATGATCAATTATTATGGACTATTGATTCTTGTATGGATAGGTTACATTGCTTCTCTACTCGTAACCCTTGAAAGCCAGTTCAACGCCACTCCCCTGAATGGAGCAAACCTCCTGCCCACAGGGGTGGCTCCTCAACGGGGGAAATACGCACATGGCTGGCTTCCCTTGAACGCCACTTGACTCTTAATAATCAGGGTTTTAACTATGTTGTCTAGCGTAACAAAATTTCTACTTGGGTTTTTCTTAGCGATCGCTGTGCTAGTAGGTGGCGGTGTTGCAATTGCATTATATTTCGTCAATCGCACCGGCATACCCCCTGCCAAACCCGTTTTTTCTAATGATAGCCCCTCCGTGAAAGCCCAAGCTCCAAAAGCAACTGAGCCTGGAAGAGGTAAACCCAGCCTTAAACCTGGGAATCAAGCTCAATCGTCTCCAACCTCCACTTCCACAGAATCACCAAAGGCTACCCCATCACCAAAACCATTGCCATCGGGAGCTTACCGAGGGCGTGTTAGTTGGGCTGAAGGCTTGAGTTTGCGATCGCAACCAAATCAAGAAGCTGAAAAAATTGGTGGTGTTACTTTTAATCAAAAAATTATTGTTTTGTCAGAAAGCGAGGACAAATCCTGGCAAAAGATCCGTTTGGAAGGTAGCGAACAAGAAGGTTGGGTAAAAGCAGGTAATACTGAAAAAGTTAATGAACAATAGCTTAAAAATCAGATGTGTCTACTTAATAACTTCATCTGGATCTAATTGAGATTGCTTTCCCAGAAAACAGGAAGTACGTATCAATGTATCAATTGGAAGTTCAATTTGAAAAGTAGTTCCTTGCCCCTTGGCAGAAATGCAGTTGAGCCTACCACCATGTGTTTCAACGACAATCTGATAGCTAATTGATAATCCTAATCCAGTTCCTTGTCCAACTGGTTTAGTTGTGAAAAAGGGATCATAGATTTTATTTTGTACGTCTTCACTAATGCCAGAACCATTGTCGAAAATATGAATGTTGACCCAACCAACTTTATGAACGGTTGTTTTAATCCGAATTAAAGGTGTAAAAGTGGACTGCAATTTTATATTAGTAAGCTTTTCTTGTAACCCATCAATGGCATTTGTTAGTATATTGAAAAATACTTGATTCAACTGTCCTGGATAGCAATTTACTAAGGGTAAATTACCATATTCTTTAATTACAATAATTTCTGGGCGATTGTTCGGCGCATAAGTAATACGGTTCTGAAGAATGAGCAGTGTCGAATTAAGCCCTTCGTGGATGTCCACAGCTTTCAATTGTGCCTCGTCTAGACGAGAGAAGCTACGCAGGGATTCCACAATATGCTTAATACGTTCTGCTCCGGCTTGCATTGAGTTGAGCAGTTTAGGTAAATCTTCTAGCAAGAATGGTAAATCAATAGACTCTAATTTCGCTTTAACCACAAGCTCTGGTTTCGGATAATATTGCTGATAGGTATTGATTAATTCTAAAAGTTGTCGCAGATAAATTTGCGTATGAAACAGGTTTCCATAAATGAAGTTAGCAGGATTGTTAATCTCATGAGCAACTCCGGCTACTATTTGTCCCAAAGATGACATTTTTTCTGCTTGAAGAAATTGCAATTGAGCTTTCTGAAGTGCCAACATAGCTGTCTCTAATTCTTCAGACCGAGACTCAGCTAGAGCAGCTAGCGCTTCTTGGTTTTGTAAGGCTTGTTTGAGACGTTCTTCATTTTCTTTAAGATCAGCTGTTTTGACTAGTTGAACACTCAATTGTTGGTTGAAAAAAGATGTGATCAGCGTCCATCCTAGAAGCAGTAATGTGAATAAGCCAATAATCGCAGCCATCCGATAGGTTGCAGCGCTATCAACTGCTGAAAAATCGACCAATTCGACGACTGAAAAATGGGTAGCCATCATCCCTGTGTAGTGCATTGAGGGAATGGCAGCACCCATGAGAATTGCACTGCAAATCCTCAAAATGCGTCCTGTTACTGTACTATTAGCTCTGAGGTTAAACCCCAGCCAGAGGGCAACTAGTGAGATGAGAATAGCGATCGCAATCGAGAGTGCAACCACACTCAAGTCATAAGACATTTTGGCTGGTAAACGAATAGCAGCCATACCGATGTAGTGCATTGCACTGATGCCTGTGCCCATCAGGATGCTACCACTCAACAACCGCAAAATACCAAATTCTGGCTGGCTAACTAAGTACAGGGCTAATCCAGAGGCGAAAATTGCAGGTAGCACCGAAATCAAAACTATTAACCAGTCATAGTTAATCGGAATGGGCAGACTGAACGCCAGCATAGCAATAAAATGCATTGCCCAAATGCCGATTCCCATAGCGATCGCTCCCCCTAGCAGCCACCGCCACCTTGACTGCGATTTAGCGTCTGTGACTCTTATAGCTAGATCAAGTGTGGTGTAAGCCGTAAGTATGGCAATGGCAACGGAGAATAAAGTTAAACGAATATCGTAGATACCGTGGAGCATTATGTTGAATATTATCCGCGATTCAATGGAAGACTAAACCCACTATTTGTCTGCGTTGCTCATGCTATGAAACCTAAATGGGTATAGCAAAAATTTTGTCAAGCAAATAGAAAACAAGCCTCCAAAGCTTTACATTGCTTATTATTCCCCCTACAGAAGCTTGTTTATCATATTAGCGTGGGAAATTGTTTGTAAAGAATCATACTAAAAAAAATACAATACAGACAAAGTGGTACAATCCTGCATAGCCGTAACTTGAAATAAGCAAGTGAAAACAGGGGTAGATAGCTATTTAACCAAGCTTGCCTCAGTCTACGAGGCATCCGAAAGCATCAAGGTTGTTCCTACCGTAGCTAATTTCAAATTTTTGAATTGGAAAAATTTATCTAGCGGTGCGGGGATGCGTCTTTTGTCTGTGGCACTGACTATGGGGCTTCTGAGTATAGCTGGGCAAGCTTTAGCACTTCAGAAAATAGGAAGTAATGGCGCTGAAGTTAGCAGTAGCCAGAGGTGTTTAAAAAAGTTAGGCTACTTTAACGGCCCGGTGAGTGGCAAGTTTGCTAGCTTGACTCAGAATGCTGTGATCAAATTCCAGCAAGCCAATAGAATATCTGCTGATGGAGTTGTGGGTGGTAATACTCAACGAGCCTTGCAACGAGCCTGTCAAAGTAGAACTTCTAGTAGGAATACTAGTCGCGCATTGCGGCCAAGTGGTCAATATCCTGTTCTGTCTCAAGGTAAAACAGGTGCAGCCGTGACAAGGTTGCAACAGCGTTTGCGACAGTTAGGCTATTTGAATGCTAATCCCAATGGGAATTTTGGCCCAATGACCAGAAATGCTGTAATTAGATTCCAGCGAAATTATCGCATAGCTGCTAACGGGATTGTAAATCGACAAACTTGGAACACACTACTGGGTTCCTCTCCGACTCCAGGCAGATCAAGTCTTTCTACTCAACAAGTGAGAGAACTGCAAGTGCGTTTGCGGCAGCTAGGTTATTTTAAGACTAATCCCACTGGGAATATTGGCCCAATTACTAGAAAAGCTGTTATTCAATACCAGCGAAATTATCGCCTACCTGTTAATGGCATTGCCAATGCCCAAGTTTTGGAGTCAGTGCGTAGAACCTCCACAGGTGGATATACTACTCAACAACCAGCCAGAAATTATCTGACTGTAGGCGATCAGGGAGATAATGTCAGATTAGTTCAAGAGCGTTTGTTGCAGCGGGGTTTCTCTAATACCAATCCTGATGGCATTTTCAACGATTACACCAGAGAATCTGTGATTGCATTCCAGCAATCTTCTCGACTTAATTCTACTGGAAATGTAGATTGGCAAACTTGGCAAGCATTAGGGTTGAATAGCTCAAATGTGGGCAATTCTGCTGAGACTAATGGTTATGTGTTAGCTGATACTAATCGCTATGCATTACCTCCTACTAATGGCTATGTAGTACCTGAGACTAATGGCAACACATTAGTTGCTAATAATCCTTACAGAGTAATAGTGCCAATTTCCAATAATGATACTCTGAGTAAAGTACAACAATATATACCCAATGCTGTCGCGGAGCAATCCAATCTAGGAGATTATGTAAATGCTGGGGCATTTAGCGATCGCGCCCAAGCAGAAACGCTATCAAAAAAGCTCCGCTCCTATGGTCTGGATGCACGGGTAAAATTTAATTAAATTGACAAACTCAACTGCGAACCTTCCTGAGTTTTATTCACTTCAATCCTGGCTTGGAAAGCTTCTTTGAGGTGGGGCATATGGGTAACAGTGAGGATGCAAGCAAAATCAGAGGCGATCGCATTAATCGCTGCAATCAAGCGATCGCATCCTTCAGCATCCTGTGTACCAAAGCCTTCATCTATAATCAACAATTGCAACGCCGCCCCCGCCCGTTGCGCTAATAATTTCGCCAAGGCTAAACGGATGGCAAAGTTAATTCTAAAGGCTTCTCCACCAGAGTAAGTTTCATAAGCTCGCGTTCCTCTAGAATCGGCGATTAAGATATCTAAGGTGTCTATCAGCTTGGCATTTTTCTTTGTTGATTTAGCACTACGTCCAGCTTTTTGAGTAATAAATTGTACATGAAACTGATTACCACTCAGCCGCGAAAGTAGTTGATTTGTTTCGGCTTCCAGTTGCGGTAACACATTTTCAATCATCAGTGTTTGGATGCCATTTTTACCAAAAGCTTGCGCTAATTCCTGATAAACACGATATTCTTGCTTGCAAGATTGTAGTTGCTGCTGCTGTTGTTCATACTGAATTTGCAGTGTTTCTAATTGATGCGCCAACTGTTCCAAACGCCCCAACTTGGCTATTTGCTCATCAAGTTGCCGTCTGCGGATTGCTAACTGTTGTTCTAGAACTGGAATTTGGGCAGATGGGTTAGCTGTTGCTTGTAGTTGCTGGATAATGCTTTCGATTTGTCCGCCGAGTTTTTGCCGCTCCGTTACTCTGGCGCTTCTGGATTCCTCTAACTCTTGCAATCTCGTTTGGAGTTGGGGATACTGCTGCTGGGCTGATAGCAGTTGTTGATAGCGCAAATGCCAAGATTGAGCTTGGCGTACAGCTAGACGCAGATTGTTGTGCTGCTCGGAACTGTAGCCAATTTCGGTAATGTGACGTTCAAGAGCCGCGATTTGTTTAGCACATTCAGAATCAGTCTGATCCTGTTGGATTCTGGTTTGTAATTGAGCGATTTGGGACTGAAGTTCTGGTTTTCGGGCTAATAGTTGCGCTTGTCGCTTAGTAGCGTCTTTAATTTGTCCTTGTTTAATTTCTGCCCATCGCCACCGCTCAACTTCGCTCCGGGCGAGGGCGTGGTCTTGTTCATTATAATTAACTTGTTGCAGATATTGGTTTAGCTGCCGGAGTTCGGCTTGTTTATCAGGAGCGTAATCACCTGCTTGGAGCGATCGCTCTAAATGCTGTTTTTCGCCAGTAATTTGTTGTAACTGTTGTTGGACATCAGTTGTAGCTTCTAACTGTGCTGCCAACTGTCCCCGTTGTTCACGTAACCCATCGTAAATCGCCAATTGTTGGAAAATTTCCCGATATTCCTGCCTAAGTACCTGAATTTCTCTGTCAGACACAGCCATTTGTTCCCGGACTACCCAAAACTGCCCTTGAGTATCCTCTAACTCACTTTGGGTTTTTTCCACCACCCGACTCCAATGATGTTCATCTAAAGGACGTTCGCACAATGGACAAAGAGCTTCAGGATTTTGGAGCATTTGCAATTTCTGCTCTAATTCTCCCACCAGTTTTTCATAGTCTCGTTGGTGAGCTTGCAGACGTTCGATAAAGTGACGCCTCTCTTGCCCTTTTTCCTGCACTCGTTGCAAATAAACCCGCTTTTTCTCCAGTTCCTCAATTTGGATTGCCACATCCATCACCGCTTGTTGCAGTTGCGGTTGGCGGCGGTGCTGGCGTTGTAATTGGTTCTCAGTACTTTGGAGTTGTTCGAGTCGCGCTACTAAACCTGCATGAGTGCGATCGAGTTGGCTTTGTAAAGTTGCTCGTTGTTGTAACAGGGGAGTAACTTGCATTTGCAGCTGATCTAGACGAGCAACATGGTGACGAGCTGCGGCTAGTTGTGACAAAGCAGCTTCTACTTCACCTGATTTAGTCAGAGTTTGCTGAATTTCTCGCTCTTGTTGCTGTAAAGCTTCGATTTGGGCTTGGGCTTGTTGTAGTTGCCGTTCGATTTCGTGAATTTGTTTGGTAAGCTGTTGTTGCTTTTGTTGGCGAGTCTGCCCAGCGCGGGTGTACTCTTCAAATTTGGTAGCAAAGGCTTCTTCTTGAGATTGTAGACTTTGATATTGAGCGTATCCAGCTTTAATTTCAGCTTCTTGGTGTAATATTTTTTCTAAATCTGATAGCTGAGAGCCAATAGATGATTGTTCTTGTTGCAGGCGATCGCAGTCTTGGGTAAGATTTTGGTATTGCTGCTTCACAAAGCTGAGTTGTTGTTCCCAATTTTGGCGCTGGTGCTGGACAACTTGCAAACTTTGTAATTGAATATTATCAAAGGCTTGCACCTGTTGCAGCTGGTTAAGTTCGGCTTCTAACTCGACTCTTTGGGCTTGGGTTGTCTCGCGTTGTTGCAGCTGAATTTTTATCGAGTCCAAAGAACGCTCTAGTTCTAATGCCTGTGCTTTGAACTGACGAGAAGATTCCTTTGCCCGTTCTTCCAAATCATCGTACTGATTGAGTTTCAACAACTCTGCTAAAATTTCTTTGCGTTCTGTGGGGCGCTTGAGCATGAATTCATCTGCACGACCTTGACGTAAGTAGGCAGAATTAATAAATGTATCGTAATCCAGCTTGATGTGTTCTAAAATCAAATCCTGTGTTGCTCTTACCCCTTTGCCGGTGAGTGAGCGAAACCCAGATGGTATTTCTATTTGAAATTCAAGAACGCTAGTACCTCCCCGAATTCGGGTACGAATCACCCGATATTTTTGCTGGTTACTTTGGAAAGTAAAATCAACCCGAACTTCTTTCGCGCCAGAATAGATGACATCATCTTCAACAGTGGCACGGCTTTCACCCCAAATTGCCCAAGTGATTGCTTCCAAAAGTGAAGATTTACCCGCACCATTGGAACCCGAAATACAAGCCGTATGCAAACCGCCAAAATCTAAAGTTGCATCACGGTAACTAAGAAAGTTTTTGAGGATAAGTTGTACTGGGATCATTCACGCTATAGCGCCACATCTACTTTTAATAAATAACAGTACAGATGCACTGTTTGTTAGTTTAGCTATCTGGATATCAGGTTTCTAGTCTTGAAGACATCAATTTTACAAAATTTAACAATAAAATCAGTAAATTTTTCTTGTTGCATGAAAAAGTTTTGCTGTCTTTGGAGAAAAATAAAACTTATGTGGAGGTTTCTTGTTATTTCTGCCTCTTATCTGAGAGAAAAACATTCATAGAAGAGTGGCAATACTTTGAAAATCGTGTTGAGGTACTCTAAAGTCGTTTTGAGGTACTCCAAAGTCGTGTTGAGGTACTTCAAAGTCGTTTTGAGGTACTTCAAAGTCGTTTTGAGGTACTTGAAAGTCGTTTTGAGGTACTCCAAAGTCGTTTTGAGGTACTTGAAAGTCGTTTTGAGGTACTCCAAAGTCGTTTTGAGGTACTCCAAAGTCGTTTTGAGGTACTCCAAAGTCGTTTTGAGGTACTCCAAAGTCGTTTTGAGGTACTTCAAACTTTATCGCACCGCAATCAAGTACACAGGTGCGGGCTACGCCTACGCTTGACTTTTAAAACAGTCGCTACAAATCTTCAAAACTTACGCAGTATTGAGATGATTGGGCTAAATTTCGCCTCAAGGTAAAAGAATCAAGGTGATAAAGGAAAAAGCGTTAATATACTTAGTAAAAATGTATGTATATTTCTGAGATAGACATCATAAACCAATGGATATAGCTCTACTCGTTAAATTTCTCGCTCCCTGTCTGCCATTTTTGTTAAATGTGGGTAATAAAGCTGTAGAAGAGGCATCTAAAAAAGTAGGTGAGGATGTTTGGAATAAAGCCAAAGCGATTTGGGCTAAGTTACATCCCAAGGTAGAGGCGAAAGAAGCAGCGAAAGAAGCAGCAACGGATGTGGCACAAAAGCCAGAGGATGATGATTTACAAGCAAGTTTGCGGGTACAACTCAAGAAGATTTTGGAAGCGGATACAGCACTTGCAGAGGAGATAGCTAAGATTTGGGAAACATCGACTGACAAACCCGGAGACAATATTCAGGTGAGTGCTAATGCTTATGACCAAAGTACGGTCAAGCAAGTTGGGAAGATTGACGCAAACCAAGTAAGTTTTTAATTAAATAGAGTAGACATTTAAAAAGGTGGTTCGTCTGGTTGTCTCGTTCCCAGTCTCTGACTGGGAATGCCTATGGAAGGCTCCGCCTTCTGACTTGCGGCAGAGCCGCAATGATCAGCATTTCCAGCCAGAGGCTGTAAACGAGGTTTTGACAGAGTTTTAGTTTAAATTGACACCTATGCAGAATACTGCCCATTCTAAAAATTTTGATGTTCCGAGTTCCGAACACAAACTTCCGAGTTCCGAACACCAACTGCCGAGTTCACAACGACAACACGCAGCAAAAATTTTACCTGTGCTGATTAACTATGGCGGAAGAACCAAACCCCAGTAGTCAAAAAATCATCAAGATGGAGGGAACTGCTAAAGATGAGAGCAAACTAACTCAAGTTGGTTCTATTGAAGCAAAGAATTTTAATTTAACCACTCAACAGTTGCAAATTATTGTTCAGCTAGAAAGCATTAATAAACCAGAATTGCCAGGGGTTCTCAAAGCAGGCAACCCTAACAAAAGTTTGGCTTACTGGCAGGGACGTAAAACAGAAATTGCTCAGATACAGCAATGGTTAACTGATAAAAATACTTTCCTAATTGGCATAGATGGCATCGGTGGCACAGGTAAATCGATGCTAGCAGCTAAAATTTATGATGAAATTGCCGGTTTCCCCAAGCGATTTTGGGCTGATGTCAGTAATGGGGCAGGTTTTAGCGATTTAGCTCGCCAATTCCTCAGTGAATTTGGCTTTCCCGTTCCAGAAGAAGAAGCGCAGTTAGTAGAGGCGCTAGTTAGGTGTTTACGTTCTGGGCAATTTTTACTCATCATTGACAACCTGGAGAGTTTATTACAACCTGATAGACAGTGGGTAAGTCTATTTTACGGCGACTTTTTCCAAGCATGGGTGGAACATGGCGGTAATAGTAAGGTAATAGTCACTACCAGGGAAAGACCAGAATTAAAAGGCTTTGAGTGGCTACCCCTGAAAGGTTTGCAAGTAGATGAAGGGGTAGCACTGTTAACTGCATTAGCCATTCGGGGAGATTTAACGCAGTTTGTGGAATTAGTAGATGGGCATCCTCTACTGTTGAGATTGGTAGCAGACTTATTAAAGGCAGAATATTCACAAGACCCGGACTTAAGTAGGTTAGCAGATTTAGGCTTAGGGAATTTACGGCAATTCTTGACAGATTCCCAAGTGGTAGGTATCCATCACCGGAAAAATGTGGGGATGGTGTTGGTGTTAGATGCCAGTTTTAATCGGTTGAATGAGTTACAAAAGGCGTTATTACTGAATATTAGTGTTTATCGTGGTGCGGTTGACAGTGCAGCAGCAGTGGCTATGTTGCCGGGAAGTTCAGCACCAGAGATTGAGGAAGAACTGAGGAATCTGGTTAAGCGTTCTTTGTTGGTAGACAAACTCAATGGTAAGCGGCGATTTGATTTTCAGCCCCTGATTTTGGAGTATGTGCGGTATCAGGCTGGCGATCAGAGTGAGGCGCATCAAAAAGCTATAGATTATTATCGCTCAATTGCTAAACAACCGCCTTGGAAAACAAAAAATGATGTTAAAGAATACTTGGAAATCTTTGATCACTTTTATCAGTTGCAAGATTACAACTCTGCCTTTGATAGTATTTGGATTTGCAATGATTTTTTAACCTTGCGGGGTTATTATGCAGACCAAGTAGAATTATATGGGCAATTGGTAAGTAAATGGGAAGAAATTGGCACTAGAGAAAACTGGAATTATCAGGCTGCTCTCATTTTATTAGGCAATGCTTACGATTCTCTGGGACAGTACCAACGGGCGATTGAGTTCTACCAGCAGTCTTTAGAAATATCTAAGGAGATAGGCGATCGCAATGGCGAAGGTATTTCCTTAAACAATTTGGGCAATGCTTACAACTTCCTGGGACAGTACCAACAGGCGATTGAGTTCCACCAGCAGTCTTTGGAAATATCTAGGGAGATAGGCGATCACAATGGTGAAGGTAATTCCTTGGGCAATTTGGGCAATGCTTACAACTTCCTGGGACAGTACCAACGGGCGATTGAGTTCTTGCAGCAGTCTTTGGAAATCAAAAGGGAGATAGGCGATCGCAATGGCGAAGGTGCTTCCTTAAACAATTTGGGCAATGCTTACAACTCCCTGGGACAGTACCAACAGGCGATTGAGTTCTACCAGCAGTCTTTGGAAATATCTAAGGAGATAGGCGATCGCAATGGCGAAGGTAAATCCTTAATCAATTTGGGCAATGCTTACGACTCCCTGGGACAGTACCAACAGGCGATTGAGTTCTTGCAGCAGTCTTTGGAAATAGCTAGGGAGATAGGCGATCGCAATGGCGAAGGTACATCCTTCAACAATTTGGGCAATGCTTACAAGTCCCTGGGACAGTACCAACGGGCGATTGAGTTCTATCAGCAGTCTTTGGATATCTCTAGGGAGATAGGCTATCGCAATGGCGAAGGTAATTCCTTAAACAATTTGGGCAGTGCTTACAACTTGCTGGGACAGTACCAACGGGCGATTGAGTTCTTGCAGCAGTCTTTGGAAATATTTAGGGAGATAGGCGATCGCAATGGCGAAGGTAAATCCTTAATCAATTTGGGCAATGCTTACGACTCCCTGGGACAGTACCAACAGGCGATTGAGTTCTTGCAGCAGTCTTTGGAAATAGCTAGGGAGATAGGCGATCGCAATGGCGAAGGTATTTCCTTAATCGGTTTAGGCAATGCTTACAACTCCCTGGAACAGTACCAACGGGCGATAGACTTCTACCAGCAGTCTTTGGAAATATCTAGGGAGATAGGCGATCGCAATGGAGAAGGTAATTCCTTGGGCAATTTGGGCAATGCTTACAACTCCCTGGGACAGTACCAACAGGCGATTGAGTTCTACCAGCAGTCTTTGGAAATATCTAAGGAGATAGGCGATCGCAATGGCGAAGGTGCTTCCTTAAACAATTTGGGCAATGCTTACAACTCCCTGGGACAGTACCAACGGGCGATTGAGTTCTTCCAGCAGTCTTTGGAAATATCTAGGGAGATAGGCGATATTCGAGGGGAAGCAAATGCCTGGTTTAACTTAGGTGAGGCATTAGAAAACGTTAATCGAGAATCAGACGCACTGGGTGCTTATCGTAATGCCCGTGAACTATTTCAGGCGATGGTAATTGATGATAACGTGCAAATTTGCAACAATGCAATTGAGCGTCTTTCTCAACCAAAAACGCCTGTAGTTTATCATCGTGGGTTTTGGGTGTGGTTGCGTCGGTTGTGGCGTTGGGTACGCAGTTGGTTTCGGCGGTAAAATAAGGTGTAGGAATAGTGATGAACATAAATTTAAGACAGGATAATATTTGACACTATGTTACAAAATACCTATCAACTCCCCTTGACATTTGAACAAATTCTTACCCTAGTTAAACAACTTTCTGAATCAGAAAAGTTGTTACTTAGCAAAGAGCTAGAAAAAGAAACCTTGAATAAAAAGTTAACCCAGTTACTAGAAGTTTTTCAAACTGATGAATTATCTATAGAGGAAATTACAGAGGAAGTAGAAATCGTCCGTTCTCAAATTTATGCCAGAAAACAAAACAATCAAGATAATCATTGATACTAATCTTTGGATTAGCTTTCTGATTGGCAAGGAATTAAAACAACTACAAAACCTTTTACTTGAAGAAACAATTCAAATAGTAGTTTCTGAAGAGATATTAGAAGAAATTATCTTGGTTACTCAACGTCCTAAGTTACAAAAATATTTTCCGCATAACAAAGTCAATGAATTAATTCAAATTTTGCGAACTATTAGTTTATTTATAAAAATAATATCTGAAGTTTCTCTTTGTCGGGATGCAAAAGATAATTATCTTTTAGCACTAGCAAAAGATAGTGATGCTAATTTTTTACTCACAGGAGATAAAGATTTATTATATATTGCAAAATTTGAAAAGACTGAAATTGTTACCTACCAAGAATTCTTACTAAAATTATAAAGTTATTGGATGATAGTAGATTCCAAAAGTAGCTGTGGAAAACATGGTATGAAAACTGAAAGTGCAGAACAAGTAAAATCATTCTACATTGCTAATTCTCTTTTCGTGGGTTTTGATGTAGATAGAAAAAGTAGCTGTAGAGAACATAGGATGAAAACTGAAAGTGCAGATAAAGCAGAATCATTATACATTGCTATAATTTTATAAAAATCATGTAACTTAGATAAATAAACAAAAATTATGATTCAAGCAACAACTACTGAGTATAAACATATTTTAGTTAATGAAGACAATATTCCTTTTATTAAAGGAACATCTATGAAAGTTATAGAATTAATTACTTCCATTCACGCTTATGGTTGGAGTCCAGAAGAATTACATTTTCAATATCCACATTTGAGCATGAGCCAGATTTATTCGGCTTTAGCTTATTATTGGGAACATCAAGAAGAAATTGATGCTGATATGCAGCAACGTTTTGAGTATGCGGAAAGATTACGTTTAGAAACAGGAGAATCTCCATTAGCAAAAAGACTCCGTGCAAAAGGATTAATTAAATGAGCGTTGCTCTTTAATATTGATGAGAATGTCCATCGAGGAATTACAGATGGATTACGGATTCGGGGTGTAGATGTATTAACAGTACAAGAAGATGGGCGGACTAGCTTTCCTGATCCTCTCATACTTGACCGTGCGACAGAACTTGAGCGTGTTTTGTTTTCCCAACATGACGATTTTCTAGCTGAAGCCAACCATCGTCAAGACAAATAAATTTTGCTGGTGTTATTTATGCTCATAAACTCAGAGTTACTGTTGGCGATTGTGTTCGTGATTTAGAAATTATTGCTAAAACAGCCTATCTTGAAGAATTAAGTAATCGTGTTCAATACTTACCTTTGTAAGACTTGTGGAGAATATAAGATGGAAACTAAAAGTGCAAATAAAGCAGAATCCTTCTATATTGCTATAATTCTCTACAAATCAGCTTCAGATGTACCTAGTTATCAACCTTTGTACCAAGAAAGCTTTGTTTTGATTAAAGCCGCTTCTTTAGAATCAGCAAAAGCAAAGGCTTTGAATCATAGTAAAAATGAAAGCGTCAGCTATACAAATGAGAATGAAGAAACTATTACTTGGTCTTTACAGCAAGTAGTAGACATAAATTCAGTTTTGGATGATGACTTTGATTCATCTGAGGATATTGTTGATTTATATACTCGACATTTTCGTAATTATGAGGCTTACCAATCATTTGAGCCATTATTATCTAAAGAGCAATTTGAATGATAGTTATTAAAACCATGCGATCGCTCTTGTCGATTCCCATCTAATAATACACTCATCACCTGACCCAACAGCGATCGCAATTGACCAATGCGGCGAGAAACTGAAAATAGAGTGTTTGATGCTAAAGAAAAAACTTGCTCCAAGCCCATAGCCGCAAACTATATCTGGAAAAATCTGCAAGACCGCTCTTATGGGTTCCCATCAATGATAATTTTAAGCATTGGGAACCCTTAAAAATCAAAGTTTATGAACGCAGCCGACGAGAAAATCATTGTTCGCGACTATTTCAATTCCACAGGGTTTGACCGTTGGAGGCGAATCTACGGCGATGGCGAAGTCAACAAAATCCAATTAGATATCCGCAATGGACATCAGCAAACCGTGGATACAGTTCTCGGCTGGCTAAAGGCTGATAACAATTTACCAGATTTATCAATCTGCGATGCAGGCTGTGGTGTCGGTAGTCTCAGCATCCCTCTGGCGGTAGATGGTGCGAAAGTCTATGCCGCCGATATTTCGGAAAAAATGGTGGAAGAAGGCAAGCATAGAGCCAAGCAAACTTTGCAAAATACCGAAAATCCCACTTTTGCCGTGCAGGATTTGGAATCGTTGAGTGGTAGTTACCATACTGTTATTTGCTTGGATGTTCTTATCCACTACCCCCAAGAAAAAGCGGATGAGATGATATCTCACCTCTGTTCTTTGGCACAGTCGCGGATAATTCTCAGTTTTGCGCCGAAGACCTGCGCCCTGACTATACTCAAGAAAATTGGCAGTTTCTTTCCTGGGCCAAGTAAAGCGACTCGTGCATATTTGCATCGTGAGGCTGATGTGGTAAGAATTTTGGAAAGTAATGGCTTTTCTTTGCAACGAAAGGCGATGACGAAGACTCGCTTCTATTTTTCTCGCCTACTTGAAGCTACACGTAAATGAAGTTAAAATCGCAGCAAGATGAATCCTATACCTTTGCTGCGATTTGACAATCTCAAAGTTTAACACTGGTAAGTATTGCACTTGACATCCAGTTATGCTTTTTATCTTGGCGTAGGCGTAGCCCGCCCTTAGACATCGCTCTAATTGGGAGGATGAATAACTATCATCGCGATCGCACAGCCTTATTTCTGTAATGGTAGAAAAAGTTATACTATATTTTTGACATTTAATGCTTGCGTAAACCTTTGCTTACTACGACTGTGACAGTTGAAGGTACGGAGTGTAGAGTAAAAAGTAGGAGAACCGAACCGTAAGCGCCTGGATGGTATCGAGAAAACGCCGAATAACATAGAAGAAGCGTTTACAAAACTATTGTCAGGAGTAGATTGATATACTAGAACCTTTGCAAAAGTCAGGTTAAAATCGCTAGCAAAGTGTAAATCTGAAGTGGAACTATGAAAACTGCTGAAAAATTGGCTGCTGGCTGGCTATTGACACTCGGATTCATGTTTTTAACGCTATCAGCAACAGCGACATTGGAAAAATTTGCTGCACGTGAGGTGTACATACCAGTGCAAGATGGGGATACTTTTACCGCACCAAATGCTACTTATGAAGATAATAATACTGCTGTAGGTGGTCTAATTTTTGGTGTCCCTAGCTTAACATTGGGGGGATGGTTAGCATTGGGATTGTACCGTCAAAGCCGACAGGATAAAAAAGCGCTTAATCAACAAGTTAGCGATCGCTTACAATCTATTTTTTATGAGATGCTACAAGAAAATCATGGACGCGTAACTCTTTTAGGCTTTGCAATGCAGTCACAACTACCCGCAGCCAATGCCAGACAATATTTAGATGAAAAAGCTAAAGAATTCAATGCAAACTTTAAGGTGAACGAAGAAGGGGCTATATCATATCATTTTGATGTCTAATTGATATCTAATGGTTCGTTAAATTCCACACCAACTTACGGCTAGGTCTAATGACGCAGATTTTTTTGAGTATAGCTGCCATTTTAGGCGGTTTGTCAGTTGCTGCTGGTGCCTTTGCTTCCCATGCTTTACGGGAAAAAATTAGTGAGCGATCGCTAGAAATTTTTGAGACTGCCGCTCGTTACCAAATGTATCATGCTCTAGCACTTTTTTTAGTAGCAATACTAATTAGTCGTACCGAGTCTCCTCAACCCACTCTCATCGCCAGTGGATGGCTGTTTATGATTGGCATTGCTATTTTCTCAGGTAGCTTGTACGCCCTTAGTTTAACCGGTGTTAAATCTTTAGGAGCGATCGCACCACTAGGCGGCACAGCCTTTCTTGCTGGTTGGGGTGCTTTAGCTTTTGCTGCGTGGACTTTGAAGTTGTAAAAAAGTTATAAATGGGGAGTTAAAAGGTCTTAACTTTTAACTCTAACTCCATTTATTGGAGGCTCAATTCCCTGCTTTTTACAATTTTATCTAGTCAGAACTGCATCCACAGATTCATAACTTAATAACACCATAGACACTTTAATGATTAAGTTTATTTCTTAGACATATTCATCACTATAATAAATAGGAAAAAATGAAATATAAGCAGTTGGACGGAAGTCAAATGCTTCTTCAGTAATATCTTTTTAATTCTTTTTTTACTTTAATCTATGCCCAATTAAGCCAAGATATAAAATGTTTTTTCATCAAACTTCTGAATATTTAATTTGTAATAAATTAAATCCATTATTTGTTTTGGATCAGAGGAAGCCAAAATTTATAACTAATAATTAATAGACATATTATGAAAGGAAATTTATGCTACGGTTCTCTATTGTAATGATTTCTGCTAACCCAGATATTGGGGAATCAGCGATTTGCTGTTGTAACATTTCTGTTGTGACTTGAGTACATTTAAATTAACCACAAATCTATTTGCTTGGACACCATCAATCTTTTCTTAAATTGTGTTAGCAATATTACGAACCAGTGATGATGGTGAATAAAAGCGGGTAAGGCTGTTGCCCAATAATTGTGCTAATAGAAGGTGGAAAATTCATAATGTGCCGTTTACTTGCTTATCTCGGTTCGCCTATTTCTTTAGATCATCTTCTGTATAAACCAGAACACTCGCTGATAGTCCAGAGTTATCAACCCCGCGAAATGACCTCTGGGGTAGTAAATGCAGATGGCTTTGGTGTGGGTTGGTATGATATTCAAAAAGATACTGACCCTTTTATTTACAAAAATACCCTACCTATTTGGAATGATATCAACCTACCCAGTCTCAGCCGTTATGTTGAATCCAAGTGTGTACTTGCTTATGTCCGTAGTGCTACACCAGCCCAAGCCGTAGATTTTGCTAATTGTCAGCCCTTTAACCATCAAGAACAGCTATTTATTCACAATGGACGAATTGAAAATTTTCGGAAAACATTACACAGAAAAATCCGCAGCACTTTAACCCAAGATTTTTACGAAAAAATTAATGGCAGTACTGACTCCGAACACATTTTTGCATTGTTACTTTCACAAAGTCAAATTAACAAACATCGACCTCCAGAATCTGCTTTACGTAGTACATTATTAACCCTTTTAGAGATGGCAAAGCGCTATCAAGTAGAAGCCTCTCTCAATGTAATCTTTAGTGACGGACATCGCCTGATAGCTTCTCGTGTTGCTACCACTTCACCGCCTCCATCTCTTTACTGGATACGAGATGATCCGACTTTTCCCAAATCTGTAATTATTGCGTCCGAACCTCTATTTATAGGTAATTGGATTGCTTGCCCAGAAAATAGCATCATTAGTGTGGGAGCAGACTGTGAGATCCAAATTGAGCAAATCTAGTGTGAAAGAGACTATTTCTCAAGCCTTCGATGAATGTTGCCCAAAAACTTTTGCAATATTTCAGTGTATTTAGATACCTACTGGATTGACTATTACCCTGTGACTTGTGGATAGTATCGTGCATTCATAGAGGCGGGAGGCCACCAAAATTATCGCTGGTGGTCACAGGTGCTAATCGCTAGTATTGTTTGTTGCAAAAAATCACCAATAAATGGAGAAATATATCCTATGTGCTAGTTCACAGGACGGAATTTCAAAAGCGATCGCCCTCTTCCAGTAAGGCGATCGCTTTTTTCATCTCAGCCATCGCTCAATCCCTACTTGCAAAGGGACAAAGTTGGTATTGGCTGCTTCCGGTTGGCAGGCTCAATTCAACGTTTCAGTGTTTGTTGAGAATATTCTTCAATCACAAATTAGTTTCTGAGGTAGATGCTGCCTAGATTCTCAGCTAATAAAAAATTGGTTATTGATATTTATTCTTAATAGTCTACAATAATATTTAACGATTTTTAGGAGTATTTTATGTCACTTGATCTGACACCGACAGATAACCTGCCGGATGAAATCGTCTATGTCCTGCTGAATAAGATTAAACACGATGAACAAGGACAGCGAGATGTTAGCTTTTTTGCTGAGGACTTCGAGGGGAAACAGGTTAAGCGAGAAGAATTGCTCGAGTTACTAAATCGTCTTAAGGAGTCTGGATACTTCATTGGTGAGATTGAAAGCAACAAAGCCAATCCAGAATCAGGCTCATCAATCCTTCTGGCGACCTGTAAAAATGCAGAAATAACGACAGACGGTCGAGCAATGTTAAAAGCCATATATTTCAAGCCTGTGTAGCAGCGAAGGAAAGTTATTTGTTGAGGCGAGATTGGGTATAGGGGAGAGTAGGGGAAGATAAGGGAGCAAAATCCTCCTTATCTTTCTGAAGTTCTGATGCCTGCGGCGGGCTGTGACGCTCATTCGCGCCAGCCTGCTGTAGATAAGACTCGCTTTTTGCGTCGCTATCGGTGTCGCCAGAAGCCAGCGCTCAGACTTCTCTCCTCATCCCCCTTATCTTCACCTTCACTCTTGTTATCCGAACCGTATTGGTTCCTCACTTCCAGAATTTGAGAGGCGATCGCTCCTTCACGAAATGCGATCGCCCCACAACGGATATATCTTTCTTGTATTGGCTGTCTGACTAAATGTTTTAACTGTGGGGTACTGAAGAAAGAATGGCAAATTCGCCTAAAGGGTCGTAGCGTTGTTTGGTCTGTTCAACTTCAAAAAAGACTTGCCAGAAGGAATTTTGCTAAATGGCGATGGTTATCCTTGAATTGGGCAATGATTGCAATACTTACAATATTTTTTTATAAATAGAATAGCTCAATCACCTGGTATCCCATTTGATTGAGGGCGTTTTGGATAATGAATTTTCCAATAAACGCCATAAAATGCGCTCATAATGCTCTTTGGAAAGTAGACTTTCTACATAGAACCCCACATACTTTAACACGAGGATCAATGTCAATATCTAAAGCTGTTACCAGCAAGATTACTTCTCTAGAAAATATCGAAGAACGCTTGCAGATACAGCGTTTGCTAGGCGCAACTAAAATAGTTGCACCTAGTGCTGGGAGTGATGTAGTGAAGGGATTAACTCAAACACCTAAATCTTTACCTCCCTGTTACTTTTATGATGACCGTGGTTCTGAGCTATTTGAACAAATCTGTGATTTACCAGAATATTATCTTACACGCACAGAAACAACGATTTTACAACAGTATGCTGGCGAAATTGCCAAGATAACTGGCGCTTGTGAATTGGTAGAACTTGGCAGTGGCAGTTCTAGCAAAACCCGCATTTTACTAGATGCCTACCAGCAGCTAGGCTATCCCCTGCACTATCTACCAATTGATGTATCTACAGGTATTTTGGAAAGTAGCGCCAAGCAGTTATTAAGTGATTATCCTTTACTGCAAGTTCATGCACTAGCGGGAACTTATGAATTAGCCCTTGCACAACTCTTACCGACGCAATTACCCAGCAGGATGATTTGTTTTATTGGTAGCAGTTTAGGTAATCTTACACCTAGTGAGTGTGATGTGTTCTTCTCTCAAATTACAGAAGCCCTACAAGTAGGTGAGTATTTCTTGTTGGGGATAGATTTACGAAAGGCAAAACAGATTTTAGAACCAGCTTATAACGACAACCAAGGAGTGACAGCAGCATTTAACCTGAATATGCTGGAACATTTAAATCAGCGGTTTGAGGGGAATTTCGACACTACGCAGTTTGAACACTGGGCCTTTTACAATGAAAGTGAGTATCAAATAGAAATGCATTTACGCAGCCTGCGATCGCAAATTGTAGAATTACGCGCTCTTAACCTCAAGGTTAATTTTGCACTAGGTGAGACTATCCTCACCGAAATTTCGCGTAAATTTGACCTCAATAATATCAAGCAGCAACTGACTGCACAGGGTTTATTACCTATTCATGTGTGGACAGATCCAAATCAATGGTTTGGTTTACTGCTCACTCAGCTGCAAGCATAAAGCAAATCAGAGTATACTTCACATATATAGCGGTTCTCAGTTGAGTCCAATATAGACCTAATAAAAACAGCCTTAATTCTTATAGCATTGGTTTAAAAAAAGGTCATATATTGCATACAAACGAGAAGGGCTATAGTTGATATTCCTCCCACCCCAGTGAGAGAGAACAATTAGAAGCTCTTTTGCTGGAGTGGTATTTTCACTAAGTACAGTTGTACATCATGTATATAATGGATTTATACATTTCCCCAACATTTAGCCGCTAATTATTGCTGCATCGAAGGTGTGGGAAAAATTCTGCTGAAGATAGGAACCCGTGGCTTCGGCTTAGTTGCAGTTATATTGGCATCAGAAACAGAAGAGTTCTTAGCTGCCTCAGAGAGGATAGGTGGTTTGCTGTTAGTAGAACTGGCAAAATCACTCAATTGGATAGCGAAAGGTGAATTTGAAGATAGGGAACTAATATTATTAGTATTTTGACTGTTGGGTTTTACCGGAGTTTGAGCTTGAGATGGAGTAACGATGAAAGTCGAGCTTGTTCCTAATACCAGTATGAGCAAATAAGAAGTATATTGTCGCATGGGGATTTTTTAAATTGGTTAAAAAATGTTTAAAGCTTGAATAACTTGTGTTTTTTCTCAGTTGTAAATAAGACCGTAATTGCCAAAATAAATTATTTCGCTGTTAAAGAAAATTTGATTACAGCAATTTCCAAATGAATATACTACTAACCTCTGCTTCATCTTTGAACGCAGCTTAGTACATCGATTCATTAACAAAAACCTAACCCTCCAATAACCTTTGATATGAGGTAAGGGGAAGCTAAACTCCTCTCTAATAAAAGGAGAACGGTGATTTTAGGAATATTGAATCAGTCTTATAGAGAGTATGCAAATAGATACACCTGGAATAATTGACGTTTTGTCATCAACTAACCCTGCACAACTATTAATAATTTAGTTTGACTTAAGTTATTATTAAAAGAGGAATAATACTGAACTTATTGAGCAAGCTATTTTTCAGTAAATAAGCTATTAAATTGGATATTTAATAAAGCAAAATATAAAATATATGAAGTTTTTATAAAACGTGAGTTTTATGAAGCAATATGCTTAGGTTTTGGAGAGAACTTACGCAAATTTAATAAAAAATGAACTGCAAAGGGCGCAAAAAAAGAAGCAGTGCGCCCTTGATGGATCACGCCGTTGTAGCGACTGCCGTCACAAAGGAATAAGAGTTTCAGAGAGTTTTTGCGTAAGTCCTGAAAGGTTTTTGGCGCTAACCCAAGCTTCTTGACGATTTCAAATAGTAGTATTCACCAAGACTATATTTAAATGTTATGTATGCAGCAAAATCCGCATTTTTTAGTGATCGCGTACCTTTGTGATCACCCTCAGGGAAAAATGGATAAAGTCGAGCTTGAGAGATTTCCATTTATTACTTATGGGTATCCGGTGAGAAAATGTGACTTAAATGTACAATAAATAATCTATATCTGATTTGACGTGAATTGCTACAATCGCGATGCCTATGGCGGGCTACACCTACCCAGGATGTTAAAGCGGCTATGCACATACTTGGCAACACAACTCCATCATTGGGCTACATATTAGCATTGGACTTAGGTACAACAGGCAACCGCGCCTTTGTGTTTAACGCAGACGGCAAGATTGTTGGACAGGCATACAAAGAACTAACTCAGTATTATCCTCAGCCCGGATGGTTAGAACATGACCCTCAACAAATCTGGCATGATACCTGTTGGGTGATGCAAACCGCAATTGGGAATGCCCAGATTGTTCCATCAGCGATCGCAGCGCTAGGACTGACTGTACAGCGTGAAACCTGTTTGATTTGGGATAAAATTACTGGTAAACCACTCCAAAGAGCGATCGTCTGGCAAGATCGCCGCACTGCTCCCCTTTGTCACCAGTTACAAGAGCAAGGCTATGCTCAAGACATTTATGATCGCACTGGATTAATTATTGATGCCTATTTTTCTGCTACTAAACTCAGGTGGCTATTAGACAAGTTTAAAGATGTTGACTTGAACAATGTCTTAGCAGGCACTATTGATACCTGGCTGCTGTGGAACCTGACAGGTGGAAAAGTCCATGCTACTGACCACAGCAATGCCAGCCGGACAATGTTGATGAATCTCAAAACCTGTGAATGGGATGAGAATTTACTGGATCTGTTTCAAATTCCGGCTCATATTTTGCCCAAAATTCAGCCTAGTTTAGGAATATTTGGAGTTACTGATACTACTTTGTTGGGCACTGAAATTCCCATTACTGCCATTTTGGGAGATCAACACGCTGCTCTATTTGGTCATGGCTGCGATCGCCCCGGCTTAATGAAATGCACTTACGGGACTGGTAGCTTTTTAGTGGCTCACACTGGCTCTGAAATTGTGCGATCGCATCATCAAATCATTTCGACAGTGGCATGGACACAAGCAAATCCAAGGGAGACTTTAAATGTAGGCTATGCTCTTGAAGGCAGTATGTTTACTAGTGGAGCTTGTATTCAGTGGTTACGCGATCGCCTGAAGCTGATTAAAACTGCTGCTGAAACTGAAGCGATGGCAAATCAGGTAAAAGATAATGGTGGAGTCTACTTTGTGCCTGCATTTAGTGGACTGGGCGCACCCTATTGGGATATGAGCGCTAGGGGAGCCTTTTTCGGCATTACCGCCAGTGTACAACCAGAGCATCTGGTCCGCGCTGTGTTGGAAGCGATCGCTTACCAAGTTCTGGAGGTAGTGCAGGCGATAAATGCATCTAGCAGTACTCCAGTTGGGCGATTAAGCGTAGATGGTGGTGCTTGCGAAAATAATTTCCTGATGCAGTTCCAGGCTGATATATTAGGTATTCCAGTTGAACGTCCGATAATGCGCGATACAACCGTTCAGGGTGCAGCATTTGCAGCAGGTTTAGCTGTAGGATTTTGGGAGAGCTATGAAGCACTGGTGCAGCAACGGCAGATTGAGTGCGTGTTTGAGCCGGGAAGCAATGGCCCATTGTCCAATTTTGCTACTTGGCAAAAGGCAGTGAAACGCACTCTGGCTTGGGTGGAGTAGTTAAGGGGTCAAAAATTTAATTAAAAATTGCTCAATTATTATTAAATAATAGGATTACCGACTTTTCATAACAGTGCAATAAAAAATTGATATTATGTCCGGTAAATTAGTGTTAATTCTTGCAAGACCTCTCCCCTAGTAGGCGACGGCGTACACACAAGTTTTAAAATCCTTATCTGGTAAGATACAAGCCGTATATTAGCAAGGTTTTGAGTTGATCCAAGTGATTATCAATAGTGTCAGCTTATTGATAGATATAACAGAAAATCAAGGATTTTAAAAATAATTTTCCGTTCTTTTCCGTCGATTTGATTACCAACTCGACTTGTGTGTACACAGTAGCTCCTAATAGGAGAGGGGAGCTTTGGCGTAAGCCATAAGCGGGGAGAGGTTGATTTATCAGACTTGATATGATAACTCGATTAATCGGTCAAAATACCACTCATATATAAGGATGCTGGACGCATGATTACTAAACCTAAGATTTTTATTGATGGGGAATCGGGAACCACAGGCTTACAAATTTACTCACGCCTCAATCAACGGGATGATATCGAGTTAGTTAGCATTGAGGCATCTAAACGTAAGGATGCAACTGAGCGAGCCAAACTAATCAATGGCGTCGATGTTGTTATTCTCTGCCTACCGGATGATGCAGCCCGCGAAGCTGTTAGCTTGGTTAGTAGTACTACGGTTAAGATCCTGGATGCTAGTAGTGCCCATCGCACAGCTAAAGGCTGGGTATATGGCTTCCCTGAACTAAATCCAGGACAGCGAGAGAAAATCGCCAGCGCCCAGTTTGTTAGCAATCCAGGCTGTTATCCCACAGGATTTTTAGCCTGTATCCGTCCGTTGATTGCTAAGGGACTTTTGAAGAATAGCTTTCCCATCACCGTTAATGCAGTGTCAGGTTACTCTGGTGGCGGAAAGAATCTGATCAAACAATACCATACCTTCCATGAACAGCAAGCCGAGGCAGAGTCACTCTACCCTTATGGCATCTACGGTTTGCAGTTTGGGCATAAGCACGTTAAGGAAATGCATCATTACTCAGGGTTAGCATCGCCGCCGCTGTTCGTACCGGCAGTAGGGGATTTTGAGCAAGGAATGCTCGTGCAGGTGCCTTTGCCGCTGGGGACTTTGGATAATCCACCATCAGGTGAAGTTATTCATCAAGCAATTGCTCACTACTACCAAAGTGAAAAATTTGTGCAGGTTGCTGCATTCCAAGATTCTACTTTGCTGCGAGACGGAATATTCCTGGATGTGATGTCTACGACGGGCTACGCCTACGCAATCAACGGCACCAATATTGTTCAGGTTTTTGTATTCGCCAATGACGCTAGCAAAGAAGTGTTGCTAGTTGCTCGTCTCGACAACTTGGGCAAAGGCGCATCGGGAGCCGCAATCCAAAACTTAAACATCATGCTGGGCTTTCCAGAAGAGTTGGGATTGTAGTCAAAGGCTCAGATTCCCGACTTCTTGGAAGATACTAGTACCGCAAGGCGGAAGTCAAAAGTCAACGGTTCGACTTCTCTACGAGAAGTTGAGGGGTCAAAAGTCATTTGTACTGAGCGTAGCCGTTGGCGCAGCCTCTCGTAAAAAAGTAAAAGTCAAAAGTATTATGGAATGGGCTTTTTAGGGATTTTAAATGGTTGCTCTATTTACGCCGTGGCGTACTAGTGGGAAGGTAAGGCGATGCTGCAACATCTGATAACTCAACAACATTATTTCGCATTGAAGCTTTTCTCGGCACTGGGCTGCGGGCTGATAGCTGGAGTCTTCTTTGCCTTCTCGACCTTTGTGATGAACGCCCTTGCTCGGCTGAAGCCGACGCAGGGTATTGCTGCCATGCAATCCATTAATATCACGGTGATAAATCCCTTGTTTATGGCAGCGTTTTTGGGAACGGCTGCGGCTTGTATCTTTCTTTTAATCTCCTCGCTATTAAGGTGGCATCAACCTGGTGCCGCCTACTTGCTCCTCGGCAGCTTGCTCTACCTTGTTGGTACATTAGGCGTGACAATCGTGTTCAATGTGCCGCTTAACGAAGCCCTGGCGAGAGTCGAGTCGGATAGCACTGACGCTGCGAGCCTATGGTCTAGCTACCTTGCCAACTGGACAATCTGGAATCACGTTCGGGCGGCAGCGGCGCTAGCAGCAGCAACATCGCTCACCATTGCGCTTTGTTTGGGTTCAAGAATCGTAGGGGGACTTGATAATACGGTTAGTTAAAGAAAGTAAGACTTGATGCGGCTGATTTCTGACGTTGAATGGTGCGATCGCTCATCTCACCTTACCTTGAGCAATAGGTTTTTGATTGTATGCAATAGGCTCTGGCTTGGAAAGTTAGAAGCTAGAAATAAGAATATACTGACCTCTGGCTTCTGACTCATTTGAGAGCGCTATATTGATTACTGAAGACTAAGTACTTTAATTTTCGGTGCGTTACGAAAACATCTTATAATTATTTGTGCCTACTTACTTAGTTAAATAGTCGGTCGATAACCACCAAAAACAGCAAAGCTAAAATTTTTGTACCAGCAATCCACATTTTGAAACCCAGCCGCTTCTAGCCAGTGAAGTTGAATATCAAGAGTTGCCATGCGATCGTATTCCATGCGTTTTTGTGCAGGTTTGAGATCCTCCTCTGAGATATTCTTAGCGCAGACAGAATCTAGCCAGTGTTGACGGTAAAGTTTTTCTAAATCAGGGGTTTTGCCGAGAACTTGATCGGCGTTGACAAATATCCCTCCAGGATTGAGGACATCATAAATCCGTTGATAAAGAAGTTCTTTGTCAACATCCGACAGATGATGAATTGATAAGGCAGAAATTATCAGGTTATATGAACCACCTAAATCAGTCTCAATGTAATCACCAACTAAGATTTTGGGAGATTTACCCATTTTGCTAAATCTAAACTTAGCTTTCTCTAACATCTCAGGGGCTAAGTCCAGCAAGGTGAACTCTGCATTGGGGAAGACGGACTGAACCATACCTGAGTAAAGTCCAGTACCAGCACCCAAATCTAGAATCTTCAACGGCGCAGTGCGATCGCCTGGTATGATTTCAACGGCTGTTTTGTAAAAGTCATCAAAACAGGGAATTAGAATACGACGTAAGTTATCATAATCTACTGCGGCAGAATCAAAAGCTTCTTTAATATTCATTTTTTCATTTTTAATAGCGGTAGAACTTTCTGTTTTAACAACTCAATTAAAGCTGGTTCCCATATACTCATATTCATCTGGTATATCTAAACAAATAATTTTTTATCTTTAATAAATGGCTGAAAATTTTTTGATAGCTTGTTTTTATGTCTGTGAGATGAGATTGCTTTATAGACAAGTATTCAAATTATTCAACGATTGCGATCGCCTCACAGACAACTCCAAAACTACGGCAAAAGCGATCGCCTACAATACACTCAGATAAGTTTGCTCAGAATTCATCGGCTAGAAAATAAAAAAATAGTTTTACGTAAAAAGACGTATTAACCAATTAGTAAACCTTACAGCAATCTCTGTATTGGGGCGCAGAGCCTGCTTAGTAATCGCTTGCCCCATAGGACGACCAGGTTCATCTTGCCAAGCAAGATATGTGTGAATGACTGCTTTACTAATATCTAATGGTTTGAAAGTTGTTAAGTTCTTTACTTGTGCTTCTGCAATACATTCTCTTGCAAATACTAAAGCTGTTGGTTCTGCTAGTTCGGCACAGAAATCTTCCAACTTACCAGAATTTTGATTATTTGGCATCAGCCAAAATCCAAGTTTAGGTTTATCTGGAACACTCTCAACTATTGTTCCATCAATATCAGAAATATCTGGTAATTTATAGCTATAATGACTTAATTTGCCTTTGATGCTTGCCCATCTGCCTTCGACAGAAGTATCAGCATCAAGCATTATTCCTATGACTTGAGGATGCTCAGGACGTACAATCAAAGCATTCAGACGTTTTAAAACTTTTATATCTCCACTACACTCATATATTCCAAAAGTTTCAGGAACTTGATAGGCAGCACACAAAGCCATTACGACATGGCAATCATCTATCCCTTCAACAAGTAATATTTTATCGGTATTTTGCTTACAGATATCACTCATATTATTCAGCGTATTTCTACGTCCGTTTCAAGAGAATCAGTAAGCGTCTCGGAAGTGTATTCTGTTACCTTAATAAGATTATCTTTAGCTTCAAGTCTGAAGAAAGCACCAAGTGAAGGATACTTATTCCATGCGCTGTCAAAACCTTTTACACAATCTCGACTATGTGTTGTTGCAAATACTTGAACATTCAACCTTTCTGATAAATTAAAAACTATATCCCAAATTTTAGGCTGTACTGTCCAATGCAATCCATTTTCAAATTCATCAATTAAAAGGATGCCATTTCGAGCGTTTACGAGAGCTACAATTATATGTAATAAACGAGTCATTCCATCACCCATACTTTTTAGAGGTAATGGCTCATCTATACCTTCAATTTTTACTAATGGAATACGATTATCACCTTCCTGTCCCCGATTATTGCCTCCACGTCCTTTGCTAATATCCTCTACAAAAGCAACTCCAGATACTTTAGGTTCAATAAGTTTAAGGGCTGAAATAACCTCTAATTCCAAATTAGTTAAACTTGTCAAATCCCAAAGAGCGGCTAATTTACGATTAGGCATATTTTCTGTTGAAACAAATTGCCATGTGTATTTAAATTCAGCATCTAGCCGTTCGTAAGCAACTCTAGCTGTAAGCCTCATATCTCTAAAATCACGATTTAATCTGAAGAGTCTCCGAACTCTTTCACTTTCTTCTGCTACGAGAACAACTTCAATATCTAATAAATCCTCATACAACTGCTTATCAGTGATGCGGATTCTTTTCTTGCTGCCTTCGTCATCGGATTTAATCTGATATGCAGCAACACCAATATGAATCTTTGCGCTTGAGGAAACTTCTCCCAGAATGATGCCTTCTTCTCCTATATCGGGTAATTTATGATCAAAAAATAGATGGCGTATGGGATTACCAAGAAAAGTTTGAGTATGTAGTTGTGCTTCACTAAACCAAGATTCTTGTCTTGAATCTACAAGCTCAAGGAGACTCATAGGTGAGGCATTGCTGGCATAAAGTTCTATTGCTTCGAGAAATGTACTTTTACCAGCATTATTCCTGCCCACAATAAGGTTAACATTACCTAATCTTTTAACCTCAAGATGATGAAAAAGTCTGAAATTATGTATTTGGAAGGACTCTAGCATATAGGCTCGACCTCATCCTTTTTCATTAGCTTATAAGATACTGGACTATACAGCATCCTCAATCAAGAACGCTGATTACTGGTGAACAAACTGGAAAAGAAATGCTTTTTCCTTGATCAAAAATAAGGGATTTGCTCTTTCAGCAACAATACTCAACTGATTCTCCTGCCAAATGAATGCACTACTAGCATAAAACAAAGACGCAAAAACGCCTCTGCGCCTTTGCGTCTCTGCATAAGATATTCCCTACTTACACCATCTCTGATTCTGCCTGCATCATCTGCTGAGGCTGCGGCTGGAACATGAACAACGAGTACACCACATCTCGGCGAATGTTAACCATCATATCCAAGAAGAGTTCGTAACCCTCGCTCTTATATTCAATCAGTGGGTCTTTTTGACCATAACCACGTAATCCCACTGATTCGCGTAAGGCATCCATTTGTTGCAGGTGTTCCCGCCACAAGGTATCAATGCGTTGCAAGATAAAGAAGCGTTCAGCTTGGCGCATCAGTCCGGGCTGAACTTGGTCAATCTGCGCTTCTTTGAGATCGTAAGCAATTCGCACCTGTTCATGGAGGAAGGCTTTAATCTCGCTGACTGACATATCCTCTAATTGACTTGGCTGCAAATCCGCTAACAGATAGACGAATTCTTTGACTTTCTCAACCAACTTTTCTAACTCCCACTCTTCCGAGGGTAAGTCTACGTTGATATAGTAGTCAACGATGTCATCCATCGTTTTTTCAGCGTACTTGATTACCTGTTCTTTCAAATCTTGACCTTCTAACACCCGACGGCGTTCAGCGTAAATAGCACGACGTTGATTGTTCATCACCTCGTCATACTCAAATACCTGCTTCCGAATGTCGTAGTAGTAGGTTTCAACTTTTTTCTGTGCGCCTTCTAAACTGCGGGTTAGCATCCCAGATTCGATGGGCATATCTTCTTCCACTTGGAAGGCATTCATTAACCCAGCAACGCGATCGCCACCAAAAATCCGCAGTAGGTTATCCTCTAAACTGAGGAAGAATCTTGTGGTTCCTGGGTCACCCTGTCTTCCTGCACGTCCGCGCAACTGGTTGTCAATCCGCCGCGATTCATGGCGTTCTGTACCAATTACGTGCAAACCGCCGATTTCCACTACCTCATTATGTTCGCGGGTAGTAAATTGTTCGTATTCCTGCTTAATGCGGTTATATGCTTCCCGCAATTTCTGAATCACGGGGTCGTCGATGGGAGCTTTTTCTGCGGCTACTGCTACCTTGTCTTCAGCTTCCAATTCCGGTAAACTGCGATCACCATACTCACGCACTGCAATTTCTACTGCTTCTTTAAGCAGTTTTTCTGTTTCTTTTGTCAATTGGGTGGGGAAAATTTCTGGTGAAGCCCGCCAAGTTTTGACTTTTTTGCCAGGGACAAAGCCTTGACCACCGCCGTGCCCTGTAGGCAATCCGGCTGGCCTTTGAACGCCAAAGGTGTCTTCATCTTCTGGCATGACGATCCGGGGCATGAAGTATTCCCGCAGCTTCAAACGTGCCATATATTCAGAGTTACCACCGAGGATGATGTCTGTACCTCTACCAGCCATATTAGTAGCAATCGTTACAGCACCTTTGCGTCCGGCTTGGGCGACGATTTCCGCCTCACGCTCGACGTTTTCCGGTCGGGCATTGAGTAATTCGTGGGGAATCTCCAGTTGCTTCAGCAGTCGGCTGAGAAGTTCGGATTTTTCCACACTAGTGGTTCCTACTAATACAGGTCTGCCGAGTTCGTGCATTTCGGCACATTCTCTAGCGATCGCACCCCACTTGCCTGCTTCTGTCTTAAAGACCATATCAGACAAGTCTTCCCGTCTTCTGGCTTGATTGGTGGGAATTACCGCGACTTCCAGTTTGTAAATTTTTTCAAATTCTGGTTCTTCCGTTTTTGCCGTTCCGGTCATTCCACCCAGTTTTGGATACAGCAAAAACATATTTTGATAAGTAATTGTCGCTAGAGTTTGAGTTTCTGGCTGAATTTCTTCGTGTTCTTTGGCTTCAATAGCCTGGTGTAGTCCATCACTCCAACGCCGTCCGGGTAACACCCGACCGGTAAATTCATCCACAATTACCACTTCCCCATTGCGGACGATGTAATTTACGTCCTTGAGAAAAAGTTCTTTGGCTTTAATCGCATTGAAAACAAAGTGCGCCCAAGGATCTTCTGGGTCAAATAAATCTGTAACTCCCAAAAGATTTTCGGCTTCAGCAAAGCCTTCATCTGTCAATAGCACGTTACGAGCTTTTTCATCCACATCGTAATGCTCGTCTTTCTTAAGTGTGAATGCAATTTCAGCAGCTTGCAGATACTTTTCTGTAGGTCTTTCCACCTGCCCAGAAATAATCAGTGGTGTCCGCGCCTCATCAACTAAAATCGAGTCTACCTCGTCAATCACGCAATAATTGAACGGGCGTTGCACCACATCTGCCATTGATGTCGCCATGTTATCCCGCAAGTAGTCAAATCCTATCTCGCTGTTGGTGACATAGGTAATATCGCAATCGTAATTTTTCTGGCGTTCGCTGGGAGTCATGCTTGACTGGATTAGCCCCACACTCAGCCCCAAGAATCGATGCACCTGTCCCATCCATTCCGCATCCCGACGAGCCAGGTAATCGTTCACCGTGATCACGTGTACACCTTTACCAGTCAGGGCATTCAAATAACTCGGCAAGGTGGCGACCAATGTTTTACCCTCACCGGTTTTCATTTCGGCAATTTGCCCTATATGCAAAATGATCCCGCCAAGGAGTTGGACATCAAAGTGCCGCAAGCCTAAGACTCGCCGTCCTGCTTCCCGGACAACAGCGTAAGCTTCTGGCAAAATGTCATCCAGAGTTTCGCCTTTGGCAAGCCGTTGTTTAAATTCAGCGGTTTTACCTTTTAACTCCTCATCGGAAAGAACCTTAATTTCTTCCTCTAAAAGGTTAATTTCAGTAACAGAAGGTTGGTATTTTTTAAGCTTACGAGCGTTGGGGTCGCCCAACAAAAGTTTTAACATGGCAGGTTATAGAACTGAATCAAGGGGGATGGGGATTAAAGGTTCGGTATTGATTATAAACATTTAACCCAACCCAACCGTCTTGGTCGTGGATGGGTGTAACCGAGAATTAACTCAAAAACAGGAGAAAAACTAGCCAATCATTTAGTAAACTGATTGGTTTTAACTCTTATCTTATATTTAGTCTTTCTTCATAGTATCATTTTGCCCCCAGATAGGGCCAGAGAGGGAGTGGGGGAATAGAGTTATAAGATATGAGTTATGAATTTTTCAACTCCTAATACCGTTTCACTTTAATAATTAGGACTTACGCACACTCCACGAATTATTCTCTACCAGACGTTGCGCGTTGGCGATTCGATAAATTAAGCTTTTGGGCGATTTTTGCGTAAGTCCTAATAATGATACAAGTACGTTATTAGGGGCACGGCAATGCCCATTGGTGTCAACTTAAGGTAAAAGCTTGACTAGAAAAACCTTTTAGAGATTGTCTCGTCAAGAGTCTTTGACTGGGAATGCCTAATGGGAGGCTTTGCGTCAAAACTAGCGGCGGCAGAGCCGCAATTGAAGAGCATTTCCAGCCAGAGGCTGGAAACGAGGTTTTAAAGGGGTTTGCGCTTAAGTATGACACCAATGGGCAATGCCGTGCCCCTACGAGAAATCTATATGTATCAGGGTTTGCGTGAAATGCTATAATTCTTAACTCTTCACTTCCACTCTGGTGTCAGGCGGCGGAAATTGTAATCATCAGCACTGGGATGACAGCTGACACAACTGCCAAGCTGGACAGCACGTGGTAACTTAACTCCTGGATGTAGAGCTTTGAAATAACGCGAGTTGTTTAGGCGATAGGGTGTTTCTTCATCGTCTAGCTGCACACGGGAGAAAGTCGAAAGATATTTCCACACCAAGATGCGTGGCGGATCGACTAAAGGCTTTAGTTGTGCGCCGTAGTGCTGCGAGTCTTGCAGGAGATTTTTCCAAGTTTGGGTGGGTAAAACGGCTGGTGGTAAGGCGATGTGGCATGTGGAGCAGTTTTCCAAATAGAGTTCTTGCCCTAGTTGGTACTGTGCAGGAACTACGTCAACTGTGCCAATTTCGGCAGGGGGAGTAGCACTGTGGGCATTAGTTGCCAAGGCTAGAAGCCAGCCCATAGCTAGGCTCCACGTTACAATTACCAAAAGTAAACCGAAAAATTGGCGCTTAAATTGGCGTTCGGCGCTTTGCTGTAGCACTTGGCGATCGCTTCGGGCGGGACGTAGCCCATCGCTGTTAGGCAGGCGTTTTTCGCCATTGTGGGTTTTGCGCTTAACAAAAATTGACATTCCTCACATTCCCAGATATTTAGAAGTAGCGCTTGTGCTAATCATAGGACTTACGCAGTCTTGGCAGTGTTTCACATTTTGCGTAAGTACTTTTAGTAATGTGGCGATGCTTATTGGCAAGCCGCTCTGCGTCTACGCCTCTCTCCATGCATAACAGTAATATAAATGTCTATTCAGCGCACTACTGACTATACAAGGAAAAATATTCTGACAGTTTTAACCTGACTCACTAGAAAAATCAGCTAAAATACCTCAGATTTCATTTACACCAATATTTTCTCGATCAGACTTAGAATAAATCGTTAGTAACAAAATACTTGTAGGTGGCTCAACTTAATAAATCAATCGGTATCCAGCACTTTTACTTTTTTGGATGCCACTGTTTCTCACCTTGTAAATAATATAATCCTCACCAATAACTTACAACTGTAGTAGTTATAGATAGGGATTTAAACGCCGCCATTGTGTGCGATTACGTTCAGTTGAAACCGAGCAATCGGGCTGACTTTTCACGATATGTAGAAAAGGTTATTTTGAGGGTTTCCCAAGCCCTGATTTTTCCGTTAGCTATTTTCATTAACTAAAAGCTATTGAGAATTAAACTGTGGAAAAAGCCACGCTTTTTCGGGGCTTGAGGACTTACCGTGAAAAGTTAGGTTTATAACAATCCCTCCAATTGTGCGAATTTACGCAAACGTGGTAGACATTGGCGCTGATAAAAACTGCTTAATGTCGGAATTGACAGCCCAAATTCCTCAGATAATTCTCTCCAGCTAACTTCCGGGGGTAGGCGTTTGAGAATTAACACCTGACAATTCACATCTGGACGCCCTTTAATGTAAGTACGGCGCAGTTCTCCTTCGGAATCTGTCTTAGCCCATATCTCCAAGTCTTCCAGAATGGGAGGTGCTTGGGGGGTAGCTGGGAGGTTATCTACAGGATCAATGGTTTCCCTGATTCCACCTGATGTAGACTGACGAACCCAAAGAGGGACTGTTATAGCTTGTTCTCGGTTCTGGTTAGTGTAAAAGTCTTGTAGTCTCCGTTTTAGGTAAGCATTCAGCCAAGTGATGACAGTGCCATAGGTGGAGTCATAGATTTGACCTGTCAAACCTTCACAAACATTGCGGCAGAAATACAACCAAGTTTGTTGTAGTGCATCTTGATAGTAGGGAGTACTTTCCCTCCAGAGTCTACTTGCTGTCAAGCGAATAATTTGCGTGAGCAGCTTCTGACGCTGAGGGCTTCCAGGTGGGTGTCCACAGGCTTCGCTAACTAAGCAGCGTAGCTGTTCATCGAATTGAACCATGACAATCTTGGGGCAGAAAGCAAGAATATCTTAGTATTGCCTATAACAACCCCCTAAAAAATTACCTTTGGTCAAGATGCGGTATTTTTTTTCAAATCCTCTCAATATAATCTTACCCAGGACAATAAATTTTCCCACCAGGAATATGTCAGATTACCAATACTCAGCTTCATTTTGTTGCGAATGTCTTGGATATTCCAGTTGGTTAGTTTAGCTAGAGTTTGCGCCTCTTGTTCAAAACGCTTGGGCAAAGACTGCTTATATTCTCTACCTGCCTGACATTTGAGTTCCCCTTGGAAGGGATGTTGCAAAACATAACGCCCTTGGAAAGATTCACTGTTAGCAGTTTGTTGGAATATCAGGTCTTCAGGGAATTTGTCGCGGGTGTAGCGGACATGCAGCCGGGAGATGAAGACGTTACTTTTAGGAGAGGGACGACGAAAGCTGGGGGATGCTGGCAGATTACTTCCAGAATTATCATCTAGCCAAAATACACCTGCTTGCTTTAGTTCCTCTTGGGTTAGGGGATCAGCAGAACAGGGATCGCAACTACTCATGTCCCAAGCATATTCCAAAAAACCAACTTTCCTGTCTTCTTTGGTGTAAACAGTTTGAAACATGGATTTGTAGAATTCACCAAATTCATCTTTGACAAACAAAGGAATGTTCCTGTTGGAAGGGATTTTCACCGTCCGGTAGTTAGTGATTTCTGCCTGTCCTTGGGGCGAGAGGATGTAGACAATCAAATCCTGTTCTGTCGTAGCATTGATCATGCCTAAACGAATTGGCAGCATGAATTTGGCTGACTGGTAGGAAATTTGTAGCGGACGAAGGAACTGGTAGCCAGATTTCTCGAATTTATCCAAGTTGACTTTGGCAACAAAGAATTTCATTGAGGAGCGGATGTAGGGCTTTAGTAACTGTTTCGCACCTCTGGGAATTTTGTAGCCATTGCCTTTGAGCCAAGTTTCTAGTCCCCCAGATTCTTTGGCACTAAGGATCACGATGTCGTATTCGCCGACGTTGAAACGTGCTTCGACTGTTACACCCAAACTAGCATCACCGCGTCTCCCACTGTCTGACTCATTGCTTGCGCGTGATCTAGGTGCCGCAGCAGGTAGATTTACCGAATCAGTAACAGCACAAGGATCTGAGTCAAAATATTCTACCAATCGCGGCGCACTAAAAGCATCCAAGCGCTCGATAATTTTCGGTTCTGTTACGCGAACTTGCTCTTTTTGCAGCACCGTTGGCACAGGTACTACTATTGCAAAATCTTTGACTTCGCCTTGAAAGTCGTTTGCCATTGTTAGGACAGTGCGATCCTCATCCCGTGCTATCACTACCTGAGAAGCTTTGTTATACAGTTTTGTATCAGCCTTGGCTACATAAAATCCACAAAATGCCCAAGCTGCGGGTGCAAAGCATAAAAAAGCTACAATTGTCAACAATAATGGCGTTAAGAATCGAAAAAACTTCATTTTATACCTCTACTTTTTTAGTGCTGAGTTAGAGAGACGCGATTAATCGCGTCTGTACAGGAGTTAGGAGTAGAGACACGATTAATCGCGTCTGTACAGGAGTGAGGAGAGACACGATTAATCGCGTCTGTACAGGAGTGAGGAGAGACGCGATTAATCGCGTCTGTACAGCAGGGGTGAGTAAGAAGTTCTCCCCCCTGCTCCCTCATCTCCTTCTTGCCAAGCAAACCGTGGAGCTACCCAGAGAACATCTAGCAGAATGGTCAATGGTGCAAGGGCAAACAGCGCCCAGAAAACTGCTGTGGAAACAAAGAAATAATTCCGCAGGATAAAAGTTAATCCGGCGATGCAAACTGCCCAAACTACACGCCCAATTCGAGAATTGGGGATCGATCGCGGATCTGTAATCATAAATAGGGCGAACAGCAGCAAAGACCCGCTCATCAATCGGTGCCAGTAAACATCCCAAGTCCAGCCCAGCCAGAGATTGCGAATCGCCTCCAGCAAGGAGTAGCTACCCAAAAAAGCTGCTGTGGTGTCCCAGCGACCAACGCGCTGCAAAATCATGCCACCAGTTCCGGTAAATAATAGCCCATACCACCACTCTTCACCCCATTGTCCCGGCGAAACCCAAGCATCGGGGGTCAGAATCAAGGCAGAAATGATCCCAAAATTGGCGGGATTAAAGAAATGCTTATCACCGACTTGGAAGATAAATTTGCTGGCGATCGCAATTGCTGCGGCTATTGCCATTGTTGTCCAGTGGTCAGCCCGCAACAGCAGGGACAGTCCCAGTGAGGTAATTAAAGCACTCCGAAGATTCGTCATTTGTTCTTTGCCAGTAACTAATGACAATATCCATTGGGTTGCAAGACTTGTGGCGATCGCTACTCCAATCAACTCTGGTCGCAGCGTCCAATCTCGTGTACCGATTCCCACGACTAGGAACAAGCCCAGAAATAGAATTTGATAATCTCGTATATCTTTGAGCAACATTACCCTTTCATTCAGGGATTCCCCGTAGATTTTTCATCAATCTAGACGAGTGCTAACTCAAATAGTATTTCTGTTACAGATTTTGTTACAAAGCGTCCCCACTCTTTGCGTCTTCTTGGTAAAACGGAGAGAGGTTTGGTGTAGAAGTATGTCACAAGCTCATGAACTCAAATCAGCCCAGCATCAAACACACTTGTATTGACGGTCAAGAAATATTATTTACCAGCCAAGAAGACTGGGAAACTTTGCGATTAAACGCCTTCATTGATGATCTACCACTGGCTATTTTAGATTTGCTTTGGTCAGCGCTTGAGTTTACTCAAAAGTACCCTGAAATTCACTTGGGGCTTGGAAAAATATCGATAAGCGAGAATAAATGGATGCCATATATTTTTCTTGAAATAGAATCAAACTTCCAAAGAGTCCACTTGGAAACGTTAACCTGTAATTCTTGTAATTGGCGAGGAAAAACAGCCAATCCTATGCTTATCGATCCATATTGTGGAGATGGGATCAATCAAGATCATTTCACTCTGATGAAAGCTGCTGAAAGATATCCTGTGTTTCCTTGCCCTTCCTGTGGCAAACGTCTGCCAAGACATCCAATTTGGGTAGAATATTGAGGCATTGTATGCGGTGCTTTAAATATGCTTTATTGCCAGAAGCATCACCGAACAGCCCGTCGCAGACATCGCAGTTTCGCAAGCAACATCTACAAAAAGTTGTCAGCAGCAGGTAAACGCAAAATGCAGCTAGCTCCCCTGTTCCCCATTTTCTACCGCATTCTCCAGCCGAGTTTTCCCAACTGCCTTTGGGCTGGAAATCCCCATTCTAAAGCGATCGCCCTCACATTCGATGATGGGCCCCATCCTCAATACACACCCGAAGTCTTGGCAGTATTAGACCGTTACAACATTACTGCCAGTTTTTTTTGGTTGGGTGTTTGCGTCAACCGTTCACCAGCCATTGCTAAAGCCGTGAGCGATCGCGGACACTGGATCGGATTGCATGGCTACGATCATCGCTCTTTTGCCATGCTTTCCCCAAATGATCTGAAGGACAGTTTAGAAAAAACCCAAGCTGCCATCTACAATGCCTGCAACCTGCAACCTGAACAAGTGCGGGATGTCCGCCCCCCAAATGGTTTATTTACACCTGCTACTTTAAAATCATTTTTTCAGTGGAATTACCGCCCAGTTATGTGGAGTGTTGTACCAGAAGACTGGGTGCGACCAGGTGTCACCACCGTGGTAGAGCGAATTATGCAGCAGGTGAAAAATGGTTCGCTGATTGTCTTGCATGATGGTGTTTGCGGTGGAGAAGATGTTGCTGCCACAATTAAAATCCTCATTCCGCAACTGCTACAACAAGGCTATGAGTTTGTGACTGTTGATACTCTGTGGCAGCAAGCTAAGGCTAACCATTGACTGTTACATATTTTAAAAATAGGTGAAGTTAATAATTTGTTTTAAATCAGGCTTTCCCATTAATTATGCCAGAGCAGTTTCCTATCATTGAGGTTCCCCTAGATGCCTCGGAGGCCGATGAAGATTTGGGAACAAAACCAAAGTTCTGGTTTCGTCATCAGGATCTAGGTCGTTGCCTATTCAAGAAAGCTAGACCAAACACAGGAGAAGATTGGGCAGAAAAGATTGCAGCCCAGTTGTCCGAGTTGCTAGGTTTACCCCATGCTGATTATCAATTGGCAATGTTCAATGGCGAGAATGGCATTGTTTCACCCTCATTTTTGCCGCCTCAAGAAGGTGCAATTCTCACCCTTGGTAATGAAATTCTGGCTCGAATAGTATCCAATTATCCACAAGATTCTAAAGACCTATCCCAACACACAATACACAATGTATTCAATGCTATCGGAGATGCTTCGCTAAATTTGCCCATCAACTGGACACCACCAGAGGGAATTAGTCATCCGACAGAAACTTTTGTTGGGTATTTACTCTTGGATACTTGGATTGGGAATAGTGATCGACACCATAAAAATTGGGCATTTATCAGTTTACAAGAGAAGATTTATCTAGCACCAACTTATGACCATGCCTCCTGTCTCGGTAGGAACGAGTCTGATTCTAATAGGAAAAGCAGGCTAACCACAAAAGACGCTGGCTTCTCTGTCCAAGCGTATGTAGAAAGATGCAATTCTGCGTTGTATGATAGAGTTGATGATAAAAGAACCCTCAAGACTTTTAATGCATTTTGTGAAGCGCAACAACGGTATCCAGATGCAGCCAGGGTATGGTTAAAAAATCTAGCAAGGGTGTCAAGCAATGATACGTTAGAGCTTTTTGAGCGTATTCCATCTAATCGCATATCGCAAACAGCAATTGAATTTGCACAAAAGATATTGGAGTTAAATCAAAGTAAGCTGCTAAACACCCTACGATGAAAACACTTTTTTTAGCTTGGCAAGATCCAAAAAGTCGCGCTTGGTTTCCCATTGGTCGCTTAACATTTGACGGAAAAAAATATCAGTTTGTATATACGCAAGGTGCTGTTAAAGCTCAAGCCGAACATAATTTTCAGCTATTGTATTCCTTCCCAGACTTGAACAAAGAATATGCATCAGTTGAACTATTTCCCTTGTTTTCTAATCGATTAATGCGACGCTCTCGCCCCGACTACAAAAATTATATTGAATCGCTAAATATTTCCGAAGGAGAAGACAATTCAATTAGCATTCTTTCTCGGAGTGGTGGACGTAAGGTAACAGATTATTTTGAGGTTTTCCCCTGTCCAGAACCAGATGAAAATGGTTTATACCATATCCATTTTTTTGCACATGGATTACGACACCTTCCTACTTGTGCAACTGAACGAATTAATCAATTACAAACGGGTGAAGTATTATATTTAGCTAACGAATTTCAAAATCCCTACGACCCACGTGCATTGCTTTTATGTACTGAGGATCATTACATCGTAGGTTATTGCCCCCGATATATTGTCGATGATGTTTTTAAACTCAAGAACAAAAATCCTGAACTTGTAAAAGTACATGTTGAGCGCGTTAACCCAGTACCGACAGCTCTCCAACTACGTTTATTGTGCAATATGACCGCAGAATGGCATGAGGATTTTCGTCCATTTTCTAGTCGGGAGTATCAGCCTTTGGTAGCTGATATCCCGATAACTTATGCTAGTTCCGAAAGTTAATGTGGGGCTAGAAAAGCTTCGACTTCAGCAGCAGTCGGTTGAGAAGCGATCGCACCTGCTTTAATGGTAGTCAGCGCTCCAACAGCACTGGCATATGTGACAATGCGTTTTGCTGTTTCTGCATCTCGCAAGCTGTGGATGCCGTGCTGACTCAGTTGGTGGATGAATCCTGCCAAAAAGCTATCACCTGCACCAGTTGTATCAACTACGGGGATGGAAAACGCAGGTAATTTGCCTTCGTTTTCACCCAAACAGTAGGTGCAACCGTTTTCACCATCTGTCACTAATACTCCTTCAATTGAACCCAGACGGTAAGTGATGGCTCCGGGATCTGCGCTTTCAAATAGCCATTCAGCTTCTTCTTTGGAGAGTTTGAGGAAATCGACTCGCTTAAATAATTCTGGAATTTTTTGATGAGCGATGTTTGGCTCGTCCCAAAATACAGGACGCCAGTTGACATCTAGCACAATCTTCAGGTCGTAATGTTCTGCTAACTCTAGGGCGCGGTAAATTGCCTGTTCACTTTCAGGATAGGCTAATTCCAAAGTACCCAAAACCAGAAAATCTGCCTCTTGAAACAACGAATTGGGTAATTGTTTAGCTTGCAGACAAGTATCAGCAAATTCTGCGGTATCATACTGACCAAATCCGGCGAAGGTGCGATCGCCAGCCAGATCCCGTGTAACATAAACTTGCCGCGTTGGTGCTGTAGGATGGCGTTGTACCCCCGTCGTCTCTACACCTACATCTTGTAATAGCTTGACTAGTGCATTCCCTGGTTCATCTTCACCAACGGCTCCGATAAAGCCGGCTGATGTCCCCAGCTTGACTAAAGCACAGGCTACGTTAGCTGGTGCCCCTCCTGGGTAGGGAGTCCAAGATTTCACTTCTTCCAGCTTTAGCCCCAATTGATCGGCTAAACAATCAAACAAAATTTCACCAAGGCACAAAACACGGGGATTGCTCATCTCATTTTTAATTTTAGATTTCGATTTGGGATTAGGAATTTACAGTATAAAATCTACAATAATTTTTGCTAATCTGTCGCCAGTCCTTCATAGAATTAAATAGCAATTTTTACTACTACATAACATCTATATGCTTCTGAACATCGACTAAATTATCTAAATATTTTCACTAATTTTTAAAAATAAATAAGTGTTATATAATACTTATTTGTTGTCATGATTTATATTCTTGCCAACTTGAAATCCAAAGAAAATATTGACAATGGTATTACTGCTAACACTTGAAACCCCTACCAACAAAAGAATCTTCTAGAATTAGAAAGAGCGATTAAGTACATATACCAAGCGAGGATAGAAATAGTCATGGCTGGTGGCAAGTCTGAGACCCCCGTTAGTCTGTCAGACAGAGAACTGCAAATTATCGACTTAGTGGCCACTGGCTTAACTAACCAAGAGATTGCAGGAAAACTGGAGATTAGCAAGCGTACAGTTGATAACCATATCAGTAATATTCTCACTAAGACCCAGACAGAAAATCGAGTAGCTCTTGTCCGCTGGGCTTTACAGTGGGGAAAAGTCTGTTTGAATGATGTTAATTGCTGTCTTCTACCTAGCCAGATTGAATAAACAATTTCTTTAGTAGCAACGTAATTGCTCTGGTCTGGTATACTGACAAGCCAATTTTCAGGTTTACTGATTTTCCCCTCCTCACGCCTAAATTTTCAGTGTGAACACTCTACCAAAAGTTCCGAGTCCTTCACTCAGCCGGAGTTTATGTTAGTGGAGCCAGCTGACCCTCGGACTCGGAAACTATAAAGATCAGAATTCCTTTCCAAATTCAGCAGAACAGATTTAGAACTTACGCAGAGGGGCACAGGAGAATAATTATAGGACTTAGGCATTGACAGGAAAGACCAAATATGAATGATTTGAAAATTACATCTGTCGTAGGGGCACAGTATTGCTCATGCGTATCAATGCCCAAACTCAACAATCATCCACAAAAATTAGCAACAATTCAGTAGTGCAAGCGTTACATTTGAAAGAAATCTATGTTGCTCCATCGGCTTGGAGAGCAGTGTTCCAATGAATACTTCTGCTTATTTTCAGAGTGGCTCGTCTCCCTTTAAATTTTTTAAGTTTGATCTTACGACACCTGTATCTGAGAAAGTTTCGACCCCAGAATACCGACCCTTAGACTTTCCACAACCCACACAAGATGCCGATTTACTTAGGCAGCTATCGTTTATTCCAGGGTTGAAAGAAATTTTGATTATCCGGCAGGTTCACGCCTTAGAACACGCTACTGTTTGGGTTCTTAGCGAATCAAAAAGTGCCTATTCTGCCAAAAGAGAACCTAGTAACGTTCAACTAGATAATGAACTATTAGGCGGTTTGTCTACTGAGCAGGGATTCTATTTATATGGTGAAGTAAATATTAGTGATTTGCGCCGTGCGGTTACAATTGCTCGACATCGCCTCACCAGTGGAGAATGGGATTTGGCTGTACATCCCCGTTGCGGCACAAATTTATCAGTAGCAATGCTCTTAACAGCTGGACTAGCTGTCGGTGTACATCTGTTACTACCATTTCGACCAATCGAGCAAATTATAGGTTTGGGGTTAGCAGCGACGACAGCCGCTGAACTCGCACCTGATTTAGGTTCTATGGCACAGCGTTACCTAACAACTGCCATTCCTTTTAATCTAGCAATTGAAAATATTACCCGTACACGCGACGTTTGGGGGCGTGAGGCACATTTTGTTAAAGTGGGCTGGCAAGACTGAAGAGAGCAAGAGGCAGAGGGGCAGTTCTTGCTGGGAGCAGAGGGGAAAGAAGTAATTTTATCTTTTTCCCCTTGCCCAATGCCCAATACAACTCTACCAGAGGCTGGCGCTTAGGGCGTAGCTATGCCGTAGGCTTTACGGCAACGTCTCACAGTGAGCCTGTTGAACTGCTCAGTACAAGTACCCACTCCCCTAATAAAATTATGAGAAAACTTTACTTCTTACTCCCCGGTACAGATGGCAAATTTGCTTGTGGTGGCCTTTGGGCTGAGTTAAAAGCACTTAATCTAGTTCAGCAATTCTGTAGTGCTGATGTTGTAACTTACCGTCAACGGGAAAAAGGTAAGCTTTTTATTGATGATTTGCTAAAAGAGAAAAATTTAAATGATGTAATTTTTGTCATCAGTTGGGGATTTGATATAGCTCAACTCGTGGCTAAACTTAAGCAATACAATGTCGTTTACCATGCACATAGTGCAGGTTATCCATTTAGACTGCCTGCGAGTATTCCGGTCATTACTGTTAGCCGCTATACAATGGGATATTGGGGAGAAAAATCACCCAATTCTCTTATTTATTATTTGCCCAATCAAATTTCTGATGAGTTTCAAAATTTAGGTCTTGAACGGGATATTGATGTTTTAGTTCAGGCTCGGAAATCTTCTGAGTATTTAATTAAAGAATTAATTCCAGCTTTGCAAAAACGTTGTAAAGTATTGGTTGTTGACTCTTATGTAGAGGATTTACCTGGACTATTCAACCGAGCTAAGGTTTACCTCTATGATTCGGCTGAGTACTGGGCACAACAGCGTGTTAGTGAAGGATTTGGTCTGCAACCAATGGAAGCTCTTGCCTGTGGTTGTCAAGTATTTTCTAGTGTCAATGGTGGACTGGCAGATTACTTAGATCCTGGATTTAATTGCTATAAAATTGCTGGATATTCACAAGAATATGATGTCCAGCGGATTCTAAAGGTGATTGATACTTCAGTAGGTTTTAGTTTGTCTGAAGAGTTTTTGGTTGAGCATCGAACTGAAAATATTATTAATCGTTTTCGAGTTATTCTAAATGAGTTAAATGAATTCTTTGATCACACTATGCAGCAGCCATCTAATATTAAGAGTTTGACCGGAATACGTGTGGCAAAATTACTCGCTCAGAGGATATATGGAAAGCTGGAGAAGAAATACTTTAAGCAATAAAAACGTAAACTCGTAGCGGCAAGCCGCAGTCTACCGCAGAGGCAAGGCAGTGCGCCCTTGCGGTTCCCCGACTTGTACCCCTACGGGGATCTTGCTACGCGCAGCGTCTCCCTTAGGAGAAGCAACTGCCGCGCTGAGAACACAGAGAGAAAAGAGGAAATTGGATGAGTCGGCGGTTATTAGTTACGGGGGGTGCGGGGTTTATTGGGGCAAATTTTGTGCATCACTGGCGTCGAGTTTATCCAGATGACCGGGTGGTGGTGTTGGATGCTCTTACCTATGCGGGGAATCGTTTGAATTTGACGCTGGTTGAGGGAAGAGAGAATTTTCGATTTGTGCAGGGGGATATTTGCGATCGCACCATTGTAGATCAGTTACTAGTATCTGAAAATATAGATACCATCGCCCATTTTGCCGCTGAATCTCATGTTGATCGTTCAATTCTTGGGCCAGCAGCTTTTGTGCAAACTAATGTGGTGGGAACTTTCACGCTACTGGAAGCTTTTCGGCAACATTGGGAGGCAAAAGCACAGCCATCTGATTATCGTTTCCTGCACGTTTCTACAGATGAAGTCTACGGTAGTCTGGGCGCAGATGATGCGGCTTTTTGTGAAACTACACCCTACGCTCCCAATAGTCCCTATTCAGCCTCGAAAGCTGGTAGTGACCATTTAGTGCGTGCTTATTATCATACTTATAAATTTCCAACCATTATCACAAATTGCTCTAATAATTACGGTCCTTATCAGTTTCCCGAAAAACTAATTCCCCTGATGTGCATCAATACTTTGATCGGGAAACAATTACCTGTTTATGGTGATGGTAAAAATGTGCGGGATTGGCTTTATGTGGGCGATCATTGTCTGGCTCTGGATGCGGTAATTAATCATGGTAAACCAGGGGAAACATATAATATTGGTGGCAATAATGAGGTAGAAAATATTAACCTCGTGCAACTTTTGTGTCAGATGATGGATGAATTAGCACCTGATTTACCAGTACGTCCAGCAGAGCAATTGATTACTTTTGTCAAAGATAGACAGGGACATGACAGAAGATATGCAATTAATGCCAACAAAATTCAAACTCAGCTTGGTTGGACACCTTCAGTAACGATTGTTGAGGGTTTACGTTTAACTGTTGAATGGTATCTCAATCATCGTAATTGGTGGGAACCTCTGCTATCTGCGGAATATCAAGCCTACTATCGCAAAAATTATCTATAGAATAATCTAAAATTGGGCTAACTCTAACGAGTAACGTCCTCAAATTTTCATAGTGAACTAATTCATCATAATGTTAAGTGACCAAGAATTATGCTTGGATGTCTATTTTAATTTTGAGCAAATTATTGAATCGCTTTCTGAGAAAAGGCTTTTTTACTACTGATTGATTAACAGGCATTATGGATGGAGTTTGTGCGATCGCAGAACTTTTTGGTCTACTAAAAATGTTGAATTAAAATTTTTATGCCAAAATTTTAATTCAACATTTGAGACAGTGCTACTTGCTTTTTTCAAAGCCAGTGCCTTACACAGTCGTATTCGATATTAGGCATGATGACCTCTTATTTAGGGGGGATAACGTAACCTGCAATACCTTCAAACACATACCCATTCTTACCACCACCCAGCTCACTAAAATTAGTAGTGTAGAAGTGGTCTGTAGCTGCGGAGCTGTAATATCGATATACAGGAAGAGTATCTGTAATAGGTCTAGGATAAACATAACCTACAATACCTTCAGACACATACCCATTCTTACCATTACCCAGCTCACTAAAATTAGTAGTGTAGAAGTGGTCTGTAGCTGCGGAGCTGTAATATCGATATAGAGGAACAGTTCCAGCGTATTTTGATTTAGAAATGTAGGCGGCAATTCCTTCTGAGATATATCCACTCTTACCATTTCCTAGTTCACCAAAATCAACCGTATAAAAATGGTCAACAATTGATGAATTATAGTAACGGTAAAGTGGGTATGCCGTAACTACTGCACCATTAATTGTTCGAGTAATAGAAGGAACCTGAGCAATTAGTAGATTTTCTGAGCTACTTTTGCCTTTGCTATTCTGGAGTTGAGAAGAATTTGATGTCGCTAAAGCTAAATGGTCACTGTTTAAGTAGTTAACTGCACTAATACTTGCAATGCCAACAGCCAAACCACCAAAAGTTTTTAAGACTTTACCCCAAGACCAATTACTAAGCATAAAGTATCTCCTTAGCTTGATATAAAACAGATGTATAGTATCATACTAGTTTTAGTAAAGCAAGAGATTAAAAGTAAAAGACTGTAATGCCTATCAAATCAAGTTTTTTGGGAAACCACTAGATGAACTTGATACTTTGCTTCAAGGTTTGTCCAAAACTCAAAAGAAGTACTCAAGGCTTGGGAGAGTTCGATAGCTGTTTCAGGTGTAATTTGCTTGCTTCCCCGAATAATTTCATTGATGGTTTGAACTGGATGCCCCATAATTTCTGCTAAATCTTTCTGTGTCCAGCCACGGGCTTCTATTTCTCGACTTAAAATTTTTCCTGGTGTTGGTATTCTTGCTGGTACTAGCTTCTGGCTCATATTGCTGTCTCCTCTGCTGATACTTTTTACAATCCCCTTTGTGTCGCCATACCTGTTTGCTATGCTACCTAATCAATCTGCTATACACGGACAAGAACGCGCAAAGATGCCAACAATGGACAGAATCGTTGTTTTCTGAATATTCCTGAAAAATTTCGGTCAAATAATCGTCGATTTATTCCAGGTGCTTGCGGAAATACTCTTCTTTAAATTCATTGAGTGTTCTAAATTTTCTCACGGCTTAGGTACTCCTTTTTCAATAAATTATCTGGCTCACACAGTTTTCTTAGATAATGACTATCCTTAAATAATAAGGAAATCAGATCAGCGTAAATTGCCAGCAGGTGTCAGATGCTGCAACCAGAACAGATATTACAAGATCGTTATCAAATCCAGCGCCAACTCGGCAACAATGGAATTCGTCAAACTTGGCTAGCATTGGATTTACAAGCCTCTGATGGCGAAAATTCGACAGTTGTGGTCAAACTTTTGGCCTTTGGCGGTACTGTACAGTGGGATGACCTGAAACTTTTTGAGAGGGAAGCACAAATTCTTAAACAGCTAAATCATCCCCGCATTCCTCGATATATAGATTATTTTTGTATCGACGATCGCACACTCTGGTTTGGCTTAATCCAAGAATATATTCCTGGTGAGTCGCTTAAGGAAAAACTTGCTCTTGGCAAAAGGTTTACTGAAAAGCGAGCTAGAAAAATCGCCGATGAGATTTTAAATATTCTCATGTATCTACATGAGTTGAATCCAGGGGTGTTACATAGAGATATTAAACCGAGTAATTTAATCTGGGGTGAAGATAATCGGATTTATTTAGTTGATTTTGGCGCAGTTCAGGATAAAGCGGCAAGAGAGGGCGTTACTTTTACCGTTGTAGGTACTTATGGTTATGCCCCAATGGAACAATTTGGTGGTCGGGCGGTTCCAGCTTCAGACCTCTATGCACTGGGTGCAACTTTAATTCATTTGTTAACTGGGACTTCCCCCTCTGATTTACCTCAGCAGGATTTACGACTGCAATTTACAGACCGAGTTAACCTCAGTCCTAGTTTTGTTAGTTGGCTGCAAAAGTTGATAGAACCCGCTCCAGAACAACGATTTACTAGTGCCAGCCAAGCCCTAAGTACTCTCAAATCTGGTTTAGCTGTCAAATCTGCAAATAAGAATCAGCTTTTACCGCTAAAAGAAATAATCAACAATTCTGGGTGCGGGATAAATAATCACAATGAAACAGTCCCAGAGGAAATTCTTGGTTGGAACTGGGGCGCGTTTCTCATGCCTTGGTTGTGGATGTGGCCGAATCAAGTATGGTATGGGCTATTCTGTTTTATACCCCAGATTTCGGGGTTCATGGCGATCGCCCTCGGTGCTAAAGGCAATGAATGGGCTTGGAAAAGTAGACGCTGGCACAGTATTGAACAATTCAAAGCCCATCAAAGAGGCTGGGCGATCGCTGGTATTTTAATTGGAGCGCCTATTAGTATTGTATTGTGGGTCACAGCGATCGCTTTGCTCAAAGCTGCACTGTAATTCAGGAGTCAGGAGAAAGTACTTATTCTCCCCCTGCCGCCTTTTGCCTCGTTCCCAGTCTCTGACTGGGAATGCCTGAGTCCAGGCTTTGCCTGCCTGACTCGCGGCACTGCAATGAAAGAACATTTCCAGGTCGAACCTGGAAACGAGGTTTCAAAGGGATTTTCGCTTAAGTTGATCCCAATGATAGCTGTGCGCTCCTATCAACTCACTTGCGATTCAACTACGCCCACGGGACAAGATACATTTGTCCCTCCTAAACCACAATACCCGTTGGGATTTTTAGCAAGGTATTGCTGATGGTAAGCTTCTGCGTAGTAGAATTCAGGTGCATCCAGGATTTCTGTAGTAATCTTGCCGTAACCTGCACCGTTGAGAGCTTGTTGATAAGCTTCCCGCGATGCTTCTGCTAGCTGCTTTTGACTTTCAGAATATACATAAATTCCTGAGCGATACTGAGTGCCAGCATCATTACCTTGGCGCATCCCTTGGGTAGGATTGTGGCTTTCCCAGAATACTTTGAGCAGTTCAGAATAACTAATCACTTTGGGATCAAACACAACCAACACCACTTCATTGTGACCAGTTCGCCCACTACATACCTCTTCATAGGTGGGGTTGGGTGTTAACCCAGCAGCGTAACCCACGGCGGTGGTGTAAACTCCTTTAAGTTGCCAGAATTTACGTTCTGCACCCCAAAAACAACCCAAGCCAAAGATTGCTTTCTCTAATCCATCAGGATAAGGAGGTTTCAGGGGATTCTTGTTGACATAATGAGCAGCGGGTACTGACATAGACTGTGCCCTTCCTGACAAAGCTTCCTCAGACGTGGGCATAACTTGCTTTTTGCCAAATCCAAATAACGCCATTGATTTTGACTCTGATATACATCTTTACCTTATTTACTATTGTAAAGATTCTAGCGATCGCTTGGGGTTTTCTGAAAGTCCTCACTGGATTGTGTTGACCCTTAGAGATGCGTCTGGGTGTTTGTTTCACTAGTTAATGCTATATCAAAGGGAATTTGGCGTCACAAGATGGATAAAATACCGAAAATTGACCGTCAAAGGGAGCATCAAGCGAACGAACGGACTTTTCTGGCTTGGCTACGCACTTCTATTGCATTGATTGGCTTTGGTTTTGCTATTGCGCGATTTGGCATATTTTTGCGCCAGTTGAATATTGCTCTTACTCAACAAGAACCTCCGGTAAATCCATTATCCAACTCGGAAAATTTGGGTCTGGCTTTGGTAATTTTTGGAATTTTGATTATTGCGTTAGCTGCGTGGCGATATAATCAAGTTTTCTGGCAAATTGAGCGAGCAGATTATAGACCAAATAGGTTAATGGTTTGGATAATGACTGGAGTAGTAATTATTTTGGGGTTTCTCAGTATTCCTTTGCTCTTAAGGCGTGATCAAGTCCCTTCTCATTCTCCTGTTCCAATTCAACCACAGTCCCGAAAGTTGCAAAGATCAACCCCAAACCTCAATGTTAAAAAGGGGACAATTACTACTATATACAAACAAATATTTTTGTTTTTTAAATAGGTCATTATGCTCCCTATTAGCAAATTATAGTAAATCTAGTGAAAATAAATTTGGATTTTCCAAGCTTGCTAATTGTTCTCTAAGCATCAAATCAAGTTTAGGATTCACCTAAGCTGCTGCTCTAACTTCTGGATTGGGATCATTATAGGAGCGTTCCTGGGAAGATTAGCGTAAGTTTTAGTATTGATAAAAATAATAAAACTATTAGGTAAGATGATATATAGCAGTCCTAAATCATATGTGAAAACTTCTTTTTCTTTTTTTGGCGCTCTTCTCTACGGGAGGCTGCGCCAACGCGAAGGCGATTCTTTCATTTTAAAAACTCATTTAGGATTGCTATATCCATAAAGTTGATTTATCTAAAAAAGCAATTTTTATGAGAATAGCGGATGTAATTTTAGTCCATAAATATCTGGAACAATTAGTACGTCTTATTGAGCAACTAAATACAGAACATGTTTCATTTTTTATACATATAGATAAAAAAGCTGATGATAAATTTTATCATCAGGTACTGATTCAACTCAAGGATTTTCCGAATGTCTCTTTCATAAAGAGACACAGTTCAGCATGGGGAAGTTTTAATATTGTCAAAGCTAGTCTTGAAGGAATAAAATCAATAGTTGAAACAGGTACTTACTTCGATTATGTTATACACTTATCGGGTCAACACTATTCAATCAAGTCAAATGAACAGATTAAGAAGTTTTTTCAAGAGAATAAAGGTAAAGAATTTATACAGTGTTCCCTAATACCTAATCCTGGCTATAGCTTAACAAGATTAGAATGTTGGTATTTTCCTGGGAAAAATAGAGGTTTTCGTATTTTTGGAGAATATAAGTTTAAATCTCGTATTAACTCTTTCTTATATTCATTGTTGATTTTGCTAATACCGAAAAGACGTAAATTTCCTAAAGGCTTTGCTCTTTATGGAGGTTCAGCTTTTTGGTGCTTAACAGGAGAATCCATAAAATGGATAAATGATTTTGTTAAGCAAAACCCTAAGTTTGTTAATCGTTTTAATTACACTTATTGTCCAGATGAATTGTTTTATAAAATCCTAATTGCAAATTCACCTTTTAAGGAAAACATTATTAACACTCGCTTGACATATCTAGAGTGGCCTAAGATTAATACCTTTCATCCCAAAATTTTAGAAAAAAATGATTTTGATAAAATTAGAGACTCAGAAAAATTATTTGCCAGGAAGTTTGATATGACTATAGACCCGGATATATTAGATATGATTGATAAAATGATATTGAGTCAATCTTAAAAAAGCAAATAAATTTTGAATTTTGGTCGTAGAGAAGAAATAATAAATGTTCTCGACTATTGAACTTTGGACAAAAAAGAGTGGGTCGCGTAAAATATCCGCGAACTAAACGTTATCTAAAGAACACTCAGATGATTGCTCAAGGTTGACGTTGAGCCAGCCGCCATTCCTCGGCGAACGGACAGTCCACCAGCATCCGTGAAAGGTGAAGATAAAGCAATACAGTTCAGTTAAGCATTTTTTTCTTCTCTCTGTGTCGCGCCAGTTGCTTCTCCCCTTGGGAGACGCTGCGCGAACAAGTCGGGGAACCCGCCCAACGCACTGGCTTCTCTGCGCCTCTGCGGTACCCTGCGGGAAGCCGCTCCGCGTCTACGTTAAAAAAACTGACTTTGACAAAGAGTTTTAGCCTTAACCCAAGCGTATTGGAAGATAAAGTGGGTTTTATCAATCATTTGAAATACTAAAAAAATTGATAGTAAAAATGATAATCGCTACTTTGGAGGAGAGAGGGCGAGAGTCGTTCGCCCTCTCTCCTCATTTTTTATTATCATTATTATTCAAGAATTGGACAACCTCAAATAATAGTGATATTACTTATAATAATTGAGACGAAACTGCTAAAATAGCGGATGAATTATTATGCGAATTTAGAGAACTTTGGATAAGCTTTAGATAACGGAATGCGTTACACAAGCATTCACTAAAGGTAACAGCGGCCCTAGTTGCTCTTGTCCATTCACTGCTAAATCGCTGTGACACAAATAAACTCTCTCGGATACACGAGATAGTAAATCGGTCAAAATCTTTCGCAGTCGTTGTTCTTCTGCCAATTTCTCGTCTTCTGCTGTCCAAGGTTCGCCTAATCTGTCTCGCAGGAAAAACGGCGCACCAAACAAAGTCGCCGCCCCACCTTTGGCCCACAGCGGTGAACCAGCATCAAGCCAAAAATGCCAGCGGTGCGATCGCCTACTAGATCGATATTGAAATATAGTTGCTAAGGTGACAGCCCTTCTGGCTCCACCGATGGGGCGTACAGGGTAAGGGTTGGCGGTAATTGTACCACGTCGCAGTAATTGAATAAATTCGATAATAGTTGTGTGAGGCGTTGTTTCATCTGGGGCAATTTGTCGTAACCTGGTGTCAATTTCCCAGTAGTGTTGGGCGGTTTCTAATAATTCCCGTAATGCTGCTAGTTGTTCGTAGGGGAGATTGCTACCATTCCACAAAAAGCGCTGAATTGCCCTGTCTAAGAGGGAAATGGGACTGGGAATTAAACGCAGTTCTTGTTGCGATCGCTGCTGTTCTAACCACTGTAATATCTCATTATAAGCTGTAGTAGCCGCATAGCCGATTCTATCCCAGCGCTCGAAGGTTGACACTGGCAGCAAGTTGGGGCGATCAGGATGTGGTACAAAGCAGTAATCTGCAATTAAACCAGCCCGTACCGGGTCAATATCAGTAGAAACGCGATTAATCGCGTCTGTAGAGTTTTCTGGTGCTTGTTGTTTCCTGCTCAATACAACCAGCATTTCTGCCACAGCATCCCGATCTACCAGGCGTCCCAAGCCGGGATAAACTAGTGCCAGCATGGTGAGTAAGGCGCGAATGACGGGTGAACTAACTAAGGGACGTTGGTCATTCAGCGACTCTACTTGGATGTTTTGCTTGATCAGGATTTCTACTAGAGTATAACGAGCGATCGCATCTAAACCTGGTGCAATAATCGCCACTTGTTCTGCTTGCACTTGCTGTGATTGGATGGTATTAGCAATTACCTCTGCTGTTTGCCGCAATAATTGGGCGCGGGAGGTGGTTTGAATTGAATGCACCATTTTTGGTAAACTCAACAGTACCATCGGTTCTGTGACTAATTCCACCATCTGTTTAGTAAGTTCCTCACCAAGGGACTCTGAAGGCGGCCCGGTTAAGATTTCTACTCGACAACGCTCTGCTAACCCTTCTAGATAGTTGGGATCTGCTCCCAATCCCAATCGCACTGCGCCATCGGGATTGTAGCTAAACGCCCCGACTGCACCTTGATCCAACAACAACTCAAACAAAAGACGCGCTACGCTAGGATAATCATCTACATCATCCGCCAGTACCGCCTGATAGCGTTTAGTTAGGTGCTGCTGGTAATTGCGATCGCTTAACAAATATTGACTATAAAGTTCGGTAATAATCCCATAACTTAGTAATCCCCTCTCTAAACACCAGTTACGCCAATCTAGGAGCAAAGAGGCTAGAAATTCCGGCTCTAAAGTTGTAGTATTATCCCCCAGACCCCTTGCCAAAATCTGGGCAATATCTTCGCAACGTACACCACTGTAAGCTGCTAATTGCAATAAGTCTAGAATGCGACGCACCAATCGAGACTCATTCACTCCCGCAATCCGTAAAATTTCTTCGTCTAATTGGGGACGCCAGAGTTTGGTTGCTAACTCTTGTTCCGTTTCTGGTCGCAATCTTACCGGAAACTGTGCCTTTAGGCTCAAGGAGTTAATTAGCAACGGCCAAAATAAAATAACTTCATCCTGGAAAAAACCTAGCGGTGTCTTGGCACGAACCGGATATTTTCCCAAGGTAGATGTAACAATTATATCTCCCAATTCTCGACGATTATCATCATTGGCAGCTAAGACTAAAACTCCTGGCTCTGTTTGTTTAAGATATAAAAATTCCGGTATGCGTTCGCCCTTGGCGTTGGCGTTGGCGTTGGCGAAGCCTCTCGTAGAGAAGCCTCTCGTAGAGAAGCCTCTCGTAGAGAAGCCATCGCCTTTTTTTCGTTCTGGCTTTTTAGTATAAAATGATTCAGTAAACTGTTTTTCAGGTTGTACCCAACTACAAAATTGCTCTACCAAGCGAGCCGTCTTACCACTGCGGCTAGTGCCAACAATCCAAACCGAATGAGAAACCACAAACTTTCTCCTTGTAGATTTGCTAGTATACCTCGTGCGTTAACTTAAGGTTAAGAATCACCAAATAATGCTGGATGATTGTCTGCAATGAAAAACTCTGTTTTTAGCCAAAAAATCTATTCCTTCTTACTTGCTGCTTATCGACGGTACTTACAAACTCCTGAACGTTCTTTACATGAAGCTTACGATGCAGCATTAAAGATTCAGGAAATAGAAAATAAGCATTTCACTGGTAATAAAATAGACACTGACTCAGCCATGTACAGTAACAGTGTGATGGATTATTTTGAGTCAGACCTCAAGAAGCTATTAAAAATTGTCAGAATGCGGCTGACGGAGTTTAGAGCAAGCCGTTGGTTTCTAAATGAAGAAAATCAAAAAGCTGCTCAGAAAGCAGGTATAGAGCATCCAAGTCCTTCTTTGATTTTGGAAAAGCTAAACTTTATCGATCAAGTTGTATCCAAATACACAACAAATTCTGATCAAATAACTTCTAAAGCTTTATTAGTCAAACCTGCAAATCTACCAGTTAACTCTGTAATATCGGACAACAAGTCGTTGCTCGTTAATACTCCAACGTTACCACCCAAAATACCAACTCAAGATTCGCCTAAAAAACCACAACTGCGTAAAGTCGATACAACAGGCGTTTTACCGCGCTCTATTTTAAGTACTATCACTCGTCTGCAAGTTGAATTAGATCCTAATTCTGAAAAAGAAGTAATTCAGAGTTTTCGTCAGGGTCAAAGAAGAACAATAATATCTATTAGATTTATTTTACTATTAATTATCGTACCACTTTTGACGCATCAAATAGCAAAAACTTTCGTAGTCGGCCCATCTGTTGAGCGGTTTAGAAGCAGTGAGCAAATGCAGATATTTCTAAATTCCGAAATGGAAGAGGAAGCACTTGCAGAATTACAAAGATTTGAAGAAAAGCTCAAGTTTGAAAATTTCATTAGAAATGCCCCTCCACTGTCGTCTGAACAGATGGAAATTGAAATGACACATAAGGCTGTAGAGCTTGCTGAAGAATTTCGTCACGAAAGCTCTAATGCTATCAAAAATGTTTTTGCAGATATTTTCTCAGTGGGCGCTTTTATCTGGCTTTTGGTTGTCAGCAAGTCTTCTATTGCTGTACTCAAAGATTTCTTTGATAATATTGTCTATGGACTTAGTGATAGTGCCAAGGCATTTATCATCATTTTGTTTACTGATATATTTGTAGGATTCCACTCTCCTCATGGGTGGGAAGTACTTCTAGAAGGTGTATCGCGTCATTGGGGATTACCAGCAAATCGAGATTTTATCTTCTTATTTATTGCTACATTTCCAGTGATTTTAGATACCATTTTCAAATACTGGATATTCCGATATTTGAACCGGATATCGCCTTCAGCAGTTGCTACTTACCGTAATATGAATGAATAAGGTATTGGGAATTGAAAATTGTTGAGCTAGTGGCTTAAGAGTTTCTCTTGCTTGTAGCAACTGGCGTCAAAAACAAGCAACAAACAACTTTGATTATGTTTTGCTTGATTGCCGTCTACCAAGTAGACTGTGGCAATAGTTTGCCTACCTTTAACAAGGGGAAAACCCCTTGTTAAGTCTGGTTAATTGAGATAAGAGCTGGATTTAAGCGCCAGCTATACTACTAATCTGTGTGATTAATTTTCACAGGTTCATAATGAGTGATAAATCGCTCAATTTCAAAGGCTATATCTGCTGAGTGCGAACTTTCACAACCCATCAACACTAATGACATAAACCACAATTTGGTGGAGTATGGGAAGGCAAAAATTTTGAATTTTGATGAAAAATACACTTGCTAGGTTAAGAAAGTTTAACAAAGTTATCTGCATCAGCTTACCTGTGGTTTTGTCGATTTTGCTGGTGCGGATGCAATCTTTGGCGCATCGAGAACTCAGTCCGCCAGAATGTCGTGTGAAAAAGTGGGATATACCAGTTTCCTTGACTGCTGAAAATCAAAATGTATTTATACAAAAGCAAAAAGCAGTATTAATTCAGAGATTACCAGTTACTTGTTGTCAGGGTGATACCTCTTGTTTAGATGAAGTTCTATATGGAGAAATACCAGACAAAAAAGCGCTAGTGAGTGCGATCGCTCGCAGTCTCCAATATCTGCAAACAGTTAATGCTGTGGCTGCTTATCAAAACTATCAGGTGGCTGAGATTAAACGCGATGCCGCCTTCGGCGGCTTGCCCCTTCGGACTCGCGTCATCAAAAGCTTGAAAAGATTCCGCGAACTCCTATTAAAAACTAATTCTGCAACAGAATTACAGCAAGCCATCGAGCGGGAATTTGTTCTTTACCAGTCAGTCGGTAAAGACACTAAAGGTTCCGTTTTATTCACCGCCTATTATGAACCGCTTTACGCAGCCAGTCGCGTCCCTACAGCAGAATATCGTTATCCTGTTTATCGATTACCTCCTGATTTAAACTCCTGGTATAAGCCTCATCCTACACGCAAGGAATTAGAAGGAATAGATGGTTTACAAGGTGCAAAAGGGAAATTGCGAGGATTAGAGTTATTTTGGTTTCGCGATCGCCTCGAACCATATCTAGCTCAAATTGAAGGTTCAGCCAGACTTCAGCTTCCTGATGGGACTCAAACAACAATCGGCTATGCTGGTAATAACGCTTATAACTACAAAAGCATTGGGCGAGAATTAGTGAATGACGGCAAATTACCACTAGAAGGTATAACTATGCCAATTATTCTCAACTATTTTCAAAAGCATCCCCAAGAATTAAATATTTATATTCCGCGCGATCGCAGTTTTGTTTTTTTTCAAGAAAACCACGGTGAGCCAGCCCAAGGTTTTATCAACGTACCACTAACAGCAGAGCGTTCTATCGCTACAGATAAATCCCTTATGCCTCCTGGTGCTTTAGCGTTGATTCACACTTCTATTCCCTTTGTTAATCCTACTGGAAAAATGGAGGAGCGCATCGTTAGTCGGTATGTTCTTGACCAAGATACCGGAGGTGCAATTAAAGGCGCAGGTAGGGTAGATTATTTTTTAGGTACTGGGAAATTAGCAGGCGATCGCGCTGGTGTCACAGTTAGCAATGGACAATTATTTTATCTATTACTCAAGTAGTTAACTTAACCTGAAATCGGCGATTTCTAACCGCATCTACACAGTCAAAACCCGCCTGCGCGGGTTTCAAACTCTTAATTTTCCATTAGCCCAGGTCGGTGTAGCTCTCGTTTGTATAGCCACGAATTTCATTCGCCAGGGCTAGGCTTCAATATCCATATCAGCATCATCATCGTCATGATCGTAAGGGATATCGTCAAGGTCGATCATTTCTGAAATTTCTTCTACTTCATTTAGATACTCAGACTCTTGATGTTCGCGCTCGATGAGACGACCAGTTGACTTTAGCCATTCCAAGAGAATAAACTCATTACTTGTACGAATTACAGGCGCTCGCTGATTACGAGGTTCTTCACGTAAAGGACTTATAGGCATAAAAAAACTCACTTTGAATTATGGGTGACTGTACAAAAACAGGAAAATTGTACATTAGGGTTAAAAGGCTTGTTATACAAGACTTTTCCGAATAGATGAAATATGAACTTTTGAGTTTTTTATCTCTAGTCCGTCTAGTTATCTACCATTAAAATCTCTTTGTGTCAGTCCTAAATAATAAATATTCAAGCGGACGCGATATCACAAGGCATTTGGCAGCTTGGCGAGAGTTTCATACATATTAGAGGGTAATGCAGACAATCTGTTCGCGACAGCGACTGCATCAGCTAAGTTGCTAAATTGACACCGGACAATCTCTTGTCCATTTCCTGAGGGGAATCGCTTCCTAGCTTTGTTAGATACAGCACAAATAATCGCTAAAGCTTTGGCGAACCCATCTTTTGTCAATATTGTTTCTTTAGCGAACCCTTCAACAGGGATAAGGCAAACCTCAAACCGATAGCCAGGTCTGGGAGAAACAGCTATGTCAATATACGGTTTATCTTCTTTCCTGATTCTACGTAAATATTGGGCTGTCGAATTAGCATCGTGTAAATCAGTGCCAAGGGCGTAAGTAAAGAAACAATCTTCTGTCAGGGATTCAGGACGGGTAATTATATCCGTTGCCATAAGTTCAAGTACTAACCGTATATTATTTGGGCTTGTGACACATTAAACTTGTCCGTTTTTCTTAGCACATTTTTGGACAGTGAGATATACCAGTTTTACACGAGGTATTCCAATACAGTTTGGCTAACTAAAAATTTTAATTTTTACAATGCTGAAGACTCTCATCTCTAAAAGGATAGATTGCCAATATCAACTGACATAAAACACCTCCACAATCTAAGGGTGTAGAGATTTAGATTCGCAGAGGCGTCTATTATAGTCAGTTACATGACCAAAAATATTTCTCAACCATCTAATTATGACATTATAACATAGTTGGTGGTTGAACTTTTTTCAACTACTCTGACCCATAGATATTAGGCCACCAACAACAGTAAGGTTGTATTCAATTCCGACTTTTAGATAACAAAATACGTGTATTATTAGTTCTAATTAATACTAAATTATCTTAAGATTAAGAATAAATACTTAGTACAATTGCCTTATCTCATAAAGTAAACTAGGCACTGTTTTCGGTTTGCTCAAATCCTTATTTTTAGATTGTAGTCAGTGTCCAAGCCCAGATTACCATGCGGGTTCTTCAAAGGAGTGCAAACCCACGCCAGTTGGGAGATTCATCCATTCTGTTATCCCAAGACTGCCTTGTTCACCTTTTTTGGTGGTTATAAACTCCTAAAATTACTAGACAGCACTCAAATTAGCTTGCACAATAATATTTATCGTTAAAATCTTTGTCACCACCACTTGCTAAATCCTCAAAGCCAAAGGTGCTATTCCCTAATAGACAAATATGATCTACCTGATCAGCATTAGCACCCAAGAATGAGGAGTAAACTGCTGGATCATTATTAAGATTGCTATCATTAATAGCAGACCAGATGCCATTAATGATAATAAATGGTGCGAAGATGGAACCAGGCTCGAAAGTGCCAGTAGAAGTTGCCGTATCTTGGTTGTTCACCGATAGGTCAATTTCTGCAACGCACTGACGCACTGCGGCTTGGGCATAACCAGCTGTGTTTTTACGATATGAGATCGTAATCACAAACTCTCTAATATTTATTTATACCCATTTATTTATTGCCTTATATTTTCTAAAAATTAAGAGCATCTTTACGAGTTATTGACATAAATAATTGCCTAAATAAATCCCCGGGATTGTAAATATAATCCTGGGGCATCATCTTCATATCCTGTTTAAGATATTTATAAATCTAAAGGAGGCAAGGGCGGTTAAAACCAAAAACGGTATTCACGAAATTATGGATTCAAGGCATCATTCACGTAAGTATTGACAACACCTTTAGACAGAGTTTTAATCGCAGCTGGAAGAGGAGCATAGCCACGAGCTGTAGCTATATTGTCCGCAGCGGTAGTTCCTAAAGCCCAGCCGATGAATCCTTTAATCCCATTTGCTACCTTCACGTCTGCGTATTTGTCATAAAATAGCAGGTAAGATGCGCTAACAAGGGGGTAAGCATTTGCAGGTGTTGGATCAGTAACTACGATTTTAATCCGCCGAGGACTTGCATCTTGGTCAGTCGCACCGACAAAAGCATTTCCAATTGAAGTTGGTGAGATGGGGTTGTAAGTACCTGCCTTGTTCTGTAAGACAGCAGCTTGCAAACCATTAGCTAACCGCGTAGAATTATCCACATAACCAATTGCACCAGCAGTAGTTTTGATCTTAGTGGCTACACCTTTACTTCCTGAGGCAAATTGGAAATTGGCTGGCCAAACAACTGTATTGGCTGGTAGTGGATTGGGTATACCACCAGCTTGAGCAATACTTTTTTCACCAACTCCTCTGTTCCATGTAGCACCAAATGCCGCCTTGAGATTACTGCTTAAAGTAAAAGTGTTAGCACTATTGTCACTACGACGTACTACAACGATGGGTTTACTTACTGCTGAAATTACTCTGCCGCCATTATCTGCTTTAATTTTGGCATCATTCCAATTTGTGATGGTGCCGTTAAAAATACCAAGGAAAGTAGCTCGTGAAAGTTTAATTCCACCTGCTGGTACATTTAGACCAGTGGGGTTGTAAGCTAACGAAACTCCGTAGGTGATCACAGGCACTTGGATGGGGATACCAGTATTGGGACCTGCACTAAGTTTTTCTGTTCCTGTTATGGGGTCATCAGTATCTGCAAAAGAGACTGGACGTAAGATGGTAGCAGTATTAGTAGCTGTTAGTGGTGGTGGGGTTTGAGTGAAAAAAGCTGTTACGCCTACACTACTATTAATCGCAGCATATCTGAATGTTACGAGCGGATTGACTGCTCCTGGAGGATTAAGGGTTTTAGGATTTCCAACACCGTAAGTGTTAAACCATGAGCCTTGTGGGGCATAAGGAGAGGTAGTTCCTGTACCCACCAACAAAGTATTCACAGAGCCTCCACCTGAACCATTTATGGAGGTTACTCCAGCTGGGGCAGGAGTGGTGGAAGTCTGAGCTAGAGATTTATGAGTAGCGGATTGACCTACTACTAAACCAATTGTGATGGCAAATACAGAAATTGAACTTGCCAAATGGGTCAATTGACGATCGCGATAAAAAGCCATGTCTTGCTCCTTCAAATTAATTTCCGGTTCAACACCATATCAAATCCAAATCAAGTGTCAAACTGGCGCTCAAAAATAACCTTTTATAAGCACGGTAAACTTGCATAAAAAAGGTATTTATTAAACAAAGGTTTGCACAAAACTCTTCAGAATGTAGAGCAAATTCAAAGCAAATCTTTAAAGATGTAGAGGGTATTAAACTATTGCTAATTTACCCTCTAACATAATTATTTGCTAGTTCAAAACTCTACATTCAATGTAAGTTTGTATAAATAAACATTCAGCGGCTTTAGTAGAAAGAAATGGTTAATAGCTACTATTAATCATGCCTAAATTACCATTTTTCGTCTCTCATTCCTTTTTAAAAAGCCATGTTTAATTTTACCTACTTACTTATTTGGCATGGCAATTTAATTGGAATTCTGAAAATTACTTTCTTTAATGTAGATATGCAGCAGTTTGCCACAAACTACCGCTAAGTGCGAAGTAAAGAAAGTCAGAATTTCACAAATCTTTTAGGACTGCTATGGTTAATAGCTAGTTAAATTTTGCCAATGAAATCAACAGTATAATGATAAAATTAAGAAAAGATTAAGTTTAAATTATAATTAGATTATAGAATGATTAACAAGCTTAAATATATATTTTGGTAATTTAGAGGTGTTTGAAAGGTGGTTTTTATGGCAAATCTTATTCTTTTTATAGAGAAAAATAAACACCTTTCATTTAAATATAGGACTTACGCATTGACAGAATAACAAAATAGTGGTTTCGCATAATTGAAGTATGAATTAGAGCGATCGCTATGTAGTACCCATGTGCATCAACTCATATTCGCAAGAACGCAAAAAAGGAGTAAACAAAAATATTAAAACGCCTAAAAGCGATCGCAATCACAAACCATCTGGTATTTAATTTGTACTAGTTTATTTTTTACCTTATATTTTCTAAAAATTAAGAGCATCTTTACGAGTTATTGACATAAATAATTACCTAAATAAATCCCCAGGATTGTAAATATAATCCCGGGGCATCATCCTGACTTTTCACGAGATATGGAAAAGGTCATTTTTAAGGTTTCCCAAGCCTTTATTTTTGCGTTAGCTATTTTCATTAACTCAAAACTATTGATAATTAGATTGTGGAAAAAGCCACGCTTTTTGGAGCTTGAGGACTTACCGTGAAAAGTCAGAATTTCACGAATCTTTTAGGACTGCTATAGCTAATAGCTGTTAAAGTCTCTCAACAGAATTAACAGCTATTTTCTGGTAGTCTGCTAGGTTAATTTATAAACCTAGGGAACAGAACCATATCCGAGAGATGGAGCTAAATCTTTTGCAGATGTAATGAACCCTTTAAAGTCTAAGTCTGAGTAATACAAGAAATAAGTTGTTCCGGAAATGGGATAAGCACCTGCACTTTTGGGATCGGTCAAATTATCAATTCTAGTCAGCTTCTTATTAGTACCGTATGTTACAACAGTCCCATCTTTAATAGCCGCTGTAATTGAAGCTGGTGAGACAGCAATATACTTACCTGCCTTGTTAAGTAAGAGTGCCGCAGGTAGCTTTTTAGTTAAACGGGTAGCATTATCCACATAACCAATTGCACCTTTATTACTTGTGATCGCACTGGCTACACCTCCGCCACCAGTAGCACCAATGAAAGCGCCTGGCCAACTAATAGTTGTACCTACTCCTCTATTCCATACATCAGCTGCTGGAACACCTGGAGTTTTACATACAGTATTGAGATGACTGCTTAAAATAAAAGTGCTACCACTTGAGTCAGCACGATGTACAACTTTGATGGGTACATTGAGTGCTATTTGGCTACCGTTATCTGCACTGATGCTCTTATCGCTCCAATTTTTGATGCTACCGTTCAAAATACCACAGTAACTAGCTCGTGAAAGCTTAAGTCCACTTGGTGGTATAGTAAGACCATTAGTGTTAAAAGCTAATGTGATTCCGACACCTACCAGAGGCACTTGGACGTAAGCACGACCGCCAGTAACTTTTTCTGTTCCTGCTACAGGGTCGTCACTAGCTGCAAAAGTGAGTGGGCGAGGAGTACCATCTGGTGGGGTTTGACTGAAAAAAGCTTTTAACCCTGCGCCACTACCATTTGCAGTATATGTGAATGCGAACTTCGATTTTAGAGCTGTAAATAAAGCACTTACAGTACTTGCACCTACACCATTACCTATATTGGGCGCAGCTAGAGATATCAGAGTAGCAGATTGAGCTACTACTAAACCAGTTGCTATAGCAAGTACAGAAATTGAACTTGCCAAGTAGGTCAATGGACGATCGCGATAAAAAGCCATGTCTTGCTCCTTCAAATTAATTTCCGGTTCAACACCATCTCAAATCAAAATCAAGTGTCAAACTGGCGATTATAAATAACCTTCTATAAGCACAATCAATAGGCATGAAAAAGGTTATCAGTAAATCAAAAGTTTTCACAAAGCTCTAAAGAATGTAGAGTAAACTCAAGGTAAAGTTTTCAAAGATGTATAGGGCATTTAGCTATTGCTAATTGACCCTATCACATTATTCTTTGCTACTTAAAAACTCTCCAGTTATAAGTAAGTTTCTAGAAATAAATCTTGAGGGGCTTTATTATCAGGGAGTGTGGTTACTAAGTACTATGAGTCATATCTTAATTCCCATTCTCAGTCTCTTATTCCCTTTTAAAAAGCCATGTTTAATTCTACCTACTTACTTATTTGGGATGGCAATTTCATCTTAAAATTATGAAAATCACTGTCTTTAAATGTACATGCCCAGCAGTTTGACACAAGCTACCGCTAAGGTACTAAGTAAAGAAAGTCAGTATTTCACAAATCTTTTAGGTAGCTAATAGCTGTTAAAATTTGCCAACGAAATCAACAGTATAATCTCAAGGTAAAGTTCAAGTAATGATTGCATTATGGAATGATTAAAAAACTTAAATATATTTCTGGAATTTAGAGGTGTTTGAAAAGTGGTTTTTGTCGCAGTTTTTTATTCTCTGAGCAGAGTAAAATATGAAACTTTCGCTTATATATGGTTTTTCTTAATTAAGCTTTTTTTAAAGGTGTTAATAAGTATTTAATAGAGTTTACGCAGTTGACAAATTAATCAGCGCGTGTATTAACAAAAATACGTTGTTTTAGCATTTTATCAATCATCCTTTTATTAGTTGCATAGGCGTAGCCCAACCCAAGCGTATTGGGGCTGGATGGGTTGGATGTCTGTCTTGGACACCTTTAATTTGACGAGGGGTTAATTTAATAGCCAAGCGATCGCTTGGCTATTATACCAATTGGAGTAATCATTAAATATCTTTCGTAAAAGTATTGTTTTAAAAGCATTTGAGATTATCCTCTCACCAAAGTCATAAAAAAGCTTTATTTTGTCGAAATTTAGGGTTTTTTCCCATTTTTTGTGTTTATCACGACATCTAAAAAAAAAATAGTTATCTATGCTACTAAACGAAGTCATCAACGAGGTCAATTTTACCTTATTGACTTAAGCGCTATATCCAGTCTCATCAAATTTTTTCTAGGTTTTAAATGAACAAGACTAATCTGTACAAACAACGTCAAAATAAAAGCAGGGTATCAATTTTAACTTCCCTGGCTGTTTTGGCTTCTCCATTGGTATTGCCTTTGCATCAAGCTGTTGCTGCATCATTGACTACTGTTGCAAATTTCAACGGTGCTAATGGATCTGCGCCAAGAGCTGGTGTATTTCAGGGTAAGGATCTCAATCTTTATGGAACCACTTCTGCTGGTGGCTCATCTAACAACGGAAGTGCATTCAAGTTGAGTGGTGTCGGTTTCAGTACTCTGACCACACTGATCAACTTTACGGGAACAGCCTTACCCAACAGAGGGACTAATCCAATAGCTAGATTATTCCAGGCAAGCAATGGCAATTTATATGGGGCGACCTTTACGGGTGGCGCAAGTAACCTCGGTACATTGTTTAGCTTGGGATCACCAGCTTTTACAGGTCTGACAACTCTTGTGAATTTTACTGGCATCAGTAATGGAGCTAACCCAGCAGGCCGACTGATTGCGGATAGCACTGGCAAGGTTTTGTGGGGGACAACCTCGGCAGGTGGGGCCAGTAATAAAGGAACTATATTTAATGTTCCGCTCAGTGGCAGTCCAGTCACCACTTTAATCAGCTTCACCGGTACTAATGGAGCAACCCCATTAGCAAGATTGCAACTGGTGACTACCAATGGAAGTTACTATGGCACTGCCTCTTTAGGTGGAGCAAGTAATAAGGGAGTTGTATTCAAGTACACTCCTGCTAATCCTATTGCTACTAGATATAGTTTTTCTAGCTTTACTGGCGCTAATGGGGCAAGTCCAGAGGCTGGATTAATTGTATCTAGCGGATTCCTCTACGGCACTACTAGGTTAGGTGGAGCCAGCAATGTAGGTGCTATATTCAAAGTTCCAATTGGAACAGCCACCAATCCTATTGGTGCACCCGTTTTAGTTGCCAGTTTTAGTGGCGCTAATGGGGCCAACCCAAAGGCTGCGCTTACACCAGGAGCAAGCAGTGGTATCTTCTATGGCACAGCTTCTACTGGCGGGGCAAATAACAAAGGAGTTGTCTATCGATTGAATGTTGGAACTACTTCAACTATCACCCAGTTGATTAGTTTTAATACCACTAATGGGGCAACGCCAGAGTCCACGCTAATTCCGGTCGGTACTGATTATTACGGTACTGCCTCTGCTGGTGGCACTTCTGGTAAAGGAACTGTATTTAAATTTACACCATAGCCTGAAGATAATCTGCGTGTAAAATAAATAGTAAAACGTAGATTTGAAAAATGTTGATTTATAACTTTCAGATAGTCAGGAAGCGTGGCTATCTGAAAGTAATTATAGACAGTCGGAGAAACTAAATTTCCTAAAATGGAAAGAAAATTGCTGCAATCAATGCCGTTATAATAATTTATACATAATTTATCTGAGATCATCTCCGTTTAATTGCCCTTAATTAAGAGAACCTCATCCCGCCTATAGCTAAAGCTACAGGCTCCCTGCCTCTAATCCCCACTTCGTAGGGACACCGAGTTTACCTACTAGGGGAAGGGCTGTTCTTGAGAGGTCACGCACGAATCACAAGTAATTTGCCAGACATCATATGAAATGCCTAATAATGCCCAATCGGCTTTAAGAGGTGATCAGTGATAGCATAGATGGTAATAATTTAATTCAACATAAATCTCTTCTAATTTTTCTCTGGAGGGGATTTTATTCCTTAAATGATCTCGTTGCGATCGCCTGAATCAATAACTGGCAACCTGGGTTAGTAGTACATCCTATGAGGATAATATCTTACAAAACGGTTGCTTGGAGGAATAGAAGGTTTTTCTATAAAACCTATAACTATCGCTATTGTAGACTCTGGTGAGATAATAACGAGTTTAAACGAGCTTAAACGATGAAGTCAGATTTGTCAGGGAATTAGCGATGCCTGGCGGCAAGCTTTACGGATGACGCTCGTATATTCATACTTATTAAATAAATATTAATGCTTTCTTAACTTAACTTCATATGAATTTATGTATAGTATAGAACTTTGCTAAACTTTATAAGTTGAGGAAAAATGAGTATTCAATCATGTAAAATTGGAAACAATTGTAAAATTTTAGACAACCAACACTCAAGTACATTATAGGAAAATTAGCAAATGTCTAGACAAAGTTCTCACAAGAGAAACTTTTTCAAAGCTTTAACTGGTAGCGCTGTCAAAGGATCTCAGAAGTTAAGCCTGGGACTGGAATCCAGCTTGATTATTCTGGTTGAATCTATACCTTTTTTGATTGCTTGTGCTGTATTTATAAGCGTTATCAGCCTAAAAAGTCCTATCCTGCTTTTTTGTTTACTAGTTGGTAGTTTAATTGCAGTCATTACCCAGCAAATTGGGCAGCAGGTGAATTTACCAAGGCGATCGCTAATATTATTACAAATTTTAGCAGCAGCAATCATTCTGAGTTTGTATTGGTTAGACTGGTTTGCAGCCCCCGCACAAGCACAGTTTTTTGGAGAAGCTGAAAAGTTTTTCAAAAATAGGTTAAGTGTAAGTAGTTCAACAGGAAATAGTGATGCTAACGTCCCAATAACTCTGATATTTAGTGTGTTGCGGGCGATATACTTACTCTATATTGCAATTTCTTTGGTTGGTGTGATTAACGCAGTGCGTAAAGATGAGGATTGGCAAAGTATTGCCAGAACTCCCCTATTAGTCGTTGTTGCTGTTACCGTTGCTGATGTACTCACACGCTTTGTAATTGGCCCACAAGGATAGTAAATAATTCAAATATTTCAAATGTCTCAAGAGCGGGAACAAGATTTTCGTCCAGTCAATCAGGTTCTAGGAAGTCAACCTTCGTTAGGGCCAATCCCTGCCGATCAAATTCTTCCTTGGACGGTAATTGCCCTAGCCTCCTACTTTATTATCAATGGAATTTTTGGTGGTATTTTCCAAGAAGAGTTTCAAAAGTGGTTGTGGACAATACTAATGACTGGTTGGGGAATAGGAACTTGGTGGATTTTAACTGGTGGTAGGAGTTGGAGTTTTTTAAGTAAATTTATTGGCGTTCCCGCTTGGACAAGAGGCTTTGCTCGTTATCAAAGCTTATTGGAAGTTAACCATGAAGCAAAAAATCGGAAAACAAAGCGTCGGCATCGCCGGAAATGAAAGTAGATTAACACCATTTGAAGATGCCTTACACTTGGCGACAATGCTACGTGTAGCAATGAATGGACGTGATATTGGCGCTTATCTTTTGACAAAAGGCACTCAAAGAGATCGGTTTTGCTTTGTTTTTGGTTTTGACTGTAAGGGAATTCATACCACTTTAAGACCTGAACAAATAGATACACTTTTTAATAATATTGAAGCAGGATTGAAAGATATCCCTAGCGGTGAAAGAATGACACTGCATTTGGGATCTTTTAGTTCCGATAAAGAGCGCCAAAAAGAATTAGCAACATTAATTAAGAATGCGCCATCACGAGATATAAAATATTTGTTGATGGCGGAAAGAGCTAGAGTCAAAGAACTTACTATTTCTGGTGTTCGGAAGCCGAAGTTTTTACGAATTTACGTCACTTACACGATTGAATCTAACTCGCAACATGCAGACGATTGGATAGAGAAACTTTTAGTAAAAGCTGAATCATGGTGGTTGAAATTCAAAGGGGATCTTTCAGAAGTAGAAAACCAACGCATTGAAACCTTGATCACAAATGCTTATAAACAGGGTTTTCTCCGCTGGGAACAAATTTTATCTAACCAAATGGGATTGGATGTCAAACCTTTGAAAGCTGATGAACTCTGGGAGGGCATCTGGAAAAGGTTTAATGATACCCAGCCAATAGTGATTCCCCAGTTGATGACTTTAGATGAACAAGGACTGCACGAACAAGTTAATTCAGATTTAGCTAGTACTAAATTGCTGCTAGACAATATCCACGGCACAACTTTGCTGATGGAGTCTAGCGTACCTTGCGCCGATCGCCGATGGGTTAATGTTAACAATCGTTATATTGGCGTCCTGTCATTTCTGGAAAAACCCGGAGGTTGGGCAAATAAATCTACTCAACTGCGATATTTATGGGAACTATTGGCCAGAGAAACAGTAGTAGATACAGAGATTTTTTGTGAGTTGACTGCGGCAAATCCGGCATTGGTGAAAACTACTTTGCAACGAGTCTTGAAGCAGTCAAACATGACGACAATTATGGCTCAAGAAAAAAGTAAAACTATTGATGTCAACGCGCAATTAAAGTTGAAGAAATCGGTAGCAGCACAAGAACAATTATTTGAAGGTGCAGTCCCGATTTATACGAGTATCGTTATTTTGGTACATCGTCCAACTGTCGAGAAATTAGATGAGGCAACAAGATATATTGAAAACTGTTTTCAACGTCCAGCCAGAGTAATTAGGGAAAATGAATATGCCTGGAAAATTTGGCTGCAAACTCTACCAATAGTTTGGGAAGGTTTGTTAGCTACACCTTTCAATCGTCGCCAGCTATATTTAACAAGTGAAGTTCCCGGATTAATGCCTTTAGTTTTAACTAAAAAAGGTGATAGACAAGGCTTTGAGTTGATTGCTGAAGAAGGCGGAACACCGGTACATTTAGATTTATTTAACCAACACAAAAATTTAGCTTTGTTTGCTACAACTCGTGCTGGTAAATCAGTGTTGGTATCAGGGATTTTAACTCAGGCTTTGGCGCATGGTATTCCGGTTGTGGCGTTAGATTTCCCTAAACCCGATGGTACATCTACTTTCACTGACTATACAGAGTTTATGGAGGGAAATGGAGCCTATTTTGATATCTCCAAACAATCGAATAACTTATTTGAACAGCCAGACTTACGATCGCTAGAACCAGAACAACAGCGCGATCGCTTTAACGATTATACTGCCTTCCTAGAATCAGCTTTAATGACAATGGTTTTAGGATCATCGACTGAAAGTCAAATTTTATCGCAAACCGTGCGATCGCTGCTCAACTTAGCATTAGAAGCCTTCTTTGCTGATCAGGGCATAAAAGAGCGATATATACAGGCGATGGCAGGGGGGTTTGGCACTCAGGCTTGGCTGAAAACTCCTACCTTAAAAGATTTTCTGTTTTTCTGTTCATCAGAACACTTGCAGCTAAGTTCTTTAACTGGCAGAGTAGAAGACGCCCTCAGTCAAATTCAGCTGCGCTTGCGGTTTTGGCTTTCTAGCCGCGTGGGACAAGCTATTTCTGCACCATCCAGCTTTCCTACCGATGCACAACTTTTAGTTTTTGCTCTCAGAAATCTATCAGATAGTGAAGATGCAGCCGTACTATCTTTGAGTGCCTATTCAGCAGCATTACGACGCGCATTAGGTAGTCCAGCTTCTATATTCTTCATTGATGAAGCACCAATTTTATTTGAATTCGAGCAAATTTCTGACTTAGTTGGCAGAATTTGTGCGAACGGTGCTAAAGCCGGTATCAGAGTCATCTTATCAGGACAAGATCCTGATACAATTGCCAAATCTAAAGCTGCATCTAAAATTTTGCAAAACCTGACAACACGATTGATTGGACGCATTCAGCCGGTTGCAGTGGATAGTTTTGCAGACATCTTAAAGTATCCCCGCCAAATTATTTCTCGTAATGCGTCGGAAAGCTTTTTTCCCCGCAAAGAAGGCGTTTATAGCCAATGGCTGCTAGATGATAACGGTATTTATACATTCTGTCGTTACTATCCAGGTTACGAACAATTGGCAGCAGTTGCTAATAACCCCTCTGAACAAACTGCACGCAGTAAAATGATGCAACTTCACAGCAATAAATATGAAGCAATTTCTGCATTTGCACGTCAGTTAGTGGCTACTCTACGTAGTAGTTAATTGGGTTCTGTAAGCAGTTAACAGTGTTTAAAAAAGTTATAAATTATAGTTAAAAAGCTAAATTTCTGACTTACTACTTAATTTCATCTACTTTTTCAGGCACAAATGTATGCGAAAAACTACCATTTTTACTATTACGTTGCTATCCCTGGCAATATTACCAGTAATGGCACAAGTTCAGACGGACGCATTAGGCCAGGTTTGGACTGATTTTCAATCATATTCCACAGATTTGCAAAATTACCTTCAATATAATCTAAGCGAAAATTTAAAACCTGTAGAAGTACAGAGTCAAGATGCTCTTAGTGGTGCCAAAGGAAAATTGAATATACCTAACCCTATTCTTGCTGGACAAAAGGTTCGTGAGAATTTGATTCTTCACTCTTATAATTCCGACTCTAGAGCAAACCGCTTTGAGAATAATTCAGCAGTGCAGGGAAATTTAGTTAGTAATGAACTCAACCGTGTAATTACCCGTGGAGTAGCGGTAGGTGTTCTCGGTGAAAATGGACAAATTAGGACAAAAGCAAAGTTAGAAAATACAGAGAAAAGTCTAGATGATATTGCAGGATTGGCACAGGAAACAGAGGGTAGCAATAATACATTCCTCAATCAGATTAAGACCAGTATTAGTGCAGTTAAGACACCTGATCCAACAGCAAATGCTATTTCTGGCTTGGCGGAATTGCTAGGTGCTAGTCAAGTGCAAATTCTAAAAATTCAACAGGAGCAAGTAAAAATTGTAGCTGAAACATTTGCTCAGTCATTACAAAATAATCAGTCTTTGCAATATTCCAACTTAAATTTGGCAAATATTTCTCAACAGGCAGAAGAGGCGAATCGCGCTCGGAGAGTAGAAACATCTACAGAAGCGGCGCGACTTTTACGAGCTACTTCTCAATTAGATTTGTTTGGCAGACAAGTTAAGAAGTAAGATTTTAGGATAAAAAACTCTAATTTTTCATCCAACTTTTAAAATACTTAAACTTATTACAAACCAACAATAAATCTAAAAAACAGTTTTGTAAGGTGCGTTAGCGGCAGCGGAACGCACCGAAAGCATCCGGGATGGTGCGTTAGGAACGTAACACACCCTACGAAATCTAAAAAAACAGCCCATTAACTCAAAATGCAACTTGCTATTCAACTAATTTTTGCCCAAGTAGGCATTGATGAGATTCTCGATAATGGTGCCGCAACTTCCCAAAGTATTGCCGAAGGTTGGGACAAACAATGGCTGGATTTATTACAGAATAACACCACTAATAACTTGTATGGAGCGCTGACCAATCTGGGTATTTTTTTTGCAGTAGGAACCCTGTTATTTTTTATGATACAATTCCTCAAAGACTTAATATCCTACGAATATACCCGTCCCATATCAGCTTTAATTTGGCCTTTTATTGTGGTGATCCTTTTAAGTAATTCAGGCAATGGAAGTATACTTTCTAATCTAACACTGGGAGTGCGGAATTTTTTAAACACTGTGAATCAGCAAGTAGTGGTATCAGCAGATGCGGGTGAAATGTACCAACAAGCACTGAATATGAGTGTTGCTGAAGAAGTAACTGGTTCTTTTCTGCGTCCTTGCCAATCGCTAACTGGCCAGCAACAAAGTGAATGCTTTAAGCAAGCTGCTGATAAAATTAATATTCTCTTAAAGAGGTATAGATCTACATACGGAGATAAAAACTGGATATTTAGACTACAAAATAAGGTAAATAATATTAGTTCTGGCCCTGGGTTTGTATCAGAAACCTCATTTAATTCTTTGTTAGGTTCTACAGTCCAAACAAGCATTAAAAACTTTTTAGTTTCCTTACAATATGCCTTCCAGAATTTGATAGAAGCTACTATGTTGCTGATAGCGGTTTTAGGGCCAATAGCCGTAGGTGGGTCTTTACTGCCTGTAGCTGGTAAACCAATTTTCGCATGGGTGACGGGATTTTTATCTATTGGAATCGCCAAAATTTCATTCAATATTATTGCTGTGCTGACTGCCGCAGTTATTGTAAATGGCCCAGGCCAAAATGCTAATGCTGATCCAGACTTAATGTGGTTCATAATTTTTCTGGGAATTTTAGCACCAATTTTATCATTACTTGTGGCTGCTGCTGGCGGTTTTGCAGTCTTCAGTGCTATCAGTAATACGGCTTCTTTAGTAAAGGAGAGGATATAGGAAATTCCAAATTATAAATGAATAAAATTTTGGCAAGTGTCGTAATTGCTGAATTATATGCAAATGATAATTTATATAGAATAGCTGAAGTTTTTTGCAGAAGAGGTGAGTAAATGGTGCGTTTACTGGAAAAAAGACAATCAATAGCAAGTGTTTTGACACTTTTTGCGATCGCAACCTTCAGTTTACATATATTAGTTTTATTTTTATTCTTATTACAAGGGCTAAATATTCGCCAACTCAGTCTGAGAAAACCTCCCAACTTTGTACAATTAATAGACGGTAAACCAGTAGCTAATATTGATGATTTAGCAAGAGATCCAGAAGCAATTCGCCAATTCATCAGCAAAACGATGATATCAATGTTTAGCTGGTCTGGAACCTTGCCACCACAAAATATCGAAGAAGTTGCAAGCCCCAAACCAGATTTAGGAGTTCTTATTCAAACAGCTCAAGCGAGTAGCCAAAAAGTTAGTACCAGCAGTTGGATAGCTAGTTTTGCCTTGTCCGAAGACTTTCGCAAAGGTTTCTTAAGCACAGTTGCAGAAATGACACCGCCAGAAGTTTTCTCTGAAAATCCCAGCCTAACTATGACATCACAATTAGTTATTAAGCGGGTTTATCCGCCAAAACAAATTGCACCAGGAAAGTGGCGAGTGGGTATGGTAGCCGACTTAATTCAAAAAAACCGAGTTGGTGGTGCAAGACTCATAACTCCTTTTAACAAAGATTTACTTGTACGTGCAGCAGATTATTTTGGTAATCCCCAAGGCGACAATGGCACAGACTTGCAAAAAGCAATTTATAGTGTCCGCGCTGATAGATTAGAAATTTATGAAATTCGGAACTTATGTTTGCTAGATGGCAACAACGGCCTTAACAATGATAAATTTACACAATGTGGCGCTGGACAAACATCTGATAGCTTTATCAGATGAGTAGGTAGGGAGAGACGCGATTAATCGCGTCTGTACTGGGAAGTAGGGAATCAGTCTTTTCGAGTTGTACAGAGTTTTTAAAAAATCAAATAAGACTTATAGATTTCTAATTCACTAATTTTATATAAATATAAATGCAAATACTCAAACCAGAAAATAGGAAAAATAACCCATTGCCACTGTTAGCAGTAGGAACATTTGGGTTAAATGTATTCACCCTGCTTTTACTACTATTTAACGGGTCTATGTTACAGCAACTAGGTCGTCAACTCACACCTCAAAGTTTAGTGCAGCTTGTTGATGGTCGCACTATAACCGTAGACCCCGAACCAAATTTAGAGCGGCAGCCAGAGGCGATTCGGCGGTTTGCGGGTGAAACTATGAGCTTAATGCTTACTTGGTCAGATCAACAGCTGCCAACGCAAGTCTGGGAAATTACCTCCCAACTGGTAGCTGATAATTTTAAACAAAAACTTAAGTCAGAAATTACTAATTTAAATCCAGATAGCCAATTTGAAAATGTTAATAGAGGATCAGAAAATGTATTAGTAATTCAAAAAATATCTCAACCTACAAAAATAGGTGAAGGACAGTGGAAAGTGGAGATGTTTGCTAATCAACTAGTTTTTAGCGGTTATGATAGGTTGGGAAAATCAACTTCATTTAATAAACAAATTTTAGTTAGAGCAATAGATGAACCCGCAACTTCTCTACCAAATGCAGCACTACCCTTGCAGTTCGCAGCTTACCGTCTTGGTGAAGCCAGACTAGAAATTTATAATGTATGTAATATCAAAGATAAAAATTGTTCTGGAAATCCCAACCAAGCTTTACCATGACTAAATACTCAATTCCTGCGGAAACACCTCCTCAAAATAAATTTACTTTAACCACCGATGCTCACCAACAAGATGTAGAATCTTTTGATTGGGAATCGCGGATGTCAAGGTTGGTCGGCTTTGAAGAAGAATCTTCTACCGATACCCAAGGTTCAGAAGACTCTGCAACGCCGCAAGAGTCGCTTTCTCAACCACAAGAAGTTCAGACTAAGCAAGCCCTCTCATCTAATCCTTTTGCAAAGTTAGGCTTGGTAGGCGCTGCTACCTTAGCGATAGTTTTGGTGGGTGGTGTGTTTTTGTCCCAGTTGATGAGTAGCAGCAATTCAAAGCCAAAAAATATTGTTTCCCCACAAGTATCATCGCAGCCAAATAATGAATCTAGCTCTCAACAGCTAGAAGGCGAAGTAGATACTCTCAAAACGAAATTAGCCCTGACTGAACAAGCACAAATGGTGAAAGCTGCCCAACAACAGCTCAGAATTGCCAAATCAACGCCGACAGTAGCCTTAAAAGCAGAACCGTCAGTTTCTTCCAGAGGTAGAGAGAGACTGATCCCAACACCTCCACCAACAGTTTACCCACCTCGGACAGTGACAGTTGAGCGCATCGTTAAAGTACCTGCTTCTCAACCTTTGCCATCACCTCAGATACCAGTTGTGAAGCCAAACACTCAACCCGTAGTCAGTATAACTCCACCATCTCCACCAACCCCATTACAAGAGTGGGCAAGGTTAGCAAAGTTAGGTAGCTACGGTCAAGTAAGTGTCACTGATCAACCTAATAACATCGCAGCTGCTCCTGAACCTGCAAACAATACGCAGCCGCAGGAACAGACACCACAACCGGAAACTCCTGCTCCAGTGGTGAGCCAAGCGCAAGAGAAGGGAGAGAAATCCGTAGCAGTAGGAAGTAGTGCTAAAGCTGTGTTAGCAACAGCGATATTTGGGGAAACTAATACTAAATCAGGCGGTGGTGATGAAACAGGTGAACAGAAAAACGTATTTGTGATCCGATTGAAAGAACCACTAAAATCTACCGATGGTTCGATCGCTCTACCTGCAAACACCGAATTCCTCGCTGAAATTGGTTCCCTTTCCGAACAAGGTCTTTTGTCCATGAATGTAGTCAAAATTATCTCGCATAATGATGGCAACCTTACAGAACGAAGCTTACCCAACAATACAATTATTCTTCGCGGTACCCAAGGTAAACCTTTAATTGCAAATAAATTTCCCAGTTCAAGTTCATCCATAGCATCAATGGATGCAGGACTATTCGTTTTGGGAGGTATTGGTAAAGCGGCAGAGTTAGTAAATCGCCCTGATACCAAACTTCTGCCTTTGTATAGCAACAGCGTCCTCAATAGTGACGGTACTCCAAACGAAAACAGCAACGGTGCTAACAGCAGCAACCCCGGTGTCATCAATGGTTATGCTACTGTTACTGAGAACAGACGCAATCTTGCCGCTGCGGTTCTGGAAGGTGGTATGAACTCTGTAGTTCCCCAAATTGCCCAACGTAATCAACAGGCGATCGCCCAAATGTCACAACAAACTAATGTTTGGTATTTGCCAGCCGGTACAAATATTGAAATATACGTTAATCAAGCAACCCAGTTTTAGGAGGTAGGATTTATACTAATTTTAGATTTTGGATTGGGTAATGGTAATTGGTAATTAGTTTTCCTTCCATCTTTCCCATCTCCCCTTATTCTATCTAGCAATCTACCCCATTTGCAATCATGAAAAATAATACTAACTTGTCAGGAAATACCTCAAATAATTATTATTTCCTACCTATAGCTTCCTTAATTTTCTCGGTTGCTATGTTATTGTTAGTAGGTCGTGCAGTAGCTAATAATGCTGTTTTACGTTCCGTATTTTCTTGCCAAGCACAGGGTTTAGGGGGACTAATACCTACTATCAAGGTTTGGTATCAACAAGGAACAAACTTAAGCTTTATTCCGGCTGGAGAAGTAATTAAAAAAGTTTGGTTAAACGATCCATCACAGGTAACTATGGATTTTGATGGCCCGGTATGTATGCAGTTTGGTCAAGATCCTAATACTAGTGGAGGAGATTGTAAAAACTCAGCAGCGAATGTCATTCAACTCAGACGAATTAAAAAACTGGACATTCCTGGACTTCCTCCTACTAGCAATACACTTTTAACAGTTGTTACCGAAGCGCAAGGTAAAAATAAGTTGTATACTTTTCGAGTGTTATATGGAACAGATAACCCTGAATATCACACTTTAGCAATTTTTTCCGATCCTTCTGGTCAGGAAGGAGCTTGTGCGAGAGTTTCACAATAAACTTCTAGCAAAAGTACCAGACGACAACGACTGAAGTTTACCTGCACAAAAAGCGCTGATGCTTACGTATATCTGCATTGTGGCTTTTCAAAAGCCTTGCTCTAATTCCCTCCTTAGAAGGGAGGATTAGGGAGAATCTAAGTCTTTTAGCAGTTTTTTTCTTTATAGAGTACGGTTTAAGATAGACAATAGAGAGTGGTGTAGTTTAATCAATTAAAAAATGCCATAACTTAACCCTCTTAACTGACTTAGGCGTTTTCAGCCTACATCTTTATAAATCTTTAGATAAAAACTAACTACAAATTCTAAATCCGTGCAAATATAAAGAAAAGCTTAAGAGGATACAGACTCATGGTGACTGCTAAAATGATGCAACAGCTCTGGGCTGTAATCGAATCTACCCAGGTCAGCACCCTGCTCCAGTTTGACGATGCTGCTTTAGTACAATTGCTCCTCCAGCAGTTAAAAGTTAAGCAGGAAATTGATGCCCAGGCAGATAGCACCCTCAATACTTATATACAATCTAAATTGCCCCTGATTCGCGATACAGCCGAAGGTCGATTATCCTTCGGGCAAGGCGGTAATGATTAGCACGGAAAATCAAATGATTGCTCACTGCCAAGCATACGCTCATAGTTAAAACAGTGGAATATTATGAATCACTGGCTAATAATTGCCCTAGTAGCTTATCTAATTGGAGCAGCGATTGAAGGGGTGAGTACAGCCAGTCAGTTATCTCATTCAGTGCCAGAACTAGCTAAAAGTACACAAGCTCATCCTTCAGATTCTGCCACTGGGCCAAGTTCGAGTTGGCGAGTTGTGGCCGCCATCGCCTCAGTAAGTATCTGTGGAGCTTTTATGTGGCCTTGCCGTCTTTTCCATCGTTTAATTAAAGGGAACGTTCATTCATAAGCCTAACCCGGCTGAAGCATGGGGCAAAAAATATATCTATTTGCGGTTGGTTAATTATCCAGTTTGTTCTGGTGTCGCTACATTTTGCCCAATTTTTGGCTCCGTTCCCGCAAGCAGTCGTTCAATATTAGTGCGATGGCGTAAAATCACATACAATCCACCGGCAATCCCGAATAGAACATAGGGTAACGGTTGATGCAAAAATATCATGAAAATGGAAACAGCGATCGCACCTGCAATTGAACTCAAAGAGACAAGCCGCGATATCGCCACAACGACGGCAAACACACCCGCTGTTGCTAAACCTACTTGCCAACTCATTGCCAACAAAATTCCCAAGCTGATAGCAACAGATTTACCACCCGTAAAGCCCAAAAAAATCGATTTACTATGTCCCAGGATGGCAGCTAACCCAACTAAAGTTATCAACCAGGGTTGCCACACTTGTGCATCTACCGTTGAGGGGATAAAATTTTGACTGGATGCAAAATTGAACAACCAATAAACCAGAGCGATCGCTAATACTCCCTTTAAGGAATCAAGTACTAAAACCAATGCTCCTGGCCCTTTCCCCAAAGTTCTTAGTACATTAGTTGCACCAGTGGAACCTGAACCAACTTCCCGAATATCAATACCTTTTAACTGCTTCACAGCAATGTACCCAGTGGGAAAAGAACCCAGCAGGTAGGCTATGACCACAATTGCCCCACATCCGGTTAACCAAATAGCCATAATAAAATTTAAAATTCACTCATTCAAAATTCAAAAAAGTCCAGAGAAATAGCTTTTAACTCTGGACTATTGACTAATTAAAAGTCATCATCATAGTTTCTCACGGTTTTGGGGTCAGGGGCAAAGGCTAACCACAGAGGAAATTGCAGTAATGACAAACTGATTTGCTCCTCTGAATCGTCAATTATAATTAAGGGCAGTTGATTGGCCTTCGTCAATCGGTCTGCTTTCTGAGCCAGAGCATCAGATGCCTCAAATAATACCACACCTCGGTCTGGGCCAAAATCTGGACGACCAATTCCCAGACAGTCTTGCAAGCCGCGCCGCCATTCACCTAATCGCTCCGGCGTATTAGCTAAAACTAAAGTACGGACGCGATCGCCATACAACTTGTGTAATATCGAAATTGCGGCTGAGGCAATTAGGATATTCTGTAAGCGGCTACCCATTGTCCGCAAACCACCCCGTCCCCCTTGGGTAAAAAACCAGTTGGAGACTCGTTCTGCATGGATTGGTTCAAAGGTACGGCGTAGTTGCCACGCTGGTCCGTAGTAATCTGGTTTGTTGCGGTATTGGTCAATTAGGCGGCGAATTTGCTTTGTAGTATCTTGAAATTGCTGTTGGGCAAATTGGGGTATTCCAGATTGGGGTTCAACTGGTTTTGCCTCTTTTACAGATGGTTTTTCTCGTTCCACCACACTTGGTGTCAGTTGCAACTGTTCAGCGGCTGCGGCCAAATCCTGTAAGCTACCTGTGAGATAGTCTTTAAAACCCTGCACTCGAATTGCTAAGTCTTGGGATGCTCCGGCAAAAGTGGTTCGCATTTCGTTGCGGATACGTTCTTGACGGCGTTCTAGCTGTTCTACAGAAATTTGCAGCGCTTGTTTGCGTTGTTCTAATTGTACCAGTGACTCTTGCACGAGCCGTCCCAGTGAGGTTTCAGTTTCAGTCACTTGTGACTGAAGGTTTTTGTAAGAAGCTTGCAGCTTGGCTATTTCTTCCTTGAGGGCAGCTTCAGCGCTCTGCAACTCTGCCACTCGCTGCTCTGCCTCTGCATATAATAAATTATTTCCTGATCCTATTTTTGACCCCAGTCCGACATTTCCCGCTTCTAACTGCGCTACAAACTCGCCATTTGAATTTTCTGTTAGCTCTACTGTAGAATCTACCACTTCTGCATTGGAGATGAGTGGCTCAAAAGTTGCGTAGTCTGGTGATGAGCTAATGGCTGCTGTTTCTACCACTAACTCAACAGATGGATTTACTGGATGTTCTACTGCATTGTTCTGTTCTTGTTTTTCTGCCAACCGCTCATCAATTGGTTCTGGGGTTTGAGATTCCTCTGGGTTCATAAACAATAGTGTAATTCCTATGACGCGAATAAATAGCTTTCAGAAATATTACAATTGACTTGCCATAAAAGTCCTGAGTCATGAGTGCTGAGTTATGAGTCTAGAGCAAAACGACTCAGTACAGATGGTACTCATACCAATTATTTGTGAAGCTGCACAAAATCAAGCTTGGTCAGACTTAGGGATTTTGCCCCAAGTTCTGGGGCAACCTTATCGGTAATAAATGTCAGCACTAAATACGTGGACAACGTTGTTCTAAGCAATTTTTCAAGGTATTGGGGTCAAATAAAATCGGCAAAAAGTGAATGCTTTTAATTTCTTTAAAGTAAAACAGGATGGGGACTCCACTCCAAAATATCCGCCAGTTTTGCCATTCCTGGTAGGGAAAGCGCCGAATCAATTTTTCGCCTCTGTAAATATCTAAGTCGGTGGCGGTAAATTGTAAACGCAGCGTTAACGCCTGAAACATGAGAAACAAACCAAACAGAGTGAAAACGGAACCTACCAACGGTTGTACCAATAGTAGTGGAATGGCGGCAATCACCAACACTATAGGTATATTGTAACTAGGCTTGAGTTCCACAGTTGATGTGGAGTTAGGAGCAAATGAACTGGTCACAGTCTTAAATCCTGCTTTATTAGTAGGCATCTCTCCTATTTTAAGAGTTAGGAGTAAGGAGTTTTAACTCATAACTCTTAACCGGAGGCGGAGCGTCTCCGCCTTTGCTTCTAACTCCTTACTCCTTACTTTTATTGGCCTTGCAAGAATGCACCGCCAGTCCCCTGAAACATTAACCAAGAAAGAAAGAAGTTGCTAACAAATATAATCAGTAAGGCAGTCACAACAGCAGTTGTGGTTGACTGTCCTACACCTTTGGCTCCTCCTGTTGTCGTCAACCCCCAACTGCAACCAATTACGGCGATTAAAATGCCAAAGCAACACGCCTTAATCATGGCGCTTAAAATATCCCAGATACCAAGAAAGTTACGGGCTGAGTCTAGAAATACCGTATCAGACAGGTTGTAGATATTTATCGCAATTATTAATCCCCCGAACATCCCTGTTACCAAAGACAAGAGGGTTAAAATTGGTAGCATTAAACAGCAAGCAAGGACGCGGGGGATAACCAGGTAATCGATTGGATCTGTTCTTAACATCAACATGGCATCGATTTGTTCTGTGACTCGCATGGTACCGATTTCGGCTGCAAAGGCAGAACCAACTCGCCCGGCCAAAACCACTGCTGTCAACACGGGAGCGAGTTCTCGTGTCAACGCGACAGAAAGCACTCCGCCGATAATGTTTCCTGCGCCAAAGTTGATAAATTCCCGCGCCACCTGAATGGTAAACACTGCGCCAACGAAAATAGCCGTCAATAGAGCAATAAATAGGGAATCTGGCCCAACTGCTGCCATTTGCTGCAAGGTGTTGCGCCGATGGATTTTGCCCCTCAATAGGTGAACTAGTACTTGCCCACCCAGAAAAATCGCTGCCAGCAGCCGCTGACTCCATTCTCCTAAACTGGATTTGGATGTAGTCTGGTTCAATGTTCTCTAGCTAACTCGGTAACTGCCTTAAGAATAGCGGAAGTCGTTGAGAATAGGGAATGGGGACTGGTGACTGGGGCATTGGTTATTTCCCCATCTCCCCATACCCCCAACGGGGCTGAATATTAACTTAGATTAAAGATGCTCTCAGAAAATGAAGCTGTTGTTAAACATACTGCAAACCAATAAATAGGTACTAGCCTTGGCTATAACCTTGATTTTACAAGGTTTTCGTAGATTTAAGTCATTTTTTATATCCCCAGCATGTGCTGTAACTGGTAGCCGTTTCTTTTAATGAAAACTTAAGATTTTTGACAGATTGTCTGCTCTGAAGCGATCGCACGTATTGTAGAAAATGACAAACTGCTATCGAGCTATTGTCATCTCTACTTACGGAGTTTGTCCTAAATGACTATTTTCATTAACTTTCTCCGCTCTTTACTACTTACGATCATTTTTAGTTTTGTCGCTCCCATGTTACTCGTTGGCGGCGGACTGTCCCTTTTATCCCTCATCGGTCACTTCCCCGGTTTACAAGAGTTAACTGAGGCGATCGCTACTCAGATTATGCATTTTCTCGCCACCTTTGGCAGTGGAACTCCCCTCCGGGGATTATTTGTGATTAGCTTGACCTGGAGTTTCGTCGGGGCACTATTTGATATGTACGCTTATTATCGGTGTCAAATTTTACGAATTGATTCATAAGTAGTGTAAATACCTTCGTCAGGTGCTCATAGGCTGTACAACAAAGGAAAAAGTGATATTTCCAAAAGTGGAAGTACTACTGGTCTGAACCTAGATAGGGATTAGTGTTGCTGAATGAATTTTTCTTAATTAAATTTAGTACCAAAATTATTGATTAAATACTTATTATTCATTAGTTATTAGTTATTAATTACTGACGACTAATACAGGTGCGCGACCGTAGCAAAGCAATTATCAAGAGGTCAAAAAGATAAATTATCAAGGATTTTAGAATTTTGAATTCTGCAAAACCGCTAAAATAGTCTGTGCTAAATCATCACGTTTGACGCTAAACTAGAGTTTGGCATTTTGTGTTAGCTGCAATTTTTAAGGATTTGATTAGCATTACTTGAGAATATCAAAAAAAACTCACTGCAAAATATAAAAATTTCCTTAAAATCCTAATTAGCACAGTGCCTGCTCATGTTTCTTAACAGAGCAAAGCAAGTCGTGTGACCTCTGGGCATCTTATATTGAATTTATTACGAGGTATGTTGACAACTCATGATTTGGCCGTTTAAGCCCAAGTTTAGAAAACAAATTGCGCGGATTGAAATTACTGGTGCGATCGCCGGTGCTACTCGCAAACGCGTCCTAGAAGCCCTGAAAACTATAGAAGAAAAAAAGTTTCCGGCATTATTGCTACGTATTGATAGTCCTGGCGGTACAGTCGGAGATTCCCAAGAAATCTACAGCGCCCTGAAGCGTTTGCGCGAAAAAATTAAAATCGTCGCTAGCTTTGGCAATATTTCGGCTTCTGGAGGAGTCTACATCGGCATGGGAGCCGAACACATTGTAGCTAACCCAGGTACGATTACGGGTAGTATCGGTGTGATTTTGCGTGGGAATAACTTAGAACGCTTGTTAGAAAAAATCGGTGTTTCCTTCCAGGTAATTAAGTCTGGCCCTTACAAAGACATTTTGGCTTTTGACCGGGAACTGACTCAACCAGAAGCAAACATCCTGCAAGAGTTGATTGACACAAGTTATCAGCAGTTTGTCCAAACGGTAGCTGATGGCCGTTCTTTAACAGTAGAAGCTGTGAAAAGTTTCGCCGATGGTCGGATTTTTACTGGACAGCAAGCCCTAGAGTTAGGTGTTGTAGACCGCCTGGGTACAGAAGAAGATGCCCGTCGCTGGACAGCAGAACTGGTCGGTCTTGATCCGGAAAAAACTCTCTGCTATACCCTAGAAGAACGTAAACCTTTATTGAGTCGCCTTTTACCAGGAAGTCGTCAGGTTTCATCAGGAATTGGGGCTGGTATTGATTGGCTCGAATTTGAAATGTCTACCAGTGGTTTACCGTTGTGGTTATATCGACCCTAGTATGAGTTAGGAGCGGAGCCAAAGACGCTCTGCCTCCGGTTATGAGTGAGGAGTTATGAGTTAAAAATCTTACTTCTCATTCTTAACTCCTAACTCCTGACTTTTGTGTTTTAAGGAGGATTTTGGCGTGGACTGGCAAATGCGGGCTATTCGCGGAGCAACAACTGCTTCAGAAAATACTGTTGAGGCAATCCGAGAGGTGGTGACAGAACTACTAGATGAGCTGGAAAACCGGAATCAATTCCAGCTGAGGGACATGATTAGTGTGACTTTCTCTGTGACACGTGATTTAGACGTAGTTTTTCCAGCTGCGATCGCTAGAGTGCGTCCTGGTTGGGATAATGTGGCCATGTTGGATGTGCAGCAAATGCACGTCGAAGGCAGCTTACAGCGCTGCATTCGGTTCCTAATCCACACCTATCTGCCAGCCTCCGCTTCAATTCATCATATCTATTTACGCAACGCCGCTAGCTTGCGTCCAGACTGGAGTTTGCCCCAATCATTACAAGCATCACAGCAAGGTGTTAAGTCAAAAGTGTAAATTACTTAAATCAAATATATTTAACAAACAGCACAAGAATATAATTCTGTGCTGACGCGGCTGCTCAACCTAATGCTGGTGGGAGAATCTTCCCTAAGGTGGAACTGGTATGTGCGTGACGATTATATAGCATAGCTCATGCTTTTAGGCAACTATTATTATAACGATGAGTAAAGGGTAATTATGGAACAGCAAACTTTTGAAGGAACATGGGAGGAGATTCTCCTGCGTGCTTCTGAACTGACTGGACGACGAGTAAAATTAATAATCCTGACTAATGAAACCCCAAGTTACCTATCTACAGATACCTTAGACAAGTCGTTGCAAGGAAGAGTAGGGCAAGTGAATTTCCTGCCATCAAACTTGTCTGAACGTACAAGGGAAGCTTTTGCAGATATTTTGTCAGCTAAGTATGACCCTTCAAGGTTAAACGAGTGACGCTCTGCGATGCTTCTGCCCTGATTGCTTTAATTAATCAAAGCGATGCCAATCACCAACGTTGTGTTGACATATTACCTCAGCTACTAGCCCCTCTACTAACAACTTGGTCTTGTTTTACAGAAGCCATGTATTTGTTAGGTCGCTATGGTGGATGGTCTGCACAGCAGGAGCTATGGGGCTATGTTGCTGATCAGATTCTTTTGTTGCACCACAATAATGTAGAAGAACAGGAAAGAATGCGATCGCTAATGGAGCAATATCGAGATATCCCAATGGATTTGGCAGATGCTTCATTAGTAGCCACTGCTGAAACCTTAAATCAGAGACGAGTTTTTACTCTTGATCGAGATTTCCACATCTATCGATTTCGGGGTAATCAGTCTTTTGAAGTTGTACCTTGAGGGATAAATCGGTAGAAAATAGCGATCGTAGTTTACTACAAAGAGTATCCAAAGTGGGAACCATAACATTAACAGAATTGAGGTAAGTGTTATGGAAATCGTAAAATGGATGTTTTACATCCTCCTTGGTGGGATTGCCATTTATTTGATCTTTTCTCCTTTTATGCTGGTTATTGGGCTTTTCAAGCCGAGTGCGGTTCTTTCCAGCAAAGAACCACAGACTCGATCTAGAGTCCTGAATATATAGCAACCGCCAAAGCGGTTAGGACAAACAGTATACTTGATGAGTAAAGTAACAAATATTGATACTGCTCAAGCGGACAGTACAAAAACAGAT
>NZ_JBALDI010000042.1:0-194164 GCF_036917395.1 Nostoc sp.
ATTTTTTTGCCTCTAGATGTGTGTTTTTATTCTTACTTGCCTTTTTTCTCTAAGTAATTTCCGGTTGTGACACTTGGGGTGCGGAAGGTGGGTTACTATGGGCAGTGCTTGTTCTACACGGGGGAATATCAGGCGGCGGCTGAGATGATGCTGAAAGCTTATGGTTTGTATCCCAACGATTGTGAAATCTATCGGGCGTTGTGCGAGATTTTGCCTGTTGCTGGGCGACTAGAAGAATTACAACCTCTATTAGAAGAGATGCTTGAGCGTTTTCCTGAACGGTGGAGTCTTTGGGCGACGGTGGGGCGAGTGCTGGTGGAAACCTTTCAAGAGATTGAACGAGGGTGTAGTTTCTCTGCCAAGGGAATGCAACTTCAACCCCAATTAGCTGATGCTTGGTTTGGTTATGGGCGGGTGTTGGCTTTGGCGCTTAAACATCAAGAAGCGGTGGCAGCTTTGGAAAAAGGATGGCAGTTTTTGTTAGCAGTAGCAGGTGATCTGCAATCTGCGCCTGCTGCGGTGTGGCTGGGAGAAAGTTATCGAATGCTGGGGGATGATGGGGCTAGTCGGTGGTGGTGGCAAGAGGCTTGTGTGCGAAGTGAAAAACTGAAGTCGTTTAACTCAGCTACGGCTGATTACTGGCAAGGGAGAGCGTTAGAGGGGTTAGGCGATACTTTAGGGGCGATGCAGGTTTATCGCAGTGCTTTGAATTTGCAGTTGTTTTATCCTGCCCACGGGGAGGTTAAGGAGGCTTTGAAACGGTTGCAAGCGATGGTGCGGAAGGGTTCTCGTTCTTGAGTTGGTTTTATCAGATGGATTTATTTAGAGAAAAAACGCCTCTAACTCGAAAAATTCCAAAATCGACCAGTGGAAACGTCTTATAGATGTGAAGAACAAAAAAAGGCATTCAGATGCTTATTAACGGAGTGCCCTTCTGAACACAACACCAAACACAAGAGGCCAAGAAACTTATGACAAAGCTAAAAGTCGAATTAGTTGACGTTTATTGCCGAGATACCGAAGATGTAACCGGTGCTGACGATTTTTATCTGGTCGGTGGTTTGGTTGGAGGAGAAACCACCAAGGCAATTCTGACAACTCCTATTAAAATCAATGATAAGCAAAAGAAATCTTTCAAACCAGACCAAACCGTTTTATTTGAGGGCGAAGTCCCACAAGGACAAAGCGTCAAAGGCGGACTAAAGGCTTACGACGAAGATGCTGCAAAAGACTGGGCTAACTACGGTGACACAGTTAAAAAGATTAGTAGTGCTATTTCAGGTGCTATAGCATCAACAGGTCCACAAGGAGCTGTTGCGGGAACGATACTTTCAGCAGCTACAACCGGAGGAGGCTTTCTTGCTAGTTTAGATAAAGATGACTTACTGGGTAGTACCGAATTAGAAATTTCTTCCACAGGACCCTCGCATGAAGAGCAAGCTTGGAAAATGTCCAAAAGCGGTATAGGCTGGTCCACCTGGGACTACACAGTTACCTATCGTATTAGCCGTTCCTAGAGGACTGATTAATAACAGTACAATCGCCTGATCTGGGAAGGGGCGTTAGCAAGAAAGCTTACGCACCTTCTTAGGTGTCTGTGCGATGTCTACAACGGGCTGTGCTGTTCGGCATCACGTCTTTGTTAAGCATTTGAATTGAGACAGCTTTGAAGATGTAAAGCGATCGCTGATCTTCGCCTTTGTCAGTGCGATCAGTTAACAACACTATACTGATTTTTGATTGTAAAAAGAGCGATCGCCCTACACGATCGCTCTTTTAATTGCAGTCAGTGCGATCGCCACTTTATGATAAAATTTTACTAATTCCGTGGGCTAGGCATAATCTAGTCCAAAATGCAATATTTAGGGGAAAACACCCTTACAGCATTTGTCAAAAGTTATTACCTTTAGGTTGAAGCGATCGCTTTGAGATGACTATTTTGAATACTGGGCTACCAAAACTACTAGTTGCAGGGTAGCTAAATTTACAGCAATACACAGCAAGTATGAGGCATAGTACAGTAGTAGAGAGTAAGTATAGGGCATATTTATAGTAACTATGGCGTAAAGTTTTTCAACATAGACACACCACACTAGTTATAATTTCCTATAAGTTGAAAAAACTCTTAAGATTTAGCGTGATTATTGCGCTTCTTTCACACCGACTAGCTGACAACCACATTAGGAGGACTATCTATGGCGCTTGTACCACTGCGGCTGCTGTTGGATCACGCAGCTGAAAACGGTTACGGCATCCCAGCTTTCAACGTTAACAATTTGGAGCAGATTCAGGCGATCCTGAAGGCTGCTGTCGAGACAGATAGCCCCGTAATTTTACAAGCTTCACGCGGCGCTCGTAATTATGCAGGAGAAAACTTCCTCCGCCATCTGATTTTGGCAGCGGTAGAAACCTATCCTCATATTCCCATTGTCATGCACCAAGATCATGGGAATGCGCCTGCTACCTGCTACTCAGCAATTAAGAACAACTTCACCAGCGTGATGATGGATGGTTCTTTGGAAGCTGATGCTAAGACCCCCGCTAGCTTTGAATACAACGTTAATGTTACCCGCGAAGTTGTAAACGTAGCTCATGCTCTGGGTGTCAGTGTTGAAGGTGAACTAGGTTGTTTGGGTTCTCTAGAAACTGGTGCTGGCGAAGCTGAAGATGGTCACGGGTTTGAGGGTACACTCGACCACTCACAACTGCTAACTGACCCCGATGAAGCTGTTGACTTCGTAGAAGCAACCCAAGTAGATGCCTTGGCTGTTGCCATTGGCACAAGCCACGGGGCTTACAAGTTTACCCGCAAGCCGACTGGAGAAATTTTGGCAATCAGCCGCATTGAAGAAATTCACCGCCGTTTGCCTAACACCCACTTGGTAATGCACGGTTCATCCTCTGTACCAGAAGATTTGCTTGCACTGATTAACCAATATGGTGGTGCAATTCCTGAAACCTACGGTGTACCAGTAGAAGAAATCCAAAAAGGTATTAAGAGTGGTGTACGTAAAGTAAACATCGACACTGACAACCGTTTGGCTATTACTGCTGCTGTACGTGAAGCTTTGGCTAAAAAACCAGAGGAGTTTGACCCCCGTCACTTCCTCAAGCCTTCTATTACATATATGCAGAAGGTTTGTGCTGAACGCTATCAGGAATTTGGCACGGCTGGGAACGCAAGCAAGATCAAGCAAGTTTCTTTGGAAGATTTTGCTGCTAAGTATGCTAAAGGTGAACTCAACGTTGTTACCAAGTCAGCTGCTAAAGTTTAATTTTGACAACAATTAAATAGGGGCACAGTGCTGCTATGCTCCTAAAAGACTGAGGATTCTTAATATCGGCATAAACCGGGTGGTTACCCGGTTTTTTGTTTTATTCCCAGGTAATGGGTATTGGTTATTTCCCCTCTGCCCCTCTGCCCCTTGTCCCCAGCACCTAGAATACTCGATGTTGTAAAGAGGGCATTTGACGGCGGACTTGTTCGAGCCTAGTCGGCTTGATTTGTGCGATCGCAATTCCCGGCTTTTCTCCAGCATCGGCTAAAATTACGCCCCAAGGGTCGATAATGACCGCGTGTCCGTGGGTTAGACGGCGGGCGTAGTTATTGCCTGCTTGGGCAGGAGCAATGACGTAGGCGGTATTTTCGATGGCTCTGGCTTGTAGTAGTACTTGCCAGTGGTCTTTGCCAGTTAAGGCGGTAAAGGCGGCGGGAATAAAGATAACATCGGCTCCCTTCTCTGCCAGATGACGGTACAGTTCCGGGAAGCGGACATCATAACAAATAGAAAGTCCTAAATTACCAAGTTTTTCTGAGAAATGGACAGGGGGTAGTTGCGTACCAGCCACAACAGTGCTGGATTCACGATAGGTGTTGCCGTCAGGGACGTTAACATCAAATAGGTGTACTTTGTAGTAGCGGGCAAGTTCTTGACCGTTTGGGTCGATAAGTAGAGTGGTGTTATAAACTTTGCCTGTATTGTCTACAGGAAGTGGAAAGCTGCCGCCCAAGATTGTAATTTGAAAGCGTTGAGCCATTTTTTTCAGAAATTTTTCACTTTCAAGAGCGATCACATCGCCTTGGGCGAGTTTGTCTTTTTCTTCTCCCATATAGGAAAAGTTTTCTGGCAAACCTACCAATTCAGCACCTTGACGCACGGCAAGCTCGATTAATTCTTCTGCCTGGGCCAAATTTTTCTGTAAATCTGGCACACTGGTCAATTGAATAGCGGCGGCTAAATAAGATTTCATAGGTTCAACAACGAACAGTTGATTTATGGAAGATAGATTATCAAAATATATCGCTAGTTAAACATTTGTGGAATTTAATTAGAAATGTGTCAGCGAAGATTTTCTTTAACGGACTTGTTTTATCGCTGATCTTAATATTCCTCTGGGTTCTAGCAAACTGAGCAAGATTAAGATTAGGTTGTGATTAAACCTTGATCAAAACTACCTGCTGTGGATATTCCTATTCTCATTCAAACATTTATCGCTGTGTTTGTCCTGGCAGATGCAGTGGGCAATATACCAATTGTTTTAGTTTTGACTAAGGGCATGATGCCAGACCAAAGAAACAAAGTTATAGATAAAGCAATTATCATTGCGATCGCAGTTCTTTTGCTATTTGCCTTTGCAGGGCAAGTAATTTTAAATTATTTGGAAATTAGTATCGGCTCTTTGCGAGTAGCAGGAGGACTATTGTTGCTGTTAATTGCTTTGCAAATGCTGCGGGGAGAATTAGATCAGCCGATTATTGAGGAAGGACGCGATGTTGCAATTACTCCACTAGCTTTACCACTGCTAGCGGGGCCGGGGACTTTGACAACGGTGATGTTGCTAATGTCGAAATCACAGAGTCCGCATATTGCTGTCGCGGTGGGTATCTTAGGGGCGATGTTTATGACTTGGTTGATTTTGCGTTTAGCAAATCTGATTGACCAGTGGATTGGTGCAGAAGGTGGAATAATTGTGACTCAACTTTTGGGTTTTTTGTTGGCGGCGCTAGCAGTGGAAATTGGTAGTACGGGAATTAGGGAGTTGTTTTTGAGCTAGAAAACTCCTAAAAATATTCGCAATCGGAAAGTATATAGCGGTTCTCGTTTACGTGAGATATAGCCGTAGGGGCACGGCATTGCCGTGCCCCTACACTTTGCGATGTAAGGTTGTACCGCATCTGAATGGGAACCGCTATACAAATGTAAATAAGTTTGAAAGACGAGAAATTCGCGCCTCTCAAACTTGTTTATAAAAATTAACCTAAACTTAGAACAACATGGATAACTCAAGAGGATTTTATTGCCGATTGAGTTCAAAGATACTTTTCGAGGGTGGAAGCTAATGTAGTTTTAGGCACAGCGCCGACCACCATATCCACTTTTTGTCCACCCTTAAAAATCATTAATGTGGGAATGCTGCGGATGCCGTATTGACTAGCAACATTAGGATTTTCATCTGTATTGACTTTTACGACCTTTATTTGACCTTTGTACTGTTCGGAGATTTCATCGACAACAGGAGCTACCATACGGCATGGTCCACACCAGGGTGCCCAAAAGTCAACTAAAACGGGTACATCGCTGTCGAGTACTTCTTGCTTGAAACTAGAATCGGTAACTTGTGCGGCTGTTGACATGCCTAAAACCTTCGCCAATAATATCTGAACTTGGTGAAAATTCTACCATAGCAAAAACCTCAGCTTGGAAGTGCGAGGATGTACATTTGCAAAGAAGCTCTAGAATTTATTTAAAAACATAAGGAACCGCCCGAACAGTAGTCCGGGCGGAGTGTGGTGTGAGGAGTGAACGGAAACATTCGTCTCCGCTATTTCTATTGTAGGCGACATATCGGATTTTTCCAGCAATTGTTTAGGGGCCTGGAAAAATTTATTCCAAAATTAGGTATTGGGGAGCCACTGCGCCCTTGCGGTTCTCCGACTTGTACCCCTCCGGGGATCTTGCTACGCGCAGTGTCTCCCTTAGGAGAAGCAAGTGGCGTCATTGAGCATTGGGCATTAATTATTTCTTCCCCATCTGCCTCATCTCCCTACTCCCTACTCCTTTATTTCCCCATACCTAATTGTTGAGCTTTTTGATAAACTTTACCCTCAGTTAATAAAGAAGGCGCAATCACAACTTCCACTTGTTGCATTTCTTTAATATTTTTAGCTCCTAAGGTGCCCATGCTCGTCTTTAAGGCTCCTAAAAGATTGTGAGTGCCATCATCTAGTCCTGCTGGGCCAATGAGTATTTGCTCTAGGCTACCAGTGGTGGCAACGCGAATGCGGGTGCCACGAGGCAAGACTGGGCTGGGAGTCGCCATGCCCCAATGATAACCTCGTCCTGGGGCTTCGGCGGCTCTGGCAAAGGGGGAACCAATCATCACACCATCAGCACCACAGGCGATGCATTTACAAATGTCGCCACCGGTGATTAAACCGCCATCAGCGATGACGGGGATATAGTTGCCAGTTTCCTTATAGTAATCATCTCGTGCCGCAGCACAATCAGCGATCGCAGTTGCCTGTGGTACACCCACACCCAACACACCACGGGACGTACAAGCAGCACCAGGTCCAATTCCCACCAGTACCCCAGCCGCCCCAGCTTTCAACAAATTCAACGTGACTTCGTAAGTCACGCAATTCCCCAATACTACGGGGATGGGCATGGAACGGCAAAATTCTGCTAAATCAAGTGGTACTAAAGACTCTGGTGACAAATGTGCAGTAGAAACTACGGTAGCTTGTACAAAAAATAAATCTGCCCCAGCTTTTGCCACCGCCTCACCGTATTTACTTGCACCGGCTGGAGTTGCACTCACCGCCGCAATACCACCTTGTTGTTTAATTTCCTGAATACGTTGTTCAATTAATTCCGGCTTTATTGGTTCGGCATAGAGTTCTTGCATCAAGGCAACAAATTCATCTTTCCCCACAGAGGCAATCCGATCTAATATTGGCTCTGGGTCAGCATAGCGAGTTTGAATCCCCTCTAAATTGAGGACACCTAATGCTCCTAACTGTGACAAACGTACAGCCATGCGAACATCTACTACGCTATCCATTGCACTGGCAATTATCGGGATTTCTCGCTCAATATTGCCAATACGCCACTTAGTATCTGCCAAACTGGGGTCTAGTGTTCTGTTACCGGGGGCTAGAGCAATTTCATCTATTCCGTAAGCTCTGTGAGCTGTTTTTCCCCGCCCAAGTTGAATTTCCACGCTTTAACTTTTCTCAAATCTGTTTAAGCTAGGGTATCAAATTGTGAGATAGATTGGGGCGTTTTTTTTCCGAACTATACAGAGAAATTCCAGTTACCCAAGCCGCCGCTCAAAACTTTGGTGGACGCAAAGTATGCACCAAGAAAGCAAATGAGCAAAAGTTGTTAATTGGTTTGAAGGTTAGTGTTGTTTGAAGGTTAGTGCTGCACTAGTTTTTCGACAATTGAACTTTGATGTGTTTGTTATTACTAAGTTCATGTCAAGATGATTGGCATTAGTTCTCTTAATCTCCTTGTATTAACTAAGGTCAAGCTCATACAAATTCCTATAAATGATTCCAAATTGGAATAATTTGTATTGTTTCAAATCGATAAACCTTCTGAATATGAAGATTTTCAATTCCATTATCCAAAATCGTTCGACTGAGCGACTTGTACCGAGGTAAGTCGAGGTAAGCCGTACTCCTACGGGGAAGCAAGCTACGCGTAGCGTTCCGCAGGAAAGTCCAAAATTCAAAATTGGTTTGATTTATCGTTTATTTTTAGCTGCATCCACACCAGTGTAACCAGTGGCTAACCAAATTATCGCTCTGGCTCCATCGCGAATAGATTTTTCGATAGATTCAGGAGGTTTTTCGGAAGGAACTGGCACTGGTTTTAAATAAATACCCCGACTACCCAAAATAATTTCGCCGATGACACAAGCTCGGCGCATATGGAAGTCTGAAGTAATCAAATAAACGCTCTTGATGCCGCGAGCTTGCAAATCATCCACTAACGTAGTAAAATTAGTAACTGTATCTACAGCTTCGTAGTCCAAGTGTAAACGTTTGCGATCAACACCAGCTTTGGTAAACACTTGTTGGGTGAATCTAGGTGGACTACCCCCAGTAATCCAAATTGGTATATTTGGATGCTCTCGAACAAATTTTGCTGTAAACTTCTCTCGCTCTAAATGTCTCGTTGAACCACCTAACACTATAACTGCTTGCGGCTGTACAAATTGGTTTTGTACTTCTTTATATCCCCACCAAATGATTAAGGGTAGGACAAAAGCCATAAAACGAAAAGATTTACCTGTAAAAAGTAGCTTATTCAAGGCTGGATAACTTTATTTACTGAGTCCCTAATTTCTCTGGCTAGAAAAAAACAACAATTGATATGTAGAGTAGCAAACTCCTCAAAAATCTGCCCAAATTTATATTTGAATGGTTTTCATGTTACAGCGCGATTAAGCGTGCTTGAAGTTTTTCCTCTAATTGATGGATTATCCTAACCTGTATCGGACAATCCATCAAAGGGTTCTAGCAGCTTGTCCCAGAACCCCATTTAGTAAAGACACGAAATTTCGCGTCTTTACACGCTCTATTGAAATATAATTGGCATCTATCAATACCTTTGCCAAAAAATAAGAGCCTACAAAAATTTTGGCAAAAATTGGCAAAATTACCCATACATAAGCGTTTAACTAACAAGAGTGGTTGGACTGTCAGAACCTTATGCTGCCGAAGTATTAGCATCTAATATTCATGAAAAAATAACAGTTTCAGAATATATCGTTCTGGCGACTGAGCGATTTAGAGATGCAAATTATCAATTAGCTGAAGAATATTTTAAGAAGGCAGTTAACGTAAGCAGAAGCAACCTCCATCCATCAGGTCAAGTCTCTAACTTCCAACAGCACATTGCATTAAAAGCTTTGGCAGTATTTTACTTTCAGAATCAACCTTTACGGAGTTATGAGAAAGCTAAAGATAACTTTGCTCAAGCAGTTGAATTATTAGAAAGTGGGAGTGATCCTAATTCATTCTTGAGATTAGGAGAAACTTATGAGATTTGGGGGTTGAATAGTCTGTATAATCAATTTACTCAAGATGGTAATGGACAAATTGAAAAAGCTAAAAGATACTATTCGCAATTACCTCCTCCACAATCACCTTATGACCCTATATCTCAGCAATTAATTGAAAACTTAGATAAAAAAATAGAAGCTATTAAAAAGAATTTAAATCCTTAAATTCTGCTAAACCACTTCAAACAAAATCGCCTTTAGTGAATCCTGCTGTACTAATGAAGCGATAAGATTTAAGCACTTGCCAACCGAGTCAGATGCTTGAGTATGCGGAGTACATCGTACAATTCATTTCCAGGGTTTCGCATCAAAAAACCCTTTGATAAAGCATAACGCGGTGGATTTCCTTTCACTAATTTGACGAAAATGAACTCGCTTCCCGTAGCAATCATACCAAAAATTGATTTATCGTTATACCAATTTCCTAACATATAAGCAAGAATTTGTGCGAGTCCTTGTTCCACTGAAAAGGAAGCTCTTTTAGACTCAATAATCATCACCCAAAATTGCTCTTTCAAAACTAAGGTATCTATTCTTCCTTTGATGATTACATCTTCATCTGGCACAGCAATATCTATAGACTCTTCTGATTTTACATAAAACGGGGCTAGATAAAAATCCCCGATAAAAAGCAATGGGTCTACAACTGCCATTCTCACTACATCTTCTAGTAAAGGTGGATAATTAAGAAGATTTAAATAACCCGTTTTAACTTTATCTAAAAGTTGTTTATCTAAATCATTAATTTCTGGTAAATCTTGTTGCCATTCGCAGAAAAATAAATCATCGAAAACTAACTGAATCCCAAAGTTATCAATTAAATAGCGTAAGTCGATGACCTTTGCTTGGATTGTTTGCGTCATAAATTTTGGCAACTATAAAACAGGGCTTACACCAAATACCTCTAAAATTCTGATTTCCAGCGATCACGCAGCGTCTCAACTTGGCATAAATTCAGAATAATTGTTAATTACGAATTACGAATTACGAATTACGAATTACGAATTATTTTAACCTATTCACTAGTTGCTGCTTCCAGCCAGACTTCCACATCATCTGCTAATAACTTCTGTGCAGCCTCCAGCATTGATGCTGCTATGTCTTTGAGGTCTTCGCGGTTGTTCAAATAAGTTTTCAACGCTTCCATTGGGTCGATGCTGCTACTCGCACTCAATTCAGGAATCCGGGGCCTGGCTAGTTGACTGACTAATTCTGCTTGAATGGTATAGGTATGAGCGGCACTTAAAGCAGTATGTAGAGAAGAACTGTCAATTAAATCCATCTGTTCAGAGCGGAGTTTGTAAATTAGCCGCACTACTGCATCTTGAATATTATATTTGGCGATCGCTTTCATTAATACTGCCTGGGGATCATCTGCTTTCGAGACATCCGCTTCAATTGTGCGGAAAGTCCGAACTGTTAAGGGACAAAATTCCCACTCAGCGCTCCCCCGCTCCAGTTCCAGCATTACATAACCTTTGTCTTCTTTTTCTTCACTAAAATCCACCCGCTCAATACTCCCTGGATAAATCACCGGTGGGTTGTTGGATTTATTCAAATTTTGGTGGCGGTGGACATGTCCCAACGCTACATAATCAAAACAAGGTCGCGTCAGCAAAGATAGGGGTAGAGTAAACCCTTTACCCACCGCCAAAAAACGTTCTGCGCCTAAGGCAGCATTGTCAGACATCAAGTGAGCCAGAAGGACAGTTGGCACATCGGGGTCAAGACGGCGAATTTCCCCTTCTAAAACAACTCGCAGGCGTTCTGTTAATAGTTGGTTGACTTCTGCCAAAGACAAACCTTCAGTTTCTTGGCGAGTCATCAAAGTCGAACGAGTTAGCCAGGGAAGCGTGATTACTTGCACTTTGCCATTGCGGGTTTCGATGCAGTGAGTAGTTAATGTATCACCGACAACAAATCCTGGCACTCCCAAAGTGCGGTAAATATTTAAACTCGCCCCTCCCTGTCCTTGGGAGTGTTGGTCGTGGTTGCCTACCAACAGTACTGTGGGAATATTGGCATCCATGAGACGGCGAAATTGGCTGGCAAAAGCTTGTTGTACATAAGGCGGTGGTGTAGCATCTGGGAAAGCATCGCCACCAAATATCACCATATCTACAGTATCTGTCAGCGCTCGGTCAATACATATAGATAGGGTGTTGACAAAATCCTCTAACCGTGTATTCAATCCAGTCGCGGGATTAATTCGTCCGTGGGAGAAGCCACTTCCCATGTGGATGTCGGAGAGGTGGAGGATTTTAATCATATTTGTCCTTTGTTCTTTGTCTACATATTAATAACAAATAGCTATTGAGAACTGTTTAAATGTCTCTAACTTACCAATGACTCGTCAATATTCTACGTTTTTCCCTTGGGGATATTGTATTTTTTATTACTTTAGTCTTAAAAAGATTGGATAAAAATATGCGCTTTTGCCAAAACTTTACTTAAAACCCACATTCCGCACGCTCAGTTGTCAAAATCAGTTTTGTCAGATTTTTAACCCAGTTAAATGTTGTATTTAATACGAAAAACCTCAAATCAGGATTGCGATCGCGTATTGTCAGTTAATTGCGGCGTAAATGTGACAGTTCTATTGAGCGATCGCTTATCGTAGTTTTTGGTTGATAGCGATACCGCCACATGACAAAGCCAGTAATAAATAAAATTAAGGGTGCAAGTCCGACAAAGACGTAGAAAATTCGAGATGGCAATCCCCAGAAAGTACCGAGGTGTAGAGGAGCAAAAGAATAGAGGATGCGATCGCCCAATGAAACCTGCAAAGAACTATGGACTTGTAAAACTTTACCACTGTATTGGTCGAGATAAACATCATAATCTACATCTTTTTGAGTCTGCTTAAAGTTAACCGTTAAGACTTCTTCTGGTTTACTTGGAAAAGAAATACTCCTGAGCGAGCCATTTGGTAAAGCAGCTTGAGCTATTTTTAATTGGTCTTTTAGTAAGAGTGGAGACTTCCCGCCAATAGGGACAGAAACCGGATTCGCTTGCTGGTTGGAGAAGGTCAGAGTATAGATCATCGGGTTGACGAACTCACTGAAGCTCCAGCAAAATCCTGTGAAAAATGTGAAGATGAGGAATACTACTGTAATCACCCCAGCAACTTTGTGAACATCAAAGTTAACCCGTTTGAGATGAGCATTCCACTTGATTTTGAATCCAGATATCAATTTGCGCCAACCAGGCCAAAGGATAATCCCTGTAATGCTCATGAAAGAGATCAGTAAACCAATAATGCCCAAAAACTTATAGCCCCAGTCACCTGCTAAAAGACTATAGTGAAGCGGGTAGACGATTTCAAAAAACTTTTGCACAAAGCTTGACTTTAAGTTTAAATTATTACCTAGAATTGCTCCTGTGTAAGGGTTAACGTAATTTTCTGTCCAATCATTTTTTTTGGTTTTCAGCACAACACTCATCGGCTCACTTGGCTTGGTGGGCAGGTAAACCGACTGGAGAGTTGCATCTGGTTGATTGCTATATGTCTTTTTTACAGTATTTATTACAACCTCAATCGGCAGTGGTTGACCTTGAGGGATAATTGTGTAAATTGGGCGCTGTTGAGCAAAGTTTTCCATTTCGGAGTGGAAGACCAATAGACTACCAGTCAAGCCGACAATAATTGCAATTAGTCCCACAGCGAAACCAATGTAGCGGTGTAGAACAAATACCAAGTGGTAGAGTTTTTTAGAGTTCATAGCTGATGTTCGTTGGTTTAGTTTTTGTTACCCTGGTAAAAAGACTTGTGTGTACACAGTAGCCTTTTCATGGGGCAAGGGAAGCTCAGAACTCCCAGGAAATCGTGCCCTGTACGGTGAATGGCTCACCCGGAAAAACACGCAGGTTGCTAAGGGCAGTGTCAAAGTAGTCCACATCAAACAGATTTTTGAAATTGAGCTGTGTGCGTAACTGTCCCCGTTTGTAGAAAATAGCAGCATCGGTTGTGAAATAGCTGGGCAATTTAAAGGTATTTTCCAAATCGCCTTGCCTGTCGCTGACAAAGAAAAAGCCCACGCCAAACCCCAACCCTTGCAAAGAACCTTTTTGAATTTCATAGGTTGTCCATAGGTTAAAGGAATTCTCTGGCGTATTATTTAATCGGTTCCCGACCGGATAGGTGTTATCGTTTGTAATCTGAGCATCGGTGTAGGCATAGCCACCATAGAATTTCCATCCCGGCAAGATTTCACCGGACAGGTTTAGTTCAATCCCCCGGCTGCGCTGTCCGCCAATTTGGATGTTAAAGTTAGCATGAGCTGGATCTGGATCAGGCGTGAGAATATTGGACTTGGTCAGGTCGTAAAAGGCAAGGGTTGCCGATAGTTTGCTGCTAATATCTGCCTTGATGCCCACTTCATACTGAGTACCGCGTTCGGGTTCAAACAGATTGCCATAAAAATCTTGTTTACTCTGTGGTGGGGTAAAGGAGCGGCTGTAACTGGCATACAGTGAAATCGGCTCTATGGGCTGATAGACGATGCCAAAACGAGGAGTGAAGGCATCACTCGAATCGCTGCTTTCTGTGTTGGCTAACTCATCTCTACTTGTGGAGCTGGAGGTGTCAAACCGTCCACCTAGCAGCAACTTCAGATTATTAGTCAAGTTGACCTGATCCTGAACATAAAAGCCCAGTGTATCAGTCGAACCGGAACTCTTATATCTATCAGTGATGTCACCAAACGGCTGACCATACACGGGATTGAACAGGTCAATGGATGGCGCAGTGGTATAAACCCCGGTCGATTCAATGGTGTCGGTTCGACTTAGATCGACTCCGAATAGTAATTGATGCCGAATCGAGCCAGTGGAGAATTTACCAATCAAATCGGCTGTCAAGTTATAGGCATTGTAATACTCTTTGTAGTCGCGAACACCATAACGAGCCAGGGTGCGCTTGTCGTCCTCAAGATAGTCAGAAAGGGCAAGTTTGTCAAAATCGAATCGAAAGAACGTTGCATTGAAGGCGTTTCGGAATGACCAGTTCTCGCTAAACTGATGTTCCAACCTGTATCCTACTCTACCCGTCTTCCCTTCTTGATTATAGTCAGGTTCACCAATGTAGCGATTAAGCGGTATTTTACCATTGGGGTTGGGAAGGACAGTGCCTTCGGCGGGTAAACCCCGCAGGCCATTTTCAGTTTTTTGGTCAGTGTAATCTGCCTCTAGAGTCAAGTTGGTTTTTTCACTAATGTCCCAACGCAGGACAGGCGCAATGAAAAACACTCTGTTGTTGAAAAAATCAGTGGTTGCCTCTCTATCCAAGTAAGACGTATTCAGTCGATATAATACTGTCTTTGAGTTATTCAGTGGTCCAGACAGATCCACAGCACCCCGGTAAAGGTTATTATTGCCAAGGGTTGCTTCAATGGCATAAAAAGGGTCGCGCAGAGGCTGTTTGGTAATGATATTTAGCGTCCCACCTGGACTGCCCTGACCAAACAGAACTGAAGCTGGACCTTTGAGCAATTCAATTCGCTCAATATTCGATACTTCAATCGAATTAGCCGCATATCCAGTTGGCAACCCATTCCTGATCGCATTGCCATCAAACCCTCGAGTCTTAAATTGGACATCTACAGTACCAGTATTGGCACCACCGGCACCGCTTAGAGTCAAACCAGTGATGTTTTTGAGCGCCTCAGCAGTACTCGTAACTTGTTGATCCCGTAGAACCTCTTGAGGAATTACCTGAATCGATTGGGGAATGTCACGCAGGGGTGTATCGGTTCTAGTGCCGGCGGAAGCATTGGGTACGCGATACCCATCTTGCTCCCCTGTCACCACCAACTCAATTGGTTCATCACCAGAAGCTGATGGTTGCTGTGGCTGTGTCTGGTTTAGTGGCTGTTCAGGTTTTGGCTGTTGTGTTTGGGGTTGTTGCCCTTGCCCAGCCGCCGCACTTGCAACACCAAAAACCAAACCCTCCCTTGGACTATCATACAACTCCACAACTGGTAAACCCGCTTCACCCGTTACTATCAAGCGGATAGTATTGCCATCTAAGTTAGTCGCAGTTACAGTAGTGATTCCCTGTGCTGGTTGCTGTTGGCTAAATTTGTTACCTGATGGTAGAAACAATTGAGCATTTTTAATATCTGCAATAAAGTTATTACCTTGACTTTTGACATCTACTTGCAATTTATCCGATGCAGTTGTTTCTAAAATTACATCAATTCCTTTATTTGTGGTGTTCACCTTAACTTGAGTGATTTTCACCACTAAATCATTCTCTATATTTTGAGATAACAAGTTTTTTGCAGTGGTTGAGAGATGTTGTGAATCAACGACTGTAGGTATTTCAGTGATGACTTGACTTCCTTTTGATTCAGCTAAGGCTGCTTGAGTCAGTAATAGGGGGGCGAAAATCCCAATCCCTAGATTAAAAATAAAAAATCGCCAAGGTTGTTGCAAGATATTGCTCCTCACAGAAATTTAGTCCAAATTTTTATTAAAAATAATTTGCAACTATTTTAAGGAGATTACACATTTACAGCACAACAAATCTAGGCCATAGAGGACAAAAATTAGACCATAAAGGACAAGTTTTAACTGGTCGCGGCAAGAGCGTAGCATTAATTTTTCCCTACCTTAATCCCCCCTTATAAAGGCGGGAAACCGGAAATCTAGTTCCCTCCCCAATACATCCTACGGTGGTGTACACAAGTCGGAAAAACTTCATCTACCAAAGATTTGCAGTGCGTTACGCTGGCGTGACAAAGCTAAATTGTTGCAATCATGGCGATGCCTGCGGTTCTTGCTAGCCAACGCATTCGTTATATCGGCAGACTCATTTGTTATATCGGCGTGTCCATAATGCACCCTACGAAACTATTAGAAGAGTTCAAACCTATGCTGGTCATACTTGTGTGTATACCCTAGCCCCAATACATCGATGAGGGTTAGGGTGGGGTAAAACCTATTCTTAAACTCAGATGTGTAAATTATTCCAGACTTGTGTGTACACCGTAGCCTTATAGGAGAGTAAGATTCATCGCACTGACGTTAATTTTTCCACTCTTATTCCTAATCCCTAACCCCTTTTACATGATCATTCCATAACAATCTTCCCGGCTCGACAAGCACCAGGGGTAATACCAAACTTGCGCTTAAAAGCGTTTCTAAAATGACCTAGATGTGAGTAACCAACCACATTTACCACTTCTTCCACAGTCATTTTGCCCTCTTGTAAAAACTGCTTTGCTTCTTCCAAACGATAATCCCGCAAACAGGCAAATGCAGTTGTGCCAAAAATCTCACGAAAGCCAAGTTTTAGCTTCATATGATGCAGCCCGACAAGTTGTGCTAAATCAATTAGTGAAGGTGGCTCGATCTGATTTTGAATTAAAATTTCCTTAGCCTGGTAAATCTTTTCCACATCAACAGGCTTGAGACTAGTAACTGGGTACTGTCCTTGTTCAGTTTCGACAAACTGAGTCAATTGCCACGATAAAAGTTCGATGACTTTGCTTTCTAAATACATCCGCTTCATCATCCCCTGATGAGGAGAATGCAAGATTTGCTCTAAGGCTAAATGCATTTGGTGGGTGATTTGACCAACTTGACGATGAAATAGAGGCAGAGTATCAGACTCTAGCAGTACTTGTAATGGTTCAGGTAGAACTTCTGAACCTGTAGAAAATGACCTAAAGAAATCGAAGTTGAAAAGAATTAGAATTGTCAGTTCTGTACCTACTGCCACTTCGTCAATTTGTTTTATATCTGACAAATAAAATAAATAATTTTTACCCGCTTGGTGTATATAATCAGCTTTGAAGGATTTATCTTGATTTCCAGAAATCATTATCCTACTACTTCCTGCCAGAGAAAACCTTGCTACAATCCATTGATGACTGTCAAACAAGTTTTCTACACTTAAGTCACTCAGCCATGTGCCATCATACAGTACCAGATGGACTCCGTGTCGCAGTTGAACTTCACGATAACTGCCTGTAACATAGCGATCACTATATTTGACAATGCGATCATAACCTTCAGTATTGTAGGCAACTTCATAACCCTTGCGGTTTTCAAGATGCTGTTGATGGTATTGTACTGATGAAATTGTCTCCATAGCCTTTGACTGCTCAACCACAAGTATCTTTAGTATCTTGCAGAATGGCAACTTTGTTTTTAGTCGAAGCAGCGATCGCTTAGTTTGCTTTTATTACGATCTTGGCTCTTGCACTAAGACCCTGATATGAGTTGCGGAATCTTGTTGTAATGCACGACGATTGCGATCGCAACACTCTCTACTACACTTAACTGAGCGATCGCCGCATCTAGGCTATACAGCGTCTTGAAAGTGGGTAGACTAGAGGGGTTGCTAAAGGTATCGCCCGACTACAGCATACAGGGATTTAGCCAAAAGTTTTCTTTGAAGGGCAATCGTAAGGAAGAGAATCATCAAACAAAACTCCTTCGTCTAAGGAAAGTTGGGGTAACAACTCCCACGAAATCGTGCCTTGTGCTAGCAAATTCTACTTCGCCTAGTCGTGGAATCTCTCTAATCGTTCTGAAATCGCGTAGTACTTTTGCGAACGCAGATTCATTTTGTATCTGTTGAGAGTGTACTTCAGTAGCCCTTGCAATAAGTGCAACATCGAACCAAATAGAGCCTGTAACCAGCAGAATTTTCAATATTTGCCTTAACACCATTTGTCACACCTACACTTACTCTCCATCTGCTATTAACTCTCAATAAACCAGCAAGTAGCTGCTATTTACTGATAATTTAATCATGTAATTGAGAATTAACTTATACGAAGTAGGTAAGCAATTACAAATAATTATCAGAATTTCTGAGAAAAGGCTAAATTCAAACCTTTTCCGTTTTCCCAAACCACACTCTTAGATGAAGAGTGCTTATCCGAACTGTATTGGGATCACACCCACCGTACCGTAGCTGGTGAATTGCCTGGTGCAGCCCATCAGTGAGCATTACATACATCTGCGATCGTCAAGGGAGCAATGCCAGCTATCTGCATCTGTTACGAATAGCACGCTTGATAATCCCAAAACACTTATGATTTAAGCAGTTTGTAATTGCTTGCCTAAATTTGTTGTGTAACAGTATTATCTAACCGCAAAGGCTCAGAGTAACCAAAGAAGGGGAGAGTTGGGGGAAATTCTTCTTTTATTCTATTCCCCACTCCCTACTCCCTACTTCCCCTTAAATATGAATTCCGCATTCTGTTTTTTCACTTCCCCGCCAACGTCCGGCCCGTTCGTCTTCGCCTTCACCTACTTTGGTGGTGATGGGTTGGTCGCCAATGCTGGGATAACCTTTATCGTGTAGAGGGTTGTAGATGACTCCGTGTTCAGCGACGTAAACCCAGCTGTCTTGACGTGTCCAGGCGGCTATGGGATTTACTTTCAGCCGACCTTTACCGTCTAATTCAAATATGGGCATATTAGCACGCGTTACTGCTTGGTCACGGCGGCGTCCGGTGATCCAAGCGACGCTGTTGAGTTCGTCTAAACCCCGTAGCAGTGGTTCAATTTTTGTAACGTGGTGGAATTGGGCAATATCCTTGTCCCAAAGTTTGTCGCCGTATTTGGCTTCAAAGGCTTCGCGGGTGTCTACATCTGGAGTTTTGTAAGTTTGCAAATCCAGGTTGTAGACTTGTTTAGCTTTGGCAACTAATTCTAGGCTTTCGTCAAAGTGGTGCAAGGTGTCGAGAAATATCACAGGAACGGGATGCTTCAGTTCACTGTAAAGAATATGGGTAATTATCATGTCATCCACGTTAAAGGCGCTCGTTTGCACCAGTCCCGTTGGGATATTGTCTATAGACCATGCCAGTATTTCTTTGGGAGTGGCACTTTCAAATTGCTCATTTAATTTGTCTAAGTCAAAAGCGCTCGTTTGGTTTCTAGATGCCGTGGAGACTGTCATGATAATCTTCTGTTCAAATATTTTTACCTTGATTAAGATTTATTTTAGCTCACAAAGGCGCGTATTCCGCTCGGAGTTCAGGTAATTATTCTGTTCGGGAATCACTACATTATGGAACTGGAGAGACCAGGAAAATAAACGATTAAAAGTAAAAATTAATACATAAGTAATTAATTCAGTATTTACTAAGAAACTTTACGGTTTCTTAAGTTTTACAATACTTTTATGGATATTTATACTGATGTTGATATGGTTAAGGAACTATTAACAAAAAGGATTTTACTTAAATGAACAATTCAAAATCCCGTAATCCCTTAGGCGAATCTATTATTATGGGCGCTTTAATGATGTTAACCAGCGTAAGCATTATTACAATAATGAACTTTTTCTAAGATAAAGATTTCTAATTTTAGCAATAAAACTTCACATAGTCCGGCTCAAAACTGAGCAGGGCTTTTACTTTTCTGAGCCACATATATGGGTATATATTAAGCCTTTTTAGTGACTTCCGGTAGAGAATAATTTTTAACCCGTGTTTTTACGTAGTTTTGCAATTAGAGAATTTAAGATTACGTGAGTTCGACAGGTCATATCATATCTGTCTAGTTAGTTGAATCAAAAAACCTCTAAGAGGTTTGACTACGCAAAACCTGTCCTTCTCCGACTCCCAGAGAGACAGACTTGAACTAAAGTTCAAGACAGGGAGAGGTTTGTCGAACTCATGTTAAAATGAGACTGCGATCACTATTTACTTTACCCCTAGTGACCGACTGGCGCTTTCGCCCCTGCACCGCCTTTACCCAGGAATAGTAACAGGGGTAATGAGCAAAGGAACGCCACGCCTACGACTCGAAAGCAATCTGCGTAAGATAAAACAGCCGCTTGGGTATCTACTATTTGACTTAATAAAGCTAGTGCTTGTTGTTGAGCTGTAGTCGCATCCATACCTTGGCTTTGGAGTGCCCCGTTGAGTGCATCGAGGCGCTGATTGGTTTCAGAATCATAAGGACTAAGTTTTGCTAACAGGATGGCTCGATGAAAAGCCTCTCGTCGGTCAAGCAGAGTGGTGAGTAGGGCAATGCCGATGCTACCACCTAGTTGTCGGGTGAGGTTGTAGAAACCAGACCCAGCAGAAACATCTTGTTTGGGTAGCGGGCCTAAAACTGCCAAACTCAAAGGGAGAAACATCAACACAGTAAAAGCCCCACGCCATACCAATGGCCAAAATAAATCATCTGTGCCGGTTTGTGGGGTAATTGTTGCTAGTTGAAACATGACTCCAGATGATCCGACAGCGCCCATTGCAATTAATATTCTGGCATCAATTTTACTAGACAGTTTGCCTAATAAAACCATAACGATCGCAGACGCTAAAGCCCCAGGTGCTAATAATAGTCCTGTCTGTGTTGCCGTAAATTGCAGCACACTCTGAGCGAAAATCGGCACAGCAAAGAGTGTCCCATAAAGCCCCATACCCACCAGTGCTGAGAGAACGCTTCCCGCAGCTAAAGAACGGTGACGCAAAACTCTCAAATCCACAGCCGGGTGATCTGTTTTCAGTTCTCGCCAAATAAACAGTCCCAATCCGATAATACTAGCGATCGCCAACGTGGTGATGAAACCGGAGGAAAACCAATCGTCTTCCTCTCCTTCCTCTAACAAAGTTTGTATAGAGCCGATAGCAATAACCAAAAACCCAATCCCGAACCAATCGACAGCTTGGCTTTGTGTCTGGCTCTTGTCTTTGTCTTTGAGCAAAAATACAAAGGACATCGCCACTGCAACGATCCCGAAGGGAATATTAACAAAGAAAATCCACCGCCAGCCCAAACCATCTACCAAGAATCCTCCTAAAGTTGGGCCAATGGCTGGACCAGAAATTACACCTACCCCAAAAACTGCCTGAGCCATACCTTGTTCAGCAGGTGGAAAAGTCTCGAACAAAATCGCTTGTGCTTTAGCTAGCAACCCCCCACCACATAAACCTTGAAGAATTCGAGAAAAAACTAGCATTGGTAAATTAAATGCCAACCCGCATAAAACGGAGGCAAGGGTAAAGCCAATCAACGAGAAGATGAAGTAGGTTTTGCGCCCAAAGTAATCTCCCAGCCATGCAGATAAGGGAATTAAAACGACGTTAGCGATCGCATATCCAGTCACCACCCAACCAACTTCACTAACAGTTGCACCCAAACTAGCTTGGATGTCAGTCAGAGCAACGTTAACAATACTGGTATCAATCACTTCTAAGACTGCACCAATGGAAGCTGTGAAAGCGATCGCCCACTTCAATGGTCCCTGCACATAACCAAATTGATCAAAAGTTGAATGTTTAATGTTGGTAGCCATTATTAGCACAAATAATATTTGGAAGATGTCAAACCGATACCTGGCTTTGGCGTAGCCCAACCCAAAGCTAAAATTAAATATTGTATATATACGCTACCGTAGCGTATCATATTGAAACGGTCAAGAGAGTTTTCAATGAAAAGTGGCAGAAATACCTATGCTAAAGATGGATAGTCACTCCTGCTGTTTTCATGTACAAGAATTGGGTTATAGGGCTTATTTGTTTCCCATCGGGTATGTTCAATGCCCAAAAGTAGAAGCAAATGGCCAAGAAGATATTGCTTGGGGATGATATTTTTATGAGTAACCAAATTAACAGCGCTTCTGGACGCCCACGCAGCATCCACGCTGACCAAGCTATTCTGCAAGCGACTTTGGATCTGCTTGCAGAGGTAGGATATCAAAGTATGAGTATAGAAGCGATCGCTTCCCGGGCTGGAGTTGGTAAAACGACCATCTATCGGCGTTACACTTCCAAAGAAGAACTAGTTGCAGACGCGATAGAAAGTCTGAGGGATGATTTAGCAATCCCCGATACTGGTAGCTTTTGGGGAGACATGGATATCCTAATCAATAATGCCACCAAAAAAATAGATAGTCCCCTTGGTCGTCAGACACTCGCCTTGATCATCAGTACAGCGTCTAGCAATCCTCAGTTTGCAGAGGTTTACTGGACAAAATATACAAAACTTCGACGTGAAGCCTTTTCTAAAGTACTTGAGCGTGCCAAATCTAGAGGCGAAATTCACAAGGATGCAGACGTAGACTTAATTATCGATCTCGTGAGCGGATCACTATATTATGCACTGATCTTCAAACCCACAACTGAGCCAGTAAAAGCGTACATGCGCCGCACAATGAATCTTCTCCTCAAAGGTATTGGGAATGGCGTATAGGGCATTGGGCATGGCGCATGGGGACAAGGAAGACAAATTTGATCTAAGAAAGTCTTAGATCAGAACTTTAGAGGGACAAAGAGAATAACTAATTCCCAATGTCCAACTTGTTGCCAAAATAACTTTTCACGAACGGTCGTAAATGAGATGATGGATTAATTAGAGAAAAAGGTAAAGAATTGTTATTTTTCTTTTTCCGCTTCTGGTTGCAAAATGGCATCACAGTATTGAATGAGAGTTGTCAAGCGATCGCTAATCGTCTGAAGTCTCGTTTGTGCAGTAGAAGCCTGCCGCGCTCCTTGCAAAAACATCACATCTATTTCCAACAGGCGCAGTTGCTTGCTCATCTCCGTTTGATAAGACTGCACTTGCCAGTTTTCATCAGCCAAAGGCACAATTTGCTGCCCGAAAAATTGCTGCAACGAGGCTACACGCACTCGCAGTTCGGGCGCAACGATTTGGGTAGTTGTGGCATCGGAGCGTAATTGCTCTAACAAGGTTACGAGTGCCAGATATTTTTCACGGTTTAAAGACATCTAGTACTAATTAAGATATATTAATGTCAAGTAATTTTTCTTCTACAATAAACTTTCTTAAGACTTATCAGCACTAAAAGTCTCAAATCATGGTTTGAGGCTTTGTTTCCCATCAATCCATTTTCTTTATGATCCTTGAAACTTACACCGGATGACTACCAACGGCAATTGGAGAATCATCCTTACACTGTTTTTTCTACCCGTCTCTGGGCGACAGCATCTTCTTCGGGCGATGCTGCCAGTTTTATTTATCATTCACATTATCTACCGATCCACTCTAAACCCAATTGTATGAGCAGCCTAGCTATAAATTCATCTGTTGATCTAACCATTCCAGAATGGTTAAAAAAATGTTTGAAGGAGTCATCGACAATTAGCAATGAAGCTGAAGGTGACCGAAGGCATAATGATGTAGTTTTAATTGGTCGCGCATTTGAATTTGCCTACCAACTGCATCAAGGTCAATATCGCAAATCGGGAGAACCATACATTGCTCATCCCATCGCTGTAGCTGACTTGCTGCATGACTTGGGAGGTAGTGCTGCTATGATAGCAGCTGGATTTCTCCATGATGTCGTTGAAGATACAGAAGTTACAAGTCAAGAAATAGAAGAACGCTTTGGTTCAGAAGTGCGACAATTGGTCGAAGGTGTCACCAAGCTTTCTAAAATCAATTTCACAAGCAAAACCGAAAGCCAAGCAGAAAACTTCCGGCGGATGTTTTTGGCAATGGCGCAAGATATTCGAGTAATTGTGGTCAAATTGGCAGATCGTTTGCATAATATGCGAACTTTACAATACATGTCAGAGGCCAGCCGCCGCCGCAGTGCCCAGGAAACGCGAGATATCTTCGCGCCTTTAGCCAATCGCCTGGGGATTTGGCGAATTAAATGGGAACTGGAAGATTTGGCTTTTAAGTATTTGGAACCGGAAGCTTACCGCCAAATGCAAGAGCATGTTTCCGAAAAACGGACGGCGCGAGAAGAGAAATTGGTTAAAGCTACGAACATGTTGGAAGAGCGTTTGCAGCAAGCTGAAATCCACTTTCAAGAGATTAGCGGTCGCCCTAAGCACCTTTATAGCATTTACCAAAAAATGCACCGTCAGCAAAAGGAATTTCATGAAATTTACGATTTGGCTGCGTTGCGGATTATTGTTCAAACCAATCAGGATTGCTATCGAGCGTTGGCGGTGGTTCATGATGTTTTTCGTCCAATTCCTGGGAGATTTAAGGACTATATTGGATTGCCAAAGCCTAACCGTTACCAGTCGTTGCATACTGGAGTGATTGGACTAACTGGCCGTCCTTTGGAGGTGCAAATTCGGACAATCGAAATGCATCATATCGCTGAGTATGGGATTGCTGCCCATTGGAAGTATAAAGAAACAGGAGGTTCTAGTATTAGCCATTTGACAGCGACAGATGACAAGTTTACTTGGCTGCGGCAGCTGCTGGAATGGCAAACTGATCTCAAGGATGCACAAGAATATCTTGATAGCGTCAAAGACAATTTATTTGAAGATGATGTCTATGTCTTCACCCCGAAAGGTGATGTTGTTCCTTTAAGTCCTGGTGCTACTACTGTAGATTTTGCTTATCGGATTCATACGGAAGTGGGGAACCATTGTTCAGGGGCGCGGGTGAATGGGCGAATGGTATCTCTGTCAACACGGCTGCAAAATGGCGATATTGTAGAGGTTCTCACCCAAAAAAACGGCCATCCGAGTTTGGATTGGTTGAATTTTGTCAGAACTTCGGCGGCGAAATATCGGATAAAACAATGGTACAAGCGATCGCGCCGGGAAGAAAATGTCGCCCGTGGACGGGAATTGTTAGAAAAGGAACTTGGTAAAACTGGTTTTGATAGTCTGCTGAAGTCGGATGCAATGGAGATTGTCGCTGAAAAGTGTAACTACCACAGCGTGGAAGATTTACTTGCCGGTTTGGGTTACGGTGAAGTTACATTGAATCTAGTGCTAAATCGTTGGCGAGAAGTGGCGAAGGGACAACAACCAGTTTCCACTGTGCCGCTATTTCTCCCCAAAGAACCAACTACATCAAAAGCTTTGCGAGATGCACCTGCAACTACCTCCCGCTCCACAGATTCGCCAATTGTTGGGGTAGAAGGGTTGGTGTATTATTTAGCTGGGTGTTGTACCCCGATTCCTGGCGAACCAATTATTGGTGTGGTGACGCGAGGTAGGGGGATTTCGATTCATCGCCAAGGCTGCCATAATCTGGAGAGTGTGGAGTATGAGCGCTTAGTACCAGTTAGGTGGAACCCAGTCGCCGAAAATAGTGGTCGCCCGCACACTTACCCAGTGGATGTTCAAATTGAAGCCCTTGACCGCGTAGGGGTGCTAAAGGATATTTTGTCACGGTTGAGTGACCAAGGAATCAATGTCCGCCATGCCCAGGTGAAAACCGCTACTGGTCAACCTGCATTGATGGACTTAGGAATAGATATACGCGATCGCTCTCAACTAGAGCAAGTGTTCGTCCAAATTAAGAAAATGAGCGACATTCTGAATATCCGCCGCGTTGGTCAAATTGACGAGTAGTAAGGGTATTAGTATCCCCATAACAAAAAACCTTCTCTTACCAACATCCTAGTAGCCTGTTGGTAAACTCAATATGGTGGCTAGAAATTAGGTTTAAAGAGATAAGACCTTACTTGGCAATTTTGTCAATCATTGATTTGGGTTATCATTAATGAGATGATTTTGGTAAACTATAAAACATTGAGCAAAATAGCTGTGTTTACTGAAAGTAAATTTATCCGACTTATGCACTGTACAAATCAATTATGATATGCATTTCCCAAAATAGGACGTTTTAGGCTTTTATTAATCATTCTTTAGGGGTAAATAGACTCGCACCCTACAGGCACAGCAATGCTGTGCCCCGACGGCAGATGTAGTTTTTCAAATTACCTATATTTGGTCTTTTCTGTCAATGTCTAAGTCGTAGTTTCATCAAAAGATTGGAAAAAACTCCCTCAAGCGTAAGATCAGGATGATTTATTTAGTTATGCTTAGTTTTGTTGGTTCATTATTGATTCTATCAAAGGTGTTTTATGTTGATTACACCCGATGAACGATCACTTATTTTATTTTAAAGTTGTTAGGAGGAATTAGAAATGGTTGGAGATAAATTTTTAGTAGCGAAAGGGAAAGCAGGGATGGGAAATCGTTTTCTCGCTCTCTTGGACAGTATTTTATATACTCAGCTTACTAATAGAAAGATAATTGTTGATTGGAGCGATGAGACTTACTCCGATAGTCGCAGCAATGTTTTTCCTAAATATTTTAATCTTCATCATCTTACTCAAGCTTCAGAAATACCTTCTACTCAATCTGTCAATCCAAGTTTATGGAAGAATAACTTAGAGAAATCTGTGAATGAAGTATTGGGATTATATGAATCTGAAGCTGATTTGAGATACAATAACCCTAGAATATGGGCAAAATATACTACTAATATGTCGCGCATCGATTATAGTGAAGATGTTTTGATTAGATGGTCGTTTGTAACAGAGACTTATAAGTTAAGACAACATTTTTTAGGTGATTTTGCTTATCTACAAAGTCTGAGCAATGAAACTATCTTAAAAAAGATAATTAAAGAAAATCTGAGTTTACAACCTAATATTCAAGCAACTATAAAAAAAACTATAAATAATTCTTTTGAAGATAACGTAATCGGGGTTCATGTTAGATATACTGATAGAAAATCTTCAATTAATACATACTTAAATTTTATTGATAAGATTTATGAAAAAGATCCTAAAATTTTGATATTTTTAGCAACTGATAATAAAGAAGTAGAAGATTTTTTTAGAACTAAATATACTAATATTTTAGTAACAGATAAGTGGTATCCAATGTCAGGATCTTCTTTACATCAGAATCCTGAATGTCCAGATAGGTTTGAAAATGGTGTTCAAGCTTTAGTAGATATCTATTTATTAAGCAAATGTAATTATCTAATATACGACAAAACTTCTACGTTTGGTGTAGTTGCAAAGTTAATTTCTGATATCCCAGAAACTAATATAATTGAAACTTCTCAATACACTTTAAGAGGAAAAGTCAAAAACTTAATTTCTTGGCTCAGAGAAAAGGAAATTCTTTAGTGACTATAGCAGTTCTCAATTACAGGTGTAACAGATTAGTGATTTGGCGTTGTGGAATTTGAGTTTGAAACCCCAATTCCACAGAATTATATTTAGCCTGACGACTTCACCAACTTTTCAGCAATATTGTACTTTGTTTTTGAATTGATAAAGATAAGCTTAGGACTTACGCAAAAATAGCCAAAAAGCTTAGGGCTAACTTAGGAGAAGAATTACTAACTCCTAACTCCCTACCCTCAGTCGCCCCCTAATTCCACCAGTTTGCCGATATTAAAATCAATCTTTACCCAGCCTTTGAGTTGTTGCAGATTTTTTAGCAGAAGTAAGGTAATCTGCCAGTGGTGCAAAGTTAAAAATGGTAGAGGATCATCCATGCGATAGACGGCATCTGTGCCTCGGACTAAGTTCTTCAACCAAGTTTGCAATTGTTTCCCAGAACGAATCCCAGTCAATCGCCAGATTTCGTGATATATCCAGTAAGTAGGCTTGCTATTAGTTAATGGTTGTAGCGGTGCAGCTAGAGGAGTTTTACCAAGATAGGCTTCTGCAACACCTGGGTGATTGTAGAACATTGTAATTGCCGAATGGGTGCGAGGATTACATTCAATGGCGTATACTGTACCATCTTCAGCTTCGATAAGGTCAAGAGACACTTGTCCAGTCAGCCCCAAACTTTTGACGAAGTGTTGCACCCATTCCCGAATTTGGGGATTTTCGACATTTTCATAGTTAATCTGAAATGCAGAAGAATTTGAGCAGCAATGCAACCTTAATTCTCCATCCCGCACCGTACTATGGGTGCATAATTCTTTCCCAGGAATAAATTCTTGCATAATCCAAGGTTTTTCTGGGCTGATGGGTAAACTCTTGACAAAGGCTGCTGTTTCTTCAGGGGTATCACAGGGAAGTTTGGTTAAATTTAAGCGGCGAACTGAGTCGTAAGAAATACTTTTTAGAATATATTTGCGCGTTTCTTTACTAAAATCGAAATTGATAACTTGCTCAGGATCGGTGATTTTAAAAGACTTGGGAACAGATAAACCAAGCGATCGCGCCTGATCGCTAAAGGCAAATTTATCATCCAGCATCTTGGTTATATCAGCATCGAAGTGGAAAACCTCACAGTATTCTGACAGTGCAGACTTTGCCAAAGAGTCGTAATAACTAGCTACAGGGCTGCATACGGGTACATAAACGTCAATCTTCTCTTGTTTGACAATTTCCAATAGCGCCTGGGTGTAGGCTTCTGGGTCGTCTTGTGGTGTAGGAACCGTATAAAAACGACTCACAGCATTTGAGAATCTATGCCCAGATAACCAGTATTTGTGACCTTCAATCAGAATAACTCTGTGTCCTGCTGCATGGAAGGAACGGGCAAGTTGCAATGCTTTGGTCATTTTGCCCCCACTCACCAAGATATTCTGAGGATGAGCAGCAAAGCCAGGTTTTTTTGTAAACGGGCGACGCACAATGCCCCACAGCAGGGATAGTAAAACTACAAAACCGTTGATAGGCAAGGCTATTAGCAATAGTGCTAAAGTACCAAGAGTCTTGAATAGAGCTACTATTTTTATCCTTACACCCTTTGATGGCGTTATGGATTCAGGAACAGATAAAGAAACTGATTGGGCCATAATTTTATTCCTTTGCGTGGAATGCGGTCTTTTATAGGGGCGTACAGCTGTACATTAGTGTCAACTCAACGTTACGGCGGTTAGAAACCGCGTCTACACAAATTTTACCCACCTGCGTAGGTTTCAAACCCTCAATTTTTCCTTAGTCCACCGAGGTGGACGAGAGTTTGTGTAGCCGCGAATTCCATTCGCCCTAGTTCTAGGTTGACACTGTACGCCCCTATTGGATATTGCATCCAAATTGAGAACCGCTATAAAATAGCCTTTTTGTGATGTCTTGAATTGAGAACTACCCGAATTTTCTGTACCTCTTACACTAAGCGTCTAATCAAAGTCAGACCATCTCGTATGGGTAACAGAACTTGCTCTACACGAGGATCTGTGGTGACAATGCGGTTGAATTGAGCGATCGCCTCGCCATTGGCAGTCCGCTGTTCAGATGGTAGGTAAACTTGTCCCTGCAACAAAGTATTATCTACGCAGATTAACCCGTCTGTAGCCAGTAAGTGAGTATCCAAAATAACTTTGAAGTACTCTACATACTCCTTTTTATCGGCATCAATGAAGATCAGATCAAATGATTCTTGTGCTGCCGCCAGCTTGTGGAGTGTTTGTAGAGCGGGTGCCACTTCTACAACAATCTTGTCGCCGTGGGGAGACTCCTGAAAGCAAGTTTGAGCAAATTCGGCAACATAAGAATCTACCTCACAAGCAATCAGTCGTCCATCATCTGGTAATGCTTCCGCCATCGCCAAAGCTGAATATCCTGTGAACATTCCCACTTCTAAGATGGTTTTGGCCTTGGTCATATGCACAAACATCTTCAGTGTCTGTCCTTCAAGATGTCCTGAGAGCATTTCCTGCTCTAGTTGACGCACTGTTTCACCATCACTAAAGCGTTTACTCCAGTCTTCTTTGCTGGTTTTCTGCGCTAGTGCTGTCAATGCTGTTGATTCGGGGGTAGTGCAATCATCCAGGTAAGGATCTAAACCCGCCGCCAATTGTAACCCTTGGCGCAGAGATGTCAATATCTCTAAAGGGATATTACTTTCCTCTGCTATTCTGAGGGTTTTCTGTAGCTGCGCCACCATAATGCTGTGTGGCGTTATCGGTCTAGCGGTATCTCGTCCTAAAATACTGGTCATGTTTTCACACTCCCAATAGTTTGGATTCTTCTTGAGTATCTATGTAAGCGTCAATCCCATCTCCACCACGAGGGTATGTAGCACACAGATTTTTGTGTTCAGCTAAGGCTGCATCTAATTCTTCACGGGTAAAATCGTTGACAAAGAAGCACTCACCAATGGGTTTCGGCATAGCTGCGCGTTGTTTGCCATCTCGTGTCAAGCTAATACACTGGGTAGCATACCAGAGCAAATCCCCATCTAGTAGAGGATGATCGATTGATAAACCGATACGATTCATCAAGCTTAGAATGCGATCGCGTTCCCCAGGTGTAATGTAGCCACGTCTTGCTGCAATGGTTGCAGATAAAGCCATGTCTATATTGACTGCATGACCGTGATACAGAGGTATCATCGGAGCTAATTCTAAGGTCGGACTCCAAGTATGACCGTAGGCAATGACGCGATCAAGGTCTAATTCATGCAAGTTAGGAGTTTCTAACTCCAGCATAGTTTTAATTGCTTCGTAATTGAGTTTGTGAGCGATCGCTTTGAGTTCACTTGTGCCATTCACATATCCAAAGTGAGTGGAAAGCAGTTCTTCGCCATACTCATCCAGCAATTCAAAGACTTCAGAGTTAGCAACAACAGCAATTTTGACTAACTCTGCCATCCCATTACGAACTTGAGCCGTTGGTAATGTTTGCAAAAAGGAGAAATCAAGGATAACTTTCAAAGGAGCATGATATGCACCCAAGCGATTTTTAAACTTGTGATGGTTGACTGCAACCTTAATCGCCACACCTGCATCAATCAAACCAATCAATGTTGTAGGAACGCGAATGTAGTTACTCTTGCGACGGTAAGCAGCACACGCAAACCCAGCTACATCAGTGATTAAACCACCACCCACTACTAACACTGGTTCCTTGCGGATTAAGCCAAAGTCAGAAAAAGCATCAACAATTTTTTCAAAGGTTGCAAGGGTTTTAGCTGGCTCAGTAATCACAATCGGAACTACAGTTACATCAATGTCATAGTGTCTAAAATATGACTTGATTTGCTTCCCATATAGTCGATTGACATTCGCATCAATCACAGTCAGACAGCGACCAAATTTTTTATAGCTGTCTGCAATTTCTCTGTTATTGATATCAAATGCACCGTTTACATAGATAAGACTAAACTCAATTTTTTCGTAACCTTCCACACGAAATTCAGCTTCCGTTGCTTGAAACGATGCTTGAACATTATTCATTGCTGTTAACCTTGATCTAATTGAAAAATTTGTGAAAATTAAGGCAAAATTTTAGATTCACCCTGATGTGTGGCAATAACGAATGAGGCTTATGGACACCTAAAATTTCCGCCACCCTAAAGCAAGCTTTCTTAAGAAAAGCTTATTACTATTAGCAAACGATGTTACTAACTAACACCGTTATTTAGCTAAATTTATGTTAACCTCTTATTCAAGGTTATTTCAAGACTAATCAACTAGTCCCATTCAAAAATATAGGCATGATGCTTGCGCTCTTTTGGGATTGTTGACCTAAATTCAGCAAGTTAACCTTAATTTAGATTAACTCCAGTATTGACTTATAGTAAATTCACCTGAATGCAGATTAACTTCACGATGAACTATGTTATATCCATCTATAGATATAGAGGTTCTATAACTGTTTTAATTCGCAAAATTTCTAATAGAGAAAACTGGATAAATAGTTTATCTCCGGGCTTCCATTTGAGATTACAGCCCTGATTAACCTTCAGTTCGCTGTTTTTTAGCATTAGTCTCGAACCTTTTATCGCTAAACTTGCTACACTCTGTTTTACCCAGAATAGCAGTGGACTTCTAGTTTGATTCAGTTAACTTTCTGTTCAGTATTTAATATACCAAAGTCAGTAGCTTTTGAAAACAAAAATTTTTAATTTATCAGAGTTACTTATTACACATATCAGTTTAACTCAATACATGAGCCATTTTATCTTTACAAATCTTAAAAAAGAGTTAAATTGGCTTTTTAGTTCAAAATCATGGGATTTCAGCTTAAATTGAGAGATAACTTGCTGGTTTATAACATAGAATGTGATATATGTATTCTGCCAAAAGTATATTGAATGAATATTTTTTAATACTAAAAGTTGTTCCTACGATGTAACGCGGATCTCAGTAATAATGATTGATTAGTGTGTCTATTTGTTCTAATCCCCATGCAACAGCTATTTCCCGGAGAGGTATTCGCCAACACTGCTGATTTTGACACTGGTATTCGCCAACTGTTACCTAGATACGATGAGATGTTGGAGGTGATGACCCGTTGTCTACTTTCCCCAAGTCGGCGTATTTTAGAATTAGGTTGTGGTACAGGGGAACTTAGTCTCAAGATACTCAACCGCTGTCCAGATGCCCAAGTAATTGCCCTATATTACTCACCTCGAATGCTGCAATTTGCCCAAGATAAAATCACAGCAGCAGGATATCAACAACGGTGGGCTGGTAGACAAGCAGACTTTGGCGATTGGGCAAATAATCCAGGGAAGTTAGATAAGCCTTATGGTAACAAAACAGCAATAAATAAGATTATTTCCCTTGATCAGAACTAATATATAAACGCGTTAGGTCTGTGAAGGAGGTCTTGCTAACTCATGCAAGGATTTTGGCTGAAACTTGCGGTATCGAAGCTGTCCTTGTATTTTTATGCAATATTTACACATCAGAAGTACCCGTAAGGGTACTATCAATCCTCCACAGACCTATCTGAAAATACAAAGGAGAGAATTTTCTTCAGAAAAGAAACCAGGGAAACGCGATTTGCATTCTTTTTTCTGCTCTTTTCTCTAGTGCAGTGAAAGCCACTGTTTGCCATCACTTAGTTTCAAAAGGAGAATATCTTGGATGGCTCGAAATAAAAAGAAATCAGCTAGGTTTAAGTATGAGCATCCACTTGCCTCTAGGTGCCCGATTTGTTGTATTGTTCCGCCCCACATGCTGGAAAATGTGGCGGTGAATGGCAACCCCCAGCAGCGGAGTTGGGCTTTTCATACATTAAATGTTTCGGCACAATTTCTGGGACGGAGAAATGTCATAGGTAATGTCTCATTTGCACCTTCTCCGGGTGAGAAGCGCCGCACTATTTACGATGTTAAAAATGGGCAGCAACTCCCCGGCACATTGGTGCGTGCTGAGGGCGATCCTCCTAGCAGTGATCCAGCAGTGAATGAAGCCTATGATGCTGCTGGTGCTACTTATGACTTGTTTCATGAGATATTCGATCGCAATTCGATTGATGACAAGGGACTGCGTTTAGACTCCACTGTGCATTATGGCGTCAAATATGACAACGCCTTTTGGAACGGTGACCAAATGGTTTATGGTGATGGGGACGGAGAACTGTTTCAAGGCTTCACGAAGTCAATTGATGTGATTGGGCATGAGCTAACTCATGGTGTAACCCAGTATGAAGCGGGTTTACAGTATTATGGCGAACCAGGGGCACTGAATGAATCCTTTTCTGATATCTTTGGTTCCCTCGTGAAACAAAAGACCAAAAATCAGACTGCACAAGAGGCTGATTGGCTGATTGGCGAAGGTCTTTTGGCACCCACTGTTAAAGGTATTGCCCTGCGCTCAATGAAAGCACCGGGAACAGCATATGATGATCCAGTACTGGGTAAAGATCCACAACCAGCCCATGTGAAAGATAAATATACTGGTTCTGATGATAACGGCGGGGTGCATATCAACTCAGGAATTCCTAACTATGCTTTTTATCTAGCGGCTGTGGAAATTGGAGGCTATGCCTGGGAAACGGTTGGTAAAATATGGTACATAACTTTACGCGATCGCCTGAGTGCCAAAGCAGATTTTAAAAAAGCTGCCAACGTCACCATTCAAGTTGCTGGCGAACTCTACGGTGATGGGAGTAATGAGCAGAAAGCTGTGCAGAGCGCTTGGCAAAAGGTGGGAGTTATTAAGAGTTAGGAGTAGAGACGTGATTAATCGCGTCTGTGCAGGAGTTTTTTCTTAACTTCTAACTCCTAATTCTTAACTCCTAACTTTACTTTTAGATGTGTTGTTTGTTGTTGCTAAACTGGGAGGTGAAAACTATCATTTCCCAGTCTTTGTATTTCTCCCAACTAAGTAGCACAACGGAGAGCAAAAAAATGCGGATATCCTTTGAACGCACGGGCGGCTTTGCTGGGATTACCAAGAAAACAACCGTTGATACAGACACTCTCCCGCCAAATGAAGCCGCCACACTTTCTTGCTTAGTAGAAGCTGCTGATTTATTTAGACTACCTGAACAAATTACTTCGCCAAATCCCCAGAGCGATCGCTTTCAGTATAAGTTAACAGTAGAAGATAACGGTAAGCAGCATACTGTGACTGTCAGTGAGTCAGCATTGCCAGGAACTTTAAGACCCTTGATTGAATGGTTACAAACAATAGCACAAAAAAGGTAATTTGCTGAATTAGCAATTGAATTTTTAAAGGAAAATCGAGTCAATCCAATATAAACTTAAATACCTAAGGAGAAGCATATAACTAGGAGAGTGTGAAGTCATGGGCGAAGAGAATATAAATTTTAATTCCGCAGAAGAAAACCAAACTGATGATTTTTTGCATGTAGCATCTGTAAAAGAGAATTGGGGTGGAGACGGAAGAGGGCGCATGAACCTATCAGGAAGGTGTACAGCAATCTCCAAAGAGTATGTAACTCGCCAGTACCAATTTTTTGATACAAATGCCATACCAGAAGAACACGGTTGGCGAGTGAGTGGAATGCCAGATAATGTACCATTTGGAAGTAGGCGATCGCTAACATGGCATGACTGTGGTGCATCCACTTCAAAAGTAGTTTTATCGCCTCAGTTTGAAGCACCTTCTGGCATCTTTACTGCCGATTTAGAGATTTTTGTACTCAGGGGTGCAATTCAATTAGGTGAGTGGCAATTAAACAAGCATTGCTACTCCTTTATCCCCGCAGGAGTGAGAGTAGGTCCTTGGAAAGTGCAAGGCAATGAAGAAGTTGAAATACTCTGGATGGAGAATGGTCCTATTCCATTGATATATAAGAATGCAATCAACGATCATCCAGATGCTAAACTGCATGACTTCATCCCTGCATTGGATAGCAAATTGCTACCGTGGAGCAAGACAGATACAGTTCAATTTGAGGTAGCTAAAAAAAAGTACTTAAGAAAAAATAGTAATGGGGGTGGAGTATGGTTGCTTGCTATCTTACCACATTACGATGGCAGGTATCAAATGATTCAATCTTATAATGAAGAAGCATATGGTTTAGTTGGATACTGTGATATAGGAAATTACAGTTTTGCAAAAGACCACTTTGGTTATTCTCCTAGCTTTAGCACTCTTCCTAGACACACAACGGACGATGGCGCTTTGTTCTTCGTCAGAGTTGATAGGGATTTATCACAAGTTGGAACAGTCTTATCATATGCGCCTAAAGATGCATACGCTTTTTAAGCAGCAAAGTTTTTGTGAGAATTACTAGAAGGTCTTTTTAAATAACGTCCAGTGGGTGAACCTAGAACCTGTCCGTTGTTATAAATAAGATTTCCACGTAAAAACGTACTTTTCACCCTCCCAGTTAACTCCACTCCTTCAAAGGGCGTGTAACCCTGTTGTGACTCTGACTCAGCCGCACGTACCACAAAACTTTCATTGGGGTCTACCAGCACCAAGTCAGCATCATAGCCAATGGCGATATCACCTTTTTCTAACAAACCAAAGCGCCGGGATGGGTTCCAAGATAGCAACTTAGCCATGTGGTTGTAAGACATTCCCCGCTTGCTACCTTCACTAAATACACCAGAAAGTAAATATTCTGTACCGCCAAAACCAGACTTTGCTAACCAAATATTATTCGAGTCTTTAGCACTTCTTTTTTGTTCAGCAGAACAGCAAGCGTGGTCACTAACTATCCAATCTACTTGATTGTTGAGTACTGCTTGCCATAAGTATTCCACATCGGCACGGGGACGAATAGGAGGGTTAACTTTTGCCCAAATTGTATTGGGAGTATCGACATCTAATAACAAATGTCCGACAGTAACTTCTCGCCGAAAATTGATATGGGGAAAAGCAGTTTGCATAGTCAAAGCTGCTTCCATTGCTTTACGTGAACTCAGGTGCAACAAATTGATATTTGCACAGTTAGTTTCATGTGCCAAATAAGAAGCAATGCAAATTGCTAAACCTTCAGAATGAGAAGGACGTGCTGCACTATAGGCATGTAGTCCACTAAGACTAGAATCATTTTCAACTATTTTGGTATAAGCGTTGAGAATTTCTGCAACTTCGCAGTGCAAACTCAAGCTGATAGTATCTCGCGCTTCTGGATGTTTTTCTATCAAGCGAGTTAGACCGCGCATAATAAATTCAAAATGGGCGAAGTCGTACCGTTCCTCTTTGTTAATCATCAAAAAGAGGTTTTGCTGGTCTGACAAACCATGCAATCCATAACCGCCATAAAACATGAAGATTTTAAACGAAGATACACCGTGTTCCTCAAACAATAGAGGTATTTCATCGATATGCTGGCTAGCTATAGGTGCAACGTGATAGCTGTAATCTACAAAAAAATTACCTGCGGATAACGCCAACACCTCTGGAAAAAAATCGCGGTAGGAGCCGCCTTTGTTAAGATAATACTGCCCTGTACGGATGTAATTTAAGCTGGTAGTCACGCCTCCCATAGCGGCTGCTTTGGTTTCAGTCACAGCATCTTTGTCGAGGGGTTGATAGATACCGATGTGCATATGGGCATCCACGACCCCAGGAAAGCCTAGCAGGTTTTTGCCATCAAATACCTCTTTAGCTGTGTCTGGGCTAATATTAGGGGCAATCTGAGCAAATTTTCCATCCTTAATTCCTAAATCAAGTAATGCCGCAGCTACGCCCGTCGTAGACATCGCATCCTGATGGGGACGAACTACGCGCACATTTTTGATAATTTGATCTAATAGGGGGGTTTCAGACACAGTAGACCTCACACTAAAATGAGTTTAGTCAGGAATTCCAACATCGAATCGTGACGAAGACCAAATCTGATCATTATATAACGGTTTTTTATGAAAACATCTTCAGGAGAAAAGACAATGGAAAGTTTTAATGAGTATCATATAGACCCAAGGGAATTTGCTTTTCTCAAAAATTTTCAAGATAGCTGGCAAGTTATTAGAGATGAGTTTACAAGCTTTATTAATAATGCATCTAATGAAGAGTTAAAAATCACTTACGAGATTTTGGGACCTAAAAGTAAAACAATTAAAACAAAAAGTAATGCAAAATACACTGCTTTTGGGATTTTATTTCAGGGTATATTTATTGAAGAATATATTCAAGCACATCAAATAGAATACCCTGATTATGGGTTAGATGATGCATCACAAAAAGCACTTGCATTAAGAGAGAAATTTTTCCCAAATTTGGCTAAGGTGATAGAAAAAGTGAACTTTAGCGATGATGGTGTACTCAGAAATGTGTATTTTGGTACATTCCATCCAGGCTTGGATATCAAGCTACATGTGAACTATAACCCTCATATGAATCGTGGCTATCTAGGATTGATTGTGCCAGAGGGGGATGTGGCTATGAAAATATGTCATGAGCAGCTTTATTGGTATGAAGGAAAATTTCTGGTTTTAGATCACAGCTATCCACACTGTCCGCATAATTACACCAATTATGACAGAACTGTCTTGGTTGTAGACTTTTTTAAACCGGATAAACCTAGAGAGGAAATTATCCAATTTGAAAAAGAGCAAGTCACACAACGTATGCAAGATAATCCTTACAGCTTAGGTGTTTTTGGTAAAAGCGATAAAGCTAAAGAAGAAGATTTTATCAAGTATGGTTTAGCTCATCAATTAGAGTGGGATAAAGCTTTATAAGCCGAGAGGATATCTGAGAAGGGCGACTAGAAGTCCGCAGCTATACAATCAAAACCCGCCTATCGCGCTTGCACTGCGCTCCGCGCATTATGCGGGTTTAAAATCAATAGTCCGCCTTCGCTGACTTCGTGATAATTTTTTCTAACGAACCGCAGAGAGAATTAATAGAGATTTTCACAAATTATTTAGAATTGCTATCTACGTTAAAACTAATAATTGAATAGTAAGGTAAAATTAAGATTTAGAGATGAACGCAATAAACTACAGAAAGTTAATAGCAAAGCAACTAAATCAAGATTTTAAATTTGCTGTTGAAGTTGTAGAAATTCCTATTCCCAAACCGACTGAAAGTCAACTTTTAATTCAAAATAAATTTGCTGGCGTTAACGGTGGCTTTGATACTTTACTTTGTCGTGGTGATGTTCCCTATGTTAACTTAATTCCTCCCTTTGATTTAGGTGTGGAAGCTGTGGGTAAAGTTGTCGCTATGGGTGAAAATGTTAAAGATTTTCAAATAGGTGATGCTGTCATAACTACAGCGCGTGGCGGCGGTTATCGAGAATATCAGGTTATCGATGCAAACTTAGCAGTCAAAGTGCGTGAAGCTACACCAGAAGTTCTAACCCTGATTCCTACAGGTGTATCAGCCTTGGTGGCATTGGAACAAGTAGGGGAGATGAAAAGTAATGAAGTGGTTTTAGTGACAGCAGCAGCAGGAGGAACGGGTCATATTGCGGTGCAATTGGCAAAGTTAGCTGGTAATCATGTCATTGGTACTTGTAGTTCTGAGGCGAAAGCAAAGTTATTGAGAGAATTAGGGTGCGATCGCATTATCAACTATCGCACAGAAAACCTCAATCAAGTTCTCAAGCAAGAATACCCCAATGGGATTAATCTAATTTTTGAGTGTGTAGGTAAAGCCGTATTTGATACCTGTGTTGAAAACTTGGCAGTGCGGGGACGGTTAGTAGTGGTTGGTTTTATATCAGAATATGCAAATAATGTAGAACAAATTACACAATCACGTATTTATCACCAGCTATTTTGGAAAGCAGCTTCTGTGAAAGGCTTTCTCATGCCTCATTATAAAGAACATATAGCAGAGGCACGCGATCGCCTATTAAACCTGTTCTACACAGACAAACTCAAAGTAGCCGTAGACTCAACACAGTTTCAAGGCATAGAATCAATTCCCGACGCTGTAGAATATCTTCTCAGTGGTCAAAATTGTGGCAAAGTGGTTGTGAGGTTTTAAGTAACACGGTATTAGTTTATATCCAGCCGGGAGTGAGAATGACACAAGATTCAGAAAATACTTTAAAAGTCGCTCAACAAGCATTTGAGCATTTTACACATGGTCTGGCCACAGGAGAGTGGCAAGCATTTCTAGATATGCTCACAGAGGACTTTACCCTTTGGTTTCCCGTGGGTAAATTTCACGGGTTAAATGTGGGAAAAGAACGAGCTAGAGAGTTTTTTGAGTACGTTTCTGAATCATTCCAAGGCGGACTCACCCTGACCCTAGACCGTTGTACTAGTAATGATACAACGGTTGTTTTTGAGTTTCGGGATGAGGGACGTTTGTTAGAACAACCTTACAAAAATCGTTTAGCAGTTTCTTGGGATGTGCGTGGAGACAAAATTTGCGCCTATCGAGAATACTTTGGCAGCGATGGGAAATCCTATTAAATAATTCGTAATGAGGCTCTCTATGAGATGCTGCGCGTAGCTTGCTTCCCCGTAGGGGTACGCGGACTCGTAAAGCCTGCGGCATAGCTTCGCTTAGGGCGCAGCCTCTCGTAGAGAAGAGAGCTTCGCTAACGTAATTCGTAATTAAGAATTATTTCATTCACTCCCCTAGTTCCTCTCAGGGTTGAGTTCGTTGATTTCTTTACATTTAGCCTCTGCGGCTTGATATGCTGCTAAATAGTCTTGACCACCCAACATCACATCACCGTAATATTCATAAGGTGGATGACCATAGATTGGCAATGGATCATCTTCTGGATAATCTTCTTTCGATTCTTCAATGATGGCCTTCAGTTTTTTAACGGTCAGCCTTTGTGCAGCAAAATACCAGAGTTCTTGGGGATTTTTGTTCAAGTGCGGTAATGTGGGATCGATAATGCGGACATCGGAGGCGTCGCCTAGCTCAATCCAACTGTGTTCAATTGGTCTGTATGGCTTCCCGACAAAAGCTAAAAACCCCTGAATATATGTTGCTCCCTCAGTCGATAATACTGCTTTGTAAGCATTATCAAACGGAGTGCTAGCTCTGCTGTTTATAAGTTCAGCAATTTTGATTGACAGCGTTTCATCCAATAGTTTGTTCATCAATAGCAAGGATTAGAGCAGCCATGAAAACATATTACCACTGCTACTTCCTGTCTTGCTTGGGGATTCAGAAAGCTGAGGGATATAAGGGAGGCTTGGAACCTCGTGCATCAAGCTCAAAGACTCGTTCATCCACCTCAAAGACTGGTTCATCCACCTCAAAGACTGGTTCATCTCCCTCAGAGGATGTCTGAAAAGTTTTTTGTATACACCGAACGCTTATAGTTCCCCCTAAATCCACGCCACTTGCTTATGGGCAGCCAATGCGGTTTGTCTCGTTCCCAGTCTCAGACTGGGAATGCCTAATTAGAGGCTCCGCCTCAAAACTAGCGGCACCGCAATGAAAGAGCATTTCCAGCCAGAGGCTCTTAACCAGATTTTAAACGAGTTTTTGCTTAAGTTGACACATATGAGCAATGATGTGCCCCTACAAGTGGTCTGTATTCCATGCAATTGAGAACCACTATAAATATGTAGAAAATTTAAGGGCGCACAGCTAGCTGTGCGCCCTAACTATGTTTATTTATAAAATCACGGGTTTTGTGGGGGCATCAAGTTTTATCCGAACCGTCTTGGGACAACAGGGGCTTCCCCAACAAACTTGCCCAGAAGGCATATTAGTAAAAACACTGCTACGAGCGCCAATCACAGCATTAGCCCCGATTTGCACTCCCGGCCCAACAAAACAATCTGCTGCCACCCATGCACCATTGTTAATAGTAATACTCGCTGTTTTCAACCCAAAGGCAGGGTCTTGGATATCATGACTACCAGTACACAAGTAACTTTTTTGGGAAATTACGCAGTGTTCACCGATGTGGATCTGATCGAGGCTGTATAAAACTACGTTATCTCCAATCCAACTGTAGTTGCCAATGGTAACTTTCCAGGGGTAGGTAAAACGGGCGGTAGGTCGAATTAATACGCCTTTACCGATCCGAGCGCCAAATAGTCGTAGCAAAGCACAACGCAGAATATTTAACGGTTGAGGAGTCAGGGGAAAGGCGATCGCTTGTACAAACCACCATAAGAAAATATACCAACTTGGACGTCCCCGATCAAACCAAGATTGGTCATATTTGCGTAAATCTACGAAAGCGTCATTAGTCATTAGTCATTAGTTATTTATCAGGAATCAATGGTCAATAGCTTTCCTTCTGATCCCCTGCTCCCCTTTTCCCCATCTCCTTCCTTTGAGCTAGTTGCAGTATTTAAGTGACCACCACAGTTGCGTAATTCGTAAAGCTTAACGCCAATTTGATATTCATATTGACTCAGCAAGCGTGCATAGATATATCCTGCTTTGCCATCCAAAAAACCACGTTGAATAATATAAAATAAAACAAACCGTAAAATGGGTTTAAATGGCAGGCGTACCCACACTTTTTTCAAAAAGCGCTTGCGTTGGACTGCATCACCAAATAGATTGGCATCGATAGTACCGCTATTATCTTTACCTGTGAGAATATTAAGATAAACACTAGCTTCCCAGTTTGAATAGCGGTTGTGTCGTTCTAACCAGTGGTAAAGGTCGCGGAAGTCCTCGTGGAGCATATCATTTTTGAGATACTCAACTTTGCCCTGCAAAATCACATGTTCGTGAACTTCATTGTCACCAGTGTTGGGAATATCTTCTGTATGTAGGTTTTCGTAGCGACCTTTTTTATGTTGAAATAAACGTAGATTCCAATCGGGATATTTACCACCGTAACGAATCCATTTTCCTAAGAAAAATACGCGGCGGTTGAGATAATAACCTGCATATTCCTTGTTTTGAATTGCTTGGTCAATTTCTTCCCAAAGTTCAGGAGTGATCCGCTCATCACAATCTACAATTAGCACCCATTCGTTGCGGAACGGGAGATTATCTAAAGACCAATTTTTCTTTTTGGGCCAGCGTCCATTGAAGCTAAATTGCACGACATTTACACCATGACTTTTAGCAATTTCAACACTGTTGTCGCTACTTTGAGAATCTACTACAAATATTTCATCTGCTCTGGTGAGACTTGCGAGACAGGCAGGCAAGTTTACTTGTTCATTTTTTGCCGGAATTAGTACTGAAACTGGTATTTTAGATGGCATACAAGTATAAATTATGTTATTAGTTATTTCTTATTTGATGTAGATAAAAGACCCTGAATAGCAGCATTTAAGTAACCAATCTGACCGTAAGCATATACAAGTTTGTCAAACCGTTCTGCTGGATCAGAAAAATATTGCAATGCCTTATACAAGCCGCGCACAAACCGTTCGCTACCTCGCTGCAATTGAGCGATTCCAGCTTTACCAGCGAGTTGTTCTCGATAGCATTCACTAATACCCTGCCACCAGCCTCGGTTTAAAAACCAGGAGCGTTGGAGACGCTCTGGGGCAACATTGTGAGCGACTAGTGCTTCGGGAAGATAAGCGACTTGCCAAGCACGTTGTAGGGCAAATTCGGTCATTTGCAGTTCTTCATTTGATAATAGATTTTTCCCTACTCGACCGAGATGAGGATCAAAACCGCCAATTTCATCCAGGAAACTGCGGCGGATGGAGTAATTTAAGCCTCTGGGTGTTAAGCCAGGTTGCTCGATGTAGATGCTACTGTCACCCAAATCGTATGCACCCAGATTTGCAGCTAGCCCTGGAGATAGCCACCGTGGTTGTTGGATTCCTGGGGGCCATAGGAGAGTGACTTTGCCACCTGCGATCGCTAGTTTAGAATTATTGTAATAGGCAAAATATAAAACTTGTAGCCAGCCAGGGCTGGCAACGGCATCGTCATCCAGATAAGCAAGAATATCACCACTGGCTACTTTTGCACCCGTGTTGCGGGCGACAGATAAACCGATGGTGGGTTCAAATACATACTTCAGACGCGGATTGTGGGCCCTTTGTTCTACAACCTCACGGGTGCGATCGCTAGACCCATTATCAACTACCACAATTTCAAAGTCAGCAGCAAAATCCTGCGCTAAAAGACTATCAATTGCAGCCCCTAAATAGGTATCTCGATTATGAGTACAGATAATGGCAGAGATTTGCGTGTCTGGCATAGATTTAATTTTGGATTTGAGATTTGGGATTTTAGATAAAAATCTTAAATCCAACGCACACCTACTGAAAGTCAATCTAAACCAAAAATTACCAACCCACCAACCGAGTTTCTTCGGAAATAATCTTTAAAACTTTACGTTTGTTGAATATGACTGTGTAAAACTACAAGTGTTTGGGCTAGTTGACTCAGACGAGTTTCCAAAGATTGCTTGCGCCCCAACAGTTGACGTAACTTTTGGTAACGCGCGATCGCCATGCTAACATTGGCAACCTGATCCGGTGGACATGGGCGCGACCAGACTTTACCAGCATCGTCCACACCACAGAGGCGATAGCCAGTAATAGATGATTGATAAGATACTTTTCCACCAGTGGCGCAAATTTTTTCTACGTAGTTCATCAGGCGGTCAACTTCTGCATGGCGCAGTGTTGCAGTTCCTCCCGGTTCTGGTTCGGTGGGATTGGATTCTAACCAGCCATTGACAATTGGACCTTCTAAGTAAATATCCTGAATTTGCTCTAAGATATTTTGCAGTTCTGTTTGCCAATCGGCGACACTTTCCTGAATTTCTTGCAATAGATTCATCGCCAATGCTGGATTAGCTCCGTGGCGATGGCTACTAAAGCTCGGAGTTTTCAACTTGGGTAGGCTGGGTGTTTTGCTACCATTCTCTTGTGCTTGAAAGGTCTGCACAGAGTCATGGTGAGGAAAGAAATTTTGTTCAGGAGGATAATCACTCTCAGTATCTACGCCGAGGTCAACTGTTTGTCCTTGTGGATTAAGTTCCCCATCCTGGGAGGATGGAGTCTGTGTACTTTCTGTGGGTTCGTTGGCTCCGACGCTGATTCTAAAGGAGAAAGGTCGTTTTGTCGAATCACCTGCTTCGGCGGCAGAGGCAGTGCCGCGATTCCCTAAATCGTGTAGAGTTGCTTCAATACGTTTTAAGCCTGCGTTCATAAAGACATCCTAAAGTTTGCTGTCCCCAATGGTGTTGAATAATTAAGAATGGGGTTGTTGGGATTCTAGGCTTTTGCCAGTTGTAACATCAACGATGCTGGTGCTAATTTTATCCCTTAAAAGTTATTTGAAACCAAAAATCTCACCTCCGAAGTAAAAACTGCGGTGATAAATTGCAATTAGTACACTGTGGTGAAAGTTTGCCTACCTTAAACTTGGGGATTTTGCCCCAAGTTTAAGCCTCAAGTCTTGCTAATTGAAATGGTAGCTGAATTTACAGCTACTTATTGTTAAAATACTCAGGAAACAACTTTGGGTAAAATCATCTTAGTAACAGGGCCAGCACGATCTGGTAAAAGTGAATGGGCGGAAACTCTGGCCATGCAGTCAGGAAAAGCAGTTGTTTACGTAGCAACAGCCACCGATAACCCAGATGACCAAGAGTGGCATCAACGGATTTTAGAACACCAACAACGTCGTCCCCAAGACTGGGTAACTTTATCTGTACCTGTGGAACTGTCTGCTACCCTTGCTGATGCCAAACCCTATACCTGCCTTTTAGTTGATTCTTTAGGAACTTGGGTTGCTAATCTCTTAGAACAAGACGAAGCTACCTGGGAAAATATCCTTACAGAGTTGTTAGAAACGGTGGATCTTGTTGCTGCTGATATGGTGTTTGTAGCAGAAGAGGTTGGCTGGGGTGTGGTGCCAGCTTATCCGATTGGAAGGACGTTCCGCGATCGCCTGGGTTCTTTGGTGCGCCAGCTAAGTGCGTTCAGCGAAACTGTTTATTTAGTTACTGCTGGTCATGTTCTCAATCTGGGCGTCCTTGGTTCGCCATTGCCAAATAGAGGGGAAGGAGGAGTGAGGAGTCAAGATTCTTAACTCTTGATTCAAATTAATCCAAAATCTAAAATCTAAAATCTAAAATTGTAATATGGCAACTAAACAAGAAGTTAGAGGATACCTCGCCTACTGGTTTCAGTTGGGTAAGAAATTGATTACGTTCAACGGTAAGGCAAGCTTTTTGCCCCAATCGGTGCTAAATGGCGATCGCTATAGTGAAGAATTTGAAGAGTGCTGGCAAAAAATTCTCTCACCCGAATCGGGTGATTGTTACCTAGAGGGTACACATGAAACCATTGCTGAACTGTTGACACCAGCATGGGAGATGCTACCTTGCAGCCGATGCAGTATGCCAGTAGCAGCGCGAAACGTCGGGATGCCGACATTGTTATGCCCCTGCAATAATTTACCTAACTGGCCTAATACCGAATTGCCAGCACCGCGAGAGCCAATTAAGACTCAAGACCAACTCAAAACAATTCGCGATCGGCTTGTAGATAATATTGCGTAAACAAAGAACCAATTTGTAAATCTGACAAGTTTTTTCTAATTATTAGGACTTGTGCAAAAATTGCCAAAAAGCTTAATTTATTGTAGAAACGTAGTGGCTTGCCGCAGGCTACCACCATCTCTGCGAGAGGCTTCCGCCAACACGCAGCCTCTCGCAGAGAAGCCAGTGCGTTGCGGGAGTTCCCCCCGTTGTAGCAACTGTCCAGGCACAGAGAGAAGGAAAAAATGCTTAACTTAACTGTATTAGGTTTTGTACATGGTTTTTCTCATTTGTGAGAAATCCAGGTTAGTTCACTTTGGTGCTTGGGAATTTGGCGTTGGACAAGTTTTATTAGCAAAATCACACTGATAAATATATGGTTCTTGCCAACTCAGAGGAATTTCTAATAAGTCTCGCGTTCCTGTCATGCCTTGTCCAATAAATAGCAACAAAGCAATACAGTTTAAAACCGTATGGACGATGCGCCAGCGATTGGACTTATCTTGATAAATATCTTGAACAATTGCTAATGAAAAAATCATCAGCAATGCTGCGGTAATACCAATATAATAATGTGACCAATACCACTCATTCGTCAGGCGGTATACTCCATCCTGACAGCCTATAATTACTAAACCTGCACCAGTTAAAGTTGCAAAAACTGCCCGCCACAACCGCTGCTTTGCCCGATAAAGAAATACTAAAGAGGCGATAGTAGCAGCAAACATTAACACGATAAAAATAACTTTAAAAGGTGTTTTATTCCACAATTGATTTTTGATAATATTTTTGCCAATAGGATAGCTTAATCCGATTAGAGTTAGTCCGACAACTGCACTTGTTAGTCTTTCACCTAACTGCTTATGTTCTCCACCCACCACTGGAGGAATTTTGCTCTTACTCCCGGCTAAAATTTGCAATCTGCGTTGGCGTGTTTGCCAAGCAAAATTAACCACTGTACCGATGAGTGGAAATACGAATATAATTGCGATCGCTGGATGTAAAAGACCAAGAAAATCTGTTAATTGCATACAACACCTTTCAAGGAATCATTAAATTAATATCAAATGACAATATAAAATATCGTTCTGTCACTTAAATTAATTTCAGATGAGAATCTGTTTAATATTTATTTTTGTTATTCTTAGATTATTTTAAGAAAGCAAGTATTTTAATATTTTCTAAAAGATTATAAATTTCATGAACAATTTTTATGCCGATCCGCATGAAGCATCTAATGTTTAGCTTCCCACGCTATCTATCAACTGGCAGATAACTTATTATTAGGTGGGATATTACGTCGGCGCAACTTAGAAAATTTAGTCAATTTCCAAACCGAATAATAGTTGTCACTGTAAACAACATCTGTCTTTACTTTATACTTTTTTTCGATTTTTTCGCGCCAAGTATCTGAAGGATTGAATAAAAACACATCAGCAAACCCATCAGGAATTTTGGGAACTTTTTGGTTGTTCACCAACAGAAATCGCACTTTTGGTTCCAAAAGATAGCTCAGAGAAAAGACATTCCCATAGTTGTCGCCTAAAGCATCACTAATCAAAAGTGGACGAGTCGTTTGGTTGATGATTTGGGCAACTTGGGGATTGCCATAGCTCATACCCTTATTCCACCAAGTTTCTGCCTGGGAACTCACCTTATAAGAAATTAGACCACAAATAATTACTAATGCCATGATTATGTGCCAAATGCTCCGGCGTGACACGTTCCCATTATATAGTTGCGTAGTTAGTAGGTAAGCAACAGCCAGTTGGATTCCTAAATAAGATGGTATTAAATATGGTTCCCTAGATGATCGTGTACTCCCAGCAATTAAATCTGACAGTATTAGGGGTAGTGCTGGCACCATAATTAATATGATGATAAACAACCAGACTTTATAATTAGTTGTTTGACAAAGAAAATAAATTGAATATCCTACCAAAATTAAAAATAATGATGTAATAAAATAGCCTATAGGATTGTCTAAAGTAAGGTCTATATCAAAAAAAATCCGGCTCAACTGCATCAGCAAAAATGGAAATATAGGCATTAAAGATGATTGCGTTGTTATCTTATCTGCTGAAATCAAAAATTGAAAAAAGTCGCCCATCACAATTGTTATCCAAGGCATGAAAGCTAAAAAACCTACCAGTGATGCTAACAGATAAGTTCTAACAGTTCCCGTTAACTTAAATTTGGCGATGCTCATTACATAAATTCCGTGAGCAACTGCTACAAATGCACTCCAAAGAAATGTATAAAGACTGATGGCTAAAGTTACTGCATAAATGCTCCAGATAGCGAATAAATCTGGTCGTTGTCGTTCTTTTACTAGCTCATCTTTGTCTTGTGATTCCAGCCGCATTGCTCGCAGCAGAGACGCACTGGATAGTAATATGGTGACTAACCAGAGAATATATTCTTGTGCTTCTTGAGCGTATACTAGGTGAATTGGAGAAATTGCCATGAGTGCGATCGCTACACCAGGAACTGATAACGGCACATTAAATAATTCTCGGCATAGCCAATAAACACAAGGGAAAACCAGCAAACTAATGAAGACAGATAAACTTCTAATAGCCGTCACCGAATTACCAAAGATTTCCATCCACAATCTGGCTATTATGTAATAAAGCGGTGGATGGTGAGAATCTTCTTTTGCCAAAGTCATGATTGTGTCATTTAAGTTTTTTTGTTGATTTGCACCTTGAAACTGGGCAAAACTTTCTCCAGCAATGACACGATCATTAAAAATTTGCTGTTTTACTTCAGTTATTGTGTAACCAGAAATTCGTAATGAGGTATAAGTTTCATCATGCCAGTAAACTTTGCTATCAAGGTTAAAAAAGCGAAATAATATACCCATCACTAATAAGAAAATAATTAAAAATCGCAACCAACTCGGAGCAAATTTGAGATGGCGCATAAGTAGTTTTCCTAAGAACTTGTCTAAAATAATCCAGTAAGCAAAGAGGATTATTGGAACTCTTGGGACAACCCCATATCTAATATTGGGGCTTGTAATATGGACACCTTGTATCTAGCACTACGTGTCTTTACCCAAATCTTTTTTTGTCTTCTATATTCTTACAGTCCGTATATGCAGACTTTGTTCTTATAGCCGCGACTGAGCGCCATTAGGGAAAAGGATAATTTTTACAATATTTAGTAACGCCATCTAGCAAAGTCTTTGGTATTAGATATAGCTAAAAAATCAATAGTCTTAAAGTGTCGATCAATAGCTGGAATACTGCATATTTTAGCTCCAATATTCAAGTATGCCTGCAAAATTTTGGGAATTTCAACATTATATGAATCTGGGAAATTTTGAGGCATTTCTAAACAAGATTGTGAATTTGGATAAACCAAAATACTTGGATGCATCAAGCCATTCTGCTGAAAATAATCATAAGCGTAAGTAGCTTGCCACGGACATTGTGTTAGTAATGATGCACAGCCAAAGAAATATTGATTTCTACTCCAGATCAGATAATTTGCTAGCCCTTTCCATAGTAGTAAAAGTGCCTGACTGTTGCGGTATTCTTTAGCTATACATGCACGCCCAACTTCAACTGATACCTGAAGCACAGAATTGGGAATTGCATTAAGATTAAATATATCGGCAGCATCAAAACCTAATCTTTGAGAAGCCATTGTATAGGTTTGCATCCGATAAGTTCCAATGGTTTTACCCGTTTGTTTGGAGATCAGGATTAAATGATGGCAAACTGCATCAAACTTATCTATATCCATCTGGGTAAAGTTAGAAGTAGAGAATCCCAACCCTAGTTCAAGATTAAAAACTTCAAAGCGCAACCGAAAAATTGATTCTAATTCTTCTTCAGTTGACGCTAGCCGTAGGGTATATTTTTCAGTTTGAAGGACAGGAAAATCTTCAAGAGGGGGAGGAGGATTCAGTGAGTAATTGATGTTGCGTCCAGAAACTTCCATCTATCTTCCTACTTAGATTTACGAAAATATCCTACTAGGATTTAAGCACTATACAAATAGCTCACATTATGCATTAATGTGTCGAAGCGTGATTGAGACGGTTTTCGATAAAAGAATCTCTAGAGAGCTTTTTTACTCTCTTGGATTAGGGGTAGAGTGCTTTTATTATGGACATTAATTCCCCAAAAATCTGGCAATAAGATACAAAATTTTCTTTTGATATCCGCTATAAATGCAAATCAGCAAAGAAAGTCAAAATCAGGGCAGAAAGCCCCCGGATAAATCCAGGGGCTTGGATAATTTTGGTTGCGATGTGCTTTTGCTTTGGGCATTGCGTAGACATCGCCTATGGTGGGCGGGTACGCCATCGCAATCTCCGGTAAATGCACTCTAAAATACTGAATTAATTACGGTGATTATTGCTGTAGTGAACCCTTGTACCTGCCCAAAGCAACTTCTCTCGCAGCGTCTGATAGTAGGAATTGTTCTCGCGCAAAATAATAAATTTAGCCCGACAATCTGCCATTCGCACATCAACGTGGTGTCCTGGCCAAATTGAAGTCCCCAAAACCCCATCTGTCCACAGCTTGGTACTCAAATCGTAATCCCCCAAAGGCCAAATACTCACCACAGAACCAGGGGGTAAAACCAGGGGGCGACTAGAAAGGCTCATCGCACAAATAGGAGTGATGGTAATCGCCTCCATACCATCATGCATAATTGGCCCATTGGCAGAAACGGTGTAACCAGTAGAACCTGTGGGAGTAGCAATGATTAACCCATCCCCGACGTATTGATCGACTACCTCACCGTCGATTTCCATTTCCAGAATTGAAGTAATCATCCGGTCAGCGGAGGCTGGTTTGACACAAAATTCATTCAAAGCCAGGTAATGCTCACTTACTGGCTCCAAATTAGACCCATGACCCTCGTAGACAGCAGCTTGTAACATCATCCGTCGTTGGATAGCATAGCGATCCTCAAACAGTCGATCCCAAACTTTCTCCGTATCCTGAAACTCCTCCACTGACTCAGTTAAAAACCCCAGATGACCTCCCACATTCACTCCCAGAATTGGGATGCCAGCTGGAGCTAAATGTCTGGCACTGGTTAAAACAGTACCATCGCCACCGAGTACCAAAGCGAGATCGATTGGTTGAACCGCCGAAGCCAAAAAGACTGGATAGGGGTTGTCTTTCGGCCCGCTAGGCCCTATCAACACATGGCACTGGCGACTTTCTAGTTGTTTAGCACAGACTTCTGCCCATTCTTTACTCTGGGCATCCCGCGCTTTATAAGCAATGATTACCTGCTTGAGTTGCACGCAAAATTACCACTTCAGGAGATTAAACTGCTCCATATCGACGGTATCGCGGTTGCGATAAATGGCAAGCACGATCGCTAAACCCACCGCCGCCTCGGCCGCCGCCACGGTAATCACAAATACTGTGAAAACCTGACCCTTAATTAATGTTGAGTCGAGAAAGTTGGAAAATGCCATTAAATTCAGATTAACAGCATTGAGCAGTAACTCAATTGACATCAGCACCCGCACAGCGTTGCGGCTGGTAATTAAACCGTAGATGCCGATGCAGAATAAAGCTGCTGCTAGTAATAAAAAGTACTGGAGTTGCATGAATCTGGGTATCCCACCTGTAAAAACTGGCTTTTTCTCTGCGACTGAGGTCGCAAATCTTACTCTTTTGTTTCGCTGGTTGTTGATACCAGTTCTCTGGGGCGTTCTTGCAAAGTTAAAACAGTTTGCGGCAGTTCGGATAGCGTCACTTGATCTGGCAAATACTCGCGACGTGCCAAAATAATTGCTCCTACCATCGCTATCAGTAGCAAAATGGAAGCCAGTTCAAAAGGCAATAAAAAGTCAGTGAAGAAATGCTCTCCAATCAAAACTATAGAACTTTCACCACCCACCACAGGAGCAGTTGAGTAGGCCCAAGGAGTAGCCAGCACCATCGTACTTAAAAGAGCAAACAATCCTACACTGACTATACCCGTTAGTACTTTCCGCACCCAAGAGTTCGGAAATGCTACAAAATTCTGCCGCTTGTTCACCAACATAATGGCAAACAAAATCAACACGTTAACCGCCCCAACGTAAATCAGTATTTGTGCAGCAGCAACAAAATCAGCATTTAGCAACAGGTAGATTCCCGCTATGCTGATGAACACGCCCCCCAGCATAAAGGCAGAATAGACGATATTGGAGAACAGCACCACGCCAATGGCCGCCCCAATCATCATCACGCCCAGTATGCCAAGCGATACAAACTGTACTCCTTCCGCTAGATTCACTGTTTTTTGTCCTTAGTCAATCAATTTTGGATTTTAGATTTTAGATTTTAGATTTTTGTTTTAATCCAAAATCACTAATCACAAATTTGCATGGTCATTGGTCATTGGTCACTAGGAAAAGGACAAATGACAAATGACATTTATTTTTCTGTTTGTTCCACAAGGTCTTCTGGACGCGCACCCGCACGTGGCGCATCCGCAGGCAGTCCGTGGGGTTCGAGGACGCCCTTGGGTAGGTAAACTAGTTCGCGTAGTGGTGTAACCATTGGGTCATCTGTTACCTTGTAAGGCAAACGACCCAGCGCCACGCTGTCATAGTTCAATTCATGGCGATCGTAAGTGGAAAGCTCATACTCTTCTGTCATGGATAGACAGTTAGTGGGGCAAAATTCCACGCAATTACCGCAAAAGATACAAACTCCAAAGTCAATGCTGTAGTGGTTAAGTTTTTTCTTTTTGCTGGCTTTGTCGAATTCCCAATCTACTACAGGCAGGTTAATCGGACAAACGCGAACACAAACTTCGCAAGCGATGCACTTATCAAATTCAAAGTGAATTCTACCGCGAAACCGTTCGCCAAGAATCAGTTTCTCGTAAGGGTACTGTACGGTAATCGGACGCCGCCGCATGTGGTCGAAGGTAACAGAAAGTCCCTGACCAATGTAACGCGCAGCTTGTACCGTTTCTTTGGCGTAATCACCAACTTGTTTCAGGAACTTTAGCATTTTGTGTCTCTCTCTTTTGGATTTTGGATTTTGGATTTTGAATTTTAGATTTCAGACTTAATCCAAAATCTAAAATCTAAAATCTAAAATTGGTTTACCCGCCAAAGGCGAAGGGAAAGGCTAGTTTCAGGGCGGCAGTTAATAGGAGATTAGCCAAGCCAACTGGCAATAAAAACTTCCATCCTAAATCTAATAGTTGGTCAATCCGTACCCGTGGCACTGTCCAGCGCAACAGGATAGCGACAAATACTAGTAAATAAGCTTTGAACACCGTCATCGTGATCCCCAAAGCCGCAGTTACTATCTGGAACACAGGATTTAGTTCACTGACTCCCAGCCAACTAGCGATGAGGTTGAGGGGAAGGGGAAAGTCCCAACCACCCAGGTAAAGAATTGCTACTAGTAGGGAAGAAAGGATCAAGTTAACGTAGGAACCCAGGTAGAACAGACCGAATTTCATGCCTGAGTATTCAGTCTGATAGCCTGCTACGATTTCTTCTTCCGCTTCAGGTAAGTCAAAGGGTAATCGTTCGCATTCAGCTAAGGCGGCTATCCAAAAGATCAGGAAACCGACGGGTTGTCGCCAAATGTTCCAGCCCAGGATGCCATAGCCAGACTGTTGATTGACAATATCAACAGTGTTGAGGCTGTTAGACATCATAGTGATCGCTAACACCGCCAATGCCAAAGGAATTTCATAACTAATAGATTGCGCTGCTGCCCGCAACCCCCCTAAGAGGGAGTATTTGTTATTAGATGCGTAGCCAGCCATCAGCAAGCCAATCGGTTGAATGCTAGACAAGGCAATCCACAAGAATACGCCCATGCCCACATTGCTAATTACGATATTCTGCCCAAAGGGAACGATCAGGAACGACAGAAACACCGGAATTACAACAATAATTGGGCCGAGGGTAAACAGCCAGGGGTCAGACTTGGCTGGTACTATATCTTCTTTAAATACCAGCTTCAGACCATCCGCTACAGGTACCAGCAACCCAAAAGGTCCCTGGTATTCTGGTCCAATTCGCTGCTGTGCTGCGGCAGAAATTTTCCGTTCTAGCCAAGTAGCAACTAATACCCCCACTGTTGCCCCAATCAGCATCAGTATCATTGGCAGGGGCATCCAAATCGCTTTGGCTGTTCCTGCTGGTATACCTAAATCCCGGAGGGATTCAATAAAAGTTCCTTGGAGGTCAATTCCTGAATTCATGTTTCCGCTCTTTAAGACATCGAGTTATGGTGAGTTACAACTATTAGTTGAATTAATACCTGTAAATTCACCCATTTATAATTTTTGCTGTGATGACGCTTAATTGAAGATTTGTTGCCAATTCCCATGCCTAGTATATCGTTGGATGGTTTGAGCACCCTGAAGCGAGATGAGAACTTCTACTTATGGTTGGCATTGAGATTGGCTATCAAGGGGACAAGGGGAGAGTATATATTTCAGGACTTAGGCAGTGATGCGATCTGTGAAGACCGCCCAAACAGCGCATAGTATATCGGGCATTGGTTCGATTTTCCATGCCCTGTTTGGCCAATGCCCTGTTTGCCCAATGCCCAATTAACGTTGGTCAATGGGGGTATAAGAAACTTCGTGGTGACCGTTGTAAACCTGGGTAGGACGGAAAATCCGGTTTTCTGCGAGTTGTTCTTTCCAGTGGGCTAACCAACCGGCAACGCGGGCGATCGCAAATATTGGTGTAAACAAGTCTGTGGGAATACCCATCTTTCTATACACCAAACCAGAGTAAAAGTCAATATTGGGATAAATCCCTTTGCTACCGAGTTTTTCCTCTACCACTATTTCCATCTTTTGGGCAATGTCATAGAACTTGTCATGCCCAAACTTTTCAAACAGCTGTTCTGCTAGACCTTGTAAGATTGTGGCTCGTGGGTCTTTCACTTTGTAAACACGATGTCCAAAGCCCATAATCTTCGCTTTGCGTTGCAGAAGCTCCTCCACATAAGGACGTACATTTTCCACAGAGCCAATTTCTTCCAACATCTGAATCACTTCTTCATTAGCTCCACCATGCAGGGGCCCTCCCAAGGTTCCCACAGCACTAGCAACCACAGCGTAAGGATCAGTTAAGGTGGAAGCTGTCACCCTGGCACTGAAGGTGGAAGCATTCATTGTATGCTCGACCTGAAGTATCAAGCAGATATCAAAAATCCGCGCCATTAGAGGATCGGGTTCTTGCTCATTGAGCATGTATAGAAAGTTGGCGGAATAGTCTAAGTCATCACGGGGACGCACCGGGTCATTGCCTTTTCGCATCAGTTGGAACGCAGCTACCATCGTGGGAATGGTTGCTATCAAGCGCACCACGGAATCTCGAATGTAGGCAGGATTATGTAAATCGCGGAGCGAATAAAACAAGCCTAAAGCAGCAGCAGAGGCTTGCAAGGCATCCATTGGATGACCGCTTTCTGGAAAGCATTTCATCATGTCCCGAATGCGGTATTTTATTCGCCTGTGGTAACGAACTTCATGCTCAAATGTTTCCAGTTGTTCCTTGCTTGGCAGTTCACCCCAGATTAAGAGATAAGCAGTTTCTATGAATGTACTTTTTTCTGCTAGTTCTTCAATCCGGATGCCACGATATTCTAGTATTCCTTTTTGCCCATCAACATAGCTGATACTTGATTGGGCGGCGGGAATGCCTTCTAAACCAGGCTTGTATTCGCACACCATCATGGCAACACCATTTGCTTTTTGAAATATCTGATCAAGCTAACTTACCAGAAATTATTGTCGCCATAACAGTAGCCCTTCTAACAACAATCGAAAATGTTGAAAAACTGTTATAGCAGGTACTTGGGTGGTGTCAACCAAAACATCTGACTCCGACCCAGAGGAGAACCTGTTTCTGGTAGTTTTATCCCAATCATACCTGCTTTTTTCAAGACTAAGCTTGCTTTGACTTCCCCCCATAGGAGAATTTCTGCCCAATTGCTCAAATCAGGTTCGTGTCCAACCAGCGCCAGTTGGGTATTTTGGGAATAATTCCTTGGCTCTAACCAGTCTTTTAGCCAACTAGAAATTTGACCATCGTGGGCAAGGTGGCTAGATTCCTCTAACTGGGAGCTTAGTTTTTCTGCTATAAGGATTTCAGCCGTTTGGCGGGCCCGCACTAAGGGACTGGTGAGAATCAAATCAAAGCTTAAACCCAATTTAACAAGTTGCTGGGCAACTTTCTCAGTTTTTTGCCGTCCTTCTTTGGTAAGGCTGCGCTCCTCATCCTTGATGCCTAATCCCTTGTCTTCAGCGATGCCATGACGAATTAAGTATAGTTCCATACTTTGAATTTTGTTAGCGTAGCGGGGCGTAGCCCATACTTAGTTAGGATTTACGTCTGGTGTGAATTAATCTATCCTAATCTTAATCATTATTACGTATTCGTTGATCTGCTATCTATTTAGAATATCAGTATCAACGATGGTTGAATTAGTCATCTGACTTTGACCACTCATTTTCTCGAACACCACGCACCCAAGCAGTGCTATCAGCTAAATCTTGGCGATGTCTACGACGGGCTACGCCTACGCTCCACATCCCAATAAAGCTATCATTTATCAAGTCAATATCAGCCGACTGAGAGGCAGATTCAACTGCTGCATATCTTTGTCGCAAAAAGGCAATAAAGTCAATTACTTGACGCTGTGCTTCCGCAGGAAGGGATAAAAACTCATTTAACAATTTTTGCTGTGGCATTTTTATACCTCTCAGAAAAATAAACTCACTCAAATTAGCGTTGTCAAAAACTCATCTGGCAGCATTGCCGGAACTGAAGAAGCTACAAAATCGGGTGTGTTTCGCGTCACAATTATTTCTAAACCTGCCGTAAGCGCCGCAGCACTCGTTACTGCATCCTCAAAATCCTTAATTGGGCTATTCAAAGCTTGCCGAATAACTTCATCTGTCACGCTGGCAACTTGAAGGTGCTGCAATAACTTTGCTAATAGTTCACGCGCTACTTCATTACCAACTTTACGACGCAGAATATAGAAAATATTGGTTACTGCATGACCTGAAACATAACCTTGTACTTGATTCTGCATTACTGTATTTAACGCTCTTGCGGAAGCTATAACAAATGGTTGACGCTGTGCCCAAATATCGAGCAACATATCGCTGTCGAACAACACCCGTTTCAACCGTATTTATCCTCTAAATAATCCACATAATTTTCTGTTGGATTTTCTTCTCTTAGCTGGATTACACCTATTAAACTCTGAGTCCGGGGGTCAAGATCGGTTAAAGGTTCTAAGGTTGGAGTGCCAGGAATAGACAATAGGGTTTCTTGTTGAATTGATGCTAGAACAGACTGAACTAAATGCCAACGTTCTTTAATGGATAATTGCAGTACTTGTTTTTGTAGTTCTAGCAATGTCATCAATTTTGATAATTCTTGCTGTGTCATTGTTATACCTCTCAAAGAGCATAAATGATCAACATTTTAACGCTAGATCAAAAATGTTAAATTAGCGGTCTAACGGTACAATTCAGCAGAGGTAGACAACTTGGCAACTAGACCAAAAATTTTCCTCAGTATCGCATTCTTCCTTCACAAATAACATTAGGCATGAACTAAATCTTCAATCAGTTCAGCCTCCGTGAGTTTGAAGGTGCTAATGTCATATTTTGCTAGTTGTGAAAGTAATAAAACTTTGGGAATACCCGCTTGCGTTAGCTGCTGCTTTTGAAGAGAGTTTGCTAAGTTTGTATAACTTCATAGCAGCAGCGAGAAGTACTTCACCTTGTAGCTGTTCTGGTTTTACATTCAGAGCCAATACAGTTTCTTCTGGAATAGTCAAAGTGAGTTGGTGCATGATAATATCTACGCTGCTTTGTTTAGGATTAGAATAACGCGCTCATATAACCAAACACTTTGACTCCAGCATGAGTTAGGAGTTCGCCTTATCCTCTTCCTCTATTCTGACTGAATCGGGTTGTCTCTAGGATTAACCAACCTCAGCAGTTTTTGCTTAATTTGAGCATCGAATACTTCCCATTTCATTTTTGCATAGGCGGAATTTTCGTTGCTGCCAGATAAGAAACCCATTGGAATTTCAAAGCCGCCTGCGCTTGTCCTTCCACCGCCAAAAAACCGCCCAGCGCTATCTTGTCCAAAGGCTTCTTTGATGAATTCATCAGGGTCAAGGGTAAGTTTGGTGGTTCTTAGGGAGCCGATGACTATTTCTAGTTCTTCGTCTTCATCATGAACAATGCCGAAAACTACGGCGGTGTGGACGTTTTCTTCAGTGACGAGAAAATCAGCCGCTTGGGGGATGGCATCGCGGTCATCGTAGCGTAAGTAACCGACACCAGCAATGGAAAAGTTATTTTGAACGATGCGGTTTTTGAGCGATCGCTCGATCACATCCATTACCCGCTTGGAACAGTTCGCCTGTAAAATGGCGTTTAGCAATTGGGCGTCATAAAATCGGCTTAAATACGCAGCTGCCATAAAGTCTTCTTCTTGCGCTTGCATTAGCCGATTTGTATCTGATCGCAAGCCGTGCATCAAGGCAGTAGCGCATTTGACGTGTTGATTTATGCTGCTATCTAATGCCAGTAATCCCGTTTGCAGGTATTGAGTAAAAATTGTTGCCGTGGCTCTTACATAGGGACGGATATCCTCAAACTCTGACTGGAGATCACCTTGGATACTGTGATGGTCGATCAGGGCTACTAGGGGAATTCCAGCCTGCTGCACCGCTGACAGTAGCTGTGAAGTGGTTCCCTGGTTATCAATTAATACAAAACCTTGATAAGATGACAAATCTTTGGTTTTCAAGGTTTGCGGTGTCCAGCGGTGGATAGGTAAATTAGTCAGCCTCACCAAGGCAATATTTTCTTGATGGCTCAATGCGCCAGCATAAATGATTTCACATTTGATATCATATTGCTGGGCAATTAACTGGTAAGCCCAGGCACAGGAAAGGGCATCAGGGTCAGGAAAATCTTGCAGAATTATCAGTTGGCGATCGTGTCGGTGTGCCAGAAAGGTTTTTTGCAGTTCTTCTGACTTTTGTTGTACCAGAGAATTACCACGGTGATTGAGATATATAGCTCCTTCACCTACCGATGGCGGTAATGACGGACTCTTAAATGCAACTTCCACTGGCGCTTTCTCGATTTCAGGTTCCTCTGGGTTTGGCTCTGTGGTCAATGACAAACTCTCTAAATGAGTAACGGGAGAATTCAAGTACATAGGGAACTTTTTTAAAGTGTGAGGCTCCTTTAATTCAGAAATACTACGAGCAGCAATTCACTGAATTTAGCCACTTTCTTATGATCTTCGCAAAAATATCAAGACATTGCACTATACATCTAAGTATATTTTTTATCCGTAACAGCGCTCAAGAATCAACTAAATTCCACTAGAGAGTGTATAAGCCCTGGAAACAAGGAAGTTTAGGATATCGGGCTGTATCTGGCAGCATATAATCTGTTTTAGGAGCTTTTTTCTCTTCCGTAAATTTAATAAGCGAAATTTTTATCTGACTTAGGGTATACTTCCTATTTTATACTTTCAGGCTAGTCTTTGATATTTGAAATATTCTTATGCTCAATCCTCTCATTATTGTGACTATTGAGCAATTAACAATTATTTTTAATGAACAGCGCTAGCAACCTACTAGCGTCGGCTGCTGTCTTTATTACCTAGATTTATGCAGACTACTGCGTTGGTTCTGCCAAAAAATGTGCATTACAATGCCTGGACAAACCTGAGCCAACAGACAATTTGTTAAAGCAAATGTGTCCAACACAATTTTAGCCAGACTCTAAAAATAAGCACAAACGCGAACCTGTGACTATTTATTTATGCTTTTAGGATTAGGTTACGTCATGTCAAAGACCTATAACATACTTTTGCCACTCTGTATGTAGTCCACTCTTAAGATGTTTGCTGACCTCGAAATAGAGGCTGCTATAAGGTTGGCGGGGAGGATGACGCAAAGGCATATGAGCTTCGTGGGGAGTGCGACTGCCTTTTTTGACATTGCAACGGACACAAGCTGTCACAATGTTTTCCCAGGTATCGCCCCCGCCGCGCGATCGCGGTATTACATGGTCTAAGGTCAACTCATCCCCTGTGTAACCACAGTATTGACAGCCATGACCGTCACGGTGCAATATATTTCGGCGAGTCAGAGGAATTTCTTTATAAGGAACGCGTACATAATGACGCAACCGGATCACGGTCGGCAACGGGAAATCCGAATAAAGGAATTTACCATTGTGTTCCACGCGTTCTGCTTTGCCCTTGATTAACAGAACCGCAGCACGACGCCAACTCGTTATATTGAGAGGTTCGTAAGATGCGTTTAAGACTAAAACCTTCCCCATTTATCTGCGCTCAGGGTATTAGCTTTACATAAATATTAACACAAATACACCCTGCTAGGGAGATGAGAATAAATTATACTTTCGAGAGAATTCCGAAATTAAGTTATGAGTTGAGAGTTAATAATGCAACATCTTGTATGAATTCCAATATGAAGGGTAAACTTCCTATTTAATCTGATATCGCTTTTAGGAGCGTGTATAGATAGATAACTTGGAAGTTTAGCCGTGGTGCAATAGGAGTCAGTACAAATGTTAAGTCGCAAACAAATCCCTGGTGTAGTTTCTAATCAGCAGTGCGACACCTACGCGTGGTTTTCGCAACGAGCCTGGGTAGAAATTGATTTAGGGGCGTTGTCGTACAATATACAGCAATTAGTGCAGTTTTTATCACCGCGTACCCAGTTGATGGCGGTAGTAAAAGCTGATGCTTATGGACATGGAGCGGTAACAGTCGCCCAAACTGCAATCCAATCGGGAGCTAGTTGGCTAGGAGTTGCTACAGTTCCAGAAGCTATTCAATTGCGAGAAGGCGGAATTCAAGCGCCCATTTTGATTTTAGGGGCAACTCATACACCAGAGCAGATTCATGCGATCGCCCACTGGAAACTTCAGCCGACACTCTGTAGCCCTAAACAAGCTTTGGTATTTTCCGATGCCCTAGAATCCATGAATTATGGTTCCCCTATCCCAGTACATATCAAATTAGACACGGGAATGTCCAGGTTAGGAACTAACTGGCAGCAAGCTGGCGAATTTGTGCAATTAGTGCAGCGCTTACCACATCTATCTATTGCCAGTATTTATTCCCATTTGGCAACAGCAGATGATCCTGACACCACGGCAATGGAAGAACAGCATAAACGATTTGAGCAAGCGATCGCTCAAATCAAAGCAATGGGAATAGAACCGCCCTGCTTGCACTTAGCAAACTCAGCGGCTGCACTCACAAATCCGGCATTGCACTACGACATTGTGCGAGTAGGTTTAGCGGTTTACGGACTCTACCCAGCAACCCATTTACAAAATGCGATCGACCTCAAGCCCGTTTTGGAACTTAAAGCACGAGTCACCCAAGTTAAAACAATTGCCGCAGGAACTGCTGTCAGCTACGGGCATCAATTTATTGCCCCGCGTGAACTCCGCCTCGCTGTTGTGGGAATTGGCTATGCTGACGGTGTTCCTCGCGGTCTTTCCAACAAAATGCAGGCGTTAATTCGCGGTCAACGAGTATCGCAAATTGGGACAATTACAATGGATCAGTTGATGCTGGATGTGAGTGCTATACCCAATATCCAAGAAGGAGAAGTAGTCACCTTACTAGGCGAACAGGGAAAAGAACAAATTTCAGCGGACGATTGGGCAGAAGAATTAAACACTATTTCCTGGGAAATTCTCTGCGGGTTCAAGCATCGTCTGCCTCGTGTTGCAGTCATGTAATTGAGTACTTGTACTGAGCGAAGTCGAAGTATGGGGCATAGGAAATTAATTTTTCCCTTGTCCCACATTTTCCCTTTCCAGAAATAATTTATTATGGTATTATAATAAACTGATGCGGATATGGCGAAATTGGCAGACGCGCTAGATTTAGGTTCTAGTTCCGAAAGGAGTGAAGGTTCAAGTCCTTTTATCCGCACTTGCAAGTTTGTGATCGCTCAGTTATTGGGTAAACGCTGGTTTGCTTTGGGAATCTGCTGCGTTACACCACGCCAACACACCTAAATATTTTAGATAAATTTAAGATTAATAGGATTTACGCAAGCGTGAAGAAAAACCAGCCTTTGCGATTACTTCGCTTCTCTAGAAGAGGCTGCGCCAACGCTCGTAATGACGTAAAATCGTAGTCCGTGCGTAAGTCCTAATTAATTTTCTCTATAATTGAGCCTTTGATTTTCAAAAAAAAATTAGATCGTTCTGCTTCGCTACACTCAAAAAGGATAAAGAAAATAAGAGCAAAGGGCAAAAGAGCTAAAGTGTAAAGGGTTAAAGAGTCCTCCCAACCCCGCAGACAACACGAAAACCAATAACGTCGGAGATGCTGTCGCGCTCCGCCCTATAGAGGAAGTTGCGGGACGCGGAACGGCAGTAGGCAGGACTGAGTATCCAGCAACCGCCCCGCAGAATACAAGACTGATTATTATCTATCCATGCACTTGCATCTCTAGGCGCTCCTTTATAGGTGTCATGCCAACTATCTTGACACCACTCCCAGACATTCCCGTGCATATCGTACAATCCAAAGGCGTTGGGTGGAAAACTTCCTACATCTATTGTTTCTCCACGATTTTTTCCTTTTGGCTCAGAAGCGTAAGTAGAATTTCCATCGTAGTTAGCTAATTGTGTCGTTATCGTCTCGCCGAAGTGAAATGGTGTATTTGTTCCTGCACGACAGGCATATTCCCATTCAGCTTCACTAGGTAGACGATATTGCTTGTTTGTATATTTCGAGAGGCGATCGCAAAACTCAACTGCATCGTTCCAAGATACTTGCTCTACTGGTCGTTTATCTCCTTTGAAATTAGATGGGTCTGTTTTCAGATCACGCTTAACTTTGGGTAGTGCTGCTACTTTTTTCCATTGCGCTTGGGTGACTGGATATTTACCCATGAAGAATGATTCAACCGTTACTTCGTGCTGAGGTTTTTCGTGATTACTTCCTTCCCCTGATGGTGAACCCATCAGGAATTTGCCACTGGGAATCGCAATCATTTCCAAGCTGACACCATTTCCTAAGTCTTCGGTGAAATATTGGGCTTTACTTCTGTCTCGTTTCACCTCTTGACCACTTGCATTTATGTTCACCACCTCAAACTGAAAAACCTGTAGTCCAGCTTGATGTCCTGTAGGTGCTGGCTCAGAAACTACTGATCTATCTCCCCTTGGTAAAGTAATAACTTCAGGATTTTTTGGAGGTGCAGAAGACTCTCCAAGTCGCTGGGGAATTCTAGAAAATGCCTCAATTGCTTGCATATCGGAACCCCTAGCAGCCACATTCACGCGAATCCATAACTGTCTGGCTAATTCCCACTCTCCTTTGACTTCCGCTTGATAAGCGTCAAGTTTCATCGTGGCAATATCATGGAGAGTGGCATAATCGGGCAACAAAATTAAGTGTAATTTGGTGGCTGGTTCGGCGATCGCATAGGGATGTTGTGGAGTTTTCCGGTGCGTTTGATTTATTGTGGGAACTCTCCATTGTAAATATCGCTCCAGCCTTTCTACTGTGGCACAGTTTCCTTCACCTGCTATCTCCAACCCGTCTAACAACGCCTGGGTAAATGAGCCGTGTTGCAACTGCTCAATTTCATAAGACTTTTGACTGGGACTGCAAGAGTAAAAGGTGACTACTCCCTGATGTTCTTCACCAATACCCTCTCCTCGCCTGCTTCCTTGATCGCGGCAGGCATCTAAAAACAACACGACATTATCTGCTCCACTACGGCGCAATCTTTGGGTAACAAAATCAACAGGGATTGCCGTATGTTCTACATCACCTGGATCGCTATCCATCAGCATAAGATAATCACGGTCAGCTGACCGACAACCGTGACCCGCAAAGAAAAACCAGAGATTATCCCCTGATGCCAATAGTGGCTTTTCAAAGTTTGCCCGTAAAAACCGCCGCAAGTTACCGTAAGTAGGCTGAGTGGGAATGGGTGGAGAAGTGGGAATTGCAATTGAATCCTCTGTAAACAGAAACACTCTGTCAAACCGCACTTCCTTTTCAAACCAATCGCGCATAGCTTCGGCATCTAATTTGGCGTAGTTTAGGTGCTGAAGATTGTTGTACTGGTTAATGCCGATCGCGATCGCCCAATTTTTAGCCATTTCTGCGTTGATATTGACTAATCTGTTCTTCGCTATTGCAAGTTTACGTGTTACTACTGAATAATAGTAATGCACTGTCATGCAGTTAATAGTCTAAAACTAAAAAATAATTGCCTGCCATGACCAAACCTCAAATTGTCGTCAGAATTCCCCCGTATCTTCTAGAAAAGCTTAACAACTACGCTCAACAGACTGGCACATCTAAAACTGAGGTAGTAGTTGGCGCTTTGGCGCACTATTTAGGATGTGTTGAAAATTTACCATTAAACCAAAGAGTTGCCGAACTCGAAGCGAGAACGGCGGTGCTAGAAGCTTTGGTAAAAGCTAGTTAAATCAAGAATAATTTCAATAATAAAATTTATGTCAGCAGAAAACTCAACACCAAAAGCCATCTGGATTATTACTGAAGAAACGGCTGAAACATCAAGTACCACCAATGAAACATTCAGAAATATTGGAGCAAGAAGCAGTGGAGATAGAGGAGGACGACTTGGAGTTGAAACCACTGAAGAAATAGTTGTGAGCCGAAAAAAAGACGAAATAGTAATTACTAGACGCAAAGTAGAGGTAACTAAACTCAAGCAAGAAATGAAGGGGTTTCTGGAAGCAATGCGGGAAATGCTTGATGAAGCTGATCAACCAGATTCTAAGATGCAGCTCAATGAGGTGGAACTCTCAGTAGAAGTCAATGCCGAAGGACAAATCAGTTTGTTCGGGATTGGTGGTGGTAAAGCCGGGGGAAAAGGAGCGATGACTTTTAAATTCAAGCGGAAATAAATGGTAGTTGAATATGGCTAAGAATTGGGCGATTGTTGTTGGGATTAATCACTATGAGAATCTGCGTAGGCTAGCAAAAACCGCAGGCATCACTAAACTTTGCCAAGCGAGATGCTTCTGCGATCGCAACTTGGTTTCGACAAGAAGCCAAGTTGCGATCAAGTTTTCCTCTTCACTGATGATTCTCCCGGAATTGCAGCATCTCATCCAAGGCGGCGGCTAACCCTGTGGCTTTATTAATTCCTGACGGTAGCACCATCACCGCACCTTTATTCAATATGACTTGTAATTCTAATCCCATCTGGCGGATAGTTTCTAAAACTATGGTTTCTTGGGGATGCCAAGTGGCGACAATTACACGGCCAACTGACAGGGGCTTGACTTGGCGATCGCGCAAGTTTTTTGGACAACTAGAACAATTCACCTGGAGACGCCGGTTAATTTCACGCCTTTTTGTGGTACTGTCATTAGCCCTTCTGAATTATGTTTTGTTTTTGTTAAAAAAACCAGTATTATTGCTGTGGTCAAATTGAAGTTACTCGATACAAAGTGGCTTCATCTAGCCCTTAGCTAGTTAAAGACTAGATTTTACTTAAGTGTAAATACAGCAGTACAAACGTATTACTGTCAATAAAATCGGTATTATTCCTGTGGTCAGATAGGGGTTACTCAATGGAAAGTGGCTTCATATACTCTTGACATTTTTATGTCTTGTTCTCCAAAGATGTCTGTAAATCTCGGTAACAGGAAGTAAATTAATAATAATTTACGAATTTACTGAGATTTGATCATTTGAAAATAACGCTGTTGTCGTTGAGTTTCACCACAATCCCTAAATATAAACTGATGTATTTTAAAATACAAAGGCTTTATCCTTTTTACTTAATTGCAATTGTGGAATAACTCTGCACAAATTTAGCTTACACCTATCGAATTTAGCTGAAGTAAAAGTAAAATGAGCACAACTCCTATAGGTAGCTACAGGTTATTCCAGAAACTACATCCGCTATCTCTGTTGGCACAATTAACCAGTCGGCGTGCTACAGGCTGCTTAAATATATTTACTGAAATAGTTTCTTGGTCAATCTATCTAGAGGACGGGAAACTTACTTATGCCTCCTATTCAGATAAACTATTTGAGCGCCTTGACAGTCACTTGCGACGCTTGAGCCAGCAAATTCCTGCTCTCAACAGCGCTACTCGCGTGCAGATGCGGCTGATGTTTGAGACGAAGAATGAACATCAATCAATATCAAATGCGGATTACCAAGCTATTTGTTGGTTAGTAAATCAAAACTATATCACCTCTGTGCAAGCAGCAAGGCTGATAGACGAATTGGCAAAAGAAGTACTGGAATCATTTCTATGCTTAAAAGAAGGTAGCTATGAATTCAGTCCTGAAAGCTCTTTAAATGAACTACCAAAGTTCTGTTGCCTGGATTTGCGGTTACTTGTTGAACACTGTCAAAAGCAGTTACGAAATCGGCAAAATATCCAGTCATCAATTCCGGCTGGTAGAAGTTCCCAAGTTTTGTCTAAAATACAACCGTCTCAAGTTCAGCCACAACTGCAAATAAAACTTGGGCAAAAATTGCCGATACAAATCAATTTTGATATTCCTGAGAATAATAAAACTACTCAGCCACCTGTTGGCAAAAAACTATATACAATTGCCTGTATCGATGATAGCCAAACAGTTTTAAATTCAATCAAACACTTTTTGGATGAAAACACCTTTTCAGTTGTGATGATCAATGATCCGGTAAAAGCTTTAATGCAAATTCTCCGGAGTAAGCCCGATCTGATTTTGCTAGATGTTGAGATGCCAAGTTTAGATGGCTACGAGCTATGTTCTTTATTACGGAAACATTCGGCTTTTAAAAATACACCGATCATTATGGTGACTGGTAGAACAGGATTTATCGACAGGGCAAAGGCTAAGTTAGTCAGATCATCAGGATATTTGACTAAGCCTTTTACACAATCAGAATTGCTAAAAATGGTTTTTAAGCATCTTGGTTAATTTAGTAGTCAGAATTCCGGAGTCAGAAGAAATGAGACAACCAGCAAAGACATTTCAAGACTTGATACTTTGGCAGAAGGCACATCAATTTACTTTATTCTTATATCAATTTTCTAAAATTGGCATGTTCATTCTGAATTGTGATTCCTGACTCCTGAATTCTTATACCAAATTTAATCGCCTTAAGTTACTTTTTAGGAGATTTCGTAGTGAGCCTGACTTTACTTGTCACAATTCTGATTGTAGAAGATTCTCCCAGCGAATTGGAATTAATGAGCCATTATCTTAAAGAGAGTGGTTACAACGTAATTAAAACTTCTGGTGCAAAAGAAGCTTTAGAAAAAGCTGTGTTAGAAAAACCAGATGCGATCGTTACTGATGTAGTAATGCCCGAAATGAGTGGATTTGAATTGTGTCGTTCTCTAAGAAGAAATCCGATTACTGCAAAAGTGCCGATTGTAATTTGTAGTTCCAAAAATCAAGAAATTGACCGTTTGTGGGCAATTAAACAAGGTGCAGATGCCTATATAACTAAACCTTACACCCGCGAACATCTCCTGCGTACTATTAAATCAGTGGTAATTTGAATCAATGACTAGTACAAACATTACACTTCCTTCAAAACCAATCCAAAATAATTTAGCAGATGGTTATCTAAAGTTTCAGCTAAATCAACAGACTACTGCTGTTTTATCAATGAAACATACGCAAGAAGCAATCATTGTGCCTATTGAATCTATCACCTCAATGCCTAATATGCCACCCTGCATATTAGGATTAATGAATTGGCGGAGTCGGATAATTTGGGTAGTTGATTTGCCCAGAATGCTCAATTTAGAATCTCTAGATTATCGACTGCGACAGTACAATGCGATCATTATTCGCGTGGAATCATTGGTGTTGGGCTTAGTTGTCCAAGAAATAAAAGGTACAACTAAGTTTGCAGTTGATGCTATTCATTCTCCCATAGGACAAGTGGCATCTAGTTTAGTTCCTTATTTATGTGGGTGTGTTGTGCAACAGGAAGAAATATTACTGGTATTAGATGCACAGGCGATTGTGCAGTCTTCTATTCTCCGCAGTGATTAGGGTGTACTACTAAAAAAAGATTTTTAGTGTTCTTATTCACGTACTTAGGAGAACTACTTTTATGTTTAATAAAACCAACACGAATCAAGGTAGTGGCGCTCAAAATCGAGCATCGCTGATTTCATCCCAAAAAATCACTGGTACTGTAGTAAAGCTACCAAGTAAGCTAACTCCTGAAAGGGCTAAGAATTCTTCCCTAAATCAGGCTATTGCCTCTTTTACAAGGCTGGGATTAGTTAAGAAAGCGACTATTTTAGCGATCGCAATCGGTACAATACCAGTATTGGGCATAGGCGCGATCGCTTTTAGCTTTGTCAACAAGTCAATTACTAAGCAAATTACTCAATCTCAACAAGCCGAAGCCACTGGTTTAAGTGATAAACTTAACCGTTTTATGTTGGGACGCTACGGTGATATTCAGGTAATATCAAGTTTGCCTTTTTTGACAAATTCCCAAACTAGTGCCGGTATCACCACTCAAGAAAAACAAGCAGTTTTAGATCGTGTTGTCGAAGCCTACAAAGCTTATGACAGTATTGCCGTCTTTGATCGCCAAGGTAACTTGATTGTGCAATCCACAGGCGAACCCCTGGAAAACCAAAAAGACCGTACCTTTTTTCAAGACACTCTGCAAAAAGATACTCCTATAATCAGCAAACCGGAAGCAGCAAAAAATACAGGTAAACTGAGTATTTATATAGCTGCACCCGTTAAAGAGACAAGCACGGGCCAAACTATTGGCGTGGTACAAGCACGTATGCCCGTAAAATCTTTAGAGGAAGTCATCAAAAACTACGTAGCCAATGGAGAACAATACTATTTGCTCGATGCTTCGGGAACAGTTTTCTTGAGTCCACAAAAAGAATTATTGGGGAAACAGGCAAAGGGAGAGTATTCTAATTTAGCTAAACTCCTTGCAGCCAAAAAAGTAGATAGTTTTATAGAAGTTCCCAAAACTCACAAAAAACAAGAATTAGTCAGCTACGTACCAGCCAGTAAGTTAGACGGCTTGCCAGATTTAAACTGGCAAGTACTTTTATCCACAGATACAGCAATTTTATTTGAGCCGCAAAGACAATTGTTGTGGATTATAGCCATTGGTACAGCACTGACAGCATTGATTGTGGCTGCGATCGCATCTCGATTAGCTAAACTTACTACACAGCCAATTATCAATGCGACTGCGGCATTAGCAAAGCTTGGTCAAGGTAAATTCAACACCCGTCTGGAAATTGAAAGAGAAGACGAATTAGGGGTATTGAGTGCAAATATCAACCAGATGGCCGAACAATTGCAGGTTTTAGTTAAGGAACAAGAACTGGATGTTGAAGGCGTAAAATTATTAGCAGATATTACCCGACAAATTCGGATAACTCTCAAAACCGAAGATATTTATCATGCAGCAGTAAAAGAAGTTCAGCGATCGCTAAAAACAGATCGGGTAATCATTTATAGTCTGAATCCAGATACTTGGGATGGCATCGTCGTTGCTGAATCGGTAACTGGTAATTGGCCGGAAATGATCGGAGTGCAAATCGACGACCCCTATTTTCGGGAACGTTATCTAGAAACTTCTCATGATAGCCGGGTGCAAGCAGTTGCTAACATTCATCAAGACCAAAGCTTGAAAAATGCCAATGGTTACATTCAACTGTTGGAAAAATTTGCTGTCAAAGGTCATTTGATTGTACCGATTATAGCCCAAGAACAACTTCTCGGCTTATTAATTGCTCATCATTGCGAAACTCCTCGTATTTGGCAACAGCCGGAAATTGACTTGTTTCAACAGATAGCAACTCAAATTGGCTATGCCTTGGAACAAGCCAAGTTGTTAGAGGAGATAGAACAAGCTAGGAATGTTGCAATAATCGGTTCTGACGACGAACGGCATCAAAAAGAAATACTGCAACAGCAACTTTTAGAACTGCTCAACGACGTAGAAAGTGCAGCCAGAGGTGACTTGACAGTGCGTGCAGACGTGACCTCTGGAGAAATAGGCACTGTTGCCGACTTTTTCAACTCCATTGTAGAAAGCCTCCGGGATATTGTTACCCAAGTTCAACAGGCTGCTATCTACGTGAATACTGCTATTGGCTCTAACGAAGGGGCCATCCGCCACTTAGCAGAGGAAGCACTCACCCAAGCTGCCGAAATCAACCGCACCCTCGATGCTGTTGACGAAATGACCCAATCTATGCAGTCCGTAGCTGAAAGCGCCGAAAAAGCTGCTTTCATTGCTAACCACGCCGCCCACACCGCCACTGAGAGTGGACACGCAATGGATTTGACAGTACAAAATATCCTGTCTTTGCGGGAAACTGTGGGTGAAACTGCTAAAAAAGTGAAACGTTTAGGAGAATCTTCTCAACAAATTTCTCGCGTGGTGTCCTTGATTAACCAAATCGCCATCCAAACCAACTTGCTTGCCATCAACGCGGGTATTGAAGCAGCGCGTGCGGGTGAAGAAGGTGAAGGTTTTGCCGTAGTTGCGGAAGAAGTCGGCGAATTAGCAGTCAGGAGTGCCGCTGCAACCCAAGAAATTGAAGAAATTGTTGAAAATATCCAACGAGAAACCAGTGAAGTGGTGCAGGCGATGGAAATAGGAACCACCCAAGTGGTAGAAGGGACTCGAATTGTGGAGTCAGCTAAACAAAGTCTGAGTCAAATTTTGGATGTATCGCATCAAATTGACTCCTTGGTGCAGTCGATTTCTACTGCAACTGCATCTCAGGTAGAAACATCGCAAAGTGTCACCCAATTGATGAAAGATATTGCTGCTGTATCACAACGCACAAGCGATTCTTCTCGCCAAGTTTCCGAATCTCTGCAACAAACTGTGGATATTTCCCAGCAGTTGCAAGAGACTGTGGAGACTTTCAAAGTTAGTTAGTGGTCATCTGTCAGTTGTTTTTTCACTACTTACTACTGAAAAATGGCCGAATTTTAGATTTTAAATTTTGGATTTTGGAATTGTTGGCGGAGCCTCTCGTAGAGAAGATTCCAAATATAAAAATGTCTGGAGCAAGCGAATTTCAACAGGAGAATAATTCTATTATCCAAAATCTAAAATTAAATGGCAAGCCTGTGAATTTAGGTATGGATCAATCTAAAATCCCAAATTGTTTGACTATTAACAAAAACCATGCTGCAAGACAAAGAACTAGAAATCCAGATGCAGTTTCTGGAAGAAGCAACTGATTATTTAAATATCCTGGAAGGAGTATTACTGGAAATCGATACTACTAACCGGATCGATTTGGATAAAATCAATGCTGCACTCCGCGCCGCTCATTCTATCAAAGGTGGCGCGGGGATGATGGGATTTAGATCACTAAGTGATTTATCTCACCGTCTGGAAGATTCCTTTAAAGTTTTAAAAACTAAAAAAAATTCTCTAGAAATTGATACTCAGTTACAAAGTTTATTGCTATCTGGAGTTGACTGGCTGCGTCAGATTGTAGAATTGCTTGCAGAAGGAAACGTTGTTGAAGATCAGTGGTTAGTAACCTTTTGTTACCCAATTTTTGATCAGTTGCACGATCGCTTGGGTGACCCCACCCCTGAGGATGCCTCAACCATGCTATCCCCAGAAGATGGGCAAGACGTTATCCCCTTGCTATTTGGCACAGAAGTAGAAGAGTGTTTGCAGCGCCTAGAATCTATATTGGCAGATAGTGAACAGCCTGGTTTGCATGAAGAAGTTGTGATCATGGCAACTGAATTGGGCGGTTTAGGGGAAATGCTCCAGTTGGCTGCTTTTACCAAGCTTTGTGAGTCAATAACGCAGCAATTAGAAATTGCTAGCAGTTCGCGCATTCCAGAAATTGCCCAGTTAGCATTGCTTGCATGGCGGCGATCGCAAGCTTTGATCCTGACAAATCAATTAGATAACTTACCTACAGAAATTGACTTGGGTAGTTATACGCAATCACAGCCACTATTACAAGCAGAAGTAATACCACAGGTTACTACCACAGATACAGAAGTAGTGTCAACATCTGTTTGGCAACCAGAAAACACTAGAGAAAATTGGATTAATCATGAAGCGTTGGCGCAGCCCGCCGCAGGTATTGCTGCCAATTTTACATTTTTGGATGCAGAATTTGCTGATGATGTGAATGCTGTCAATGTCACAGAGCAAAATACAATATTTTCTAAAGAACATAATTCTCCAGATGCCAGATTTGGCGAAGGCAAAGGAGAGCCGAATGGCGTTGGGAAAGAGCGGGATATTCATGAAAATAGCGTCCGAGTTCCCAGCAAACAACTAGAGCAAATTAATGATTTATTTGGCGAACTGATTGTTCAACGGAATGGGTTAAACTCGCAACTAGAAAGATTACGCAAACTCGTTCGTAACCTGAAGCAGCGAGTCCAAGTTCTCGACCAAGAAAACCAGGAGTTACGTACAGCCTACAACAAAATTTCTCCTCAAGCTGCCATGTCTCTTGGGGTGCAACCGCAAGCTGAAAATGGCCACCAAATACAAGGCACAGACAGAGAACTTGATGCCTTAGAAATGGATCGCTATAACGATTTCAACCTGCGATCGCAGGAAGTTATGGAAACCATTGTTCAGGTACAGGAAGTTACAACTGATGTGCAACTCAGTGTAGATGATACAGACCAAATTGCTCGGAAACTAAACAAAACATCAAAACAGTTACAAACAAAGCTAAATCACATCCGAATGCGGCCGCTGTCCGATTTAATCGAACGTTTTCCCAGAGCCTTGCGCGATTTAAATGTAGAATATGGGAAAAATGTCCAGTTAAAAATTGAAGGTGGCAATACTTTAATTGAACGCAGCATTTTAGAAGCATTAAATGAACCTTTAATGCATCTGTTAAGGAACGCCTTCGATCATGGTATCGAAGACTCAGCCACCCGCCGCCTTCTGGATAAACCAGAACAAGGATTGATTGAAATTACAGCTACTCACCGCAGTAATCGTACCCTGATTACTATCCGTGATGATGGTTGGGGCATTTCTCTGGAGAAAATTCGCATCCGCGCCCTAGCTATGGGATTGGATGCTTCTCTACTCGCTAATGCTAGTGATGAAGAACTGTTATCACTAATTTTTGAACCAGGTTTTACCACCTCCGAGCAAGTCACAGCATTATCTGGCCGCGGTGTCGGTATGGATGTAGTTCGCAACAACCTCAAACTAATTCGGGGAGATGTCAAAGTTGATACGGAACCAGGAGTTGGTACTACCTTCACCCTATCAGTACCATTTACACTTTCTGTAGCGCGAGTTCTGCTGGTAGAAATCAACAAAATGCTATTGGCATTTCCCACAGATGTTATTTCAGAAATATCTTTACTCCAAGACGAGCGAGTTTTCCAAATGGCAGGTAGCGAAGTTCTAAATTGGCAAGGAACTATGCTACCACTGATTCGCTTGACTCCTTATTTAGAGTTTAATTGCCTGCGCTATGATACCTCAGAGTTAGAGACTCCGGCAGCGATTAATGCTAACAGCGTGTTAGTAGTCAAAGGGAATAATCAGCCAGTAGCAATCCAAATAGACCGTTGCTGGGGTGAACAAGAAGTTGCTATTCGCCAAGTCGAAGGAAATATACCTTTACCTGAAGGCTTCAGCAATTGTACAATTCTCGGTGATGGTCGAGTAGTGCCATTAGTTAATGTCAATGAGTTGCTGTATTGGATTGCTACGAATCGGCGGACTCCTAAAGGTACTCAATTACCATCAGCAAGGTTAAAGACACCGTTCCTGATATTTGACGAAGACAAAATATCAGCAGCGTCTGTTAAGCAGAAAGGCACAATTTTAATCGTAGATGACTCAATTAATGTTCGCCGCTTTTTAGCCCTGACCCTTGAAAAAGGAGGGTATCAAGTAGAACAAGCTAAAGACGGTCAAGATGCGTTAGATAAACTCCATAGTGGATTGAGAGTTGAGGCAGTAATTTGTGATATTGAAATGCCTCGCCTAGATGGTTATGGCTTTTTAGGTAAGGTAAATTCAGACATTGATACAAAAAATATTCCAGTTGCGATGCTGACTTCTCGTAGTAGCAATAAACACCGGCAATTAGCTATGCAATTGGGGGCGCGGGCTTACTTTTCTAAACCTTACAACGAGCAAGAATTACTCCAAACCTTGGAGGAAATAATTCGTAATGTTGTAGAAAAGGCAGCGTCTAATTAAAAATTGATAATTCACGCCGTGTGCAACTTATTCTTAGAACCCCGCTTCCATTCCTCTCCCCCATAGGGAGAGAGGCTTTGATGCTTGCTCCCCAACGCTAGCAGGGAAGAGGTTAGGGGTTAGGTTTGAGAGAAAGTTGCACACGGCGTTAATTCATAATTAGATTTCAGATATTTTCGTAGGGTGTGTTATTGCCTTGGTGACTAGAAGTCGCGGCTATACAAATAAAACCCGCCTGCGCGGGTTAAAAAACTGAATTATATCAGTAACAGGACTTACGCAAGAACTCTCTAAAACTTTTATTCCTACCCTGCGGGAAGCCGCTGCTGCGTCTATGTGTCCAACTCTTGGAGACGCTGCGCGAATGCGTCCTTTGCGGTTCGTTTTATCATGATTTTGCGTAAGTCCTGAGTAATAATCGCCCAGCTTTTGCGTAATACTATTTGTGTCAATTGAAATAATTTCTATATAAATTCAATATGTGGTGAATTATATGGTAGCTGTAACACTGACGGCTGTTGCTACTGCGATCGCAACTACACTGTGGACTAAAGCACAGGAGAAAATCGGCGGAAACATTGGTGATGCTACATGGACGCTAGGTGGCAAGTTAATCGGATTACTCCGCCAAAAGAAGAAATCGCCATTACTCACCAGTGCTGTTGAGGGAAATGAACCACAGCGATTAGATTATGGTCAAGCAGTGCTGGAACTGAAAGCAGCAGCAGAACAAGACCCAGAAATTGCTCAAGCTGTTGTGGAAGTAGAAGCAGCAGCAAAAGCAGAACCAAAACTCACTCAAAAAATTCAAGAAATAGAAAATACCCTCAAGTCTCAACAGCCAACCATTCAAAATCTGACGCAGCTAGCAGAAAAAATTGGGGTTGTAAATCAAGGACAGATAAATAACCAAACTAATAACATCACGTTTTGACTACAGTCGTCCCAAGGGGAGGATGGGACAAAGTTAACTCCTGATGACTGGCGTGAAGTCTGCCGTGAAATACTCACCGAACGGCGAAAGCTGACTACAAATCCTCTGACATCAACTGAGGGAGTCGCCCTGCAAGTTGATGATGTTTACGTGCCACTGGGATTAGTTGAGCGCAAAAAACAATCCAAGCGTCAAGGTGATATTTCTCCAGAACAGAGTTCAGAACTGTACAAGGAGACAGAAATCACCAAAACATTTGAGCATGATGCTTTTCTAGATGAAGTTCTCAAACAGAAGAACACGCCTAAAAGTCAAGGTAAGCGAATTGCGATTATTGGCGAACCAGGAGCAGGAAAGACAACACGATTACAGCAGATTGCTGATTGGGTATCTCGTGAGATTGACCAGTCAATTGTAATTTGGGTATCTTTAGCAGATTTGCGAGGTGAGGAACTAAAATCTTATCTGTTTAAGACTTGGTTGACTCAGGTGGCTGAGAAAATAGGTAAAGCTGAAGCCACCGAGCAACTGAAGAATGATTTTGTTGCTCTGTTTAATCAAAATAATGTCTGGTTGCTGCTAGATGGGTTAGATGAAATGTCCGCATCTAATCCTCTAACTGAAATTGCCCGACAATTCCGTGAAGCAGGGTTAATTTCTCAAGCGCGAATCGTGTTGACTTGTCGGGTTAATCTGTGGGATGGCAGCATTAATGCACTTGATGATTTTGATACCTATCGCAGTTTAGATTTTTCTTATCCACAACAAGTAGAGAGATTTATTGACAAATGGTTCAATAAAATTGAAATTCCTGAAAGAGGGAAGAATTTATGCGTGAAGTTGAAAGAATCAGGTAAAGAACGGATTCAAGATTTAGTGAAAAATCCTCTGCGGTTGACGCTGCTGTGCTTGAATTGGCAATCAGGAGATGGCAAATTACCGGATACTCAAGCGGGACTTTATCAGCAATTTGTTGATGACTTCTATAAGTGGAAAAAAGAGGAATTTGTTACAGATTCTGACCAGCGTGAGCAACTCAATGTAGAGTTGGGGAAATTAGCTAAAGAAGCTATAGACACAGAAGAAACCCGTTTTAGCTTGCAGCAGGATTTTGTTAGTAAGTTTTTGGGTGATGCTGATGATAAAAATTCACTGCTGAATTTGGCACTAAATCGCGGCTGGCTGAACTGTGTAGGGATAGATACAAATAGAAAACCTGTTTACGCTTTCTTTCATGCCTCATTTCAAGAGTACTTTGCTGCTATAGCAATTAATGATTGGGGCTTTTTCTTCCCCCGTAAGCACAAAAATCAACCTATTAAAGGTGAGAGATATCGCATTTTTGAACCGCAGTGGAAGCAAACAATATTACTTTGGTTAGGACGAGAAGAAGAAAACCTAAAAGAGCAACAGCAGCAGTTTATCGATGCTTTAGTTAATTTTAAAGATGGATGTCGAAAATTTTATGAATATCGCGCCTATTTTTTAGCCACCGCAGGAATTGCAGAGTTTAGAGATTATTTCAGAGCAGATGAGATAGTAACACAAATTGCCAAGTGGACAATTGACAGTTTGAGTTCAATCAAAGAGGAAGCTAAGTCAGCACTGCAACAAACAGATCGTACAAAAGCGATCGCCGCCTTAGTGCAACTGCTGCAATCAACTACTGTGGATGACTCCACCCGTAGGCGGGCAGCAGATAGCTTAAGGAAAATCGGCACAGGCAATAAAGATGCGATCGCCGCCTTAGTGCAACTGCTGCAATCAACTAATCTGGATGACTCCACCCGTAGGCAGGCAGCATCAAGCTTAGGGGAAATCGGCACAGGCAATGAAATTGCGATCGCAGCCTTGGTGAAACTGCTGCAATCAACTGCAATCAACAACTGTCAATTATTCCACCCGTTCGCTGGCAGCAGATAGCTTAGGGAAAATCGGCACTGGCAATAAAATTGCGATCGCAACTTTGGTGAAACTGTTGCAATCAACTAATGTGCATGACTACACCCGTTGCTGGGCAGCAGATAGCTTAGGGACAATCGACCCAGGCAATGAAATTGCGATCGCAACCTTGGTGAAACTGCTGCAATCAACTAATGTGGATGACGACGCCCGTAGCCAGGTAGCAGAAAGTTTAGGGAAAATCGGTATTGCGAATGAAAAAGCGATCGCAGCTTTGGTGCAACTGATGCAATCAACAACTGTGGATGACTCCACCCGTTGGCTGGCAGCATCAAGCTTAGGAGAAATCGGCATTGCGAATGAAAAAGCGATCGCAGCCTTAGTGCAACTGCTGCAATCAACAACTGTGGATGACTCCACCCGTTGGCAAGCAGCATCAAGCTTAGGGAAAATCGGCATTGCGAATGAAAAAGCGATCGCAGCCTTAGTGCAACTGCTGCAATCAACAACTCTGAAGAACTCTACCCGTAGGCAGGCAGCAGAAAGCTTAGGAAAAATCGGCACTGGCAATGAAATTGCGATCGCCGCCTTGGTGCAACTGCTGCAATCAACTACTGTGGATAACTCCATCCGTTGGCAGGCAGCATTAAGCTTAAGCACAATCGACCCAGGCAATCAAACAGCGATCGCAGCCTTGATGCAACTGCTGCAATCAACAACTATGAATGACTCCACCCGTAGGCTGGCAGCAGAAAGCTTAGGGAAAATCGACCCAGGCAATGAAATTGCGATCAGAGTCTTGGTGCAACTGCTGCAATCAACAACTGTGGATGACTCTACCCGTAGGCTGGCAGCATATAGCTTAGGGCAAATAGGTAGTGGCAATGAAATTGCGATCGCAGCCTTGGTGCAACTGCTGCAATCAACTACTGTGGATGACTCCACCCGTAGGCTGGCAGCATCAAGCTTAGAGAAAATTCTACAGGATAATGAGCATCGCTTTGAGGTAGTCAAAGCCTTAAGTGGTTATTTGGAATTGGATGATAATTGCTACAATGTAATCTGGAAATGCGCCCAGAATATGCCTTACCCCGATTTCTATCAAGCTTGGCATCAGCATAATGTTGCTACTCGTGCGATGCGAAGCTTCAAAAAAATCCTCTTCACAAGAATAATTTAAGTACTTTCGCAGCACCGACGTTACAAATGAAGTTCTCGTGATAAAAACAGCTTGTCACTCATTACAAAGACAGACGCGGACGTTACGAATGTTTGTCTGTTAGCAACAACAGCTTAAGCATTTATTATAAATGGATACTCATTTGCTGCGATTGCGTACTCATTTGTAGCTATTGTGTACTTATTCATAACTAATGCTTAAAATTTAAGCTAACAAATTAAGCTTTTATTATAAATAAGTACTCATTTGTAGCTATTGCGTACTCATTCATAACTAATGCTTAAAATTTAAGCTAACAAATTAAGCATCTATTATAAATGGGTACTCATTTGTAGCAATTGCGTACTCATTTATAACAAATGCTGTCGCATTCATAATAAATGCTTAGAATTTAATCAAATAAATTAAGCATTAATTATAAATGAATACTCATTTGTAGCTTAGAGGAACTTCAATTTCTTCAACTCGCGATGCAGCTTATCCGTTGGTAACGAAAGCTTGTCCGTTCGTTAATAACACAACTTGTTTGATTCAGAATGCTTATCTATAGCAAAAGTTATGCGGTCATTACTAAATATTAAGCAAAAACTTATCAATACAAGTCTTAACCACAGCTTACAGCTATTTTCAGGTAAGCAACATTAGAGGATGTTTGAAAAGTCCATAATGATGTATAAAATATTTTTTATCCCTCCCTAACCCTCCCCTTATAAAGGGGAGGGAACCGGATTTTTCTTGTTTCCCCCCTTTATAAGGGGGGACTAAGGGGGGTAACAACGCAATTAAAATCACAGTTAACCACTTTTCAAACAACCTCTTAAGGAGAATAGACTCGCTCCCTAAAATCCAAAGATAGAAAATGCTAAAATTCCAATCAAATATGGCATTTGCACAGCTATGACAACCACGCTGCACAAATCAATCTCCTTAGCAGAGTTCCTCAAACTGCCAGAAACCAAGCCTGCTAGTGAATTTATAGACGATCATCGTATCTACCAGAAACCAATGCCACAAGGCAAACATTCCCGACTACAACTAAAACTTTGTAACGCAATTAGCCAAGTTGCTGAAGAACAAGAAATTGCTTTGGCTTTTCCAGAATTACGCTGTACATTTGGCGGACGTTCGATTGTCCCAGACGTGAGTGTATTTGCTTGGGAACGGATTCCTTTTGATGCTAATGGAGAAATTGAAAATACCTTTGGAATTTACCCTGATTGGACAATTGAAATTCTTTCACCAGAACAGAATACAACTAAGGTAATTATAAATATTCTTCACGGTCTAAAACACGGCACTCAATTAGGCTGGTTAATCGATCCAGATGAACCCTTAGTATTGGTATTTTTGCCAGGACAGCAACCTATAGAGATGACTGGGGATGAAGTATTGCCTGTACCTGAATTTTTGCAACTGAATTTAACAGTTACACAGGTTTTTGCATGGCTAAAACCAACAAAAGTTAGTCAATAAAGATGATTAATATTCACTTAAAAGATGTAAGACTAATATCCCAGACTTTTGGAATTTTGACAAATAAATCCGATGAGTTTTAAGTGGCAATAATCAATTCCCCGTGTTTGACATTAGCGCCGCGTATCTTACACTTTCTCGGCTAGCGATCGCTGGTAGTATACTTGCTGGTAGTCTCGCTTGGCGGGTGAAAAGCAAGCAGCATTTTGCAAGGCGTAGGTGTAATTACGTCTCAAAATAAAGTTTTACTTGAACTTAGAGTTGATGATGGCGATCGCTTCAGTAGATTACACTCCAAAATCCTTGTCTATAGTTGTCAAAGGAGTGATGACAAGAACAGTTAAAATAAATTCGCAAATAGTTTAAATACGAAGCCCGCCTGCGCGGGCTAATTATTTTATAGGCAATTAGCCGGACATAATATCATTCTCCCTGAAAATAAAATACTTCCAGGAACCTTTATTAAGCCTCAACTTTTACACCCTTCCAGAAGGCGACATAACCTTCAATATTCTTAGCCTTCTCCTTGGCGCTGGGATAGTACCAAGCAGCATCTTTGTTGACTTGCCCATCAACGTCAATACTGTAGTAGCTGGCGACACCTTTCCAAGGACAAGTACTGTGGGTGTTACTGTCTGTGAAGTACTGCTTGTTAATGGTGTCAGCAGGGAAATAATGGTTGTTATCCACAACTACGGTATTATCGCTCTCAGCTAAAACTGTTCCATTCCAAATTGCTTTTGGCATAAGTGAGTTTGCAAATAAACTATACATTTAACATTTTGACACGATCAGCTTATTTTATCCTCCTGAACGGCTACCTTACACGAGAGTCCGTCCAAACTCAAATGAATAGTCAGTAAGGTTTATAGAAAACTTTGCAATGCCAATATTAATTTACATCACTTTTACTTATCAAGTTAAGAAGTAAAAGTATTTGTTTTTATTATAAAGATTTTCTAGCATATTGGTATGCAAACTTTATTAGCTAAAACACAGTTAGATTTCAGTTTCTAGCCGAAAGCAAAAAATATCTAGAAGAGAAGATCATAATTACATATATGTGAGCGATGCCTGCGGCGAGCTACGCTAACGCACCTTCTAGAAATGCTTGCGAATAAAAGATTTTGTATAGGTAACCTTTGCCTTTTCTGAGTTATTACTTACTAAACCTTATACGAATTCCCAATTTCTGATATTGGGGTCAATTTGACTCAGCCGTTTGGATAATTAACAAATCAAGCTATCAAATGAACTGAGTGGAGGAGGTTGAGATTTATCAAACAGTGGACTCTATTACTAGATATCACAGAATGATTGTACTTTGTTCTAATTGAGGATAACTCTATGAAACTTACAAACTTGATAAATTCTGCACATATTGTTGCTTGGATTAATTCTATGCCTAAAATTACTAGCCTTCATACAGCCAATAATAACAACAGTGGCGCATCAAAAAACACAGCCGTCAACTCTGACACTTTATCTAGCTATTCCACGAATGTAAATTACCTCAAACCCTTTGATCCAAGCTTTCTTGCGTATCACATGATGGGTCTTAGTAATTTTGAATGATCTAAGTTAACTTTGTCCTTTCGAGTTGTAAATTACATCATTTTAGCAATTATAGTTTTGTCTAAATTTATCAAATGTTTCTGAATTACTGCATTATTACCTTCTAGTTTATCTAGGGAAATCTTAATTTTCCTAGCTTTTATAAAATTATTTTGCCCAAATTAATAAAAAATAAATAAATTAATTTTAGATTGCTAAATAATAGACTTTTGTTAATAAGAAATATTACTTAAATTAGTTAAATCGAGAAGAAAACTATGACAATTCCAAACTTCCTCAATTCTGTATTTATCGCTGCTTATATTGCTTTTATACCTGGAATTGTTGGCGCTCAAACAGCTAATAATAACAATAATGCCGGACAACTAAACACAGATGTAAACTCTAATAATTTACGTACTAATTCTCCAAATGTCAGCTATCTCCAACCTTTCAATACTACCTTTCTAGCTTATCAAGGTTATTTCAAAGAGCAGGGTATTCCTAGTGGGGGCGCTTTGGTATCTGAATTCCAAATAGGAAAAGTGACTGCAAAAGATGTGGTTCAGGCTGCTGTCAAGGCTAACAAATTACCAGCACAAGTTTTGAATGATCAAAGTTATCTCAATGCGGTCGAGTCGCAGTTGACATCATTGAGCAATATTAATGATTCAGATAACTAACTGGAGTTTATTATTGACCCCTCCCAACCTGCCCTTGGCAAGGGGAGGTGCCGTAGGCGGTGGGGTTTTTTTTATGCGTCTTCATAAAAAATTGGTATTAGATTAGTCAGGAGTGCGAAACTCTAAACCCTTACGGCAATTGATGTACATCAAATATAAGCGCACCCACCCAAAACAACATGAACTGAGTGCCAAACGATATAGCCAACAACTGCGTCAACGATTTGAAGATTAGCGTGATGTTGCTTGTCTAAATTCTGTCGCGTGAATCAGACAATCGTGAGCGCTGTGGAACAATTGTACTTGATTCTAAATTTCTTTGATTACAGCAGAATTCAAGTATTTAAACCACATCTGTCGTAAGGGCACAGCAATGCTGTGCCCCTACCGCGTGGTCTATTTACCTGAAAATAGCTGTAAGTTGAGGATACCATGATTTTCTTCTATGAACCCTATGGATGTTTGAAACTGCCGTTGTGTCAAAGGCGCTCTCACCGAAGTCGGCGGACGAAGTGGAGGTCGAGGCCGGATAGTGGAGCGCCGACCTCATGCATTGCACCACCCGTTGCGAGGGAACCGAGATCAACCGCGACCAAGCCGGTACTGTTGATCAACTCTATCACCAGCTGTTTGGCTTCGTGGTCGTCGCCGGAAGTGAAGATGACTGTGCGGGGTTTGTTCGGTGAGAAATCCTGTATCCAGGCCATTGGCATGTTGCTGATCGATTTAACGAGCCGCGCGCCAACTGCCATCTCAGCAACCATCTCGCTAGAGGTGCGTCCCTTCAATGCGGCACGCGATCTGGTCACGCCAGCCAGACTAATGTCCGCCACAGCGTCCACATGTGCGTTTGTTGCATCGATCAGGATGCGGCCTCGCCAATCAACTCCCTTTAGAGCATCGGCCACACGAACCCAATTCGTGGCAAGAATCACGACGTCGCATTCGGCAGCCTGTTGCTTCGTCCCCGCGATCGCGCCTGAACCGAGATCAGCAACAAAATCAGCAAGCGTCTCCGGTCCTCTTGAATTTGATACGACTATGCTGTGACCAGCGGTTAACAAATGACGGCCAAACGTACCCGTGACGGTACCTGCGCCTATAAAGCCTACTTTCATGACTAATATCCTCTCTTCCGTTGGACTTGCGAACGAGCTTGCCGTTCAAGTGGCTGCTGCAATCAGCCGAGCTTGACCAGATTCTGAAATAGAAGGCTGCCAAGACGCCCGCCCAGAACATGAAGGGGTACGCCGCCCTGATCGAGGCTTCCGAGTTCGACTGGAGCAAAGCCAAGCTGATCTGCTACGGCCGCAACGGTCGCGCTGGCATCGGCGTCATTGCTCGATACGAACACGGCCTGCCGCTGCCCCTCCACGAAGGGATTCGTTCCAAGCTGTTTTGCGGGCAGATGATTGAAGGCCTTCACGAGGCGCGCTCCGACAAACGCTTTGGATACGACTTCAGTAGAGAGGAGACCTCCTAGCTCTTCCGGAGCAACATGAAAGGCATTCGTGACGTCGACAACGATCTTGCCGTTCCACTGCTTGAGTTGCTTCGCCACCTCCTTGTGAGCAGGAAATGGGACAGCGAGGAAGATGATCTCAGCCTCAAAGGCGTCTTGAATGGATTGGGGATGGACGCTGGGACCGAGTTCTTTCTTCAAAGACGCAAGCGTCTCAGGTCCACGGGTGTTTGCGATTCCGACTTCGATATTCTTACGCGCGAAGGTGTGTGCGAGCGCGATACCAATGTTGCCGGAACCAATAATGGCGTACTTCATAAAGAATCTCCAGTCGCTCAGTGCGTGCTGAGCATTGTTGAGGGTTATTAGTTGTTACGACTGACGCGACGAATCGTAGAGTCTTGTGCGTCAGCCTATTTGAAATTGGGATAGTGACAGAGGAGTCAGCCGGATTCTCACTTCGATACTCTATCTTTTTATCAAAATAGTTGATTTTCCAGTACATTTACCTTACCGTTTCCAGCTTTTTTACCAGTTAAATCTTTACTCATTGTGTTTTCCTTCTTTTCTAACAGTATGTGTTTGTGGATGTAAAATTTAGATTTTTGACCGTCTTACAAGGTTTGAGGGATAGGAAAAGTGTTAAAAGCACAGCAAAAAAGACCTCTTTTCCCCAAAGAACTTAGAATAGCTTTGGTAGCTCCTGATACGTGATTGTCCATTTGTTCGGTTTTATTGGAATATAGTTCAAAGTTTATGATCTATTGAACTATTTGTCAAGTCATGATAAAATTTGAATATGAAAACGCTTTACCACCCGCCTTTAGAATCCGTTCAAGTGGAAAGCATTCTCCATGCACTGGCTGACCGAGTTCGTGTTGCCATTTTTATGGATATATCTGCTTCTGAATGCCCTCTAACTTGTTCGACGTTTATCAAAATTCATGAAAAACCTATCCCTAAATCAACCCTCTCCTTGCACTTCAGAATTCTTCGCGAAGCTGGACTCATTCGTAGTGTTCGGCAAGGGGTAGAGATGCACAATACTTCACGGTGCAAAGAGATCGATTCACTGTTTCCAGGCTTGTTGCAAAGCATCGTAAATGCTCACAAAATCCAACTAGAGAAACAACAAAGGGGAGTGTCAACTTACTAGTACAGCACGGCGTAAATAGCGCACCCATTAAATAGCTCTATCTACGTCGCTTTGCAATTGACCTTAACTTTTGTACTTTAATGACTGGAGTTCACTAACTCAGTACCTCTGAGTCATTTTGTCATACCTTAGTCTAAACTCCAGTAACTAACTACAGATGGGTCAAAGTTTGTAGATACGTTAGAAAAAAAAGCGGTCGCTCCTGCCTCTTCATAGCAAAACAAGCGATCGCTGTACTAAAATTTTTGAGTGTGATGTCTGGCGACAAGCCCGGAGTTTCAGAATCTCCGGCTTGGCGCTTTGCGTCTACGCTTTATCTGAAGTTTAGTGGTGAAAGAAATAATTAGATTAACAATCATGAGAACAAAAGTATATTCTGTGTAATACGATACTTATTGTTCAACTTTGGGTATTATTTGTAGAGTGGTTCAACTTTGTTTTCATGCCCTGTATTCAAGTCGGTGTTAGAATTCCACCTCATCTTCACAAAAAGCTAGCTATTGACGCTGCTAAGGCTGAGGCATCTAAATCTGAGGTAATTATTAACGCTTTTCCTCATTACCTAAAGTGTACTGAGGATATGCCAAATCCTGACTGGAATCCTCCTATCGAAGTTATCAGAGGCAGAACAAGCCATCATCTCTGGCATCAAACGAGCCAAACTATTTATATTTCTACGCTACAACGGTTATCGCCTGTTTGAGGACGAGTTTCAACCATAAGTGGTGACAGTTGTCAATAGTTTGCTCTTTTACCTAAATTTGTAGGTAAAGGAACCAGCCTGTGATTGGTTTATTATTCTCAGCTTAATTTAGTTCTAATCATGATCAAAAACACTATTATAGAGCCTCTAGTTACGGATCTTCGGTGTGAAGAAATTTGTCAGATTTTGGGAGAGACTTACAACCAAGAACGCTGGAACGATTGGCGCTGGCAAATGCGGCATCGGTTGACTAAGCTGGAACACTTTCAGCAGTTATTAAGGCTTAGTGCTGCCGAAGAACAGGGACTTTTAATTGCACCAGAGAAGTTTGCTGTAGCTGTCACACCATACTTTGCATCACTCCTTGATCTAGAAGATCCGCTTTGCCCATTACGGTTACAAGTCATCCCACGGGAAGAAGAACTAGTAGTCAGTGCCGCAGACATGGTAGATCCATGTGGTGAAGATAACGACACTCCCGTGCCAGGACTCGTACACCGCTACCCTGATCGGGTGTTGCTGCTTGCTCTAGATACTTGCGCTGCTTATTGTCGTTACTGCACTCGCTCTCGTTTAGTGAGCCAAGGTGAGATGTACCCAGTAACGCGACGGTTGGATGCGATCGTTGCTTACCTGGAGGAACACACCGAGATCCGTGATGTGCTAATTTCCGGTGGTGATCCTCTGTTGATGTCTGATGAACCTTTAAACAATTTGCTTGGGCGGCTGCGTGCTATTAGGCATATTGAATTTATCCGAATTGGTTCCCGCGTGCCGAGTTTCTTACCGCAGCGAATTACACCGGAATTGGTTGCCTTACTTCGTAAACATCGTGTGTGGCTGTCTTTGCACTTTTGTCATGTGCGGGAACTTACACCGGAAGTAGCACAAGCTTGCGATCGCCTAGCTGATGGTGGTATTCCTCTAGGAAGTCAAACTGTGCTATTAAAAGGTGTGAATGACTCTGAAAAAGCGCTGAAGAATCTGTTTCACGGTCTTCTTAAGTTGCGTGTGCGACCCTATTACCTTTATCAATGCGACCCAGTTGTTGGCACTGCACATCTGCGAACGAGTGTTCAAACTGGGATTAATCTAATTTCTAAATTGCGTGGTCATACTACTGGCTATGCTGTACCAACTTATGTGATTGATGCCCCTGGCGGTGGTGGCAAAGTCCCAATTCAAGCCGAGACTCTACTTGCCTATGAGAAGGGCACAGCTACAGTGCAAAATTGGGCAGGTAAGATATACACCTATGTAGATCCAGTGGAGCAGGAATGACACTATATATATGTAAGTTAATTGCCATCATCTAAAAGAGCCAGTTGGGATGATTATTTTGGCTTATACCAAAAAACTAAGTAATTGCAGGAGAGTCGTTGGAATGTTGATTGTGGGCAATACAAAGCTAAAAGGTCGAGGTATCTTCGCACAGAAGCGCTTTTTGAAAGGAGAGATGATTGAGAGATCGCCAGTCGTGGTTATACCCGCAGAACAGGTTGAATTCCTAGATAAAACAGTTTTAAGTAACTATTACTACGATTGGGAAGATAAAGGTGCAGCGATCGCACTTGGTTTAATGTCCCTGTTCAACCATTCTTACGATCCGAATACTTACTATGTGAAAAAATTCGCCGAAGGGGAACTAGAATTAATTGCTTACCGAGATATAGAAACAGGAGAAGAAATTACTGCTAACTATAACGGTTCTCCTAACAATAAATCTCCTATATGGTTTGATGCTGTTGATGAGCTATCTTCGACTCCATTGAGGATTTAGTAATCGGAATTCCTTAATGAAGACACCTGAGTTGGACATTAAAGCTAACAGAGAAAGTTTTTTGACTGGGAATTATCGGGCTATGGGATTATTCATTGGTCTGTGTTATGACCTGAAGGCAGACTACCTTAAGGCTGGTTTCAGTGCCTCTGAGGTGATGGAGTTCGACGATGAAGAAACTATCATTGGGCTGGAGGATGCATTATTTCAGTTAGGTGATAAAGTTGAACGTGTCGGTAATGGTAGAGAACTTGCTCTGCGTTTGGCAAAAGGCGATCGCTGGGATTTAGTTTTCAATATTGCTGAGGGTTTGCAGGGTCGCTCTCGTGAAGCCCAAGTCCCCGCAGTCTGCGAATTATTCGCTCAACCCTACACCTTTTCCGATCCGCTTACCTGTGCCTTAACGTTAGACAAGGCGCTTGCTAAGAGAGTGGTACGCGATCGCGGTTTGCCCACAGCCCCTTTTGAAGTGGTGAGTACTACCGCAGAAGCAACAGCCGTATCGCTGCCAATGCCAGTTTTCCTCAAGCCTGTGGCGGAGGGCAGTTCTAAAGGGGTAACTGGGCGTTCTCTTGTAAAAAAACGCGAAGAACTAGTAAATACTTATCAATTGTTACGCAAATTATTTCAGCAGTCCGTACTCGTAGAAACCTTTCTTCCCGGTCGAGAAGTAACAGTGGGCATTATTGGCAACGGCAGTAACTCACGGGTAGTAGGTGTGATGGAAGTAATTTTTACAGGAGAAGCGGAAGCTTTCGCCTATACCACCCTGAACAAGGATGAGTATCTGGAACGGGTATCTTATCGTTTGCTCATAGATCCTGAGCCACTGGCAGCACAGGCAAGGCAGCTGGCGCTGGATGTTTATCATACTCTTGGTTGCCGTGACGCTGCCCGCGTGGATCTGCGTTGCGATGCTAGCGGTGGGTTGCAGTTTATGGAGGTGAACCCACTGCCAGGGCTACATTATATCCGTTCAGACCTGGTAATTATGGGACGTTTGGGTGGTGTGACATACACAGAAATCATTGCTGAAATAGTCGAGTCTGCATGGCAAAGGTACAAATGTTAATTTGAATAAACGATGATAACAAAAGCATTCTCCTCATCTCCCTCATCCCTAAATTGTTCACAACTCTATATACAGCTATTTTCAGGTAAATAGACCACGCGGTAGGGGCACAGCATTGCTGTGCCCTTACGACAGATATGGTTCAAATATATGAAAACTGCTGTAAGTCCAATATTTGAGAGAATGCGAAATCTATCATTTTCCCTTTGTAGTTTTTGTTAGATTCAACTGTAACAAGTTGTAAATATGAAAACTCGGAGTGGGCAAATGGCAGGTCAAAGCCTCAATGACTTTCCCAAACAAATCCTTCAAGAACGCTACGAAATTCAGCAACAGTTAGGCAAGAAAGCAGGAAGACGTACTCTCTTAGCCCGTGACATTCAAACTGAGCAATTAGTTATCATCAAGCTGCTAACCTTTAGTAATGATTTTGCTTGGGAAGATTTAAAGCTATTTGAACGAGAAGCCGAAACCCTCAAAGCAGTTGAGCATCCTGCGATTCCTCGTTATATCGACTACTTTGAGTTAAAACCATCTAACGGTAAAGGTTATGCTCTTGTCCAGAGCTTTGTAGAAGGTCAATCTCTGGAAGAATATATGAAAACTGGGCGGATTTTTACAGAAACTGAAGTTAAAGAAATTGCTACAGCACTGTTAAATATCCTGATTTATCTACACGGGCGACAGCCTCCAGTTATTCACCGCGACATCAAGCCTAGCAATATCATTTTGGCAGAGGGTAGCAATAGTGTTAAACAGATTTACTTGGTAGATTTTGGTTCTGTGCAAACCTTAGCAACCAAAGCAGGTAAGACAGTAACAGTTGTCGGGACTTACGGCTATATGCCCCCAGAACAATTTGGTGGCTATGCAACCCCTGCTTCTGACCTTTACAGTCTTGGTGCTACTCTTATTGCTTTAGCGACAGGTATTCATCCCGCCGATTTGCCTCAGAAAGATTTGCGAATTGCATTTCAAGACTTAGTTAAACTTAGTCCTGGATTGGTAGGTTGGTTGCAATGGCTAACAGAACCCAGTCTAGAGCAACGTTTAATATCTGCCTCAATTGCCTTAAAAGCCTTGGAAACAGGTCAGTTGCCAGTCAATGACCTAGCTGCGGTGAATCGTCCCAAACCAGTGAACAGCACGGATTTATTGTGGAATGCCATTTGGCGTAGCACCTTTACTGGAGGCTTAGTTGTAGCAGGTTGTGCTGCTATTTATACCACAGTTGTGATTCCAGGACTCGGCAGCATTGCAGGACTACAATTTGGTGCATTAATTGGTTTTCCCATTGCGTTTGTTAATGGATTTTTAGTCAGCATTATTACGCGGTTATTCTTCTCCCCGCTAAAAAATGCCCATTTGCATCGACGCACAATCGGCATTATCAGCACTACATTTGGGATGGCTGCTGCTTTATTTGGATTCAGCCTGCTGTTTCATGGTTCTTTTTCTAATTGGTCAAATGTCACTAGCCTATTTTTCGTGATTGCACCTTCTGTTATCACTGGGCTAAGTATGGGAGCAGCTAGCAAATTTATTGCTCAGTGGTATGAAAAGCAATATAGGTTATTAAATAAATGAACAGTGAAATATTTAATCAGCGTTATCAAGTCCAAAGAGAATTAGGAAGACAAACCGGAAGACGAACTTTTCTAGCCTTGGATTTGCATTCCTCACAACAGGTAGTGGTAAAAATATTGTACTTGGGGCAAGATTTCGATTGGCAAGACTTAAAGTTATTTCAACGGGAAGCGGAAACTTTAAAAGCGCTTGATTATCCTGCTATCCCGCGCTATATAGATTACTTTCAGCTAGATACGCCCGATGATAAAGGCTTTGGGTTAGTACAAACTTATGTAACGGCGAAATCTTTAGAGGAACATTTACAAGCAGGACGAACATTTAGTGAAGCAGAAGTAAAAGAATTAACGCGATCGCTCCTGACAATTCTCTCCTATTTACACCACCAGCAACCGTCTGTAATTCATCGAGATATTAAACCCAGCAATATTCTACTTACAAATCGTTCTGGTAATAGTGTTGGTCAGATTTACCTTGTAGATTTTGGCTCTGTACAAACTTTAGCTGCTCAAGAAGGCGGCACAATTACTGTAGTCGGTACTTATGGCTATATGCCTCCAGAGCAATTTGGTGGTAGGGTAACTCCCGCCTCCGACCTCTATAGCTTGGGTGCAACTTTAATTTATCTCGTCACAGGATTGCATCCTACAGAATTACCACAACAGGAGTTACGTATTCAATTCCGACAATCTTGCAATCTCAGTCTAGAATTTGCTGATTGGTTGGAATGGATAACTGAGCCAAGTTTAGACCAGAGATTTTCTACAACAGAAGTAGCAATGCAAGCATTAGAAAAACCCCGTTTTAGAAAACAGGCAACGCTTGCATTAAAAAAACCGCTTGGGAGTAAAATTCACTTAATCAAAACCTCTAAAAGTCTAGAAATCATCTTGCCACCTAAAGGATTTAGCATTGGCTTAATTATGCTTATCTCCTTGATCACACCTTTGGCATTGGGCTTTAATGTTTTGACGATTGAGCCGCTAAGAAGTTCTCCACCAATAAATATAATTGGCTTTTGCATCCAAGGTAGTGCGATCGCTTTTCTTTTATTTGCCTTTCTTTGGGGACTATGCAAACGCACTCATGTGAAAATTGACTCTCATCAGTTAGTAGTGATGCATGATTTTCTAGGAATTAAATGGCTTGTTGCTCCTCCAGCATTACGGAAAAATATATCTGTATCGAAAATTATCAAATCAAATTCAAATCCTTTAAATAATCAGCCTTTGTTGCGGATTACTGCTGGTTCTACCATTTATTCTCTTAATAGATATACTCATTTCACTGAGGCAGAACTGGAGTGGTTAATACAGGAACTCAATGAATGGTTAAATTTGTTAATTATCAATAATTTATGAACTAATTGCACCCATATATAGCAATCCTATCAGGACTTACGCACGGGTTATGAAAGAACAAACCACAGAGACACAGAGTACACGGAGGAATGAGAGTTTGAGAGGTTTTTTGCGTAAGTCCTACCTATGTCTCGTTAAGAGTCTCCGACTGGGAATGCCTATTCTTAGGCTCTGCCGCGAGTAAGGAAGGCAGAGCCACAATGAACAGCATTTCCAGCCAGAGGCTGGAAACGAGGTTTCAAACTTTTCACGAATGATTTAGGACTGCTATATAAGTTTGACGTAGTTTGGCGCATCTTCATACAGAATTGGTATTACACGGTAGGCTAACACACCCTACATTTAAAGCTTGAAATATTAGCGCCAACTTACTTATAGCAATCCTAAAATCCGCATGGTAAAGGTACAAAAGTTGAAGTTTTTAGGGCTGTTCAACCAGACTTATATCGGAAGTCAAAAGATAAAAACGCCAAGTTAAAAGCACTGCACCCATGAATAACCCTAATGCTAAACCTAACCATAAACCAATAGCACCCCAACCTAAAGTGAATGCCATCAAATAGCCCCCACTTAGACCAATACCCCAGTAAGCAAACATAGTAATTAATACTGGTACTTTGGTATCCTTCAACCCGATCAACGCAGCAGCAGCAATAGTCTGAATAGAATAAAATATCTGAACTAATGCCCCCACAGCTAAAAAAGAAGTTGCCGTTTTAACTATCTCGACATTATCCAAATTACTGGTGTCCAAATACATTGCCACAATATAGTTGGGAAACAGCAAAAAAATTAGTGCCACGATGCTCACAATGGGACTAACAAGCGCAATGCAGACAAATCCTGCTCTGCTTGCACCCTTGAGATCATTTTCTCCCCTCAGCTGTCCTACTCTCATCGTGATGGCATAGGAAATACCTATAGATACGGTTTCGACAAAACTTTCTGTCTCAACGGTAATTTCATGGGCTGCTAACGTCTCTGTCCCAAACCACCCCATAAATAAAGCAGTGGCAGTGAAGACTCCAATTTCTGCTCCATACTGCAACCCCAAGAACCATCCAGTTTGGAAGATATCTACAAACATATCTTTATCAAACTGATGCAGAGCGCTATCAAGCTGGTAGTCTTTAAAGTAGTTGTCGAAGCAAACCCAGGCAACGGCGGCGATAAAATTCAGCCAAAAAATGAGTGTGCTTGCCCAACCGATACCAGCTAAACCAAGGACTGGTAAACCAAATTTACCGAACATTAGGACGTAATTTGCAGCCGCATTCAATAATAGTCCAGCTACCGTAATTACTGTTAGGAACTGGGGGCGATTCAGAGCAGAGCTAACTTCTTTTAAAATACAGAAACCGAGCGCAGCAGGAAAACCCCAAACAATAGACCGCAAATATGTTTGAGCCAATAATACATTGCCTTCTTCTTGACCAGTCAGCAGTAAGATATAGTCAAAGTGCCAAATGATAAACATCACAGGTAAGCACATCGTCACAGCTAACCAAATTCCTTGACCGGTAGCACGGCTAACTTGGTCTATTTTTCCTGCACCAAAAGCATTTGCGACATTTACACCCGCGGCTGAAAGAATAGAACGACAAACGGAAGCTACAGTAGAAAAGGTAACAGCGCCTAAAGCACCCGCAGCTAAAGCTTGGCTGTTAAGTAAGCCCATCATCACCCCATCCAACAAAGGAATGCCCGCTTCTAATATTTGAGTAATTACCAGAGGAACTGCCAATTGCAGGCAGGCTTGGACTTCTAATATCAGTTCTGACTTAAATTCTTTTGAAGTTAACTCCATTGGGGCACAAAAATTAAGAAGGGTGCAAAAAAAGTAAAATTTAATAGATTAAGTTATATTAATGCCTACAAGCGCACTAAACTCAACCTGTTGGCTGTGAAATAGGCGATCGCCTCACCCTCTGAACACAAAAAACAGCGATTGCCCCACCTAACTATCCGTGAGTTAGACAATTCAGCTGGTATCCACTAATTAGTTGAATAAAAAGACCTTTAAGAGGTTTTACAACACAAAACCTGTCCCTCTCCGACGGGCGAGAGGGACAGGTTTGAACTTTAATTCAAGGCAGGGAGAGGTTCATGGAACTCACGTAAAATTGTATATGTGCTTTCCCTGCTCCTCTACTCCCTGCTTGCTCATTTCTACCCGATTGGGTAGAATCACTGCGCCGGCAATTTTGGGTGTGTAGTCGAGTACTTTGCGACAATGCCAGAAATCTCAGGATTGTAAAGTCTCAAATAATTCCAATAGTTGCCAAATACTTGACGCACATAATTTTTGGTTTCATCAAAGGGAATTTCTTCAACAAACTCATCTGGATCTTTTGTAGTTAGAGTTTGTAGCCATTTGGAGACATTGCCGGGGCCAGCATTGTAACTGGCGATCGCCAGCAAGGAGTTATTGTTATATTGCTGATGGGTATGATCCAAATACCATGTACCCAGCATGATATTGTCGTTGGGATTTTCGAGGTTTATTGTTGTTTTGACATCCAACTTAATTTGTGGGGCGATCCATTTAGCTGTACTCGGCAACAACTGCATTAAGCCAGTAGCGTTAGCGACGGATTTGATTTTTGGCTCAAACCGCGACTCTTGACGGATGAGAGCGGTGACTAGCAGAGGATTGAGTTTACGCTCAATAGACCACTTTTCAATCTCTCGTTGATAGGGAAACGGATAACGCGCTTGCCAGTAGGTGATTTGTTTACTCAGAGTCTGATATTGGGCAAGTTCAGCTGGTGTTTCTCGGTCTTCCAATTTAGAAATTTTATCAATTCCAATCAGATTTTCTCCCTTTGCCTGCCGGATCAACCCTTCAGTAAATTGCTCTGCTACCGTTGGCTGAATTTTATTCTGAAATTCTGTTTGCCATTGTAACCAGGCATCACGGTCTTGACCTAGCAGATATAATTCTTTGAAAGTCTCAGAACCAGCAGGCGGTAATGGACGCTCTTGTGCGATTACTTCCGGGTTCATGACGCGCACGTTGTCAAAGTTGCCAACATTTAGCCCCAGCATCGTCGCTGCTCGCCATGCATAGTAAGAGTAGGGAAACTGGCTAATTACATACTGATAAGCAGTTTGAGATTCCTGCTGTTTCCCTAGTAAAGCTGCCCATTTACCTACCCAAAAGCCTGCTCTTGGAGCCAAAATACTATTGGGATTATTGGTGACAATTGGTTCTGCCCATTGCCAAGCACCGACATAATCTTTGGTATTGGCTTTATCTTGGGCGATTTTCCAGCGATACTCTGCGGCTTCATCAGAATTTCCGTATTTGGCTATGAGTAATTGCCAAGCCTGGCTAGCTGACTTTTGATCCTTAAGGGTTTGGAGAGTTTTGGCTTTTTGTGCCAGTGCAGTACTAGCTTGTTTCGGAAATTTACTAATTACCTGCTCAAGATAGGGTAAGCCGTCTTTAGGAGTTTTTGCGGTTTCCGCTAACCGCAGTAGTGCAGTCCCAGTTTCCTCAGTATTTGGAAATTGCTGCACTAGTTGCTTATAGGTGGCGAGCGCTTTTTCTTTATCTTTGCCTCCTACCTGTAACCCCCGTGCAGTGCGGTAAAGGTTGCGCGATGTTTTGGGTGCTTTGGCATAAGCATTCGCGGCTTTCAGAAATTGACTATTTTCCCAATAGCTTGTACCAATTAGTTCCCACTCTTCGGGTTTGAGGGTAGGCTGTTTTACTAGCTGATCTAAAACGCCTACTATGCCTGGTTGGTCATAGGCATATTTAGCCAAAATTAATTGTAATTGTGGCTGATTGGGATTATCTTGCAAGCGTTTGCGGATAATTTCCCAAGTCAGAGGATTGGAAGGAAATTGAGCGATCGCAATTTCTTGTTGCTTCGGTTGGGCAATCAAATATAGCGCTTTCACCGTGGCCGCTTCATTGGGATACTGTTTCAGCACACTTCGCCTCAGATCCGAGGCTTTGCCGTCTTCGCCCAGGATATCCTGTGCCTGAGCTTGTTTGAGCAAAATGTAGGGCGCGAGAAGGGGATAGTCTTTATCTAATCCTTCCAGTAAAACCAGCGCTTTTTTAGCTTGGGTTCTTTCAATGTAATCACTCGCTAAAAGATAACGAGCGCGATTTCGGTCTGGCGATCGCGATTGCCCGGCGATCGCTGCTAGTTTTGCCGCCCGTTCTGGCAGGGATTGTGAGATCAGTGGAAAGACGGCTGATTGGGCAATGCTACCCTCTGATGTTTGCCCTGCTTGATTCTGACTCAGTTTGAGCCATTTCCCCAGAGATTTGCCAATCTCAGGTGCTGATACCATTGCCCCAGCTAAAAAGGCAAACAGTGCTGCACCCGCAATTATCGAAATTTGCTTTTTCTGTAGTTTCTTCAGCATGAATACCCGCTGAAAAGTTCCGGTGAATTTCTTGAAACTCTAGCACTCCTAACCATCAGTGTTACCAATTTTTAATTTTAGATTTTTAATTTTATGTAGAAAAATCCTAATTTTCAATCCTACAGTTAGCAGTATTGTGTAAATAGCACATATTAGATACTATTACATCTATCTGATGAGAGAAGCACTACCCTTCGGGTGACGCTCCTACGCTAAAAGTCTTCCAATAAATGATCCAAAGTCTGTCATTGCGTAGGCAAAGCCTTCCCGTCATAGGTGTCAACTTAACGTGAAACCCTTGTCAAGACGTAATATTCAGTTCTCTGGCTTCCCATCATGATCCGCGTCACCCCACCCTAACCCTCCCCTTAGAAAGGGGAGGGAACTAAATTTCCTGTTTCCCCCCTTTCTAAGGGGGGATTAAGGGGGGTAAAACGCCTGTGCATCATGCATTTGAACTGTAATAGGACTTACGCAAAATATCTCTCAAACTCTCATTTCTCTGTGACCTCTGCGCCTCTGTGGTTCGATTTTCCGTTAGCTGTGCGTAAGTCCTGTGTAAGTTGACAACAATGCCTTCCCGTAGGGTACGCAACGCAGTGGAGCAAAGCAATCACAAAGACTCAGAGATTGCTACCCTACGGGAACGCCAAAGGCGAACATTCCGCTTCTCTACAAGACGCTACCGCGAAGGCTCCCGCAATGACAATTGGGCATTTTTATTACTTGGATTACTCTAACACTAATGCCAGTCGCTACAGTGGGGGGAACCACCAAGGGCGCGTTGGCTCACCAACTCACATCAACCACTAACGTTATTTTTGCTCAAGTTTAGAATTGCGCTTCATCAATCCAAGCAGCATGGAATCCATAGGGGACTCGCTGGGGAATTATTACCTGCGCTATAGGCCCGGACGTGATATCTTGGGCATTTACTACGATTAACTCAGAAGTTTCTGAACCCTCATCATGAACTAAAGTTAGGAGCCAGCCATCATCCTCTGTTGTCGCGTGAGGACGTGGTACAAAAACGATATCTCCGCCATAACGCCCAACTCCGAATTCTAATGTTTCGGATTTACCACGATTAAAATCGTACTTGATCAGCGCATCAAACAAGAGAATTGGATTATTAGCGACTCTTGCAGTGTAGCCGTATCGTGTTTTTCTCCCTAGTAGCTGTTCATTGATACGGGGAAATTCAATGGGTACATTATCTAACATTGTTTCTTTAACAAAACCAGTTTTGAGATTGAATCGCCACTCGTATAGAGGTCTGTCAACTCCTTCTTGTTCATCAAAGCTTTGGACTGGTTCTAGAAGTCCTGAGTTCTTCATTCGACAACCGCTTAAGACTATCTCTTCTCCTTCTTCGTAAGCATTGAGAGTATGAGGTACAAAACAAGCTGAACTCTCGAACCAACGAACATCACCATTATTTCCATGACGTGGTAAGATGCCAAAGCGACTGGGGCGATCGCTCTCGAATAATAGCAGAGGTTCTCCTCGTTGTGCCCGTTGTGGATTAAAAGTCAGGGGCAGATCCATAAAAATTGTATAGTTTTCGCTGATTGCAAAATCATGCATCATCACTCCTATTGGCAAGTCAATTGGCTCAGTCCGTAACAACTTGCCTGCTGCTGAAACCACGCCATATTGTAAGTAAGGCGGTGTGAATGGAGAGTAACCAAAAAACATCATCTCGCCCGTAACTGGGTCTACTTTAGGATGGGCAGTAAAGGCAGAAGCTAGCTTACCATTGTAGGTGTACTCCCCAATTGTCTCTAACTCAGGCAGCTTAATAGCATAAGGCGCTCCTCCTTCCCATAATGCTAATAGTTGACCCGCGTGCCAAACCATAGCTGTATTAGCAGCGTTTTTATATGGCCCATAAGGATTATCCATTTGCGGTGGTTCCATCAAACCAGACCAGATGGCCTTTCCCTCTGCTTGCTCTATTTTCCATCCTTTGGTTTGAACGTAGCGATTGCAATAAATTGCTTTGCGATTGTGAATTCGCAGACCATGCAACATCCCATCTCCATCAAACCAGTGATACTGACCAATTGGCTTCCACTGTGGATTAGCACCATTGCGGACAAATATCCCCGATAAATCCGCTGGTAGTTCACCTACTATTTGCAAGGTGTCAGTGGTAATTTCTTGATGGATTGGTGCAAAGTTACCATCAAGATAAGGATTGATTGCTGTTATTACCATTTGTTTTCCTGATGAAAGCGCCTAATTCTCTAGCTTGGTGTTTGCTTTTTATTGTAGACATCACAAATTGCTAATGTCTCAGGAATAGCAAATGGAGTCGCCAAAGTAGCAAATGGAGTCGCCGATATAGCAAATGGAGTCGCCGAAGTAGCAAATGGAGTCGCCGATATAGCAAATGGAGTCGCCGAAGTAACAAATGGAGTCGCCGATATAGCAAATGGAGTCGCCGAAGTAACAAATGGAGTCGCCGAAGTAGCAAATGGAGTCGCCGAAGTAACAAATGGAGTCGCCGAAGTAACAAATGGAGTCGCCGAAATAGCAAATGGAGTCGCCGAAATAGCAAATGGAGTCGCCGAAGTAGCAAATGCGTAGTTTACCGCCGCAGGCATCGCTTCTCGAAATTATCTAAATTTTGCTTACGCAATCCTCTTAGCTTTTAGAGGAATCTCAATTCCAAACTTTGTGCCTTGGCCCAGTGTGGAATCACACCAAAGATTACCACCATGCTTCTGGGTCACAATTTGATAGCTCATAAACAAACCCAAACCAGTGCCTTTGCCAACGGGCTTAGTGGTGAAGAAAGGATCAAATAGTTTAGAGCAAATCTCTTTTGGAATGCCTATTCCATTGTCAGAAATCATAATCATCACTTGATTTGTATCGATTTGACGAGTCTGAATCCAGATGTTATTGGGGTTAGCTAAAATGTCTTGGAACGAACGCCCCTGATTAGATTCTTCTAATGCATCTACAGCATTGCTTAAAAGATTCATAAACACTTGATTAAGGGAGCCAGCATCACATTCAATCAGTGGTAACTGAGCATACTCTTTAATAACCTGGATCTGGGGACGATTGGCTGTCGATTGCAATTGATGTTGCAAAATCACCAAGGTACTATCAATCCCTTGATGAATGTCTACCGCTTTCAATCCTGCTTCATCCAAGCGCGAGAAGTTCCGCAGGGATAATACAATAGTAGAAATCCGCTCGGTACCGATTTTCATGGACTCAAGAATCTTGGTAATATCTTCTTGTAAAAAGTCCAGTTCAAGTTTATCTAATTCTGCGTGCAGGGCAAGAGGTGGATTTGGATAGTGCTGTTGGTAAGCTTGCAATGCTGTCAGCAGATTTTGGATATACTCAGAAAGATAAATTAAGTTGCCATTAATGAAATTAACCGGGTTATTGATTTCATGGGCAACTCCTGCGACCATCTGTCCCAATGCAGACATTTTTTCACTGTGAAGCATCTGTAATTGAGTCTGTTTAAGCGTTTGTAGAGTTTGCTTCAGAGTCGTATTCTTTTCATTCAATTCTTCAGTTCTCTGCTGAACTCGAACTTCCAGAGTTTCATTGGTTCTGGCTAATTCGGCAAAAGCTAAACGCAGCTTGGTTTCTGCTTGTGTTCGTTCTGCGATCGTCGCTGTTAGCACAAGAATGGTGAGTGTAATCACGCCGATAAACGATTGCAGTTGGATCAAAGATTGGTCGAGATCCTTAGTCACAAAACTACCTTTGCCATTGACAGTTGCGATCACAGCGATCGCAGCCACAATAAAAGTTAACAGCATTGTACTCGGTTGCCCCAGTCGAAAGGCAGACCAGATCAACATCGGAATCAACATATACTCCAGGTGATATCCCTCACCAAAAGCAACTTTGCTGATGAGAATGACCAACCCCATCAGGATAAATGGCTCTACTAGGATTAACCAGAATTTTAAAGGGCGTGAGTTTGCTCTTGAGTGGTGAATATGAAGGAGATTTTCAGAATCCTTTGAGGTTGAACTGAGGAATAACCATTGCCAGATTGAATGTCGTTTTTTTTGAGTGAATTGCCCCCAACTAAGCAGAATCGGGGTGACGATAAAAATCCCCGAAACATTAGAAATCCACCAGGTTAACCAAACTGTCCCATACGCTGTCCAGGGAACTTTACTACTCAACGCCAAGCAAGCCACTCCAACAGTTGCATTGATGCTTGGCCCCACCATGCCGGTTAAGAGCAAAAATTTGAACACGTCGGTGACACGTTCTAAGGGATAGCGAAGGTTGGTAGTTTTCCGCAGCAGGAAGGCACCCAAGATAGTCCCCAAGGTTGTTCCGATCGCAATGAAGAGAACTGGCAGCGTTGAAATCACCAGGGATAATAAACTTGTTGGATCTCGGAACGCCCAGAAGTTAGCGAAAAATGAACCCAACAAAACACCGTACCCGATCCAGTTACCAAACAACAGAACAGCCCCAGCAGCAATTCCATCTGGGGGCCAAACTGGAGTCACATTGTTCGGTGTGGAGGCAAGATGACGTGAAATTTCAGCCATTTCATAGTAGGCGATCGCTAAAACAACGATGCCTCCGATTTGCCTTAGCCCATGAGGGAATATAGGGGATTTTTGTTGAATCATCTGTTTAGTGGCTGTTTGATATCAACGTTGCTAATCTTTACATAGAATGCCCTTTTCCCTTAAGGTGGGAACATAAAGCAGCCATGAAAGTAGAAGACAAAAAGCATTAAAACAAGCGCTTCATCAAGCTGGTATTCAAAAAAAGGTGGGTTGTCATACATTTCGCCAGAGTTTCGCTACCAATTTACTGCAAAATGGCTATGACATCCACACAATACAGGAATTATTCAGACACAAATATGTGAAAACTAGGACGATTTATACCCTGGCTCTAAACCGTGGTGGAAAAGCTATCCGCAGTCTCCTAGATTAGAGATAATATTTCTATCATCAGTAATTCTCAAAAGTCATGACTCAAGCCATACCCAAGCTAGTAACCTTTGAGGAATTTGTCGATTGGCTACCCGAAAATCGACGAGTCCGCTACGAACTACATAAAGGAGAAATTGTTGAGATGGCGCAACCAGTAGGGGAACACGAAGAAGTTAAAGGTTTTTTAGGTATCGAAATTCCTGTTGAAATCAAACGTCTAGGATTGCCCTACTTCATGCCCAACCAAGTTATAGTTAGACCTCCTGAAAAAGATTCTGGTTACATCCCAGATGTGTTGGTGCTAAACCGTGCAAATCTGGCAAACGAAAAATTATGGAAAAAAGAATCTACCGTTAGTTTAGGTGCATCGATACCTTTGGCGATTGAGGTTGTATCAACCAACTGGCGAGACGATTACTATTTAAAATATGCTGAGTATGAAGAGATGGGTATCCCAGAATACTGGATTGTCGATTATGCTGCCTTGGGTGGACGTAATTTTATCGGTAACCCCAAACAACCGACAATCACCGTTTGTAACTTAGTTGATGGGGAATATCAGATCAGTAAGTATCGAGATAGCGATCGCATTGTTTCCCAAACTTTTCCCGAATTGAATCTCACCCCAAACCAGATTTTTCAAGCTGCTGTAGTGTAGCGTTTATCTTTTGCCAATTCTGGAGTCCGCCCCTTCAAGCCAATCATTAACTTCAGCATAAACACCCTTAATACAGGTACTCGCTGCAAAAACCATAAACCCAGGCGACGAACCACCACCACAGGTAAGAAATTATTAGAAAACATCCGATCTAACAAATCGGTGAAACCTAAAATCGTCAAATTTTCCAGCTGGCGCCAGCGTTCATAACCTTTAAGAATCTGAATATCGCCAATATCTTTACCCGCTTGGTGCGCTGCTTGGATTACTTGCGCCAAAGCCGCTGCATCCCTAATCCCCAGATTTAAACCTTGTCCGCCGACAGGATGGCAATTGTGCGCCGCATCACCAATTAATGCTAGTCGGGGGAGAACATAACGATCGCTTTGCATGAGTTGTACCTGAAATACAAAGCGATCGCCTAGTAATTCCAATTTCCCCATCTGATTGCCATAGCGACGGGTGAGTTCTACCAAAAATTGCTCATCATCTAAAGCACATAAAGCTTTTGCTTCTTCGTGGGGGGCTGTCCAGACAATGCGGCAACGGTTCCCCGGTAAAGGTAAAATCGCAAAGGGACCGCTAGACCAAAATCTTTCGTAAGCGGTGTTGTTGTGCGGTTTTTCTGGTTTAACAAATGCAACTATGCAAGACTGCCAATATTTCCAGCCTAGAGTTTTGATCCCAGCAGCTTGACGAATCGGCGATCGCGCCCCATCTGCTGCTATCAGTAATTTGCTCTTGACTGTCTGTAGCTGATCGGCAACTTTAATATCTATCGCTACTATATCCTTTTGGTACTGTGTATTTACCACTTCAGCCGGACACAGATAAGTCACATTTGGACAATTTTGGACAAACTCCTGCAAAGGCTGCAACAGCGCTTGGTGTTCCGCCACATAACCCAACTCTGGTATACCTATATCATCTGTAATAAATTCCACCACATTGGCAGAATCGGCATCAGAAAGACGAACTCGGCAATATTTGGCTATTTGAGGCAACATTTTGTCCCAAATTCCAATTCCTTGATAAATTAGCGCCGAAAGCATATGAACTGCATAGGCTTGTCCCTTAGCTACCGCCGCTGATGCGACTTTCGCCTCAATCAGCAAGATACTCAAGCCAGAATCTTTTAAAGCAGAGGCTAGAGTTAACCCAATAATCCCACCGCCGACAATTACCAAATCATATTCATATCCCCGCTCATTTGGCGGTGTTGGTTGAGGGGAAATTTGCTTAAGCTGCGTTAGGGCCATTGTTAAGTTAGGTTACAGCGTCTTAACTCTTATTTTGACGCGATCGCGTCCTGATCAGCAAGCAAACATTGAAAAACCCCGCTGATGACTGAGGACAACAGCGAGGTAACACAGCTTTACTTATTTGGCAGATAAATAAAGTATAAATTTTGTTGCAGAGCTACTACCAACTATTACTAGTAAGGGTAACTAATCATTAAATATGCTGTGTTTGACAGCAGGAGATTATTACTTATGTTTGTAAATGTGATGTCTTCTGTGATGATGTCTATAATGATGCCTAACAGCCGCTGAAGCTGGTGTAGCTTGAAACATTGGTGCAGCAATGGCTATGGGAGTAGCAAGTACTAAAGCTATAACTAAACTTTTAGCAAACTTGTTCATGTGATTTCCTTGATTTCATTTCTGTAGTGAACCCATGAATTAAATATGACAAAGACACATGTCGTTTTCTTGTTATTTATATGAAGTTTTTATGGAGATTTTCGCCGATATTAGTATCTATATACATCTGAAAAATTATTAGTCTACAGAGAAAAAACGATAAAGCTTTTTAGGCAATTAGCAAGAATTAATTTTTGGACTTAATAAGGGCTATTCTATTATTTTTAAAAAATTTATTAATTAAAAAAACCTGCTGTGGATCACAGCAGGTATGAATTGTATGGTATGTCGTTAGAAAGTAGTAGAAAATAAACTTGTTATATAACTACTACAAAATATGAAAGTTGACAGCAACTATAGAAGTAATATTTGAGTAGTAATATACTCATGAATAACGGTCTATAGCCTACGTCATCTCATTATTAAGGATATATCAAGGAAACGTTTGGTAGCTTTGCAAAAAATGAGTCGATAGACAGTTATTTCCTTCTATCAATACTTAGAAAGTTTACACATAATAGACTCCCCAACTCACTTTTAAAGGATACTTTTAATATCCCCTCTTTTGAAAGAGGATCGAGGTTTTACGTTTTCAATGTGTAAGTCCTGAATTAGTTATTTGGGGTGGTTGGTGTAGCTACGGGTGGCGTAGTTGTACTTGTTGGAATAACGTGTTTTTTAAGTGCGGATTGTTTAACTAAGGATTTACTTCTAACAGCTTTGCCGTGATGGTGGTGTTTATGATGCTTCCGTTTTGCAGTCTTGGATTTGGCAACTTTAGCAGTTGCGTAAGTTGTAGTCGGGCTAGAAGTAGTTTTGGCTTGAGTAGTGGATGCAGAAACGGCTACAGGGGCAACAACCATTAGAGCCAAAAGTAAGGCTTTAGCGAACTTATTCATTTGAAACTCCTCATCAAATAACCAATCGCCTAACTATCTACTAGCGATATGTCATTAGTTTGTAATTTGTGTGAATATTTTGTGTGATTTTTTAATTATCTCTATTTGAAGATAGATGACTTTAAATAAATACCTTGCTGTATGATACTCGTTGCCATAAAATAATTTGCCATTTCCAAGTTAGATGTAACAGGGAACATCCCAGTTTTTTGTAAAGATGACAAATAATTTATCTGCCCTTTGGGTAAGGCAAAAGCAAGATGGATTCTTAAAAAGATTATCTCGACTAAAAAGAGGAAAATTTAAATTGACTAATCACTCATTCTGGTTCTCTTGGTTTATATTCTTCAGGGTTAGGAAAATGGTTCATTGGATGTATGCATCATTCAATACATCATCGCAAGTACATGGTGCATTACGGATTGTACTTCACGTTCTGGGACAAGCTACTTGGTACTGAAGAGTCTAATTATGAAAATCAGTTTCACACAAGCGAGTTCTAATATCGTGTCCGGTGAAAGAGGCTTTTGGGATTTTTGCACAGATGCGCTAATTATAAGTGATTAACCGGACTTGATATAAAACAAGATATATCAATTAGTTTTAATTACCTCAGATTTGCGTAGGCATAGCCCGTCGTAGACATCGCCTTTCTCATAAATAACATATCCCGTCTTTGTGTAACATTTTCAACCTCATCCAAATAACTGCTATTTGACTATGATGCCTGTGTGAATTTTGATTAAGAAATGCTCAGAGCCATTAATTCTTCTGATATTTCAAAGTTAGCTGTGACATTTTGCACGTCATCCAAGCCTTCTAAAGTATCAATTAACTTGAAAAGCGATCGCGCCTGATCCGGATCAGTAACTTCTGCACTATTACTGGGAATCCAGCGCAATTCGGCATCAGTCACCTGAAAGCGTTGATCTTTGAGAGTCTGGCTAAGGGTTTCTAAATTTGCAATGTCAGTAAATATTTCCGCCATATCATCTTCAGTCATCTCATAAGACTCAGCACCGCCTTCAAGAGATGCTTCTAAAAGCTGTTCTTCGTCAATCACACCCTGCACCATACAAACGCCTTTTTGGTCAAACATCCAGCTAACACAACCTGTTTCACCAAGATTGCCACCATTTTTACTAAAAGCTACACGCAAGTCAGCAGCAGTACGATTGCGATTATCTGTGAGGGCTTCGATTAAAATCGCTACACCACCAGGGCCATAACCTTCGTAGCGAATCGCTTCAAAGGTAGCATTATCCCCGCCAAAAGTACCTGCACCTTTAGCGATCGCTCGTTCAATATTATCATTGGGGATACTCGCAGCCTTTGCCTTGTCAATTGCTGTGCGAAGTTGAAAATTCAGCGCCGGATCTGGTACGCCGCTTCTAGCAGCAACGATAATCGCCCTGGATAACTGAGTAAAGGTTTTTCCCTTTTTTGCATCTACTACAGCTTTTTGGCGCTTAATATTTGCCCATTTACTGTGTCCTGCCATAATCTGAAATTATCAAAACTCTATTCAAGATTAGGATATAAACGCTTGCAAAAACCATGACTTCAGATAATTGTGCAAGGCTAGATCAGAGTGTCTCTAAAATTTGGTAGGACTTACGCATAATATCCCTCAAACTCTGATTTCTCCGTGGCCTCTGCGCCTCTGCGGTTCGTTATTCCGTAACTCGTGCGTAAGTTTTGTTTGGTAAAGGTATTTTTACGAGCTAAATATGGGCGATCGCTACGATTGATTGAGAATCAGCAAAAAAGTCACAAAAAAATGCCAAGACTAAGAATATCTAAAATAAAAATGAGGGTCTTGGCTGTGTCCACTATTGTATCTCGCCTCGATATCATCCAGATATTCTATGATGTAGACGACTTCTGTTCATCATGGCAGAGGTGGTGGCAACAAGTACCACAACAGGGCTTGCCGCAAGCTACCGCAGAGGCGCAGAGAAGCCAGTGCGTTGGGCGGGTTTCCCGACTTGAAGCAACTGGCGTGACACAGAGAAAATATGATTGCTGGTAGATACTGTTTTTCAGCTTACGACACTAAGTAGACACTCAGCGATCGCATTCTGTTTAAATCACAAAAGGTTCAAGTTCGCGGTTATACCACTGATCTCTAATACGTTCAGTAACCAACGGTCTGATGATAAACTTGGGTGGACTACCATCCAGAACATCAATCCGCACACATGAGTAAGGCAAGCGGTTCTGGTAATTGTAGTCGTGACGACCCACAAAAAGCATTGAATCAGCAACTTTCCGAGTGGGTTTACCCGCAATTTCGGTAAAAGTCTCCATCAATTCAGTCCCCCTTCGCCGTTGATAGCGAGGACGATGACCACTACCACCAGAGATAATGCAGTTAATGTGGGAGTCAGCAAATCCGGTATCAGTTGTGCAAAGATGCTCCAAACAGTGAGCGTGACCATTTAAAATTAAATCGACGATGGGACGTTCTTTAATTAGAGAACCAAGAGTTTGTGCCACTTGTTCAAATACCCAGCGCAAGCGGTGGCGAACCGCCAAGGTTTGTGCCTGATCCCACTTGGTAGCTTCTGTGACATAGGGCGGATGGTGGAAAAAGATTACACGTCCGCGCACCTCGGAGGTGTTCCAAGATTCAATTAGTCTGCTTCGCAACCATTCAAGTTGTTCAAAGTCGATCGCAGGCATTTCATCAGATGTCAATTGTTTTTCAATATCAATTTTTATCTCGTTTATTTGGTCTAGTTTGGCGCTAAGTTCATCGAGTTGTTCTGCTTCGGTGGGTTTATCTGGGTTGAGGCGATTGCATATTTCCAAAATCTGCAATTCTTCTTGATCTATTTCCTGGCGACGCTTTTGCAATTGGCGGCGGTAAATTTCTCCCTCTTGAGTTGTAGGTAAGGGTGATGGTGTATTAAAGGTGTTGGAATCCAGTGCGAAAAAGTCAATCCCGCCGTAACGAAAGGTGTAATAGCGATTGGGTAAACGGGTAAAATTTCCAGGTTCGTAACGCAAACAGCGCCCTGTGTCAGTCTTAGCAGTATAGTGTTGATCTAAATGACGTTCTAACTCTTGTGGGGAAGCGATCGCCCCTGTATAGTCCAAAAACGCCCGTGCATAGGCATTACCTTGATATGATCCATGCCAGCCAATCTCGATATCTTTGTAGCGCAACAGGCGACGTAATGAAGATGTTGTTCCAGTAAATAAACGATACATCAACGGCACATCGTAATAATCATGATTACCGAGTACTGGCAAGAATGGCAGATTAAATACCATGCGGTCATAGGGAATGCCTTTCGGGTTGTCGCCACCAACAAGAAATTCCCGGTAAGGCTCAATAAAGTTTGTTGAATAATACTCTTGGGAACCCACCACATAGATTACATCGCCTGTGTGCAAAACAAAACTGCAATCATCGCGGTGAGTCAGCATCAGTTCGGCAACTTTTCGTTGGGGGTGGTGTTGAGAATGGGATTTGGTGCCGGAATCACCGATAACCATAAAGGAAAATTCTGGATTATCCTGTTTGCGATCGTCAATAACCATGCTGGTTTGGTCAATTCCCCGTTGCACAAAACTTGGATGCATCCACCGCACGCGTTCCTTCATCTTTTGAATTTTTACAGGAATCGGTGGATCGGAAATCAATTTCATGGCTGATAACTCTTGAATGCCTAATGCACATGCCGATTGTAACGAAACAATAAGGGTTTTAATTGGGGACTGGGGAATCCCTGGCCGTCTAATCAGTATTTAAGATAGGACTTACGCAAAAAACCTTTCAAACTCTCATTCCTCCGTGTACTCTGTGTCTCTGTGGTTTGTTCTTTCATAACCCGTGCGTAAGTCCTGTAAGAGCATGAGACTCAAGTACAGTGCAAAGTTCCTGATGTTGATTGACCAAAGCATCCATCATTTATCCTCATTTTTTAGTTTGTCATTTGTCAAATGTGAAGAGTATGCAAAGATGACTATTTCCGCATGGATATCTAAGTAATATATTTACTGTGTAGTTATTGCGAGATTATTCAGATATTATCTATTTTCAAGCTAGACATCCACACAGAATAGCCCATAAGGAGAGTATAAAAATCTCTTTACCGTCAACAGTTAACTGTTAACCATTTTCTCTTCTAGTAGGACTTAGGCGCTGGCAAAAACCAAACATGAAGGATGGGTTTTAGGCATTCAAGCTGAATTTTTCGATCCTTGTTTAATGATTTCTAGTGGATAAGGATGATTAATTTAGCCTGAAATGACCAATTATCCTGATACACACACCTTCATGAATTTGTACAGTGCTCAAGACTTAGATGTTTAAGATAGTTAGATTCAGTGCTACGTACAAGTCTTGGAATAAGGTGAATCTTCGAGAAATTTGTTGAACCTCAAAGTTGACGTAGAAAGTATGCCGAAAACATCAAATTTCGGTGAGTTTTTGTGCCTGAAAACAGCACTCAACTCAAGGCTGAGAACTGAAGTTACTGAAAAAATCGATTTAGTCAGGTAAAAGTTATGACAAATATCATTGGAACCAACGGTAATGATACCTTAATGGGTGGTAGTGACTCGGACACGATTAACGGTAAAGCAGGCAATGATACCATAGATGGTAGCGGTGGCAACGACACCTTGACTGGTGGAGGCGGCAAGGATGAATTTGTCTACTATTCCTACAACAATTATATCATCACCGATTTTGGTGGCGTAGGTAAAGGAATAAACCCGACAGCAGCAGTCATTGCCGAAGTGGACACTCTAAATTTCCGGGGGTATGGCTTCACTGCCCAAAATCTGCTGCTCACCCAGAATGGCAACAATCTGGAAATCAGCTTTGAAGGTAAGACTGATGCCGAAGGTAAGGCTGATGCCACCATAGTCATCCTGCAAAACTTCAAATTAGAAAACTTGGAGAACCTGAAAGCTTCTGGAGCAACATCAGCTATCGGTAATATCCTGTTTGATGGGCAAACTAGCATCACGGACAGTTTTAATGTCCTCGATGCCAACTCCACTGATACTAGCATTGGCATCAATAACACGGTGACTTTCCTCAATGACCTATCCAACAATATTGTGGGTTTAGACAACTCAGATGATGTCATTAATGGTCAGGGCGGTAATGACAAAATTGATGGCTTGAGTGGCAACGACATTTTAAGAGGTGGCGCAGGGAATGATACTCTCATTGGTGGTGCGGGGAATGACACCCTAGAAAGTGGTGAGGGCAAGAACTCCCTTGTTGGTGGTATTGGTGACGATTACTTGAATGCTGATTTATCAACAGGCAATAACACCCTCAACAGTGGTGTTGGTAACGATACCTTGAGCGCTAGCGGTTCAACAGGCGATAACCTGCTCTTTGGGGGCGATGGCAATGATTCTCTCTCCACCTCTTACCTTCCTACTGCTTCCGAGGCCTATAATATTAGCTCCTCAGGCAATAACACTCTCAATGGTGGCGCTGGTGACGATACCTTAAATGCTCAGTCTCCAAAAAGCGGCAATAACCTGCTCTTTGGGGGCGATGGCAATGATTCTCTCTCCACTTCTGGCATTTCTACTTATAGAGAGGGTCCTAGTTTTAGCTCTTCAGGCAATAATACCCTCAACGGTGGCGCTGGTAACGATACCTTGAGAGCTGAGTATTCAACAGGCAATAACTTCCTCTCTGGGGACGATGGCAATGATTCTCTCTCCATCTCTGCCTATCTTTTCGAGTACAGCGGTGGCAGCCTTTATTTCTCCTCCTCAGGCAATAACACCCTCAACGGTGGTGCTGGTGACGATACATTGGGGGCTGAACATTCAACAGGCAGTAACTTCCTCTCTGGGGGCGATGGCAATGATTCCTTCTCTCTAAGCCCCACATTTCCAGATACTGCCCCCTCTTATTTAGTGACTCAAACGGTAGATGGGGGTAAAGGTGACGATTTGTTGTCTGTGGATTACACGTTAGCTACAGGGGGGATCATAACCACAATTAATCCTACTACTACCATTGGATCGATTGAGGCGGGCAAGTATGGGGTTAGTTACAAGAATATCGAACGATTAAATATCTCAGGTACAGCCTACAATGACAATATTGTTGGCAACAATGGTAATGATACGCTCTCCACGGGCACAAGTGGCAAAGATACCATCGATGGCGGTACAGGTGACGATGTGTTGTCCGTCGATTACAGCAATGCTACTGGGGGTATTACAACCACTTTCAATGCCACTACTAACATTGGAGCAATTACCGCAGGCACAAGTCGGGTTAGCTACAAGAATATCGAAGGATTAAATATCTCAGGTACAGCCTACAATGACAATATTGTTGGCAATAGTGGGAATGATACGCTCTCCCCGGGCACTAGTGGCAAAGATACGATCGATGGGGGTAAAGGTGACGATGTGTTATTCGTCGATTACAGCAATGCTACTGGGGGTATTACAACCACTTTCAATGCCACTACTAACATTGGAACAATTACCGCAGGCACAAGTCGGGTTAGCTACAAGAATATCGAACGATTAAATATCTCAAGTACAGCCTACAATGACAATATTATTGGCAACAATGGCAATGATACACTCGGCGGGGGCTATGGTGATAGCAATGATACGATAGATGGGGGAGCAGGTAACGATCGCTTGATTGTTGATTATTCATCAGGCGATAATCTCCTCTCTGGAGGCGATGGTAATGATACTCTCACAGCCTCTCAGGCATATGGTAAGAACACCCTCATAGGTGGTAATGGCAATGACTACCTCACAGGTGGTTCTGGTAATGATAGCCTCTATGGAGGAGCTGGTACTGATACCTTTGCTTTCAATGGTTACGGTGGAGGTGTTGATAGACTTTATGACTTCAACGCGACTAATGAATTGATTCAGGTATCGGCTGCTAATTTTGGTGGCGAGTTATCAATAGGGTCGCTTCAGAAAAGTCAATTTAGAATTGGAACATCTGCAACGACAAGCAATCAACGATTTATCTATGACAATATTACAGGTGCATTGTTCTTTGATCAAGATGGCAGTGCGTCTGGGTTTACTCAGGTAAAATTTGCACAATTATCTGCTGGTGTGACACTAACCATAAACAACTTTGTGGTTTTTTAATCATAATTAGCCCTCTTTTCTCACTTTAGGTACGGAATTGGAGGTATATATTAACACCTTTCGTTAAATTTTTCAATAGACATAAAAGTGAGAAAGAATGTAGAGACGTAGCACTGCTACATTTATACAAAGGTTCTGGATAACGCATATTTAATTTCACTCCTATGTCTATTGGTTTCCACCAATTTGTGGCGATAGTAATTCTTGCTCCATGAAATAACAATAGAACTTTCCAAACTACCAGTAGAGATTTTTATGAATGAAGATAAGGTATCCCTACTAAATCAATCCCTATTCGTAGATGTCTAATAGTCATAAAATCGCGATCGCAAACTGATAGTTGTAGATTTTTCTGATTCCCGACTTCTTTCCACCTCCAAAATATTCATTTTCTCAATACTTAATCCCAGTCCCTAATCCCCAATCTTTAAGGTAAATTTTCTCGCAGTAATGCTCGAAAGCCTGCTTGTTGAAAATGCTCATCAGCAGTTAGTGCTTCAGTGATTCCGCTATATTGCATCACAATAAAAGATACGCAATCCCCAAATCTCCATTCTTTCTCTGTTCGTTCCCGATATAACTCGAAAGCACGTTCGTAGAGTTCCTGGGAGAGAGGAACAATTTCAACTTTGGAGTCTGCTACTAGAGAATTTAATAATATGATTGCCGCCTGACGATAAGGTCGTTGGGATAAGGCATTGCCAATTTCCAACATCACCGCCTGTGTTGTCACCAAACGGGTTTCTGCCGCTTGTAACATTTTAGCCAGATGTAAGGCTCGGTCATGCAAGCGATCGCTCGGTGCAGATAAGGCAATGGCAAATGATGTATCAAGAAAGACTTCAGAATGCATGGAAAGTTTACTTAGTGTACAAAGATTTATCTATATTGGTAGACCAGTCAGGTGGCCCATCTAAGTTGAGCGATCGCGCTGTTTGCAGAAATGATACCGTTTCATGTTCACCTGGCGGTAAAATTTCAATACTGATTCGCACGCGGGTATTGATTGGCAGTGCGATCGGTTCAGCCGGATAGAACACTTTACCATTAAATACAGCTGTGATTTTTTCTACCATTTTTCGCAAAAAGTGCTTTTAGTCTATCCTAAGCTGGTTGTGACAATACGGGTAGAGTAGACAACGCAATAACTAGTGAAGATACTTATAGCTGTCTTACGAATTATATCGATTTTTCAGAATTGCCTAAGTCACCAACTCAACTAATGTTGGTTAAATCCCTAATCTCTGCTATTTATCATAATCCGAGATTCTGGGTCTGTGAAGTTGCAGTGGTCTTGCTCTTTTATGCACAAAAGGGGGAAAAATTTTCGCTTTTTCCCAATTCTTACCAACAAATTGTTGTGGCAATTCTATACACAAATAACCTATGTAGGCTGTAAATAAATCAGCTTTTTGGGGTTGGGCAGAACACAGAGCTTAGACTCTACTTTTGCTACTTTGATGATCAAATCCTGACTTAATAAAAAAAATTGCAGCCAGATGAGAACTAATGTTCTATATATCCTATAATTCTTTTAATTACGGTATTCGTCTAGAAATACCGTAGATTTAGGGGTGTATTCTGATGAGCAAGTCGCAACAACTGACACAATTAAGTAAATTCCTAACTGAGGGAATGCAGGCTTATGCCATGAAAGCTTTGCAGACTATACAATCGTATAAACAGACAATTAAAAGTTGGTTGAATGGACACACTGTGCAAAGCTTTGTGAGTCTGTTTTTAGTCAGTACTTTTTTGAGTATAGCAGTTGCCTCCTGCTCTGGAAGCAGTTCAGCTAGCAAAAATGATGTCAAGCTGAAACTCGTTTCTTTCTCTGTCACCAAAGCAGCTCATGACCAGATAATTCCCAAATTTATAGAAAAGTGGAAGCAAGAACATAACCAAAACGTCACATTTGAGCAAAGTTATGGGGGTTCTGGCGCTCAAGCGGCGGCTGTAATTGCTGGTTCGCAAGAAGCAGATATAGTACATTTGGCACTTCCTCTGGATGTCAGCAAAATTGCTCTTGCAGGTTTGATTAAATCGGGTTGGGAAACCAAAGCTCCGAGAAATGGTATTGTTAGTAAATCGGTTGCTGCGATCATCACCCGCGAAGGCAATCCCAAAGGCATCAATACTTGGGCAGACTTAGCAAAAGATGGCGTAAAAGTGATTGCTGCTAACCCAAAAACTTCTGGTATTGCTATCTGGGAATTCTTGGCTTTTTGGGGTTCCGTGAGTCTAACCGGAGGTGACGAAGCGACAGCGTTAGATTACGTCACTAAAGTTTATAAAAACACTCCTATTCTGACGAAAGATGCTCGTGAAGCTAGTAATTTATTTTTCCAACAAAATCAGGGTGATGTCTTAATCAACTACGAGAATGAAGTAATTTTAGCAGGAAAAAATGGGACAAAACTACCTTATGTTGTACCCCATTTTAACTACCTTTGGGATTGTTGTAATTATCTTTCAGGAGACATTCGGTTTTTTCCAAGGAGTTTCCTTTGCCCAATTTTTTCTTGATACTAAATGGACACCTCTATTTGCTGATAAACATTTTGGCGTTTGGCCATTGATTAATGGCACTTTCTTGACTACAGCTATTGCTATGGCAGTTGCTATTCCTTTAGGTTTATCTTCTGCTATTTATTTGAGTGAATATGCTGAACCTAAAGTTGCGGCAATTTTACGTCCAGCAGTGGAACTTTTGGCAGGAATACCAACGGTAGTATATGGTTACTTTGCGCTGTTGTTCCTTACACCATTGCTGCGAAATTTTATCCCTCTGGAAATATTCAACGCTTTGAGTGCGGGGTTAATGATGGGCGTAATGATTACTCCTACTGTTGGTTCTATCAGCTTAGATGCTATCCGAGCAGTTCCCCGTTCTTTGCGAGAAGGAGCTTATGCTTTAGGTATCACTAAACTAGAAACCATTTTTAAAGTAGTTCTACCAGCCGCACTTTCTGGAATCATAGCCTCAATTATTTTGGGTATTTCTCGCGCTGTAGGTGAAACAATGACTGTCCTCATCGCCGCCGGACAACAACCAAGACTAACTATTAATTTTGCGGAATCAATAGAAACAATGACAGCTTATATGGCACAAATTTCTGGTGGAGATAGTCCGCGTGGTAGTCTCAATTTCAAGACATTATATGCTGTAGGCGCTGTTCTGTTTCTACTTACCCTTGCTTTGAATATTGTTAGTTACTGGATTGCTAATCGCTTTAAAGAAAAATACGACTAAATAGATATGGCTACAAGTTATCAACAAGATGATTCTTTAGAATCTGCGGCAGAATTTACCGATAATGTTGAGAGTAGGGATAAATTAGGGAAAGTATTTGAAGTACTTTTTTTGTTAGGATTGCTAATTGGTTTATTTATCCTAGCATTGCTACTTTTTGATATTTTGAAAGATGGATTAGGCAGATTTTTATCACCCGGCTTTCTCACAGAAACTCCTTCTCGTTTTCCTGAGCAAGGTGGTATTCGTCCTGCGATTATCAGCAGTATGCTTTTAGGAGCTGTTGTGATTTTAGTAACTGTCCCAGTTGGTGTTGGAGCAGCTTTATATCTAGAAGAATATGCACCTAAAGCTTGGTGGACAGCGATTATTGAGATTAATATCAGTAATCTGGCGGGTGTGCCTTCTATTGTCTATGGATTGCTGGGTTTAGGAGTTTTCAATTATTTGCTTGGGTTTGGCCCCGCTTTGATTTCCGGTGCATTAACTTTATCTTTGTTGTCTTTACCAGTAATTATTGTGACAGCTAGAGAAGCAATTCGCGCTGTCCCAGATTCCCTGAGAAATGCTTCTTACGGATTAGGTGTCACAAAATGGCGAACTATCAGCAGTCACGTGTTGCCCTATGCTGTTCCTGCTATTTTGACGGGGGTAATTATCTCTATATCCCGCGCTATTGGTGATGCAGCCTCTCTGATTGTTGTAGGTGCTGTGGGTTTTCTCACCTTTAACCCTGGTTTGTTTCAGAGATTTATGGCATTACCCATTCAAATTTATAGTTATATCACTCGTCCGGAACCGGGTTTTGCTAGTGCAGCAGCAGCAACAATTATTGCGTTGTTAATCTTGATTTTAGTTTTAAATGGTGTGGCAATTTATATTCGACAACGCTTCTCAATAAATTAGGTAATTAAATATCTAATTGGATACATTCACGGATATTAGGAGAACAGCCAAATGACTTATAGCAATAGTAGAAGTCAATCAGATAGTGCCACAATCGACCAAGACAAGGGTGTATTCAATGTTGAAGGTGTGAAGGTCTACTATGGGGGATTTTTGGCACTTTTAGATGTTTATATAAAGATTCCTGAAAAGCAAATTATTGCTTTTATTGGGCCTTCAGGATGTGGTAAAAGTACCTTACTGCGTTGCTTCAACCGGATGAATGATTTAATCCCTGGAGCTAAGGTAGAAGGGAGACTGAATTATCGCGATCGCAATATTTACGATCCGAAGATAAATTCTGTAAAATTACGCCGCCAAGTCGGAATGGTTTTTCAAAGACCGAATCCTTTCCCCAAATCAATATACGAAAATATTTCCTTTGGGCCGCGTGCTAACGGTTATAAAGGTAACATCGATGAATTGGTGGAAGATTCCCTCAGACGCGCTGCTATCTGGGATGAAGTCAAAGACAAACTCAAAGAGAAGGGAACTGCATTATCTGGCGGACAACAGCAACGACTTTGCATTGCAAGAGCGATCGCCATGAAGCCAGATGTATTATTGATGGATGAACCATGTTCTGCTCTCGATCCAATTTCTAGCCGCCAAGTCGAAGAACTCTGCTTAGAACTCAAGCAGCAATACACCATCATTATGGTGACACACAATATGCAGCAAGCTTCTAGAGTGGCAGATTTCACGGCTTTCTTCAATACAGAAATTGACGAGCATGGCAAACGTCGCGGAAAATTAGTTGAGTTTAATCCTACAGCGCAAATGTTCAGTTCTCCTCAAACCAAAGAAGCTGAGGATTATATCAGTGGACGCTTCGGTTAAAGAGACATAATAGCTTAGAGCTTTAATGTATGAAAAATTGCATATTTACTCGTGTACCCCTTTGAGGAAGCAAGGTTGGGCATAGTGTCTTTGATGAGCTTGCATTTCTCACAAAAACAAAAAAAGAGCGGTAATACCGTTTCACTTTAAGTCCCGATAAGCTAAACCATATCTAGTTTGCATAATCTGAAATTGTACATTTCTTATGGCGTTGGCGACACGAGCGCCCAATATATGCAAGTTAAATGTGGAACAGCTTAGAAATACCTTGGTAAGGTAGCACAGCTGTGCTACCTTACTGTAAATCATCTACATATATCAAGATTTTCATGAAATGGGATAAAAACTGCCTAAATCAAGTGTGAACAATGATTTGCAACAAGTTTTTTCATGAAATTTTTTGAAAAGTGGCAAAGAACGACATACCCCAACCTCAATGTTCGCGCAGTGTTACGAATAGTGGCAATAAGGCATTACCAATTAGAGAAAGTCCTATAATTCCTAGAGTTGTAGACCTATTTTTTTGCAAGTATGACTTAATCATTATTGAAAATCCTATTCGTATCCTTCACAATTTATATACGTCTCAGAGTTATTCTGTGCTGCAAGTGGTGAATAAATTTTTATAGAGGCTTACATTAAACCAATTAAAATAGCGATCGCGAAAAAGACTCCTCCGGAGGCGGTTAGCATTTGTTTCATAAGTTTGGCTCCCAATATTCTGAATAAAATATGCTTATTCAAATATTCAAATGAAGAGAATATAATTAGCCTGATAATCAGGCTAATTATGAATATGCTGATGGTAAGTTAAAGATTGGATTTCAGCTTTACCCAAAGCGTACAAAATATTCAATATATACTAACAACGGTTAAAAATTAGACTTATTAAATAGCCATTAGCCTCTATTTTGTTAGTTTTTGGCTAATAGCTAATAGCTAACCGCTCGGAGTATAGAAGCTTTATCGACAATCGGAACTATGACAGCTTCCGTAAAGACCATTATTACCACCAATTGGTTCAATGGGAGCAGAAGCGGGCTGAGGTTGTTCGGGCAGTCGCTGGCGCTCGTTAATCCTTTGTTGCTCTCGTAATTCTTCGAGATCGTTACGTTCTGGTGACGCTTGTGAACTACTTCCACTACCACCGTTTAAAAATTCTGCAAACAGGCCTAACATAAACAAATTTGCTTCTGCTTGCTTTTTTTTGATTGCCTGCTGTTGTTTGATATAAGCTTGTTTTTGTTCTGGAGACAGACTCTCAAAATACTGTCTTCTTCTTTCAGCTTCCTGAATTTGTCTTTCTGTAGCCGCTTTGCGAGCTGCTTGAAGTTCTTCTTGTCTTCTTTTCCTTTCTTCCTGGCGTGCTTGACGTTCTTGTAATCTTTGTTCCCGCTCTCGTTGCTGCATCTCAAGTCTTATTCTCTTTTCTTCTAATCTTCGTTCCCGCTCTCTTCGCTGTGTGTCACGCCTTTCTATTGTGTCTCTTGTTTTATCTACGTCATTAATAAAATTTGTGACATCACCAAACAATCCTGCAACTATTATCCCTTGGGGATTTATTTGATAGTCTAATTTTTGTTTTGATAACTCTGTATTCTGGTATTTAGATACTGCTAAGACAGGATTTATGTTGGCAAGGACAATCAGGAAAAGTGAGAATTTAGAAAATGTTTTACTCATGCCTGTGAAAGGAATAAATAAAGACTTAGAGTGTTTGGTATTTTGAGTAGTCAGCATAATTGCAGTTTTTGGGAACTTGGATAATTGTCAAAAAACTAAAAAATTTTCATTGCGCTTAATATCAGGTTAATAATTGCACAATTTGTTGGCGATTTGGTCATCATTTAAATTGATAACCTAGATTTGCAAATGTTCTAGTTCGTACATGAATAGAGGTTTGTTCATGCTGCAAAAAACGGCGGCTTTACCAAGCAATAGTCGGCGTTTAGGGAAAGACATTTTCATATTTGATTGTGGGTTTTTCTGTGAATAGCATCAATGAAGCTTGAGGCTTACACCAGACCAACTAAAATAGCGATTGCACTATGCTGAATCTATATAAGTCTTGGAGTCATTCTGTATTGCAAACATCCAGAAAATTTCTGTTTAAGACTATACCAGTCCAACTAAAATAGCGATCGCACTAAACACTAAACTTAATTAAAGCTATGCTCCAATGAAATGTTGGACTTATTACAATCGGTTCTGGAGCCGTTGAATCAATGGTCAAGCAGATTGACTGGCGATTGAAGATTTTGGGAGTTATGTATCCAAAGCCCACAATCAGCATGACTTTTTGCCGTTCTCTGCCAACTAACTTACCTTCCATATTCACTCGTCTTCAACGTTATGGTCAATCCAACGAACGACGAACAGGAAAAATAAAGAAATAAAGAAAATGCTACATGAAAATCAAGGAGTCAGGGGATTAGTACTACTGATCTCAAACACGTGATCGACAAGAGAACACCAAAAAAACTAATTAGAACCGTCAGAATTAAACTACTCAATGCCAACAAAGCTGAGAGCATAAAACCACCGACTTCTCGAAAAAGCTTTAGTATTTTGTCGCCAAACGTCATAGGCGGTAGCAATCCGCAAAAGCCCTTGAAATTCAGCGATGTTATTGAGTCTGTGAAGACGTTTTTTGACGGGTTCTAGCTCTGATTTTTTCAGTGTCAAATTTCCTTCAGTGTCGAAAGCTTGACGAGGATTAAAAATTTCCTGGGGAATGTTAGAGATGTCTGCTTTTGAAGTTCTCCACTTTAAGTAGAGTTCCGGAAGTTGCTGTGCGTAAATTGTCGTCGTTGCATTGGATTTGAACTCCATTAAGAACATGCGATCGCCACTAAGCTCAAAAAACAGCCCCCTCAATCTGAGAAAAATAGTTACGAGTGTCATAATTACAAACGGACGTGTCTTGACGCGAATCATGCAATGTCCTCTGTAAGCCGCAAACAGAGGCATCCAGAGAAACAGGGAAGGATACATTATAAGGTGAGGGTAAAGTCGGGCGTAAAGCGTTAAGGTTTCGCAGTGTCATTAAGCATACGATAACTCCCACTATTATTTATACGAAGAATTATCAGATCATGCTGCAAGTAAATTGAGTAAATCACACCAGGTTTTCAATTTCTTATAGCAATCCGGTTTAATTCCTAAAATCACTCGTAGAGGTAGGGAACAGGAAACATGGAAGAACTAATCAGCTTAATTCAGGAAAATATGCTGAAGCTTGACAGTACTTAATTAAAGTAGAATTCGTTTTAAATATTTATACTGTGTATTATTTTTAATCCTCTATCATTTGCTTTAGTTGCAGCTACCGTTTTAGTAGCATCAGTCAATAACCCCAGTGCTACCTTAGCTCGAACTTGTGCGTCTAAGTGTGGGTCGCACCCAATTCAGTTTACACCTGGGCAACACATCCGGGTTAAAGTCGTAAATAGCACACCTAACCTGATAAAAATGCAAAAACCCTCTGGGACTGATGCAATATCCTTGAGTTCAGGGCAGAAATTAAATTTAGAACAAATAGAAGGTACAGAACCAAATACATCTTTGATATTTTGGAGTGAAAAGGGTTTATCACTACAAGCAATTGTCTCGAAACCTAACTTTGGCACATTGCGCCTTGAACTCCGTCCGACTTCGCGCTCTCCGGGCGATCGCTCGTTATATATTATGGATGATGGCAGGATAAACGTGTTTTAGATAGTAAATAATGTTATTAGTAATGAGTTAAGAAACAACTTTCAATTCAACACTCATAACTAAAAACTCCTAACTTTTATTGTGCTAGACCGACCTGTATCTGAACTCTCAAAACCTAGCAGGCGCTTACCTAATCAGCGCTGGCAAATTTATCCGCAGAAACCAGAATTTGCCCAAAAGCTGGCGGTTTTGACTAATATTTCCCCCATTATCAGCCAGTTGTTGATTAATCGGGGTATGGAAACACCAGAACAGGTACAAGCATTTTTAGCTCCAGAGTCTTTAGTCTTACCTTCGCCGTTGGAAGAATTCCCAGATTTGGCGATTAGTTTGGAGTTGTTGCAAAATGCGATCGCCTCTCAAACAAAAATTGCTATTTGCGGTGATTACGATGCTGATGGAATGACTAGCACTGCTCTACTTTTGCGTAGTCTCCGCACTTTAGGCGCACAAGTAGATTATGCTATCCCCAGCCGGATGCACGAAGGTTACGGTATTAATAAACGCATAGTTGAAGAATTTCATAGCGAAGGTGTAGGATTAATTCTGACTGTAGATAATGGCATATCTGCGTTTGAACCAGTTGCTAGAGCTAGAGAACTTGGTCTTGCAGTTATTATCACCGATCACCATGATATCCCCCAAAAATTACCGCCAGCTAACGCTATCCTCAACCCCAAACTGATAGCTGAATCCTCACCTTATCGGGGTGTTGCTGGTGTTGGTGTTGCCTACATTTTGGCAGTGTCTCTAGCACAACAACTAGGGGAGACTAAAGGCTTGATCCAGCCGATGCTAGCACTATTTACACTGGGAACGATCGCAGATTTAGCTCCCTTAACTGGCGTGAATCGCCGTTGGGTGAAGCGCGGTTTACAGCATTTACCCAAATCCAACTTGGCTGGGGTGCAGGCGTTGATTCAGGTAGGCGGCGTGCGGGCGCGGGGAGCAGGGGAGCAGGGGAGCAAGGGAGAAAATCCAAAATCCAAAATCCAAAATCCAAAATCCCTCAAGCCTGAAGACATCGGGTTTCGCCTGGGGCCACGAATTAATGCTATTGGTCGGATTGGTAATCCCCAGACTGTGATTGAATTGCTGACTACAGATGATATGGGGGTGGCGCTAGAAAGAGCAATGCAGTGCGAACAAATCAACGCCTCTCGTCAGGAGATGTGTGAGCAAATTGAACAAGAAGCGATCGCTTATGTAGAGACAGAATTTGTTGCGTCTCTACAAAAAGACCGTGTATTAATTGTTGTTCAACCCAATTGGCATCACGGTGTTATTGGTATCGTCGCCTCCCGCTTGGTGGAACGCTACGGTGTTCCCGTATTTATCGGTACTTATGAGGATGAGGAACATATACGCGGTTCAGCACGCTCAATTCCAGAGTTTCATGTATTTGAAGCTTTGGAATATTGTCACGATTTACTAGGGAAATTTGGCGGACACAAAGCAGCCGGAGGATTCTCTCTACCAGCAGAGAATTTACAGGTGTTGCGATCGCGTTTGATTGAGTTTGCTAACCAGTGTCTTCAACCCCAGCATCTCAAGCCTCTCTTAAAAATTGATGCCAAAGTCAACCTCAATCAAATCAATCAGCAGCTTTATCAACAGCTTAATGCTCTACACCCCTGCGGTATGGACAACCCCGATCCAGTTTTTTGGACACCTAATGTTCAAGTGGTTGAGCAAAAAATCGTTGGTAAGGGTCACATTAAACTGACAATTGCTCAAACTATTGATAATCAGGAGTACAAAATTAAAGCGATCGCTTGGCGTTGGGGCGACTATTTCCGCTTACCATCGCGAGTCGATGTCGCTTACAAACTGCGAGAAAATTACTTTAACGGTAACACCACCATCGAGCTAGAGTTAATAGGTGTTAGACTGCCAATTCAGGTTCAACAATTTTTTGCTTCGCCACCTAGCCCATCAAGCACAACTTTTGAATACAACAAGCGACATTATGCTTGTGGTTTCTATAAAAACGGTATTGAAGCAGAATTAAGAATTAAAAATTCTGAAGGCAAAGTTTTAGCCATGCAGCCAGGACATACAATCGGTTTGCTGGGCACTAATCGTCAAAACGCCAAAGAAGTTGATATTTCTCAACCACAGTATGACAGTATTATTCAAGTTGCCCTTCAGGCGTTATCAATGCTGAGTGCTGAGTTATGAGTTATGAATTATGAATTATGAATTAACTTCTCATTCCTAACTCTTAACTATCAACTCCTTAGTCAGCACTCAGCACTATTATAGGTTGCCGTTGCGAAATGCCAGCAAAAAGATTACCGCTGGCCCAGCAATCACAATTAGCGCCACGGACAGCAATTGGAAAATAACTTCCCAATTGATACTGGTAAAAGCGTTAAACAAGTCAGACACGGCGTCAAACATTTTTCCTCTTCTCCTCCCAATTGTCTTGAAAAATTCAATAACTTAGTTACAAAACCCGCAATCGATCATATCTGGTCATGGCCTGCTAGATTTAATTTACTTAACAAAATTATAAGAAAAGACATAAAAACGAAAAATAAGGGGATGGGGCACTTGTACTGAGCGTACCCCTACGGGGAAGCAAGCTACACGTAGCGTCTCGTAGAGAAGTCAAAGTGTTGGGCATTGGAAATTAATTTCTCCCTTGTCCCCCTTGTCCATTTAAGAAGGGTTTGCAAATGTCAACTAGCAAACGTACATTTAGGGGATGATATAAAATGTCATCTTCGTTGTCATAACTTAGGAGTTTTATGGCGATCAAATCTTCAAATTCGTTTTTAGCGGTAGCATTAGCGATCGCTTCAGTAAGTTTTCCCGTATCTGTCAAAGCCGATACCGTGAATGCCCGTTGCGATGTCTACCCAAAAGGACAAGACCGCGCCACATCCTCTGCTCCCTGTTCGTTTTCCCAACGGCAGGGGGCGGTTAGCATTCAACTGAAAAATGGTCGTAGCTATGACCTTCGCCCTGTGGGTAATCAACCCGGCAATTATCGCGATCAAAATGGTCGTGCTGCCTATCGACAAGCTGGACTGGGCGACAAGGGACAGATTTATCGCTTTGCCACTGAGTCGATTTATGTCTATTGGAATACATCTGGCAACGGACAAAACTCAGGTAACACAAATGGTAATACTGCTGCTAGGCGTCAGCCTGAAGTGGGTACTACCGTTCCTCGGTTGCGTGATTTAGTGGGGGCAAGGGCGGGACAGGCAGAAAACACAGTCAAAGAACGGGGCTATCGATGGGTCAAGAATGATAATTCGGGCTACGGCTATTGGCTAGAAGGCAAAACCAACTACTGTGTAACAATTAAAACAGACCAAGGACGCTACCAATCGATTATTTATACGGGCGGTCCAGTGGATTGTCAGAATTAGTTGTTATCTGGACAAACAATCTTTTAACCAACACCATATAAGCTGAATGCAACCAATGAAAAGCTTGCGAACATTAGCCCCTACTATTTTGGGTTTATTAACTCTTACAGTCACTCATCCTGTTAACGCTCAAGCAGTGATTGACACTTTAGACAACGGTAATCTGAGTGTGACTGGTATGAGATCAGGAAGTGGCTGCACTGTCCTTTTTAACCCTCAGGGAGAGATCATTCAACAGGGCCAATCCTGTCGTTCAACAGAAGTCCGTAAAGCCCAGACAGCGATCGATAGCTACCTGCAAGAACAACGTACATCTGACGATCACAATGGCAATAGACAGCCTGAAGCGGGTACTACCGTCTCTCGGTTGAGTGATTTAGTGGGGGCAAGGGCAGGACAGGCAGAAAACACAGTCAAAGAACGGGGCTATCGATGGGTCAAGAGTGATGATTCAGGCTACAGCTACTGGCTAGAAGGCGAAACCAACTACTGTGTAACAGTTAAAACAGACCAAGGACGCTACCAATCGATTATTTATACGGGCGGTCCAGTGGATTGTCAGAATTAGTTGTTATCTGGACAAACAATCCAATTTAGCAGGGCAACACATCATGTCAATAAGACTACTATATTTTCAATAAACCTAAAACTAATCTCATTAAGTTTTGTTTATTGACAAAGGATTAAGCGTTGGCGTAGCCCGCACTTCGACAAAGCTCAGTGACCACCGCAGGCATCGCTTTGAGGGTTGAAAAACAAATCAAACGAGAAATGCTGATTTTTTCGTTGATTCTTAACCTCAGTGGTGAGCAAGTATAATTTAGATGCGTTCGCCCTGTCCAATTTAGAGGCTCGTGCAGGGAAGCTTTGAAACTCAAGTTCGTGCTGCCTCCCGCTTCCCCAAAGTAGGTTGTTATGCAGCATCCTGCCGCCATCGGCAGCGATTTGAACGGGTGCAAGGTGCAATTTGTACAATCAAAAGCGGTTGGCTGGGTTCACAGCGACTTTATCAGCTTTGGCGATGGCGGCGAGTAGATATCACTCGAAGTTTTGGTCAAGTTTTGTTTCCATTATAAGATATCTATGTTGTTAACCAATCAAGCCAGACTTTTCTATGGTTCGCCCTTAAGTCGCCCCCGTAACGCTGTATTAATCAGCATTGTTTTGGCTGTATTAATTGCCATCAGCGCGTCATCCTTAATCAAACAATTCTCACGCGTTACCCCGGTTGCTTTCCAGGTCTTTTTCATTGCTGTGGCAGCGACAATCTTACTGACGCTTTTTACCCTGGCAATTTTGTGGTTTCTTGATCGCCGCGAACCAGAATCGAGGTGGCTTTACTTGATCGCAGTGCTGTGGGGCGCTCTGATTGCCACCGGGTTAGCCCTTCCGATTAGCGGCTATATGCACGCTGCTGTAGACAGCTATGTGAAAGTGCATCCCAATGTCCAGGCAATTCTTGGGGCTGATGCCGGAAAAATTCTGGGTGCTCCCATCGCAGCTCCACTGGTAGAAGATACCACCAAAGGGCTGGGGGTGTTACTGTTGTTCTGGTTGCTGCGGGCTGAATTTGATGGGGTTCGAGATGGCTTTATCTACGGTGCGCTAATAGGGCTTGGCTTCAACTTGTTTGAAGCCCCTTTGTTCGTGATGCGGACATTTATCCAAACTGGGGATGCGCCCTTGGCTTTCCAGCTAGGGGATCGGTTTGCTGTGTTTGGGCTAGATGGACATCCGCTCTATGCAGGGCTGTTTGGTATGGGACTGGGACTGGCTCGGCAAACCACCCGCCGCTGGTTGCGCTATGCAGCTCCGGTGGGAGGCTGGCTGTTGGGGTATTCGGCACATTTTCTCAATGATGCTCTCGTTCTAATAGTATACCTATACACCTTTATAACGACCGGGAAGCCACTTCATGTTGAATCAACGCCCGGAGATGTTTCCGAGATGACTCAATCCTTCTTCAGCGTGTGGGTCAGTCATAGTGCCTTGAGATTACTTGGCTTTTTCCCATTTTTTCTGATTGTCGGGGTGATGCTGTGGCAGAGTGGCATTTGGGAGCGGCAGGTGATTCGGGAAGGGTTGGCAGATGAGACCGAACCTGTGATTACGCCAGAAGAATATGAACAGGTGAAGGGCGATCGCATCTTCAGAACGCGCCGCATTCCCCATCTCAAGGGGCGCACCTCAAGGGCGATCGTGCGGGCGCAAAACGAACTGGCAATTCGTAAATGGCGGGTGAAGCACATTGGGCAATCTGTGGAGAGCGATCCACTGGTCGCCTCTTGGCGAGATGAGCTGCTGCGATTGCGAGGTTAGCGATCGCTTTACTCATTGCCTTCCACAGTTAGCCTCGCTCAGATTCTATTGCGCGTCGTTCGGTGAGTGCTGCTGTGCTTACTGTATGCTGCCTAGCAGTCAAATAGTATGTTAAGGGACACCCCCTATTCACCAAAAGCGCGTAATAAACTAAAAACCATGAAACGCGACAAATTCTGATGATGGTGAGTTCGCTAGTGATGCCACCTTGACTAATCAAGCTGAGACGTTGTTCTATATTACATCAGAGCAAAAAACTAATTCAGTTGTTGTAACGGAGAAACTATCACATGAAAAACTTTGCCTTAGCTTCTACTCAAAAGATTTTTGCCGCAGTAGCCATCACTGCATCGCTCACATTTGGCATTGCTGCGCCCTCACTGGCTCAGGCGCATACGGTCGTGCATTTTTCCCGTGGTAACGATAATGGTTATGTGCGTTCTTCGATCAGGGGCGAGCAATACCACGACTATATTCTGGGTGCAAAGGCGGGGCAGAAGATATCGGTTTCGTTGATCACCAAAGGAACCGCATACTTCAACATTCTTGCACCAGGCGGCAACCGAGCAATCTATAACAGTTCAACATCAGGCAACGACGGAAGCGTTCAATTGCCACGCAATGGTGATTACACCGTTCGTGTGTATCTCATGGGGAATGCCAAAAACAGAAATCAAACTGTTCCATTTGAGCTGTCAGTTGGCATTCAGTGATTGTTGCTCCATTTATTAACCCGGCAGGTGTTGTGACTACAGGGGTTGGGGAATGAACCATTTCAAGGATTTTGCACCATAAAACGCCTTGAGAAAATTTTCCTAACCCCTGCTGTGCGATCGCTGTAAGTGCGTTGCTTGGAAGCATTACTGATAATATACTTAAAACAATTCAGAGAGACTTATGTTGATGTTGAATTTCGCCAAGATAAGTAGATTGCATCGATTAGCGACTTTTGCTGTTTGTGGCATTCTCTTGAGTACCGCTTCCATTAAGACGGAAGATTCTTCAGTTTTGGCTCAAGAAATTAAACCCACTACTACTCCTTTTCTGATATCACAAACACGAGAACTCAGAGCAGAGTCAGGGCCGGATAATCGAGGTCGTTGGCGATTCTACAAGCCTGACAATGTCTCAGAGGATGCAATGCAAGCCGAAGGTTGCACTAACGTTGGTATTGGTGGTGCGAGTTGGCGCTGTCCTCGCCAGAAGATTAGGGTAGACGTGGATAATGATTCCCGTAGTCGTGATTCTCGCTACGATGATTCTCGTTATGAAGCCTATACACGGGAACTCAGAGCAGAGTCAGGACCGGATGATCGAGGTCGTTGGCGATTCTACAAGCCTGACAATGTCTCAGAAGATGCAATGCAAGCCGAAGGTTGCACTAACGTTGGTATTGGTGGTGCGAGTTGGCGCTGTCCTCGCCAGAAGATTAAGGTAGACGTGGATAATGATTCCCGTAGTCGTGATTCTCGCTACGATGATTCTCGTTATGGAGCCTCTACACGGGAACTCAGAGCAGAGTCAGGGCCGGATAATCGAGGTCGTTGGCGATTCTACAAGCCTGACAATGTCTCAGAGGATGCAATGCAAGCCGAAGGTTGCACTAACGTTGGTCTTGGTGGTGCGAGTTGGCGCTGTCCTCGCCAGAAGGTTAAGGTAGAAGTGAATAATTGATTCCTGTAGTCGTGATTCTCGATACGATGATTCTCGTTATGGAGGCTATACACGGGAACTCAGAGCAGAGTCAGGGCCGGATAATCATGGTCGTTGGCGATTCTACAAACCTGTCTCAGAGGATGCAATGCAAGCCGAAGGTGAAATGGTCGCTACGATCACGTCTGCACCAACACGAAGTCTTCACTGCTAAACGAGAAGGTCTTAATGCCATCGATGGAGCGAGTTTTCAACCTGCGAAGACATGAGTTTCGCTAAGACAAACACGAAACCCAACAGTACAGCAGACTAAAAACGAGTTCTGCCACTGCTCCAGTCGCCTGAATCGCAAGTACCACGGATAGGTATCGATCGCAGCTTGAGCTTTACCAATATTCTCTTGAACTACAGGAACGACCATTTTGAAGTAGCTCTCCTTGAGGGCTAAAAAGGACAGTGCAACCGCTTCCTCGCGTCATCCCCGTCACACTAAAATTACCGTTGTCTACAGTGTCAATTATCGCTTGAGCATTCACGGAATTCGCGACTGTAAGTGTAAGTAAACCCAGCGCGATCGGCGTTAAAGCCCACAATGTTTTCATTGTTATGTTAATTGTTGTTTTGAATAGATATAAATTGATTGGATCACTCTATCACCAAGAGGTTGAATGGTAGAGTCAGTTGACAATCCTCAATTTGCGTCAATTTGAATGTTGTTAGCTTCAAAGGCTTGCCGTACCCGTAGACGGAACTCTCGCCCAACACTCCATTGTTCCATAGGTGCCGTTTTAATCCAAACGCGCACTAACATACCCATGTGTGATAGGTCATCAATCCCCAACACTTGGGGCGATTCTAGCAGGCGATCGCGCCATTCTACTTCGCTATACAATTGTTTGCATACTTGCTTGAGAATCTCTAAAACCTGCTTGGGGTCGTTTTCATACGCCACTACAATAGAAAAGTCTACCCGTGACCAGAGACGGGTTAGATTGCTGACATTCATGATATTGCTATTGGGAATGGTAATTAATTTACCTTCGTTATTACGTAGTTGAGTCACCCGCAGGTTGAGATTTTCCACCAGTCCGCTTTTATCCCCAATCTCAATTACATCTCCCACAGCAAATTGATCCTCCATTAAAATCAAGCAGCCATTGACCAAATCTTTAATCAGACTTTGGGAACCAAGAGAAATGGCGATACCGATGACAGCGCCCCCTGCCAAAATTGAACTGGTGGGCATATTAAATGCGTTTAGAGACTTCAAGATACCCAAGGTAATGAAAACAAAGGTGATTAATCCTTTGAGTGCCCCGGAAACTGTTGCAGCTCGTAGCGCAATCCGTTGAGTTTCACTCAAAGGGAGAGAGGAATGGGTTGTCCAGACATCAGTGAGGCGGTCAATTAAGGTTTTACTGATCCGAATAACAAGACTGATGAAAAACCAAATAATCAGTAGCGCCAGGGGCCTGGCTAAAGCCTCCGTCCACCATCTCATGAGGTAGGGGACGCGAGACATGATGACCACAATCCCGATGTACCACATCAGAATAAATGCCCAAAACAGTAGCCATGTGAGCAGAGAATAGATCCCCAGTTGGCGCTTGAGGCTGAACTGTCGCTGGATCGTTTCTAGAAACTGCGATCGCTGATGGGCGATCGTGTCTGCATCTGTTTTCTTTTCGCCGGTCTCTATTGTGTGAATAGTTGTGGATGTTTCTGCCTCAGATCGCTTGACGACACCCTGTTTTACCGCAGCTTTCTGCTCTTGATGGCTAACTTGCAATGCCGTCTGTTTGCGAATTAAAGTTCGCCGCAGTAACCACAACACAACACTCCCCAATACTAAGCCGATGCTGATTTGCAATGCCTGCCCAATCCGTTGCCACAATACCTTATGCGAGAAGAGTGTATTAATACGTTCCACTTCTGCTTGTAATATTTTTTGCCACTCCTGCGCCAGTTCCTCCAGAGTTTTCCCGTGGTAGTCAGCATCTGGCTCTGTTACTGTCACCAGCCTTAAAGGACGGGTCGTTTGATCGTCACTGAGTTGGAGGATTGAATCCTGATTCAGAATGGCAATAGAAACCAGAGGAGTTTGTTTAGCTTTGTTAGTTCGGTCGAGCGCTCGCATCAGCCGTTGTGTAATTTCTTCGGCACGTACCTCTACTGGAAGAGATCCGTCTGGCGGTTGGCTACGATTAAAAACAGTGGGAGAGACAATCTCAAACAAGGAGTCTCTGTCTAAGGGTGAATACACAGACGCAATTTCATACATACCGAGGCGGGTAACACCCTTAGGTGGCTGGTGCGGGTCGTTGGAGGCTGCGGTAGGTAAGGAAGGCAGTTGACTGTGAGCGATCGCACTCCAACCAAGCACCATTGCGATCGTCATCACACTGACTAGCACAAACCGAATTATTGAACGGAGAAAGCGATTAAACAGGAACATATCTATGGTCAAGTGATTGAGTAACTGATATTAATGTCGGTCATCGTCCTACTTTAATTGCCTATAGCAATCCTAAATAAAATACAAATTAGTAGTATATTTATACCAAGATTAAGTTCTTTACCAATCACCAAGAATTTGATTGAAGACTCTCAGAAGGACACCGCCTGTAATGCAGCGTATCCCAATCTCAAAATACGCACGATCGCGCTTCTAAAAACACTTGGTAACAAGCCCATTTCGATCGCGGGAACTGATAAAGCAGTGTCTGTGATACAGATGTGGGCAAACAGGCACTAGCAGGATTAACAAATGGCACATTGATAGAATTTCCCAATTTCAGGCATGGCGCTCTTGTATTTTCGCAATGTGCTAGAGATGTAGGAGCCGCGTTTGTGATGAATCCCACTTCTTCTCCCAATGCAGCGTGCAGGGAAGCTTTGAAAACTAAGTTCGTGTAGGTTGTCATGGAGCATCCTGCTAAAGCCAATGTCAAAGACCGTGACCGATTCTAGATGATACGTTACTCGCCTAATCCCCAATCCCCACTCCCTAATCCAAAATGGCAACTTGGCAATGTGTAAAGCAATGTGGAGCCTGCTGTAATCTTGATCCAGCAGAGCGTCCAGATTTGGATGAGTATCTCTCTCCACCAGAACTAGAACTTTATCTCAGCATGGTAGGTGAAGGGGGATGGTGCGTTAATTTTGACCATACCACGCGAGAATGCCGCATTTACTCAGATCGTCCTCGTTTCTGCCGTGTGGAATCAGAAGTGTTTCAAGATATGTATGGGGTTGAACCAGAAGAAGTCAACGATTTTGCCATTGACTGCTGTCGCCAGCAAATAGAGGGAGTATATGGCGATCGCAGTTTGGAAATAATCCGCTTCAATAAAGCTGTTGGGTTGTGAAGAGGATGCAAGGACGCAAACACACCCGATAATTTTTTTGTCTTCATCTCTGGAGTTGCAATTTATTACAACAATCTGAGAATATGATAGAAATATGAAAGCAACCTACCAACAAAACTACTGCTCGTGAAACTTGACTCTGCTCCTTTGGACATTTCTGGGATATCTGAGACTGAAATTGAGCTAGAACTGAAAGACAGCACTGATTTTAACTTAACTCCAGCGATCGCCCAGCCAGTTCAGGCTGTAGTTGCGGATAGTCCTCAAAAGCAGCAATCAGTGGTGGTAGTTTTTGGTACAACTTTTGTAACTATTTTTCTAGCAGAAATTGGAGATAAGACTCAGCTATCCACGCTGTTAATGAGTGCACAATCTCATTCGCCGTGGGTCGTATTTATAGGATCTGCGGCTGCGTTGATAACCACCAGCTTATTAGGTGTGCTTTTAGGTAGTTGGATAGCCACTCGACTCAGCCCGAAAACTATAGAAAAATCAGCAGGCGTGATGTTGTTGGTGATTTCCCTAATGCTGTTTTGGGATATATTCCAAGGTTAGTTAGGAGACGCGACGCCAGTCGCTACAACGGGGGGAACCCCCGCAACGCGCTGGCTTATTAATCGCGTCTGTACAGGAGTTAGAGTTATTCTCCCTCATCTCCCTCTTGTAAGAAGCTAACCCTACATCTCTCCCAGCCTTTTATTTTGAATTTTGAATTTTGAATTTTGAATTGATTTCTCCCCCTTAATCATATGGATTGGCATCTTTTAGGACTGAGCTTTATTACAGTTTTTTTATCAGAATTGGGTGACAAAAGTCAGCTAGCGGCGATCGCACTTTCAGGGCGTTCTAATTCTCCGCGTGCAGTATTTTTTGGCGCAGCAGGCGCACTGCTGTTGACAAGCTTGTTGGGAGCATTAGCAGGGGGAGCAGTAGCAGAATTATTACCTACACGCTTGTTAAAAGCGATCGCTGCTGTGGGATTTGCCATCCTCGCTGCACGCCTGCTGTTATTTAACAATGAACCATCGACGGATTCTGAACAAACACCATAACCAAATGTGAGTTCGACGGCTCATGTGGTGTTCGCCTAACTAGCTCAATCAAAATACCAGAGATTTTACTACCTATAACCGTCCCTCTGGGAGTCCCAGAAGGACAGACTTGAACTTTAGTTCAAGTCAGGGAGAGGTTTATCGAACTCACCTTAACCAAATCACCTGGGTTGGACATCCAGCTAAATTACAAAGGTTCCCAACCGGTTCCTTTGTAGCCGTATTGAAAAATTTCAGGATGCAAAATTTCAGCCAAAATTTCTAGAGAATCTACCAGTCGCGGCCCTGGACGATTAAAGTAAGAATTGCCATCAGTAATGTATACCCTACCGGATTGGGTAGCGTGCAGTTTTTCCCAGTCTGAACGTTGAGTTAACAAATTGGCTTCTTGACGAGTGCGATTTAAATCAAAGCCACAAAGCATAAAAACAATGATATCTGGGTTACTTGCTAATAGTGTTTCCCACGGCAAGATAGGAGAAGCTTGACCTATAACGCTAAACAGAGAGTGTCCTCCTGCTAAGTTGACTAATTCAGGAATCCAATTGGCGGCGATCATCAAAGGATCAGTCCACTCGATGCAGGCGACAGTAGGCACTTCATTTAAAGAAAGTCCTTGGATTCTTTGCTGACAAATTTTGACGCGAGCTTCTAAGTTTTCTAGAACTTTAACCGAATCTACTTCAAAGGTGTTGCCGACTCGCTCAATATCAGCCCAAACATCTTGGAGAACATTAGGTTGTAAAGAAATTATCTGAGGTTTACTATGAATGAGTGTGGCAACTGCCTTTTCAACCTCGTCTAAGCTAACAGCACAAACATCACACTGGTCTTGAGTAAGAATGTGGGTAGGCTGCAACTGCTCTAAAACATCTGTTTTGATTTCATAGATACTTAGTGCAGATTGCAATAAATTGTTCACGTCATCATGAATTTGGCTGCTGGAGGCATTGGAGTTTAAGCGGGCTTGGGTACAAATGGGGCGATTGTGGATTTCTGGAGGGTAGTCGCATTCGTGCGATCGCCCCACAATAGCATTAACCAACCCTAGTGTCGCTAAAATCTCTGTTCCACTGGGAATTAGGGAAACTATTCTCACATTACTATCCGTCATCGCTTCACCTCCATAAAAGCTACCGTCATCTTAGATTTTGGCAAAATTTGAGTCATTAGGTATCTTTCTCTAGGAGAATCAAGGTTGTTTTGGTCGTCATACCGATTATCTGTGAGGTTGCCCCTGAAACTTGGGGCAAAATCCCCAAGTTCATCTCACCAAGCTTGGTTTTGTGCAGTTTCACAAAGAATTGCTATCAGCACTAAGCAACAAATTGACTTACATCGCTTTTCAAGTAATGAAACTACACTACTTTCTACTTCATACTTCCTACAGTTCCCTAGACCCAAATTCAAAATAATACTATACTACTTAATAGTAGAATTACTTGATAATTAAATAATTTTAAATATTAATTATCCCCTAGCAAAAATCACTGACATGAAGTAATAGAACTGATCAGCAAAATCTAGTTTGGAATTCGTTATCCAGAATCATCAGATTTGATTAGAAAAAATATACTTTCCGGTTATGAAAAACCTTATGAAGTAATTGTAGTTATACAAAGACGGTTCTAATTTTCCCTTAGAACTGCAAGGCAAAATTATTTTTCTTGAGGGCAACTAATGCAGGTGGTGTTAGCTAGAGATATTACAGAGCACAAGCAGGCCCAAGAGGCTTTACAAATCAAAGAAAATGGTCGGCGAAAACAAAGTCAGACACTGGTGCAACTAGCAAGGAGCAAGACATTTGAGCAAGGTAATCTCAACGCAGTCTTAAGGGAAATCACAGAAACTACTGCTCGGACGCTCTTAGTGCAGCGAGTTGGTGTGTGGTTATATAATCAAGAACGTTCAAAAATTGAATGCATCGATTTATATGATGTGAGTACTAAGGAGCATAGCTTTGGTAACTCACTTTCACAAAAAAATTATCCAGCTTATTTCCAGGCTTTAGAAGAGGAACGTACCATTGCCGCAAATGATGCCAGAAACGATACAAGAACCAAAGAATTATCCGAGTCTTATCTTTCTGTTTTAGGCGTCACATCCTTGCTGGATGCACCAATTTGGCTAGAGGGTCGTTTGGTGGGCGTAGTCTGTCACGAACACATAGGCGAAAGTCGCCAATGGACTTTGGAAGAAGAGACTTTTGCTGGCTCGATTGCAGATTTCGTCACCCTGGCTATAGAAGCAAGCGAGCGAAACGTCGTCCAGGAAGCACTGCGACAGAGTGAGGTGCAATTTCGGGCGATTTTTGAGCGTTCTTCTATCGGCATTGGACTTATAGATATGAAAGCGAAAATAGTCGATACTAATCCGGCACTGTGCGAGATTTTAAGATACAGCCGAGAAGAGTTATCCGGCAAGCACTTTATAGATTACATTTCTATACAAAGGGGGGATTTAAAACGTTATAAACAACTGGTGTCAGGAATTCTCACAAACTCAGGGAAAACTTCAAGGTTTGGTTTCCAACACTCCGAACTTCAGGAACAGCTTGTCGATAGACATCGTATTGAAATGGAAAGACGCTGCCTGCATCAAGATGGTAGCTTAGTTTGGACTCATATCTCTGTTTCTGTTATACCAGACAGCAATGGTAAACCGGAGTTTTTTCTAGCGATGATTGAGGACATTACTGAACGCAAGCAAATAGAGTTGAAACTGCGTGCCTCTCAAGAAGCAGCAGAAGCTGCTAGTCGGGCAAAAAGTGAATTCTTAGCAACCATGAGCCATGAGTTGCGGACACCTCTGAATGCAATTATGGGCTTATCACAGTTATTGCAACAAAAAATAGTTGGCTCTCTCAATGAAAAGCAGAATGAATATGTAAGTTGTATATATAGTAGTGGTGAACACTTACTAGAACTGATTAACGATATCCTTGACTTGTCTAAGGTGGAAGCAGGCAAAGAGGAACTCTTACTCTCACCTTTGTCAGTGTCAGATTTATGTAATTATGCCATATGGACAGTGCGCGATCGCGCCTTAGAAAAGGGATTGCAACTCACACATGAAATTGACCTAGAAGCGGATATTCTGATTGCTGATGAGCGGCGCATCAAGCAAATGCTACTCAACCTACTTACTAATGCCATTAAATTCACCCCAGCCGGTCAGGTATCGCTGGTAGTCAAAAAAGTACCGCAAGGGATGACCTTTACAATTTCAGATACTGGAATTGGTATAGACTCGAATCAGTTTCAATTTCTATTTGAACCTTTTAAACAGCTTGACAGTCAGTTAAATCGGCAGTATGAAGGCACAGGTTTGGGTTTAGCTTTAACACGCAAATTAGCGCGTTTGCATGGTGGAGATGTGACTGTAACATCGATTTTGGGAGAAGGGAGTCAGTTTACTTTGTTTCTACCAAACCCGGAGCATCCGGCAGCAGCAGATGAAGCTAAGGAAGATACTGAAGCAACATCTTCCTCATCCTCCCTAGTTCTTCCCAAAAATAAAACTATTTTGATAGTTGAAGAAAACACTGGCACAGTGTTGCAAAATTATCTCCAGACAATTGGTTACCAAGTCAAGTGGATAGACAACAAAAACAAATTTTTGGAAGAGGTGCGAACCCTACAGCCAGATTTAATTTTTTTGGATGTCCAATTAGTAGATGATGTTAGGGGCTGGGATTTGCTAAATATTCTCAAACAAGAACCTTCTTTGCAGCATTTGCAGGTGGTGATGATGGGCTTTAGTGAACCTCCAGAGAAGCTTGATATTGTGCAAGCTGGTGCTAACGACTATCTTCTCAAACCAATTCAAGTAGTTCAATTAGAGTCAATATTAATGCGATATTTAAACCATAGCGATTTTCGGATGAACGAAACACCACTTTAAACACTACGTGATCGCATTCATATTTTTAGTCCCAATTTGCCAATACAGCACCTATATTCTGTATTCTAAGTATTTTATCTAATACTTTTACTGGTTTAGCACTTATCCCACCTTTCCCACTTCATAGTGTAATACACGAAGATTTCCAATATCTGGCTAATGGTGGTTAAATAGCAATCGTAAATCATTAATAATTATTAGTATTAATGCACATAGCGCAGCCTCAATTCTACCAGAGGCTCTGCCAACGAGTCTGCGAACGCGAGAGCGTCTGGGGTTTCCCCAAGTGGAGCGACTGGTATGGGCTAGGGGGATCGATAAGTGCCTAAAATCACAGCCAACCACTTTTCAAACAACCTCTTATACTCTTAAATATTAAATTTATGGATTCTTTTCAACCTGAGACAGGTGTGCCTCTAACTCTAGAAATTGCTCAGATTGCTTCGCCATCAACAACACTCACTCCTACCTCAACACCCACCCCGCGAATTTCCAAAGATGCTATTCGCACCAGTTTGAAAGCCTCCACTGCCGATGGTATCTTCGCAGCAGTTTTCAATATTGCCACTGGCGGGGTTTTGCTGGGTAATTTCTTGGTGCAGTTGGATGCCAGTCCGGTGGTGTTTGGCATGATATCCTCTATCCCCATGTTAGCGAATCTCTTTCAGCCGATGGGTGCTTACTTGTCTGAACGCAGCACTAGCCGTCTTCAGAATTCCCTTCGCACTCATGGAATTGGTCGGCTACTGTGGCTGATTTTAATAATTGGCATTGCTAGCTTTAGTTGGGGAGGGCTTAATTCAAACCAATTGGTGATATTGTCGCTCTTGATTCTCGTATGCAGTCATCTTTTAGGAGGACTAGGAACTGCATCGTGGTTCAGTTGGATAGCAATGTTAGTCCCACGGCAATTACGAGGTAGATATTTTGGGCTACGCAGTAGCTTTGCCAACCTCACCGAGTTACTCACCTTGCCAATAGCTGGTCTAGCTGTATCACATTGGTATGGGGGGAGTATCCAAGGTTATGGAGTGATTTTGTTCTTCGGCATTATCTTTGGAATAGTGAGCTTGGGGTGTCAGTATTTCCAAGTAGATATTAATCCCCAATTACAAAACACCTATTATGCAAGCTTATCTCAAACAAGTGAGATTCAGTTAGACTCAGCACCAAATGAATCTAGTGAGATATCTGAAGCAATTTATCTCCCGCAAATGCCGACCCCTCAAAATCAGATAGATAGCAGCATCTGGAAAAACTCTAATTTTTTGGTCTTTCTGCTTTATTTCGGCTTGTGGGCGTTTGGTGTTAACCTAAGTGCCCCGTTTTTTAACCTCTACTTGCTAGATACGCTGAACCTGGATGTGAGTTGGGTAACTTTCTACACCAGTCTGCGAGCAGGGGCACATATGCTACTGCTTCTCGTGTGGGGTAAATTAGCAGATAGAATAGGCAATCGTTCGATTCTAATTTCTTGTGGAATTCTAATTTCCGTCATCCCCTGGCTGTGGCTAACGATTGGTTCTAGTCCCCTCGATCTCTGGCTGTGGTTTCCGCTATTGCACATTTTCATTGGAGCTAATTGGGGAGCAGTTGACTTGTGCAGCAATAATCTCCAGATAGAGATTGCATCAGTAAAAAATCAGTCTATCTATTTTGCGATCGCTGCTGCTATTGGTGGGGCGAGTGGTGCTTTAGGAGCAACTATAGGTGGCTTCATCGCTCAATTTGCTGGGTCTTTTGGTATAGGGGGAGTGTTCATTGTGTCTGGTGTATTACGACTAGCGTCACTTATCCCACTCATTGTTAAAAAGGATATGGGTAGATAGCGCGAAATTGATTGGTTACAGATGTGAATAAACAATGTCGCCCTCAGACTGGGGATTTCTCCATTTACAGGAAGAATTGTCCAATATAAAATTTTCTTCTCATTATCACATGGGCAATACCAGCTTCTTGAAAAATTTCTCCTTCTTCTACAAAATCCAATTTTTGGTATAAAGATTTCACATATTCTTGGGCGTGAATCACAACTTCTGGAATATTTTTACTAGCTATAACCTGTAATGCCTCTACCATAATTTTCTTACCAATACCCTGTCCTCTAGCTATAGACAAAACGGCAAGTCTTTCTATTTTGGCAGTTTTTTCATCTAAATATCTAATTCTAGTAGTACCTACAGCTTCTCCATCTAAATAAGCAATCAAATGGTCAGATATATCATCTTTTCCATCAAACTCTAAAGCAGGATCTACCCCTTGTTCTTGCTGAAAAACTGATATTCTAATTGCTTGAATTGCTGGAAATTCTTCAGGTAAATCAGCAACTTTTATAACTAAATTACTCATCAAATCTATAGAGTTAATAGATAAAAAAAGGTGGGTTTATTCCCACCCTACTTTTATACTTTAATCTGCACCTTCAATTGGTGCAAAACCTTGGCGCTGAATATTTTCTGTCACCGCGCGTGGTTCCAGGAATTGCAGTAGGTAATCGGGGCCGCCTGCTTTAGAACCGACTCCAGAAAGTTTGAATCCGCCAAAAGGTTGCCGCCCAACGATCGCTCCTGTAATATTGCGGTTGATGTATAAATTCCCGACTTCAAACTCTGTCTGCGCCTGCTGAATGTGCGAAGGTGTTCTAGAATAAAGTCCTCCAGTCAAAGCGTAGTTAGTTCCATTGGCGACTGCTAACGCTTCCTGAAAATCCTTCACCCGAATTACCGCCAGCACAGGGCCAAAAATTTCTTCCTGGGAAATTACCGCATTTGGCGATACTTCACTAAAGATGACTGGCCCGATAAAATATCCTTGTTCGGGTGCTGGTAATTCCAACGCCACTTTTGCTTCTGCCTTACCCTTCTCAATATACTCGCGGATGCGATCGCGGGCATTAGCATCAATTACTGGCCCAACTTGTGTACTCGCTAACTCTGCTTCCCCAATATTCAAGGATTTTGTCGCTTCCACCAATCGCTGCACAAAGGTATCATAAATCGGTTCCAGCACAATCACCCTTGAGGCGGCAGAACATTTTTGGCCACTGTAACCAAATGCCGATTGCACTACCCCTACAACCGCTTGGTCTAAATCAGCACTTTCATCTACAATAATGGCATTCTTGCCGCCCATTTCAGCAATCACCCGTTTCATATGCTTTTGTCCGGGTTTCAAAGTTGCCGCCTCTGCGTAAATTCTACAGCCAACTTCTTGGGAACCTGTAAAAGCAATTATATGAGTATCAGGATGATTTACCAAGTAAGCGCCGACTTGCGAACCCTTACCAGGTACGTATTGAAATACACCTTTGGGAAAACCAGCATCTACCAAGATTTCTGTAAGTTTGGCAGCAATGATAGAAGATGTTTCGGCCGGTTTCAAGAGAGTACAATTGCCTGAAACCAAAGCTGAAACAGTCATTCCACAAGCGATCGCTAGCGGGAAATTCCAGGGAGAAATTACTACAGCAATACCCCGTGGTTGGTAAATATAATGGTTAGTTTCACCGGGTATGTCGTAATTCACACCTTCATCTAACCGTTCTATCTCATCAGCGTAATACCGACAGAAATCTATCGCTTCCGAAACCTCTCCATCAGCTTCCTTAACTGGTTTCCCAACTTCCAAAACTATCCATACTGAAAGTTCAGCGCGGCGGAGTTCCATCAAATCACCCGCTTTCCGCAAAATATCAGCGCGTTGTTTAGCTGGTGTTTTCCTCCACCCAGGAAAGGCTGCTTTGGCAGCTTGCATCGCCTGTTCTGCTTGTTCAACACTCATCAATCCAACTTTACCAATTACCTCGCTGAAATTAGAAGGATTGAGAGAATCAACAAATTCCGGCGGATTAACATATTCGCCATTAATTAGCGGTAAATAAGTTTTACCCAACTGTTGGCGAACGCTTTGGAAAGCTTGCGTCGCTTTCGTTCTCACCTCTTCCACCGCATAATCTGTATCAGCAGCACCAAGGAAGGAAGAGAACACGGGGGAATTTTCATTTTTTGCATCTTTGACAATCGGCGGCGCTAATAACTCCTCAATCGGTCGATTTTCCAGATTTTGCCGTAAAAAAGAACTATTAGCTGTATTTTCCAACAATCGACGAATTAAATACGCCATTCCAGGCAATAATTCACCGTAGGGACAGTAAACTCTCACCCGATAACCCTTGTCAACCAACGCCTTTGCAACTTTATCCCCCATACCGTAGAGGACTTGCAATTCAAAGCGACGACGAGGGACATTTAAACTTTCAGCTATGGCAATGGCGCGAGAGTGCGATCGCACATTATGGCTACCAATGGCAGAATACACATATTGATGATTTTCTAGCAATAACTGAGTGATGGTTTCAAAGTTAGCATCAGTTGCCGCTTTGTCGTTGTAAACTGGTTGTGGCCAATGCTTTTGTGCTGCTTTAATAGTTTCCTGATCCCAATATGCGCCTTTCACTAAGCGGATTGTTAGGGGATAACCACGTTGTTTCAACCAAGAAATTAGGTCTTTGGTATCTTGTTCACTGTCACGCAGATATGCTTGTATTGTGATGCCAACATCTGTGCGTTGCCTAAATTCTTCTAGTAACAGTTTTTTCAGGATGCTGAGAGTTATGTCCTTATAAGCATACTGTTCCATATCAAAATGCACAGCTGCGCCTAACTCTTTAGCACGACGTAAGAGAATCCGAATGCGATCGCTAACTCGCTCCTCACTACCTTTAGCATCTAAAGGGTCAAATTGCGAATAAAATGCCGTTAACTTTACAGAAACCTGAACTTTTGGGATTGGTTCGCCATCAGCCTCATCAATAGCCGGGATAACTGCCCAATTTTTTGATGCTTCCACCAGTTGTTGAATTAATTCTAGATAGCGTTCTAGATAAGACTGCGCTTCGGCTTCGGTAATCACCGCCTCACCAAGTAAGTCGATGGTGAAAGCCATTTTTTCTTTTCGCAGTCGTTCAACTGTTTTGATGACTTGTTTAATATTTTCCCCAGAAATATATTTATGGGCAAGAGTCTCAACCGCCGTACCAACGGTTGTAGCAGCAACTTGTCCGGGCATAGAGTCGGGGTTAGCAAAGTTTAGCATTCCCTTCAAAGCTGCCGGTAATTCTACAGATTCATCTCCTAAATATTCTTGTAAATGTGAGGCAATTTCTGATTTACTATGCAAAGCAGGTAGCGTATCTATAAAGCGAAATAGTTGCACCCGCAACCCAGGATTACTCATCGCCCAAGCTAGTAATTTATCATCCCAGCGCATTTGATCCCGCAGGGAAGAAAAAAACGAACGATTTTCCTGCGTTGCTGCTAGAAGTTGTTTAGCAATTTCTTGGGTTTTAGCTTCGTAGGTGCTTGCTTGTACTTGTAATACCACTGATAATAAACTCCGTTAATTAAGGCAAGGCTTTTTGTCGAAAGCCTGTGTCTTCTATTTTGACTCTTTCATTTAGCTGTCACCATCACGGTGAATTCGTAATTCGGAATATTCGCCAAAGGTGAGAAACAATTTACTTACGCCGTGCTGTTCTAGGGACTTGCAATTAAAAAAATATTCTATCGTAGGGGCGCAAGACCCCTACCACAGATGTAGATTAAATACATAAAAACTACTGTAAACTCTACCATCTAGTAAGAGAAAAACTACTGTGTCCAAATCTGTGTATGCGATCGCTGGAGTTGTTGTTGGCTTAGTCGTTAATCTCGTCGGCAACTTGCTCTCGGCGGCGATTCAACAGCAAGTTTTTTCGGATAAGTTCAGCAGACAATCAACCTGGTGGTTAGTCGGGTGTTTATTAGTAGGCGCACTAGTTGGCTGGTGGTTGGGTGAAAAAATACAAGTGCCAGCGCCAACAGCCATACCACCACAGCCAACTACCGGAAATCCGGGAACTCAGCAGACAACCCCAGTCAATCCTGATAAAGTAACTACGACTCGTCTGAGGGCAATAGCTTCCGTAATCAGGTCAAAAGGAAGTGGTGTTAGTCTCAGCGACATTTTCACACTTGGTTCCAAGATTGATATTGATACACGCGACTGACTATTTTTCATGACACACACAACAATCAATGCTCATAGCATTATTAAGCAGTTTCACGAATTCATGAAGCCAGATAGCAAGTATCGGGTGTTACGCCTCATAGGTGATGCGAATATGGGCAAAAGTCACCTATTGACTAAAGTTTTTCCAGAACTTTGTCAACACCACCAAGCTTGTTGTGCTGTGATTGACCTCCGAAACAAGAACCAGACAATCATGGACTTTCTTGATCTTGCTCGGTCTAGGTTAACTACAGCTTATGGGGTTGATTTTCCTAACTACTCTACCGCCTACAAAGAGTTGATTTACAAACCAATAGTCAAAGTTGAAGGGGTTAAGGCATTTTTTTCTGAGATCAAAATTGATGCTAAGGCTGCTCCTGCTCAGGATAATTGGCATATGGTTCAACTCCTGACTAATGAATTTGTGACTGATTTGTATCAGATAGCTTCAAGAAAATGTTTATTTTTGTTTGATTCAGTCAATGATGCTGACTCCAACACGCAAACTTGGTTAATGGATAATCTCTTAAATAAGCTTGCTCCCTTGAAGCATGTAAGGGTAATTGTAGCGGGACGTTCGTTTCCAGAAGCATATGGTAGTTATGCTGTCAATTGTTATAGCTATGAGTTAAAAGCAGTGCAAGACGTGCAGGAATATGTTAAGTATTGCCAACAAATTAATGCTGATTTGGTAGAACAGTCTATTAAAGATTTTGCTTCGGCCTTTGATTACAATCCTGGAATGTTTGCTGGGTACGCCCGGAAATTTGTACCACAGGGAGTATTAAATGGATGATTCAGTGTTACAAGAGTTACTAGCAGCAAAGAATTCAGCAGAAAAAGCTGCAATTGTGGCTGAGTCAGTTTTTAACAGCTTGCCAACAGCAACAGCTTTAGTCGCACGGCGTTGTGTCATTTTGCATTGGTTTAACCAACAAATTGTTGAAGCACTTTTGCCAGAAACTAATTCAAATCAGGCAAGAGAAGTTTATCAACAGTTAAAATCGCTTCCTTTTATTGCCTCTGTCACCTATGGATTGACTTATCACGATTTGACCCGTGAAGGATTATTAGAACGTTACATTGTTAGACAACCAGACTTACTCAAGGATGGGGCAAAAAGAGCGGCATCAGTCTATGAATCTCATAATAACAATTTAACAGTTGCCGCAGAAGCATTTTTTTGTCATGCCGTTGCTGGAAATTTAGCGGCAGCAATTCAGTGGCGAGATAAATTATTGGCAATTGCTACAGATAGAAAAGATTGGCAGTTTTATAATAATATTTTGCAGATGCAGCAAGAAGTGGAAAAGCTGCCTTTTGTCGAACCTTTAGAGCGCTTTTTTGCTCATGATGTTTTTATTTATTACAGTCCTAAAGACCGAGAATGGGTACAAAACGAACTATCACCAGATTTAGAGAAACAAGGCTTACGAATTTGGGTTGATTTTCGCAATATTGAGTTAGGTGATTTTTTAGCTGCTGAAATAGAACAAGCAGTGCAAACTAGTCGCAAAATACTGCTGATTCTTTCACCAGATTACTTAAACGATGTCTGGACTCAGTTCGAGCAATCTGTGCTATACAAGCTAGAAATATCTAATTGGGCGAGTCGTTTAATTGTTTTACGTAAAGATAAATTTGCATTTCCACCGCCTTTAAGCTACCTCAATTATATAGATTTTGCCGAACCTAATAATTTAGATGTTGCCTGGAAGCAATTACTTGCAGCCTTGGGTAAATCAACTACTTCCGCATCTCAAGAAATTGAATCACCACCAAAACAATGGTTCATCCCTCATCCCTACCCGATGCCACCGAACTTTACAGGGAGAGAAGTTGAGCGGCAAATGCTGAGTCAGTGGTTGGAGCATGATCGGGTTCACTCATTATTTATATTGCAGGCTTTGGGTGGCTTTGGCAAGAGCGCTTTAAGTTGGTATTGGCTGCTGCGTGATGTCAAGCGAGAACATTGGCAGCGAGTTGTCTGGTGGAGTTTCTATGAAACTGATGCTGGGTTTGACAGCTTTTTACAAAAGACACTGGACTATTTGAGCGGTGAAACTTCAGATAAAGGTTCTATCCCAGCGCGTGAGCAAGTGGATACACTGCTAAATTGGCTGCGCCAGTCACGAGTTCTGTTGATTTTGGATGGTTTTGAGCGGTTGCTGCGGGTTTATGGCAATATGTCAGCCGCCTATCAGGGTGATGAAGATGCACATGTTGACAACGGGGACAATGCACGAGACTGCGTTAACCCCACGGCTGAATATTTCTTGGGTTCTCTAGCTAAATTAACCGGGATTCCAGGTAAAGTGTTGATGACCACTCGCCTGCGTCCTCGTGTTGTGGAAGTGAGTGAGGATGAATTGCTACCAGGCTGCAACTCAGAGGAACTAAAGCAGATGCAGCCGGACGATGTAGTGCAGTTCTTCCTTACCCAAGGAGTGCGGGGTAATCATATAGAAATTAAGCAAGCTGGAGAATATTATGGCTTTCACCCTCTGAGCCTGCGCCTATTAGCTGGCTTAATTGTTCAGGATGCTCAACAACCTGGTGATATTGCAGCAGCAGCACGTTTAGATGTCACTGGTCAGTTAGTGCAACGCCAGCACCATGTTTTGCAGCAAACCTACGACAGCTTAACGCCAAAACGCCAAAAGTTATTGAGTCAAATTGCCTGTTTCCGGGGTTCGGTGGCTTACGAGAATTTAAGGGAAATAGCCGTCGAACAGGAGAATAATAGTCTTGATGCTGATTTGCAAGACTTGGTGAGTCGAGGCTTACTCCAGCATGACCAGCCAAATCACCGCTATGACCTGCACCCCATTGTTCGCCGCTACGCTTATGACCGCCTCGGCAGTAACGAGCGCAGTTTCGTACATAGTCAACTGCGAGACTACTTTGCCGCAGTACCGCCACCAGAGCGAGTGCAGAGTTTGGATGATTTGAATCCTGTGATTGAGCTATATCATCATATGGTAAAGGCTGGGCAGTATGATGAGGCTTTTGAGTTATTCTATGATCGTATCGGAGAAACCGCTAGAATACAATTTGGTGCATACCTGTTGAATATTGAACTCCTCAAAGCCCTCTTCCCTAATCCTGAAGAGCAACTGCCGCTACTGACGAGTAAGTACAATCATGTTTGGACACTGATATTACTTGGAAATAACTACATTAACAGTGGTCAGCCCCATAAAGCAATATCTGCCTATGGGCTAGCTATTAAAATAAGTGAGGAACAAAACGACAAAACAAACTCTGACATTTGCTTGAGAAACTTAACCGTAGTTCAATTAGATTTGGGCAACCTGCAAGCAGCCGATACCAAGTTGCGCCGCTATATTGTACTTTCTCAACAGATTAAAAGTAATTCAATCGAGGCGTGGGGGTATCGGGAATTAGGAAAACACTTAGCCTACCGGGGGATATGGGCTGAGGCAGAAGCAGAATTGTCAACAGCCTTGGCAATAGTTGAGGAGAATGGAGAAATAGGACAGCAAGTACTTATATGGGCATATCGAGCATTAAAAGCACTGCTTTTAATACGGGCTACTACCTTACTCCATCTAGTAGAGCAAAGGGACTTGCGTAAAAATAGAATACCAGCTAGACAATCTATATCAAGAAGAATCCAAAACTTTATTGGTACATTATTAAACCGCGAGTCCCAAATCACAGAACAAGATACTAATCCCGTTGCCACTGCCCTAGTCGCAGCCCAGCGATCACTAGAATTAGCAAATGAGTACGCACGCAGAAAATATCCTGATGTAGAGGACTATGTGCAGGCATATTGGCTACTAGGTGCAGCCCACCGAGTTAACGGCAATATAGAGGAGAGCGATCGCCATTTAACTGAGGCAATAACCCGTTGTCGTGCGATTAATTTAGTACAATTGGAGGCAAATATTCTGCTGGAACTAGCCCGACTGCGGTTAGCAACAGGAAAGCGAGATGAAGCGCAAAGGCTGACTGAGGAAGCGCTGACAATAACAGAACGCTGTGGTTATGTGTTGCAAGGGGCAGATGTACATCTGTTTCTGGCACAGCTAGCACTAGCAAATGGCGACAGAGAAAAGGCGTTATTTCATGCAACGCAAGCACGACAGTTAGCAACCTGCGATGGCCCCCCTAATTACACCTACAAGGTTGCCTATGAAGAGGCTGGTGTACTGTTAGAGGAATTGGGGGAAGGGATATAATAGAGGTCACATCATGGTCGGTTAGGTACTAAGGTGTCTGCCGAGATACCGAGTACTGCGTTAGGCTCGATTGAGTAAAGAGTAACGCGCAATTGATTCTCAATAATCTGTCATTAGCCATACGAACGCATTTGTTACTTCGGCGAACGCATTTGTTACTTCGGCGAACTCATTTGTTATTTCGGCGAACTCATTTGTTATTTCGGCGAACGCATTTGTTACTTCGGCGAACGCATTTGTTACTTCGGCGAACGCATTTGTTACTTCGGCGAACGCATTTGTTACTTCGGCGAACGCATTTGTTGCTTCGGCGAACGCATTTGTTGCTTCGGCGAACGCATTTGTTGCTTCGGTGAACTCATTTGTTATTTCGGCGAACTCATTTGTTATTTCGGCGTGTCCATAACGCACCCTACGAAACTACTAGAATTGAAACTTATGCTGGTCATAGTGTGTACACCGTAGCTGCAAGTAAAGGGAGGAAATGTCCCCTCTTTCTGTTAACGGAGTTAGAAGGTGAGGTTCTACTTGAAGTCTTCTACTGCTGTTTTAATAGCATGTACTTATTTTTCCAATACTAAGAATGGGTATACTCACTCTATGCCTACAGAAAACTTCATGGATATTTTATTTTCTAACTGGCAACACACACTCAAACCCTTTGGCGTTGACCAGGTAGCGGCTGAGAAAGCCTTTAATCGCTTGGTTGCAGCTTACTCTACCCCTGGTCGCTACTACCACACACTCAAACACATTGATCACATCCTGAGCATAATTCAGATTTTGCAAGGCTACACGAACAACTTAGCTGCTGTTCAACTAGCTGCCTGGTTTCACGATGTAGTGTATGACACTGAAGCTCAAGATAATGAACAACGAAGCGCAGACTATGCTTTTGAATTGCTGAGTAATTTGGGTATTCCAGAAAGTACGATAACTATTGTCACGCGTCTGATTCTGAACACTAAAGTCCACCAAGCTGCGGTGGATGACTATGATAGCCAAGTCCTGCTTGATGCAGATTTAGCGATTTTGGCTACTAACCCAGTCCAATATCTGGAATACGCCCATGCGATTCGCCAGGAATATAGCTGGGTGGCAGAGGCAGATTATATCACAGGTCGTGGGCAGGTTTTAGAACGATTTTTACAGCGATCGCCTATCTACTTTACGCCTTTAATGTTAGAGTTCGCCGAACCATCTGCCCGTGGCAATATCCAGGGAGAAATCCAGTCTTTGGCTTCAGGATGTGGTTTTTGATAAAGACTGGATAATCAGCTGGCAAATTGTTCGTCATCTTGTAAGTGCGATCGCAATGACATCAAAATTGTGTTTTTCACCCCCGTTTTTGACAAAAATGAATTGGGTATCCTTAAGATTTTCTTTACGAATCAGTTCTAAACTCTCTTTCATACTGCTTTTGAGTCTGTTTGCGTGAAGCGCTCGCAGGTTCTAAATCATCTATGCCAAAAAGCTGTAAGAGTGAAAGCATTCCCACCCCTGATAAGGATCAGTTTTTGTGACTTTCACTCCTTGAAGTAACACAGTTTCTCAATAGCCTAGATAAAACTTTTGATTTGACGCGGCGGCTTACCTCCACATCAAACCCATAGGTCATTTTTGCCCTGAATACGATAGCGCCAGAAAGCCCAAGCTTGGAACATGAAACTTCAAGTTGGAAAAGTGAAACTTTCAGTAAACATTCACGACAGGCTGTATTCTATGCAATTGGAATCGGCAATAAACGAATTGCTTAACGTCTTCCAGCGCCACGATAAGGCACTTCATTGACTTCAGTCTCTTCTAACTTTCTTTTAGGTGCAAACACTTCTTGATGTTGTTGTTGATGTTGTTGCTGCTGAATTTTTTCCTGTGCAAACTTTACACGGGTGCGAACTCCGAGATCGGCATCTGTATCGAGCATTTGCTGGAGTTGATTTGTAATCCGCGACGCTTGATCAGGTGAAGTGACTGCCACTGCAATGGCTAATGTTTCTAAACTCGTCACTGCCGCATAGCGCACTACCCACTCTGGATCTTGAGAAATTACTAATAGCGCCTCTAATACCTGAGTCTGAACAGATTCCAGTTTCTCAGGCGGTACTTGATGCCAGCGCAAAGTGCCTAATCCCCTGGCAGCTGCCCGCCGTACACTTAAGGAAAAATCGTTTTTTGCTGCCTCTAACAAAGTATCCAGCGCCCGGACATCGCCAATTCCCGCTAAGGCACGAATTGCCCAGGCTCTAGCGCCGTAGTTGTAGTCATCAATTAGTTCCAATAGTGGCGGTACTGCAACTTCCCCGATCGCAATTAATCCATCTACCGCCGCCACCGCCGCCCCTGGATTGTTGTAGCCCAAAGCCGCAATTAGTGTGGGAACAGCTTCCTCTATACCAGCTGCTGCTAACTCTTGAACTGCATCTAATAAGCGATCCGAGGAATCTGCTTCTTCCACAGCCCGGATCAATATTTCAGCAAGATCACTATTATTCATAATAATTTTTCATGGGTAATTAGTTGTCAGCCAATTGTAGCTTAAGCTATCCGTAGTTTATATCATACATAAACCCCTAGCCCTGATTTTGCAGTTGGGTTGGGGGTTTATGTGTGGTAAATATTTAATTAGTTTAAACGGATTAATGACAACTGATTATCTAGAATTTATCACTACAACAGCGAATCCATCAAATTGATGACTTTAATCGCACCTTCTGAGAAAGTGCCTGGTGTTATGTGGTTAACTTGATGTTCTAATAATCCTTTAAGAGAAATTAGCTTTAGGCTATTTTCAGCAAGAGTCTGGGCGATCGCATCTGCTGCGGGTAGATATCCAATCGCTCCCAAATCTGCTAACACTGCCCGACGCAATTGCAATTTCTCTCCCGCCAGAGCTTGTACCAACCGTTCTCCATAAACTGGTTCTTGGGTCAATTGATACATGGCTCGTGCGGCAGCATATTGCACTAATTCGATTGAATGCTCTAAAAATGCTTTTACCAAAGGGATGAACTCAGTTGCCCTCAAAGTTCCCAAGGCTTCTAAAATTGCGTCGTAGGGTTGAGATAAATCAGGCTGCTTTAATATGAGTTGCCCATCCTGCAAACCTACTTGTAATAGCTTGATTAGGGCGGGAATACAAACCGGATCGCCTAGCATTTCTAAGGATTGTGCCGCTGCTTCCCGGACATAAAAATCTGAGCAGTCTAAACACCTAATTAAAGGTAATACTGCCTGGCGATCGCCTAGTTTTCCTAAGGCTCTAGCTGCGTTCCGTCGCAGAGGATATCCGCCTTCTGGTGTCCTGTCGGCTTCATCCTCTAAAGCTTTGATCAGTCCTGTAATCGCAGCTGCTTCACCTATCCGAAACCTACCCAACCACCAGGCAGCATAAAACCGCAAGCCTAAATCTGCACTTTCAAGATTAGCGATCGCTTGCTCTACTGTTAAAGATTCATCGTTGGTAAAGTCACCTGTCGGTGATAAATCTTCAAATTTATGCGGACTGGGATTCATTAGAAGAAGGAGGATTGCTCTGTCCGCTATCTGTTTTAGCTTCAGCGTTCAATGGCTGAATGCTGACTATTTTGCCACCCAAGCGAGTAATCCGCTGCATTTCTTGATTCATCCGATTCTCAGGCACTGTGAAAAACACACTGGCACTAGAACGAATCGGATAGTTTACTTTTTCGCTTTCTTCGCTTTGGCGCAGACCGACTACTTCATACCGAAAGTAGCGACTACTAGTTCTACTACTAATTTGTCCAAGCATAAAATTAATTCCAAATTTTAAATTGTCATTAGTCTTTTGTCTTTAATAATGACTAATGACTAATGACTATTGACACTAAAGGGGTTTCACACTCGCTATTTTACCACCTTGTTTTACCACTCTCTGGAAGTAACTTGATAGTTCTTCATATGGTATAACCACCGCTTGATTGACACGGCGTGTGCTCGGATACCCAGAACCAAAAACGCCTGCCACTTCAATGCGGTAAAGTCTGCCTTCTTTACCAAAAGTTCCCGCGCCACCGAAAGTACTGTTGGGGGTAACACCTTTTTCGGAAGCAACGTATGAAAAGCCTGAGGGACCACCGGAGGGAGGAACAACGACGGATGCACTATTGCGACCTAGTTCGCTGGCTAGGCGGGTGTCTTTGCCTTTGAGTTGGGAGGTATCGCTACTGGCATAGCCGCGATAAAGTTGGAATATCCGGGTAAATCCGACAGTTTTTTGTCCTGTTTGGGTTTCAAACCCGCGATAGTAAGGCGCAATATTTTCACCAAAGTTAGATTGATACTCTGGCGAATCAATGTAAGAATCAATGTCGGCTTCATATCCCTTGGTTTGATACAAGTCTAAGTGATAAACCACATCAGACTCATCATAGGGGGCACGACCCAACAAATGTTTATAGTTCAGTTCGATGACGCGAGTTTGGAAATTGTCGTAGAAAAACTTGGATTTGTACAGTTCTGATTTAGCTACTTGACGCACAAACTCTTGCACTGTACTTTTTCCATCACGCAGGATAGATTCAGCACTTGTGAGGCGGTCAGCTGCCAATATATAGTTGTTGCCCAACACCTGACGATAGACAGCAGCAATTACTCTCTCTATGTCTTCTTTGGTTGCATTTGGACGCAATTCTACAGGAGACTGATCAGTAAAAGGCTCTGTCCCCAGACGAGACGCTGCTGTTGTAATAGCCATTGGTAATTCTCCTTTTGTAATTAGTAATTGCTAAGGGGAGTAGTGAGTGGAGAATGGGGAGTAGTGATTCCTACTCCCTAATGCTACTTGCTCCACTTGGGTAAACTCCAAGACCGCAGTAGCTCCTCCCCACTCTCTACTCCCCTTCGATTCTCTATTTATACGGCAGTAATGCTAATCACTTTACTGCCCTTGCGATTCAACTGCTGCAATTTACTAGAAAGTTGCTCGTAGGGAACGATCAATTCCGCAGTCCCTCGCCGCACTACAGCTGAGTTCGGGGAAGCTGCTTGTAGCACTCTAATCCGGTATGTTTCGCCGCGACCACCTGTAGAGAGGCCTGTTAAGGCTCCGGCGGAGACTGGGTAAATGGGTGAAGCCAAATTCTTAGCTACTTCCCAGGTTAGCCGTCCTTGTTTTTGTCCTTGGGCGCGATCGCTATTGGCATAACCCCGATACAGTTGGAACAGTCGGCTATAGCCAACATTTTTCTGTCCTACTTGACTTTTAAAGCCTCGATAGTAGGGCACAATATTTTCGCCAAAATTCTCTTGATATTCTAATGAGTCAATGTAAGAGTTAATTTCAGCTTCGTAACCTTCTGAGTTGTAAAGCTCAACATGGAAAGAAATCTCTGACTCATCTTCCGGGGCACGCCCCAATAAATGCTTATAATTCAACTCGATAAACCGAGTTTGTGAGTTGGAGTGGAAAAACTTATCCCGATAGAGTTCTGATTGAGCAATGGCTAGCACAAATCCCCGCACGGAGATTGTACCTTGCTGCAACAGCGATTCTGCACTCTCTAGACGGTCTCCTTCCAGTATATATGCATTACCCAAAACCTGACGGTAAGCCGCCCGGATAACCACTGCCACATCCTCTTCTGTTCGATCAGGACGTAGTTCTACCAGTGGTGAGTTTTCAAATGCTCCAATTCCTAATCTTGCTGCTTGTCCCAAAGCTGCCATCTTTAAAACCTCCTCAGTTTTAACTGCAAAACTGAAAACTTTTTAGAAAATTTTTTTCTAGTCTTTTAACAGTCTTTTGAAAATAAAACTGCCCGGAGAGGTAAACAACTCATAGAACTTCCTTGTCATAAGAGCTGATTTCCTCTCCGGGCTAAAGAAATACTCTAGCTTAGAGTATTGATTACATAGTCGATGTAGGAATTGGCTTCAACACCTGGATCACCGCTTAGACCGTGGTTAGCTTTGATGTACTTGAGGGCTTCAATGTACCAGCTAGGAGATAGATCAAAAGTCCGGTTGATTTCAGCCAAGCCAGAAATCAAGAAATCATCCAAGGGACCTGTGCCACCAACAACTAAAGCGTATGTGATAATCCGCAAGTAATAGCCGATATCACGTACACACTTGCCTTTACCGCGTGCATCAGCTGCGAAGTTGGGACCTTGTTGTTGAGTGGTGTAAGGGTACTTGTTATACACCGCTTGAGCAGCACCTTCGGTCAAGCGTTGAGCATTACCGCTCAATGCTTTTGCTGCTTGTAAGCTAGCTGGCGCTTGGCGGAAGCGACCAAAAGCAACTTGAATCTCGGTGCTGCTGAGATAGCGACCTTGAGAGTCAGCCGATGAAATTGCTTCAGTTAGAGGTGTTTTTGACATTTTGGTATCTCCCTTTCAAAACTTTATGGTTGAAATTTTGTTTTGTCCTATGGACAATTATTTAGTCAACATCAGCAATGCTTGGCTTAAGCCACAGCAGCAGCAGCACGATCAAAATAGCTAGCTATTTCAGATGACAGAGCACTGCAATCTCCTCTGGTGATGTTATTTGTATCGTTGACAATGGCCAGGGAAGCTTGTTTCAGCTTCTGAATACCAACAGCAACTGACGCTCCTGGAGTTCCCAATGCCAAGTAGGTTTCCCGCAATCCATTGAGGGCACGGTCATCTAGTACGCTTGAATCGCCAGCAAAGATTGCATAGGTGATATAGCGAAGAATGATGTCCAAGTCTCTGATGCAAGCAGCTGCGCGACGGCTGGTGTAAGCATTACCACCGGGAGCGATCAATTGGGGTTGTTCTGCCCACAAATCACGAACCGCAGCAGCAACAAGAGCAGACGCATTGCTGGTAATCCGGTTAACGGCATCTGTACGCTTGTTACCATCTTTGACTAGTTCACTCAATGCATCCAATTGTGCATCGGAGAGGTATTCCCCACGTGTATCAGCTTGGGTAACTACTTTTGCAAATGCATCTAAAACCATTGCCTTAAATCTCCTAATTTGCTTCGTTAAGAATAGTTGGACTCAAAACTGAATGGTTCAGTTTTTTTTGATGCCCGCACTGCCTGACGAGTTCCGAAAGGTTTAAAACAGACATCCCAGAAATAAGTTTACGATCTCCAGGCTTTCAGATTAAAACTTTTGTTAAAAAACTTAAAACTTCTGTGAACGACTGGAAAACCTGATTAAGATGTTGTTTTTTACTCTCAAGTTCTCTTTATACAATGCTGCTGTATCATTATTTATTACAAATTATTGTTATGTTTGTGAATTTTAGTTACATAACTTAACACTTTTTCCTCTACCCCATAAAGATGGGATAATTGCGTAGGCGTAGCCCGCCGCAGGCATCGCACACTTAATTAGTGTAGTATTGGCTACTTCGTAGCTCTTGCCAAACACATTGCAAAGGACACGTGCCATATTTTACGATTACATTGCATCCATTGCAGGGATGAGTTCATAGCCGCTGTGAACCATGAAATCGGCAGACTTAGGATTATTACTAGCGCAGCCGAAGCTCTAGATTTGCAATCCAATATAAATAAAGCCTGCTTTAGCGGGTTACAAAGAATAGCTTTAGGGTAAACTTACCCACATTTACAGGACTTACGCAAGAAAGCTCATTTCATGAGGATCTCACTTTTTTGCGTTGCTCCCCTCTTCTCATAAGAGAAAGGTAGGGGGAAAAATTCTTCAGGATTACTGGATTGGTGTTCTAGACAACACAAATACTATTAAGTAAGTATCGAGTTGCCGCAGTATATTTTATCCGACTGGAGAAATACAGAGCAATTAAGTTTTGAGTAATACAAAATTGAACTTTGCCCGAATCGGACTGAAATATGTAGTGCATCTGTGTTATTTTCGTCGCACCGACTCCAGCCCAGTATTTCTGTGAGCTTTCCTCGATTGGAATACAAAGCTGTTTCGCAAGCTTTCAACTGTTAAATTGCCGGATTCACAAACAAAGAAAAAAGACTTGATCTTGAATGAATTTCCATGATAATCTGCGTTCAATCATAAAATACGTTTTGTCGATAAACTTATCGTAGTTTAAATTTGCCCAGTTTGTTTGTCACTTTGCTTTTCTCATAGTTAATGGAAACGGAAATCACCTCTTATGGTAAAAGACTGGTTTGAATGGCACGACCTCTACAAGAACGAACCAAAATTGCAACAACGCCTGCAAATTGTGCAGGAATACATTTCCCATAGCTTGAATTTGTCCCAACCAGGGTTAATCCGTATAGTTAGTGTTTGCGCGGGTGATGGACGAGATTTGTTAGGAACGTTATCAAATCACCCACGGACAAAAGATGTTTATGCCCAACTAGTAGAGCTAAATCCACAACTAGTTGAACGTGGACAAGAAAGAATAGAATCGTTGGGTTTGACAAAACAAATTGAGTTTATCAATGGTGATGCAACTATCTCCTCTAACTATGTAGGAGCAGTACCAGCAGATATTGTGATTGTATGTGGTGTATTCGGCAATCTCGCTGATGAATCTGAACTCAATCGCTTGCTGGCAAACCTGAGTTTTCTCAGCAAACAAGGTGCTTTTGTGATTTGGACTCGTGGACACTCTAACGGTATTTCCCACTCTGAGACTGTCCGTAAATTTTTCCGTGAATATGGATTTGAAGAAGTGAACTTCAAACTCACTGCAACAGGAGATATGGGAGTAGGTATTCATCGTTACCTTGGTGAAAGTTTGGCTGCACCCAAAGAGCAACAGTTGTTTGAGTTTACTGGTGTTCCAAGTAAAGCCAGGTAAATAATGCCTCTAAAACTTTCTTTACAAAAAACAACAACGAGTTGCAGATTACTTCTATAAATATGGTGTGATTCCTAAAAAAATCAATATTCAGTAAGCTGTGTTGACACCTGAACAATATGCTGCAATTACTCCAGAATCAATTAGCCAAAAGTAGTTTGAAGAGGGCAGCAAAAGGTTCAAAACTTTCCAGACATTTAATTAAGAATAAACGGGGAGGCAAAGAGGGGGGACGCGGAGCTTAAAAAGTAATTTTAGCAAGTGCTGACGCCCCGCTTTGCTAACACCAATTCATTGATCGCTACGAACTACCTCATAATACTTCCAAGCAGCGATCGCCCCCTATAAACATGTAGCATTTACTACTTACTAGTTCCTGCCAAACACACTACCAAGGGCACGTGCCATATTTTGCGGTTGCATTGCATCCATTGCAGCAGTGGGTTCGTAGCCGCAGTGAACCATACAATCCGCACACTTGGGATTACCACTCTTCTGGCCGTATTGACTCCAGTCAGTTTTTGCCAGTAATTCGTTGAAGGTAGAGTAATAACCTTCGTTCAGCAGATAGCAAGGTTTTTGCCAACCGAGAACACTATAACTAGGGCTACCCCAAGGCGTACATTCGTAGTCCTTCTCACCAGTCAGAAAATCTAAGAACAGCGGATTGTGATTGAAATTCCAGTTTTTTTCACCAGCTTTGTATGGAGCTAGAATTTCCCGGAAGAGGGCGCGGGTTTGTTCACGGTGGAGAAAATGATCTTGATCTGGTGCCCACTCGTAACTGTAGCCGGGAGAAATCATCATCCCGTCAGTATTTAGTGTTTTCAGAAAGTCGAAGAACTCTTGCATATCTTTAGGTTCAGTTCCCTCAAAGATAGTTGTGTTGGTAGTGACACGAAAGCCTTTAGCTTTAGCGGCGCGAATAGCTTTGACAGCAATATCAAAAACACCTTTGCGATCGACGCATTCATCGTGCAACTCCCGCATCCCATCTAAATGCACACTAAAAGTCAGGTAAGGAGAAGGTTGAAACTTATCCAGGCTCTTTTCTAACAACAAACCATTGGTACACAAGTAAATATATTTCTTGCGCTCAATTAATCCTTGGACAATCTGATCAATCTGGGGATGCAGCAAAGGTTCTCCTCCAGGAATTGAAACAACCGGTGCGCCGCACTCTTCCACTGCGGTAAAGCACTGTTCTGGGGTGAGATTTTGCTTTAAAATTTCCTTTGGATGTTGGATTTTACCACAACCAGTACAGGCTAGATTACACCGAAAAAGAGGTTCCAACATCAATACTAAAGGGAAGCGTTTACGTCCTTTCAAACGTTGAGTAACCAGATACTTCCCGATGTCTATAGCTTGTTGTAGATTAACTGCCATTTTATGACTCCTCTGTTGATCAAAACACCACGTTTTCAGCCCCAAGATTTATCTGTGGGGGTCTTTAATTTTGAATTTTGAATTTTGAATTTTGAATTCCCCAAAGGGGTTGACATATCCCTGAGCAACAAACCAATCTACAGCATCCTTGAGGGCCGCATTCAGCGAAGATTGGGGTAGACCCAACTCTCGTACAGCCTTTGCGGCATCATAATACATAGGTTGTTTCGCCATCCGAACGCCATCCAATGGCACTGAAGGCAATTTCCCCAGAGGTGCGAGAATCTTTTCATCAACCCAGGCAACACTAAGGGGTAACCAAGCGGGTACTGTTTGTTGAGGTGCGCTTAAACCTGTGATATCGGCGAGTTGTTCTAGCAGTTGCTTTAAGCTGAGGTTTTGGTGACCTAAGATATAGCGATCGCCTGATTTGCCTCGCTCCAAAGCCAGTAAATGCCCCCATGCCACATCCCGCACATCGATAAAATTCAAACCAGTATCCAAGTAAAAGGGCATTTGCCGTCGTAAAAACCGTAAAATTATATCACCCGTCGGGGTAGGTTTGATATCCAACGAGCCAATCGGGCTGCTGGGATTGACAATAACTACCTCTTGACCTGTAGCAACAGCTTGCATAGCTTCTTGTTCAGCCAAAAACTTAGACTTTTTGTAGTCACCCACCAACTTATCTAAGGGACTCTGATGTGTTTCATCGACAACTTGACTAGATGATCCTACCCCAATTGCTGCCACTGAACTCGTGTAAACGGTGCGCTCAATGTTAGCTTTGCGAGCTGCTGCCAACACATTGCGCGTACCCAGGACATTGTGACGATGGAGTAACTCTCGGTCTGATTGCCATAGGGAATAATGGGCTGCCACATGAAATAGGTATTGACAACCTCCCATCTGTTCCCAGAGATTTGGTTCATTCAAATCGCCTTTGACAATTTCCACCTCCAAACCACGGAGATTCTCCAAATTGCTGCTTGAGCGAACCAGTGCTTTGACGGCATATCCTTGTTGTAACAACAACCGTACCAAGTGGGCACCAATAAAGCCCGTACCCCCAGTCACAAAAACCCTTTTGGATTTTGGATTTATCAACTTAGAATTTTCCTATTTTGTAATTTTGGATACACATATTTTGTAATAATTAAGTGGAACTTAGTAATGTAAATCTCTCAATCAGACCATTCATACCTGTTCAAAAATCTAAAATCTAAAATCTAAAATTTCTTGCGGGGAAACCAATCATCCAAAATAGTGTAGACTACTGGCACAACAATCAAACTGAGGATAGTTGAAGTTACAAGTCCACCTGCGATCGCTACAGCCATAGGCGATCGCAATTCGGAACCCGCACCAAAACCTAAGGCGATCGGTAGCATCCCTAAAATAGTGGAGGCAGTGGTCATCATAATTGGTCTGAGGCGCACTAGCCCCGTGTTGAGGATCGCCTCGGTGCGGTCTAAGCCAGCACTGCGTAACTGGTTGATGTAATCCACAAGCAAGATAGCATTTTTATTTGCCAGCCCCAGTAAAAAGACGAAACCGATTAGTGAGATCATCCCAAAGTCGCTCTTGGTGATCAGTAGTGCCAACATCGCCCCCACCAGTGCCAAGGGCAAAGAGACACCAATTACCAGAGGGTCTATCCAGCTTTTGAATAGCAAAATTAGTACTACAACAATACACAGGGCAGATAGAGCTAAAGTACTGCCGAAACTGCTAAAAACCTCACCTTGACTAGCAGAATCTCCTCCTAAATTCAAGGAAACATTATACGGTAACACCGCCTTAGCTTCAGCTACCATTTTGTCAGTAGCATCACCCAAGGATAGATTCTTGCCAAGATTAGCACTGACATATGCCACACGCTGATTATTCAGACGCTCGATCTGAAAAACCGTGCCCTGTGGATTCGTTTCACCTGTAACTGTGACATCGGCAAATCCCGGCATTCTCTGAATTCTCTCTTTAATTGCCTTGACTGCTTTGCTCAGAGCTTGGAGATTATCACCTCGTAATGCTATTTGCAGAGGTTTTTGACCGCCAGAATCGACAAATTGAATATCTTCAACACTGGTAGTTACCCCAGAAAGGACAGGTAAGGAGGAGCGGAATTGGTCTTGTAGTTCAGCAGTTGTGATTGTGCGATTGTCCTTTAACTTTACATATAGTATGCCTTTATTCGGCTCACCTTCACGAGAACCAACAGTAGTAAATACCGTTTCAACTGCCGGTGATTTTCTGACTACATCTTCTAGTTTTTTAGCAACCTCAAGAGAATCGTTCAAAGGGTTAGGAATTGGGAACTGCGGACTGGGATTTCTCCCCTGCTCCCCCTGTTCCCCTGCCCCTCCGGGGATACTCGGCAAAGGAGCCGTATAAGCAATATTGAATTCGCCGCGATCGAGTTTGGGAATAAAACCTTTGGGAATTAGTGGAATCAGCACTATACCTGCAATGAAGCTGAGGACAGCTAATCCGGTAACTATCTTCCGGTGATTCAAAGACCAACTCAGCAAGTTTCTGTAAGATTGAGTAAATGCCACCCAAATTTTTGCTTCCCGACGCGGGGAAAGCGAGGATTTAGGTTTTAGCCAGTAGATAGCCAGAACTGGAGATAAAGTCCGAGCAACTAGCATAGAAGCAAGCATCGCGGCTGAAACAGTGATGCCGAAAGGCTTGAAGAATTGACCGATTACACCACCCATCAAACCTATAGGTAAAAAAACCGCTACTGCTGTCAAGGTGGCGGCGGTGACTGTTAATCCAATCTCATTTGTAGCTAAAAGTGCTGCTTGGCGAGGAGTTTCCCCATCTTCAACGTGTCGCATGATGTTTTCCACATCCACGATCGCATCATCAACAATACTACCGATCACCAAAGCTAAAGCTAACAGCGTAATCGTTTCCAAGTTGAAACCAAAAATTGCCATGACAATAAACGTCGCCAAAATAGACGTAGGAATTGCCAAGGCAGAAATCAGGGTGGCTCGCCAATTCCACAAAAAAGGAAAAATTACCACGATGGACAACAAGACTGCTTCCAGCAAAGCATCGATTGTTGACTGGGTGGCTTGGCGGATATATTCTGCTTGGGTAGCAGCTAAAGTGAGTTTGACATCATCGAGGCTAGATCGCAGCCTTTGGACTTCTTTCTCAACCTGACTCACTACTTCCAAGGTGTTAGCACTGCCACGTTTAATCACCTGAAATGCCAGTGCATCTTGCCCGTTAAACCTGACTAATGTCGCCCCTGCTTGGGGGGGAGCCGCAGCACTTGCATTCGCTGGAGCTAGGGGAGTTGCAGTAGCAGCGCCCAGTAGTGAGACTTTCAGGACTCCTGGTAGTTTAGCAATCGCACTTACAATCTCGTCTTTCGCCAACTTTGTCAAATCTGTAAGATTCCTTGAGGGACTCTCAATGGCATAGCTAATCGCGGCTGACTCATTTAGATTCAAGGGAATAATTTTGGCAGTTGCTCCTTGAGGCAAAGTCAACTGTTTGAGGGCAGTTTCAACCTTTTTGGTCGATGTTTCTAAATTCGTACCAACGGCAAAAGAAAGGCTAACAGCAGTTTGACTAGGATAAGTGGATGAGCGGATATTCTCCAGTCCTTTTAGGGAGCGCAGACGTTCTTCTAGGGGTTGGGTGAGCTTCGCCTCTGTATCCACCGCAGTTGTCAGGGGAACTGTAGCATTCACAACCACCACTGGAAAGGTAATATCTGGAAACAAAGCATACTTGAGAGAACTGAAAGCCAGAATACCAGCTACCGTTACGGCAATCCAAAAACTCACCGTCAGCCACGAAAACTGAATCGCTAATTTGGAAATATTGAAGAGTTCTCGTGCGGATTTTGAGCGATCAAGCTTTACCATCTTGGAAAATTATCGTGTGGGTGACACAATTATTTAGTCATGCTACAGTAATCACCTTCGGTTTGCGAGTTTTGATCTCCAGGAAACGGCAATATTACTTATTGTCACTCAAGATATGGCAAAATTTTTAATCCAGAATGAAACTTGGTTCTATTGAGCATGAGGTGGGTAAAAATTTTGCTCAAAAAATCTCTTATCTCTGTGTACTCTGTGTGTTTATAGTAAAATAAATTATTTTTAAACCACAGAGGCGCAGAGGACGCAGAGAAGAAAGCAAAGATTTTTCAAGTCAGCTAGGGCTGCTGCCCAGACTTGGCAGGGTTGCTCTTTACATCCTTGAGTTAATGTGCAGACGCAAACTTCAAAATATTCAGAGGGCTAGTGCCTAATTTTTTGGCTATCGACACAATTTTGGTGGTTCAGGGAGCAGAATATAAAGCTGTGTGTCGCGGATTAAGCGGCGTTACTGGCTCGCTCCCAACTGTAATAGCCATACCTCTTGGGATGAAGCCTTTACTCAAATATCTGCAACAATCCCAAGGAAATGGAGAATTTCTGGCTCCATCCAGAGTTGTAATTATGGGTATATGTGGCAGCTTGAGCGATCGCTACACAGTTGGTGATATTGTCCTCTATCAAGATTGTGTTTACTCTGGGAAGCGGCAAGAATGCGATCGCACTTTCACAGCACAATTGCATTCTTACCTATCAGAAAAAGTATCATTAGTCAAGTCACTGACAAGTGATCGCGTAATTTGCTCTGCGTCCGAAAAACGCCATTTGGGTGAGACTTTGGCGGCTGATGTTGTTGATATGGAAGGATTTACCGCCTTAGAGTTTTTCAATGCAGCTGGGGTGGACGTGGCAATGCTGCGAGTAGTCAGCGACAATTGTCAGCACGATATCCCCGATTTGACATCAGCAATTAACTCTGATGGTTCCCTAAACCCTTTTCCTTTAGCGATGGGAATGCTTCGACAACCCCTTGCAGCTACTCGACTAATTCGAGGTTCATTAAAATCATTAAAGGTGTTAGAACAACTTACAAATCGGCTCTTTTCTGGCTAGAGCCTGAAATAATCTAATGCAGTTAAAATTTTAGCAGCGATCGCCTACAAATTGTAACTTCAAACAGCGATCGCTCCCTCTTCTCTCTTTCTTTGCGCTCTTTGCGTCCTTTGCGGTTCGATTCTCATGCTAATTGACAACTGCAATTAACCCCTCATATCCAAAATACATTGAATAGAGCGATCGCATAGCCATTTTGAGTATAAAACTCGAAATTTGAGGTTCACAGGCTCAACTGGCGATGTCTAGACGAGCTATGACGCTCTCTTACGAGACGCTGCGCCAACGCTATCGGCGTCGCAGTATTCTTGTTCTCTGATATCATGAGTTTAATAGGCGGTTATAAACCGCATTTGTACAGGTAAAACCCACGGAGGCAGGTTTGAAACCTTAAATTTTTAGTTAGTCCGTGCAGGCGGACGAGAGTTTGTGTAGCCGCGAATCCCATCGGCTCGAACCTCTTCTAAATTCTTTCTATGGAAATGGTATTTCTGCTAGAAGAGGAGATTCCCTCGAAATAGGTAGAAATTAAGTAGAATCGAGAAGAAATCTCAGAAGCTGTCTATGCAATGGGTTGATTTTCTAGCCAATGAAGCTGCTACTCATAACTTATCCCTAGAGCAAACGGCAGCTTTTGTAGAGCGTTTGAAGAATGAAAACTTAGGTAAGAGTCAGGTGAAACTAGCCACCGAATTGAATATCGGTGTTGGTGTTTTCAAAAAGCTGATGACTAAGGTGTATGACAAGTTTGCCCAGAGTTGTCCTGAGTTAGCGACTTCTAAGAGTCGAGGCAAACTAGAAAAGTTACGCGCTTGCTTGAGAGCAAAATATAATGGCGGGCAAGACTTCGGTGTGAGCGCTACAACTCTTAAAGAGGCTGCGCCAACAGCAACGGCTCCATCGAGCACCTCGGCTTCGCTCGGTGGAGCCGAAGTCGAGATGCTCAGTACAAGTCAGTCGAACGCTGCCCACACGACAATTAAGGAAATTCATCAAAATATTCCTCCTGCTGTCCCATTTGAAAAATTTGTGGGACGTGAGGTGGAACTACAAAACTTGCACTCCTCATTACAAACATCTGGGCAAGTTGCAATTGTAGCTGGGATAAGTATGAGTGGTGTGGGGAAAACTGAACTGGCTACCCAATACGCCAAACAACATTTACAGAATTATCAAGGTGGGGTTTGCTGGTTATCAGCACAGGGAATTGATGTCGGAATTCAGATTCTCAGATTTGCCCAATTAAAATTTAACCTCATTGCACCGGACAACTGGGAATTAGCAGATAGGCTGAAATACTGCTGGGAGAATTGGCAACAAGGTGAAGTGCTGCTGATATTTGATGATGTCACCGACTACAAAAAACAAGTTCAGCGTTATCTACCCCTGGAATCACCTCGGTTTAAAGTATTGCTGACAATGCGCCTGGGGTTTGACAGAACTTTACTGCAATTACGTCTGAATGTCCTCAAACCATTGGCGGCGATGAAATTATTAAAGTCGCTAATTAGCAAAGAACGACTTAAAAGTGAGCCTTGGGTTGCAAGAAGAATTTGTAAATTCTTGGGATATTTGCCTTTGACGTTAGGGTTAGTGGGGCGATATCTGGATACAATGCCAGATTTGTCTCTGGAAACACTGCACAAGCGGCTAGAAAAAAACCGACTGGAACACGAAGCAGTAGCCAAGGCTAACCCATTGATGCGTTATGAATACGGCATGGCTGAAGCTTTTGCATTGAGTTGGAAACAATTGGATAAGAATGCACAAAGCTTAGGCTGTTGGCTGAGTTTGTATGCTTTGGCTGACATTCCCTTATCTGTTGAGACGATAGAAGATGACGAAGAACAAGAATTCTGGGAGAAAGCTATAGCCCAGTTGCGGAAACTGCATTTAATCCAATGCCAGGCTAAAGGAATTTATCGTCTACATCCACTGATTCGGCAATTTTTCCAAATGAAGTTGGATGAGTCAAGTGAAGCAGATGAGGTGAAAACTGCTTTTGTGGCGCTGATGGTAGAGGTAGCAAAGCAAATTCCTCAACAGCCTAAGCGTGAAGAGATTCTCAACCTCACTTCTGCTATCCCCCACATTGCAGAAATTGCAACCCATCTATCCCAGTATCTCAGTAACGAGGATTTAATTCGGCCTTTCACAAGTTTAGGTTGGTTTTATCAAGCTCAAGGACTTTATCAGCAAGCAGAACTTTGGTACAAACTATGTATTCAGGTAGCTGAAAATCATCTTGGTTTAGAACATCCTGATGTCGCCACTAGCCTGAACAATCTCGCAGAACTCTACGGTTTTACAGGATGGTATAGCGAAGCCGAACCTCTGTATCAGCAAGCTTTGTCACTCCAGAAACGCTTGTTGGGAGACAACCATCCCGATGTCGTCACTAGCCTGAACAATCTCGCAGGACTTTACAAATCTACAAGACGCTACAGTGAAGCCAAACCTTTGTTTGAGGAAGCTTTGGCACTGAGCAAACGCTTACTGGGAGACAACCATCCCAATGTCGTCACTAGCCTGAACAATCTCGCAGCAGTGTATCATTCCATAGGACGCTACAGCGAAGCCGAACCCCTGTATCAGCAAGCTTTGTCACTCCAGAAACGCTTATTGGGAGACAACCATCCCGATGTCGCGGCTAGCCTGAACAATCTCGGAATCCTCTACGAATCTACAGGACAGTACAGCAAAGCCGAACCCCTATATCAGCAAGCTTTGTTACTGAGAAGACGCTTACTGGGAGAAGCACATCCTGATGTCGCGGCTAGCCTGAACAATCTCGCCGAACTCTACCGTTTTACAGAACATTACAGCGAAGCCGAACCCTTATATCAGCAAGCTTTAGAATTGAGAAAACGCTTACTGGGAGAAGCACATCCCGATGTCGCGGCTAGCCTGAACAATCTTGCAGAACTCTACCGTTTTACAGAACGCTACAGCGAAGCCGAACCCTTATATCAGCAAGCTTTAGAATTGAGAAAACGTTTACTGGGAGAAGCACATCCCGATGTCGCTACTAGCCTGAACAATCTCGCATTACTCTACGGTTCTACAGAACGTTACAGTGAAGCCGAACCCCTATATCAGCAAGCTTTAGAATTGAGAAAACGCTTACTGGGAAACAATCATCACCATGTCGCCAATAGCTTGAACAATCTCGCATTACTCTACAAATTTACAGGACGCTACAGAGAAGCCAAACCTTTGTTTGAAGAAGCTTTGACAATTTCTGAACATACTTTAGGTGTAAGTCATCCCAATACAATGACGATTAGGGGAAATTATGCAATCATTTTAAGAGAAACGTATCGCTAACAATTGCCTCCCTTCCCTACGCAATGTCTAGGACGGGCTATTTAGCGTCGCACCTTTCTAGCCAAATTATATCATAACCCTTCACTTGTGGAAATCTTTGCCGAACTGCAAGCAATAATTAATGCGACACAACAGTTGTAAACCTCATGTATGTTGAGAACTGTAGTTTTTGCCCTCACCCTAAATCCCTCTCCCAAGTAGGGAGAGGGACTTATTTTTGGCTTCCCTTCTCCCAATATTGGGAAAAGGGGCTGGGGGATGAAGGTTTTTTCTGTTCATCCGGAAAGAACTACAGTTTTCAAGGTGGACGCGGTTTAGTTTAAATTTTAGCAGCGTAGACGCGCAGTGGCTTGCCGTTAGGCATCATCCTCTACATAGCTAATAGTAAAAGTCAATAATACTGCGTAAGCGTAGCCTGTCGTAGACATTGCCTAGCCATTTTGAGTACAAAACTCGAAATTTGAGGTTCAAAGGCTTAATCCTCAGCCCTAAAGGCTTAATCCTCAGCCCTAAAGGCTTAATCCTCAGCCCTAAAGGCTTAATCCTCAACCTTAAAGGCTTAATCCTCAACCTCAAAGGCTTAATCCTCAACCCTAAAGGCTTAATCCTCAGCCCTAAAGGCTTAATCCTCAACCTCAAAGGCTTAATCCTCAACCCTAAAGGCTCAACTGGCGATGCCTAACTGCAAGCCACTGCTTTTAAATGTTCCCATGCAAATCGGATTTTTACTCCCAAGAGAGGACATTTCCAAATGGAGACAAAGTAGAATCAAAAATATATTTAACAAACTATTTATGCAATGGGCTAATTTTCTAGCTAAAGAAGCTGCTGTTAATGGTTTATCTCTAGAACAAACGGCAGCTTTTGCAAAAGATTTTAAGATAGAAAACTTAAGAAAAAGTGAAGCTATACTTGCCAGCGAATTAAACATTGATATTGCTGCTTTCAGAATGTGGATGGGTGAGGTATATGACAAGTTTGCCCAGAATCATCCTGAGTTAGCGACTTTCAACAGTCAGGACAAACTAGAGAAGTTACAAGCTTACCTGAGAGCAAAATATAATAGCCAATTGGATGTCCTTAAACCATTGGCGGCAATGAAATTATTAAAATCGCTAATTGGTAGGGAACGACTGCAACAAGAAGCTTGGATTGCGAGAAGAATTTGTAAATTTTTGAGATATTTGCCCTTAGCGTTAGAGTTAGTCGGGCGATATCTGAATAAAATGCTAGATTTGTCTCTGGAAACAGTGCTGAAGCGGTTAGAGAAGAAACGAGTGGAACATGAATCAGTGGTCAATGCTAACTCATTGATGCATTATGAATACGGTGTAGCTGAAGTTTTTGAATTAAGTTGGGAACAATTGGATGAGAATGCACAAAGCTTTGGCTGTTTGCTAAGTTTGTGTGCCTTAGCTGATATTCCCTTATCTGTTGAGACGATAGGAGATGACAAAAAACAACGACTCAATGAAAAAGCCATAGCCGATTTACTAGAATTGCATTTGCTAGAACAGGAAAGTAAAGGAATTTATCGTTCAAATTTACTGATTCGGCAACTTTTTCAAATGAAGTTGGATAAGTCAGGTGAGGCGGATGAAGCAAAAACTAAATTTGCAGTGATGATGCTAGAGGTAGCAAAGCTAATTCCGCAACAGCCTAATTCTGAAGATATTCTTAACTTCACTCCACATATACCGCACATTATAGAAGTTGCAATCCACCTATCACAGTATCTTAGTGATGAAAATCTAATCACTCTGTTTACCAAATTAGCCTGGTTTTATCAAGGTCAAGGACTTTATCAGCAAGCAGAACTTTGGTTACAGCAGTGTGTAGACCTGACTCGAAATCGTCTTGGTTTAGAACATACTGATGTCGCGACTAACCTAAACAATCTCGCAGGACTCTACGAATCTACAGGACGTTACAGGGAAGCCGAACCTCTGTATAAACAAGCTTTAGAACTCCAGAAACGCCTGCTGGGAGAAGAACATCCCCATGTCGCCCAAAGCCTAAATAATTTAGCACAACTTTATGATACTACAGGACGTTACAGGGAAGCCGAACCACTGTATAAACAAGCTTTAGAACTCCAGAAACGCCTGCTGGGAGAAGAACATCCCCATGTCGCCACTACCGTTAGCTATTTAGCATTACTTTACGAATCTACAGGACGCTATAGCGAAGCTGAACCTTTGTATCAGCAAGCTTTGAAACTGTGGAAACACCTAGTTGGAGAAGAACATCCCCATGTCGCCACTACCCTGAATAATTTAGCAGCTTTGTACTGTTATACAGGACGCTACAGTAAAGCTGAACCCTTGCTCAAGAAAGCTTTAGAAATGAGAAAACGCCTGCTGGGAGACAACCATCTTGATGTCACCACTAGCCTGAATAATTTAGCGCAACTTTACGAATCTACAGAACGCTACAGCAAAGCCGAACCTTTGTATCAGCAAGCTTTAGAACTGAGTAAACGCCTGCTAGGAGATAACCATCCCGATGTTGCCATTAGCCTGAACAATCTAGCAGCACTCTACCGTCATACAAGACGCTACAAGAAAGCCCAACCCTTATTTGAGCAAGCTTTGAAAATTTGTGAACAAACTTTAGGTGTAAGTCATTCTACTACTATGACGATTCGGGCAAATTATGCAAGCTTTTTAAAAGAAGCATATCACTAGCGATCGCGTAGCGAAAGGAGGCGAGCGGATAACCGTTTTGAATTTCAAACTTGAAACTTGAGGTTCAGAAGCTCAACGTCTACCTTCAAAAGCTAATACGCTTAGGTTAAGGCTTAACCTAAGCGTATTGAGATTGACTCATCCCGAAAGTCACTTGCAAGGCATAAAATGTTTGGATAATGGAAAAATAGAATTATTCTCGCGCTTAAATTCGCAATCAAACATGCCGGGACTTACGCACGGGTCATGGAAGAACGAACCACAGAGACACAGAGAAGCCAGTGCGCCCTTGCGGTTCCCCGACTTGTAGCAACTGGCGCGACACGGAGGAATGAGAGTTTGAGAGGTTTTTGCGTAAGTCCTACATGCATTAAATAATGGAATGCAAGAATATTCTCTACGAGAGGCTTTGCCAACAATTCCATTATCCAAAATTTAAACATCATAAATTCGGTGAAAGTTTACTTACATCCTAAAGACTTGCGAGTATTTACACCAGTTTTAGAATTAACACCACTTGCCTTAACACAAAGCTTTTTCACTTGCGTTCCATCTAAAATCGCATTCGTAAAATCAGCACCTGTGATATCCACGCTATCAAAAGTAGAACGCAGCATCATTGCATCGGTCAACACAGCATCACTTAAATCAGCGTCCTTAAACCTTGTTAGATAGGCTATGCCTTCACTAAAATTTGCACCACGCAGATTTACTCCTTCCAATAGGGTACCGTTAAACACGCCACCACGTAAGTCAGCATTGCTAAAATTAGCATTCTCTAATTTGAGATTAGTAAACTCAGTGCCAATTAAACTTTGACCAGAGTAATCCTTGGCTTTAACGTCATTAGCCACAGAACGGGTAATACTGGAAGAACTTGCAGCTTGCGCCGATAGGGGAAACAAAAAAAGAACCATAGCTAAGACAAAGCTAGCTAACAGTTGCCAATATTTCATAATGTCTTCTTAATAAATCTCAACACTTTCACCATTAACTATTAAACCTTACAGAAGGGGACAAGGGGGATAAGGAAAATAACCATGTCTAATGCTCCAGTTCAATAGACAATACTGTAAAACCTAGAAAGCATCTCTTAGGATGATAGATGTTGAGGTGCGATCGCATAATAATTACCTGTGGCTAATCAAGAAGAAAATGCCCAATCTCTGGCGCGAACCCCTTTATATCAACTGGGTGTAGAACTCAAAGCACGTCTTACCAGCTTTGGTGGCTGGGAAATGCCTGTGCAATTTAGTGGCATTAGCCGCGAACACGATGCTGTAAGAAATACAGCCGGAATGTTCGATATTTCCCACATGGGCAAATTTACCCTCCAAGGTAAAAACCTGATTTCTCAACTCCAGCCTCTAGTGCCTTCAGACTTGAGTCGTTTACAAGCTGGTCAAGCTCAATACACCGTATTGTTAAATCTCCAAGCGGGAATTATTGACGATATCATTGTTTATTACCAAGGTGAAGACATCAGTGGCATACAGAAGGCATTGATCATCGTCAATGCGGCAACATCCAGTAAAGATAAAGCATGGCTATTGCAACACCTTGACTTGGATAAAGTACAGTTCCAAGACCTTTCACCAGAAAAAGCCTTAATCGCTGTGCAAGGGCCAAAAGCGATTAAATATCTTCAACCCTTAGTGCAAGAAGACTTACAACCAGTCAAAGCCTTCGGACATTTAGAAGCAACCCTACTAGGGAAACCTGCCTTCTTAGCCCGCACAGGTTACACCGGAGAAGATGGCTTTGAGGTGATGGTAGACCCAGATGTGGGGGTAGAATTGTGGCGAAATCTCCATAATGCTGGTGTTATCCCCTGTGGACTTGGTGCGAGAGACACCCTGCGGGTAGAAGCGGCGATGGCACTTTACGGACAAGATATTGATGAAACCACCACACCCTTAGAAGCAGGTTTGGGGTGGCTAGTTCACTTAGATACCAAAGGCGAATTTATTGGTCGGGAAGTTTTGGAACAGCAAAAAGCTACTGGAGTGCATCGCCGATTGGTAGGTTTGCAAACCCAAGGACGTAACATTGCCCGTCACGGTTACCAAGTGTTATCCGCAGGCAAAGTTGTCGGAGAAGTTACCAGTGGCACTCTGTCACTTACACTTGGTTATCCTGTTGCATTAGCCTACGTTCCCACCCAGTTAGCAACTGTCAGTCAGCAGCTAGAAGTCGAAATTCGCGGCAAAGCTTATCCAGCAGTTGTAGTTAAACGTCCCTTTTATCGGTCAAAAAATCGTCTTACCAACTGATAAGTGCCGAGGTTTTTGAGGAATAATGTGTTGTGAGTTACTCAATTTACAGTCAGGTTGATTACCAGATATGGCTTGGATGACTCTTGGGGCAATAATTTATTTGATAAGGGAGAGGAAGTGATATGTCTTTTGAATATCCTCAAGATTTCAGATACCTGGATTCTCATGAATACGTGCGACTAGATGGCGAAATTGCCACCGTTGGCATTACTGAGTTTGCCGTACATGAATTGGGTGATATCGTCTTTTTGGAACTGCCAGAAATTGGCGACGCTCTTACCAGAGGAGAAAACTTTGGCACAATTGAATCTGTGAAAGCCGTTGAAGAACTAAATTCACCTGTCACAGGCACAGTTATAGAACGCAATGAAGCCTTAATTAATTCTCCCGAAGAAGTGTCAGAAGACCCCTACGGGGAAGGGTGGTTTTTGAAAGTGCGCGTCAATGACCCTGGTGATATTGAGGATGCCTTGACAGCAGATGAGTATCGCGCTCTGGTGGAAGGGGAGTAGGGAGTAGGGAGTAGGGAGTGGGGGATGAGGGGGATGAGGGGGACAAGATAAAGTTTTCTCCCCCATCTCCTATCTCTCCCCCATCTCCCACTCTGCTCGAAGATAAGTCATGAAATTTAGATAAACTGAAAAGTTATACTTACTTCTTATGAGTATTTATTGCAAAATATGAAATAGTACTATCTGGAGAGTAATTTGTGGTATTAAACGCCCCTATTCTCAAGTCTAATCAGCAGCAAGTGCTGGACGAAAAAAGTCAAAAGTTAAGTAGTTTTGTGCCAAGACACATTGGCCCTAACTCTGATGATATCCAGCAAATGCTCAAGGTTTTGGGGTTTTCTAGCCTGGATGCGCTAATCAACCAAACAGTTCCACAGGGAATCAGGCTGAAGCGATCGCTAAAGTTACCAGAACCAGAAAGTGAGTATGCAGCGCTGGCATCGTTAAAAAAAGTTGCTGCCAAAAATCAGGTTTTCCGCTCATACATCGGTATGGGATATTACGACAGTATTACCCCACCTGTGATTGGGCGCAATATCTTAGAAAACCCCGGTTGGTATACTGCCTACACTCCTTATCAGCCAGAAATTGCCCAAGGGCGATTAGAAGCGCTGCTAAATTTCCAAACCCTGATTATCGACCTCACAGGTTTAGAAATTGCCAATGCTTCGTTACTTGATGAAGCTACAGCAGCAGCTGAAGCGATGAACCTAAGCTATGGTGTCTCCAAAAATCACGCAGATGCCTACTTTGTCTCTAGTGAGTGCCATCTCCAAACTATCGATGTGTTGCAAACACGCGCTCAACCATTAGGGATTAAGATCATTGTCGGGGATCATCAAACCTTTGATTTTGATCAACCAATTTTTGGGGCTGTTTTGCAATATCCTGCAACTGATGGCACTATTTATGACTACCGCGCTTTTATAGAAAAAGCCCATGCTAAGGGTGCATTGGTGACGGTAGCAGCAGATCCTTTAAGTTTAACTTTGCTGACCCCTCCAGGGGAATTTGGCGCTGATATTGCGGTCGGTAGTACCCAGCGCTTCGGTATTCCGTTGGGGTTTGGGGGGCCTCATGCGGCATACTTTGCTACAAAGGAAGAGTATAAGCGACTGGTTCCAGGGCGAATTGTGGGAGTATCAAAAGATGCCCAAGGGAAGCCTGCATTACGTCTGGCCTTGCAAACCCGCGAACAGCATATCCGCCGCGAAAAAGCTACTAGTAATATCTGTACAGCACAGGTGCTGCTGGCGGTAATGGCGAGTATGTACGCGGTCTATCATGGGCCTGCTGGACTGAAGCAAATTGCTGAAAATATCCACTCCTTGACAGTGTTACTGGCACAAGGACTGAAGCGTTTGGGTTACAACGTCGTTTCAGAATCTTTCTTTGATACGCTGCGAGTAGAACTGGGAACACACAATTTAAAAGATATTCTGGCAAATAGCGAACAACTTCAAATTAACCTGCGGATTTTTGATGCAACTGCTGTTGGGATCTCGCTAGATGAAACAACTACACCAGAAGACTTAATCGACCTCTGGCAGATTTTCGCTGGTACAGATGATTTACCTTTTACCTTAGAAGAATTAACTTCTCCCTCTCTTCCCCATCTCTTTCTCTCCCGTACAAGTACATATCTCACCCACCCAGTTTTTAACCGCTATCACTCAGAAACTGAGTTATTGCGCTATCTGCACAAGCTAGAAAGCAAGGACTTGTCGCTAACAACATCGATGATTCCTTTGGGTTCTTGCACAATGAAGTTGAATGCGACAGCTGAGATGATTCCGGTAAGTTGGGAGGAATTTGGTAAGATTCATCCGTTTGCCCCGGCGTCGCAAACTCAGGGTTATCAAATTTTGTTTAAGCAACTTGAGGCATGGTTAGCTGAAATTACTGGTTTTGCCGGAATTTCTCTGCAACCCAATGCTGGTTCTCAGGGCGAATACGCCGGACTTTTAGTGATTCGCCAATATCACCAAAGCCGTGGAGAAGGACACCGCAACGTCTGTTTGATTCCGACTTCGGCACACGGGACAAATCCAGCGAGTGCAGTAATGTGCGGGATGAAAGTGGTGGCAGTTGCCTGTGACTTACAAGGTAATATTAACGTTGATGACCTGAAGGCTAAGGCAGAAAAATACAGCAATGAATTAGCCGCCTTAATGGTGACATATCCCTCAACTCATGGTGTTTTTGAGGAACCAATTCAGGAAATCTGCGCTATTGTCCATACCCACGGTGGACAAGTTTACATGGATGGGGCAAATATGAACGCCCAAGTGGGAATTTGTCGTCCTGGAGATATTGGTGCGGATGTCTGCCATTTAAACTTGCACAAAACCTTCTGTATTCCTCATGGTGGCGGTGGGCCTGGTATGGGGCCAATTGGGGTAGCCTCTCATCTCGTGCCTTTTCTCCCCGGACATCCTGTAATAGGGACTGGGGATAAGGGGAAATGGGGACTGGGGACTAGGAAAGAAGAAATTCCTAATTCCCAGCATATTGGTGCTGTTGCTGCTGCGCCTTGGGGTAGTGCTAGTATCTTGGTGATTTCTTGGATGTACATCGCCATGATGGGTGCAGCTGGTTTAACCGAAGCAACTAAGGTGGCGATTCTCAGCGCTAACTACATCGCCAAGAGACTGGAATCGTACTATCCAGTTTTGTATCAGGGCAAAAATGGTCTAGTTGCCCATGAATGTATTTTAGATTTGCGATCGCTCAAAAAATCAGCTGCGATCGAAATCGATGATGTTGCCAAGCGTCTGATGGATTATGGTTTCCATGCGCCGACTGTCTCCTGGCCTGTAGGGGGTACAATCATGGTGGAACCTACAGAAAGTGAATCTAAACAAGAGTTGGATCGTTTCTGTGATGCGTTGATTTCTATTCGCCAAGAAATCGCTGAGATTGAATTAGGTAGGGTGGATATCCAAGATAATGTTTTGAAGAATGCACCCCACACTGCCGAAAGCCTGATCACCGGAGAATGGCATCATTCTTATTCTCGTGAACAAGCTGCCTATCCTGCGCCTTGGACTCGTGAACATAAGTTTTGGCCGGCTGTCGGTCGCATTGATTCAGCCTTTGGCGATAGGAATTTTGTTTGTTCTTGTCTGCCAATGGATGCTTATTCCTCATAAAGCCATACAGTTTAGTTAAAACTTGCTCCCCCCAACTCTCGTTTTTAGAAAGTTGGGGGGATTCTTTTATAGTTCCTTCCTTCTTATCTTTTCAGGCTTATTATTGACCAATACAGTTCAGTTAAGCATTTCTACCTTCTCTTCCTTTGCGTTCTTTGCGTCCTTGGCGGTTCGTTAAAAAAATTGATTTTGATAAAGAGTTAAGGTTTAACCGCAAGCGTATTGTATAGCAGTCCTAAATGAGTCGTGAAAAATATGTATAAGAAAACGAACCGCCAAGAACGCCAAGGACGCAAAGAGAAGAAAGAGATATGTAATTTTTATAAATGATTTAGGATTACTATCTTATTGACTATTGATTAACTCCTCCAATTCTTTTCGTAAAGATAAAGGCTGATACCCCAATGCAAAAGCTTTATAACTATCCAAAGAAACATCTGCTGCTCTAGGTGCTGCCATTTTCACATCTTGTTGTCGGCAGGATTTGAGCTTGGTAGTAGGAAGTTGAAATACTTCAACTAATAACCGCCCAAAATCATAGCGAGAAATTCGTTCTTTTCCACCTAAGTGAATGATGCCGTTAACTTTTTCCAATGCTAATAAAAGTCCTTTTGTGGCAGTTTTTCCACTTACTGGTGTGCGAAATTCATCAATAAATAAACTTAGTTCTTCTTCGGCTTGTAAAGTTTGAATAAATGGCTGAATAAAGCTTTTAGCTGTGGGTGTTGCTGTGCCAAACATCAACGGCATTCTACACACTGCGGTCATGGGATATCGCTCTAGCATACTTACTTCAGCTATGGCTTTTTGCTCACCATAAAGATTAACAGGACATACGGAGTCTGTTTCTCGATAGGGAGCATTTAAGCCATCAAAAACTAAGTCACTTGAGGTAAAAGCACAAGGTATAGAATTATCCGCACAAAGTCCGGCAATATTGCCGGATGCTATGACGTTAATTGCGTGCGATTCTTCGGGATGGGTTTGACAAAAATTTGGTTGCGAATGTGCAGCAGTATGAATAACTGCTGTTGGTTTAATATCACTAAATATGCGCTGCAATTCCTGAAAATCTGTTAAGTTCACTTTCAACATTTTGATATCAGGAATATCTAGATAATGGGAAAAATAAGTACCATAAACTTCCCATTCTTGTTTTGCAAGCTGGCAAAGATGCCATCCCAAAAAGCCACTAGCTCCGGTGATTAGCAATTTATTCATATTTCATTTAAAAAATTAACTCGGTTCAAAAGACCGCTTTGATTGTACTTTACAAAACGATTACAACAAACTATTGAAGTAATTCCTGAAACTGCTTTTGACCACGCACTTTGCTAAAGTCTGGGTCAGTTTTTGCTAACTTCTTGTATTTATCAGGAACAAGCTCGATTGCTTTATCTAAATTCTCAATTGCTAATTCTAAATTACTTTGTAAAGCATAAGAGCAAGCTTTGTTGTAATATACTTGGTGCAAATCTGGCTTGATAGCGATCGCTTTATCATAAGATACAATAGCATCTTGGTAGCGGTGCAACTTTGTCAGAGCAATGCCGCGGTTAATTAAGGCTTCATATTTGTCGGGTTTGATAGCGATCGCTTTGTCGTAAGATGCAAGAGCATCTTTGTAGCGTTGCAACGATGTTAAGGCTATGCCACGATTATACCAAGCTTCATATTTGTCGGGTTTGATGGCGATCGCTCTATCGTAAGATGCAAGAGCATCTTTGTAGCGTTGCAACGATGTTAAAGCTATGCCACGGTTAATCCAAGCTTCTGAACTGTCAACTTTGATGGCGATCGCTTCATCGTATGCTTTTATTGCATCTTCGTAACGTTGTCCATCTAATAAATGATTGCCTTGATGAAAGAAATCTTCTGCTTTTTGCGTAGCCTTCGCTTCTATCAAAAGTTGGGTTACATTACTTTCTTGCACAACTTGTGTAGTATTTTCTGTTGATGAGTTTGCCCCACCACTACAGCCAAATGCAAAGAAAACTATTAAGCCAGATGCAACGAAGCAGCGCCGAAAAACCATGCTGTACCTACAAAACTGATAAATATGATCTTAAAAGTTGTTTTTTTTGAGTATTATTAAAATACACTAGTTTTTACCCATTAATTTACTTATATATATTTTTTGAGAAATAACTTTTTTGGCAGTGTATAAAAGCTTCTAAAAATAAACTGTATGTTACATTATCATATTAAATACACATAAAGCAATTGCTTAGAGCTTATCTCACTCAAAAAATGATTATTTGTGTTGCAACATAGGTATCGTAGGCGTGCCTGTCATAGACATCGCACACGTTTGCTAATTTCCTTTTCAATTAACGAGGCTGCGATCGCTAACTATCTGAAGCTTACACGCTCGTTGCAACCTCCAGCAAGAACTGCCTTCTTCACATTACTCTGCTATCAACGGGTAATGAAAAGTCGCGAGACCATTCATTCCAAGATCCAAAATAATTTCTAGCGGAAATTCCTGCTACTTGCAGAGCAATCAGAGTATTCGCCGCCCTAGAACCTTTAAAACAGTAAACGTACACAATAGAGTCTTCAGTAATACCTACAGATTGACAAATTTCTAAGATTTCCGTTTTTGAGCGGAACATGGATTCCGATTCAGATGTCATCATCCGATGCCATTCTATCCATACAGCATTAGGGATTCTACCTTTGCGAGGACAAAAATCAACAGTGTAGGGAGAAGAACTCAGCCCAAGCCATTCGTTGCGATCGCGCACATCTAATTTAATAATTGCTGGATTATCAATTGCTTGCAACATCTCGGCGGTAGTCACCATCATATCAGCGTTGGGATGCAATCTAAATATGCTGCTTTCAGGTAATGGTACTTCATCGGTAGTAGGTAATCCCGCCCTGAGCCATGCTCTATATCCTCCGTGTAAGATAGATACCTGAGCGCAACCCAAATACTTCAGTAAGAAAGCTGCTCGACAAGATTGACCATAACCTTTATTTAAAGTATCTTCATAAACAATTAACCGTTCTGCACCAGATATTCCTACCCTGCTCATAATTTCTGCAAAATACTCTTGTAATTTCTCTAATCCTGCTGGGTAAGAATTCTCTAAAAGATAGGTGAAAAAATCTCTAATATTTATGGATTGAGGAATATGAGAAATAACATAATCTTCTGGAATTCGCGTATCGATAATGATAGCCTGTGATGACTTTTCTGCTAACAGAGACGTGAGTGATTGAGGAGAAATGAGGAGTTTTGTATTCACGCTTTCATGCTTCTGTTGTCGTACCATTAGGCATTATCGCTCTTGGTCGATTTACATTTTGGAATGCAAATTACAGAAGAATGAATGTTGAATGTTATGAGAGAGCTTTTGTAGCTGTATTATTTTATTAAAACTGATCAAATCAATTCAGTATAATTAAAGGTTAAAGATCCCCTTACCCCCCTTAAAAAGTAGTGCTAGTTTGCCGCCTAAAAAGGGGGGTAAATGGAGGGATCTTATTTGAAAAGTATTGGGCGTTATACCCTAATATCATGCCCGTCTAATTACTTATCAAAAAACTCTCCGTGTCCCCGTGTCAGCCCTAATGATAAGTGTTCAACCGAACTTGATATAATACTTTCGGATCTTTGTGATCCAAAAATCATATTTTCAGCACAAAGATACAAAAGCACAAAACATATAATAGGCTTTAACTTTGCAATGCCTAACTAATCCCAAACACTGACTCAACAGTTGACTTAATCGAATCTCTTGCATCCTTCAAAGTTTGGCTAATAGGATGTTTTGCCTGCAAAAATGCGCGGGCACAATTGCGTCCTGGCATTCCGGAAATCGAACCGCCTGGATGAGTTCCTGCACCAGTCAAAAATAGATTATCAATTGGCGTTTTGTAGTTCGCTATTTCTGGCAAGGGACGGAAAAATATCATCTGATCTAAAGTCATGTCAACATGGTAATAATTCCCTTTGTACGCACCTAATCTTTCTCCTAGTTCTGCTGGACTTTCTACACGACGGGCAATAGTTGCATCCTTGACATTCGGTGCATAGTCTGCCAATTTATCAATCACCCTATCTGCAACTTTGTTTTTCAATTCATCTGTCCAACCAGTACCTTTCAAACCAGTGCCTTCTGCACCCGCAATTTGATAAGGGGCAAAAAACTCAATCCATGCGGTGTGCTTACCTGGTGGTGCTAATGTGGGGTCTAAATAGCTAGGCATCACCAAATACATTGATGGGTCAGCATCAGGAATCTCTCCCAAGGTACATTTGCTATGAGCCTGTTCTACATGAGTCACAGAATCTGCAATCAAGATGGAACCAACAAGATATTCGTCTTTGTGGGCGTGATATGGAAAGCGCAGTGGTTCGTCTAAAGCCAAATCTATCTTGAGGATGGTTTCGTTATTGTTAACGATGCGGCGTTCTAATCTTTCCCATAAATTTGGGTCGGCTCCATCAACTTCGCTTTTATCAGTCATTTGCAAAAATAACCGCTTGGCATCAATATTAGAAATAACCCCGTGTTTAGCGCGATATTCTTTACCACCAGCAACCCGCACACCCACAGCTTTTCCATCATCAATTAAAACTTTTTCAACCTGCTGATCTGCGAGAATAACCCCACCTTTACTTGTGACTAAATTCACCAAAGCTTGCACAAGTGCGCCAGTTCCGCCGCGAGGTCTGGCCATTCCGGGATTGTGACGCATTGCCATCATAATTGCACCAATGGCAAGGGTTTTTTGCGATGGTGGCGCACCAAGTTCTGCTGCTAGTCTGGCTAGTGGCGCTTTCAGAAATTCCTCATCAAACCACTCGTTAAGTAAATCTTCAGCGCTGGTCAACATTGTGCGAATAAAGTCCAGCGTTTTGTTAGGGGAACCAATGACAGAAAATAAATCTTTCAGTTTGGTGATGTCGTAGTTACCAAGGATATCTATAACTGACTTTGGCGGTGCATTAAACATGGGAATCATTGCACCTAACGCTCGCTGCCAAAAATCTACAAATTCTGCGTATTTTTTGGCATCACGTTCACTGTAACGAGCAATTTCTGCACAAGTTTTTTCTAGTGACTTATGTGCTAAGAAATACTTGCCATCAGGATGAGGACAGAAAACAACCGGATCGCAATCCAAATAATGCAAGCCGTATTTTTCTAGTTCTAATTCTTCAACAACTGGCCCCAAGTGAATAAATTCATGGTCAATAGCACATAAGTTAAATTTAAATCCTGGAGCTTCTTGGGGTAAACATTCTTCAGTTGTTGCTGCACCACCAATAACAGAACGCTTTTCTAGTAACAGAACGCTATAGCCAGCTTTCAGCAAATAAGCTGCACAAACTAGCCCATTGTGCCCAGCACCGATCAGCACAACATCATACTCTTGCATAGTTGTCACTTTTAAATTAAATAGCTTTTAAAAGCTTACAAAAATTTTCAAAAATTTACATCATTCCCTAGTTACAAAAATTATCCTTAACTAGTGTCAATACTACTAAAGAGATAGTTCAGTTATTGATGAGGGTATTTGCTTCATTTGAGTTTCTACCAGAAGTGTCAAACTACCCTTTTCTACTTTCATATCTTTAATCTTGAACGCCATATCTTCCCATTTCAAAAATGGTAGATTCATCAGTTCTTTGGCTTTCTGCATTAATGCTGTAACTAATTCTATTGAAACACCCTCTCCCTCAGTGCAGTTAAAACTCTCCAGCATTGCAGGTTGTGAATTAGTCCGTGGGCGAAGCACCGCAGTGTAAGCTAAAGGACGAGTATTTCCCTTTTCCTTTAACAGCAATCTTCCTCTACATTCAATTTTGCCTTCACCAGGTAAAAATACTTGAATTTTTTGTGGCTTAAAACTCACAATCTCGCCATCTACATCAAAATCAAAGTTTTGCATCTTGCTGCTAACAAAGTCTGATGCCAAAGTGCGGTTCATATCCACTTCTGTGAGTACAATCCGAGCAGTGGCATTTACAGCCTCATTGAATTCTATTTTACCAAAAAGAGCGCTGAAGGGATTGATGTCAATGCTATCTGTTTGTAGTTTGATTTCCTGCACGCGGATGTCTTCTTGTATAACCAATCCTTCACCTGCAAACGAAACTCCATCCGCTTGTCCCTGAAGTATTTTAAATAAATCAGTTTGTACATTTATGTCTATTTTTTCTACTTCATCTAACCCTTGGGATACCATCATTTCAGCGCCCTGGGATAGAACTTTTTCTTCCAAGTTATGTTCGTCTTGCATGAGTTAGTATCTCCTAAAGATTTTCCTACTATTTACTGTAAAGGCTAGATACTAAAGAGCGAATCTACATTGCGGTATATCTAAGTCGGAGGATTGAGTAATCAAGTAAAAAGTCTTGTTTGTTTTTTAAGTTTTGCCTTTTTGGTAACAACCATTTTTACACCGCCGCTAGGGACAATGGTAATGCCACGACGGACTGGATGCACTGGACGTTTATCAGTAAGGGTTAGTTCAAAATTCGATAATATTATCGCCGTTACTAATTTTAATTCATACATGGAAAATGCGCCACCAATGCAACCGCGATAACCACCACCGAAGGGTAAATATTCGTATGGTGAAAATTTTTGGTTGAGAAATCTTTCTGGTTGAAACTGTTCTGGTTCTGGGTAAGTCTCGGTTCGGCGATGGGCTAAATAAATACAAGGAACTAAAACTGTTTCTGATGTAAAATTATGCCCCATAATTTCCACTCTATCTTTTACCATTCGCGGTGTGCAAATTAAAGCAATTGGATGAATTCGCAGTGTTTCTTGACAGACTGCGGTGAGATAAGGTAATTGTGTAATTGCTTCCGGATTTGTGAGATCATCCAAAGTGTTGAGTTCTTGCATCAACTGATGTTCAACCTTTGGGTGAGAGTGAATTAAATGAAATACCCAGGCTAATACGCCAGATGTAGTTTCGTAACCCAACAGCAATAATGAAACTAGTTGATCGCGTAATTCCTCATCTGTCATCTGTTCTCCATTTACGTCACGCGCTGACATCAGCAGGTTGAGAATATCTGTACGCGCAGCATCATTTTGCAAACGTCTTTCAGAAATTTCTGCATAAATGAGTTTGTCAATTTCCTCTCGTCTTTTTAGGAAAATTCTCCAAGGACTCCACGCACCTAAATCTTGTTGCAGCAAAGGAAAGAAGAATAAGCTGGAATACCAAGGTTTAGTCACGTCTTCTAACAAAGAACTCAATTTTTCTTTTAATTGTTGGTAACGCGCACCATGACTAATACCAAATACCACCTGTAAGATAATTTCTAAAGTGATATCTGACATTAAGTTGTGTATATAAATATTTTTACCTGTTGTCCAATTTTGTGTAACTTCTTCAGTTATTTGACAAATTGCTTGTCCATAAGACTTTAAATTATCGCCATGAAATGCTGGTAGTAATAACTGCCGTTGTTGTTGATGCGATCGCCCTTCTTGAAATACCAGAGAATTCTCTCCAAACAAGGGTTTAAATACATGGGTTGCTTTCTTAAAATCTAACTTGTGTGCAGGTATGGCAAAACAATCACTAATTGCTTGGGGATGGCTAAAAAAGACTATTGGTGGTGACTTTAAACCCATTACTCGCACAGTGAAAATATCACCATACTTAGTAGCATAATTTTCTAAACTTTTTGTAGGTTGAGCAATTAATTGCAAAGTTTGTAGCAAAGCTGGTGTGTGTATATTCTCAAGTACTTTCATTGTTTATTCGATCCTTTTAGGATTTAGGAAGCTGCAAATAATTCAATGGGCTTGGGTTAAGACTTCATCCTCTCTAACCTTAAAAAGCAGGGAATTCTAGCAAGTCTTTTTAAGAGTTTGGGGGGATGTTCCGCAGTCAACTACCACTAAGTAAACCCTATTGGCAAATCATTACCATTAATTTTTACAAGGATAATAATAATATTTTTTCTGAATCTTTAGAAGCATTTATGGAAAAACTTACTAAAAATATTTTGGGTATATACCCACTTAATTACGCCTTTTGGTGTACAATCCCAGTTTTATAATTTATTTTCTTACAAACGTTGCAATATATTAAATTAAAATACCCCCATAGACCTCCTTAAAAAAGGACTATGGGGGATTATATAGAAGTATTGAAAATCTATCTAAATATATAGATGGGAGTTTAAAATTTGCTGAATGCAACCATCAACCGCCGGAGTATTAAACAGTGGTTGTCTGTAGGATAGGAAACTTCACCTGACGTTGACCAGTGACAACCATCTGGATAGGACGATCTGGCCCTGTCACCAAACCACGGCGCTTAGGTCGCACTTCCCCATTGTCAACTAATTCTAATTCAAGGCTGGAAAGGATTTTGGCAAGTGCTAACTTCATTTCCAACTGGGCAAATGCTAGACCAATACAACGTCTTGCACCACCGCCAAAGGGCAAATACTCATAGGCAGAAAATTGCCGTTCTAAAAAGCGTTCTGGCTTAAACTGCTTAGGTTCTGGGTAAATATCTTCCCTCTGGTGGGTCAAATAAATGGAACCAAGTAGGACTGTACCCGGTTCTAGTTCGTAACCACTCAACGATAAGGGTGTTCTTACTACTCTAGGAAAGGTTAGCATACCTACTGGGTAAATGCGTAATGTCTCGGAGCAAACAGCGTTGAGATAGGGGAACTTGAAAATGATGCTGGGGTCTGAGTCATCGCCCAAGCTATCTAATTCTTGCAGTAACTTTTGGCGCACTGATGGTAGTTTGTAAATCCAGTACAATGCCCATGCTAAGGCTGTCGCTGTGGTTTCGTGACCAGCGAATAACAGAGTCATCAATTCATCGCGCAACTCTTGATCAGTCATGGGTTGACCTGCTTCATCCCTAGCAGCCATGAGTAAGCTGAGAATATCTGTGCGTGATGAATCTGGTTGTTCTCGACGTTCCCGAATTTCCTCGTAGATGAGTTGGTCAGCTTCCTGCTGACGGCGCATCTGTTTTCCCCAGAAGTTAATTGGGCCAAAATCTCTTTGCAAAGCTGGAAAATAAAGCAAAGCCACATTTAACCGAGAACTGCCCTTTTCTAAAATATCACCCAAAAAATTCTGTAGTTTTTCAAGGCGAGGCCCTTCATGTAGACCAAATACAGCTTGCATAATCACCCGCAGGGTAATGGCTTGAGTAGCAGACCGAATATTGAAGGGTTTGCCTATCTGGTATTGGCTGATAACTTTCTGCGTGACATCGGTAATTACCTGGCTATAGTTTCGCATTCTTTCGCCGTGAAAGGGAGGCATTAACAACTGGCGTTGGCGCTGGTGTTCTGCGCCGCTGAGAGTAATTACAGAATGCTTCCCCACCAAAGATTCAAACAGATCATTCAGATCACCAGGCGCTTCCAATGCCTTGGTATCATTTGTCAAAATTTGCTGTAACGCTTGGGGGCTGCTGACCATCACCATAGGAGGAAAATTTTTCCTTAACCTGATAGTAAAAATATCGCCATAATTTTTGGCACAAGCGTTCATAAATGACATCGGATTCCTAATCCAGCGCACCATCTGTACAACGGGTGGGATTTGCGGCCCATTTGGTAATTTCATAATTTTTGCTACTTAATATTTTTCTGCTACTTAAACTAACTGAAATTTTGGTTGCGTGACCATTTAAATTACTTATTCTAACGTTGCAAAAAACCAATAAACTGTTACAACCTCAAAGATGTAAAATTTTTGTTAAATTCAACGAGCATCTACAGTTTCATTTCCTCGTCATAAGGTACTCAGCATGACCGCAATCACCCCAAAGGCATCTTCAGCGCTTCCCGATTTTTTTGAAGGTATTCAATATTTTGGTGAAGCGTTACCAGATTTTGAAACTCATGGTGCAACACCTGCTATAGAGTCGGGCAAAGTAGCGATCGCAGATCCCACAGACAAAGCAGCTGTATATCAAACTTTACTGGCTGCCGATGCCCTCCGCTACCTGACTTTACAAGTTACCGCTAGTAAAGCCTCTGGACATCCCGGCGGATTCGCCAGCCAAGCAGAAGCTTACGCATCTCTTGTCATGCTGGGATACAAGAACATTCTTACTGAAGTCGGACACCACGCGCCTGGATTTTATTGTGCCATGTTCTTGGATCGTTCCCTAGAAGACATGGGAATTTTTACAGTCCAACAATTGCGCGATCGCTTCCGAGAAAAGCACGGACTCTTAGGACACCTTTCTGGTTTCATTCCCGGTATTCTTGCACCTGCGGGGCCTTTGGGGCAAGGACAACACTTTGCAATGGCGGCTGCACTGTTGCACAAAGATAAGTTATTCCCCTTCACAGTTGGTGATGGTGGATTGGGTGAACCTTATATTGTAAGTGCGATCGCCCACTTCCATACTGCTTATCCTGCTGTTACCAACTTCTTACCGGTGTTGGTGTGGAACGGTTACAGCCAAGAACATCACAGTATGGTTTCCCTCAAAACCAATGAACAGATGCAGGCATACTGGCAAGGTAACGGTTTTGATGAAGTCATATTAGTTAATGCCAAAGACTTTGACGATCAAAACCAACCAGGGGATTACGTTGATAGTACTGCTTTTTCCTTTGAAAAGCGCCTAGAATTCACTCAAGCAGTACTTTCGGGTGTGGATAAAGCAGCGCGATCGGCATTGGGTGGTAAACTTACCGTCTTCATTATTAAACAACTCAAAGGTGCAGGAGTCCACGCGCGGGGGGCAAAATCTCACAACCTCTATCCCAAAGATACGCTAAATGCTCCCCATATTATCAATGCATTGCAAACCCGTGCTTTGTCTGCGGAAGCTTGGCAATTAGTGCGGACAAATGCAGAACGCGCAGGCGGTGGCCCAGCAGCGAAAACTGTGGTGACAGAATTTGAATTTCCATTACCAGAATTAGGCGAATTACCTTTAGAAGAATATGCAGTTGGTGCTGAACCCAAAGTTTCCACAACAGCGATGGGACGATTGGTAGGAATAGTTGGAAATAAAGATCAGAATTTCCTCGTCACCAACGCCGACGGTAACGAAGCATCTGGAATTGCCAACATCAACCAAGCATTAAAGATTATCCACCCCACAACCGACGATTTATATTACCAAGCACCAAATGGACAAGTTTATGAACCATTGAGTGAAGATGCTTGTGCCGGTTTAGCTGCGGGTTTGGCGTTAATGGGTGCGAGAACTTTGTGGTGTTCTTACGAATCTTTTGCCATCAACGGAGTACCAATTTGGCAAACTGTAACCCAATCAATGGCAGAATTGCGCCGTCAAACTCCCTCGACTATTACTTTATTCACAGCAGGCGCATTAGAGCAAGGGCGTAACGGTTGGACTCACCAACGTCCAGAAATTGAAGCTTACTTTGCTTCGCTGATGCGAAATGGCAATGTTTTCCCATTATTTCCCCCCGATGCTAATAGTATTCAAGTCTGTTATGACTGGGCATTGAAAAGTAAAAATAAGGGAATTGTAATTACTGCAAGTAAATCGCCGTTGCAAATTCGCACCACTTTTGAACAAACTCGTCAAGGGTTGCGCGATGGTGCGGTGCTGTTACATGAAGTCGCTGGTGATAAGCAAGTTGTATTTGCTGTGATTGGCGATATGACATTAATGCCAGTGTTTGAAGCTGCTGCTTTCTTGGAAACTGAAGGTATTGGTGCAAAGATAGTTTCTATCATCAATCCTCGGCAATTGTACCGTAGCCATGATACCGCTTGGGAAACATGTTCTGAACCTGAAGGCGGTTTCTTAGATGATGCCAAATTTGCCGAATTATTTGATGGTGATGCGCTAATTGCTATCACTGGTGGCGCTGCGGCGATGCTAGAACCAATTTTGTTACGGAGTACGGTGAAGCGCGACACTTTCGCTTGGAAGCGTGGGGAAACTACAGCCAGTGCTGGAGAGTTGATGGCGTTTAATGGATTGACTGCTGAGGCGTTAACCAAGCGTGCGATCGCATTAGTGCATTAAAACTGCGATTTTCTTTTATTTTCTCGCAAATATACGTATGGGAATGCTGAAAAATTGCGTTTAATGCGTATATTTGCGTTTTTTTATGAGAACTTCTAAGGCATTGAGATTAGTTTATAAAATAAATGTGGTTACATTTGCTGAAATTCCTTAACATTAACAGGTTTTCAAGTCGCAAAAGCTACTTTTCAAGTCGCAAAAGCTACTTTTCAAGTCACAAAAGCTGCTTTTCAAGTCACAAAAGCTGCTTTTCAAATTACAAAAGCTACTTTTCAAGTTACAAAAGCTGCTTTTCAAGTCACAAAAGCTAGTTTACGAGTTCAAAAGTTGATTTACAAGCCAGGGCAAAGCGCGATACCTTTATGGAAAACATGGCGTTTAATGGATTGACTGTGGAGGCTTGACGAAAGTTGCGATCGGGTTAGTGTATTAAGCTAGATAAATATAATGTAATGTCATACCCCCACCTCAGTGTTTTCCTGGATGGGGGTTTGCTATTATGGAGTTTTGATAATTAGGCTAAATACACAAGTGATTAATCCACCAAATTTTCAGCCACCAGAAGAAGGTCATTCTATTTATGATAATGGAATGCGATACTTGATTGGTGAAGTTATTGGTCAAGGATACTATGGAAAAGTATATAAATGTGAAGATGAGTGGGGCAATGAACTTGTAGCTAAAGTGCTTGTCCCTCGAAATCAAACATACGAAGAAGTTCGAGAACAGTGGCTAAAAGAACTAAAAAACCTCTTGTTACTTCGCCATCAAAAGATTACCTTTGTATATGCTGCTTTTGAACATCGTAATACTTTTTATCTTATTATAGAACGCTGTCATTTTACACTCAATGACTTGCTTAAGTTACCAATTTCACAAAGAGAACTTTGGCTACCACATGTTGCACGAGAAGTATTACAAGGAATTGACTTTATACATAAAGCAGGCTATGTTCACAAAGATATCCATCATGGAAATGTTTTTTTGTCATTGTTACAGGATAAGATGAATCCAAGTAACAATCCAATTTGTATGTTCAAAATTGGTGATTTAGGAATAACTAGATTAGAGAAAGATATTGACGTATTTAATACAATACTTGCACAATGGATGTTACCGCCAGAATATCTGGCTCCAGCAAAATATGGACTAATTGGAAAACAGATAGATATATACCACACAGGGTTATTACTATTAAGTTTACTTCTTGGGCAAATTCCACAATTTACTCGTAAAGAAATCTTGGATGGAAAGCCCCGCCAAATAGCAGAGAGTCTTTCTTCGCCGTATAGTACAGCAATAGCAGGAGCATTGCGTAGGCATGTAGATGATAGAACCCAAACAGCCTTAGATTTTTGGCGGGATATATCAAAGGTAAGTAGATTACAATAGTAATCAATAATTTTCTAGTTTTAAACCTGCCTTCGTAAGTTTTCTTCCTATAGCCGCGACTTCAATTGTTTGGTATTCAAAAGGATAAATTTAGCAAGTGCGACGCCGAATAGCCCGTTGTGACATCGCACTGTTCAGATTAATTTATCACGCGCGATCACGTTACCTCATTCAGGTTTAAAATTAGTCTATAATAGGGCCATACCGAAAATTTTCCTCAATTTAGAAGTTAATTATGCTTATAAAATTTGAAGAAATATATAGAGATATTGATACTTTACCAGAAGAAGCTCAAATTTTACTACTTGATTTTATTCAGTTACTCAAAAAGCGTTATCCACAATTAGAATCAGAAAATCATAGTCAGGAAAAAAATCTTTATGAAAAGTTTGATGAAATTGGATTAATTGGTTGTTGTTCTGTTGACGAAAATTTATCAACCAGATATAAAGAAGTTTTATCTAATACATTAGATAAAAAATATGATCATCGTTGATACAGGATTTTGGTTAGCTCTTATTGATAAAAAAGACACTCACCACGAAAGAGCAAAACAAACTTTAAAACAATATAATGAACCTTTAATTACAACATGGTGTGTTGTCACAGAAACTTGCTATCTTTTGCTAACTCGCAAGGGAGTTGACGCTGAAATTATTTTTCTAAATAGTCTGCAACAAGAATTATTTACGATTTTCAATTTAGAACCTCACCATACTCCTCGAATTATTGAATTAATAAAAAAATATGCTAATCTTCCAATGGATTTGGCTGATGCCTCCCTAGTAATTTTAGCAGAATATTTAGGGCATGGACGCATTTTTTCAGTAGATCAGCGTGACTTTAATACCTATCGTTGGAAGCAAAGTTATCCTTTTGAAAATCTCCTATTTTGAAGTAATTATAATATGTATTCTTGAGCAATCAAAGCTGAAACCCGTAACTTTATTTGTTGAGCAGATAACTCTTGCTTTTGCCTTTTCGCAAGTAAAAATTCTACAAAATATAATGCCTCTTTTTACTTATCAAGAGGGAATTTTTTTACCTTGTATAGAATAATTTGCTCAATACTCATTTTCTCTAGCCTCTGGTATTAAGTAATATATTTTAAAATTTAAAATATTATTTTGTTATATGCCTTGATAAATTATAAATTCATCAGCCGCGATCGCGCAATTTCTCTTCTATCAATGATATGAAGTAATAAACTTAGGATTTGAGCGTTATATTTATTCTATACCTCAACTATACAAGATTAATTTATTATGAAGTTTCAAGTAATTTTTACCTTTGATTCAGAATATAAAGGCTACGTTGCTGAGGTTCCTGAACTTCTCGGCTGTGTGAGTCAAGGCAAAACATTAGATGAGGCAGTTAAAAATATTAAAGATGCAATTACGGGATATCTTCACGTTCAAGCTAAACATGGCAAACCTTATATTCCTAAATAACCGCAAAGTTTATCGGGAAAGTTGTACTATAAATGGGATGTTTATCAAATATCTTCGATAAGAAAGCTGTCAATCTCACAGCCTCAGTCAACTATAATGTACTTAAGATTTTACACAAGGATGGAACCATGACTAACACTCAAAAGATGGTTCGCTTAAATTTAGATTTGTCACCTGAATTAAATCAGATACTAGACGAACTAGCAGAGAAAATAGGCACAAGTAAAAGTGATGTTCTGCGTCAGGCTATAACCTTGATGCAAATCATGGTTATAGCTAAAGAAGAAACCAAAAAATTAGGAGTTCCAGAAGCAAATCAATTGATAGTGAATGAAATCATTTTCTCATCTGAGGAGCAGCCAAAACCGCATTCACCACAGGCTTTTTTAGAAACATTTGGAACCTGGGAAGATACACGCACCACAGAAGAGATTATTGATGATATATATTCAAGTCGGACTGTAAGCGATGTCTAACGACAAGCCGCTTTGCGTCTACGCAATTATAGCTTGTGAACTATTTACTCGACACTGATACGTGTATTTATTGGCTTAACGGTCGCCAGCCAGTCAGAGAAAAACTCTTAGCAGTCGGATGGGATGAAGTATGCATTTGCGTTATCACTGCTGCTGAATTGTATTATGGTGCATACAATTCTAATCGAGTTTCAGAAAACTTAGCTAATGCAGAAAGATTTATTCAAAACTTACCCGTTGTACCTTTAACTGATCCTGCTCTCAGAACGTTTGGTGAATTAAAGGCAGAACTCCGTAGAATAGGACAAACAATTGCTGAATTTGATTTACTAATTGCTAGTGTTGCAGTTGCAGAAAATTACACTTTAGTCACAAACAATACTCGTCACTACAGCCGCATTTCTAATTTACAGTTGGAAAACTGGATTTTACCTTAAAAATATTAAATAAAATAGAAATGATTGCACAAGGAAAAAATCAACGAATTAAAATAAATTTAGATTTATCGCCAGAAGTTTATGAGACACTAAACAATCTGGCACAACAGATTAATGGAGATAATGCTGAGGTGCTGCTAAAAGCGATCGCTCTCCTAGAAATAGCCGTTGAAGCCAAGCAAAAAGGCAAGCATATTTGGATTGTAGATGATAACCAAAATATTGAAACTGAAATTATTGGTATCTAAATAACATGATAGATATAATAGATTTATCAAAAATAATTGCCAACAAAGGCGACAACCCACTAATTATCTCAACTGTAAACTTGCAGTCACAAGAAGACTCAGAACCGGAGCGAAGACTGCGAGAATTAAAATTTAAACAAGAACTAAGAAAAGATTGGATTTTATTTATTGTCAGGGATGTAGTAATTTTTCCGGCTGCCATCCTTTTCATTTTTGCTGTCAGCGGTTATTCCCTATTCACCCAGATTTATAGGTAACTTATCTAATAATATATAGCAATTTTATCTGAGCCGTGAAAATCGCAAGGTTTAGATCCCCAACTTTGTAAAAGTTGTCGGGTATCTCGTGCAGTCTCAGTAAATTTGCGTAACTAATTTTACAGACGACGAAGGTAACTTACTAAAAGTAGACTCATCTTTATATCCACATAAATTTTGCTGGATATAAAAATTACTGTGATTGGTAAATCTGCAAAAAAGTAAGTACCTGATGCGAATAATCTAAAAATATGGGGCTTTTAATATTGTCTGTTGTTTTAGTTACCATGATTGCTGTAATTATCATTGATGGCTACAACGATTTAGTCAACTATCGCAACCGTTACAAAAATGCTTACTCTCAAATCGATATTCAATTACAGCGCCGCTATGACTTAATTCCCAACTTAGTGGAAACTGCCAAAGAGTACATGAAACATGAGCAAGAAACCTTAGAAACAGTTATTACCGCCCGGAATTCTGCAATTAATGCTAGCAGTCGTGCCATGCAAAATCCCGGTGATCCCCGAGCGATGCAGCAGTTGGGTAATGCTGAAGGGGCGCTGACGGGTGTGTTAAATCGCTTGATGGTACTTTTGGAATCTTATCCAGAATTCAAAGCCGATCGCGCCATGAGCCAAGTAATGGAGGAATTATCTTCCATCGAAAACCGGATTGCTTTTGCACGTCAGGCTTTTAATGATGCGGTGACACTTTACAACACCAAGAGTGAATCTTTCCCTACCAATTTGGTAACCAATACTTTTAACTTTACTGCTGCCGAATTACTGCTAGAAGCCATTCCTGAAATGAAAACTGCTCCCCGCGTCTCTTTTTAGGTATCTATGAATTTATTTGAACATAACGCGTTCACGTAGTCTCTCCAAGAGTTAGCGGCAACTCTTGGAGACGCTGCGTGTCTACAATAGTTTTCACAACTCAAATAGGATTGCTGTAGTACAAATAGTTGTCTTAGCAAAAGAGTATCATATTGTACAAAAAATTTTGACATTGCCTAGAAATATTAACTTGCTTAAAAAAGTTTAGACAAAATGCCAGCATTCCAGAAATTTGATTGCTATATTAGATCAAATAACTATTCTGGCAAGGATTAAAAAGCTGTGCGGGATGATTTACAGGGCTTGGAAATTAGTCAGGATGAACTGCAAAAGCTGACTAATTTACCTGTCAATGCTCACCTTTTAATCATTACAAATTCTCTCCAAAAATTAGCAAAAATATACATTCAAAAAATTAAAAGTTCGGAAGGAGCAACTGTAATTTTTATTGGGTTTGCTACATTTGTGTTTGGCTATCTTTTATTTGATATAATTATCAAAATTTTCTTATCATGGATAACAATTCCATCCTGGATAGTATTAACTATCTTAGGTCTTTGGGTTGGCGGTCTTACACAAAGTATCTTATATTTAATATGGAGAAGAAAAAGCAAAGTTGTCAAACTTAACATGACAAATTCTCTGCAAATCCTGTTAAATGATGTTCAAAGATATAATACTGTTATTAAAGCAATAGATATCAATGACCAAATAGAAGAAGCTGGTAATCCAGAAGTACTTATAAAAGAAAGAGAGAATGTTCTGGCAGCGCTTAAGCTCACCAAAGCCGATTTAGTTCGCGCTTTGAAAACAGAAAGGATTTTGAGAGAAAATAAGAGCTTTATCCTTAGTAATACAGAGCTATTCGTGAACAATTTAGCAACTTTAACAGCCATGCAAGTAAATGAACAGGCTACTGAGCATGGAAGGTTACTCAATGAAGCATTACAGATTGCATTAGATGTGCAACACGAAATGAAAAGATTACAAACTCAGCGTTAAAACCAATACTCAGGGCGAACCTGCGTAACAGAAGTGAGTTTGAGAGCGCGTAGATGCTGCTGGGTGGGTTGGTTTCCAATCTATTTGCCAGATATCCTCAATGGCTTTTTAGATAATCCTTCCCACGGTTGCGATCCCCGGTCTAACATAAAGAATATCAAGCAAGCGATCGCTCATTGGCATGGACTGGAAAGAAGTCAGAGGTAACTGGGTAATCATTCCCCGAAATCCCATAGGGATCATCCATTTTTTAGGAGGTGCATTTGTCGCCACTGCACCGCACATCACTTATCGCTGGTTACTCGAACAACTTGCAAGTAAAGGTTATGTTGTAATTGCTACGCCTTTTGTCAACACATTGGATCATACTGCGATCGCAAAATCCGTGCTGTTAAACTTTGACCGCACCCTCGAACGCTTACATGATTCTGGGGCATTACGCAAGCTTTACTTCCCCATTTACGGCGTTGGACACAGTATGGGCTGCAAACTTCACTTACTGATTGGTAGCCTCTTTCAAGTAGAACGTGCAGGCAATATTTTAATATCCTTCAATAACTACGCTGCTAAAGAAGCTATTCCCTTAGTAGAACAATTCAATTCTACTTTCGCGATCGAGTTTACCCCCTCACCGTTGGAAACCAATAAGCTTGTCCAAGAGCGTTACAATATCCGGCGCAATTTACTAATAAAATTTAGCAATGACACCATTGATCAATCAGCAGCTTTAACCAAAATCCTACAAGAACGTTTTGATGAGATGGTGACAGCACAAACCTTACCAGGAAATCATACAACACCTCTAGGTCAAGACATTAAATGGCAAACTGGAACATCTTTCACCCCCTTTGATGCCTTAGGGCAATGGTTCAAGCAAGAAGCATACCGCGATTTAAACCAGCTAAAAAGTACCATCCTATTGTGGGTGAATCCTCTTGCCCCCCCATAATGTTTTATGACGTTAAAAAGTCATAAATTCGATGGAAAAATATAAATGAGTTAGTAGTATCTTTATATAGATACTACTAGCTTATTAGCCGATACCGTATTTTTATTTCCTATTTGAACAGCAAGTTTTTAATAAGTGTTTCCTACAACTTTCTATGTTTCAAATACTAATAATTGATGACGACTATTCAATAAAAATACTCCTGAAAAGGATGTTGCAAAAACAGGGTTATGAAGTAGTTACTGCCAGTAGCGGTGAAGAAGGAATAGAAAAGGCACTGTCTTACCGTCCAGCACTAATTATTTGTGATTGGATCATGCCAGGGTTGACTGGACTCGAAGTTTGCCAGCGCATTAAGGCAGACCCGAAATTTTATACGACATTCTTTATTTTATTAACATCCTTAGATTCCGTTGCCGATTGCGTCAAAGGTCTAGATGCTGGTGCTGATGATTTTATCTCCAAACCTATTGAGCACAATGAATTACAAGCACGGGTAAGAGCGGGATTACGCCTACATCAGTTGAGTAGAGATTTGCAGGCTCAAAAGTTACTTTTAGAATCAGAAATGTCAGAAGCCGCAGAATATGTGCGATCGCTACTGCCTCTTTCCATGACCGAACCCTTCAATATAAATTTCCGATTCATTCCCTCGCGGCAACTCGGCGGTGACTGCTTCGATTACTATTGGCTCGATGCTGATTATTTGGCAATTTACTTACTCGATACTGCCGGACATGGACTCAAAGCTACTCTTCCCTCTGTTTCAGTCCTAAATCTGCTGCGCTCCCGTGCGCTCAAAAGTCTGAATTACCATCAACCTAGTGATGTATTAAAGGCTTTGAATGATACTTTTCAGATGAATTATCAAAATGACAAATACTTTACGATTTGGTATGGAGTTTACAACCGAATCAACCGCCAGTTAATTTATGCTAGTGCAGGTCATCCACCAGCAGTTTTAGTAACCGGCACATCTCCCAGAAAGTCTGAAGTTAAACTTTTGAAAACCCCTGGTATGCCAGTTGGCATGTTTCCAGAGGCAAAATATGTTGATGCGTTTTGCAATATTGAAAAATTCAGTATCCTTTATATTTTTAGTGATGGCGCTTATGAAATAAATAAATCAGATGGCATACTTTGGAGTTTGGATGCTTTTATTCAACTACTGGTTAGTCTGCAAGATCCTGTTGACTGCCAACTCGAGCGCATACTGAGTTATTTAATTGCTCTGAACTCCAAAGATGCTTTTGATGATGATTTATCTATTTTGCAAATGAAGTTTGATTAATTACGTATTGGAGACTAAAACCTGATTAAATGCGTCTTGACTGGGGAATATTTCAAATACTTTATCCATATTAGTCAGTTCAAATAATATCCTGACTTGCTCATTAATTGAGCAAAGAGCAAGCTTAGTATCTGCTGCTCGCAGGGTTTTGAAAGCTAAGACTAAAGCTCCCAAACCTGAACTATCCATAAATGTTACATCTTTAAAATCAACTAACACAATTTTCGCACCAGTTTCTAGAATATTATTGATATTTTGTCGAAAGTCTTGTGAAGTTGTGGCGTTTAAATTACCAGTGAGCTTAATAACTTTTACTTCTTCTCTCATAATTATGTCACGCTGATTTGTGTAAATGATGCTCTTATTTCGCCATTATATAACATTTGAAAATGCTTGTAAAATAAAAGCTAAGATTACATCTTGAGTAATCATTAATAATTAATCATCATAGATAAAGATTAATTATAAATATTTTAATAATATGTTTTTTGGAATTCCAAAAAACATATTATTAAATAAGTATAGCTTTCCTACTAGTAACAGACCAATTAGAAATAAAGCAGGTAAGTGAGTCGGCACGATGAAAATTATATATGTTTAGTTTTGTAAAAATGTTGGAATGACCGATTTATAAGCTTTTTGCTTTAGATGTTTTGTCACAGATGTTGATTTTTAACGCCAACTTGCTTGCATCTGATTAATGTATGTATGTACTGATCTACAACCTGAAGTTACTGCTTTTCAGATTATTTACCAAATATTTTTGTAAAACTGAGATTCTCGAATAAACCTCATGATGATAGCCGTAATTAAACAATTCAAGATTCAAGGGGTTGCAGTGATAGTGCAGCTAAACCGAGTCTAGCAGCGGCATTCCTCTGCCTGGATACTGGGTGGTAGGTATAGATTATTCTCCAATTTGACGGCGGATCTGCATCACCCACCAAATTTTCCCAGTCTCTAGCCCCTAATTTAGCACTATAAGCAAAAATACTATGAAAATTACTCAACTATCGGGGTTTCACATCAGAATCATTAGTACATATAACCATTTCTTGACTACTGAGTATTTATGATAGTAACCAGGATCTACATTTATTTATGTCCAATTACTTACATAATTGAAATAATTTACCTCTGGACTACCGCTCTAGAGCCAAAAATTTCGCTTTCAACAGCGCCAAGCAAGCTCAAACGCACACCAACGCTCTAACAGAAGTTCTCAGAGGTCATCGCCTCGGCTATTTTAGTATTCCCAATATCTCTTATTTATCAACAGATAACACAAAAAGTAAAGAGTTATGAATTTTTAACCCCTTACTGACTAATTCCTAACTCCCTCAAACAGCACTGACTTTAGCTCTGTAAAGTAGCTTTTCACCTTGAAGGTAGCCAGTGTAGCGCACCTTGACTTTTTCACCAGGTTGTGCAATGCCCTCCATCAATTGGTGCAGTTGGGGGTCATAAGGTAATTCTGCTCCCACGGGTGCGATCGCTTCCACTCCCCATGCCTGTAAAAGCCTTTCCAGGGGTTTCTGCACCAACGGTACTATTTTGACTGCTGCTAGCTGGGGATTTTCTTGCGCTTTCTGTGCTGCCGTTGGCCATTGCAATAATAAAGACTCCAGCAGTTGCAAACTCGACTGCTGGAGTTCTTGTAGTAATATCTCTTGCTGTTGTTCTATTTGTTGCTGTGAGCGATCGTACTCTGTTCTTAAATCTGCAATCTGTTGTAACAATTCCTGAGTAGGCGCTGTTTTCTCTTGTAATAACTCTACAGTTGAAAAAGTTGTGACTAATTCACTCAATGGCATCTGTAGCACTGGCGACAGCTTGAGCAGCACTTCTACCCGCATCTGCTCTAGCTTTCCTTGGCGTAACCGCAAAAGTTGACGCTCTGAGACACCAGCAGCCCGACTCAGCGCTTTAAAACTAGAAATACCCACCTGTTGCATTAAATCTTGCAACTTTTGGGTATTGGGTATTGGGTATTGGGTATTAGGCATTGGGTATTAGGTATTGGGCATTGGGGAGCCAGTGCGTTGCGGTGAATCCAGCGCTGTAGGCGGGTTTCCCGCCGTAGGCGACTGGTGTTAGCGCAGCGT
>NZ_JBALDI010000043.1:0-151426 GCF_036917395.1 Nostoc sp.
TTATTTCGGCGTATGCATTTGTTATTTCGGCGTATGCATTTGTTATTTCGGCGTATGCATTTGTTATTTCGGCGTATGCATTTGTTATTTCGGCGTATGCATTTGTTATTTCGGCGGACGCATTTGTTATTTCGGCGTATGCATTTGTTATTTCGGCGTATGCATTTGTTATTTCGGCGGACGCATTTGTTATTTCGGCGTGTCCATAACGCACCCTACGAAACTACTATAAGAGTTGAAACCTATGCTGGTCATACTTGTGTGTACACCGTAGACCAGGGAAGGGGGTTAGGTTTCGCGTTGGTTTTTCCACATAGCGTGAAAAGTCTGTGTAAATTAGCAATGCAATGGATTCTTTCGGTCTATTGCCATAAGCCAACAATCTGAGTATTCTCCTTCATGTAGCTCATGGGCAGGCAATAGTTTTACTTTGACAAAACCACATTTTTCATAGCAACGGATAGCGCGAGGATTGTCAACATGAGGATCTATGACAATTTTATGAGCTTGTCGCTGTTCAAAAAGAAAACTGATAACTGCTGACAATATTTTTGTACCAATTCCCTTGTTCCAATAGTCGGTTTCGCCTATGAACAAGTCAACTCCGTAGACATAATCAGTTTGATCGAGATGATACAATTGTCTATCGGTTTGGGATAAGTCATTGAGCGCACAATACTGCAAATAACCAATGGGGATATTTCGATAGTAGAACAGACACGGAACAAGCGGGTCATCTCCCCTGATCATAGGTTTGTACGCTTCTATAATTCTTTCTAAATCAAAAGGATTATCTCTTCCTTCATAAAATTTCAAAACTTGTGCATCAGTTAACCATTTTGTCATCAACTCATAATCATATATTTCATCTTGCATTAGACGAATAGCAATTTCGTCTTGTTCAATTAGCATTTAATGTATATATTTTTTTAGACGATATTTAAATAATTATAAGTCAAAGGTTGTAAATATATTAAAGGTTTGTAGTCAAGACTTTAGTCCAAAAAAAGGGTAGAGAAGCAAATAATTATAATTTTGGCTGAGTTAAGCAATTTTTAAATCAGCGATGCAACGATATTAATAGTCATAGCCAAAATGGTGGTATTGAAAAAGAAGGATAATATGCTATGTAACAGAGTTAAGCGCCTCATATCAGGTGATCTCGTCTCCACATCTGAAACTTGACTAGTCATGCCAATTACAAAAGAATAATATAAAAATTCCCAATAGTCTGGATAGTCGTTATTAGGAAAATCTAAACCTCCGATGATTTCTTCACTATTATTATGATTAATATATTTGTAATAGTTGTGTGCATATTGCACTGCAAACATCGTATGCACTAGTAACCAGGAACCGACAATGGTCATAATTGAAAGTATGACATGTAGGGTAAGCAGAATTGTTGACAACCCTTTTTTATCATTTAGTAAAAACCCAATAGCTAAAATACTCGCACTAGCTGCACCTATTACCAGCATGAATATAGCCAAATGTCCTTCATATTCATTCTCAGCATAACGGCGAATTTTTTCTGGCGTAGCCTTGTTCATTTTCCACCACGTTACGGCTAAGAAAAATTCAGCACCGGAGTTCCAAGCGCAGAGAATGCGAGTGGGTAAGTGCAGCCAAGGCGGAACGATTACTAAAACGAATACAGCGAGTCCGACAGCAATGATCAGTCGGGGTCGGGAATCAAAGTTTTTAAATAAATTAAGGTTCACAAATATCTTATACCAACTGATAGAGATTAGAAATTGTACTTCAATTGCTAGCCTTTGGAGAACCTGAAGGAGTACAAGTTTATAAAGTTACCCAACACACTGACTCGGCTATACAGAAGCGGCTTCCCTTAGTCCGTAGGGAAACGAGCTACGCGCAGCGTCAACCAAAAAAGAAGGGTAGTCCGCCCAATGGTTAACGCTCTTTTATGTCTCTGAGGAGAGAAAAATAAGATGCTGACCTTAAATCTTTTTCAAAGCCTCGCTTGATAAGGATTGCCAAAAAATCCTTGCTTGGAATCAAGCACGGAGAAAGAAGGTTTTAAATATTCTCTAATGAAAGTAATAAAAGAGCGTTAATTGAGATGGTAGCTGGATTTGAGCCAAGCTGTATTAGAGCGTGTTGCATTATCAACCCTTTGTATGTGTAGAAAAATCTTGAGCGTGAACCTGGGCGTAATACTCAGCAAACAATTCAAATGAAGTTGCAGGCTTGTGTAAGATATCTGTGATCAGCGTTGTCACCATTGAGCCTGCTCCAGCTTTCCAGCAGTCAAATAACTGCCCTTCCGCATCCAAATACCATTCGGGTTCTCCATTGGCGAGTCGAGCCGCTTTGAGGTCGGCAGGTGTAAGATTGACGTACTTAACTTCTTGGTTTAAGACTTTAGCAAAATAGTCCGCAACTTGATCAAATGAAACGGCTTCGGGGCCTGTCAGGTCGTAGGCTTGATTTTCGTGTCCTGACTGAAAAAGACAGACGGCTGCCACTGCGGCTACATCTCGCGCATCGACATGAGAGATTTTTGTGTCTCCGACTGAATTATAGAATGCACCTTGTTGCGCGATCGTTTGAGTAAACCAACGCATATTCTGCATCAACATATTCGGGCGTAAATGTGTCCATGCCATGCCTGATTCTTCCAAGTGTTCTTCAATTTGGCGATGCCACTGTTGAAATTTACTGGGTAATTCCCCAGCATGAAGCACAGAAATCTTTACAACATGGCGAACGCCTGCCCGTTTTGCTGCATCAATAAAATTGCATTCTAACTCAACTTGATGTGGCTCGTTGGGGGTAACCAGAAAGGCGGTTTCACAGCCTTGAAGGGCAGGGTCTAAAGTCTGTGGCTGTGAGAAATCACCTTGTGCCAGTTCGATCCCTTGCGCTTGGAGTTTAGCAGCTTTTTTCGGATCTCGCACCAGTCCTCGAATTACAACATCTTGGTTCAGTAGATGCTGAATGACTTCTCCTCCAATGTTCCCAGTTACACCAGTTACTAAAATCGTCATTGGCATTCTCCTAAAATAAATAAAGCATTAATACAATACCTGTTTATTAGCAATTTTAAAAAGTGCGTCGTCACGCGTTAGTTTGGATTCCAACTTATTGCGGTAAGTCTAATTGTTCATGTTTTTGAATGCAACCTGCTTGAACATCTTTAACGTACTTATTCCACTAAAAGTAAGCTTTCAAAAGCTCTCTCGCCAGGAATTTTTTACAATTAATCAATTTTAGAGTATCTGGTTCTCTAAAATAAAGTTAATGGTGCAATTTTGTGAACTGCATCTGCACTCTGATTAGAAAGGTAGTTAGGGGAATTAGGGCAAGGTACTAATTTACTGTTGTTAACATCTAAATTATTCCGACGTTTGCTAGTAAAAACCATAATTATGTCTTATGAAAAGTAAATAAGTATACTCTCACACTTTGGTTTTAATCACTGTAATACTTTAGTGCGATCGCATCTTCTGGCAAATGACAGATTCACTAAAATATCGGTGATGCGATCGCCTCTGGCGTTGGCGAAGCCATCGCTCTATGATTCGGTAAGTATGGTCTAAGCGAAAACGGATTATGACGCAAACAATTTCCATCAACGACTCTGGGCGCTTGCAACTCACACCGCTAGAAATCCCATCCCGTCTACTGTTAGGGCCTGGGCCCTCCAATGCCCATCCTACAGTTCTCCAGGCGATGAATACTTCACCTGTTGGGCATCTTGACCCAGCTTTTCTCGCAATCATGGATGAGATTCAGTCGTTGCTACGCTACGTATGGCAAACAGAAAACCCACTCACCATTGCAGTTAGCGGTACGGGAACAGCCGCAATGGAAGCAACCATCGCCAATGCTGTAGAACCTGGTGATGTGGTTTTGATTGGTGTAGCGGGTTACTTCGGTAATCGCCTCGTGGATATGGCTGGACGTTATGGCGCGGATGTGCGAACCATTACCAAACCTTGGGGACAAGTTTTTAACCTTGATGAACTTCAAACAGCATTAAAAACTCATCGTCCAACTATTTTAGCTCTAGTTCATGCCGAAACTTCCACCGGCGCACGTCAACCGTTGGAAGGTGTCGCTGATTTGTGTCGTGAATTTGGCACTTTGTTGTTAGTTGATTCAGTTACAAGTTTGGGTGGTGTCCCCTTGTTTTTGGATGCTTGGGGAGTTGACTTAGCCTATAGTTGTAGCCAAAAAGGGTTGGGTTGCCCACCTGGTGCTTCGCCTTTTACAATGAGTCCGCGTGCAGTTGAGAAATTGCAACAGCGCCAGACAAAGGTTGCAAACTGGTATTTGGATATATTGTTACTGGGTAAGTATTGGGGCGCTGAACGCACCTATCACCACACAGCACCGATTAATTTATACTATGCATTGCGGGAAGCATTACGTTTACTTGCAGAAGAGGGGTTAGCAAACTCCTGGCAGCGTCATCAGAAAAACGTAGAATATCTTTGGGAAGGGTTGGAGAATTTAGGATTGAGTATGCACGTTGAGCAGCAGTATAGACTGCCAACGCTGACTACTGTCTGCATTCCAACAGGGGTAGATGGGAAAGCGATCGCCCGGCAGTTACTCAATGAACATAATATTGAAATTGGCGGTGGTCTTGGCGAACTCGCTGGTAAAGTTTGGCGCGTGGGATTGATGGGCTTTAATAGTCGTAAGGAAAGTGTTGACCAACTTTTAGCAGCACTGCGGCAAGTTTTGCCTAAGTAGTTTTAGGTTAATTAGGTGTGTTAACAATAGCTTAACGCACCTGAGAGCAAAGGTGATTGCGCTAACATTGTTTGATAATTAAAGCAAAGCTGATACTTCACACTTGTATTATGTCCGGTTAATCAACCTGAGTAAAATCGTAGTCAGGACTTCAGCCCTGATTTTGTTCGCCTCTGGTGTCGTAGAGATGACTAGAGTCCTCACTAGAAACCAATTTCAAGTAAGCAATATATAAAAATTCTGTCTAAAAATCAGATATCAAACTTATTTTCCTTCTCAGTCCTAAATGCTTTCTCTTATTTAAATAATATTAAGAAAATCTAAATATTAAAAAATTATCCCTGTGAGGGGGATTGTTCAGAAGAAAAAAATGTGGTTTTCTAAACATGTTAGTAATTAATTAAACTAAGTAATCAAGAGAGTTAAAATGTTTCTGCAAAAAATTAAAACACTGCTTATAGCAGCAGCTATTTTGCCATGCTTTATCCAACCAGCATCAGCACATGTTGTCTGGTTTGATTACAAAAGCGGTGAATATAATATTTTGTTTGGACATCCAGAAGAGGGGCCAGAATCTTATGAACCCTCTAGATTTAAAGAGGCAATAGTTTATGATAGTGACAAACAAATACTTCCTTTTAATCTCAATGGAAAACAAGATGCTTTATCTTTGACTGCTGGTAAAAATGTAGCAGCCATTCAAGGTTTTTTTGATAATGGCTATTATGCCAGACTATCGAATGATGAATATCTTCGGATCACAGAACCAGAAATTAATAACTATGATAATGTTGGTCATTACCTGAAATACACTAAAGCTTTTTATGATTGGTCTGATGCTTTAGCCAAACCATTCAATTTGCCATTAGAAATTCTACCTCTAGAAAACCCTTTAGCTCTCACTCCAGGCGAAAGCTTACTAGTTCAGGTATTATCTGAAGGGCAACAAATTACTGATAATGTTACAGTAGAATATTTTGGTCAAGTAATAGCAAAAAACCCAAATGGCACTTTTTCCATACCCACTGGTCAAAAAGGACTAGAGCAACCTATTGAAGCTAGCTACTCACTTCCATCTAACAGTAATCTGACTATTTCTTACGAAACTAGCTTGACAGCACAAAGTATCTCTGTCCCAGAACCTTCAGATTTATTAGGATTAGGTTTTCTTGGATTACTAATTTTATATAAAAAGAAGTTACTGCTGAATAAATAGCAGAGTAATTCTATTATCATAAAAAGCACGTATTTACAGCCTCTTTGGAGATTATAGTTTTGACTAAACCTGTGCCTCCCAATCTTAAAGACATCAGGCACTACAATCGTTACCAATTACAACAAGCAACCAAGCTAGCTACTATCTCAACTAGTTCTTCTGGATCAATCGGTTTAGATACATGAGTGTCAAAGCCACCTTCCAAGGCACGGATACGAGCCTCACTATCAGTATAGGCTGTTAAAGCAATAGCCAGTACTCGTCCACCATTCTTTGGTTTTAGCGCACGAAATTTGCGGATGAAAGTGTAGCCATCCTCCCCAGGTAACCCAATATCAGAAATTAAAACATCGGGCTGCAATTCGGATAATACTTTGCGTGCCGCATCTGCTGATATTACTGATACAACTTTTGCTCCATCCATTTCCAACACAGTAGTGATAAAAAAGCGAGTATCATTATCATCCTCAACTACCAGAATATCTAAACCAGTAAGAGTTCCAGAAGGTTCCATAAATGACATTTTATTCTAACTTTCTGTAACGCATTCCCCACGACTAAAGTCGCAAGCTTTTAGTAAAGAAAGAGAAATAGCAGTTTGGTTCTTGTACAGGTTCCGAAACACTATCCCCCGAACCTCTAGGTGCGGTTACGATTAATAGAGGATGGACTCATCCCCACGCCCCAGAAACACATTGCTTTGCCAGTAGCAATCGACACTTCGCAAGCTCAATGATCATATGCTTCTACCCACTACGAGACTACGCGACAGTCTCTTATCTACTGGAAAGCCGTTTCTATTGGGTAGTAGTGCCTTATCCGATTTCGACATCACATATATTATCTCATGATTTACCATAAGTAATTGAGCAGCGATTAAAATCGCCTGGGGTACGGCACGAAGATTATGGTGACTTTTATTACTACCAGGACTTACGCAACTGTCATAAGCGATCGCTATCTATACTGAACTGCTATCCTTTTTTCATTTAGGAGATTGGGTTAAGATGGCATGGCAATACAAAGTCCGACTCGTTCAGATTTTGTGAAAAACATCGGGAGAATATATCTGTTGAGTATTCCTCACGAGCTTCACTGCGACAAAAAGCCAACAAACAGCAGAGGTAAGAGTATCAGGACAGACACAATTAAAACTAGGGTTGCTGGCTCGATTTTAATCTGATTCTTCTGTGGTTCGGGCATTTGGCACTCTCTCGAACAATAAGTATATCAACTCAGCCTAAAGGATGTTTACTTCTTTTTCCAAGCCCAATGAGGTTTAGAAGTATAAACTTTTTAGCTATTCCAGCCCATTCAATTTGCAGATTTTTGATTTTAGTAACTTTATCTCCCCATCAGGTTATTTCTTCCAAGGTAGTTTAGTTCCCATTTCAGTCAATGCAGAAAAGATGAGATAGACAATAAGTAACCCAGCACCTGCAAAGAAAGCCAGTAAATCGTTATCCATAAATGCTATTTGGTAAAACTTTGCTAATCATAACGGAATTACCTAATCTTTAAGGTTTTTCTGAGCCTGCAATCTTTGGTCTTCTGGGTGCAAATTGTACCAGCCATACCAGTGACGAACTCCTAGCCAAACGGCTGAAAGCAAACCCGCTAGGCTGAGGGTGAGGCCGCTAAACGGTACTAATAATCCAAAGATGGGTAATACTGCTCCAGCAATAGTGCAGATAATCGTAGCCAGGGAAGCACTGCGGCTGGCTCCTAATCCCCATGTTAAAATTAGTAAGATGATGGAAATTAAAGTCCAAGCCAACTGAGCATTGATGACGCGAGCTAGATAGGTCAAAGTCAATAGACAAGCAAAGAAAATACTACCAGCGATCGCTACATTTTTGAAACTCATTGGCAGTGATAAATATAATAACAATATCCACCACAAAAATATTGCTGGTGCTAGTAATAAAAGACGCCCAATTACTCCCGTCTGACGAATAGGTTCGGTGTTGGTAAACACTCCAAATGGATTTTTGACTGAAACATTATCGTCAAATTTCCAGGTAAATTGCGTACTGCGTCCGTCAGATTTAATCTCATCAGGTTCAATACCACTAGCAAAATTAGCCGGAGCAAAGTTAGCAATTGCGGTGAGGCGGAAGTTAGATAGCATCTGTCCGGCTGCACTATAAACCCAGCGAGGCCCGCCTCTAGCCTGATAGGTGACTCGAAAGGTGGTTTCTTCGCCTGGTTGCAGCCGGAAGGGAAAACCATAGTCTCCCGGATTGGTTTGTTGTAACCTAGTACTGTCACGCTCGATTTTGTAGCTAGCAAGCAGTGTGTAGCCGTTGGGTGGCGGTGCTTCAAAGAAAAAATTATTAATATCCTTGAGTTGGTTAACTACTTTATAATCGGCAGTATAATTTGCCCGATAAATTGAGCTGCGACCTGGAACATCTACGCTTTGGTCAAGCTTGACTTGAATTTGCGAACCAGCCAACGTCAAAAAGCGGTTGATCTCTCGTGTCTGGTTTACCTTAACTATTTTGCCATTGACTTGAGTGGTATAAGAGTACGGCTCTCGAATAGAGTAGCGCACTTGGGGCGCAAATTGTTCGAGCTTCTCACCTGCAACACTTTCAGCTACTTGAGCCACCTTTGCTTGTTCCCAGTAGTGGTAGCGATTGCTTAAAGTTGAACAGAGAAAAAATCCCGGTACTAACAGAACTAATACCAGAGTTAAATGCTGTAATCCCCGCAACAGTTGGGAATAACGAACAGCCCATTCACCGATGAATATAAGTTGTTCCGGCTGGCTTCGACGCAGGGAAAAACTGATCAGAGCGATCGCAACTCCCAAAGCTACAATCAAAAATACTAATAACAGTGAAGCTTTGAGCGCCTGGGTTCCAAATTGAACAAGCTCAATCGGATGCGTCAAATCGGGTAATCCGGGAATACCTTGAGCAGAAGATGACATTGGTTGATTTTTGCAGAATTTGGAGAACCAGACCGATAAAATATCTTAAAAGTTTCTGGACAATAGTTTTATTTGATACACTAACAGTTGAAACAAGGGCTGCGTAGGCGTAGCCAACCGTAGGCATCGCTCTAACCCAGAATTGCTCGACTGCAACTTGGTATAAACATCAAAAGCCCGGTCATGAAGACCGGGCTTTTGAGCGGAAACAATGGGGCTATATTCCCCGAAGGTTAGTTATAGAGGTTCAGTATAATATCGATGCTCTAATAAGTGATACCACCCCGCTGTTATCGATTCCGGAAAATTCGCTAAGAATTTTTGAGTAGCCTTTATCTCCCAAAATATAGCAAGTGACTAGTGCAGCACAGCAGAAATAACTATCCAGTTGAAAAAACCTAAAAAGGTTACTGTATAAGCTTTCTTACTTCTTGGATTATAGCAATCCGAATTTAAACGTGAGAAAATACGGAGATTAAAAGTACGTATTTATAGGCATTTCAGCGATTTTATCTCTCACGAATGATTTAGGATTGCTATAGCGCTGTTGTATCATTTTCATTAGCCAGTCTGATTGCAGCCTTCACAGCAAATCCTTTTTGGATTAAAAATTAATTATCCAAACTCAACATACTCAATAATGGTTCCATCAGGATGCATCGCTCGCATATTAAATCCAGTGGGAACATTGTTAGGTTCCACCAGAATCACTGCACCCTGCTGAATAAGTACTTCTTTAAAATCATTGAGAGAGTCAACGAGAAATGTTGCGTGTGTACTTTTGAATGGAGAGAGTGTTTCAGCTGAACCAGCAATTAAAAGAATAGAACCCACACCTGCAAGTTCCAACTCCGCCTCGGAATATTGAAACCACAACCAACATTTTTCTGTAAAAAGGTTTTCATAGAATGTGATCGCCTCATCCAAGTCTATCGGACTTAGATAGACTCTGGTTAGTACTTTAATAATTTGCATTACAAACTGTCTATTAGGCAGCAAGTGTATTTTATTTTGCTTATTCGGCAATCATCGTTTACTAAGATTAATCAATAAATAGCCTATCTTCAATTTGAAAAAGGTCTTCAACTCTCTGTTCACCTAGCTGTTGATCACGTTGTTCACTGTCAATCAAAATACATTTCATTTCTACACCTTTAGCTCCATAGAAGTCATCTGTATAGCTATTACCAATATATATACATGCTCAAGCATCAGTACCTAGCTTTAAAAAATGTCTGAAAAGTTTTTTGTATACATAAAACGCTTAGAGATCCCTCTAAATCTACACCACTTGCTCATGGGGAGCCAATGCGGTCTTGGGCTTCAAGTAAAGGAGCCAGCCGTGTGGTGTTAGCGACGTAGGAGCGTCGGCAGTCCGGTCTTCTCCCATTCATGAGAGGCTAGCGCCTGCCGTAGGATGCCCGTTCGCCGCAAGGCGTCCCGTTAGGGAAGGGCTGTAGGGGGTTTCCCCCAGGAGGAACTGCCGTTAGCGTAGCGTTAGCGAGTCATCGAGCGTCAAGGGTCTGGCGACTTGAGCGGAGTGGCGTCAAGTGGCGTGGCGTGAGACTATGCCTGCCGCCCATAGCGCAGCCTCTTCTCTACCAGAGGCTGCGCCAACGAGTCCGCGTTCGCCTCTGGTCTTATAGAGAGCGTCTGGGGTTTCCCCAAGTGGAGTGACTGGCGTGGGGAGTGGGGGGATCAGCAAATATTTGATACTTCTCATACATCCTCTCAGGAGTGTGTCATAAGTCTGTGGGCAAGGGAGCATCCCAATGCAAGCAAATTTACTAATGAAGCGTAGTCCAACTCTACCAGACGCTTTGCGAACCCAGAACCCGCAGGGTAGCCCAAATGTTGCAATTCGCTTCATCTGTACAAAACGATTGCTTTGCTTGACTGCATTCCGTACCCTACGGGAAGGCTCCGCCTACGCAATCACAAATTATGTTTTTACACATTTGGGATGCTCCCTGTGGGCTATCTGCTAAACCTTTTTCCCCTGTGCATAAATAAAATAGTTATCTGTCACCTTCACCTCAGCCTGAAAACCTGCTTTTTTTAGCTTATCCTTAAGTTCATCTGGCTGATAAAAAATCTTGAAAATCTGGAATTCTTGACCATTATTTAACTTACGGGTTTTATATATGTTTCCGTCGTCTTCAAGGATATGATTGTTAGCCGTGGATGTCGGTTCAAAAGAAGAGTCAATGATAAATACTTGTCCACCAACGCGAACAGATTGATAAACTTTCGTCAAAAATGAATCAAGTAATTTTGGTGGCACATGAGAGAGCCAAAAGGCAAAGAACACTAAATCATATTCAGTATCAGGTTGCCATGCAAATAAATCAATTAAGTGATATTCAACACTCAGTGAAAATAACTTAGAGCGATTAATTGCAATCACTTCTTCAGAGGCATCGATCGCAGTAATTTTTTTACCGATACTTAAAAGCTCCTGCGTCCAGATACCTGTTCCACATGCTAACTCTAAAATATCATCCACCACGCCAATTTGGTGTAATGTATTTTTGATAACAGCTACTTCATTAAACCAGCGCTGATTGTTTTCGATACCGCGATCGTAGCGTCCTATCCTATAGAACCACTGATCATATTCGTTGGCTCTAGCGCGATAGTACTCAATCTGTTGTTGAAGAATATTATCTGTCATCGCCTACTTTGTGATCTGATTGAGTTTAGATTTAACACCAACAGCCATAGCTTTAAGGAAAATTTTTTATTCAGCGAATAAACTTGCTTTTTAGCCTTAACTATGTGATATTTTTATCATTCTCTAATCATACGGTAAATCAATAAACTTGCCGGAGTTATGCCGTAGGTTTGCTGAAGTCTGATATTAATTTACCTTGAAAGCAGAGTGATGATGTTGAATAAGTTCTCTCCAACCCAACTGTTGGGTATGGGTTTTGCCTTCCTCCAAAGGTTCCAACAACAAAGAATCCGCACCTTTTCCCTACTGTTTGCAGTGGGATTTAGTTTAACTTTGGCTGTCTCTGCTTGTTCTCCAAGCGCAAGCAACAATGGCACACAAGAGACAACTAGCCCCAGTCCAGCAGCTAGCGGCACTACAGTTCACATAGGTTACCAGAAAGCGTCAACTGTCCTTTATGCACTGAAGGCGAGAGGGGAATTAGAGAAAGCTTTTGCAGCTTCAAAATCTTCCGTAACTTGGTCGGAATTTCCGGCTGGTCCCCCACTCCTAGAGGCATTGAATGCAGGCAGTATTGATTTTGGCTATACCGGAGAATCACCACCTATATTTGCTCAAGCTGGGGGTGTTCCTTTGGTTTATGTTGCCTATGATCCTTGGAGTTCCAAGGCTGAAGCCATCCTGGTGCCCAAGGATTCACCTATTAAAAGTGTAGCTGAACTCAAGGGCAAAAAAATTGCTTTTGCCAAAGGTTCTAATGCTAACTACCTATTGGTGAAAGCACTGGAAAAAGCAGGAGTACAGTACAGTGACATCCAACGAGTAACTCTCACTCCCGCCGATGCTCGTGCTGTCTTTGAGAGAAAAAACGTTGATGCTTGGGCAATTTGGGACCCTTACTTAGCCGCAGCAGAAGCAGCAACAGGCGCACGTACTTTAGTAGACGCGACGGGATTAGCTCCCAATCGTGGTTATTATCTGGCTGCAAAATCTTTTGTTGATGCCAAGCCGGATGCCTTGAAAATAGTTCTAGATCAGGTCAAGGAAGTCAGCAACTGGGCAAAGAATAATCCTGGTGAAGTTGCTAAATTTCTTTCCCCTGCTTTGGGTATAGATGCTCCTGTATTGGAAATAGCAGAAAAGCGGCGTGAGTATGATGTACTTCCGCTCACAGATGAAATAATTACTAAACAACAAGAGGTTGCAGATACTTTCTACAAAATTAAATTGATCCCGAAAGAAATCAAAGTTAAGGAAATTGTTTGGCAAGGCAAAGTGAATAATTCCTAATTCCTAATTCGTAATTCCTAATTTGGGAATTACGAATGATGTTACAAGCTAAATTAACAAGTTAATGATTACGACAGAAATAATGAGACACCAATTCAGTTTTACTGGAAATTGTATGTACCCGCTCCCGACAAAAAACCAACGAGCGCAGATATATTCCTCGTACCTCAAGTTTATAATGCCGAGCGATTTAAATACTCTTTAGATCCATATCCAACTATTCGTAAAATCCACAAATCATTTACATGTCAGGCGGTAAATAACAAACCTAACGATGGACTAAATTTTGTAGTATGACCAATCTCAGCGTTAACCTTAACAAAGTCGCTTTACTCAGGAATACTCGAAATTTTGGTAGACCGAGTGTGATTGAAGCGGCTTTTACCTGCATTAAAGCTGGCGCACAGGGAATCACAGTTCACCCACGCCCAGACCAACGACATATCAAGCCCGAAGATGTCGATGCACTGGCGCAGATATTGACTGTTGAGTTCAACATAGAAGGTAATCCATCACCTGAATTTTTAAAGATAGTCCGAAAAATCAAACCAACGCAGTGTACCTTAGTTCCCGATGCACCTGATGCTTTCACATCAGACCACGGATGGGATCTGGCTACAGATGGCTTTTGGCTCAGACCAATCATTCGAGAGTTAAAAGACCTCGGAGTTCGAGTCAGCCTGTTTATGGATACTGACTTAACTCAAATTAAACGTGCTAAAGAGATTGGAAGCGATCGCATTGAGCTATATACAGAACCTTATGCTACAGCTTTTCGTAATGGGAATGTAGAGTCTGTATTTCAAGACTACCAACAAGCAACACAAAAGGCTCAGGAAATTGGTTTAGGAGTGAACGCTGGGCATGATTTAAATCTACAAAACTTAGAAAAGTTCTGTTCAATTTCTGGCATACTTGAAGTGTCTATTGGTCATGCCCTGATTGCCGATGCTTTGGAGGTAGGACTATTTACTGCTGTGCAAGAGTATTTAAAAATCCTATCTTTGAATTAAATTTAAAAACTTTTCTGAATCCCAAAAGTACTTCAAAGGTTAGTATGCCAGAATCTATAATGGCAAGAAGTTAATTTAAACTCGAAGTAGCAAGAGTCCACTTCTTAAAGCTTCATCCCACAGAGACAGTTTTTGAAGTTCTAGCAAAGAAAGAGGTGGATTTACAGGTAGCGGTTGCTCTTGTTGCAGAGATAGTTGCCACCACCCGACATCATGCCACTCACTAAATTTATACCCAACTCTGCAAAATACACCTACAGGTGAAAAACCGACAGCCTCATGCACAGCTACACTTGCTGGGTTAGGTAAAGCTATCGCGGCAAAAACGTTGTAAAATCCTTGGAGTTGAAGTAACTGAAAAAGGGAACTATACAAGGCTTTAGCAACTCCTTTTCTGCGATGCTCAACATTTACGTACACAGATGATTCCACAGACCATTGGTAAGCGGCACGAGTCCGGTAGGGAGTAGCATAGGCATAACCTAGAAGTTCACCGTTAATTTGACACACCAGCCAAGGCATTTGCTGTTGATAGTTCTTGATGCGCCCTTGAAATTCCGTTTCACTAGGAGGTTGTATCTCAAAGGAAATCGAAGTTTCTCGGACAACTGGCGCATAAATTGCCAGCATTTTTAAGGCATCACTTTCATTAGCTAGTCTAATTGTAGCCTTCATAGCAGATCCTTTTTGGGCTAAAAACTAATCAAGCGAACTCAACATACTCAATAATTGTTCCATCAGGATGCATCGCTCGCATATTGATTATAATGGGAACTTTATTCGGTTCCGCCAGAATCACTGCACGCTGCTGAATAAGTGTTCCTCTAAAATCATTGAGTGAGTCAATGAGAAATGTTGCTTGTGTACTTTTGAATAGAGAAAGGGCTTCATCTGCTACCAAGGATTTCAGGCAATGCATAATTAATTTCTGGAGATATCTAATCCGAACGTGATATTATCGACGCAGATTTATACCATGTGTTTTACCGCCTGAAGGCTTTGGCAAAGTATTCTATGTTAATCAAAAAATAACTAACTATTTTATGGCTGTAACGAGCAACTTCCAAGATTCCGAAGTCAGATTGTTAAAGATATATAAGTTTGCCCCAGCTTGGAAGAACGAACAAGTAGTCTTTGGTGCTGCACGACCTGGATACATTAACAATAAGGTTCAAGATTGGAGAAAATTCATTAAGTATCAGGATATCAAGCGAATTTGCTGCCTTCTTCCTGATCAACAGCTAGCTTATTACTCTGGACTTCTGGATACATACAAACAGGAATTTGGTAATCAGCTAGTTTGTTGGGCACCAATTGCAGATTTCCATCTATCTGATTTAGAAACCCTCACACAGAAAATACTTCCTTTCTTAAGCGAAGCAGATAAGCAAAACGAGAAAGTCGTTGTCCACTGCTCTGGTGGAATTGGACGTACTGGACATGTGTTAGCGGCATGGCTAGTTAGTGTCCGAGGATTATCAAATCAAGCTGCAATAGCTGCTGTCAAAAGAACAGGTAGAAATCCTTATGAGGCTGCGATCGCTGCTGTGTTAAAAGGCAGAAATCTTTGGAAAGTTGTAAAAGAACTTGACGTGCTTCTGAATGATTGCCGTCTAGCAGTGCATGAAGAATCTTGAGTCGGATATTTTGTGGAAGGTTTATAGATAAACCTCATCTATGTTGAGAACTGTAGTTTTTGCCCTCACCCTAAATTCACATAGAAAATACCTGTGCAAATTAAGTTTTATAGCGAAGGCGGCTATTTGCGCTTAAAATACACAGGCACTTAAATTTTATTTATTTGCTACATATTATACATTTAATTGATAGCAAGGGTATATTTATTAAATTTTATTCAACTTTTTCAACAGAGTTAATGCTATTCCTTACCGCCGCCGAAAAGTTTGTATATCCCGTATCCAATAGCTGCCGCAGCCGCAACAGGTGCAGCAGCAACTATGGCAGTACCAGCGATCGCACCTCCCCCAACAACACCACCGATACCTGCAAGAGTACTCATAATTGCAGCACCAGAAGCACCAGCAGCTACTGTTACAGCACCAGCACCAGCTACACCAGCAGCAGCCCCAATATTTGTAGCTGTTCTTGCAGCTGCACGAGCTTCACGTTCTTCCTCAGACAAATCCGGTTGGTCTTTGAAGAAAGTTTCATTCATTATTTTTGCTCCAGCATAAGCTGGGCCTGCTGCCAATACAGCAGGAGCAGCCGCCATGCCACTACCAACCACACCACCTGCCGCAGCTAGACCGGAAGTGATTCCTGCTCCTGAAGTTGCTGCAACAGATAACCCTGTAGCAGCACTGACAGCAGCCCCTGCGGCCGCACTGGTCTCTACAACGGCTTTTACCGTCTTTAGGTCTTTAACGCCTAAAGTTTTTTCTACAGCAGTTTCTACACCTTTTTCAACGGCTTTATTGGTAATATCTTCAAAATTCATAAATCAATTTCTTCTAATCTGGTACACAATACTCTACTATAGCATAATTATTACTATGCTTATGTCAGTATTAACACTGGTGGCATTTCGCTGTATACCAAATCAGCAACAAAGAGTTTGCAGCTGCTTAGAATAGTAGTGATAGAGAGGATTATAATTATGAGCGTCGTCATTCCTAATGAAATATTAACCGTAACTCGGATGACTGAAGGCGAAATGAAGCAAGAAATTGCAGTGATGCTCTTTCAAAAAGAAAAGTTAACCCTTGCTCAAGCCAGCCGATTTGCAGGCATGAATCGTATAGCATTTCAGCATCTACTCGCAAGTCGTCAAATTTCAGTTCATTATGGGGTCGAGGATTTTGAACAAGATATAAAGAACTTGCGGGCGATGGGTAGGCTGTGATCATTGTCAGTGATACTTCACCCATTAATAACCTCGCCGCCATTAACCATCTTCATTTACTACAACAGCTTTATGGAACAGTCCTAATTCCTGAAGCTGTCTACCGAGAACTGACTGATCCCAACTTTCCAGTTGCAGGTGCAATTGAAGTCCAAACTTTTATCTGGATTCAAACTCGTCCAGTTCAAGATCGTATACTGGTTGAAGCACTCAGCAATGAACTGGATATTGGTGAAGCTGAAGCGATCGCTCTAGCGCTGGAAATGAAAGCAGATCAAGTTTTGATTGATGAACGTCGTGGTCGCATGGTTGCAGCTAGGCTAAATCTTGGTTACACAGGGATTTTAGGAATCTTGGTTGAAGCTAAAAGTCAAAGGCTGATTTCTGCTGTGAAACCTTTATTAAATGCACTGATTAACCAGGCAGGATTTTGGGTGGCGGAACCTTTATACAAGACGGTTTTGCAGCTTGTTGATGAAAATTAAATGCGGCATAGACTTCTTAACTGAGCAGCAGTAGGCATTCTGAAAATTTTTCACCTATTAACCATCTTAGCAAGTGTTTGCGGTTAATTTGTCAGTGATACTTCGCCCATCAATAACCTCGCCACCATTCTACTGAGTTTTCTTTTACTCTGATTCAAATTTATGCCAGAAGTCTATTGACTTCAAACAAATATATTGAGAAGCTAATAGTTAGTTTTGCTAATTAATAGAAGTGCATCAAACTTGTGACAATACTGACGGGAAAAATAAATCGGTTAGAACCTCCTACCGAACCAAAACCTCTGATTTTGGAAACTCAGGGACTCACGCGCCGTTTTGGTAAGTTAACGGCTGTTAATAATCTGAGCATATCTGTGGAACAGGGCGAAGTATTTGGCCTACTTGGCCCCAATGGGGCAGGGAAAAGTACAGTTATTAAGATGTTGACAACTTTACTGCCTATCAGTGCAGGGAAAGCAACCTTAGCTGGCTATGATGTGACTCGTCAACCTAATCCTGTGAGACGGGCTATCGGCTATGTTCCCCAGGCCCTCTCTGCTGATGGTAGTCTCACGGGTTACGAAAATCTTTTAATCTTCGCCAAGCTGTATGGAATACCTGCCAAAGGACGCGATCGCCGCATTTATGAGATTTTAGAATACATGGGTTTGCAAGATGCGGCGCAGCGCTTGGTACGAAACTACTCTGGTGGGATGATCCGCAAGCTGGAAATCGGCGTATCAGTTCTGCATCAACCCAAAATTTTGTTTCTGGATGAGCCGACTGTTGGACTAGATCCGATCGCTCGAACTCAAGTATGGCAACTTGTGCTACAACTCTGTGCTGATTACGGCACAACTATATTTTTAACAACCCACTTTTTAGAAGAAGCGGACAGCTTATGTAACCGAGTGGCGATTATGCGACAAGGTGAAGTCGTAATTACAGGGACACCAAGCGACTTAAAAGCTTCTTTAGATAAACCAAACGCAACTTTGGATGATGTCTTTATTTACTATACAGGCGACCAGTTAACATCAGGAGTCAACTACCGTGACACAGCAAGAACCAGACGTACTGCTCAACGGTTGGGTTAAAGCACCACCCACTGTCCGAATAAATATCATCTCTGCAATTAAAGAGCTAGTTACGAAAACTCTAGCGATCGCTGAATTGGAAGTGCGTAAACTCCGCCACGATCCCACTGATTTAGTAGTCAGATCAGTGCAACCGTCATTATGGTTGCTGATTTTTGGGCAAGTATTCTCCAAACTTCGGGGAATTCCTACAGGGGACTTACCATATTTAGACTTCATGGCTGCTGGCATTCTCGCTCAAAGCGTGTTAAATGTAGCCATTTTCACCGGTGGAATGACACTAATCTGGGAGCGAGATTTAGGAATTGTCCATAAATTCCTTGCTAGTCCTACACCCCGTCTAGCAATGGTCTTGGGCAAAGCTCTAGCATGTGGGGTACGGTGCTTATCACAGGTAGCAGTAATTTATGTATTGTCTTTTGTCTTAGGTGTAAAATTAAATCTCCATCCTCTAGCTTTTGGGCAAGTGCTACTGATAGTGATGCTGGGGGGGGCTTGCTTTTGTCTTTTTTCATTAATTATTGGCTGTTTGGCAAAAACCAGAGAGCGGATGACCGGAATTGGACAAATGTTAACCATGCCGTTATTTTTTGCCAGCAATGCTATTTATCCGATCTCAATCATGCCCGACTGGTTAAAGTTTGTTTCCCACTTAAATCCCTTAACTTATGAGGTTGACGCCTTACGCAGCACAATGCTAGTGGATGGAATCAGCGTTTATGGCTTTGGTTGGGATTTGGCAATTCTCTTATTAACAGTAACAGTCTTGGCGATCATCAGTGGACGACTTTATCCACGGGTAGCAATGTAATCCGTAATCGAACTAGCATCTATGACTTTGGTCGGGATTGTACAATTCTCTTATTAGCATTAATAATTTTAGCCATCATTGGTGGAAAACTTAATCCACGGGTGGCGATGTAATCAGGAGAACAACAAGCCCATGACCTTGGATAAACCTACTCAAGGTGCAACTTCCGAAGAATGTGCCGCTAGGGTAATGGACACAGTTCCATTAATGATGCGGTTTATCCGAGCGGATATGCGTGCCCATAGTGCCGCTTTTTTATCTATACCTCAGTTGCGATCGCTGGCATTTATCAACCGCAATCCTGGTGCTTCATTATCTGACCTTGCAGAGCATTTAGGTGTCACCTCTGCCACCGCATCAGCAACCATAGAACGCTTGGTACAACGCGACTTTGTGCAACGCATCGCTCATCCTCAAGAGCGGCGGCGGGTGCTGCTCAATTTGACTGAAGATGGAAAACACCATCTGAAGCAATCCCAAGATCAAACTCGTGCTCATATTAGCGACCTGCTGAAAGGTCTTACACAAGAGCAAATTTCCAACATTGAAGAAGGCTTAACTCTACTAAAAAATGTCTTCGAGAAAACAGAACTCAAATCCCCATAACTCTGAGCTTGGACAGCACGATCCCTTTGCAGCCCTGAAGTTTCGAGACTATCGGCTATTTACCATTGGACGGCTGGTGCTGTCCGTAGGGTCGCAAATGCAAACTGTAGCTATCGGCTGGGAACTCTATGAGCGGACTAACTCACCTATCATTCTAGGTGGTGTGGGATTAGCGCAAGTCTTGCCGATGATTGCTCTCACCTTGATTACTGGACATGTGGCCGATCGCCGCGATCGCAAACTCATCATGTTACTGTCAGTGATGTTGCTAGCTCTCTGCTCCCTGGCTTTGGCAGTGCTTTCCTATACTCAAGGTGCAATTTTTATAATTTACGCCTGCTTGGTATTAACAGGTGTCGCTAGGGCGTTCTCTAGACCTGCCAGTGATGCTCTGATGTGGCAGTTGATACCTGTGAGTGCGTTTACGAATGCAGCTACTTGGAATAGTAGTAGCTTTCAGTTAGCCGCTGTAATTGGCCCTGCTTTGGGGGGATTCGGCATTGCTTTGCTAGGAAGTGCTACAGGAGTATATGCAGTAGCAGCGATCGCCGCGTTGCTGTGTTTTATTTTAACAGTACCGATTAAAGAGCAAAAAGGCATCCGCACAACTGAGCCAATCTCATTCAAAGCGTTGTCAGCTGGTGCTAAATTTGTTTGGCAGAATCAGTTGATTTTAGCAGCGATCACATTGGATATGTTTGCTGTATTGTTGGGTGGTGCGATCGCTTTGCTACCCATCTTTGCCAAAGATATCTTACATGTGGGGCCAGTGGAATTGGGATATTTACAGGCAGCTAACTCCATCGGTGCTTTGACTATGGCGATTACCCTAGCGTATTTACCACCATTACGCAAAGCAGGCCCAGCCTTATTATGGTCAGTGGTTGGTTTTGGCGTTGTAACAATTATCTTTGGGCTTTCTCGTTCCTTTTGGCTGTCCATGTTGATGCTGACCCTTGGTGGCGCACTGGATAGTATTAGCGTTGTGATTCGCCATACATTAGTTCAAATCAGAACTCCAGATCATTTGCGTGGTCGGGTTGCTGCTATTAATAGTGTGTTTATTAGTGCCTCGAATGAGTTGGGGGGCTTTGAATCAGGCTTGACTGCGGCTTTATTTGGCCCGGTGATTTCGGTTGTGGGTGGTGGAATTGGCACAATTGTAGTAGTGATTGCTATAGCTATGATTTGGCCGGGAATTCGGAAATTAGGGGCTTTGCAGGAGTATAAATAGAAGTACTTATCTATTTATATAAATTGCATTCTATAGCAATCCGATTTAATTTTTGAAAAAATCTAAGTATATTGATCAAGTTATAGCCATTATCAAATCTTACATAAATAACAAAAATTCCACCCCAGCAAGAGATAACAATCAGAATATCGTAGCTTTTGCATTGAGTGGAATTTTTGTTTAGCGAAAGTAGCACATCGCGTAATTAAAAGGTAGAAAAACCCAGAGTTTTGGGATAATATCTAACTTCAATTGCCTTGAAAGTTATGCAATTGGTACTAAGCAATCGGCAAACCACCGTTACTAGCATCAAAATTTGGCATACTGCTATTAGCTGAACTACCCAAATTTAAGCTGCCTTCATTTGGAATTCCGTACTTAGCAAAGTCGAAAGTGTTAGACGTTGGGATCACAGAGCTACCCAAATTAAAGCTGCCTTCTTTTGGAATACCATACTTAGAAGGGTCAAAGCTGCCTTCTTTTGGAATACCATACTTAGAAGGGTCAAAGCTGCCTTCTTTTGGAATACCATACTTATCAAAGTCGAAGCTGTCAGCCGTTGGGATGCCAAAAGCACCTCCAGGTGCAAACGGATCGCTGAGATTGCTAGGCTGACTACCACCAAGGGAGTTACCAAAAACAGAATTTGCATCAGATGCCATTAGATTTAATCCTCCTATTAGGATATAAATTTTGCTTCATTAATAAATTTCCAGAAAGCACAATTTAGCTTCCTTAGTAGCTTTTTCCTTGCTTTTTTAATTGCTAATCTTGAGCTTTTTAGACTTAATCACAGAGTGTTTTGATGAAATTTACTGACTAAAACAAACCTGTAATTAATAGTCGTCATGTCAATAAATATATAAAAGTTAACTTATTTTTACAATGAAAAATCTTTAGATGCTGGTGTCAAATCTTTAGATACTTTTACTACTGAAATTTGCCGAAAAAAATCATTTAAATTTGTATAAATCGGGCTTGACAAATGGACATAACAAATAATAATACAATCATGCTACTTTTAAAACTTCAAGAAGCAGATTGCTTGCATACCTCAAACAGTGTCTGGAGAAGGGGAGTGATAAACCTATTCCTTACCTCTTTCAGAATTGGCAACTTAAACTTGTTAAGTTTGCTTTCCACGACGGTGGTTAGCAGCTTGTAATAACAGAGATTTTGCAAATGCGATCGCATTTGCAGATTTCTCACCAGCTAACTGCGCTAGTTCTTCCCAGCGAGTGGTTAAATTATCCAAGGTAGTAACTCTTACAACGATACGCTGCTCACCCGGCGTTGCCATTGTTGGCTTTTTTACCTTTGCCTTGATTATACAGTTTGCTTATCCACACGGAAATGACGGTCAGCCATTGCAGCAACTAAAAGCTGGTGGGTACACAAGATGTATGACACAATCCCAATTGCTAGCTGATATAGGTTAGCTAATGCAAGAAACACAGGTGTTCAACTAACCCTTTACTATCCAACTCCCAAAAGTGAAAGCACTGGAAACGACTCTTAGAGAGCCAGTCCACTAATACGTATTGACAAAATAAAAGTATGTGTATAAAGAAACGCCTATTCTGGGCTAAATATTTAAGCCTTATTTTTAGCGATGTCTACGACGGGCTATTCGGCGTCGCATCAAAACGGAGAGCCTAAATGTTTAATTTAAACAACACCCATATTCTATATTTTACATCAACTCCTTCTACTGGACTGGCGCTCTTGCAATGCGTTGCATGAGTTGTTTAATTAATTTACGTAGTTCAATTGAGTAATAATTTATAGTCAGCAATATTTTTTTGACAGACTGTCATTTAAATGAAAATTTTTCCTTCCAGAATTTTAGAGATTTTTAACTCACACTTATATACAAATGTTCTCAAGTAAGTTATTATTCTCATGATGATTTGATAGTAATTATAACTAATAAGGTTATCCATGCTTTTTCCCTTCTTGATCATGTTCCGAGAGGGCGTTGAAGCTGCACTTGTCGTAGGGATCATTGCCAGTTATCTCAAGCAAACTGGACGTACCCATCTGATGAAGTCAGTCTGGATTGGCATCGCACTAGCAACTTTTCTTTGTCTAGGTGCTGGAATTATTTTGCAAATAACCAGTCAGGAGTTTCCGCAAAAAGAACAGGAACTATTTGAAGCGGTAATTTCCATCGTCGCAGTTGGGGTTCTCACCTGGATGGTTTTCTGGATGCGCCGTGCTGCTCGTTCGATTAAAGGCGAGTTACAGTCTCAAATTGAAACTGCCATTCAGTCGGGGGATAAATGGGGTACTGCACTAGTGTGGATGGCATTCTTTGCAGTACTACGGGAAGGTCTGGAAACAGTAGTGTTTTTGCTGGCCACGTTTCAGCAAAATTTGGGAATTCAAGCTCCCGTGGGGGCATTGTTTGGATATGCAGCCGCCCTAGCCGTCGGTGTAGGCATCTATCAAGGTGGTATCCGCATCAACTTGAAGCGATTTTTTAAATGGACAGGAGTCTTCATTATTGTGGTTGCTGCTGGACTCTTAGCAAGTGGGGTGAGAGCTTTCCATGAAGCCGGAGTCTGGAATTCACTACAATCAGTAATATTTGATGCTAGCGGGGTACTTCCCAAGAACGGATTTCTCGGTTCACTTTTGACAGGATTTTTTGGATATAACGATACCCCGACTGTCAGCGAGGCGATCGCCTATTTTGGCTATCTAATTCCTACTATGTCGCTGTTCTTCTTAGGGGATAACGCTGGACAGAAGACTACAGCAAGGCATTCTTAGCTACTTAAATAATTTTTAGGAAAATACAAGAATGAAAAATGTTTTAAAGTACTCAACAATTATCTGTCTAATTGCCTTGATAGCTGCCTGTGATTCCAACAAATCAGGCGATACTTCCACGAATAATTCTCCAGAAGCTAAGGTAGCCAGCGATACCTCTACTAAAAATTCTCCAGAAACTGCTTTGACTGTGACAGATAAAGGTTGCGAACCAAATCAGCTGACACTAGCATCTGGGGAAAACAACTTTGTGCTTACAAACAAAAGCAGCCAACCTTTGGAGTGGGAGATTTTGTCTGGAGTGAAAGTCGTTGAGGAAAAGGAAAATATTGCTCCTGGCTTTGTTCAAAAACTCAAAACCAATCTACAACCGGGTGAATATGACATGGCTTGCGGTTTACGCAGCAATCCCAAAGGGAAAATCACTGTCAAAGCAGGAGGTGGAAATTCTCAAGCCAAAGGGACTGTAGATCAAGGTCAATTAGTCGGTGCGATCGCGGAATACAAAGTCTACGTCACTAAAGAAACTGACCAACTAGTGGCAGACACCAAGACTTTCACAGATGCCGTGATTGCTGGAGACGTTGCTAAAGCTCAGAAACTTTATCCCTCTACCCATGTCCACTGGGAACGTGCAGAACCGATAGCGGAACTTTTCTCCGATCTCGATAAAACTATGGATTCCCGTGCTGATGACTTTGCTAAAAAAGAGGCTGACCCAGCATTCACTGGATACCATCGTATAGAGAAAGCTTTATTTCAGGACAAAACTACAAAAGGCATGAAACCTTTTGCCGAAAAGCTACAGAAAGATGGACTAGACTTACAAAAGCGCATTGCCACCTTGACCATTGAACCAAAAAATATGGTTGGTGGTGCTGCTGACTTGATTGAAGAAGTGGCTGCTACCAAAATTTCTGGGGAAGAAGACCGTTACAGCCATACTGACCTCTGGGACTTCAGCGCTAATGTAGAGGGTTCCCAAAAGATTGTGGAGTTATTGCACCCCGTCATCCAAAAAGCCAACCCAGATTTGCTGACGCGTGTGGATAGCAATTTCACCAAAGTTAACCAAAAACTTGCTAAATACAAAACCCCTGATGGTGGTTTTGCTACCTACGATAAGGTGAGTGAAGCAGACAAGAAAGACATGAAAACAGCGATCGCTGCTCTTTCTGAAGATTTGTCTCAGTTGCGCGGCACTCTGGGCGTTAACTAATTGATTAAGAATTCCTAGAAGAGTAAATTATGTCTATTACAAAGCAACCAAGTTTACGCATTACTCCTAAGTTAGGCCGTCGTGACTTGTTAATTGGCATGGCAGCAGCAGGTGGAATAGCAGCTTTGACGACTTTGGGTTATCGGACTCTTCTGGGAACACCTCTTGACCCATCTGAAGAGGTCGTGCCCTTCTTTGGGTTTCACCAAGCAGGTATTCTTACTCCTACTCCTGCTTCCGGATTATTTGTATCATTTGATACAACCGCTACAAATAAAGCTGATTTAGTGCGGTTGTTCAAAACTTTAACTGAGCGCATCCAGTTTCTCATGGCAGGGGGAACACCCAAGCCGCGCGACCCCAAATTTCCACCCAGTGATTCCGGGATTATGGGCCCGGAGATTGCTCCTAATAACCTGACAATCACCCTAGCTGTGGGTAACTCACTGTTCGATAACCGCTTTGGACTCGGCAACTTTAAACCCAAGCGGTTAGATACTATGGCCAATTTTCATAATGACCAGCTTGACCCAGATTTATGTCATGGGGATATACTGTTACAATTCTGTGCCAATACTGAGGAATCGAATCTCCACGCTTTACGTGACATCGTTAAGAACTTACCTGACTTGCTCACTTTACGTTGGCAAATAGCGGGGTTTCTGCCGCCGAATACCCACAAAAAACAAGGCAAATCTACGGTGCGTAACCTGCTTGGTTTTAAAGATGGGACGGCAAATCTAAATGCTAGTGACGACAAATTGATGAACCGGATTGTCTGGGTACAGCCAAACAGTGGTGAACCAGCTTGGACAGTAGGGGGAAGTTATCAAGTGGTGCGGGTGATCCGCAACTTAGTCGAACGCTGGGATCGTACACCACTACAGGAGCAAGAGACAATTATTGGGCGAAACAAGGAAATTGGCGCACCCTTGGGGATGAAGCACGAGAAAGATACTCCCAATTATGATCAAGACCCTAAAGGTAAACAAATTCCTCTCAATGCTCATATCCGCCTTGCTAATCCTCGCAAATCAGAGTCGAGTTTGATTCTGCGGCGTGGTTTCAATTATTCACGCGGGTTTGACAAATCTGGACATTTAGATATGGGTTTGTTGTTTGTTTGTTTTCAAGCTGATTTAGAGAAGGGGTTTGTGACAGTGCAAAATCGCCTGATTGGGGAACCTTTGGAGGAGTACATTCGCCCTATTGGTGGTGGATATTTCTTCGCTTTACCTGGTGTCAAAGCTGAAGGAGGTTATCTCGGTCAGTCATTACTAGAAACATCAGCGGTGTAGATTTATCTTTAATTTTTTGCCGATGATTAGTCACTGTAAATAGTAGCGATCGCCTTTGTTGTAGCTTAATAAGAGTTTTCAATTAGTGAAGTCCACGACATTGTAGGGGCAATCCATGAATTGCCTCTACCACAGATATCTGCTTTCACCCTTTGTAGCTAGAACGAGTTTAGTAGGAAGAATTAATCGTGTCTTCTATCACTGAAAAGGTTTTGGAAAAAAACATGGTTTAGTAACTTGGAATCAAATAAGTAAGTAGGCAAGAATAAATCAAACTAAGTTACGCAATGTAAAATTAATTGAATTGGCTCGTATTAAGCGGCTCTATCCCTATTTTCAAGGCTAGAGCCGCTTACTACAAACCTTTAATTATTCGTAAAATTATTTAGGTAACTACTTATACCAATTTTATGTGAAGTTGACTTTATTCGCGTACTCCTGGTTTATCCCGTAGGTATAAGAGATGAGATAATATTTATGAAATTTTCAACAACATACTACATATGAAACCACGAATTCTAATTTCAATGATTACAGTCGTTTCTTTGTGCAGTGTATTTTTTTCACCAACAGCTTACGCGACCTCGGTCTACAACTACAAACCAGGTGAATACGTCGTTATTGTTCACGGTCGCTCTCCAAATGGACGTTACTCAATCGCCTCGCATGGTGAGGGCGATCTTGGCGTAGACAATTTTCACCTTTATTTGATGGATGCTCAAACAGGGAAAAAAATTGGTCCTCTCGAAGAAGTCAACGAAATACTTGATACAGGTGCCAACGCCTATTATGCAAAATGGTCAGCCGACTCTAGTCAAGTCTCCATTACTTATCGAGTTGATAGACATGTCGGTGTAATGATTCGCTATTCTATTAAAGGCAGGCGTGCCTACATCATTAGTGGACCAACACCAGTAGACAAGCTACAGCAATGATCTGTCTGAATATTGGGACTACGACGAGAGATCTATGGCAGTGCGAGTCTGTTTTAATTGTTTGTCTAAAAATTCTACACTCTCTTCAATCACGATCTTCAAACTACGCGCCATAATATCCACCACCCGAGTGTCCTTCTATTCTATGCAACTTCACATAAAATTGGTATTACTTGAAAAAATAGTTTTCGGAAAATCTGTGGTTAAGTATTTAAACCTCATCTATGTTGAGAACCGTAGTTTTATGCCCTCACCCTAAATCCCTCTCCCAAGTAGGCTAGGGTGTACACACAAGTATGACCAGCATAGGTTTCAATTCTAGTAGTTTCGTAGGGTGCGTTATGGACACGCCGAAATAACAAATGCGAACGCCAAATCAACAAATGCGTACGCCAAATCAACAAATGCGAACGCCAAATCAACAAATGCGTACGCCAAATCAACAAATGCGTATGCCGAATCAACAAATGCGAACGCCGAATCAACAAATGCGAACGCCGAAATAACAAATGCGTACGCCAAATCAACAAATGCGAACGCCGAATCAACAAATGCGAACGCCAAATCAACAAATGCGAACGCCGAAATAACGAATGCGTTGGCTAGCAAGAACCGCAGGCATCGCCATGATTGCAACAATTTAGCTTTGTCACGCCAGCGTAACGCACCCTTCTCCTATGGTCGACGCTACGCGAACGGGTTCAGCAGTCGCTTACGGAGGGAAACCCTCCTTCAGCGCTAGCTTCACTGCAAATCTTTGGTAGATGAAGTTTTTCCAACTTGTGTGTACACCGTAGCCCAAGTAGGGGAAGAGGGACTTCTTTCCGGCTCCGCTTCTGGCAATATTGGGAGAAGGGGCTGGGGGATGAGGGTTTTTTCTTTTCATACGGAAAGAACTACAGTTTTCAAGGTGGATGTAGTTTAATAATGCTACCGATCTAACTTTGGTTCCCACGGCGGTGGTTAGCAGCTTGTGATAACAGAGATTCGGCAAAAGCGATCGCATCACTTGCAGATTTACCACCAGCTAACTGTGCTAGTTCTTCCCGGCGAGTAGTTAAATTATCTAAGGTAGTAACTCGCACAACGGTACGCTGTTCGGCGTTATCATTGTTAGTTTTTTTACCTTTGCCTTGATTGATAGTTAACTTATCTACGCGGAAATGGCGATCGGCCATTGCTGCAACTAAAGGCTGGTGGGTAACACATAATACTTGATTACGTTGACTTAGCTGGTGTAATTTTTCCGCGATCGCTTGGGCTACCCTTCCCGAAACCCCGACATCAATTTCATCAAATACCATTGTCCCAGCCACATCAACCTGAGAAAAACAAGCTTTCAGCGCCAGTAAAAAGCGGCTCATTTCCCCACCAGAGGCAATTTCTGTTAAAGGTTGTAGTGGTTCTCCAGGGTTGGGACTAAACATAAAGGTAATTTTATCTGCTCCGGTGGCAGTTGGAGAAGCAGGCACTATCTCAACCTGAAACTTTACCTTTTCCATCGCTAGGGGCTTGAGTTCAGCTATCAAACGTGATTCTAAATTAGCAGCCGCCTTACTCCGCAGTTGAGTTAACTGATTACTTGCTTGGGTGAGTTTCTCAAAACACGCCTTTTCTTGCTGTTCTAGGTTTTCAATAGATTGTTCGCTGTCGTTAAGTACCGCTAATTCCCCTTGAATACGTTGGTAATAGGCGATCGCTTCTTTTAGTGTCGGCCCATACTTGCGGCAAATTTGCTTTAATTCCCGAACGCGTTCTTCCACCTCTTCCAACCTGTGGGGATCGGCTTCCAAACCATCCCCATAGGCATTAATCTGCCTTCCCACTTCCATTACCGCAGCTTGCGCGTCTCTCACCAATTCCAATAGGGGTTGCAGTTGGGTATCATATTCTACCATATGATTTAATGTCGCCTCACTGTCTCCCAATAAATCGGCGGCGGCTGGGGTTTCATTATCATTTTGATACAAAGCCTGATAAACTTTGTAACTCATCTGTTGCAAATCGACGACGTGATTTAGGCGTTCCCGTTCTTGTCCTAACTGTTCCAATTCATCAGGTTCAGTGAGATTGGCTGCTCCCAATTCCTGCACTTGATAGGTGAGCAAGTCGAATTGTTGCAACCGTTCCCGTTCTGATGTCCGGCGTTTTTCTAGTGCTAAATGCGCCTGTTGGTAAGTACTGAAGCTGGTGGCAACTTTATGACGTTGCTGCATCAAGGAGTCGCCGCCATATAAATCTAGCCAGTCGCGGACTTGGGCAGATTGTCCCACTTGTACCGTTTGACCTTGGGCTGTGATTTCCACCAAGCGATCGCGCATTCCTCCCATGATCTGCCGATTTACCAACACGCCATTCACCCGCGATCGACTGCGGACATTACTAGCAGTGGCTGTGATTTCTCGGCTAATGACTACGGAATTTTCATCAAGCAAATCTATTTCCTGTTCACTCAACCAAGCTGCTAGGGGGGCGTTTGAGGTGAAAGTAGCTTCTACCATTGCCCGACTTGTCCCCGTGCGAATCACTCGACTAGAGACTTTGCCACCCAAAGCGGCATCAATGGCATCCAAAATAATCGATTTTCCAGCGCCGGTTTCACCTGTCAACACATTTAGTCCCGCGTCAAATTCCAATTCCAGTTGGTCAATTAGGGCAAAGTTTTCAATTCGCAGGCAAAGCAACATCAAACCAAATTCTCCGTTAGGACAGATGCCGGATACTTCTAACTTACAGGACAATAAGTATGATATTTCAGCAACTAGCAATACCTACTACTATTGAACTAGTATGCCCATTTAAGTGTAGCAAACGACTGGGAACTGGAAAAAAATTATTTTAATTCCAATGCCCTGTTTGACTTATACCTAATGCTCAATCTCTGAACATATTGTTACAATACTTAATGTGATCGTTCTGACTGGTGGCCTTCTTCATGATTGTTAAGACACTTCCCCCTAGTTCCCGACCGATTCAGGAGGACAGTCGCAACGGCACAAATGGCCGAGGCGAACTGGACGTTATTGATGTAGTGCCAGAAGAAAATGGTACACAAGGCTTGGTTGTGCAATCGCCAGAACTTTCAGTTGCCCAACAGTTAAGGATAATAGCCCAACCTCAGACGCTTTACGATCCTCTGGGCATAGCGGCGCATTATCAAAACAGAAAAGTGCAAGTTATCCGACGGATTTTCGCCGTGTTGGGGCCGACTCTATCCTTTGCTTTTGGGTTGTGGTCGGATAGCAAACGGGGAATTGTCGTCAAAAATAACCGCCGCCGAGCCACTCAGCTACGAGTCTTGCTGACCCAACTGGGGCCTGCTTACATCAAAATTGGACAAGCTTTGTCCACCAGACCGGATCTGGTTCCTCCCGTATACTTAGAAGAATTAACTAAGCTACAAGACCAATTACCGCCTTTTGCCAACGAAATTGCTTACCAGTTTATCAAAGAAGAACTTGGTGCCCCTCCAGAAGAGGTTTACGCCGAACTCTCGCCCCAGCCAATTGCTGCGGCTTCATTGGGACAAGTTTATAAAGGTAAGCTAAAAACTGGTGAAGAAGTAGCTGTTAAAGTCCAACGCCCCGATTTAAGAGAGGGGATCACAATTGACTTGTATATTTTGCGTAACCTCGCCGCCTGGGCGCAGAAAAAGATCAAGCGGGTAAGAAGTGACTTAGTTGGTATTCTCGATGAATTAGGTGATCGCATTTTTGAAGAGATGGACTACATCCATGAGGGTGAAAATGCCGAAAGATTTTTCGAGTTATACGGTCATATAAAAGACGTATACGTACCGCAAATTTACTGGGAATACACCAATCGTCGTGTGTTGACGATGGAATGGATTAACGGCACGAAATTAACCCAGACAGAAGAAATTAGCGCCCAAGGGATAGATGCTCGTTATCTAATTGAAGTGGGTGTCCAGTGTTCCCTACGCCAACTGCTAGAACATGGATTTTTCCACGCCGATCCCCACCCTGGTAATTTGTTAGCAACAACCGATGGCAAATTGGCTTATCTCGACTTTGGGATGATGAGCGAGATTAAGCCACCACAGCGTTATGGTTTAATTGAAGCGATCGTCCACGTCGTCAACCGCGACTTTGAAGGATTAGCAAAAGACTACGTTAAGTTAGATTTCTTATCACCAGAAACTGATTTAACACCAATTATCCCAGCTTTTGCCAGAGTCTTTGCTGATGCCCAAGGAGCCAGCGTAGCCGAACTTAACATTAAAAGCATTACCGATGAACTATCGGCTTTGATGTATGAGTATCCTTTCCGCGTACCGCCCTACTACGCTTTAATTATTCGCTCTCTGGTGACGCTTGAAGGGATTGCAATATTTATAGATCCCAACTTTAAAGTCCTCAGCGAAGCTTATCCCTACGTTTCTAAACGCCTGTTAACAGACCCAGCACCGCAATTAAGAACATCATTGCAAGATTTGCTATTTAAAGATGGCAGATTTCGCTGGAATCGCTTAGAAAACTTGTTACTTAATGCGCGTAAGAGTCAAGACTACGACTTTGACTTAGTGCTGAATCAGGGGATAGAATTTCTGTCATCTGAACGCGGTGCTTTCATTCGTGACAAGCTGGTAGATGAATCTGTTAACGGACTTGATGCTTTAGGTAAAAATGTTTTGCATAACTTCACCTATCTGCTGCGAGAACGCGTTGGGTTAACAGCAGTTAATAAAACTCCGGCGGCGACAGTTGAGCAACAACAAACCTTAGAGCATATTAAACGTATATTGGGTATTCTTCGAGAAACACGAGGCTTTGATCCAGTGCAACTTGCGCCCCAAATTGCCCAGTTATTGGTAAATTCTGATGTCCAACGTTTGGGTCAACAAATTGCCAGCCGCTTCACGCAAAAGGCTGTAGCCAGGTTAATTCGGCAATTATTGGCATCTTAGTAAAAATTATGAGTTAAAAACTTTTTTTAACTCATAAATCATTCACTCTAGCAACTATAGCGGTTCCCATTCAGATGCGGTACAAAATTATATCGCCAAGTGTAAGGGCACGGCAGTGCCGTGCCTCTACGGGTATACCTCATGAAAACGAGAACCGCTATATATAGCAACGGACAGGAAGCTTAGGACGACGATAAATTCACAATGTATCCTGTTGAAGGTGTCTATCGCCAACTTGTCCTAACGGCTTTGGCGACTGCTATAATTGCAAACTTTTAACTTTCCTCTTGGAGATAGCCATTTTTATCGCGTTTGAGGCTTTCTTCTAAGGCTTGAATTTGTTCACGACGAGCTTCCAATTCCAAGGAACGCCGCGCTAAGTCTTGGTTTTGCAACGTCAGGGATTGTCGCCAATGTTCTGCTCGTTCAGCTTCCTGCTGCAAAAATTCTGGGGTAATGCCGCTGGTGAGGTAGTTTTGTACGAGATGGAGTACCCAGTTGGTAGCATCTTCTAGTTTTTGAATGTCGCCTGTAGAGGAAAGTTCTACTAAAACAAGCAAGTTCTCACTCATTAGCTTTCCCTTTCCCAGCAGAATAAAAGCCTCTTCTGGAATTATCGCCCACAAGTTATCAGCTTCTTGACGCGCCAACAAGCGTAACTGGTGCTGGTCTAAAAAATCGTTTTTACGCACCTGGGCTAGATATAGCATGAGAGTCGCTTCGCTCCAATTCAAAATTCAAAATCACCGTTGGCGCAGCGTTTGCGATCGGAGAAGTTCTGATCTAAGGAAGCCTTAGCTTCGACTTCTCTGGAGTAACGGAAACGTCCCCGGCTCCACTCAAAATTCAAAAAATGATTTTTAATAAAAAACAAGGACAAAAGTGATATTTGGAATAAATTTAATTGGTAATGGGTGATCGGGAATTAATAACTTTCCCATTACCCATTACAGTTATCCTAAGCCATGTAGGTGACGCCTACAGCAATCCCTTCAAACGATGCCTACGGCAACGCCTTAAGGCGTACGCGCAAAATTTCAGCTTGCTTCTGTGCTTCTGCTAAGGCATCCCGCGCTCCTTGTACTACGTCGGCTCTAGCTCTATCCACAAAACTAGGATTGTTTAATCTTGTACTCAGGGATTGAACTTCGGCTTCAGCTTTACTCAGGCTTTTCTCTAGTTTGGCACGCACAGCTTCAATATCTACTACACCGCTAAGAGGAATTAGCACTTGTATTGTACCAATCACACCAGCGATTGCATTTTCTGGTTCTTGTGATTGTTCTAATTCTCTCTGCAAGAAAAAGCGTCTCCATAACTTAAGTCTCGCTTGAGCAGTTAGTAAATTTTGGCTAACAAACCAAGCTGTGTAACTAAAACCAACTATTTCAAAGAAAGTTCCGACGATGGGAGTATCATCAATGGCATTCCCTACAGCTAAACCCAATCTACCTAAGAAAATCGCCAAAATAACTAAGCCAATTGTCTTCAAACCACTCTGAGGTTTTTTAGCAGCAATTTGGTTTTCTTGCTTGTCAGTTATGCTTAAAGTCTCAACCTTAGCCAAATCTTTAATGTAAGACTGTCCAGCAGTGAGAATTTCCCGCTCCTTCTCGCTTTCAGTTTGCAAATTCGCTGTCACTTTTACCCCTGGCTTAATATCCGCTTCAGCACGCAAATTCCGAATTGTGCGGATAGTACCAATCAGCAATTCAAACTGTTCTTCTAAAGCTATACCAATCAAGTTTGCATCTACCTGGGGATAGATTTGTAACGGTAAAGTTTGCGGGGAATCTGCTGATTGTTGCGTGAGAGTCTGCCAAATTTCTTCGGTAATATGAGGCATGAAGGGATGAAGCAGTTTCATAATCCCTTCCAATATGTAGCCGAGGGTTTGCTGTGCTACTCGCCGCGATACTGGATCAGCGTCTGCTTGCAATCTGGATTTCACTAGTTCAATATACTGATCGCAGAAATCACCCCAGATGAATTCGTAGAGTCCTTTTGCTGCTTCCCCTAAACCGTAATTATCGATGTAATTAGTGGTTTGTTTGATAACTTGATGATACCGCGAGATAATCCAGCGATCGCTCAGTTCTGTGGCGACTGGATTCCCTAATTGTTGCGGCGTTTGTCCATCCAAATTCATGATCACAAACCGGGCAGCATTCCACAACTTGTTAGCAAAGTTGCGGGCTGTTTCTACCGATGCTGATTCATCCTTTTTGCGATCGTATTCCAATCTGATATCTTGTCCAGCGCCAGCCACTTCCCTAATTAGGGTATACCGCAAAGCATCAGTACCATATTTGTCAATTAATAACAACGGGTCAATACCATTACCTTTGGTCTTTGACATCTTCTGGCCTTTTTCATCCAGCACCAAGCCGTGGATATAAACTGTTTGGAAAGGCATTTGACCAGTAAAATGCCCAGCCATCATGGTCATTCTGGCTACCCAGAAAAAGATGATATCAAAGCCTGTCACCAAGGTAGTAGTTGGGTAGTAAGTTGCTAAATCCTGAGTTTGTTCCGGCCAGCCCAAAGTCGAAAACGGCCAGAGTCCAGAAGAAAACCAAGTATCTAGCACATCTGGGTCTTGTTCTAACTTGACATTTTCACCAAATTGTGATTTAGCTTTATCCCAAGCTTCGGTTTCCGATTTCGCCACCACAAACGGCGTGTTATCGGTAATTTGTCCATCCGTTTCACTAACAGCGTACCAAGCAGGAATTTGGTGTCCCCACCATAATTGGCGAGAGATACACCAATCAGTGAGTTTTACTAGCCAATCACGATAGACCTTAGTCCAGCGTTGGGGGACAAACTCTGGAGAAGTTTGCTGGTCGAGGAATTCTAAGGTTTTGTCAGCTAGGGGGCGAATTTTGACAAACCACTGAGTCGAGAGGAGAGGTTCAATAGGTACTTTACCGCGATCGCTGTAGGGAACGGTATGTTTATAATCTTCTATCTTCACCAAAAAGCCATCTGCTTCTAGGCGAGAAACCACATTTTTTCTAGCAACAAAGCGGTCTTGTCCTTGAAACTCCCCAGCATTGGCGTTGAGAGTGCCGTCTTTATTCATAATGTTGATTAACGGCAGATTGTGACGCTTACCCATGTCAAAATCATTCGGGTCATGGGCGGGAGTTATCTTTACGCAACCTGTGCCGAAAGTGGGATCAACATATTCATCGCCAATGATCGGAATTTCTCGGTGTAGAATTGGCAGAGTTAAAGTTTTGCCGATGAGATGTTTGTAGCGATCGTCATTGGGATTAACTGCTACAGCTGTATCACCCAGCATCGTTTCTGGTCGAGTTGTCGCCACCTCTACAAAACCGGAACCATCGGTGAGGGGATAGCGGAAGTACCAGAGATTTCCATTCACCTCTTGATTTTCTACTTCCACGTCAGACACAGCCGACCCAGAAGCGGGACACCAGTTAACTAAATATTCACCACGATAAATTAAGCCTTCCTCGTAAAGACGAGTAAACGCCTCGACAACAGCTTTAGATAAACCCTCATCCAGGGTAAACCTTTCCCGTGACCAGTCCACCGAGACACCCAAGCGTCGTAGCTGATTCAGAATCGTTCCCTCTGACTCCGCCTTCCATTCCCAAGCGCGTTCTAAGAATTTCTCGCGCCCCAATTCGTAGCGAGTCTTACCCTCTGTCTTGAGTTGCTTTTCCAGCATACTATGCACAGCAATGCTGGCGTGGTCAGTTCCGGGTAGCCACAGGGTATTGCGTCCCTGCATCCGGTGGTAGCGCACGAGGGTATCAATTAAGGCACTTTCAAAGGCGTGACCCATGTGTAAGCTGCCGGTGACGTTAGGCGGGGGGATGACGATGCAGTAGGGTTCGCCGCTTTTGTTGGGGTCAGCTTTGTAAACTTGGTTGTCTTCCCAGAATTTTTGCCACTTGGCTTCAGTGGAAAAGGGGTCGTAGAGACTGGGGAGATTGGGGATGGTTGCGGTCATGCGGGGAAAACTAGGTATGGAAGGACTTTAATAAATTTTGCCATAGGGTTGGAGAGGGTTTATATGGAAACGAACCGCAGAGGCGCAGAGAACGCGGAGGGAAGAGAGGTAGGAGAAGAAATGAATCGGCTTACGGGCGAGGTGATTGGGGCGGCGATTGAGGTGCATAGGGTGTTGGGGCCAGGGTTTTTAGAGGAGGTGTATAAGGAGGCGCTAATTATAGAATTTTTCAGATGTGGGATACCTCATGTGGTTGAGAAGGGGGTAATAGTAAATTACAAAGGACATGAAGTAGGCAAGGGGAGATTAGATTTTCTGGTTGCCAATTGTTTAATTGTGGAATTAAAAGCTGTCCAAAATTTAGCCCCAATCCACGAAGCTCAAGTCCTCTCCTACCTTAAAATGACTAATTACCCCTTAGCCCTTCTCATCAACTTTAACGTCCCCCTTCTCAAAGACGGCATCAAACGCATTATCCTCTCTTAATCTCTCTCTGCGCCCTCTGCGCCTCTGCGGTACCCTTCGGGAAGCCACTTCGTGTCTACGTCCCCCAAACCTATGAAAAATCAAACAACCTTCCCTTGGACATTCATCCCCACCCTATATTTCACCTCCGGCATACCTTACGTCATCATCAACACAGTTTCCGTAATCTTTTACAAAAAACTCGGAATAAATAATACTCAAATCGCCTTATGGACAAGCTTTCTCTATCTACCCTGGGTTATCAAAATGTTTTGGGGCCCAATTGTCGATATTTACTCTACCAAACGCAAATGGATACTTTATACCCAATTTGCCATGTTCTGCTGTTTGAGTTTGATAGCCTTCTCCTTACAACTGCCAAATTTCTTTTTCATCTCCCTTGCAACATTAACAATAGGAGCATTTATTTCTGCAACTTATGATATTGCTACAGACGGCTTTTATCTGCTGGCTTTATCTCCAGAACAACAAGCCTTTTTTGTTGGCATTCGCTCACTGTTTTATCGAATGGCTGTTATCTTCGGTTCTGGGATATTAGTAGTTTTAGCAGGTCAGCTTGAAGTATCTCTTAATAACATTCCTTTAAGCTGGACTATAGCTATTGGCTTCTCAGCTTTAATTTTAGCAATCCTATTTATTTTCCATCGCCTAATTTTACCCTTACCTGAATCAGATAATCGCCGACAAATACAAGCTAGGGAAAATATACCCTTTTGGTCAATCATTAGCTCATATTTTGCTCAAGAGAAGATTATAGCCATTTTAGCATTTATCTTACTTTATAGACTTGGTGAAGCAATGCTTGTCAAAATAGCCTCTTTATTTTTATTGGACAAACCAGAAGTAGGTGGTTTAGGGTTATCAACATCAGATGTCGGATTAGTCTACGGGACATTTGGGGTAATATCCCTGATTTGTGGAGGAATTTTAGGAGGTTTGTTCATTTCTAAATATGGATTAAAAAAATGTCTGTTTCCTATGGCTTTGGCGTTAAACTTGCCTGATATATTTTATGTGTATATGGCTTACAGTAAACCTTCACTAACATTAGTGTATCCCTTGGTTTCTTTGGAGCAATTTGGGTATGGGTTTGGATTTACAGCTTTTAGTGTTTATTTAATGTATATTTGCCAAGGCGAATATAAAACTTCTCATTTTGCTATTTCCACTGGCATCATGGCTTTAGGAATGATGCTACCAGGTTTAATTAGTGGTTATCTGCAAAAAGCTTTTGGTTATCCATTATTTTTTATTTTGGTTTGTTTGCTGACCATTCCTGGGATGATTGCTCTATTTTTTATACCTTTAAAAGAACCAAAGCATCAGAATAATTAACATTATCACAGAATTATGAGTTATGTTTTGGGAATAGATGGCGGCGGTAGCAAGACTGTTTGCATACTAATGAATGATTTGTGTCAAGTACTAGGTCGCGGTGAAGCCGGTTCATCTAATTATCAGAGTATAGGTATTGAAGCCACTTTAGAATCTATTCAATCAGCAATTCACAATGCGCTTGAAACAGCAAGAATTACAAATACTGTGAATATTGAGGCGATATGTCTGGGTTTAGCTGGTATAGGTCGTGCAGCAGATATCGAAGTAGTAAAAGGTTTAGTTAAAGAGTTACAAGATAACAAATATCTGCCTATTACTTGGGCATTACAGCCAGCGAATATTGTAATTTGCAACGATGCTTTAATTGCTTTAGTTGGTGGAATTGGTCAGCCTGTAGGAATTGTGGTTGCAGCAGGTACTGGTTCGATAATTTTTGGGCGAAATCATCAAGGACATACTAAGCGAGTCGGCGGCTGGGGGTATATTTTAGGAGATGAAGGGAGCGCCTATAAAATTGCGATCGCTGGCATGAATGCAGCATTAAAATCTTATGATGGGCGGGAAATATCAACAAGTTTGCTAGAGGATTTCAAACAGCATCTTGATTTGGAAAGTATAGAAGATTTAATAGAAGTAGTCTATCGGCGAAAATGGGGAGTGAAACAGATAGCGGCTTTAGCACCAATTGTAGATTTTGCAGCAGCATCAGGTGATATAGTAGCGAATATCATCATTGATGATGCTGTCAAAGAATTAGTGAAAGCTACATCTACAGTAATTGATGCAATTTTTACTGCCGACTCAGTTTTAGAAGTAGTCACAACGGGAAGTCTATGGCACGGTAGATGCAAGATCCATGAAAGATTTGCAGCATCTCTTGTTAATAAGTTTCCTGAAGTAAAGGTGATTTTTCCGAGGTATGAGCCTGCTTATGGTGCTGGTTTGTTAGCATTGCAGACAACTTCAAAATTGACGCAAAGAAAGCAATAATAGGAGTTTTCAGTCTGCGAATATGCGCTCCAAAAAAGCTACAATTTCAGACCAAGCTGCGGTGGTAGCACTAGAATCATAACGATAACCGTCGTCGCGCATGAATGTATGCTCTGCTTCATACAAGAAAACTTGGTGAGGTACGTTAGCATTCTCAAGAGCTTTAATTATAGTTTGGCGATCGCTCTCTGGTATATGAGGGTCAAGAGTACCAAACACCATTAGCATCTCGCCTTTAATTTCACTTACTCTCTCGATTGTATCGGCTACCTCCTTACCCAGTTTGCCACTGGGAATACCAGTAGGGTAACAGCAAACGGCAGCCCGAATTTCGCTTTGAAATGCGGCGCGGAAAGCTAAATGTCCACCAATACAAAAGCCGAGAGTCCCTATTTGATTTGGAGAAACCGCACTTTCTGTTTTCAGAAATTCAATCACAGCAAGGCAATCGGCATCATAATCAGCTACCGAGGTTCGACGCGCATCGTCATTACCCCGCATTCGTCCAAGATCGTCTGGCTCAATTACTAAACCAACTGGCTCAATTCGGTGAAAAATTTCTGGGGCTGCTACTACATAGCCGTATCCTGCTAAGTAGTTAGCTAGACGAATCATTGGCTCACCTAACTGATAAATATCACTGTAGAACACAATACCAGGATATTTTCCTGCTGCTTTGGGAGCCGCTACATAAACACGCATTAAGCTGCCATCTACTCTTAACTCAACATTGCGCTTAGTGATTTGCACTTTTTTATCTCCGTGTACTGCTTGCTGTGATTAAAGTAGCTACTGCCGTCAGGCATTCATCCGCATCTACAAAATACCCGAAGTTTTTCCAGCATCAGGATAGGCTACTAACTGTCAATGAAAGAAAGCAATGGCGTTGCATATTTGCGGGATGATTTTTTTAGTTTTGTGAGACGGGCAACATGAGCGTTCCTTGTATATCGGGGCGCTCATGTTGTCCACCCTACAAGAATCATCCCTTGATTCAGTAACGCCAAAGCAATAATAGGAGTTTTCAGTTTGCAAATCACCCCACCCTAACCCTCCCCTTATAAAGGGGAGGGAACTAGATTTCCTGTTTCCCCCCTTTGCAAGGGGGGACTAAGGGGGGTAATTCGACTTGTGTGTACACTGTAACCTTTCAGGAGAGAGGCTTTGAATCTTACTCCCCTTCCCTTGCACTACGGTGTACACACAAGTATGACCAGCATAGGTTTCAACTCCTCTAGTTGTTTCGTAGGGTGCGTTATGGAGCAATACAGTTCAGTTAAGCATTTTTTTCTTCTCTCTGTGTCCTCTGCGCCTCTGCGGTAGTCTGCGGCAAGCCGCTCCGCGTCTACGTTAAAAAAACTGACTTTGACAAAGAGTTTTAGCCTTAACTGAACCGTATTGCGTTATAGAGACGCCGAAATAACAAATGCACTCGCCGAAATAACAAATGAGTTCGCCGAAATAACAAATGAGTTCGCCGAAATAACAAATGAGTTCGCCGAAATAACAAATGAGTTCGCCGAAATAACAAATGAGTCCGCCGAAATAACAAATGAGTTCGCCGAAATAACAAATGAGTTCGCCGAAATAACAAAGGGGACAGATGACATTCGCTTGCTGCGAAGCACCCATCCCCGAATAGCTGCCCAGATGATCAACCTGGAATCTATAGTCCGGTATCTAATAATTCCAATATCGGCCGAGATATGTAGATTGTCACTGGGATAGATACTGATTTACGAAATACCTATGAAAAGATAGTTACACAATTACTCTTGCTCACTCCTTCTTCCTTTCCCCATTGCCAACAGCGCCGTTCCGTAAGCAGCTTCTGTATATACTGACGCTACTACAGGAACCTGCAAATAACGCGCCCTAATTGCAGTCCAAGTATCATTCGTTGCGCCACCGCCAGCAGTATAAACACGGGTCAACTTGTCTGCACCCATTTGTTGTAATAATTCATACCCTCGTGCTTCTATGCGGGCAATGCTTTCTAACAACCCATGCAAAAATTCCACTGGATGATCTGGGCGTGGTGACAAACGTGGGGGTAGATTGGGATCATTAATAGGAAAGCGATCGCCTGCTTTCAATAATGGATAATAATCTAACTCACTGGCAATTGAAGCATCAATCTCCCGGCTAAGGCTTTGTAACTCAGCGTTTGTGAAAAATTGCTTAAGTACTGCACCCCCAGTATTAGAAGCACCCCCAGTCAGCCACAAATCACCCAACCGATGGCTGTAAATCCCATATCGCGCATCTTCTACACGGGTACGACTTAACAACTTTAGTACCAATGTTGAACCCAGAGAAGTCACGGCTTCACCAGGTAATTTTGCCCCACTGGCGAGAAAAGCGGCAATACTATCAGTTGTACCTGCACACACCTGACAATCACCGCAAAAACCGAACTTATCGGCAATTTCAGGACGCAATTTTGCAATCGGAGTCCCAGGAGTTAAAACTTTGGGTAGCTGAATCGGTATTTGCAAATTTTCTAGCCATTCTGGGTATTTCAACTCTTCCACGTCATAACCCAGCTTTAAAGCATTATGGTAATCGCTAATCCCCAACTGACCATGTAGAAGAAACGCCAGCCAATCTGCTTGATGCAGGAAATATCTAGCTTCGCTAAAAGAAGGTAACTGCCTCATCCACAAAAGTTTGGCGAGGCTGGAGGTGGCACTCAACACGGTATGATTGGGGGGTGCTATGCTCCTCAAATGCTCTAGCATCAATGATCCCCGCGCATCGTTATACAGCAATGGTGCATCTGTTGGATTGCCAACAGCATCGACCAGCAAGACGGTGGAAGAAGTACCATTAATTGCGATCGCTTTAATTTTTCGCCGCAATTGGTCAGGTATTTGTTCCATCAGCGCAAATAAAGCTTGCTGCCAAATTTTTGGCATAACAGGGGCTGGTGAATCCTGGAAGGGATATCGCACCTCAGCCTGGATATAAGAAGCTTCCTCGTCAATCACCACACCGCGGGCACCAGATGTACCGAAGTCGATACCCAAATACAAATTCATATTTTTTATCAATCCCGGATTTATCCGTGGAGTCAATCCAAAATCCAAAATCTAAAATCTAAAATTGTCTGACCAATAACTGCTTTTGTTGCATCTTGTAACAAGATATTCCCCAATCTTGGCAAAACAAGGAAAAGTAGTAAACGAACTGTTCAAAATCCATTCAGGTTAGGAGGTTTTCAGCCATGCCTATCTTAGATACTCTGTACATCGCTCAGATATCTTCCATCTCAGATACTCAAGTCTACATCGCTCTAGTTGTGGCGCTGATCCCAGGAGTTCTAGCTTGGCGATTAGCCACAGAACTTTACAAATAACACTCCGATGTGACACAGTTAAAAAGCTAATAATCCTGGCAGTACGGGGTGCAATTTCCTTTCTTCTTGTGGCTTTATGCCATAAATAGCTAGGAAACTGGCACTTACGTAAGCCAGGTTGTTTTTTAACTGGTGCAACACTTGTAGTTATTTCAAAAAAATGAAGTAATATGACAGCTAAATCAAGCAGTAATTAGCGCCAGAACGCTTTTACAGTGCTTCCCTTCATTCAGCGAGGTTATTTTTTAGCATCATGAACGCGATTCAACCCTCCAGACCACCGTCACAACCTATACAAAAACGCCGGGCTGTTCCTCGACCAAAACGGCATCTACGTCAACGTTCTTACCAGGTGATGGCACTGGAAAGCACAGCCAAAATAGCGGTTAATCTTGCAGTTACAGCCATTGCAGCATCTGCATTAGCACAACTTTTGCCTTATCATTGGTTACAGCAAGAAAAGTTGCGAGAAATTAGTACTGAAGTCAAGCTGATGGAAGGACATGTGAATGGTTTGCAGGCGAAATTTGGCCGTAACTTCGATCCTCAGCAAACTAAAACTATTATGCAAGAACAAGGATACCGATTTGATCCCAGCCAGCGTCGGGTCGTGTTAATGAATCAGGATCGCCAAGAAGATGAACAAACAGAGTCATCACCCTAAGACAAATCGCAAATTTGGGATTATTCAGGTTTCTTGTGATTCAGGCTACGTATAAACCGGGTGTTAATTTATATTATTGCTAATAAATAATGGTTAATAGCTAATTTTTGAATAGCTATGTAGTTATCATATATTAGTCATTAGCGATACAGCGTCGCTCCGCTCCAATTCAAAATTCAAAATTCAAAATTCAAAATGAAGAATTTACTTTTTGAATATTGAATTTGCAAAAAGAACTCATCTACCAATTAGGACGCTGATTCAGATAGCAACTCGTTTAGCCAATTTTCGAGTTGTAAACGCAAGCGACAACCAGTAATATCCTTAGTGTTGTCGATAGAGGGCAGTTGAGTGAGGGCGCGACGATAATCAGCGATCGCACAATTCCAGTCGCCCCAAAGATGGTAAGTCCTGCCGCGTTCAGCCCAGATATGACCTTCTAGTTGACCCAAAAGCAGTGCTACCTCAAAATTCTCAATTGCCTCCTCATATTGCCCCAAGTCACGCCAGGTAATGCCTCGGTTAATCCACGCCCGGACATGGCGAGGATTAAAATTAATCGCTTGATCGTAGTCGGCAAGTGCTGCTGCTAATTCTCCACAAGCAGCGTAGTAATTTGCCCGATTATTATAAGCACTAGCCAAATTGGGATTGATTTTGAGGGCAGTATTATAGTCGGAAAGCGCTTTTTGCCTTTTACCACTTTGGAAATAAATTAGCCCCCGGTTATTGTAATCAACAGCATTGTGTGGATGGCGGGAAATTAGTTGGCTTAAAAGTGCGATCGCCTCACTATAATCTCCTTGTTGAGCCGACTTCAAAGCACAAGAGCGTAAGTAGCTATCCCCTAAAGTAGATTCGCTGCGATCGTTCATCCTCTGCTCTTGAACTTTATTTGTATTATTTAGAACATATTTGTATTGCTTACTTTGCTGGTCATCGTCAGCTAAAAATGAGTGAGTATTCATCTTTTTATACATTAAATCAATGCTTCTGGAAATAAAATTATAGTTTTTTACCGCTAGTGGTTTTACCACTGTGTCTATTTTTAAGGTACTTAGGGTTACATTAAAGCTATCTAAAGAGAGAACTTAACTTAGCCGCATAAGAGAAATTTACGCCCTAAACAATTGCTCCTCAAACCTAATCATGGATACTTGATCCCGAAGTTAAATTCCAGAAATAGCAGATGTTAATCTCAAAGACTAGTCAAGTAGTGAGAGCGACAAATTGGTAGAATGCCAACAAGCCGTTCATCAAAGAGGGGATGAGCAGGATAAGGGAGAAGGGGAATCTGGGGGAGAACAATTAATACCCAATGCCCAATGCCCAATGTCCAATGCCCCATCCTCTGGATTCAATTTTTAAGTTTTGAGAAATTTTCCGATGACAACTGCAATTTCCTATCCCAATGCCCCTGATTTAGCAACCGATGATTATATTGTTATCGGCTTGGCAACCTGCTTCGTCAAAGAAGATGGAGAAGTTTATCAAATCGAAGTTATAGAACCGATTCCCTCCGCGGCTTTGGAAGCGCTTTTAAAGGGCATCCCTACCTCCTATAAGCTGGCTCATGCAACAACTTTGGGATCTGTGCTGGATGGCGATTCACAACTGCTGCCAGATGGCTTCCCAGAGTCGGCTCAGTTTGGAGAGGAATTTGTGCCACGGGCATTTGCAGCAGCTCGTACCTACAAGCGTCGTGAATCTGCAAAATCCCTGATTCCCTTAGGTACAAATTACACTGAATTTAAGTATTCCATTGAGCGCAAGCGGGTGTTAAATGCCGCTAGAGTTGTCACTAAAGAAGACAACGTTAAACAGCATTCTCACACTCACAAAGTTCTTTAAGTAATTATGCTAAAACTTTACGGCGGTGCTAGGAGTCGAGCCTCAATTGTTCACTGGTATTTAGAGGAAATAAAAGTTCCTTACGAATTTATCAAGCTCGATATGCAGGCAGGTGTTCACCTCCAGCCTGAATATTTGGCAATTAACCCAATTGGTAAAGTTCCAGCAATTGTTGACGGGGATTTTAAACTTTGGGAATCTGGGGCAATTTTGCTGTATCTTGCCGATAAATACGGTAAAACCTCAGTTTCAGCAGAGGAACGTGCTGTATTTTCCCAATGGGTGTTGTTTGCCAATGCTACCCTTGGGCCAGGAATTTTTGTCGAAGCAAGTCGGGAGCGGGAAATGCCCCGCTTGTTGACTCCATTAAATGAAATTTTCAGTAAGCAACCTTTTCTGCTGGGTAATGAGTTCACCGTTGCTGATGTGGCAGTGGGGTCTATTCTGAATTACATTCCCATCATGCTAAAGCTAGACCTCACCTCCTACCCAGCGGTGTTGAACTATATGAAGGAGTTATCTGAGCGTCCGGCATTTCAAAAAAGTATTGGCAAAGGGGCTTGATTGTAGTCAACTTAGGGACTGACAAAAAATAAATTATCCAAAATTATTTGTACATTTGTAGGGGATCTTGGCCTTGCGCCCTGGAGATGGGATGTTTTTTTAACTGGAAGTACTTTAAGCCTCGGCGAATGGAATGAGACTGTTGGTCAATTGACAAGGGGTTTAACCCCCCACCCCTAAAACTTTAGCTTTGCGTTGCTTTCCCGCCCTGCAATAATTTGTGGGCTAATAGCTAAAGTGCGTTTCAACATACTAAAATTCCAGAAATTTCAGATGGATTGGGGCTGATGGGTTAGACCCCCTATTGCGCCAACAGTCTCATGGAATTCGCGGCTACACAAACAAAGCCTACGGAGGTGGGCTAAGTAGAAAATTAAGGTTTTTTACCCTCCTGTGCAGGCGGGTAAAGCCTCGTGTAGACGCGGTTTCTAACCGCCCTTTTAGCGTTAAGTTAGCTACCGTGTATTATATCCAAACATAAAAATCTTCAAAAAACTTAGTTTGGATAGGCATTGCCCACCATACAAATCTTTTAACGATAATTTGTAAATTGCAAAGCCACCGGATAGTCTTCTTGTTTCAGCCGCTGCATGACTACTTGTAAGTCATCTTTAGATTTGGCAGAAACCCGCACAACATCGCCTTGGATTGAAGCTTGTACCTTTTTAAATTCGTCGCGAATCAATTTAGAAATTTGTTTGGCGATTTCTTGACTTATGCCTTTTTTGAGTTTGATTTCTTGACGGACGCGATTACCACTAGCTGATTCAACTTTGCCAAAATCAAAGATTTTCTGGGAGAGGTTACGCTTGGCGGCTTTTTCCCGCAGGATGGTGTGTACAGAATCTAAGGTAAACTCGCTATCAGTACTAACGTTAATGCTTTCTTCGACTAACTCGACAGTAGTTTGAGTGTCTTTGAGGTCGTAACGACCTTTAATGTCTCGGATAACTTGATCGACAGCGTTAACCAACTCTTGTCGGTCAAAGTCGCTCACAATGTCAAAGGAAAAAGTAGAAGCCATAAAACATTTTGGATTTTAGATTTTGGATTTTGGATTGGGAATTGGGGACAAGAAGAAAGACTTGTTGCAAGTTATCCTCCTGCTCCCCCTGTTCCTTCATCTCCCTCATCTCCCCACTCCCCACTCCCTAATTAATTACTAGTTTGGATGATACTTAAGAAAAAAAGAGCGCTAGAGCTAAGGATGCCAATGCCAAACATCAGCGATCGCAAAAGGGGTATATTCAAAATATAAAAAATTGAGTATAGCAAACGGGCCACCACAAAGGCGATCGCAGCCAGTTGTGCCTTAGTTGAATTTACACCAGTTACGTATGCCATCAATGCAGCTGCCGCAAACACCATAAACGCTTCAAAGGTGTTCTGATGTGCCCAAGTAGCTCGTTGGGCGTATGGTGGCAGTTTCTCAAACATAGCACGAGGAGTAGAAAACATTTCATACCCAATCCGCGCACGGGCATAAGCTACCACCAAAAATGGCACGTAAATCAGAACGGCAGCAGCAGCGATCGAGTACAAAAAAATTATCATTACTTATTAGTTATTGGTTATTAGTCATCAGTCATCAGTCATCAGTCATCAGTCATTAGTCAAATATAAAGGACAAATGACAAAAGACAAATGACAAATGACTAATCAAAGTAGAAGAGGGTCACTACTTTTCTTTGTTCTTCTGCATCTTGACAAGTTTGCAACAGGGTGCCACTGTCGTGAAATGCAAAGCAGATCAGTTGCTGGCAACGAGAGACAATTTCCTTGTTGCACAGGTAACTAGCTTCAGCAAGAGACAGATTATCATTACTGGAATTTTCCACTAGATGCATTACCTGTTCTAGTTGCTGGCGCGATTCCAAAGGCTGGCGTTCCAGGCTTTGGGGTAGAATCACGGTCAATAAATTCGCATCAGCCCGCGTTGCTCCCTTGATGGCAGCTGAATTTGTACCTGTAGCACCAGAAGTAATGATGCGATTACCCGATAAAACTAGGGCATATGTCATCATTTCAATAAGATTCTGATGCGTAATCGGGACGTGACGAGAACCCAGCAAGGCAATTCTTTTAGAACCCGTTTGCTGGATTGTTGCCAGTTCTTGCGCTAATGTATCGAGGTTAATAAGGTCTGTTGATTGGCTCAAAGATGGACATAATCCGATTAAACGACCCAGATATTTTACCAAACAGCGTGTAGGTGCGAGGCGAACCTGAGTTAGACTTTGCTACAATTTTTCGATTGTTTGGATTACTTGGTCACACCAAGCCAGCCAATGTGTTTCATAAGTGATGCCATTCAGGAGAGTCAAATACTGAAATTTTGCTGATTCTGGGAGTTCTTGCGGATTCTGAAAGCATTCTTGTTCTAAATCCTTATACGTAGATAATTTTTTTAAGTGGGCTTTTTGGTGACGCTCTAGCTCTGCCAAAATCATCTGGTTAGAAGCAATATGCCCAGCAAAAATTTTAACAAGCAAATCATCTTTAATCGGTGTGGGTTCACAAGGAGGAGAAACTTTTGTTTACTGGCGAGGCGCAGGATTGATTCAGTATTGGTGATCGTTCGAGGATTTGGAGCGTTTTGCCAGAAATCCCGCTGATGCACATCTAAAAGCTTGGCAAAGGTTTAATCAAGCCATTGGTGCTGATGGCAGTGTCGGCATTTGGCACGAAACTTATTTAATAGAACCGGGAAGATATGAGGCGGTTTACGGTAATATGCCTATGTTTGGATTAGCTGCTGCAACTAAGCACGTCCCAGCTATGGGGCGGAAAGAGACAGCACGCCGTCGCCTGGGAGGTGACGGCGAACCAGCTGTACCCTCACCAGCAATACACCCTCCTAAGTGATAACTGAGCATAGATGCTCTTAATTGTTTAGGTTGATCAACCTAAGACAATGCCGCTGCCGGAGTTAAACCCAGTTTAGATAACAGGCGGTCAATGTCAAAATGCTCTGACATTAACTGGCGAATGCACTGAACTTTAATCGGCTCGTGGAGGCGGACTTGCCCGAAAGTGCGGTCAACAATTTCTACAGTGGTCAGGGTATCTAAGTCAACAGATAAAATAGGGATTTCTAGTTCTTCAGCGCGACTGAGAATGAACCGCGGGGGTGGTAGTTGCCCGGTGAGAATTAAACATTGGGTAGAAGTTTCCAAAGCAGCTTGCTGAATTTCTACACGATCGCCTCCTGTTACCACTGCCATATTCCGGCGTTTGCGGAAATACTTCACAGCGGAGTTGACATTCATCGCTCCAATTGCCAGACTTTCCACCAACAAATCTAGGCGATCGTTGCGACAGAGAACATCAGCCTTTAACTGCTTAACTAGTTCGCCAACACTGACACTGCGGAGCAAATCGTTGTTGGGCAGCATTGCTAGCACCGGAATCCCCTGCTGTTCCAAAAATGGGCGCAAGAGAGTGTCAACCGCTTCTAGTTGGGTGAGTGGGATATCATTGATCACAACTCCAATCAAGCGATCGCCCACACGCCCTTTAGCAGCCAATAGCGCCTCAACCGAAAGCAACGATTTATAGCGGGTTACTAACAGCACAGCAGCATCCAATACTTCAGCCATTTGCAGCAAAGACAAGTCAAACAAATTGCCTTCTGACAAATCACCAGGCCCCTCCAGTAACACCAAATCTCCTTGGGACATTTGGAAATATTGCTGTATTAGGGACTGTTGATAATCGGTTTTGTCTTCCCCCCGCAAGCGCTTTTGCACATTTAGTTCATCCAAAGCCAGCATTGTAGGTGCAACACGGTTTTCCGGCAAATTGAGGCTAAGAGCGATGAACTGAACATCTTCCTCAATTACGGTTCCACTAGACAAATTCAAACACGTACCGAGCGGTTTACCGTAGGTAATATCCAGTCCTTTTTGCTGTAGCTGATGAGACAAACCCAGAACAGTTGCAGATTTACCGCTGTAAGTCTCGGTTGATCCAATCAGCAAATATTTAGGGGATTTTGGCACACATGCACTCCTAATTTCAAAAGTCAGAAGAACCCAGCTAGGTGTTTCCTAATTCTAGTTCCTTCTGGCAAAAGCTCTCGCTCTCACAAGTTAAGGTTTCCCAGAATTACCTTTTAATTGAACAAGCAGGAGCAAGTGCTGAAGAGACTCTATGGGTGGGAGAAAGGGTGCAGTGGAGAGGAATTTTCCCCCTGCTGCCCCCTGCTCCCTGCCCAACTATTTGTAGAAGATCGGGGCTGGGACAGAAGGAAGATATTTGTGTTATCCGTATTTTGAGCAGAAAATTGCTTTTATAAATATGAATTATAGATGAATATAAACTTGTCAATAGTAATATTCAGTAATTTTTAAATTTATTATTAATTTGGTTGACTTATATGAAACTTATATGGCAGTATAAATACACAGGTGTCTGGCACATAGCTTCATAAATCCTACAGGCTTTAAAGGAAATTTAGTCAGCTTTGAGGATTGCATTATCCCCAAATAAAAAACCTGTTGATAATAATTACTTCGCATGACGTGCTGAAGTAGAGGGATTTTAAAAACCTAGATTCTAGTTTGACTAGGCGGCCTCAATTTTTTTAATTGAGATTGCAATAACGTTTTGAATTATTCACTTTCATGATATTGAAGTGAAGTAGATTTTTGTGAATAAACAACACTTAAAAAGATGAAACTATCTACCACTGAATTAAATTCTGTAGAAACCCAATTTATACTTAACATTTTTTTTGAACTTCAAGATAGTTTGGTTAAAGGTTGGCAAGACTTTAATACAAGTGACAACCTCAAGATACTTAACGGATTTTTTGAATTTATTTTAAGGGCTGGATTCGACGAAAGTGAGTACAGGAGAGCAATACCTAACCCTGCTTATGATAATGGTGCTAAATTGATTGGCAAACCTTTCTTAGAAACGGCAAAGAAATTTGAAGTTCATTTTGATGAAATTTTTCCGGGAAGCTTTTCTGAATCGAGAGAAGCACAAAAGGAAGGTTTTGATGTTCGCTTCTTTAAGCTAAAAGCTTTTTATCACAATAAACCTTTGTGTCTATTTTTACTCAAGTTTCCTCATTTTCATGATAAGTTTGGCTTTCCACTATCACCAGAATTAGAAATTTTAGAATTGTATTGATTGCAGAAAAGACCCAGCGTAAGTCAAAAATCCTGAATCTGGGTCAATTAAATAGTTTTCACTGCCATAGTAATTTACGCCAACCGCAGCACCATGTTGTCCTAGCAGTTTGGCGGTTGCTGCACCAATGCCACGACTTGCGCCTGTGATCAAAACAACGCGATCGCGCAGCAATTGGGTAGTATTTGAGCTTTTTTGAGGTTGGGTCGCAACCATAATTTTCTCCTTTTATTTTTTAATCAGGCTCAGTCACACTATTGAGGGTTCGGTTTTAACTATCAGGATATTTATAAATGTATCTGTTAATGGCACTCTTCAAGATTGTTTCTTTCATTCATTGCAGGTGAGCGATCGCTTCCGACAGACTGGAAGTGATCGCAGTGAAAAGCATTCCACAATTTCCTCAAAAACCCAATACCTGCATTGATTTTTCAAGTACTTCTTTGGGGCGAAATGGTTTCGTTAGATATAAGTCTGCACCAACCTCAATTCCTTTTTGTTTATCAAATTCCTGTCCCTTAGCTGTCAATATCACAATGTAGATGTCAGTCATTTGCAGGTCATGTTTAACAATATAGCAGACTTGCAGACCATTCATTTTAGGCATCATTACATCCAGAAAAACCAGGTTTGGTTTTTCAGTTTTAATAGTTTCGAGAGCTTCTTCTCCATTTCTAGCAGTTAAAAGTTCAACACCCTTATCTTCTAATGCTTCTAGGGCTTGTTCCATCAAAATCAAGATATTGGGTTCATCGTCAACAATCAGAATTTTCTGGGTCATAAGGATTGGGGATTGGGAATTGGGCATTGGGCATTGGGAATTAGGCATTGGGGATTAGAAGAATTCTTTCCCAGTCCCTAGTAGCAGCAATTACTGTTCTGAGAGCATAATAAAAAATACATTTTCCAACTTCTTCTCAAAGCGTAGAGTTTTCACCAAATCAGCTTCTTGAGAAAACATAGAATCGATGATGATCATGTCAGGTTTGGCTGACAAGGCTTTATGGATGCATTCTTGCGGATTCGAGGCTTCAATCACGCTGTATCCCTGAGTTTGTAGTACATCTGATAGGATTTTTAAGGCTGATGCATTTTTATCTACAACCAATACCTTTTTACTAGAAGTGCCCTGGTAAAGCAGTGAGCCAATTTCGTTGAGGAGTTTCTCTGTGTCAATGGGCTTGGTGAGATAGCGATCAATGCCAATATGGTAGCCCCGTTCCTTGTTTTCAATAATTGACAGAATAATGATCGGAATGTCTGCGGTCTGAGGATCATTTTTGAGAACGGCTGCCACGTCGAAGCCGTTGATTTGGGGCATCATCACGTCCAAGAGAATCAGATCGGGACGGGCTATTTTGATTTGATGAATTGCATCCATACCGTCTTTCCCTTCCCGAACATTGTAGCCTTCGTTTTCCAGTTGTTGACGGAGCAGTTCTCTAATGTTGGCATCATCATCCACAACCAAGATGGTTTTACGGTTTTGGTTCAGCACAGCGTTTTTGGTGATGACGTGTTCTTTGAGTTGTTTGACTAGCGTATCCAGATTCAGATTAGCAGTGGTTTTTTGATCGCAGGTGTAGGTGGGAATGATGAACGAGAATATGCTGCCGTTACCTGGTTCACTCTCAACCCAGATTCTACCGCCATGATGATCGACGATTTGTTTACAGATGGGCAGTCCTAACCCTGTACCTTTGGGTTTGTCGGTGAGAGTGTCGCCTACTTGGCGGAATTTCTCAAATACTTTCGGCTGGTCTTCAAGTGCAATACCAATGCCTGTATCAATGACACTGATGCAAACACCGTCGTTTCCTTGTTTGACGCGGCAAGTGACACAACCAGATTCGCTAAACTTAACGGCATTGGAAATCAGGTTGATTAAAACTTGCAGCAGACGGTTGCGATCGCCTACGATCTGAGGCAGTCCAGGTTCAATCTCGCAAACCAACTGCAAGCCATTGGTTTCAAATAACCCTGCGGTGGAATTGCTTGCCCAATTGAGTAATTCGCTGGGATCGAGAGGCTGCATCTGCCATTCCACCTTACCTGCTTCCATCTTGGCGATGTCCAGGACATCGTTAATCAAAGACGTGAGCCGTTCTGCTTCCGATACAATAATGTTGAGATTGTCACCCACCCGCTTGATGGTTTTCTGAAGCTTGCGGTCTTCGGTAGAAATTATTGGGAACACATCAGTTTCTAGCTTTTCTTTAATGATCGATGCAAAACCGAGAACAGAAGTCAGCGGCGTCCGCAGCTCGTGGGAAACCGTTGAGATAAAGTCGGTCTTCATCTGGTCGATTTCCTTTTCTGCCGTCACATCCCGAATCAGCAGCGCCGAACCGAAGCAGGCAGCAGGTTCTTGGTCTGTCGTCTTTTTGAAAATGGCGGTCGCCACAGCCTGACCAATGCGTTCCTTCGTCAGTGCAACTTCGGCAGAGAAAACCTCTTTGGGATGGGACTGAGTTCGTGCAACCAGGTCTGTTAAACCAGAGATCGGCAGTTCTCGGTAGTGACCGTTGAGGGCGGTAGCTGTCAATCCATACATGCCTAAAAAGGCAGGATTGAAGTGGGTGATTTGTCCTGCGGTGTCTGCCACCAACAGACCATCTGCTAAGTTATCTAAAATGGCATTTAATCCCTGCGCTTCTGCTAGGGTATTTTGCAGGGCAGCTGTCCTTTCTACAACTCTGGCTTCCAGTTCTTGATTCAGTTGCCGCAAAGCGATTTCTGCTTGTTTGCGGCCAGTGATGTCGGTATTAATTTCTAGCACCGCGCAGGGCTGACGGTCGATGTCCCGTTGTAACGTCCATCGGCTCTCGACGGTAATCAGGCTGCCATCATGGGTGAGATGTTGTACTTCTCCTTCCCAATTACCTTGCTCTAATAACTCTGCGATAATTTCTTGTTTTGGTTTTGGAAAGGTTTTTTTAATAAATGCGTGAATGTATTGGCCTTTCACTTCTTCACGTGTCCAACCGTAAAGACTTTCGGCACCTTGATTCCAGTACAAGATTTTCTCGGTCATGTCGCGGACGATGATCGCATCGCTAGAATGATTCAACATATCCAATAAACGTTGATTTTCAGCTTCTGCCTGCCTGCGATCGTGAATATCAGTACAAGTGCCAATCCATTCCCGAATACTGCCATCATCTTCGATGACGGGGGCACCACAGACAGAGAAGTAGCGGTATGTGCCATCCTTGCCACGCAGCCGATATTCGGTTTGGTAGATACCTCGGTTCGCCACAGCAGCATTCCAAACTTCTGTGGAGCGGGCACGGTCATCGGGGTGAATTGGATCAATCCAGCCCCAACCCTCAACTTCAGCTTCGCTCTGCCCCGTATAGGCTATCCAGGTGAGCATTTCACTGCTTATTCCTAGTCTTTCTGGAGTAGCTGCCCAGACGATCTGTGAACTAGCAGTTACTAAGGAACGATATCGTTCTTTAAGCCGCTGATTTTCGGCTTCTGCCAGCTTGCGATCATGAATATCGGTACAAGTGCCAATCCACTCCCGAACGCTACCATCATCTTCGATGACGGGGGCACCCCAGACCCAAAAGTAGCGATAATTGCCATCCTGGCCCCGAATTCGGTATTCAATTTGATACATGCTCAGGTTTGCTACGGCAATGCCCCAGGCTTCTCCGGTGTAGGCGCGATCGTCGGGATGAACAGCATCAATCCAGCCCCCATTTTCCGCTTCAGCTAGACTTTGACCTGTGTAGGCGATCCAGTCTGTCAATTCAAAGCAAATTCCTTCTGGTGTGCTGACCCAGATAATTTGTGTGTTAGTTTTGATTAGAGAGCGGTATCGGGCTTCGCTCCGTTTCAAGATTTTTTCGGAGTGTTGACGTTCCTGCTGGACCCGCCTGAGGTCGCTAATGTTTTCCACACTTGACCATATTAGGCGCTCTCCATCCTTGTCAATCATTAGTCCAGAAACCCTGACCGGAACTAGATGCCCGTCTTTGTGGATGAACTCCTTCTCATCCGGCCCGTAGTGACCAGTCTGTTCTAGGTTCTCTAGCAGGGCTTGCTCGGCGGCATAGTTTTCCGGAGTAATTTGCGAGTACGTGAGATTCAGGGTTTCTGGAACAGTACGCCCCAAAATGGCAGCATAGGCGGGGTTAATATTAATTAGTGTCCCATCTGTTCGGCATAGTACTAACCCAACAGGACATTGTTCAAATAGCTGACTGTTGTATTCATCGAGTTGGTTAAACATAGTTGAGGTTTCTTTAGTGGCGTATTTGGGTAGGGTTAGAACAACAGAACCAAGACAACAAAGTGGCGTAAAGCTTTAACGAAATTGGGTGGCGTTGGAACATCTGGTAAATTTGATCGGGTGATGCAGCTTCCACCTCTGGACTGTGCTGTGAAAGTCGCTGGATCAATTGAGTGTGGCAGATCAGCAAATCCGTCGGTTTGAGCATTGGAACTGTTGATGCAATGAAGCCGTCGGCATCGGGAGTGGGGGATGATTCGGTTGTGATTGGCGAGCTAGAGGTGCTATTTTGTTCTTCAGTAGCGTCCACCATTGCACAATTTACCGGAATCTGAATCCAGAATTCTGTCCCTTCACCTGGTTGAGAACGACACTTGAGAATTCCCCGATGTTTGTCCACAACAATTTGGTAGCTGATTGCCATGCCTAACCCGGTTCCCTTACCAACATCTTTTGTGGTGAAGAAGGGATCGTAAATGCGGTGGATTATCTCCTCCTTCATGCCTGGGCCGTTGTCGGCAATGCGAATCACAACCGAATGGTGGTCGAGGACTTTAGTACGAATGATGATTCGGGGAGTAGGGGCGGATATTTCCCCATTTTTTATTCCCCGTTGCCCTTTATCGCTAATCCCCAGAGGGGATACTGAGTCCTCCATTCCCTCTTCCAGCGCATCAATGGCATTTGCCAAGACGTTCATAAACACCTGATTCAACTGTCCGGGGTAGCATTCAATCAGGGGAAGTTTTGCATAGTCTTTAACGATTTCAATTGCCGGACGATGAACATCTGCTTTCAAGCGATGGTGAAGAATCATCAGCGTTCCGTCGATGCCATCGTGGATGTTGACAGCTTTCATTTCGGCTTCGTCATGGCGGGAGAAGTTTTTCAGAGATTGCACAATTTCCACAATGCGATCAGTGCCCACCTTCATCGAATTCAGCAGTTTAGGGAGATCCTGCATGATAAATTCCAGATCGATATTGTCTAATTCTGATTCCAGTTCTGGAGGAGCAACAGGTAGAAATTTCTGATACTTTTCCAACAGGTGCAACAAGTCTTGGGCGTATTCGGCAACATATTTTAAATTGCCGCAAATAAAGTTAACCGGGTTGTTGATTTCGTGGGCAACTCCGGCAATGAGTTGCCCTAGACTGGACATTTTTTCGCTTTGGATCAACTGAGTTTGGGCCAATTGCAACTCATGGAGAGCTTGCTGAAGCCTCTGTGTCTGGGCTTTTGCCTGGACGGCTGCTTGAGTGCTTTGTTCGTAAAGCACAGCTTTGTCAATAGCGATCGCACTTTGGGAGGCAAAGATACTCACAAGCTTGAGGTGTTCAGCCTTGTATGAGTCAGTTTTGGGCGTTCCAATGGCGATCGCTCCCAGTACCCGCTCCTTGGCTCGTAACGGTACACAAATCATTGCACTAACGTTTTTTTGCCCCTCTAATCGAGGATCGGCTTGCACATCATTGACGAGTTCTGCTCGGTTAGATTGCACAATGTTGCCAATAATTCCCTTACCTGGTTCCGGGTGACTGTCGTCAAAAAACACTCCAAATTCGGCAATGATTTCAAATGCAGTTGCATCTGGACTTAAAAGCAGAATCATCCCCGCAGACGATTCAATTAATTGACTCAATTCCTGAAGCACGAGTTGGGCAATCTGTCGAGTATCCAAACTTGTTGTGAGTTGAGTCGAGATATCCTCAAACAAATCAATTTCCTGGTATCGTTCTAGCAATTCTTTAGCGAGTATTTTCTTCTCAGCTTCCTGCTTTGCTAAAAAGGAGAGCAAAGTTGCAAGTAGAGTTGCCTGTTCTCCCCCAACAACCCAACCGATGATTTCTCCTGACACCTCGATTGGATATCTGTTTTCCGCAGTTTGCTTCCCAATGCTAATTAGTTTCGTGCCGTCTACCAGTTCAACATCAATCGCAATGTTCAACTGGTAGACTAACCCCTGAAGAAGAGATGGTAACTCTTTTTTGTTGAGAATCTTTCTGAGGCTAACTGGCGACATGAAACACCTCATAAGCAGCAGGTTGCAAATTTCCAGCAATAAAACCAACCGGATTATTAATTTTATTTGCCACCTCTGCCACTAAGTTTCCCAAAGCGGACATTTTCTTACTTTGTACTAGTTGCAGTGGTGTCTGTTGATAAAACCCTGGATTTTCTGAAGACGTGGCTTGAGTGCAGAACTGATTCAGGATTTCGGCGAAATCGCGTGTAAATTCTTCTCTAGACTGTTTGATGGCAATAAAGGATTGGTTAGTGTCACCCTTAGAGTAAATCTCTTTGGTGGTCACATAGCAGAGAATCCGAACCGTTGCCTTAGCGTAGCTATCTGTAACCCTACCCTTCGGGAACGGCTTCGCCGAACGGGAAAGCAAGCTAGGCCTAGCATCGCCCCAAAAGAGAGAAATTGTCATAAAAATCTAGGCAATATAATAATTTACTAATTAAGACTAGTTTTCCCAAAAAGATTGGCGGTATAACATTGAAGTTAAGCAGCGGCAAATACCTTTAAACTCTTTACCAGAGGCATCCTTCTGTCCGTGTAACTCGCTTACTTTTTGATGAGTTATAGAAAAACTATAAATAAAGCTTTCACAATTAGAGAAAAGCATAGATTTAAATCTATGGTGAATTGATATTTCTTATTGCTACTACTCCTAAATTGGCAATCAGCTTTTTTGAGTATGTAGGTGATCGCATTTCTGAGACTGGAATAATCCCCTCTCTGACAAAACATAAATAGTGTACAAAAAGCAGCTGCGATCGCAGCTGCTTTTGGTAATTTTAAAAAGTATTTAGGTAAGCGGTAGCTTCAGTTAGATCCGAGAGTAGCGAAAACGAAGTCTGAGTAGCCGAAGCCAGCGTAACCACCTTTGTGCAGGTTGTTCAAAGAAGGTGAAAATATCACCGAAACCCAAATTAGTTTTGTGATGGTGTAACCAGTGTCTCTCAGGAGTAGTAATAAATAGAATTTGGCATAAAATATTTACAGGCTTTGAAGTTTGCCAACCTAGTACACTTATGTGTCTCCACCATACATGAAACTGACCAAGTAGTAATCCAGAGATAACGCCAATGGGAGAGAAAGACCACAGGACTACTGCTATGAGTACATAAGGCAAAGCTCCCAAGATACCATCTAAAAGAACCTGGGGATTAAAAGTCAAAATAGCGTAGTGGCGGAAGTCTTTCTTCCAGGAGTGGTGCGTTTTTAAATGAAGGCTACCAAAAACGTGCTCGGGTATATGATAAAAGAATGTAGATAGAAAATCGCCAAAAAGCAGTAATAACCAAGCAACAGCGATAGCCTCAAGCATTTGTACTCCTCAAGTAAGTAAAACTCCACAGAAAATATGCAAATGTCATGCTGTCGGCGTAGACACCTGTTTTGTACTATGCAAAGTAACTGTGCGTTTCATGGGTCTACGCTCCAGTTAATTTGGCTCAGAGTAGATGTAATCGGGTCAGTTGCAGTTTCAATGAATCTCCGATCCTTCATGCAGTCAACAGCAACTCCTAATAACCTCTAACTTGACTTCTAGCTCTCGGTTAATGGTAGCAATACATGTAAAAATCGATATAGATACAGTACTTTGCCATAGTTACTACACAATCTTCTTACTAAGGCATACAGTGTAAGCAAAGATTGAGTTAAAGTTAGTACAAATTTAGGTTAAGACTTTCTTCAAGATTGTTAATTCTAAATTAATTACAATTAAGCTGCAATTAGGAATCTAATCAGAACGATATTAATAGGTATTATGCCAAAGTAATCAGGATTATCGAGGTGAAGAAAGCGCGTTTATAATTAAATTGAAAAGCGGCAAAATTTTGAGCATCTAGAATTAACTAGATGCCATAATAGTAGACTATCAATCAATAGAGCATGGGTAGGGAGCGATGCAATCAGACGAAGACACAGTGACGCGGAAAATGAATATTTACCCGTGTCCCCGTCTCAACCTTTCAATTTAAACTTATACCAATTCTATGTAGGCTTAAAGCAAGTGGCATCGGCTTTCCCGACTTGTACCCCTACGGGGATCTTGCTAGCAAAAGCATCTCCCTTAGGAGAAGCAAGTAGCGTGGGTTAGGGGGAGTTTCCAAAGACGATTATCATTAACCCAAGCGTATTGGATTATAGAGTACCAAATCTTGATTCTTTCAATATCATTTATGGATAAGTTAGTAAATAATTAAAGCACAACTGCAATATTTATTTACAACGTGTCCTATTAAAAAGGTATGTTGTTACATCCTAAATTTAGGTTACTTTCCAGTTGGGAAGGTAAAATCAGGGTTTGAAGCTATGATTACACGATTTATCTGTTTTAGCATGAACAAAAAATGGGCCGTCAAGCGGATCACTATAAACCTGGCATTAAATGAAGCCAAGAACCTTGAAAAGTATTGTGAACAGACAGGTAGACCAGCAACGGATGTGATTAGAGAACTCATTCGAGCCTTGTCGCTGACGAAATAAAAGTAGATTTGCGAACCATTTCTCTCAATATATAAGCATTAGAATTTGGTTGAATTGGAGGTGTTAAATTAACGAGTGGTAATTTTTTGTGAAGATTGAGAGGGACGTGAAAATTGAGTAAAAGCGTGCTACGCCTGCCGTAAACGAGCGCAGCACGCTGAAAACAAGATGACGTGATAACTATTATTGAGTTGTATAATGAGGAGTAAGAGACTGTTTCTCCGTTCGGCGACTATCCTTATTTTTTATCACTTTCGTCAGAGAATAATCTATAACCTTTGTTTTTTAGTATTTTTCCAACAAAGAACAGTATTTAAATAGCAAATATCCAGTCAGGAGGGTCTAATCTATGATTACTGCTCTTGAATTACTCTCGTCAGATTAAATTTGAAAACTTTGTCCAAATGTGCAACACCTTCTACTTTAGCCATGACTCTTCTAGACTGAAACTTTTCAGACTTAGCGTGAAAAGTCAGGTCAAGGGTCAAGGCAAGGCTTGAATGAGTTCTCGAATCACATCTATTGCTAGTCTGCCTGTCTGTTCACAATATTTTTCAAGGTTCTGGGCTTCATCTGATGTCAAATTTAAGGTAATTCGCTTAAGCGCCCTTTTTTTACTGGAGGTTGCCAAACGGGGAAATTTGAGTGCAACAGTTTTATTCATTGATTGATAGGCTAGATATATAGAAACTTTCCTTATCAAGATTGCCAATTCAAAACTGTTTTTACCAGTGAAAATCGGGATTTTGAGATTGAACTTAAGCTTTACGCCCCAAATATATTACTGAAATGTCAAGGTATTAAACAATTAGTACCACACGTAGTGATTCTGCCATTACCCAAGTGCAAGAAGCTTTAGGCTGAAGAGCTGATGTCAGCAATGCCCCACAGACCAGATTGTCTGTTGAGCCGGTGTTGACTTACCGAGACGAGTGGATTGCCAAAGGTGGTTTTCATTAGTGAATATTTTGGTAATAAACCTGTTTTAAATCCTCTACAACATAAGATTATTTGTTTGTTATGGCTATCACCTCATATCTATAGCAACCTAGTAGATAATTCCTTTTAATCAAAGGTAATTACAGGAACAGTGAGTTAATACATGACTTTACAGAATTGGAGACGCAAGCGTGGCGTTGCACTTACTACCAAGGGTTTACAAAAAATTAAGGAAGCAAAGCATCAGTCAGAAACAAAGGAAAATTTTGGAAACAGGTACACTCTTGAAGAAATGAGTGCACGCTCTGGGTTATATTCCGCTACTATATCGAAAGTATTGAATCAGGAAGGAGGAGTTGACAAACAGACTATTGAAAAGCTTTTTTCGGCTTTTCAGTTAAAAATAGATAAAAGTGACTATTCAAGCTCAAATAATTGTCTCGATTGGGGAGAAGCTATCTTTAGTTCAGTTTTTTATGGACGTACAGAAGAACTTACTACCCTAGAGCAATGGATTCTCAATGAGCACTGCCAATTGGTGGCACTATTGGGAATAGGAGGCATTGGTAAAACGGCGCTGTCTGTAAAGCTTGCTCAAAAAATTCAGGACAACTTTGAGTATGTGATCTGGCGATCGCTACGAGAAGCTCCACCTGTTAGAATTATTCTAAGTAACCTGATTCAATTTCTATCTGACGAACAGGAAACAGAAGGTAACTTACCGGAAAGCTTTAGCGATCGGCTATCGCGACTACTCTATTATTTACAAAATTATCGCTGTTTGGTGATCCTTGATAATGCAGAGTCAATTCTCCGCAGTGGTAGCCGCGCCGGACTTTATCGAGAAGGATATGAAGAATATGGTGAGCTTTTAAGACGGGTAGGAGAAGCAACTCACCAAAGCTGCTTAGTGCTGACTAGTCGTGAAAAACCTAGAGAAGTGGCATTATTGGAAGGACAAGCACTACCTGTTCGCTCATTTCCACTGAGTGGCTTGAAGGTGGCAGAAGGGCAAGAAATCTTAAAACTCAAGGGGCTATCGGCGGCAGAGGATGAATGCAAAGTAATGATTGAACGTTATGCAGGCAATCCATTAGCCTTAAAGATAGTTGCCACGACCATTCAAGATGTTTTTAATGGTAATGTAACTGGATTTTTGCAACAAGATACGTCTGTTTTTGGCGACATTCGCGATATTTTAGAGCAGCAGTTTGAGCGCTTGTCAGATTTAGAAAAGGACATAATGTACTGGCTAGCGATTAATCGTGAGCCGATTACACTCTCAGAATTGCGAGAAGATATTGTATCACCAGTACCACAAGCAAAATTACTGGAGGCTCTGGAATCTTTAGGAAGGCGATCTCTAATCGAGAAGGCTTCTCTACCAGAGGCTTTGCCAACGCCTACGCTGATTGAAAAAAGTGAAGCACTATTTACACTTCAGCCTGTGGTCATGGAGTATATGACTAGTAGATTGATAGAACAGGTCTGTGAAGAGATTGTCACTCAGAATATTGATTTGTTTAGGTGTCATGCTTTGATGAAGGTGACTGGTAAAGACTATGTTAAAGATATCCAGGTTCGCCTTATCCTTAAACCAGTCATAGATGGGTTGCTTCACGACTTAAGAAGCAAAAAAAATATTGAAAGTCAGTTAACTCAAATTCTTGCAAGACTGCGAGAAGAATCTCCGCTAGAACCAGGATATACGGCTGGCAATATTCTCAATCTGCTTTGTCATCTAGAGACTGATCTAAGTGGCTATGATTTTTCTTATCTAACTGTTTGGCAAGCAGACCTATGCAACGTAAGTTTGCACAATGTAAATTTGACTCATGCCAATCTAAGTAAATGTGTTTTTGCTGAAACCTTAGGGGGGATTCACTCAGTGACATTCAGCCCTGATGGAAAACTTTTAGCGACAGGAGATACTAATAATGAGATTCGCCTGTACCAGGTTGCGGATGGAAAACAACTGCTCATCTGCAAGGGGCATAAAGGCTGGATCTGGCCAGTTACCTTTAGTCCCGATGGTCGTATTTTGGCCAGTGGCAGTGACGACCAAACAGTCAAGCTATGGGATATTAGCAGTGGGCAATGCCTCGCCACCTTAGAGGGTCATAGCGGTGGAATATGGTCTGTTTCCTTCAGTTCAGATGGTAATATGTTGGCAAGTAGCAGTGAAGACACAACAGTGAGGTTGTGGGATGTCGGCAGCGGTGAATGGATTAAGACTCTCCAGGGATCTGGTAGTCGGGTATGGGCAGTCGCATTTAGTCCTGATAATACAATGCTTGCTAGTGGAAATGATGATCACACGGTAAAACTGTGGGATATCAGCATCGGTCAATGTATCAAGACCTTGCTGGGACACACCCATAGGGTGCAGTCTGTTGCCTTTAGCTTGGACGGTTTGCTAGCTAGTGGTTGTCATGACCAAACATTAAGGGTGTGGGATATCAGCAGTGGTCAATGTCTTCAAATTTTGCAAGATCATACTGACTTAATAAATTCAGTTGCCTTTAGTTTAGATGGTCGAAAGTTGGCAAGTGGCAGTGATGACCAAACAGTTAAGCTGTGGGATGTGAGTACAGGTAGATGTATCAAGACTCTGAAAGGACATGGTAGCAAGGTGTGGTCAGTTGCCTTTAATCCTGATGGTACAACGTTGGCGAGTGGTAGTGATGACCAAACGGTTAAGCTGTGGGATGTAAGTACAGGTGGATGCCTCAAGACCTTCCAAGGTTACTGTAATGGGATATGGTCAGTTACATTCAATCCTCAAGGAACGATGCTTGCTAGTGGTAGTAATGACCAAATGATAAGGTTATGGGATACCAGCACAGGTAAATGTCTCAAAACGTTGCAGGGGCATAGTAATCGGGTTACATCAGTTTCTCTTAGTCCAAATGGTAGCATCCTTGCTAGTGGCAGCGAAGATCAAACAGTGAAACTATGGGATATTAACACCAGTAAATGTCTCAAAACTTTACACGGACATAGTAATAGAATATTATCAGTCGCCTTTAGTCCCAATGGCATGATGCTGGCCAGTGGTAGTGAAGACCAAACAGTAAGGCTGTGGGATGTTAGCACTGGGCAATGTTTGCGGATTCTGGAGGGACAAACTCACCGGGTATGGTCAGTCGCTTTCAGCCCAGACGGTGATACATTAGTCTGCGGTTGTCACGATCAAACATTAAGGCTGTGGGATGTTAGCACTGGGCAATGTTTGCGGATTCTGCAAGGTCATACTGACTGGATCTGGTCAGTTTCCTTTAGTCCTGATGGTACGACACTGGTGAGTAGCAGTGGTGACCAAACATTGAAACTCTGGGATATTAGTACAGGTCAGTGTATTAAAACTTTGCAAGGGCATACCAATTGCGTATATTCAGCTGCCTTTAGCATGGATGGTTGTACTCTAGCAAGTGGCAGTGGTGACCAAACGGTAAAATTCTGGGATATTAGCACAAGCAGCTGCTTGAAAACTTTGTCAGCACATACTAAGTTAACATGGTCAGTTGCTTTTAGTCCTCAAGGTGATAGTTTAGCTAGTAGCAGTGAAGATGGAACAATTAAGCTTTGGGATATTTTGACAGGTGAATGCCTAAAAACTCTTTTTAGCTCTAGACCTTATGAAGCGATGAATATTACTGGTATTATAGGTGTAACTTTGGCGACTATTGCCACTTTAAAAGCTTTAGGAGCGGTTGAGCACAAAGAGTAGCAGTACCTTAGTACTACTACAGTGATTGCCCATTTGTTCTTCATTCAATATCTTGAGATGCTCTCAAATTCCACACTTGTCGTTGGCAAAATAGATATTTTTGAAGCAAGTGAGATTGCGAACTTGTCACCCTCACCTTCATCTACCCTCCCTTACTGTGCGGTATATCCTCCATCAATTATCATATTGTGCCCCGTGATGAAGGAAGTCGCATCTGAGCACAACCAAACTACCGTTTTTGCAATCTCCTCAGGCTTGCCGATACGTCCTATTGGATGCGCTGCTGGAAGTTGAGCAAGTAAATCTACGGGAAGACTAGCTAGCATATCAGTTTCCGTAGCACCCGGACTCACGACATTGACTCGGATACCAGATTTAGCATATTCTACTGCTGCTGCTCTAGTTAGGGCAATGATCGCGCCCTTTGTGGCAGAGTAGATGGCATAACCAGGTACACCAACGACAGCACCGACGGAAGCCACGTTCACGATCGCTCCGCTGTTCTGTTTGAGCATCGCCCTGATTTCGTACTTGAGGCAGAGCCACGTTCCTTTAAAATTTACGTTAACCAGACGATCCCAGTCTTCTTCTGAGATATCATCGGTGATTAAGCCAGGATTGCCTAGAATTGCAGCATTATTGAAAGCGCAGTCTAGACGACCATAAGTTTTTAAAGTTTTATTGACCAGTGCCTCCACTTCAGCAGCATTTGAAACGTCGGTCTTGACAAAAATAGCTTCACCTCCTATCTCTTTTATAAGGCGCACGGTCTCCTCACTTTCGGCGAGCCGACGACTAGCAACCACGACTTTTGCTCCAGCACTTGCAAATGCGATAGCTGTCGCCCGACCAATACCTGATGAAGCCCCTGTAACCAGCGCGACTTTTCCATCGAATTGACCAGTCATATATCTGTTTCTTCCCTTTTGATTGCTTTGCTTTGTACTAACTGATAGCTATTGTGTTTCCGTAGCGATACTGCACCTACACCAAAAGCTAAGACTCCTAACACAACAGAAGGTTCAGGGACAGGCACTGGCTCAAGCGCTGAAAATGCTAATTTTTCGATTAGCTTATGAGTGGCAGTCGTTGGATGGACTTCGTCCCAAAACAAAAACTTGTCTGGGATACATATAACTGGCTGTGTGGTAACCTCAATAGGCACTACTGGTGAATCTCCGATGCATGAGTCAGTTCCATTCATGAGACTGAATTTCTCCGGCTCTGCGATCACCCGATTAAAAAGAGAATTAACATCAAGAGGAATAATGTTAATGTTAGGGTTTAGTTCTTGACTCAAAAGGTTGAGGTTTGCGGTCAAGCTGGAGTTGTGTTTACTGGTAAAAGTGCTAAGTAAGATAGAAATTTGACGATTACCGCCTGTAACTGGAAACTTTCCTAAATCTGGCACATTCAAGACCATGATATCTCTAGCTCCAACAGCAGCAAGCGATTTTACTGCTGTTGATAAATTTGTAACTGTCTGGGTAGGGTTGGGAGTGCCTTTGAAAAAGTAATCTAAATAATCATTAATACCCGCCCACAAGATATAGAGAGAGTTTGGATCGGCAGAGGGATTTGCTGTTGTAAAGCTGTTGATTTGTTGTTGTAATCCTGGTAGAGTGCTGAGTCCTATATTCTTGAATCCTGTAGTTGCACCACCGAAGGCAAAGTTGGTGTTTGGATTGAAAGTTAACCCTAGATTGGAGGCGAGATATTCCACCCAAACTGGACCATTAGAAAAACGCCCACTAAAATAGCTTGGGCTTGGAGGAACGGCCCCTTTAGTGGTGTTGAATACATTACCTGTATCAGAGAGACTGTCGCCAAAGACATAAATCTCGTCATAATTTTGTGCCGAGACTTTTAGCGGAAATATTAAAGATAACAGGAAAAATCCTGTTGCTAAGATTTGTTTTTGCACGATTGACTACTGGCTATGCTTTAAATATTAATAGATATCCTTAATTAGTAGCGAAGCTACAATCTGAGGAACTTTTCAGTGCTGATTCAGGTTCGTTGAGATGTAGAACAAGACCTAGCGCCACCTTACCCCAGCGCATCACACTTGCAGAAGCAGTACCTGCTGCACCTAAGCCATAAATAAGAACTAGGTCATTTTCATGAATCTTACCCAACTGTGCAGCAAAATACAGATTAGCTACCGTGATTACTGGTCCAATGTTTGCATACTGGGGGTAGAGGTTGATTACGCGCTCTGGGTCAATACCAAGTACGCGCGTGCAAAAGCTTGCCCCCCAAGCAGTAGATGTATTGAAAACAAAAAAGTCAACTTGCTCGATGGTGACACCAGCTGCGGCAATAGCGCCCTCACAGCACGTACGCAGTTGCCCTACAGCCGTTTCGCGAATCGCCTTATTTGCACTCTTGTCCATCTGCATATGCACTCGTGGATTGCCCTGCTTATCCTGCGTGAGTTTAGCAAAAAATGTCACATAAAGCACCAGTATGAATGGTCTTTGTGCCGAGGATACCCTGGTTCGGTGCAAGTGAACCGACCACAAAAGCACCGGCACCGTCACTCATAAACCATGAGAGGGTATCGTCTTCATCGAAAAAGCGAGAGTATGAACATGAGACAACCACCAGCACGTTGCGGTATTCTCCCGATCGCACTAAAGCACAAGCAGTTTGAAGTGCAACCGGGGTAACCCCGCACGCAGCATCAAGATTCCAAGCAGCACCCTGCAAACCCATTTGACGAGCTAGGTAAGCAGCATCGCCAAATCCAATTTGTTCAGGCCAAATGGAGGCGACGAGCATAAGATCGACTTCTTCGGGAGCAAGCTTTGCTGCATTAAGGGCATCACGAGCTGCGCGCTCTTGCAGCATCAGCGACGATTCATCTGAACTAAGCACCCATCGCTCAATAGTACCGCGAAAAGGGTCTTTAAGATAGGGCAACATCTCTGAGTCAAACTCGTTGCTGGGTGTAGAGCCAGCAAGCGAAAACAACCTTGCCAAACTTCTTTGCTCAGCCTCAGCAATCAGCTCGGGGTATTTTTCTCTATAGTAATCATTTGTACGCTTAATGCTCGGCAAGCTCAATGCCAGCGCTCGAATACCTACTGAGTGATGCACCATAATATATCTCCTATCAATAATCTGTAGCGCCCTGCGAAATCAAACTGGAAATACGATCTCCAATTGGTGCAAGTCTGGTTGGGTCAATTACTATGTCAACAACGAATGGACTAATCGTGGCTATTGCTTTTTCCAACGCTGCTTGGATGTCAGATTCTCTTTCCACACGGATGCCATCGGCTCCCATTCCACAAGCAATCTTGACGAAATCAGTATGCGGAATCTCGACATCCATACCCTTAAACCCTTGCATTTTCGTGCCTTGGGCGCACATATTGTAGAGACCGTCGTTGAGCACAATCCAAACAGCAGGAATATTGTATTGTACAGCCGTGCTTACCTCATTATTCATAAGCATGGCACCATCCCCAACGATGACGACAGCTTTGCTATTGTGTACCAGCGTCGCACCCACAACGCCTGTGACGAAATGACCCATAGATGCAAACCTAGTGCTGACTCGAAAACGACTTGGTTTGGCAAATCGCAGTAGATTAATTGCCCAAGCTAGCGAGTTTCCTCCTTCAGCCATGACGAGCGCATTGCTCCCTTCAACTATTTGCCGTTGAATTGCATCCATGAGTACTTCCGGTCGCACTGAACCCTCTGCACGTGGATTAATTATTACAGGCTTGGAACAAGGCAGCAACAGTTCTGTTAACTGATTTTGGTGTTGTAGAAAGTACTTTAACAGTGCCTTTACAAAAATTCCCACGTCGGATTGGATAGCAAACGTTTCGGCAGATGGATATGCAGTTCCTGGAATCTCTGGGTCGATATCGACATGCACGAACCCTCGTTTTGGAACCATCACAGAATTCCAGAACGAGGTCCACTCCCCAAGGCGCGTTCCTAGCACCAACACTCGTAAAGGTCCTTGTTCTTGCATCATATACGTTAAAACTGACTTATGTCCTGCAAAGCCCGTAACACCAACAAATTGAGGATGGTTTTCGGGAAAAATACCTTTTGCCCGTGGTGAACACATTACTGCAGCCCCTGTCCTCTCAGCAAGCTGGCGAATCTCTTTTGCAGCACCCCGTGCTCCGAAACCGACCCAGATGGCAAACGGCCCCTCAGACAGTAACCGGACACATTCTGCAATTGTTTCTTCACTTGCTGTTGCCAGACCATGAGATAGAGTTACTCGTGGCAATGAAGTTTTTAGTGAACTTGTCTGGATATTTGTAGGGATACTTAGATGGGCGACGAATCCTCCCGGTTGTGCTAGACCGAGAGCAATCCTTCTAGCAACCTCTGGGAGTTCATCACTGCGTTCGAGGGTTGTCGCATAATGAAATATTTGCCCCGAAGTAAAAATACCTGTGCTAGGCATAGTGTACGTGCTAGTTTCTTGGCAAGCCCAACGTCCCCGCTGTGGTGCTGAGGTCGAAGCTGACACAAAAATCACTTTAGCGCCCTCCCAACGGGCAGCCAATAGCCCTGTCAAAGCGTTGGTGATCCCCGGCCCTGTAGTAGTGAATACCACAACCGGCCGATCGCTAGCAAAGTGCGCCTCAATGGCCGCAAAAGCAGCTCCTGCTTCATGACGAAAGTGCAGCACCTGAATGGAACTTTGGTGTAACGCAGCCCATACTGGCGCGATCGCACCTCCCGAAACACCAAAGGCATACTCCACTCCCATATCTGCCAGGATTTTTACCACTGCCTCTGCTACCGAAAAAGTTACGGATGGCTTGCTATGAGATAGCTGTTGAGTTGAGTTTAATTGTTCAGTGCTATTTGCTTGTCTATCCTGAAATTTAACATCCATACAAACATCTTACGTAGAATTCCTTATATCAGATAATATTATTCCACACTCTAAGTAAGTCGGCGTAAATATTTTTCGTTTAAATAAGGCAGCAAGCAACTATGTTAGAGGCAATAGTTAAAAGGGTTTTAGTCTACTTCATCTTTATTAAGATAGTTTAGTTTTTTTGTACCCATCTATTTGCTTATCTTCACACAGTTTGGTATTTCATTGTCTACCTACTTAAACTCTGCTTTGATATAGAAAAAATGTTCAGAGACTTTAAGAGCTGCAAATGCGGCGATGCCTGCGGCGGGCTGCGCCAACGCAGATGGGTTCACCCGTCTTTTGGTTTGTGAAAACTGAACACTATTAGTCAAGCTCTGGAGTATAAAAAGGTGATTAACTTCAATCAGTATAAGGCTTTAACTTTCGATTGTTACGGAACCCTGATTGATTGGGAGAACGGCATCTTAGGGGTGCTAAAGCCACTTCTGCTGACACATAACACTAATTTTGATGACGATCAAATTCTGGAACTTTTTGCTGAATTTGAAGCAGAAGTGGAAAAAGGAGAATATATCAAATATCGAGAAGTTTTGCAGATAGTAGTCCAGAAATTTGGTGAGCGATTTAGCTTTAAGCCAACTGCTGAGGAACTAAATTCACTTGCTGATTCGATTCAGTATTGGCTGCCTTTCCCCGATACAGTTGAGGCACTTAAAACCCTCAAGCAAAAGTTTAAGCTGGTAATTATCTCAAATGTCGATGACGATCTCTTTGCTTTCTCAGCAAAGCATTTGGAGGTGAAATTTGACCAGATAATCACAGCAGAACAGGCAAAAAGCTACAAACCCTCCTTAAACAACTTTAGACTGGCTATTGACAGAATTGATTTGCCGTTAGAGCAGATATTACATGTTGCTGCTAGTGTATATCACGATATAGTTACAGCTAAATCTCTGGGACTATCAACAGTCTGGGTAAACCGTCGAGCAGACCAACAAGGAGTTAATTCCACAGGAGCAGCAATAAGTCAACCTGACTTAGAAGTGCCGGATTTAAAGACTCTGGCTGCTTTGAGTTCACCAAAACAATACTGAGCAATAAGTGCTGAGTGCTATCATTATTTCGATGAGGATTTGTTGTTACAAAACGAAACAGGGATTGCAACATAGATTGATTCTGCCTTAATCTGGAAAAACTACTACGCCAGTTTGATGGCATGTTCGCCCTTCTTTTGAGGGCGACTTGCAAAGGACGCGTAGACGCTCTCCTTCTGGCTCTCCAGGATCAGCGTGCTGATAAACTTGTTCAATAAAACACTTTGATAGCCTAAAACGATGAAAGCATCTGCTAATTTCGACTTTGAAGACGAGAAATTCAATGCACCGCCTTCTCAAGTCATCCCCTGGTGTCAGATGATTAATCCTCGGTATGGCGCAGATGGTATGCAATCCCACGGTTTGGCGATTAAGCTAGATAATGCCCATGCTGTCGGCTTTGTGCCAGATGATAATTGGCAGCAGGTAGAGCATGAATTTAGCTCTGGAGTCGAAACGGTGTTTATTAGCACTAGTCCACACTTGGTTTTAGTGCGTCGAGGACCATTGTCTGTCAAAGACCGGGAAAGTGGTCTAAAACTGGGTACGCTCAAAGAAAATTATGATGCTTTTTTAGCCGACAAACTTAAATTTAAAACCTTTACTCGCTATCTAATTTTTATAGTGGGTGAGAATAAAAAGTTTTTACATGAATCACCACTACAACTAACTCTTAATGGTGCCGCAGGAGCGAGTTTCAGCAAAACCTACTGCGAATATCAACAAGGTAAAGTAGTTAGTGGATTCGTTGCTGAACTAGAAAAGACTTATGCTGTTTACCGCAAGCAACCCTTGACACCAAAAGGCCCTTTGTTCCACGCTCACGGGATTTTTTGCCCGATAATTGAGTGTGAAGAAAGAGGTATTGAACCAAATACAGTTCTGGTAGCTTCAACTGTAGACTACAAACATCCGACAGTAGGAACTTTAACACAATACTTAATTGCTTCCGATTCTCTTGAGTCTGCAATGATTTGCAAGACTTTTGAAGAATACAAAGATTTTGGAAAGGAACCTGTAAAATCAGAAACGCCTAAATTGGCGATGGCAGGAGTTTCCAACTCTTACGTTTATGCTGATGAAGATGATTTTGCTTATCCACCGTACTAAAAAAAGTAAGGAGTAAGGAGTGATAAATGATGAGTTTTGAATTAATAACTCCTAACTCCTATACAGACGCGATTAATCGCGTCTCTCCTAACTCCTATACAGACGCGATTAATCGCGTCTGTACTCCTAACTTTATTCTTTGAGCAGCAAATAATATAGTGAACCATTACCGCCTGTGATGCCAGCGCGATCGCCTGCTAGTTTACCAGACCCCATGAAATAATCTACCCGTCCTGGGCCTTTGATGGCGCTTCCTGTGTCCTGGTCAAGCACAAAGCGGCTGACAGTACGCCTCTCTAGTTTGCCACCACTGGCAGGATAGGGAAATGAGTTATGAATCAAGGCTAGCGCTCCCGGTGGCATGAGAGACTTATCTGTAGCAATGGAACGTTCTGCTGTCACTGGCACACGAATACAGCCTGTAGCTGCGGTACCACCAGTTTCTTGAAAGAAAATAAATCGTTTCCAGCGTGGCAGATAATTGCTCAACTCCTGCGGCCGTCGCCGGAAGTAAGCAGTCATCCGTGGCAGTGTCAATCCATCTAGTGAAAGTTTGCCATCTCTGGCTAGTTCTTTACCGATACTAGTCCAGGGGTAATCAGTTCCACCTGCATAGCCAACTGACGTTGTTTTGCCATTAGTTAAGTTAATTTGGGCAGAACCTTGGATATGTACCATGTATGCGTCAAAGCGATCGCGGAACCAAAGCAATTCTAAACCGCGCAACTTGCCCTTATTTCCTTGTAAACCATCCTTACCTTCCAAATCAATTCGTTTTGGGTGGGGTTTACGCCATTGGCTGAAATCAGGTGGTAGCCGATAAAGAGGATACTTATATATTGAAGTCCTGACACGGCTAGCGGTGTAAACAGGCTCATAATAAGCAGTAAACTTAACAGTACCCTTGCCATCGTTGCCCACAGACTGGTAGAAGACAAACTCACGGCGGACAGCGGCTTGTAATTGTGCTGCTGACTTAGAACCGATAACCAGTTCGCGGAAACGTAGCAAACTCGTGCGGACGCGATCAAGGGTAATTTCCTTAACTGGATAATTTTGATATGCTGCGATCGCCTCCTTCTTTGTTAGGTAAAGCAGACTGTTGTCAATGGAAGCCAACAACGCATTGCGATCGCCTATTTTACCTGTTTGACCCCAAATTTGGTCATCCCAACCCAAACAAGTCTGCCCGAACGCACAATCGCTTGCAATAGCGATTGGTTTTAGCGGTGGCGTTAACTCAGGAGTAATTGGTACTGGTAGAGGTGGAAGATCAGGAGTTGTGGGTACTGGCAACGGCAGTAAGTAAGGAACCTGAGCAACAGCCGACCAGAGAGGGTTTATAAGGGCAATTCCCAAACTCAAGGAAAGCAAAGCAAGGGTTTTTCTCATCATTTAGTTGAATCTTTCAACACTGGAACTAAAAACGGGTTCTACCCGGATTGCCACGATCCGAGAAGGGCGGATGACCATATATTCCCCTTGAATATTTTTGATCGGCACGCTAATAAAGTCATTAGAAGCAGACTTTGGCACAAGTTCGCCACTATACCACTTCTGAAAATCTTGAATAGTAGGAAAACGTACTTCTTCCCGGTGACCGCTTTCCAGTAGGAGGTATACGGCATATTCATTTGCAGTTCTAGGCATAAGGTTGGATCGTTAGAAAAACATTCAACCCATTGTTAACCACGTAACCCCCGAATGAAAAGGGTAAGCATACGGGAGGTGGGGAGCAGAGGGGCAAAAGGGAATAAATGACTAATGCCCAATGACTAATACTGCATGACTCTTCACTGTAGACGCCTAATCCTTTAACCAGTTCCTTAAAAAGTGTAAGTTTACATTAGCTCTTGCATAACTCTCCAATGGCTACCTACCCTACTTCACGTCCGGTTTTGTAGGAGAGGTGTGGGAGGCGACTCCTGCATCGACTCTCTACCACCAAAGCAGCAGGTGGTAGAGTGAAAGATTGTGTCCACTCGCTCCCGTTTCCATGCCCAAATCCGTTTAGGTGGCGTCACTATGAACCAGAAATCATTCTGTTATGCGTGCGCTGGTATCTCACATATCCGCTTTCCTATCGACAAGTAGCAGAGATGGTGAATGAGCGGGGCTTGGATGTTCACCAGTCAACGATTTATGGTTGGGTGCAGCGATATGCGCCCGAACTGGAAAAACGCTGCCGACCTCATTTGCAGTCAAACAACGACTCGTGGCAAGTAGACGAAACGTACATCAAGATAAAAGGCAAGGATAGATATTTGTACCGCGCCGTCGATTCACAAGGGAAGACCATTGACTTTTTGGTAACGGCTCATCGGGATGCACAAGCGGCTAAACGGTTTCTCCGTAAAGCATTGAAGGCAGTTCATAATCAAGAACCACGAGTGATTAATGTCGATAAAAATGCGGCTTATCCCAAAGCTATGAATAAGCTAAAAGAAGAAAAAGAGTTGTTAGAGAAAGTGAAACTGCGACAGAACAAGTACTTAAATAATCGGATTGAGCAGGACCAGAGATTTATCAAATGGTTGGTTAAGCCAGGGAGAGGATTCAAATCATTCAACACGGCAAGGAGAACAATTAAATGTTATGAAATTATGCACATGATGAAAAAAGGACAAATTAAGAAAGTAGATAAAGGAGCCGTTAGAGAACGGGTGAAATTCATAGCTGAAATCTTCGGAGTGGCTGCATAACTAATTCCCTTTCCAAAGCGTTTTCTGTCCCCAACAACTTTTTGCAACACAACCATTTTGACAGCGTTTGAAGGATAATCATGATGAAGATTGAGCCATTCAGGATCGACGTTCCTCAAAGCGAGATAGACGCGCTTCGCACGCGCTTGGCCAACACGCGCTGGGCGCCCGAACTTGACAACGAGGACTGGTCCTACGGAGTCAACGGCACCTACCTGCGCGAGCTGATGACCTATTGGCAGGACGGTTTCGACTGGCGCGCGCAGGAAGCGCGGATCAACAGCTTCCCGCAATTCCGTACAGAGATCGACAGCGTGCCGATCCATTTCATTCATGTGCGCGGCAAGGGCCCCAACCCCGTTCCCATCGTTCTCAACCACGGATGGCCCTGGACGTTCTGGGACCTCAAGGACGTCATCATGCCCCTGGCCGATCCTGCTGCACATGGCGGCGATCCCCAAGACGCCTTCGATGTCGTCGTCCCTTCGCTGCCGGGGTTCGCCTTCTCGGGGCCGCTGCCCCGGAACGGTGTCGGCTATGTCGAAACGGCCGACATGTGGGTCAGGCTGATGCGGGAACTGGGCTATGAGCGATTCGTCACGCAAGGCGGCGATGCAGGCGCGTTCCTGAGTGCGCGGCTTGGGCATGCACATCCGGACTCGATCATCGGCGTCCATCTGAGCTTCCCTGTCCTCCCGGGGGTACCCAACGACGCCGGCGACCCGGCCGATTTTACCTCGGAGGAACGCGCCATGGTCGAAGGGGAGAAGGACAGAGGCCAAGCGGCCTTCATCCACCTTCTGGTCAATGCCTCTGACCCACAGACCCTCGCCTGGGCGATGCACGACAGCCCGGCGGGTCAGGCGGCGTGGATGCTCCTTCGCCGCCGCGCCTGGAGCGATTGCCATGGGGACGTGGAAACCAAGTTCGACAAGGATACGCTGCTCACGCATTTCTCGTTATACTGGTTCACAAACAGCTTTGTCGGGTCGGAGCTGTTTTGCCGAGCTTCCGGATTTCCCCAGCCCATACCTCTGGCTAACGACATCAAGCCTGAGATCAGCGTGCCGACGGCTGTCGCCGTGATGCCCAAGGACATGATGCACAGGCCACGCTCAATCGTTGCCGCACATAGCGATCTGCGCCAGTGGACCTTGTTCCCCAGCGGAGGACATTTTGCTCCAGCGGAGGAACCGAAGCTGATTACCGAAGACATCCGCTCGTTCGTTCGCCCCCTGCGCCAGCGCTGACCATCTTCAGTGGAAGCGCCGGGCGGCGCTTCCACTGACGAAGGCGGACTTAGGCTAGCTGATCCGCCGCGACGCACGCGAATTCAATGCCGCCAGAGCTTGCCCGGACGACCCAGAGAGAACCGGGAGGGAGGAAAAGACATGCAAATAGAGCAATTCGATCCAAGACTTGCGCGGCTTCTCCAGCCCGGCGCGGAGTTACAGGCCATGCCATCGGGGTGCGACGTTTCTGGCGGCGACTTCCGGTTTCGCGGCTGCGGCGAACCCGTCTGGCTTCCGGAACTCGGAGCACTCGCCTTCAACGATGTCGGACATCGACGGGTGCTAACGTGGGTTCCGGGCGGCGACGTGCTGGTCCCGCGCCACGGCGCGATGCAGGCCGGCGCCGCCCGGGATGCACAGGGACGCTTCATGGCTTTGATGTTAAAAAAAATACTTTTCAAACATCCTCTAAGGAATTAAAGCTTCAACAATAAAATGGCTACAAGCTGATCTGGAGTTTAGGAAGTCATGAACTTGTAGTACAATCCTCAAAAAATCTTGGTATTTCAGCACTACCTAGTTTATTTCTCAACAAACCTTGCTAAAGCTGGTAGTTGTGCCAAGATTAATTTGAGGACTTAGGCAAGTGACACAATGTTAGGACAATTATTAGACGGACGTTACCAAGTCCTTCAAGTCTTAGGTGGAGGTGGATTCGGTCAAACCTACATTGCCCAAGATACCCATCGACCAGGTTTGCCGAAATGCGTTGTCAAACACCTTAAGCCTGTCACTCGTAGCCCTGAATTTCTTGAAACTGCTAGACGGCTATTTACCAGTGAAGCAGAAACACTAGAACAACTGGGCAACCATGACCAGATTCCTCGGCTTTTAGCCTATTTTGAAGACAACCAAGAGTTCTTCTTGGTGCAAGAGTTCATTGAAGGGCATACTCTCAAAGCGGAACTATTCCCCAATCAACCTTGGACAGAAGATCAAGTAATTCAACTGCTCCAACAGGTGTTGGGTATTCTACAATTTATTCACAGCCACAACGTTATTCATCGAGATATCAAGCCGGACAATATAATCAGGCGGCAACAAGACGGCAAGTTAGTGCTGATTGACTTTGGCGCAGTTAAACAAGTCCAAACTCAACTGCTTACAGTTCTAGGACAGATGGGGGCTACTATTATCATTGGTACCCCAGGATATATGTCTACAGAACAGGGGCAAGGTAAGCCCCGCCCCAACAGCGATATTTATTCCTTAGGCATTATTGGTATTCAATCGCTAACGGGGTTACATCCGATAAACTTTGAGGAAGACCCAGATACAGGAGAAATTTCTTGGCAGCATCAGGCTAACGTCAGTTCAGGGTTGGCATCTGTGCTATCTAAGATGGTACTACACCACTTCAAACAACGCTATCAGTCTGCGGCTGAAGTTCTACAGGCGCTTAAGGATCTCGATACTAAAATAGAAGCGCAATCACTTCAACCACTATCTTTTACACAACCGCCTCAAGCTTTACTTTCTCAACAAAACTCAATTGCGTATCCGCCTGCTTCTATCCTGTCTCCAGAAAATTACAGTCGGTTGGAAACAATTCTTTTAGAATTTGTCGGCCCCGTTGCCTCAAGATTACTACGACAAGTTGCGGCATCAGCGCCCAACCCCGAAGAATTAATTAATCAATTGGCCCTTCATCTTCGAGGAAATCAACAAATTGATTTTAAGAAGAAAACAATGTTTCTACTAGAGAAACCTACTCTACTACAGGAACTTACTGTTAAATCGGAAATTAAGTCAAATAATTTACCAAGCCAAGAACCTCAAGGAATCAGTGATAGCTTTGTGCATCAGTGCGAACGGGAATTAGCTAATTTAATTGGTCCAATAGCTACGTTCTTAGTCCAAAAAGCTGTTAAGTCTTCTGGGCAGATTTCTCGTGCAGAATTTGTGAAAGTTTTAGCATCACAAATTCCTGAACCTCAAAAAGCTTTGCAATTTCAGCAACGTCTACTTTCTTAAATTTTTAGCTGATATTAATTTTGAGAAAAATGCAACAAATGGGTAGGTTGTATTTCGCTTGACTCATTCATAAGCCAAAATCTAAAATCCAAAATGGAATTAGCTCTAATTATTCAGCATCTCCAGAGCGATTTTTAAGCTAGCTTTCATCCGATTAAATGCTTCTGCTAACCCGCCAATTTCATCACTAGAGCTTTCTTCAAAATCAGCGCTCATATCACCCACACTAACTTTTTGGGCTATTTTCTCTATTCTTCTGATGCGCTGAATCACATATTTTTTGATTAAGAAGTTAATTAAGAAAACTACGAGCGCAAAGATAGTAATTAAAATTCCCATTATCAATATCCAAGTCCGTTTGGCATTGGCAAAAATCTCTTGAGAGGGAACAGAGATTATTTGGGCAGAAACAATCTGATTCAGTTTCCAGCCAAAACCATTTTCCGATCCATAAGTTACCAGTTGACTTTTAGGAGCCTGATCTGGTGTAGTATGACATCGCAGACATTGCTGTTGTGTAATCTTGAGTGGTTGGGCAATATAAAATACTTCGCCTTCTGACAAGGTGCGAAAGCCAGTGATTTCTAGAGTGTTCGGTTCGTTACGAAAACGCTCTACAAGTTGAGTTTCAAAACTATCGGCTTTATCTGCTAAATTAGTTGGATTAAGTGTTGCATCCTTATGAAAAAAGTTTTTATATTCCGGCTTTTTACGAAAATTCTCAAAAACCTCTTTAGAGGAAAAAGTTGGTACTACTTCAGGCATAAACGTTGGGTTAGTATCTAGTCTAGGTTCCAATAGAGGAACTATCCGATTTTGTGTATAATCTCTAACTGCGTTCACCATTTGGATGAGAGTCTGTGCTTGAGAAGCCACTTCATTTTGCGCTCTCCCTTGAAGTACACTGGATAAGGCAACACCACTTCCCACAATACTGACTATGAAAACTAATATTAAAAGTAAGTTAAATTTAGCACCTATTTTTAAGTTTTTTAACGTAATGTTGTTTAACATAACCTAAGCAACGAAGGTGGGATCTGAGTTTGTCTAATATTTATTTATACCTGTTAGAAGGCATCTCAACAATATTTAAATAAATATTAATTTTTTGTTGCAATGTAACCTATTTAGGCAGCAGTCAAACTTATCTAAATTAGTCCTGAAAGCCAAGTTATTTCTTTAACCATAATTAATGATGTTTTTGCGATTTCCCCGGCGTTTCTTTCTGTTTAATCTGCTAGGTTTGACATTTGCTGCCTGCCAATCACCAAAGGAGTTTGAAGGCACGTTAACTATTGGTGTTATCAACTATGGTGGAGGCGAACAGATAATTAACCAATATGCTAAATTCAATAGTTACTTAGGTGAAAAGACAAACTCATATATTCAGCTAGAGCCTGCTTTTAATGAAAATAGAGCGGTTGAGCGCCTTCAGGCTCGTGCTTGGTCATTGGTATTTGCTCCACCAGGTTTAGCGGCTATTGCGATCGCACGTCACCAATATGTTCCCCTGTTTCCTTTAATAGGTATTAGTAATTTGCGTTCAATCTTCGTTGTTCGCAAAGACAATCCAATCTCTGACTTAAAACAGCTGCAAGGTCAAACAGTGGCTTTAGGTCAGTTAGGTTCAGCAACAGGATATTATTTCCCACTTTACAATCTTTATGGTACAACACTAGCAGAGATCCTATTTGCACCCACACCCAAAGCCGGGCTGGAATTGGTCGCCCAAGGAAAAGCGATCGCCTGTGCTGTCTCAGAGGCGGAATTGGCTCTCCACGGTTCACAGTTGGGCCCAACCGAATTCCGCATATTATTTAAAGACCCTCACTATGTACCATTAGGTGTGGTCTTGATTGGACCGAATGTAGAACGTAACCGTCAAGAGTTCATCCGCAAAGTAATGAGTGATACACCTTCAGGTTTAGCTCAAGAAGTAGGGTACATATCCAATGGACAAGTACCAGATTACAAATACATGATTTCTGTGGTTGATCGGCTGAGTTCGATTACTTCTCAGCTACAAAAAAAACCTGTTCGTTTATTTTAATCAATGTAATAATAAACTTTTTTAGCTTATCGGGACATTATTTACATACCCTTACCCTGTAACCTAAGGCACTTACAAAAAACTCCCCTCTAGGATGAAGGGAGTTAGCTGACAGAAATTAATGGATGATTACTGACTCAGTAACCCGATAGCGATTTCAAGATACATTTTCGCTTTATGCAAAGCTAACAGCTTCTCTTGAGTGTACCTATCTGGGTAATTCATAATTCTCCCTTCCATCGTAATTTTGATGAGTGCTGCTTGTTCATCCGTAGGAGCATTCATCTCATCTATAGCGTTACTCAGTGCTTGCATGAAAGCAAAGGTAGGAGGTTTTAACCCTTTACCTGCCTCGAATTGAGATAACGCCATTCGAGGGAATACCATCAAGGATGTAATCCATGAGGTCTTATACCCTTTATTCCCAGTTGGTTTGATGCCGTAGCGTAAGCATAGCTCACTGAGTTCTTTGATGGTTTTGATTTCTAACTCGGAACGCGTAAACATAAAATAGAGTTACCTCTTGTAAAAGTGGTATCGGTGAGCTACAAGTTTTCCAGACAATATGCTCACCGATTTAAAACTCTAATCGAATGCTAGCAATCGATTCAATCTATATTTACATCTCTCAACAATGCCTAACCCTAGAGGAACTCCTGAAAATTTAGAACCGGGAAAAAGAAAAGGTGATGAACCATTGACCGAGCAAGTTAATTTGCGTGTCACCAAGACAATGAAAGAAGAATTGTCAACTAAGGATGATCCACCAGAATTTTGTCGCCAAGCTATCCAAGAAAAAATAGATAAAGATAAAAAAAAATAATTCCAAAAAACTCTAAAATAAAAGCTCCCTGATAAGTAGGGAGCTTTTATTTTAGAATAGCAAGTCTAAAAATAGAGTTTGCAGTTCAGAGCGTCAATGAGCCGACTCTCACGAATGATTTAGGAGTGTTATAGTTCGATTTTTGGTAAGTAATATTATCTTGCTCAAAAAAACAATTTGAATCGTGCTAGCTGGTTTTCAATGGTTCCTGTGAGGATTTTATTTAGTTCTGTGGTGTCTTGGAATTGCAAAATTTGCTGTGTGGGTAAGTCGAAAGGAAATTGCCCTTCAAACTCTGGGCGTTGCATTTGCGCTAGTAAAATCTGTTCAGACCGCTTACTTTGAATAGCATAGCCAATCTCAATACAGACATTAGGACTGGGAATTAGTTGGGGAGTCTCTTTACCATCAATACTAGCAATGGGCGTGGTGTCAGCGATAAATAACAAACTCTTACGGATTTTTCGCATGATCGTGCGGTTAATCCGTACAGGCGCACCGCTGGGACGAGAGGATTCTACTAATGTTAGGGGAAAGCGCGATCGCTTGTTTAAACTGTCCAAACTTTTTCGCAGTTCTTCTCTTAAAACATTCGTCGCTGCGGCATACTCAGTTTGATAGCACAAAAAAATCGTTGGTTCTGACTGAGCCAGCACCGCCTGCTTAGTGAAATAAATTTCATGACTAATTAAATCAATGTTAGCTACGCAATAGCCACCACTACCTTCAATATAAAATTCAATATTTTCCCCTTCCAGATAGCGCCCAAACCAAGTTGATTTGCTAACTTCGTCACTTTCTTCCAAAAAGTCTGCTCGCAATGCTGATTTCAGCAGGCTTTTTTTGCTTAAGCGAATATCTGGCAGACGTTTTTCTAGTTCTGGAATCGGCTCGTAATCCTGTAGATACCACGCTCTGAGCGCAATAATTGACATAAGGCGCTATTTCAACTCTTTCTCGCTATTCAACTTCGTATAATCTTACACCCAGAGGAGTCCCTATTTCAGACTTATCTTTAAACACAACAACACCCAATCCTCTACTGGCTGAACTATCTCCTCTCCTTGTTTATCTTAACCAGGGATGTACTAACTTTCATCGCTTCTGTAAACAAGTAATGAAAATCAGTTACAGCGCCCCCTAATCTTCCATGTTTGAGGAAATAGCAGTTTTCGCGTTGGTGTTGCTGTGTTTTGACGAGACAGATGTAAGTTAAACAGCGTCTTTTACCTCTTACTACATTCCTAATGCAGCTGTTATCTCTGCCAGGTAAGCTTATTTAGTGGCTTCAACTATTAGATTATCATTTGGAGATTGAAGGGACTTTTTTTGCAACAAAACTTTACTTTTGAAGCATTTTTAATTTAAGTTAATATATTACAGTTCCTGGATAGCTTCTAAATCTTTTTTTTAGTCTAGTTCCCAGTGCGAAACTAAATTTCCAAAAAATAAGGATACGGATTTAAGATGTTTCCAGGAACTAAAACCTTGGTTTTTAGGCTTTAGAGAATGAGCCTTCTGAGTTTTGCACTCCTGACTAGTCTAATGTTAAAAATTTTATCATAAGCCTTTTGGATGAATTGAGTAATTATTTCAATCTTTAAGTTTTGATACTAATATTTTGTCATATTCTGAAAATCAGCTAAAAAGGTATGTCTCATTGATATAAAAAGCAAATTTTTAAAAGACTCCATTGTACCATGAATTATTTATGCAAGAAGTCTATTGATTTTAGCTTGAGGGTTGAGGGGAATTTCAATCCAGAACTCTGTACCTTTGCCTGGTTCTGAAATACACTCCATTATTCCACCATGTTTTTCGACAATAATTTGATAGCTGATTGCCAGTCCCAATCCTGTACCCTTGCCCACAGGTTTAGTAGTGTAAAACGGGTCAAAAATTCGCTTTTTCACTTCTTGAGTCATTCCAGGGCCATTGTCACAAATACGAATCAACAAACGAGAGTTGTCTACTGAGATTTTAGTGGAAATATAAATAGTCAGTATTGGGCATGAGGTATTTCTTTTGTCCACCTTGTCCCTAGTCTTCAGTTCCCCAGTCCCTAGTCTCCAGTCCTCAGCCCCCATTATCAGGGCATCTATGGCATTGCTGAAAATATTCATGAATACCTGATTCATTTGGCCGGCATAGCATTCCACCCGGGGGATGTTGCCATAATCTTTAATTACCTGAATACCTGGAAATTCAGCATTTGCTTTCAGCCGATGTTGCAAAATTAATAAGGTGTTGTCAATGCCTTCATGCAAGTCAACGCGCTTGTTTTCAGCCTCATCCAAGCGAGAAAAATTTCTTAACGACAGCACTATTGAGCGGATGCGCTCGGTTCCTACTTGCATTGAGGTCATGATTTTCGGGAGGTCTTCTACCAAAAATTCAAAATCGATCGCTTTGATCGCAACGTGAATTTCACTATGCGGGAGGGGATAGTGTAACTGGTAGAGGCGTAAAATTTCTAGCAGTTGTTCGGTGTAGTCACTAGCGTGGCACAGGTTACCGTAGATAAAGTTAACGGGGTTGTTGATTTCGTGGGCGACACCCGCCACCAACTGTCCTAGACCAGACATTTTTTCGGTGTGAATCAATTTTGTCTGTGTTTCTTGGAGTTCATGTAGGGTATGCTCTAAATGTGCAGCTTGATTTCTGGCTTCAATTTCGGCATGACAGGTTTGTTGGTAGAGTTCTGCTTGTTGAATGGCGATCGCAGCCTGATCTCCTAACTGTTGCAATAAATCAATTTCTGCATCCTGCCAATTTCTGGGAGCCTTACACTCATGGGCAATTAGTAACCCCCATAGTTCCATACCCATATTTATCGGAACTATTAAGTTTGCTTGCACTTGCAGACTCTGCAAAAACTCTTGATGACAATTACTTAAAGGATCTGTTGAAACATTGTTAATTGCCCTTACCCTGCCCTGAAAGTATGGACGGGTATACTCATCAGGAAAGCATTCCGGTGGTGCATTCACTCCCAAAGTTGACTGCCAATTACCATTGATCTCTTCCACAATCACCGATCTACTCTGAAGTTGGAAAATCAGCACCCGGTCTGAGTTTAGCAGGGGACGGACTTCCCGAACGATGGATTGCAGGGTTGTCTGCAAATCCAATGTGCGGCGAATCTGCTCTGTGACTTGCTTGAGTACTTTGGTAAGCAGTAATGATTTTTCGAGTTCAGCCGTTTGCTCTTGCACCCGCAGTTCTAGGTTGACATTCAGCGCTTGTTCCTGTTTATACATTTGCTGCTGCTGAATTGCCATTGAGAAATGATCGTACAAGGCTTGCGCCAATAAGATTTCTTCCGGTTTCCACTCAGCTGCTTGCCCCTTTTTTTGCTCTCGCCAAACCTCAAAGGAAAGCTGGGGTAAAAGTTGTCGCCGATTTTGTTCACATAGTCCCGCCCACAAGATTTCCGTTTCAAATTCCGAGCGAAAAATGCTTAATACACCGATAAATTTTTCGCGGTAATGTAAGGGAATTACCATGAGTCCGCGAATTTGAGTTGAACGGAATGCTAAAGCCAAAACTCGCAAACGTGGTTCTTTATAGAGGTCAACAGTTGTCCAAATATTACCTGGTTTCCACTCAGCCATCCAGTTTTGCCACATAGGATGCTGTTCGATAATACTGTTGTCTAACTCGTAGGGGAGTGTAGGTTGATCGCCCCAGGTGTATAGTTCTCGACTCTGTTCAATGTAAAGCCTGCCACCTACTCCACCGAAGGCAGTAATAACTTCTTCTAGCGCTCTCTGCAATTGGATTATCGGTAGTTTATGCAATAGTGTGGTAACTCGGTTAATAGTAACTTCTCGCTCTTGCTTGGCGAGGGTTTCGCTGAGTAGATTACTTTGAGCGATCGCGATCGCTACCTGATCGGCAACTTGCTGCGATACTTTTAGTTCCCGCTTCAAAATCTTTCGCGGTTCACTATGGTGAGATACCAACAATCCCCACAATTTAGGCTTTGCCGATTGTTCTTGTGGGTCGCAATGTAAAATTGGTACTACCAAAGAAGACTGCACGCCCATTGCCTTTAAGTATTGAATATGGCACGGGTCTACCTGCCGATAGTAGATATTAGTTTGTAGTGGTTTGCCAGTTTCTTTTGATTGTAGAGGCGATAGCCCGATCTTCTCGTTTGCTACATCGACAATCGAACGTTGTCCCACTGACAAAAACATCTCTCTGGCCGCTTCGGGAATATCATGAACTGGGAAGCGCAACCCCAATAAGGATGGCAGACGCTGGTCATAAATAGATTCAGCAATAACTTCACCATTACCATTAGCATCAAAGCGATACACCATTACTCGATCTGAACGCAAAAATAAACGTACTTCAGTAACGGTAGTCGTTAATATTTCTTGCAGGTCGAGCGATCGCCTGATCTGGTTTATCATCCGATGCAGTAAACTTTCTTGGTCTAAGCTTTGCTGCAAACCTTTTGGTTTATCGGTAAATGTCATTGCCTATATACACCATGACTGAAGTAGAATTTTTTTTATAATTGTCTTTGATAAAAATTTTCAACTTACAATGCCTTGATTTTCATCCAATTTTAAGAAATTCCTGCTACAAATGCATTGCTTGGGGCGTACATTTGTTGCAAATATTTTTGGCAATGGATTATGAGGATATTTGAAAAGTATCAGATATTCTACTTGATACCCGTAGCTTTCTAAAATTTATTTAAGTAAATATTAAAACGCTTACTGGATCAGTAAAGAGTTTTCAAACATTTCTCAAGTCTAAAGTTAAGAAATTTTAATCATTGTCATCTATTAATTTTATATTCTAAAACATAAAGTTATTTCAGTAATTATACTTAAGTTTACACCTTAATAATTTCCTGAAATTAAAAATATTTTTTGACGATTTTTGCCCATTAATTCAATTAATTAAGATTTTTTCAAATAAACAACTAAATTATTGGCAATTTTTTAAAATATTTTTGGCTGGGGAATTTTACTATTCCCCGTACAATTGCTGATTTTATGTTGAATGCAACTATTTTGATGAAATTATTCGTAAATTACTGTTAAAGATAGTAACTTACGGATTTCTTCACGTACACTCATGAGAGTTTTACCGAGATGGTTTTGACCTGTTTTATTAGCACCACAGCCCCAGAAAGAATCGGTTGGGGAGTTCTCAACCAAAATCTCATCGCCTGTGTTCAGGAGAACTTCTCTAATATCAAGATGAGTGAGAAACTTTTTGAGTACAGCTTCTCGCATAATTTGAGTTTTCACCAAATCCCAGTCTCGACGGAATTGGCGAGTGTTACATCTTCCCAAAGCGGCAGCTTCTTCTGGGGTGGCGGCGGCATGAATGAGGGGTATAATTGCCGCATCTATGCTGCCGACAAACTTTTGTGCTTGATAATAATGCTCAACCGTTGGCCAGTAAGTACCCTGGATGTGGATTCTATGGAGAGAAAAGTTAGAAAAACAGCCATAAGGCTGCCAAACCTTATAAAAGTAAATAGTCATTTGAAAATTGCTCTTTTATATATCAACTTCAGGGTAGCTGAAAGATTGATCGCACTCGCAACCCAAAACCGAACTTATCAAATAGATTTTCTCTCAGTTCATATGATTGGGGATTCTTCCCAACGACTTATAAAGATTATCAAAGTTCAGGGTAATTCAAACTTTATCAGATTTGAAAACCCCTCATTTGTATGAAGGGTTTATAACATCATACTACGGTAATTATTTTACACAATACTTGGAACAACAAGTTTACTACCTTGCTCATGAGCTTACCCTGGATATGCTTACCACCTAGCAGCTTCTCGCCTTGCTCATTGACTGTCTTCTTGAGTGAGTCGCAGTGGTAAATCAATTCGTTTAGTCAGTTCGTTCTCTGGTAGCCTTCCAGTTTCCACGTCGGTTAGGATGATAAAGCTCCTGCGATCGCAATGGGTGCTAATACCCTTTGCAACCAATCCAGCCCGCCCTTAGCGCTTAGTACGCCCAGTTGTGGCTACTGAAAAACTTTTTACCTTTTCTCATCTCGCCACAAAGCAATACCACCTAATAAACCAGTGATATTGGGGATGAGTTTCACATTTAACGGTAGCTGGAAATTCACTCTCACGGCTTCACCACCGCCAATGTAAAGGTAATCATAATTGAACAGATGTTGCAAAGATGCGATCGCTTTTTCTAAACGCCTATTCCATCTTTTCTCACCAATTTTTTCTAACTCTACACGCCCCAATTGTTGCTCAAAAGTCTCTCCTTTGCGAAACGGATGATGCCCCATTTCCATATTCGGCACCAGCTTACCATCCATAAATAAAGCCGAACCGAACCCCGTACCCAGAGTAATCACTAATTCTAGGCCTTTACTTGCGATCGCACCAAACCCCTGCATATCTGCATCATTGATCACCCGCACAGGCTTATTTAAATGTTTTAATAATGCTGTTTCCAAATCAAATCCGATCCAATCTGGATGTAAGTTTACCGCTGTTTCCGTGACTCCAGAGCGCACCACACCAGGAAAACCGACCGAAACGCGATCAAATTCACTTTGAGCCGCTGCTAACCCAACAATTGCATTAATTACAACATCTGGGGTAGCAGGTTGGGGTGTATCTAAACGTGCCCTTTCCGTTACAGGATTCCCCGTAATATCTAAAACCATAGCCTTAACGCCACTACCACCAATATCTACTGATAGGGTACGAATCGATCCATTTTCTTCAACCATTAGCTTAAGTCCTTGTTATTAGTCCCTATTTGGTTATTATCCTCTGCCGCATCTTGATTAGAGTGGATATAGCTAGAGTTCTTCACATGGGGATTTACAAGCGATCGCTGTGGAGGTGCTGGGAAAAGCAATGGAAAAGCTGGATGCCAGTTTTACTCAAAGTTAAAAATACAATACATTAGACGCGCGACAACATCCAGATTTGCTAATGTAGAGATAATGGAAATAGTACTGGCATAGCTGCTTAAAATCTATTGGGTAGCAAATTTCTATTAAAACTAATATAAGCGAAAGAATTATGACAGCGTTTGAACCTCAAAGCATCCGCTCTTATAGCCAAGAAGATGTCCAACAGATTCTGCACTTAGCGATCGCTCGTCAAGCTAATGACAAAGACACAGAATTTTCTTATGAACAGATATTAGAAATTGCTGCTGAGTTAGAAATTTCACCCGAGTCTTTAAAATTAGCCCAACATGATTGGTTAGTACAACAGGGTCAAGTCCAACAGCGAAAGGCTTTTGACACCTACCGCATCAGAAGATTTCAGAAGCGTCTAGGGAATTATGCAATTTTCAATGGCTTTTTGATACTGGTCGATTTGATCACTGGTGGCGGAATTTCTTGGTCGCTATACATTTTGCTATTCTGCGGATTACCTGTAGGGCTGGATGTTTGGAATACCTTTCAAATCAAAGGCGAAGAGTATGAAATGGCATTCCAGAAATGGAGTCGTAAGCATCAGATTAAGAAAACCATCAGTACAGTTTTAAATAAGTGGTTTAAGGCATTACAGGTTTAGTAGATTTGCTTGCGTAAGCGTACCCACACGAAGAATCAAGCTACGCATAGCATCTCGTAAACAAGCTTGTCGTAGACATCGTTAATTCAAAAAAAACCACAGTAGAATTCAGGGTCATATTTACCACAATATTTGTTGTGTAACACCAACATTCCTATACAGAGCATAGGAACGAGAGAAACGAGATAACAATGGGAAATCGAGCTTTTTTCGACTTGTGTGTATATCGTAGCCCCGCTTGGTCTTAGGGAAGACAAAGCGTAGCTTTGGTGGAGTGGGGTTCTTCAGGTTTAATAAGTAATCAAGCGGACATAATATAAAATTCTTGTTTATTTCTCTTGAGAGGAATTCAAGCTATTAGCCTTGGAATAGAATTCCAAGGGGGGATTGTCATATATTGGGTAATGACAAGCCCTACTAGGATTGGGGAGTAAGATTCAAAGCCTCTGAAAATCTCCGCTATGGTATTTACTTAAGTTTTTCGTGAGCAGCCAAAATAATTTTTTCAGTTTCTTCCCAGCCAATACATTTATCAGTTACAGAAATACCATATTTTAATTCTTCTTGTTTAGCAGTAATTGATTGACTACCTTCATACAAATGGGATTCCAACATCATGCCAACTATTGATGTATTACCATCCACTATTTGCTGAATAATATTTTCTAAGACAATACCTTGTAATTTGTAATCTTTATTAGTATTGCCGTGGCTACAGTCAATCACAATTCTCGGTGATAAATTTGCCTGTTTTAATTTCTCTTCAACCAGTTTGACATTTGCTGGATCAAAGTTGGGCTGAGTACCACCCCTTAAAATTACGTGACCGTAGGCATTACCTTTAGTTTTAAATACGCTGACCTGTCCGTTTTGATTAATTCCCAGAAAATTATGCGGGCTTATAGCTGATTGTAAAGCGTTCAAAGCTACTTGAATATTGCCGTCAGTACCGTTTTTGAAACCTACAGGCATCGAAAGCCCACTTGCCATTTCGCGGTGAGTTTGTGATTCGGTCGTGCGTGCTCCAATGGCAGACCATGTAATCAGTTCACTAATGTATTGAGGGATGATTGGATCTAGTGCTTCTGTGCCAGCAGGTAATCCTAACTCTGTAATTTTTAATAACAGGTTCCGGGCAATTAACAAACCATTTTCTACATGGAAAGAATCATCCATATCTGGATCATTAATTAATCCTTTCCAGCCTACAGTTGTTCTTGGTTTTTCAAAGTACACTCGCATAACTAGTAGCAAGTTATCCTTAACTCGCTCGGCCAATATTTTCAATCTCTCAGAATATTCGATCGCTGCTTTCGGATCGTGGATTGAGCATGGGCCAACTACTATAAATTTTCTGCGATCTTGAAAATCCAGTATATGTTCTATTTCTTGTCTAGATGCTAAAACTCTTTGTTCAGCTATTTGTGTTAAAGGTAATTTTGATTTGACTTCATTGGGAGTTAATAAAATGCGATCGTTCTCGATGTTAGTGTTGTCGATATTACTATTAAATAATTTATTGTGCATGGGGATGATTTGGCAATTTTATATCCGCACTTCAACTCAAAAGTGTAACACAAACCGATGATATTTTAAAATAGCCTGTTTTCTGCTTGACAAATTTCTAATTAAACTGTATATGAATAAAATAATAACTGAAAAAGGGGAAAAATGTTTCCCCTTTTCTTTCCTATTGGACTACTGACTCAGCAATAGTGTATATCATTACTGCCATACAAACACTTTGGCTTCGTATGGTCCCAAATCAGCTATGATACCATCGTCACTAGCTTCGACATCATAATTCCCTGTCCACTCGTGCCATGTACCACCGCTTGCTAAATTAGGAACATGATAGTCACCTAGAAAATTTTCTGAAAAATTAGCTACCACGACTACACGAGAACCTTCATCATTCCAACGAGTATAAGCTAATACTTTTGCCTCTGGATTTTCATGGATAAAATCAATATTTTCTGTGTAGAGTGCATGATTATTTTTACGCAGGTTGGTTAAGCCTTTGTATGATTCAAATAAACCACGATTTAAATCATTACCTAACAGCGTCCAATCAATTTTGGCTGATTCAGGTTGTTGAGGTTTATACTCGCCAAATTCCTCTCCCATCCAAATCAAAGGTACACCAATAGCAGTCATTAGGATTGATACTCCTAATTTAGCCCGCCTAAAGGCTTCTTCGTCAAAAATTTCACGGTTCCCCAATTCAACCATGAGATGGTTATGGTCGTGGTTGGTAAGGTAATTTACTACATTAGTGGCACCCAAGAAGCCTTGGCGCTTACAGTCAATGACATCTTTGAGACGCTCTAAATCAAATGTATCACCGCAGATATGTTCTAAAATACAGTGATAGAAACTGTCATGCCAGCAACCATCCATTGGGCCATCTACATTGGTAATGCTGGGAGTTTCAGGAATATGTTCGGCAACGTTGTAAAAAGGCTTCATGCTAGCAGTTTTTTTGGCTTCCTGAACAATCCAGTGCATGAAGTCGTAGTTAGCAATTTGCCGCGCTGCATCATAGCGAATACCATCAAGATGATATTCCCCAATCCAAAAACGGATTGTATCACCAATAAATTTCCACGCAGGATGAATATCTAATTTTTCGTCATAATGTTCATAATTAAACTCAGGTCCCCAGTTATTACCAGGGTCACGGGGAGAGTGATGATACCAATAATCGTGGTCAATTTGTGTTAAAGGAGCAGATGCTTCTGAGTGGTTATAAATCCCGTCAAGAATTACACGAATACCTTTAGCATGACACTCATCAATCAATTTTTTCAATCCAGCAGTAGAACCATAACTAGATTCTGTTGCAAAGAAGTGGCGAGGATTATAACCCCAACTATAATCACCAGGATATTCTTTAAGTGGCATCAACTCAATAGCGTTGATTCCGAGTTCACATAGATAATCTAACTTTTCAATAACGTGTTTGTACTTGCCTCGTGCATAAGGGTCATCCTCGCCACCAGAAAAGTCACCGACATGCAATTCATAAATTACCAATTCATGGTCAGCAGGTAAAGGTTTATCATCATGTTCCCAAACGTATGTATCGGTAATTCTTTTGCCATCTTTTACCTGGATAACACCATCATCTTTTCCACTTTGTTCATCTATATCAGTTGCATAGGGGTCTGTGACATCAACCCATTGTTCTGGTTCCAAAAACCATGAATTTGACTGGATGCGAAATTTATATTTATAAATGCCGTCTTCTAGTTCAACACTTGTACGAAAATAACCATCATCACCTTTTTCCATTGGAATTTCTTGCCAATCAGAAAAAGAACCAATTAATGCGGCTCCTTTGTTGTAAGGTGCAAATAAATTAAATTCAATTGGCTTTGCCATAAAAGTGTTTGTAATATCAATGGTTGATAAGAATATTTTCTGATGCTCAATTGAATTTGCAAATCAATCTAGAGAAATAATTATATAACTAATGCTTCTATCTTCAGGAATAATTAATAAATATTTTATAAAAATTAACTATTTACTTACAATTTTTGAATGTTTATAGCATTTATTTTTTGATTAATATTCAAATTTACTTACTGCAATTTGGTCTGATGATACTAGTAAAATTCAAATATTATTGTACCCGACTGCAAGATTTTATTAAATAAATTAAGAGCTTTTTATTAAGTTATAAAACAGCAGATATTCGGGAATGAGAACAATATTGGTAATAATAAGATATTTTTTACTAGAGCAATCTGATTTAATTTGTGATAATTGCAACCCTTAGCTCACCGACAACTTTTACGAAGTCGGGGAGCTGGTTTCTCAGAAATGATTTAGGATTGCTATAAATATCTGTTGCATGAGATTACTCAATTTTGCCGTTAGTTTGTTGCAGATAACTTAACAACCAATTCGCCGCCGTCGCCCTGCGAGTTTGTCGAGGCCCAAATTCACCAATTTTGTAACCTTTGAAACCCAGTTTTTCTTTTAGCATTTGTTTATTTTCAGTAGGAATGGAACGAGTCAACTTGACTGTTGCAGGGCGAGATTCAATGAAATCTGGTGGTTGTGGGTACTCATCTTGCCATTCTGGTGCAACTTGGCTAGTGTCCCATTGTGCAGTTGAAGAATCATAGCGATAGCCTAAATAATGCCATAGCAACTGGTTGACTGTGGCATCATCAAGTTTCTCGTCAAGAATTGCCCAAATTGTTTCTGTATTCAGTGATGGTAGGTTAGACATAAGCAATTCCAAATTCCAAGTTGAAAAACTGACTAGTAATTAAAATAAATCGTAATTCGTAAATAGGGGATTTGTTCCAAAATATAGTCGGTGGCAAGCAGAAATGAGGTGATTACAGCAGTTTTAATGCATTTGAACCACATCTGTCGTAAGGGCACAGCATTGCTGTGCCCCTACCGCGTGGTCTATTTACGTGAAAATAGCTGTAAGAGTGGGATAATTGCGATCGCCAAGAGTTGAATTTGCCCTATCCTTGGGATTTACCTATGAGGATGGTCAAACTTTTCTCTTCGATAACCTTGCAACCCCCTTTGGTATTGGCCCTGACACCAATGGAGTTAGCCGTACCAGTGTAATTAAATTTGGTCAAGACTATATCAAGCGCAAACCTCAAGGAGCTTGGTTTTTACTTTAGCCTTCGCTATCAACCTTAGTAAAGTGGTGCGTTAGTCTTTAGCGTAACCCACCTTACCAACCTGACTTATCAATGTTTCCTGACCTATGTCAGCATTTTTTGTTTTAAAAACCACTTCAAAAGCGTATTTTCAGGTAATTGGCGATTTTTTAAGAATTTATTTTTGATTATTTACTGAGCTGATCTGCATTTGGGGTGTACTCTCAATATACGGTAACTATCTACTCGATCTTTGAGATAAATTACACCCAGAGGTGAATACCATGAAAAATTATGCTGATAAGCAGGAATTTATATTAAGTCAAATTACAAATAAATATTTTCAGCGCCGAGATTTCAGTGGATGTGACTTGAGTGGAATCGACCTGAAAGGAATTGATTTAAGTGGTGTTAACTTCATAGGAGCGGATTTGCGTGATGCAAATCTGTGTGGCTGTGTCCTCACTCGTGCTAATTTAAGTGGCGCAAATTTGATGCAAGCTAGCTTACGTGAAGCTAATTTGTATGAAGCATCTTTGTGTGAAGCTAATTTGATTAATGCTGATTTAACACGAGCAAATTTGTGCGGAACTTTCTTATGGCGGGCAAAATTCACAAATAGTAATCTTTGGGGTGCTTCTTTGTGTGATGTAGATTTGAGAGAAGCAGACCTAAGTGAAGCAAAATTAATTGAAGCATCACTGATTGAAGCTAACTTAGTTAGAGCAAATCTTACAGGAGCAAAGCTATGTGGAGCAAAATTACTAGAAGCTAATTTAACTGAGGCTAACTTAACTGGTGCAGACCTGACATGGGCAAATTTAACCAAGGCCAACTTGAGTAAGGCAAACCTTTGGGAAACAAACCTGATTTATGCGAAGTTCCGAAATACTATCATGCCTGATGGCACAATTAAGCAGCCTCAAATAGTGATTTATTAAAAGAGTTAGGAGTGATTCAATTTTAGATTTTAGATTTTTGCTTCAATTTAAAATCTAAAATTAGCAGAGTTAGGAGAGAATAACTTTCTGTTTGTTCTTCTGCTCAATGACTAAAATTCGCGTTGTGAAAAGATAAAAATAGCGATCGCTAACAACATGGCACTATAAAGTAAGCCATAGCCAGCATTCATAATCAGTGCAGTTGTGTCAGGTAGTGCTTGCAGACCATAAACAGCATCATTTTTCAAATCTAATCGAGATAAATTTGGTAAGATAAGAAACAAACCTTGAGTTAGACGTTCCATACCGAGGTTGTGACTAAGACGACCAAGTTGTACTAAATCTTGAGTAATATTTCCGATTAAATATACTGCAAAGGTTAAAATAGTCGCTAGCAAAGAAGCAGTAAAAACACCAAAGGTAATAGCTATAGCAGTAATTAATGATAACTGCAAAAATAAGAAAATTGCCGCAATTAAAATGCTCACCGTTGGATGAGGAATGTTACCAAATTGCAGAAATATCAGATAAATTGCTGTCATCGTGACGATAAGTACAGCTAGTACTGCGGATAAACCCAAGTATTTGCCGACGATAATTTCGCTGCGGCTGACAGGTTTAGCAATTAACATTAAGACAGTGCGTTTTTCAATTTCTTTATTAACCAGTCCCGTACCAACAAATATCGTCACAATTAGCCCGATGGCATTCATCGCCGCCATCCCAAAGTCTAAAAAAATTTTGTCTTCAGTCGTAGCTGCAAATTCAGGAAGGACACGGAAAGCGGTGGCAAGTATTAACGCATAAAAACCAATAATATATAAGATGCGATCGCGTACCACTTCCTGAAACACATTCTTTGCCAATACAAAAATTCTGTTAATAGTCATTTCTCATTTTTCCCTCATCTTTTCATCTCACAGAAGTTTATATTTTAAATTTTGAATAATTCAAAATCAAAGAATTTAAAAATGTCTGTCCCTTACACCTTTTGTAAAAGTTGCCCCCGAATTAAAATGCGAGAATAAATCTAAAATCTAAAATCAAAAGTTGAGTTACTGCTGCGGAGGCGGTGATCCAGCAATTAATTTATTGATGCGATCGCATTCAATTTCTGCAACTGTAATTTTATTCCCTGAATTGTTAGTTGCCGCAACTGGTTCAATCCGACAAGATTTTTTCAAGTAATAGCCCCGTGGATTAGAACTTGGGCCTATCCAAATACTTAATAAATCTAATATATATCCAGACTTAGTATTAGCTACACGCGGTTCAACGTGCCATAGTTCCTTCTCTTCATATCTCCCCAGATTTTTTTGAATTACTTCTGTACCCAGAGTTCTTACCCGCTGTTTTGCATCTAGCAACCATTTTTCTACTTCTGACCAAGGTCTTTGAGCTATTTCTTCTACTACTATTGGTTGAAGTTTTTCTAGAATTACAACACCGTTTTGCGGTATTTTTACTCGTTCTTCTGTTCTGACAACAAAGGCACTACGTTTAAAAGTATCTGCCTGCAAACTAGGATATTGTTGAAACCAATTATCCATCACAAAGAAAAACTGAATCCAACAACTTAGCAGCATACTACTAGCAACTAAAATTATGATTCTTTGGCGGTCTTCTGGCTTAGGAATTCGAGCTTTAGAGTCTGTATCAGTTCCTTCAATAAATTCTGGTATTGCTGTAATTAATGCTGAAATTGTCGGCCAAAAAACGATTGTTCTTGATGTAATTACATCCTGTTGATTTCCAAAGGCAAAAACGCTAACTAAGAATCCAGTGATCACTGCCCCGACTGGCATAAAAGTACCAGGAACCCTTAAAGGATCTTCAGTTGTATACCAAGCTGTACCAGCAATTAAAAATAACCAACCGAAAAAGGCAATTATATCTTTGATATAACCTGTAGCACAATATGAAAGTACCCAAGAAAAAACACTCAGATAAATAAATGTCTGCCAGGAATAAGCTCTGGGTGGAACTAATACTTTTCTAATTCCCTCATAAAGTCCTTCAGCAAATTTTAAAAGCCCAAATACATCTTTAAATAGCGTATTCATATTCCTCACCACACCTGATTAATCACTATTTTTGCTTTAAAGTAAATTCTTCCTACTTTGAGCGAAACAATAAAATAATGGTGATAGCACTATAACTTACAGAATTCGCTATTAACGTAGTAGTGACTAAATTGGTACTTTGTAATCTAAGATTGCTAAAACTCCGCCAACGCCGCCGTTGAGATGTTTGAGTATCCTCTTCTTTTTTAGCAAATGATTCATTTAATAATAGTAGTAATCCTCTTAAAAGGAAAAATTTCATCAAAAAAGTAGCAAAGAAAACTCCAAAAGCAGTTAAGATTATTAACGTTTGTGTTTTCGGTGATTGAAAATTATTAAAAAACATATAGTTAATTAATTCTGATTTCACCTGGATCGGCAACATTGGTTCTGATACAAAAAATATGATCCAACCAATCACACTAGAAAACAGATTGATAGAAATGGCATAAAAAATACTGGATTTTTTGTCAAATTTTAGTCGATTGTGGAAAACATATGCCTCGATGGGGATGGCAATCAGTACAAATAAAAAGTCAAACAGAATTCCACCAATGGGAAAAATCCTGGGAAGTATCCAATTTTCAGGCATAAATGGTCAACGGTAAGGGTTAACTGTAGAGAGTATAACTGGGATAGTGAGGGTGATGGGGGAAATTATCACATTGTTCTTGTCCTTTACCGTGTTGGTGTGCCAGTATTCCTTTATTGATATTGTTAATGTATCAAGCTGATGCTTGTACGAGCGTGCTAGAGGGGCAGTTTCTCAGATGAGAGTACAAGACGTTAGGTAAGATTAAAGATTGCCACGTTATAGCTTTTCCAAAGATGACAAGGAACGGTATTGGTATTCGGACGGCGCAAATGCGTCAGGAGCGGCTCATTGGTCAAATTCACGTCTACGATGGGGTGGGTAAAGGTAAGTCTCAAGCGGCTTTGGGAGTGGTTTTGCGCTCCATTGGCTTGGGGATAAATACGCCTAGCAATTCTAATCGGGTTTTACTGCTGCGGTTTTTAAAAGGGCCGGAACGTGATTATGATGAAGATGGCGCGATCGCAGCTTTACAGCGCGGTTTTCCCCATTTAATTGACCAGGTTCGCACTGGCAGAGCCGAATTTTTTGGGCATGAGCAAATTACCCCCTTTGACCGAGATGAAGCGGAGCGGGGTTGGGATGTAGCCAAAGGTGCGATCGCCAGTGGTTTATATTCAGTTGTGGTTTTAGATGAAATTAACCCTGTTCTGGATCTAGGTTTGCTACCAGTGGATGAAGTGGTAAAGACATTAAAATCCAAACCCCAAGAGTTAGAAATCATCGCCACCGGACGCGCTGCGCCGCAAAAGTTGCTCGATATTGCAGATTTGCACTCAGAAATGAAACCTCATCACCACCCAACAGCTAAAGCCCTCTTACTTGAAGGGATTGAAATTTATACCGGTGCTGGGAAAGGCAAGTCTACCAGTGCTTTGGGCAAAGCTTTACAGGCAATTGGTAGAGGAATTAATCATCCCGGGTCTACCCGTGTGTTGATTATGCAGTGGCTTAAAGGTGGTAGCGGGTATACAGAAGACGCAGCGATCGCCGCTTTGCAGCAGTCATATCCAGAAGTGGTGGATCATCAGCGCTGTGGTCGAGATGCGATCGTCTGGCGAAATTCCCGGCAAGAATTAGACTACGTAGAAGCCGAACGGGGTTGGGAAATCGCTAAAGTTGCGATCGCTTCTGGACTGTATAAAACTATTATCCTTGATGAACTCAATCCCACTGTTGACTTAGAATTACTCCCCGTTGAACCCATTGTCCAAGCTTTGCTCCGCAAACCGCGCGACACCGAAATCATTATCACTGGTCGCTGCCAAAATCAACCAGCATACTTCGACTTGGCTAGCGTTCATTCTGAGGTTTACTGTCACAAACACTATGCCAATCAAGGTGTAGAACTCAAACGGGGGGTAGATTTTTAGGCGTTGCTGATTAGTTGATATCCTAGATTCTTTAAAAACATAACAAATTTATTTACCAAAATGGTAAACTTATATTAGTCTGGTAACGCATGGAAATCACCTTCGCTAACAGCAAACTGCAAAAGCTATGCGAACAACAAAACTTAGCGCAAAAAAAATTGGGTGTAAACTGTGCCAATAAATTGACAGCCCGATTGGCTGACCTTGCAGCTGTTAGCTGTCTCAAGGAATTGTTTGCAGGTCATCCCCATCCCTTAAAAGGAGATCGTGCAGGTGAATTTGCAGTAAACCTAGAAGGTGGTAAACGACTTGTATTTAAACCAGACAACGACTCCATCCCCCTTACCGAGGATGGAAGCATTGATCGGTCAAAAGTTACTGTTGTTTGTATTGTTTCCATTGAAGATTACCATGATTGAGACAACCCGTACCTTTACTCCAGATTGGGTATCTCCTCCCGGTGATACCATCGCTGATATATTAGAAGAGCGTGATTGGACACAAGTACAGTTAGCAGAGCGGTTAGGCTACACTACCAAACATATCAGCCTACTCATCAACGGCAAAGCACCCATCAACGAAGAAACAGCCCTGAAGCTAGAACGAGTTTTAGGGAGTACAACAGCATTTTGGCTTAATCGTGAAGCCCAATATCGCGCTGGTTTAGCACGGATAGAAGAAGAAAACCGCTTAAAGGGGTGGACATCTTGGTTAGATCAGTTACCAGTCAAAGAATTGATGAACCAAGGTGTAATTCCTAAGTGCCGTTTAATTGATAAGAATAAGCCTGGTTTGGTAAAAAAGTTACTGCAATTTTTCGGTGTTGCCTCGCCGGAAGATTGGCACAATTATTATGCAGGTATGGAAGTTGCTTTTCGTCGGACACGCGAAGAGCAAAGTGATGTTGGTGCTATTTCCACTTGGTTACGGTTGGGGGAAATAACAGCAGAAAAACTAGACTCTCCCAAGTATAGTAAACCAAAATTTGAAAAGGCAGTGCGGCAAATTCGCACTTTGACGGTGTTACCGCCAGAAGAGTTTGAACCACAGATGCAAAAGTTGTGCTGGGAAGCAGGGGTTGTGCTTGTTTTAGTACCATCAATAAAGAGAGCGCACGTCAGTGGTGTTGCCCGGTGGTTAAACTTGCATAAAGCACTGATTCAACTTTCGCTTTACGGCAAAACCAATGACTGCTTCTGGTTTAATTTTTTCCATGAAGCAGCACATATTTTGCTACATGATAAGGAAAATATTTTTCTTGATGAATGGAATAGTGGGGAAAGTTGGAAATCGGAGCAGGAATGCCAAGCAGATAAATGGTCGCGGGAATTTTTGATCCCACCTGAGTATGAGGGGGAATTAGCGAATCTTAAATATGAAACTGATGTGATTGATTTTGCAGAACGTATTGGTATTCATTCTGCTATTGTTGTGGGTCGGCTGCAACATGATCATCTAATTGATCCGTCCTCGATGAATGGTTTAAAGGTGAGGAAGAGCATTTTCAAGGCATAGAATAAGCAGACGATACATACAAGCCGATACATTGAAAATAGGGTGAAAATGTCTGAAGTTTGGCGCACTAGCCGGAATTTTTACTTTTGGGTAGTAAAATATTTTGTATAAAGCGATCGCGTCCTGCTGCCTTTGCTTGATACAACGCCCCATCCGCTGCGGAAATCATTTCTTCCAAGTCAGAATCTGGCTGAGGAATTTCTGTCGTAAATCCGACACTAATGGTTACATGAGGACTAACTTGGGAATTTTGATGAGGAATTGCTAGTGTGCGGACAGCATGGCAAATTTTGTCGGCAACATGAGTCGCCCCCTCAGTGTCTGTGTTAGGTAAAATCACAGCAAATTCTTCCCCACCATAACGGGCAACAAGGTCTGCGGGACATTTAATAATATCTTTGATAGCTTTAGCAATTTTTTGAAGACAGCGATCGCCTACCCGATGACCATAAGTATCGTTATATAATTTGAAGAAATCAACATCGCAAAGAATCAGCGAAAGGGGCCGTTGCTCCCATTTCAGGCGCTGCCACTCTTGGTTAAAATACTCTTCAAACCGTCGGCGGTTAGCTATTTGAGTTAATCCATCGATAGTAACTAATCGCTGCAATTCCACATTAACGGCTTCCAGTTTTTGCTGTAACTGAGATTGTTGAATCAAGCGTTTTACCCGTTGTCGCAAAATTGGCCAGTGAATCGAGTCAATCGGTTTGGTAATATAATCTGTTGCCCCCACTTCAAATGCACGGTCAACTGACTCTTGATCTTTAAGTGCTGTAATCATCAAAACTGGAGTGTGCTTGCTACAATCAAGACGGTGTAACTGAGTGCAACACTCAAACCCGTCCATATCCGGCATTATGGCATCAAGGAGTACTATATCGGGGTGGAGTTGCTTAAAAACATTTATTGCCTCTATACCATTTTGAGCTTCTGCTATTTGATACCCTTCCTGCTCCAATAAATGTCGCAATATCAGGCGGATTAAAGGTTCATCATCAACAATTAGAACTAAAGATTGACTTTCTTGAGCATTGGCTTTCATGGTGCTTCCTTCACAAGTTCTTTTTGTAAGGCTGTTTTAACTTGTTCATATTCCTGATATAGTTGTGAAAATAATTCTAAGCTGTTTTCTAATTTACTGCTGCGTCCCTGTGCTTCTAACAGCTTGCAAAGCTGCACCAGGGCGATCGCTCCAACAGAAGCACTGCTGGACTTGAGTTGGTGGGCTGTCTTCCATATAGTCTGGGCATCCTCATTTGTGATCGCTGTGCTAATATGTTGCATCAGTCTCCGTGTTTCTGTCAGATAACACTCAATTAGTTCAGCAAATGCAACAGGATCTCCTCTGACGATATCTCACAAGGATTGGAGCATTTTAGGCTCAATTTTGGCGCTTTTTAATGTCTGCTTTTGTCCTGACTGGAAGATATTTGGCGAAGGTTGCAATTCTTTGCAGATTACTTTACGAGTTTAACTATGGAAGTGAATTCAAAACTTCTTTGGGGTGAATATTATACTCTGCTACTAGAGGAATTCGGGGTGTGGGGTCGCTAATGTAAGAATGGAATTGTCCGTACTAGTACACTGTGGTAAAAGTTTGGCTACCTTTAACAAGGGGATTTTACCCCAAGTCTTGTTGATTGAGATGGTAGGTGGATTTATGCGCCTGCTGTACTAGGCTTTTCTACCAAACGCACTCGCGATCGCTAATGTGTCGCTGATGCAAATAAACTTGAAGTTACTCGCTCACCAACATAGACGCGCAAAGGCTTACTGTTTGGTGAATTATCAAAGGTGGCTCAGAAACTCGGATTTGGAAAGGTAGAATACAAAGGTCAATATACTCGTTGGCAATATCCAGAATTTTTAAGTGAAGCGTCAATTAATTTTGGATTTTAGATAATAAAATTTAGATTGACCCCAGCAATCAAGTTACTTGCTTGTCAATTAATTTTAGATTTTGGATAATAGAATTAGTCTTACGTTTAAATTTTCCTGCTCTAAAACATGCATTAAGTTTTGGATTTTGAATCTTCTTTACGAGAGGCTCCGCCAACAATTCCATTATCCAAAATTTAAACATCGTAAATTTGGTGAATTGCAATCTGGAGTGTAAGCAATGTTTAAGGGTAGGCTACGCCTACGCATTTTTAATTCTTTTATCATGCCCTAACTTTACTATAAGTGCGTATACGCCCAGAGGCAGACTTCTTGTACCGCTACTTTTAAGCAAGCTACGCCTATGATCTACAAGAAAAGGGTAGTGGGGATTAAGAGCAAGGGTTATAGGGATTGAATTTTCTTTCCCCTTTAACCCTTCCCTTTTCACCACAAGAGTGCAAAAGTACCTTTTGCAAGAGACGCTCATGAACAGAGTCAGGACAAAGCACCCTCTACGCGAACACAATTTAGAACGAAAATCTCTTTCCCTGTTCCCTATCACCTGTAAGCTGTTCCCTATTTTCAAGATAGGTCTATTGCCTATACTTATACTTTAAATGACAGCTTCTTGGTGTTGACAATCAAAAACAACCATGTAGGAAGCATTTGGTATTTCCTGGGGGAGGTGCCGCATATAGCCATCGGCATCAGAACGGCTGCGGAAGCGAGCAACAATTTCCCGTTGTGTATTAGGAAGTAGACGAGCGATCGCCCAAGAATTGAGGCGTTCTTTATAGGCAATAGCTTGATTGTCTGATTTAGTAGCTTTGTTATCCGTATTTTCTGGCATAATTATGTTATCCGTATGAAGTTTCATGAAGGGCGTCAATTAGTTTCTAGGTAGGAATGCACTAACGCTTTTTTTAATGCTGCTGCCACCTTGTTATTCGATTATTTATATATTGTCAACACTTAACGCTATATTTTAGACCAACTAAGTTGGAATTTTCAGGTGGCTATGAATCTCAAAACCTTAATTTGCAATTGTTTCCAGCACACAACAAAGCTCAAGCAGAAAGTTTGGCAAGTATTGGGTTTGCATGATTTGTATGCATACACAGAAGTAAAGTCCGTATCAGTGGTAAAGTCAACATTAATGTCTGAAAAAATACTCTCAAAAATCAGTTGGAAATGAACAATAACGTGCCTAAAATTAATGGGCGTAGACACACTGTTAAATTTTCCACTATGCTTCATTTGGTGAAGTTCAGACGAAAAGAGTAGAAAATTTATATCTCAAAATTCTCAAAGCACTTGAAAATGAGAAGAATAGAGAAAACTACTGATTTTAACTGGAGGCGGAGCAGGAGTTGCTCCGCTCTATAATTCTTCTTCAATTCTACGTATCTCTTCACCACTTCTTATCTAGTAGCGATTCAAATTCAGCTTGTAAGGCGGTTATATCCGCCAATCTTGCGACTAATAAATTATCCTTACCAGCATCACTTAAACGTACTTTCCAATAACGAATACTGTCTGAGTTGTTCAACCAAAACTGAATCACGGTATCTACCACTTGATCTAAATTCCAACCCCACTTTGCTGGAACTGATTCCACTGATTCTAGAAATGTATCTAATGTACACGTATACATTCCTAAGTATTCCACGCCTTGGTAGGGTAGTTTTTGCTCATTTTGCTGTTGGTGATTAAAAAACTGTAAAAGTGGAGATACTCCTACAATATCAAAAGTGTATTTCATCCTAGTACTCCCAGTTTTAAATTACTTGCAGTAAAGCTTTAGGTTTTTATAATATAATGTATTAGAAGTAACTAAAGCATCTAAAAAAAGTATAGTTTTGGTCTATATTATAGGCATTAAACCTCAGTCAAAAATTAGCACTAACAAGCCTTGAGTGCTAATATTTAATTAATAGTTTGATTTATTATTAAAGAGTTTGAGGCATTAATAAGGGTGTATGTATATTTTTAATAATTATTTAATTAATTCCCTTATGACGTGTAAAGGCTTGATCCTCGCGAACCCTCTTTAAAAAGGAGGGAATTAGAACGAGCCGTGTGCGGGAGTTCCCCCTGTTGAGCAGACTAGCGTAGGTAGGTTGGGGGAATCTTTGGGTCTAATTATTACTAACCCAAGCGTATTGCTTTAGGCGTAGGGTTGAATTTCATATTTTTACTACCAGTTAAAGATACGAATATTGTTAAAGTTAATCACGTCAACTTCTACACTCTGAAGATAATTTGCTAGCTTGAAGTTATCAGTTAGTACAAGATACTTCCCTTTAGATAAAGTTAAGATTCCACTGTCAGTAAGTCCGAATTTTACAAATTTTTCAGTATTAACAGCATCTAAACTCTTTACGTAGTATTCATCCAAAAGAGCAACATTTTTAGCAAATTGAGCAAATAATGCAAAGCACTGAGAACGTTCAGGTTCACCAAGTTGATTTGCAAGGCTATTAACTTCTGTCAGAATATTCGGAGTTGTTACAAGCTTTTGAAATTTTGCAATAAATACTAGCAAAAGCTCATAATCTTCTGGTATAAATTGCTGGGTTCGATTAAATTTAGTTATTCGTTCTTGATTGACACTCCCAACTAAGAAGAGAAGCAGGATATTTGTATCAATTAAAACCCCTTTTTGGCAATAACGACGAATTAGGGAATTAATCACATTTTTCATACTTGTCTAATTTTCATTGCTTCTACTTCACCAGTTTGAGAATTTACCTTAAAAAGTTTATATTCTCGTTCATACAACACAGGTGTAGAAGCAAGAGAGATAGGAATTAAGTCTTCCAATCGGTTTTTAGGAGGTTTTTTAGGAACATCAAACCCTAAAGTAATCAACCAGAAGGTTTTATCTTCAGAAAGTTCGACTTCTTCAAGTCTCAAATCTCCTAATGAAGAACCCATTTGATATTGTAGGGATTTTATGTATTCATAGGCAGCATTTACTGCTGTTTTGACATCAATCATAATATTAGTTGCTCCGTGACATCATTTGCCAATTTAATCCCAATACAGTTCAGTTAAGGCTAAAACTCTTTCTCAAAGTCAACTTTTTTAACGTAGATGCAAAGCAGCTTCCCGCAGGGTATCACAGAGGCGCAGAGGACACAGAGAGAAGGAAAAAATTATTAACTTAACTTTATTGAATTTAATACCTTTTTATAATAATTTATCTTTGGTTACTGGTAATAGTCTCAACCTAGCCAGAATTCCAATACCAAGCATCCAAGTGGATGACTTCTAAGCCTAATATGGTTCCCAGTTCGCGGGCTAGGGTAGATTTACCAGCACCCCCAGAACCAATGATTAAGATTTTCTTCACCTTAGGTTTGCATCTTCCTTTTCAAGCTCAAGAGGGTAAGCATTACTCACCCAAATAACCGTCTTCAGGGCAACTCAATACGCCGCTACAATAGTACCACTAGAAGGATTATGCCGAAATATTGATATTATGACCACTGCTACGACCGTAAAAACTGAGTATGAAGCGATTATTGGTTTAGAAACCCATTGTCAGCTGAGTACCAATACCAAGATTTTCTCTAATAGCTCTACGGCATTCGGTGCTGACCCAAATACTAACATTGACCCGGTTTGTATGGGTTTACCTGGGGTCTTACCTGTACTCAATGAAAAAGTATTAGAATACGCTGTCAAGGCTGGTTTGGCACTAAATTGTCAAATCGCTAGATATAGCAAATTTGACCGTAAACAGTATTTTTATCCGGACTTACCCAAAAATTACCAAATTTCTCAATATGATCTACCGATCGCAGAACATGGTTGGTTAGAAATTGAGTTGGTAGATGCTGAGGGTAACCCCATTCGCAAACGTATTGGCATTACGCGTCTGCATATGGAGGAAGATGCTGGAAAGTTAGTACACGCAGGCAGTGATCGCCTTTCCGGTTCTTCCTATTCTCTGGTAGACTACAATCGCGCAGGTATACCGTTAGTGGAAATTGTCTCAGAACCTGACCTGCGTTCTGGACTAGAAGCTGCTGAATATGCCGAAGAGTTGCGCCGGATTGTGCGGTATCTCGGCGTGAGTGACGGCAATATGCAAGAAGGATCTCTGCGTTGCGATGTCAACATTTCTGTGCGTCCGGTGGGGCGAGAGGAGTTTGGCACTAAGGTAGAAATTAAAAACATGAACTCGTTCAACGCCATCCAAAGGGCGATTGACTACGAAATTGAGCGCCAAATTGCCGCCATCGAAGCAGGCGCGAGCATTATCCAAGAAACTCGGCTGTGGGAAGAAGGCGCTCAACGCACAAGTAGTATGCGGGTAAAGGAAGGCTCTAGCGATTACCGTTACTTCCCCGAACCAGATTTAGCACCAATTGAGGTGTCAGATGCCCAATTAGAGCAATGGCGCAGCGAATTACCAGAATTACCAGCCCAAAAACGCCATCATTATGAAAGTGAGTTGGGGCTTTCAGCTTACGATGCGCGAGTGTTGACAGAAGATCATCCCGTAGCGGAATATTTTGAAACTGCGATCGCAGCTGGAGCAAATCCGAAAGCTGCTGCAAACTGGATTACTCAAGATATCGCAGCCCACCTCAATAAGCAAAAACTCAGTATTACTGAAATCGCCCTGACTCCCACCAATTTAGCTGATATCATCACTCGCATTGAAACGGGCAAAATTAGCAATGCTCAAGCTAAAGAAAAGTTGCCAGATTTGATCAGTGGTATTTCTCCAGACAAAGCCTTTGCTGGTCAGGAGTTAATCACCGATTCTAGTGTACTAGAACCCATCGTTGATGAAGTAATAGCCGCCAATCCCAAAGAACTAGAAAAGTATCGTAACGGTAACACCAACCTCAAAGGCTTCTTTGTCGGACAAGTTCTGAAAAAGACAGCCAAACGTGCTGATCCTAAGCTGACTAACGAATTGGTGGAGAAAAAATTGAACGCCTAGTAGTCTGTCATAGTCAACAATACTTAGTGAGGGGGGCACAGGAGTAAGAATTTTATATTTTGGATTGAAATTTAATCTAAAAGACGCTCTCTTACGAGACGCTGCGCGTAGCTTGCTTCCCCGTTCGCGCTAGCGTCTCCGTTGGCGCAGCCTCTCCGTCAGGAGAAGGGGTACGCAGACTCGCTAACGAGCGAAGCCATGCCGCAGGCTTTACGCTGCGCTATCATCAATTCCATTATCCAAAATTGAATTGCCCCATGCCCCAAGTAAGTATTTTCCCGGTGCTTCTTCACAGAATCTTCACATAAAAACTGGTGACAACCCGCATACATAAAATGATATAGTGTGGTAAGTAGATGCACCCTGATGATCTGGAGAGCTGCCTAAGTGGCTCTCTTTTTTATTTTTGTGGTATTTACGGATAAACTCATAACATTATTAGAAATAATTTCAATAATACAAGTATTAACCCTGGCATCATCAATTAATTGGTGTAAAAAAAAGAATAAATGGTAATGATCTAGAGAGCGACCCAAATGGCTCTCCTTTTTCGCTTTTGTGTTTCGTCATAAGAAAGGTAAAAACAATTATGCTAATCGCCAACTCGTGCATTATTATTGCCATCAGTAAATCAACTCACAACAAGTAGAAATACTTTAATTTTGAATTTTGTTAGCGCAGCGTAAAGCCTGCGGCATGGCTTCGCTCGTTAGCGAGTCTGCGAGCGTCATTTTGAATTTTGAATTCCCCAAAGGGGTTGACCTATCCAACCTGATAGTTGTAAGGAAAAATAATGGCAGATTGGCAAAAAATAAGAGGTGGCATCACAGCACCAAGGGGGTATCAGGCGGCGGGAATTACCGCAGGGTTGAAACCTTCCGGGTTGCCAGATTTAGCTTTGATATTCTCAGAGGTGGAAGCGATCGCAGCGGGTGTATTCACCACCAGCCAAGTTAAAGCTGCCTGCGTAGAATATTGTCGCCAACGCTTGCAAGCCAAACATAGCGCTCGTGCCATCCTCTGCAACGCTGGACAAGCAAACGCCGCTACAGGGACTGAAGGTTACCTTGATACCCTAGAATCGGCTATGGCAGTAGGCCAAGCACTGAACATCCCATCTGAATCTGTGTTATTGGCTTCCACTGGCGTGATTGGTCAAAGAATTAAGATGGATGCTTTGCGAAGCGGGATTCCCAAGGTAATAGCAGCACTATCAGAAACAGGATCAGATGCTGCCGCCGGGGCGATTATCACCACAGACTTGGTAACAAAATCTATTGCCCTAGAGACAACTATAGGCGATCGCCCGGTACGAATTGGCGGTATTGCCAAGGGTTCCGGCATGATTCACCCCAACATGGCAACCATGCTGGCATTTGTCACTTGTGATGCAGCGGTTTCATCAACTCTTTGGCAGCAGATGTTAGCAAGAGCAGCTGATAGAAGCTTTAATTCGATTACTGTGGATGGTGATACCAGTACTAACGACAGCTTAATCGCCTTGGCAAATGGTCAATCTCGCACCCCAGCAATTACAGAATTGGGCGCAGAATCAGAGAAATTAGAAGCCATGTTAACAGCAGTTTGTCAGCATTTAGCCAAAGCGATCGCTCGTGATGGTGAAGGCGCAACCTGTCTAATTGAAGTGGAAGTAACAGGGGCCCACGATGAACTCTCAGCCCGGCAAATAGCCAAAACTATCGCTGGCTCATCATTAGTTAAATCTGCAATCTTTGGACGTGACCCCAACTGGGGACGCATCGCCGCTGCTGCTGGACGTGCAGGTGTGCCCTTTGAGCAAGAAAACCTGCAAATTAAGTTAGGAAATTTTTTAATGTTAGAAAATGGGCAACCTTTAATCTTTGATCGTGCAGCAGCAAGCGCTTATTTAAAACAAACTGCTGCTGATTCTTCCCTGCCCAAAGACTTCATTGCCACCAATAATAGTAATGATTTATCCTTTGATAGAAGCACTATCAAGGCTCAACGAGTAGATAATCCGGTGATCATTGCAGTCAGCGTTGGCAACGGTCATGGTGCAAGTAAAGCTTGGGGTTGTGATTTGAGTTATGACTACGTGAAGATTAACGCCGAGTACACAACATGAACTACTCCGACTTGTTTACAACTTGCTAACCCTAAGTCCCTATTCAAGGAACTCAAATTCTCAACACCCTTCACTGCTGCATTTACCGAATTTAAATTTTAAATTGATGAACATCTGAGTCCTACATACCGTCCCCAACTTGTGCGGCGTAACCTTGAATTGGTCGTGCGTATCCTCTATCTGGAGTAGTTTATGCAGATATTAGGTAGCCCCTGCCTAGTCTTTGGAAGAACTTCCATGTTTGGGCGCTTTGCTCATCACAATTTCAATTGTCAGTTAATTTCGACCTGAGTGTGACATTTGTATTGTGGAATCGCTAACTACAGTTTTTGCCCGATAGCGATATCGCCACATCACAAAACCAGTGATGAACAAAATTAATGGTGCAAGCCCAACGAAGACGTAGAAAATTCGGGATGGCAGTCCCCAGAAAGTACCGAAGTGTAAAGGGCCAAAAGAGTTGAGAATGCGTAGCCGCTTTGAAAATGTCGCTAGACATCGCCTAACGACATTTTCAAAGAACTATCCACTCGCAAAACTTTACCACTATATTGGTCAAGATAAACAGTACTTTGACCGTAGTCCTCAGTTTCTTGAGGTAGCTTAAAGCTAAACGTTAAGACTTCTTCTGGTTTATTTGGAAAATAAATTCTCCTAAGCGCTGCATAAGGATCTTGTTTCTGCGCGTTTGATTTAGGATTGCTATTAAGCTTTTTAATTCCCAAACGCTATGCAAAACCGCAATTTGACAGTTACCGACATTGTCCTAGACTTCCTCTTTAACTGCTTTGCCCATGATGACGTAGGTTAAGCTAATCGTCATTCTCCTAACTTCTCACTCGAAAAAATGGTTCCTTCCAGACGAGTTTATTTATTGTTGGTTTTGGGTATAGCGATGCCTACGGCGGGCTACGCCTACGCCCCGATCCTATCCTTATTTCTCGGCATTAGAGCAACGATCGCCATCACTTTGCTATTTGATGCGATCGTTCTCGGATTGATGGTTGTAGATGGTTTACGGGTGCGGCGTTCTCGCGTGCAAATTAGCCGCGAATTACCGTCACGATTATCGATTGGGCGGGATAATCCGGTGATCCTAAAAGTAACATCGCCAAATGCCAACGCCTTAATTGAAATCTGCGATTACTACCCAACAGGGTTTGGCGTATCTGCACCCGCACTCCGGGCTATTGTTAAGAGTAACAGCACCCAAGAATTGACGTATACCGTCAACCCAACACAGCGGGGAGAGTTTCCTTGGGGAAATATTCAAGTCCGACAGTTGGGACTTTGGGGATTAGCTTGGGATGATTGGCAAATTCCCCAAAGTCTGCCAGTGAAAGTTTATCCTGATTTAGTGGGGTTGCGATCGCTCACAATTCGTCTGACACTGCAATCATCAGGATCAATCCGCCAATCTCGCCAAACTGGTATTGGTACAGAGTTTGCCGAACTGCGGAACTATCGCACTGGTGACGATTTACGGTTTATTGATTGGAAAGCTACCGCCCGTCGGGTTGGGGCCTATGGGAATGCAACGCCACTGGTGAGGGTTCTGGAACCAGAACAGGAACAAACTTTACTGATATTGCTTGATCGCGGACGCTTAATGACAGCAAAAGTGCAGAATTTGCAGCGATTTGACTGGGGTTTGAATGCAACTTTGTCCTTAGCTTTGGCGGGGTTACATCGAGGCGATCGCGTGGGTATTGGTGTATTTGACCGCCAGATGCATACGTGGATTCCCCCAGAACGTGGTCAACATCATTTGAATCAGCTAATTGATCGCCTGACTCCAATTCAACCAGTGTTATTTGAATCTGATTATTTGGGGGCGGTGACAAATGTTGTGCAACGTCAAACTCGCAGGGCGCTGGTAGTGGTGATTACCGACTTAGTTGATGTCACCGCTTCTACAGAACTCCTGTCCGCACTCTCCAAGCTAGCACCCCGCTATCTCCCATTTTGCGTTACTCTGCGAGATCCGCAAGTTGATCGTCTGGCACACACCTTCACAGATGATGTTACAAATGCTTATGCCCGTGCAGTGGCACTCGATTTATTAATGCAACGACAAGTAGCATTTGCTCAGTTGAAACAAAAAGGTGTATTGATACTAGATGCACCAGCAAATCAAATTGCCGATCAGTTAGTTGAGCGATATCTGCAACTCAAAGCGCGAAATCAGCTTTAGTTAATTGCATTCATGAATCGAATGCGAGGTGCTCTTGTAAGCACCTCACAATCCATGTCTAAAGTGATGAAAGAGTTATAATCAGGATTAGACAACCAAAAAGTTGTTTTTGGTTAGTGACAATCCAGCAGATAGTTGTGCAAACTGTACCTTAGCAAATGCACCCGCACTGCCATCTTGGTCAAAGTACAGTCCACCTGTAGAATTATCATAGATAAATCGTTGAGCGATCGTCGTTGCAGATGCTCCAAGGGTAAACTGATTAGCTAAAAGTGAACCTATAGATAACCCGCCACCAAAACCAGCAGTTGATACCCGAATGATTTCATTAGTGGCATTGAAGTCATAAAGACGATCAACACCTTCGTTGTAACTATTGAAAGCAAAGGTATCAGTACCATTATTTCCATAGAGGGTGTCATTACCAAAACCACCTGTCAGGATATCATTGCCATCGCCCCCAGACAGCAGGTTCTTGCCTGTTGAACCGCTAGCACTCAAGGTATCGTTACCAGCACCACCGTTGAGAGTGTTATTGCCAGACGAGTGAGAGTCGATTGTGCTGCCTGAGTTGCGTTGTGAGTACGGATCTCCGCTGGGAAAGGATTCGATGTAGCCAGCGATGGAGAGAGAATCATTGCCATCGCCACCAGAAAGCAGGTTATCGCCTGTTGAACCGTTAGCACTCAAGGTATCGTTACCAGCACCACCGTTGAGGGTATTATTGCCAGACGAACGAGAGTCCGTAAAGGCGTAGGGATCTCCTCCGTAGGAGCCAGAGACAGAAAGAGAATCATTGCCATCGCCACCAGAAAGCAAATTATTGCCTGTTGAACCGCTAGCACTCAAGTTATCGTCCCCAGCGCCACCGTTGAGGGTATTCTTGCCAGACGAGCGAGAGTCGTAGTAGTCGTTTACGTACACGAAGCTGTAGTAGCCAGAGACGGAAAGAAAATCATTGCCATCGTCCCCAGAAAGGAGGTTATCACCAATCAGGGTATCATTACCCGTACCACCAATCAAGGTATCATTCCCCGCACCACCAATCAGGGTATCATTCCCCGCACCACCGCGCAGCAAGTCGTTGCCACTCAAGCCATTGATTTTATCATTACCGCCCTGACCATTAACGACATCATTTGAGTTATCTAAACCCGTAATATTGTTAGAGAGGTCATTGAGGAAGGTCACTGTGTCCTTGATGCCGATGCTCGTATCAGTAGAGTTGGCATCCAGGACATTAAAGCTGTCGATAATGCTAGTTTCCCCATCAAATAAGATATTACCGATAGCTGGTCTGGCTCCAGAAGCTTTCAAATTCTCCAAGTTTTCTAGTTTGAAGTTTTGCAGGATGACTTTAGCATCAGCCTCATCTTCATAGGTGATTTCCAGATTGTTGCCATTCTGGGTGAGCAGTAAATTTCGGGCAGTTAAGCCTGCACCTTGGAATTTTATGGTATCTACTTCGGCAATGACTTCTGCTGTCGGGTTGGTTCTTTTACCCATGCCACTGAAATTAGTGATAGTATCAGTGCCGTCGCCCAAATTGTAAACAAATTTATCCTTGCCACGGCCACCAGTGAGGATATCATTCCCATAACCACCATAAAGGGTGTTATTACCAGAGGCATTAGAGGCAGAGAGAGTATCATTGCCATCGCCCCCAGAGAGTAGGTTATCGCCTGTTGAACCGCTAGCATTCAAGTTATCGTTACCTGCACCACCGTTGAGAGTGTTATTGCCAGACGAGCGAGAGTCGTATGTGGTGGAGAGGTCGCGGGGTTCGTAAGGATCTTCGTAGGGGGTGTAGCTGTAGTAGCCAGAGATGGAGAGAGAATCATCGCCATCGCCACCATTGAGCAGGTTATCGCCTGTTGAACCGCTAGCACTCAAGGTATCGTTACCAGCACCACCGTTGAGGGTGTTATTGCCAGACGAGCGAGAGTCATTATTGAAGTAAGGATTTCCTTGGTAGTAGCCAGAGACGGAGAGAGAATCATTGCCATCGCCACCATTGAGCAGGTTATTGCCTGTTGAACCGCTAGCACTCAAGTTATCTTCACCAGCCCCACCATTGAGGGTGTTCTTGCCAGCCGAGCGAAGGTCGCCGCCATCTGGGTATTTGGTGTACTGGTAACCAGAGACGGAGAGAGAATCATTGCCATCGCCTCCAGAGAGCAGATTATTGCCTGTTGAACTGTTAGCGTTCAAGTCATCGTTACCTACACCACCGTTGAGGGTATTATTGCCCGCACCACCAATGAGAGTATCATTCCCCGTACCACCGCGCAGCAAGTCGTTGCCACTCAAACCGTCAATTTTATCATTACCCTCCTGACCATTGATGACATCATCTGAGTTATCTAAACCCGTAATATTGTTAGAGAGGTCATTGAGGAAAGTCACCGTGTTCTTGATGCCGATGCTCGGATCAGTAGAGTTAGCATCTAAGATATTAAAGCTGTAGGTGATGCTAGTTTGCCCATCAAACAGGATATTACCGATAGCTGGTGTTGTTCCAGAAGCTTTCAAATTCTCCAAGTTTTCTAATTTGAAGTTTTTTAGGATAACTATGGCATCAGGCACATCTTCAAAGGTGATTTCCAGATTGCTGCCATTTTGGGCAAGCAGCAGATTTCGGGCAGTTAAGCCAGTACCTTGGAATTTGATGGTATCCACTTCGGCAATCACTGCTGCCGTGGGATTTACACCTTTACCAATGCTAGCGAAATCGGTGATTGTATCAGTACCGTCACCCAAGTTGTAAACAAATTTATCCTTACCACCGCCACCAATCAGAGTGTCGTTACCCTTGTTAGCTGTGATGGTATCGTTGCCTGCAAGACCCTTAATCGTATCCGCGCTGTTACCGCCCAGTAAGATATCATTACCGTTGGTTCCAATGATATTTGCCATAATTTTTACCAACCTCAATCGATTTTTTCAGTAACTAAAGTTCTCAATCTGCTGTTAGTGCTGTTTTAGGGAACAAATAACTCGCCAAAATTTGACATTTTCGGCATAGTTTAACTTCACCGTTAAGGATCAGTAATATTTCTCGAAGATTCACCCTTTAAATGGCTTGTAAATAACACTTGCCAACTATTGAGAACTATCTAAATCTTATACACCGTACACAATTATCAGCGTGTGCATTCTAGTCAAATACATAGTTTCAGGCTTTTTTTAATTATCCTTGATTCAGTAACTTCGGCATAGCTTACAGCAGTTTCCATGTATTTGAACCACATCTGTCGTAGGGGTGCAAGGCCTTGCGCCCCTACCGCGTGGTCTATTTGCCTGAAAATAGCTGTAAACCAGCCTTCGCTGAAAAAACCTCGAAAAATCAAGCTGGAATGCCTAAAACTCATACTTGATAGTTGGTTTTGTTATCAATGCTTAAGTCTTACTGTCTTCAAAATAGCAAACAATTAACTCTTAATAGAGAATAGATATTTTTATAGCCTCGTTGTGGGCTATTGCCCCTGGGTGTCTAGCTTGAAAATAGGGAACATTTAAATAACCCGATAATGACTAGATACTAGCGTATTTACTTAGACATTTATACTGATTTCAGCAGAATCTTTACATATTCTTGATATTATTTGCCGACAAGTATATATTAGTACTTCTCTTCGTCTATTCTTCACATTTTTAAAGTTTATAGGCAATTATTTATTTGCAGAAAGCAGCAGGCAAATGCTCGAAGGACTGATCAAAAAATACATATTTGACTTTTGATCGCAGCGATACCTTTCCTGCGGAACGCTACACGTAGCAAGATCCCCGTAGGGGTATGGTAAGTAAGCTTCTCTACCAGAGGCGATACCAACGCTAACGCCTGGGTTGGGTGTAGATGCGGCTATGATCAAGATTAAGCGATGCCTGCGGCGGGCTACGCCTACGCCTGGCAATGTTTTCTATCTAAGCAAGAATCGCTATAGGTTACCAAAATTATGAGCGCAGACATGAACACTTTTAAACTATCCACACCCATGCCCAAAGTTGAGGAACAAAATCCAACATTTATTCTCTGCTAGCAGTAATTGTATTCAACAATCTAATGGGAGGTGCTTAAAATAGAACCTCCCATTGCGTGCCGCTTAGTGATAAAAGAACGCTAATTATGATTAAACAACCACAAAATTATTGTTGGTTAGTGACAATCCAGCAGATAATTGTGCAAATTTTACTTGAGTAAATGCACCCGTACTGCCATCTTGGTCATAGTACAGCGCACCTGTAATGTTGTCATAGATAAATCGTTGAGCAGTGGTCGTTGCAGATGTTCCGATGGTAAACTGACTTTTCGGAAGTGAAGGTGTTGATAACACGCCACCATAACCAAAAGCCGATACCTGAATCAGGTCATTAGTGGCGTTGAAGTCATTAATACTATTAACGCTGTCATTGTAACTACTGAAGGCAAAGGTATCATTACCGTTGCCACCTACCAGGATATCATTGCCATTGGCACTAGTGAGGGTATCATTCCCATTGCCACCGTTGAGGGTGTTACCATAATAATTAGAATTAGAGAAGCCAGAGACGGAGAGATAATCATTTCCATCACCCCCGTTAAGGATGTTTCCACCAGTAGGACCATTAACAATTAAGTAATCGTCACCAGTGCCACCGTTGAGGGTGTTTAAACCGGAGCCGATTGCTCCATTGGAAAAAGAGGAAAATAGAGAATCATTACCATCGCCCCCTGAGAGCAGATTAAAGACATCAAAAGAGTCAGAACCCAAAGAGTTAATACTTAAGTAATCGTCACCAGCGCCACCGTTGAGTGTGTTAGTACCTCCACTACCAATGAGAGTATCATTTCCCGCATTACCCCGCAGCAGGTCGTTACCAGTACCACTATCGAGGTAGTCATTACCTGTACCACCAATGAGAGTATTATTCCCCGCACCACCGTTGAGGGTGTTATTGCCAGAGGCGTCAAAGGCACTAAGAGAATCATTGCCATCGGCTCCAAAGAGCAGGTTATTGCCTGTTGAATTGTCAATATTCAATGTATCGTTCCCCGCACCACCGTTGAGGGTGTTATTGCCTGATGTGACAAAATGAAAACTTTGGTCGTAGTCGTTGCGGTAGTAGACAGAACCGGAGAGATAATCATTACCATCACCTCCATCCAGCAGATTATTGCCTGTTGAATTATCAATATTCAATGTATCATCACCAACGCCACCGTTGAGGGTATTCTTGCCAAAAGCGGTGGAGAATCCTGCGTTATAGTCAGCGTAGCCAGAGGCTATGAGAGAATCATTGCCATCGCCACCATTGAGTAGGTTATCGCCTTCTGAAAAGTCAATATCTAATGTATCGTTACCAGCACCACCGTTGAGGGTGTTATCGCCTAAAGAGTTAACAACGCCGTATCTGGTAGGATTGCCAGAGGCACTAAGAGAATCATTGCCATCGCCACCATTAAGTACGTTATCACCTTTTGAAGCGTTAACATTCAAGGTATCATTACCAACGCCTCCAGAGAGGAAGTTATGGCCTGTTGAATAGTCAGCAGTCAAGTAATCATCATCAGCACCACCGTTAAGGGTGTTATTGCCTGAGGCACCAACGATAGAGTAGTACTGGAAGCCAGAGACAGAGAGATAATCATTGCCATCGTCCCCAGATAGCAGGTTATCGCCTGTTGAATAGTCAACATTCAAGTTATCGTCACCAGCACCACCGTTGAGAGTATTATTTCCTGAGGTGTTGCTAGAGGCAAACAGAGAATCATTGCCATCACCTCCAGACAGCAGGTTATCGCCTTTTGAATAGTTAAGACCTAATACATCGTTACCAGCGTCACCGTTGAGGGTGTTATTGCCAGAGGCAAAATAGACATCTCCTCCATATGTATTGGAGTCGTAGTTGCCAAAGGCTGAAAGAAAATCATTGCCATCGCCCCCAGACAGCAGGTTATCGCCTGTTAAATCGCTAGCATTCAAGTCAAACATATTCCCCGTACCAGCAACGAGAGTATCATTCCCCGTACCACCAATGAGAGTATCATTGCCCGTACCACCAATGAGAGTATCATTCCCCGTACCACCCCGCAGCAAGTCGTTGCCACTCAAACCGTCAATTTTGTCATTACCCCCCTGACCATTCACTACATCATCTGAGTTGTCTAAACCCGTAATGTTATTGTCCAGGTCATTGAGGAAGGTCACCGTGTTCTTGATGCCAATGCTCGGATCAGTGGAGTTGGCATTTAGGACATCAAAACTATCGGTAATGTTAGTTTGCCCATCAAACAGGATATTGCCAATAGCTGGTCTTGTACCAGAAGCTTTCAGATTATCTAAGTCTTCTAATTTGAAATCTTTCAGGATGACTTTGGTATATGGTACCGCTTCAAAGGTGATTTCCAGATTGTTGCCATTCTGGGTGAGCAGCAGATTTCGGGCAGTCAAGCCTGCACCAAGGAATTTTAGGGTGTCCACTTCGGCAATTACTGCTGCTGTCGGGTTTGTTCCTTTACCTACGCCATTGAAATCAGTGATGGTATCAGTGTCATAGTTGCCGTCGTAATTGTAGTCGTAAACAAATGTATCCTTGCCGCCACCACCAGTCAAAGTGTCGTCACCCTCGTTACCTGTGATGGTATCGTTGCCTGCAAGACCCTTAATCGTGTCCGCGCCATTACTACCCACTAGGGTATCATTACCCTTGGTTCCAATGATATTTGCCATAACTTTTACCTACCTAAATCGATTTTTCCAGTAACTTCAGTTCTCAACCTGCTGTAAGTGCTATTTTCCGGCAGAAAAATTCGCCTCAATTTGATGTTTTCGGCATACTTTATCCGTCACCCTTGAGGAACAGTAATATTTCTGGAAGATTCACCTCATGAAAAGGCTTTTACGTAGCATTGCTAACTATCTCAAACTATCTAAGTCTTAAGCACTGTACAAATTAATCAGCGTGTATATTCACGATAATCGGTGATTTCAGGCTAAATTAATCATCTTTGTTCAGTAGAAATCACTGAACAAGCATCAAAAAATCTCACAATTGAATGCCTAAAACTCACCCTTCATATTTGGTTTTTTTGCCAATGCTTAAGTCTTACTAAAAGAGAAAATAGTCACAGTTGACTCTTGCTTAGGAAAGAAATTTTTCTGCCCTCCTTGTAGGCTATTCTGTGTGGGTGTCTAGCTTGAAAATAGAGAACATCATATCTCAATAGTCTCAAAATAAATACATAGTCTATATTTTACTTAAATGTCTATGTTGAAATCAGCATCTTTGCATATTCTTTACATTATTGACCGATAAGTCTATATATAAATACTGAACTTTGTGTATTCTTCATATTCTTTTAGTTTCTAGGCAATAACAAAGCAGAAAGCAGTAGGCAAATATTTGAAGGAGTAATACAAAATATATATTTTTACTTGGCGTTGCTGAATCACGGGATGATTTTGTTTAATGCGGAACAAAGTTTCACTGGTTCTAGCCGCCAATTCATCCCGCAAATATGCAACGTCTTTTACTTTTGACTGCTGCGATCGCTTCTGGTGCATCTGCTATGCGTAGCAACATTCCCGTAGGGGTACGATAAGCTTCTCTACCAGAGGCTATGCCAACGCTAACACCTGGGTTGGGCGTGGCTGCAACTATAATCTTGATCGCCTGACAATATCTTAATATTTAAGCAAGAATCGCTATAGGTTACCAAAATTACAAATGCAGAGATGATTAGACTTAGCCAAGAACACTTGCAAACCATCCGTACTCATGCCGAAAGCACTTACCCTGACGAGTGTTGCGGTATAATTTTAGGCTATCTGGCTAATGGTGGCAAAATTGTGGTAGAAGTCATGCCAACAGAAAATGCCTGGAATACAGAAGCGGCTGCTGAGTTTCCAGGGGAACGCACAGCAGAAAGTAAAAGACGACAATATGCGATCGCACCCGAAGTTATGCTAAAAACACAAAGGGAAGTACGCGATCGCTCACTGAACATTATCGGCATTTTTCACTCCCACCCAGATCATCCTGCTATCCCTTCAGAATGCGATCGCCTATACGCTTGGCAGGGATACTCGTATATAATAGTTTCCGTCCAAAACGGCAAAGCTGGAGAACTCGAAAGCTGGAGCCTTGATGATCATCATCAGTTTCAAGCAGAGGCAATTGAAAATATAATTTAACGGCTTAGTTTAAAGATAGTCACTCGTAGTGGTTTTCGCTGCCATCACGGATGAAAACTCGTCTTCCCCACTCTCTATATCCTATGAAGATACAGTTTTTCGATAGGATTAATATTCCCGCTCTCCCAGATGATAACTACTATGCTCAATCCCAATCTGGATGAAATCCAGTTGACTAAAGACGATTACGAACGCTACTCCCGACACCTGATTTTGCCGGAAGTAGCACTAGAAGGACAGAAGCGCCTAAAAGCTGCCAGTGTACTGTGTATCGGTACAGGTGGACTAGGTTCACCACTACTTTTATATCTGGCGGCGGCGGGTATTGGACGCATCGGGATTGTTGATTTCGATATTGTTGATACTTCCAACCTGCAACGCCAAGTAATCCACGGTACATCCTGGGTAGGTAAACCCAAAATTGAATCGGCAAAAAACCGCATTCACGAGATTAACCCCTATTGTCAGGTTGATCTCTACGAAACTCGCCTGAGTTCCGAAAACGCCTTGGAAATCCTCCAACCTTATGATATAGTGGTAGATGGTACTGATAACTTCCCTACCAGATATCTAGTTAACGATGCCTGCGTATTGCTGAACAAGCCCAACGTCTACGGTTCAATTTTGCGGTTTGAAGGGCAGGCTAGTGTATTTAACTACAAAGGTGGGCCAAATTATCGTGACCTTTTCCCAGAACCGCCACCACCAGGAATGGTTCCCTCTTGTGCAGAAGGTGGCGTATTGGGAATTTTGCCAGGAATTATTGGTTTAATCCAGGCAACTGAAACTGTCAAAATCATTCTGGGAAAAGGTAACACCTTGAGCGGACGGTTGCTGCTATACAACGCTTTAGATATGAAATTCCGAGAGTTGAAGCTGCGTCCTAACCCGATTCGCCCAGTGATTGAAAAACTGATAGACTACGAACAATTCTGCGGAATTCCACAAGCTAAGGCAGAGGAGGCAAAACAGCAGATGGAAAGTCAAGAAATGACCGTCAAGGATTTGAAGGAATTGCTGGATAGCGGTGCAAAGGATTTTGTACTGCTGGATGTCCGCAACCCACATGAGTACGACATTGCTAAGATTCCTGGTTCAGTCTTGGTGCCCTTACCAGAGATTGAAAATGGCAATGGCGTTGCTAAGGTGAAGGAAATGTTGAACGGTCACCGCTTAATTGCTCATTGTAAGATGGGCGGGCGATCGGCAAAAGCCCTCGCCATCCTCAAGGAAGCCGGGATTGTCGGGACGAATGTCAAAGGCGGAATTACCGCTTGGAGTAAAGAAATCGATCCGTCAGTTCCGGAGTATTAAAAAAAGGTAAGTTCGAGGGGTTATATGGTGTTCGCCTAATCAGCGGAATCAAAAGACCTCTCCCTGGTTTTACTACGCAAAACCGTCCCTCTCCGACTCAGAGAGGGAAAGACTTGAAGTTTAGTTGAAGTCAGGGAGAGGTTGATTGAACTCAGGTTAAAAATGCACAGCCCACTTTCGCTAAAGATTAAATATTGCTATAAGTGGCATTTCTCAAACGCATAGGCAGCTTCGCCTTCCCGAAGGGTAGGAACGCAGAGGTTTAATGCAAAAGAACGCAAAGTTCATCTCTGCGTTCCTCTGTGTTTAAAACCTGACTTTCTTAATTATGAATGAGCTACACGTTTAACTTGACTCAGCAGACTGTGCAGTTTTTCCCCTTCAATGACTTCTGTTTCTAAGAGTTGAGTAGCGATCGCTTCTAGCAAGTCTCGATTCTCTCTAAGAATATTTAGGGCTTGTTCGTGGGCTGTTTCCACGATTTCCTTGACTTCACTATCAATAGCTTTGGATGTGTCTTCACTCACCGCCCGCCGGGGATTAGCTGCACCATTACCCAGGAACATCGCTTGTTGTCCTTGTTGGTAAGCCAATGGCCCTAAGACTTTGCTCATACCATAGGCTGTTACCATCCGTTCTGCCAAGTCAGTAGCTCGTTGCAAATCGTTGGAAGCACCTGTGGTAATACTATTAAATACAACCTCTTCGGCGGAACGTCCACCTAATAGAGTCGCAATCTGACCGCGTAATTCATCTTCATTCATCAAAAAGCGGTCTTCAGTTGGTAATTGCAGAGTGTAGCCCAAAGCTGCCATCCCACGGGGAATAATCGAAATCTTTTCTACACGTCCGTTTCCTGTTGTTAGCGCCCCGACCATTGCGTGACCAACTTCATGGTATGCAACAATCTTTTTCTCAGTCTCGTTCATCACGCGACTCTTTTTCTCTAAACCGGCGACTACCCGCTCAATTGCTTCGGCAAAGTCTTCTTGAGCAATACTTTCACGGAGATTGCGAGCTGCCAATAATGCCGCTTCATTCACCAAGTTTGCCAAATCTGCGCCAGCAAAACCGGGAGTACGAGTGGCGATCGCTTTTAGATTGACATCATCTCCTAATTTTACCTTTTGAGCGTGAATCTTGAGAATTGCTTCACGATCAGATAAATCGGGACGGTCTACCAATACTTGGCGGTCAAAGCGGCCTGGACGCAGCAATGCCGGGTCTAGTACTTCGGGGCGGTTGGTAGCTGCTAGCACAATTACCGTTGCATCCCCAGCTGCAAACCCGTCCATCTCTGTTAGTAATTGGTTGAGGGTCTGTTCCCGCTCATCGTTACCACCGTAGAAGCCGTTACTGCTACGAGACTTACCGATCGCATCTAATTCATCAATGAATACAATACAAGGAGCCTGTTTCTTTGCCTGTTCAAACAAATCCCGCACTCTGGAAGAACCCACACCAACAAACAGTTCCACAAACTCCGAACCAGAAATGCTGAAGAATGGAACTCCTGCTTCTCCTGCTACGGCTTTCGCTAAAAGTGTCTTACCTGTACCTGGAGGGCCAACTAACAGCACACCTTTAGGAATCCTAGCGCCAATTTGCGTAAAGCGTCCTGGAGTCTTGAGGAAATCCACAATTTCCACTAACTCAGTTTTTGCTTCTTCTACCCCAGCCACATCTGCAAAGGTAATTTTAGCTGATTCACCTTCAACGTAAACCTTAGCTTTGCTCTTACCAATGGAGAGAACACCTTGGGGACCACCGCCACCACCACCACGGGCGAGAAAGAACTGCCAAATGCCAATAAAAATCAGTGGTGGAATCACCCAACTCAAGAGGGTTGTAATCCAAGTATTCTTGGGTGGAGGTGTAGCAGCGAACTCAATTCCTTTTTGTTCTAGCAGTTTGGGTAACTCTAAATCGAAGATTGGTGTAGTTGCAAACACCTGGCCCGGCTCGGCATTTTCTGTTTTTAGTTGGTAAAGGATCTGGTTTTGACCAACGGAAACGCGGCTGACTTCCCCTTCTTGTACTTGATGAATAAATAGGCTATAGGGAACGCCAGCAGGACCAGAAGCAAATAAACCAGGCAAAAATAAATTTAAGAGCAGGAATAGCCCTGATACTGCCAGCAATATATTAGCAATGATCCGAAACCGAGGTGACTTAGGCTGTTCTTTAATTGCCATAAATGTTGTTACCAATCCTTAGAATGAAAACTGTTAAGAATGTGACTTTCTGCGAAAATCGGCATATTTACCATCCGAATAGTTGAAGCAGCTTATACTGTTTCCAACCAATCAAAAATTTGGGCTAACTGATCCAGTGTTACCAGCCCATACTGCCAGAGAGTCATGGCTAGAAAGTTGGGGGTCTGCTCACAATGTCGCAAAGCAAGAGAAATTGCTCCATCAGAAATACCCAACTCCTCCTCTAAAAAATGCACCAATTGATCTGTAGCTGTCATAGTAATGTTAAACAATGTTAAATAAGTCTTATTTCTGAGAGAGCTTGACTTGTGTGATGTAATGTCTAAGCTGCATCACAAAGTTGTTCAGTTTGTCTTGATTGTTAAGGATACTACCACTTCTCATAAATTCTCCTATCTAGCAATGGTTACAGTCTTTTTTTATTTATGTAACTAAACTTAACAATTAAATTAATCTTTGGGAACTAACGAGCAAATACGGTTTACCGTACTCAAAGAGTTAAAACTACTCGAAATGAGAGAAAACGCAGATATTGGAGACGTAAAGATAAATCCCCGTGTGATGTTCATTTTTCACCAATAATTTCTATCTTTAGATAGATATATACAATCTGGAAAGTGATGTGTTTATGATGGGTTGTTCAGTGACGTAAAAACTTTACCAGAATTACACCTTGCATATTGACACTGTTTAGATATTCATATGAATATCTAATTAAGTCGGTGAGAAAAATTCAATGTATATAAAAAAATATAAATTGGAAGTAGAAGTAGGGTGTGTTATGCCGTAGACTAACGCATTTTGAATTGTTAACGGTGCGGTGCTTGGCGACAAGGCAACGCCCTTCTCCTGACGGAGACGTCAAAGGCGAACGGGTGACGCTCGCGGACTCGCTACCGCTACGCTAACACCAGTCGCCTACAAAAGGAAACCAACTTGGGTGCGCTGGTTCACCAGTTGCTACAACTTTGGGAAAGTTCGCAACGCACTGGCTCCCCTACATTTAAATTTCTCAACATAGCTTGAAATATTAGCGCCGACTTACTTAAGTGATTTTTAAGAAAGGAGTCTAGACGTGAGATTACCGATTTTCGTTTCGCTTGTAATATCGTTAACAGCATTAGTCGATTCTGCGTTAGCCAAACCTCCAAAGACTTCAGAACTGTGGGATCACAGAACAACACAATTAGCTGCACTACAGCAAATAAAGTGGGGCGATAATGCCTTAAATCTACATGGACGGGTAAACCAAGATTTCGCATTTATTTGCCCACCAAATGGTTATATTTACAAGGTATGGGGCACTGACGTTTATACTGACGATTCCTCAATTTGCAATGCGGTTGTACATGCCGGATTAATCACAACTAAAAATGGTGGACAAGTGAGAATTAGAATTCGTCCGGGAGCAGGTTCTTACTATGGGACGACGCGTAATGGAGTGAACAGCCGAAACTACGGTAGTTGGGGAGGAAGTTTTATTTTTGTTAGATGATGACTATCAGTCGTTCGCTGGAAAATTCCTGTGGCAAACAACGACTTTGCCTTGGAACATAAAATCAAATTGTTGAAATGACCTCGTTTATCCTAGCTTTCACAAAGCTATTAAACAAAATATAATCAATTTATCTTGCAGTTCTCCAAAATTAAAAATGTTAGTCATGAAACTTCATTCTCTTAATATCCAACGCCAAAAATCAATGTTTTTTTATTCTCTGGCAATGACAATATCGTTAGACTTAATGACTGCATAAGCTTCTTTTCCTTCAGATAGTTCCAACTCTTCTGCGGAAGCTCTGGTGATAATAGAGGTTAATTCTACTTTATGAATAATCTCTAAAGTCACCTCACTATTAACTGCTCCATAAATAACTCGTTTAACAACACCTTTAAGAATATTGCGAGAGCTAACTTTTAGTGATTTCTTTTGAATACTACTTTCTCTCTCAGGCTTTTGAGTGTAAGTATCTTCCTGTTTTTCCTGTTGACTTGGTGGTGAGATTAGTGCTGGTGAGTGCTGATTGAGACTACGCACGAGTTCCCGCAGAATCTCAGTCTTGGTGCGTTGAGACTGTTCACAAAACTCCTCCAGAATCTTCCGCTCGTCCTCTGAGGTTTGAAATGTGACCCATCCCTGTTCTTTTCTTGGCATAATAATATTATCAATTTTGGCTATCTTGGTAAAATTCTAGCAAGTATCAATTCGACATGTCGTTTTAGTAATAACATTTTTTTTGTCAGAATTTTCGACATTTTTAGCGAAAATTAACCAACTAATCTGATACAGATAAGTAGATAAATATTTTTTTTGTAGGTGGAAAATATTTTGTTGCTTGAGAATATCTAACCGTCACTCCATCAATACCAACTATAATGGTATAAAATTGGACTATGGTATTTGTTGAGATAGCGATGCGTACACAATGGTAATCTGGCAGAAAAAACCGTATTATTAGCGGTTATGTAGAACGCTCTAGCTTGATTGAATGTAAAGAAGGCAAGTGTAGCGACTATCAACAAGTCTTTCATCCAAAAGAACGTTTTGAGCAACATTTTTCTTGCTGAATAAATCGTCGTCAAGTAGTAGGTTAGCCATAACAAAAAGACTAATTAACTGTTAAAAAGAGTATACTCAACTTTGAGCTAAAAAACCACTATTCCCGATTGAGAAACCGGGGTTTAATTTCCTCGTGACTCCTGTCAATTCACTCCCCATTACCCCTTATCCCCAGAGAGACTTTCGCCATTTACAGAATAAATTTATCGCCAGAATGATGCTCATTGGTACCACTAGCATCTAAGCTAGTACGGGTGAACTATATCGAGTATGGAATGTCTGACTTAATTCTGTTTTGGCATCGGCGTGATTTACGCATTTCTGACAATACGGGACTGGCTGCGGCAAAACAGCAGAGTCCGAAAGTGGTAGGGGTGTTTTGCCTTGATCCGAATATTCTGGAACGGGATGATGTCGCTCCTGTGAAAATAACTTATATGATTGGCTGTTTGGAGAAACTCCAAGAGCGATATGCTAAAACTGGTAGCCAGTTATTAATACTCCACGCCAATCCTGTACAAGCGATACCAGCTTTAGCAGAGGCAATAAATGCCAAAGCTGTTTTTTGGAATTGGGATGTAGAACCTTATTCGCAAGAACGCGATCGCACCGTTATAAATGCTCTCAAAGAAAAAGGTATTCAGTTTCTTAACCAAAACTGGGATCAAATCCTCAACTCCCCAGATGAGTTACGCACGGGTGGTAACAGTCCTTACACGGTTTACACCCCCTTCTGGAAAAATTGGATTAGCAAGCCGAAGGCTCAACCAGTAGAAACACTGCAAAATGTTGAGGGGTTAACGGCAGCTGAACAGGAAATTGCAAAACTTGCAGGAGCGATCGCATTACCTTCAGCGAAAGATTTAGGATTTATTTGGGATGGAGAATTGATTATTTCACCCGGAGAGGCGGCGGCGCAAGAACGGCTAGAGGAATTTACTACTAAAGCTATTACTGAATACCAAGAACAGCGGAATTTTCCCGCAGTTCATGGAACATCGCAACTGAGTGCAGCTTTAAAATTTGGCGTAATTGGCATTCGCACCGTTTGGCAAGCCACTATAGAAGCACAAGAAAATAGCCGCAGTGAGGAAACAGCAGTTAATATTCGCACATGGCAACAAGAATTAGCTTGGCGGGAGTTTTATCAACATGCAATGTATAACTTCCCCGAATTAGCTGATGGTGCTTTCCGTGACACCTTCAAAAACTTTCCTTGGGAAACTAACGAAGAATATTTTCAAGCTTGGTGTGAGGGGAGAACTGGCTACCCGATTGTAGATGCAGCAATGCGCCAGTTAAACGAAAGTGGCTGGATGCACAACCGTTGTCGGATGATTGTCGCCAGTTTCCTCACTAAAGACTTGCTAATTAATCCCCAATTAGGAGAAAAATACTTTATGCAGAGGTTGATTGATGGGGATTTATCTGCCAATAATGGCGGTTGGCAATGGAGTGCTTCTAGCGGCATGGACCCCAAACCTGTGCGGATTTTCAACCCAGCCAGTCAAACACAAAAATTCGATTCAGAGGGGGAATATATTCGGCAATGGGTATCAGAATTGCGGTCTGTAGATACAGAATATTTAGTTACTGGTAAAATTCCACCTTTAGAACGTCACGCTGTTGGCTATCCTGATCCAATTGTAGATCATAAAATACAACAACAGCAGTTTAAACAGCGTTATCAACAGCAAAAAAACATTAGTAATGGTGAGTAAAATTGTTGATTTTTTCATAGACACTCCGAAAATGACGTAGGCATAATTAATGAATTGTGCCTACCAAGGATTCTGGGCAACGCATAATTAATTTATGGAAATGTCTAATGTTTAATTAAGGCTGATATGGCATCATAATACGAATCTTGCTCCATCTTAGCTTGCTGCTCTTTAACTTCAAATGGATTTCAAAAGTTTTTCTGAGCTACGTGAGTTTATTCGCCGCTACAACTCAACATCTATTCTAGAGATTGGAGCTAATAAATGCTGGCAAAAGTGGGAAACCAAATATTCAGATCCTTTAGATTGGTTGCATAGTAATACTGAACGCAATTATGCTGTTCGACTCATGTTACTAGCTAGTGCAGGTAATCCCTATCGGCATGGGGATATTAGTGTTGAGACGTTTGACAGCTTAATTAATGCTTACCATAATTGGGATCAGCATACCATTTCAGACAAACGTATTCTTGATAAAGAAGCAGAAGCCCTATTAAGTTATATCCGAAAATGGGAAATTGATAATGAGAAAATAGCGCGTAATTGGTCGATCAAATTGAGTAATATTTTGGATTTAGAAGTAATTCGCGATCATATAGCTGGTTTATTCCTACAAAGGCTAGTAGCTTTTCAAAATGCAGGTTTAGGATACCGAGTTGCTCGCATACATCGAACGATAAAATTTATTGAGCTACTGGATAAACATTCAAATAAAAAGTTTTCAGATGATTTTTTAGAGCGCACAAAACTAAGTCCAAAAAATTACTTCAAACAAATTTTAGGTTGCTTAATGGTGTTTGGAAATTTTTATAATAAAAAAGGATTATGGGATTTTTCTCAACTTACCGATATAGATGATAAAGTTCAAAAACAAGGTATTAACCCAGAAAATATAAACATATTTGTTAAGCAAAATAGTGAGCTTTTTTCTTCAAAAGCTGGTAATTCCTTTCGGAATAGAATCAATCAAACACTTAATAGTGTTCCTGATTATTATCAACCTCTATTTTACAATTATTTTCTAGAAGTTCCTTTTATTAAATTGAATAATGAAAGATTCTGTTTGCCAGATCCCTTTTCTTTTACGGAATCTTGTTGGAATCAGATTAGAAGTCTTGTTTTCGAGGATAGTACTAGAAAAAGGTTAGAAGGATTATTGAGTCGCTCATTCGAGGATTATCTTGAAAATACACTTCTTCCTTTTATTATTCCTAATTCTTTTCAGAGAATTCCCGATGTCAAAAATCCTACCTCTAGCAAAGAGAAACGTGCTGATTTTCTCATTGAAACTTCAAGTTCATATATCGTATTAGAATGCAAAAGTAGTATTATGTCTGCCGATACAAGCGCCTATTTCCATGTTGATAAACTTGCTGATGTTTGGTGTCGAATTCATTCTGCATTTGAGCAAATTGGCAACACAGTAAAAGCTTTAAATCTTCACGACAAGCCAGTGATTTCTCTAATTTTAACTTTTTATGACAGTATTGCTGCATCTACAGTATTTGAAGAGATGGTAAAGCAAACTGACTATTGCTCTCGTATGGGTTTGAATATACCGCCAATTGTGCATTCTCTACATGAGTTTGAACATTTGATTTCTGATAGAAGTCTTAATAATTGGGCAGAATTAATCCTTTCAAAACAGACTAATTCTTCTCCTATACAACGTGATAATAAAGGACATAATTATGGGCATTTAAAAAATATTTCAATTCTTTAAAGTTTATCTAAAATAACCCAGACGAGTTAAGATATTATCCTAATTTAACAATTCAGGTTGCTGGAGTTCAACGAGTTACAACGCTAATACGATATTACGTCTTGACAGGTAAACGAGAAATTGTCCATAAAATGAGCAGGAAGATTAAGTAAATTGCGCCAACTAGCCCAAACTCAATCAGAGGAATATAGGTTACTTCGTAAATTCTGCCCAAGCCGCGTTCAGTCAGTCCATAAACGGTCAGTACACTCACTAAAAAGGCTCCGTAGATTGTACGTTTAGTCAAGATACTAACAGGTAGACCGTGGAGTTGGGTAAGCACCAGAATGCCAATAAAACCAAAGAGAAATGTTGGCCACTTGCTTTGTCCTAGCATCAGTGATACAACAACACTATGTAAAACCACCGTAATTTCCAAAGTGAATGTCCACCAACGGTTTACATGGGTGCGGTTAAAGATTAACGACGATTGGAGCAGAAGCAAGAACATATAGAGAAAACCAATTAAGTGCCCCACAGTCGCTTCCATTGGATGATACCAAAACGTATAGATAGCGGCGAAGGAGAAAAAGTAGCCGTGGTACAGCTTGATAATTTGTAAAAACTGTTGATGGAATGGAACAGAATTGCCAAAAAACAAACCGCGTCGAGGCGTTTCTAAAATCAGTACGAAGACCAGTAGAAGGACAACCGCACCTTGGGAAGCCCAAATTGAAGTATCTTGAGCTAAAGCATCGTACCAAATATAGGTCTGGAGAAAGTGTAAAGCAATGAATGCACCATTAATGGCAAGCATAAGGTAATTAATCGGATGCAACGCTGATTTGTATTTCAACTGCGATCGCTGCGCCCACAAGATACACGCCCAGATGCTAAACTGATGCCCAAGGTACATGCCCCAAGCCGTCGCTCGACTCCAAAAGGTCGGATTGGGAAGCTTCCAGTAGTACCAGTTTAATCCTTGGTCAGGAAGTTTGATGATGGTTGCAGGAATGCTCCCACCGATCCAAATTCCGTAAGTGAGGAGGATGCTTACAAAGATGCCTAAAAATAATACTCGGCGACCTGTCATACTAATATTTAGATTTTAGATTTTAGATTTTGGATTAAAAGTCTTTAGTATAAGGCTGTTCAAAAAATTATTAAGCTTGGTTATCGAAGCTTTCTGAATCCTGAATCCTTACCTTTTTACTTTTAAATCAGGATTTTCAGGCTACACGTTCTGTCTTTGATTCAGATGCGCTTTTAGTCACTCGCAAACTAAGAGTCAAAGCTATCAGCACTATTAAAGATCCACTCAAAAAAGGAGCAGAACTCCCAAATTTCATAAAACTAACCCCTGCCCACGTTGGACCACCAATGCGTGCCAACGCAGAGCAAGAACTGGCAATTCCTAATATTTGTCCTTGTTCTTCTGGGGGGGTCATCTGGGAAATCAGGCTGTTCAATATTGGTTGACTGACACTAATTCCCCATGCCAAAAGTGTGGTGGACACCAACAATAAAGTTAAGCTTTGTGAGAATCCAATTAGCAGTAATCCTAAACCTAACCCTAATATCCCCAAGATAAGTAACTTTATTTCACCCAAGTGTTTCTTGAGGAATCCGATGAGTCCTCCTTGAATGATTGTGCTGACAATCCCCATGAAAGCAAAAAGATAACTAGTTTGTTGAGGGCCCCAGTTTAATTGCTGCTTAGACCATAAAGCCAATGTCGAGTCCATAGCCGCAACAGCAAAGGTTACTAAAAAGTAGATGCCAAGAAGCATACAAAACTGGGGACGCTGTGACAGGTGTAGCAAGTTCAGCCGTTGCTGACGGTAGCGATAAGCTTTTATTTTGGCTTTAGTCTCAGAATTTAGAGATTCTGGAAGTAACATCAAAGCACAAAGCAATGCCAATAAAGATAATCCGGCTGCGAACAACGAGGGTAGATGGAAGTTAGCGTTGTCCGCATCAGACCCAATCAAAAGACCTCCAATCGCTGGGCCAAGAATGAAGCCAAGACCAAAAGCTGCTCCGATTATGCCCATGCCACGAGCTCGATTAGTTGGCGTGGTAATATCTGCTATGTACGCCTGAGCAGTAGCAATATTCCCTGCCATAATCCCGGCAAGACTACGAGCAATAAACAAAATCCATAATGAGTTGGCAAAGCCTAACCCAGCGTATGCAATTACAGAACCGAATAAAGTAAATAATAAAATCGGACGGCGACCGTAGCGATCGCTAAGACTACCCCATAATGGTGCAAATAAGAACTGCATTAAAGAATAAATAGCTACAAGTAGAGTCGCTTCATTAGGTTTTGCGCCGAATTGTTCAGCATACAAAGGTAGTATCGGCAGGATAATTCCGAAGCCGAGCAAGTCTATAAATACAGTTAAAAATAAGACGAATATAGCCCTGCTATTATTTGTACTCTTCATAAGTGCAATTCCCTTTTATAAAAAATATGTGTAACTTAGATTAGTTTTATGGACATTAGGGAACACTTAATAATAAAGATTCCATTGAATGCAACCAGTAATCAGTTCAAGCAAAATGCATTAATTTGAGTGTGGTTGAGCAAAATAGCGTGGAACAAACCCATTATAAAAATCAAGCCAATAATACTACTAATGAAAGCAACTATGAACTCGTGCTTCCGTATAGCTTTTTGGATCTTAGCGTCTATGATATTTTCTAATTCTTTGTATGACATTGACTTTAATTTGGTTAAAGATAAGAATTATGTGGAACTTACGTCTGACAGAAGTTTGAGTATGTCCGAAACCTCGAACTTATTCAATGAAAGCTATTTCTTCAACGCTGTGGGAGTGTCAAAATAATTCGTAATTGATAATGACGCTTGCGGACTCGGTACCGCTACTCTAACGTAATTCGTAATTACAATCAGTGTTAGGCGATTTCCGGAAAATAAATTACCCGATAGACCGATTGAGTCAGTTCTGATTCTCTACTGGAAAAAAGACTGTTCTAACTCGCCTGGTAATTTCTTATTCAGAAATGTCCTTAGTTCTGAACTCATCACTGATAGCGACATGAAAAAGGCAGTTCGCTTACCCCAATGGGAAAGCAAGCTAGCAAGAGCGTCTCTTAGAGAGCGTCTTGCAGAACACCCAATCAGAGATTTTGGTCTGGGCTGGTGTACACTCTTCAATTACGAATTACGAACTTGTATTGAGTGCAGCCGAAATATTAGTAATTATTTGGCCAAGTACCTTGGCGTAGTTTCAAAACAGCACCTGAAATACCAAAAGCTAATATCGCCAAGGTATAAGTTGGTTCGGGAACTGCAAGAATACTTAACTGATTAATAGCCAAGGCGTATTGTGGATCAGAACTGCTAAAAACGAGTCGCGAGATATTTGGAGTATCACTACGAATCCCTAAGAACACTGCCGAATTATCTAATGCTAATGACGAAGTACTTAGAGCGGAGAAACTACCCAACAGGTTATTGGTGCTATCAAAAGCGGTGATAAAAGTTTCAACTTCCAAATTACTAATGTCTACTGCTATCTGAGCACCAGCACCAAAAACTGGCTGGGCAAAACTAATGCTAAAAGGCCCTCCATTCCCCTGAGTCCGAGGATCAGGAGTACCAGGAGGAAGAGGTTGAAAACCTGTTGGATCTATACCTCCGAAGAGAACAAAATCTCCTTGAGCGAAGTTAGTCCGAATGCCAGGTGGAGGTAAAGTTTGAAAGACAAACGGTGGAGTAATCTGAGGTTTATTAGTTGGAGCTATATTTATATCCAACCCTAAACCACCTTGTGAGGTTGCTAAAAAAGAGTTAGGTAAAAAAGTAGAAAAGTCAGGAGCGGAGGGATTGAATACTTTACCTAAACTTCCCCAATCGACTTGATCATTGCTTTCCAAAATAGCGCGTTCAGTTACTAAAAATGTAGCTGCTTTAACTGGTAATGGAAGAACCGTTATTATAGCTGTGATTGCTGGTAGATATTTGACAGATAACTTAAATAATTGATTGCTCGTAAAGGCCACAAGCCTTCCTCCTTAATTTTTTAGAAAAATATCATCAAAATGCAATAATTCAACACCCAGGATGAGGCAATGCATTGCTCTGGTCGAGATAGTTGTTCGCGTAACGTCTTTGACAGGAGAAGCAACTGCTATGTTCAATGGTTATTTTGCCAAAACTTCTTGAGGGCTAGGTGGTGAGAGTTGACACAATTCATACTTTTACCAGCCTAATCCCGTTTTTACAACACAACTTTTACCCTGAGGTACAAAGACAATTACTTGTGTTTGTATCACTGACTAGGAAAGTTATTGGCTGAGATAGTTTCAGCTTACAGGTCAGCTGTGGTAGATACCCCAGCCAAAGATTGGGACACATCCAAGTAGTAGTGCAAAATAAAATATACATTTGTCATTGTGAATCAAGTGAAGTGAAATGAAGGAATTGCAAGGGTTTGGGATTGCTTCGCTACATTAATGGACATAATAATATATACCTTTGTAGTTTTACGGTTCAAATATATTTGATCGTTGTAATATTTGCATATTACAACGAGCTGAATTATAAAATTCTGATGAAATATACTTAAATATAATTAATCTTATTTTATATATGTGGTGAAAGAAAAATGCATAAAAATTTAGGTTTCTTAAAAATTTGTTATTGTGTCGGAAATATTGAGAAGCAATAAAATTGTGATCTATGCACTATACAAAATAATCGTCTTATGTATCAACGTAAATAGGTTGTTTCAGCCTTTTGTTAATCACCTTTTATTAGTTGCATAGATGTAGCCCAACCCAGGCATGGCTAAAAGGTAATTGAAAAATTTAGCTAGAAGCCTTGAAAACCACATCTGCTATTTTGGCTTCTGTGTCAATGCGTCAGCCAGAGGCAGTTCTTGGCAGGGTGAGGCAGAACAGCGCTCAAATATTAGAAGATTTCGCCCCTAATGGCGGCGTACCGAAAATCCTTTTTCTCCCTTGCCTCTTTTTGTCAAGTGGCGTCCCCAATAAGATGAATGAAGTCTCTTAATCTTGGGTGCGACCCGTTGACATCTATATTTATACGGCTTATTATTTATTAGGCATTTGTACTTAATTTTCTAGAGCGATCGCTTGTCTTCTCTAACAGAGGTTGCGCCTTAAGAGAATCTATGCCGCAGGCTTTACGATACACTGCGCGTAGCAAAATCCCCAAAGGGTTACGCCAACATCTTCTGGTGCAGCGATCGCACCCAGATCGAAATTGTCTAGCTCTTAGCCTAGTTTACATAATTTCGGATACATTACCGCAAATGCGCTGATACTTTATTTTGCCCTCTTTATAAATTCCGCAAAAACACCGTTACGCTATTTGTACTTGTGATCAAAACTTAGAGCATCCAGTTTATTAGGGCGTGTTTATGACCAACCCTGTAACGATGGTTATCCAAGTCAATCTGGAGATGGCTCTAGAAGTAGCTCAAGAGTTGGAGCTTGCTCCACACACTGAACTCAGTGCTTATTGTTTAGAGATTTTACAGGAGATAGGATGTCCTGGAACTGAACTCCCAGTTAACTTACAAACTCGCGATCAGCAGCTAAACTTTATCACAGGCTTTGCATCTTATGCATTTGGGGAGGTACAAAGTGTACAAAGCATTAATTGAAGATATCTTCCATGATCCAGAAGAAGCAGAAGAAACTACTTTTCCCGCTACAGATAAAGATTTGTTAATTTTGACTGAAAAATTTTTACGGTTTGAAATTCCTTCAAAGGTTTTCTTGCAAGCTATAGCCATTGCTGATTACGACGGTGCCGCGGCTTTTCGCTACGTTGATAATTATTTGACTACCCTCAAAAATAAGAATAAACGTAAGCATAAGAAATTACTTGTGTTAGGGTCTTCGACTCGGTTTGACAATAATTGACGTGCTTCTTCACGAGCTAACCCTGAACCAATACAATTTAGATAAAATAATTTGCACAATTGAAGTAAAGACGTTGCAATCCAACGTCTCTACACATATTTGTCCCACACCGACAAAAAAGAACAATTAGAATTTATCTAGAAGCTAGTGGTGGGATCTTTATTAGACTAAGCATTTTTATCTGTGTGCTAATTACGAATTAATATTACTCTCTCCTCAGACAAACTTGTTCATAGCTTTTACCAGCAATATCCCAAGTGAACTCTGTCTCTACTAGTTGTCTGCCGTTGTAAGACAATTGCGATCGCAGATGTGGATGATCAAATAGTTGACTAATAGCGGTGACGTACTCTGCCGGTTTATTCGCTCGTAATGCCCGTAAAGAATCACTAGTAACATCTACGGCTAATCCTTCTAAGCCGCGATCGCTTGCCACTATGGGTACACCAGCTGCCATTGCCTCTAAAGTTTTATTTTTAATGCCAAACCCAGTTCGCATGGGTACAACGCAGATGGTGGCTTGATGTAAATATTCTACCATCGAAGGTACACGCCCAATCACATTAATTCCTGGTTTTTGAGCAAGTTCTAAAACTTCTGAGACTGGATGAGAACCGACAATATCGAAAGTTGTATCAGGATAAAGTTTTTGGATTTCGGGCAAGACTTCGTTACTGAAAAAGCAGACAGCATCAATGTTTGCCAAATTATCCATTGCACCGATAAAAATTAAGCGATGTCCGCCTGGATCGGTGCTACGGTTCGGGAAAGAAACTAAATCTACGCCATTGGGAATAACTGTAATTTCACTATTGCGATTTAACTCTTGTAGTTGAATTTTATCTTCTTCTGTTGTGACTACAATTGCCGAAAATTTAGCACAGTAGCTTTGCTCATAACGACGCAAAAGTGGCAAATTAATTTTGTCTCTGAGGGAATTTTCCGAAATACCCGTTGCTAATTGGTTGCGACAAGTTGCGTAAACAGAACTATGAATATTAACTATAGTTTTTAGCTGTTTATGAAAATGCGATGGTACATAAATTTCATTGACGCTATGTTCGCAGGTAATCACATCACATTTTCCCGCTTCCACCCAGTTATCAACCCACGTTTGCATCTCAATTGAGTAGCGGTTAAGTACGCTTGGCGGTGTCCCTTGTTGCAAAAATTTACCAAATCGCTGTATTTTCTTCAATATTCCGGTGGTTCCAGAATCTAGCGGACGTTCAAAAACAGCTAGATGCTCCACACAATCGCGTAATCCTGCTACTTCTGTGTCTGTCACATCGCCTTCGCGTTGAGTTGCGAGGGTAACAGTATGGCGTTGACTCAGGTATTTAAGTAAATTAAATGTCCTTACCTGAGTTCCCCCGCGCGTTGGTGGGTAGGGAAAGGTGGAAGATAGCATTAAAATGTTCATAAAAGTGATGAATCAAATGTGATACATACACCATGACCTCATAGGAGGCTATATGTCACCTCACTTCTGTGTCCGCTTTTGAAAGTTCCGTCGGCATAGGTGGAATCCGGGCGATCGCTCCGCCTCTGAGCAGTTCCGGGCGCTTGGCGTAAGGAAGTAAACCATCTGGCTTGGCGTGATACTGACTAGCACACTCAAGTACAGCAGTTGCTGTCTTCTCTACACCTTCAGCATCAGCAGGTAGATCGCCGAATAAGTAGGTGTGTTTGTTAAAACAGACGAAAGCAATTGCACAAGCCTGGTCACAAACACCCATGCATTTAACGGGTTGAATCGAAAACTTGTCTTGCAATACCCAGTCATGATATAGGGTTTGTAATTTCTCTAGCAGCCGTTCACCGTCGCTTTTAGCAACATACTGTTTTGTCTGATCACTACTTCCACAAATTGTACAGACGAATATAATGTGTTGATGATTCATGTGTCTATAAAAAGTTATGTCGAACACTCAATAGTATCCGACATGGATTTTAGGCAATCAGCCTGTTTGGTCATTGGGCAAAGAAACTAATACCATTTCTTTGTGAGGCTGCGCCAAACCCTTTTAACTTCTTTCTTTCTTTGTGTCCTTCTCTACGAGACGCTGCGCGAATGTGTCCTTCTCTGCGAGACGCTACGCGAATGCGGTTCGTTTTTCTTTCTTGCACTTAAATATGGTTTAGCGCATCTTCATACAGAATTGGTATAAGTACAGCATTTCATTAATTTTAGGACTTACGCAAAATATCTCTCAAACTCTCATTTCTCTGTGACCTCTGCGCCTCTGTGGTTCGATTTTCCGTTAGCTGTGCGTAAGTCCTGAATTTGTTATCGAATCAAATTTAGCAATATCCTGCAATGCCAATGCGTCGGGATACATTGTTAATGCGTTGGGATACATTGTTAATGCATCGGGATACATTGTTAATGCGTCGGGATGCAATGCCAATGCGTCGGCTTGACTCATTAATGCATCTCAATGCAATGCCAATGCATTACCCTGCATTAAAAACGCTACGCTTTTACGCAAAACTGTTTGATATAGCAATAACGCCCTTTAACATTGACTAAGAAACGCTACGCTTCCAAGTCATCCCACTACGCGGAGTCTGCCGTTGTCGCAGCCACAGTCCCAGCAGCAAACCAATTACCACAATTCCGGTGAAGTAAGTCAGCGAAATCAACCGGACAGACATCGGCGGAGCGACACCTTCGACTGGAATATTCTCTGCAACTTGGAATGGCTGAAATTGCCGAGTTGCGTTTGCAAGCGGTGCAACCTCGACAACAATACTATGGGGGGCACCGTCAAAGAATTCCTGCTCCCACGCCAATTTTCCGTTGCTGTCTGGAGTCCCTTCATAAGCAAACGCCACCCAATTATTTTCGAGTTGGGTAGTTGTTACCTTCAACAGTACATCTGTCACAGGTTGGCTAGTTGTGGGATCACTAACGCTGACTTGCAATTTGGCAGGTTGACCCACCGTTGCACTCTCGTCACCCGATAATTGCATATAAAGTCCTTGAGACTGCAATTTGGCGGGTTTACCAGAGGGCGGAACTTCTTCTCCCATGCCTGGCATCGACATATTATGGTGCGATTCGGCAAGTTCAGCGCTGATGTTGACCCAGAGGAGTGCAGCGATCGCTACCACAATTAATCCACTCAACAACAATCGCACCTGTTGCGGGGCAATTTCTCCCGGTTGAATCGCTTGTCTGCCCCCAATCACCCAACCTCCTAATAGTCCAACTGCCAGCAAAATCACAACCAGGATGCCAAAGTAGCGAAACTTTAAGGGATTTTCAGGCAACGTCAGCGTCAGCTTTTGCTGAATCGGCTCAAACGCATTGGCAACGAGCGGAGTAACTGCTACCTGGAGTTGATACGTTCCCCGAATCGGCAGGGTTTGTTGAACCTGCAACTGACCTGTAGGTGCATTGCCCTCAATGTCCAGCAACTTTGTCCCCTCGACGATCGGAAAATCTGTTGTGAACCAGGGGTTTTTAGGATTGGTAAACAATTGCAAGTGGATTTTGGCATCCTTTAAAGATTGCCCTTGAGCATCTACGGCTTGCAACATCAGCTGCACTGGCGGATTGTAGTGCCCCGATCCCAACACTGTGGTGGCTTCAGCCTCAAGGGGTCGAACCTGATTAATCGGTGGATTCGTTGTTAGCCGCACTGATGGTTGAGGGGATTGGGCAAGTCCGATCCAACCATACAGGACAATTCCGATCATGCAAATCGCACCGATCAGCTTAGACCACTTAAGTTTTGTCATTTGATTTCTTCACTCCTGCTAATCATTGACTCAATCAACTAATGGCAACTGACCATCAGTGTGTGGTGACGCAGAGTATGAGTCGTGTCATGGATCACAGGGGATGTAGTGAAATAAATTGTCCACAGAGTCAAAGAACACAGTGCGACATAGAGCGCTGATTGTACAGGTACTGATAGCACCCGACCGGCAACTTGTTGCTGAACTGAACTAGAAGATTGAACCGTCATTTTGTACCTCGCAGATCAGACGATATTAATTGATTCGGCAGGCATTCTGACTTCTCCAGTCAGCAGTGAGCAGTAAACAGTAAATAACTGAAAACAGATGACTGATAACTGAAGTTTACAGTTGCGGGACAGCGGTAGAGTTTCACTACACTTTCCCTGTTTTTTCTCACGGGGTAGCACCCGTCAGAACCGATTCGTGGAGTTAGCATACACGAACATGTAATATCTTACAAGAGTTTATAACAAATATTTCAGTAAATCGAAAACTTTTTTTCCTCAAGAGCGTAATGGTATTAGAAAGCTGCGACAGCTGCCTCAGCTACAGCTTGATCCTGTTCACCGCTACCACCACTTACTCCGATCGCACCAACTATCTGCTCATCACGTTGAAGTGGTATACCCCCGGCAAAGATCATGATTCGTCCTCCATTTGAGGCGTGAATACCATAAAATTGTTTTCCTGGTTGAGCATCCTCAGCAAGGGATTTGGTAGAGAGATCAAACGCACGAGCAGTAAATGCTTTGTTAATTGAGATGTCGATACTTCCGATCCAGGCACCATCCATCCGAATATGAGCAACAAGATTCCCGCCAGCATCAACAACCGCAAGATTCATTGGTTGTCCGATTGCACGAGCCTTCGCTTCTCCAGCCGCTAGTATTCGTCGTGCGTCATCCAAAGATACAGAATGTTTGTCAGAAGTCATGGTAATTCTTTCAATCGGAGAAATATGTGCCTTCAGGGGCGGGTCATCAATAAAGGATATCACGAGCATTGCAGGGTATTACCTTTCTTTAATTCGCTACGAATTAGAGCTATTTTCAGGTAAATAGACCACGCTCTACGGGCACAGCAATGCTGTGCCCCTACGACAGATGTGGTTCAAATACTTGAATTCTGCTGTGATGAAATGCTGTACTTAGCTGATGATCAATTGCATTCAACTGATAATGACTACAGATCAAAGCATAATCAAACCCAGTCGTACACCCACAGCAACAGCCTCGGTGCGGCTGGAGACACTGAGCTTTTGAAAAATGGATGAGAGATGAAATTTGACGGTATGCTCAGAAATGTGCAAGCGTTTAGCGATCGCTTTATTTCCCAACCCTGACCCAAGCATTCCTAAAACCTCTATCTCTCGTGGTGTCAAGGTTTGTACAGGATTCGCCACCACTTTTTCCCGGATAGACAGTAATTCTACAGCATCCGGGTGCAGCACCAGCAAACCAAAAGCGATCGCCTCCACAGCAGCGACAATTTCTGACTCTGTGCTACTACTGGGCAATATCCCCCGGATACCAGAACGTAATCCCGTCTCTAAATCGATGCTGTCGAGTTCTTCAACAATGACGATCATTGCTAATGGGTATTGCTCCTCTTGAATAAGCAGCAATTTTTCCCACACCGATTGTTGAAGATTGCTGCTCAAATCTACCAGCACCACATCTGGTTGTAATTGCCCAACTTCCCTTGCCAATACATCCAAATCGGATGCACTCCCCACAACCGTCAGCCGAGGATTGGTAGTTACCACAGCTGATAACCCTGCCCGGACTACAGGGGAAGTAGCAACTACCATCACTCGGATCATGTCGCCTCCACAGCAGTTTTCCCAGCTTGCACGTCAACATAAATCACGAATTGCTGCCCACCGCGTAGGAGTTGTAACGGCACAGATCCTTTACTGTCCTGGAGATATTTGGGTAAGTCATTCATGCTAGTGAATAATTGCCCCGAAACTCCAATTAAAACATCGCCGATTTGTACACCAGCAGTTTCCGCAGGACTATCAGGTAGAATTGATAACACCAATAACCCCAAGCTACGCCGATTTAAAAGCACAGGTTGCAGTGTGACTCCCAGTTGCGGACGACTATTACCCTGTAAAAAACGCTCAACAGTGCTGCTGGGAACTGCCACAGCCAAACCATTAACAATCATGGTGTTAATTCCCACAACTTGGCCTTGACAGTCGGCAAGCGGCCCCCCAGAATTTCCAGGATATAGCTGCAAATCAGCCATAACAGCCCGTGGATTATTTGCATGAATAATCCCAGTTGTCACAGCACCGCTGTCAGCAAACGGATTACCCACCGCCAAAACTAATTCACCCACTCGTAGCGCCTCAGAATTGCCAATGGTTGCAGCAGTTAAATCAGTGGCGACAATTTTCAGGGCTGCTAAATCTTGCTGTGGATCAAATTGTGTCCGCACCGCATCAAATACCCTTCCATCTGCCAATTCCACAGTTGCGCGGTTGCTGGTTGCGACATGGGCATTAGTGATAATTAGTCCGTCAGGTTGCCAAATTACACCGGAACCGACTCCCAAAGAGCCGCTTTTCACTTTGACAGTGTGTAGGCGTAGTTTAGCAGCTACCTCTGTCAATTCAGCAGCGATGTTAGTTAATGTTGTGTTTGCCATGTTATACAATTTTTGAGCATGTCAAAGTAGAATCAGTGGACTGACAATAGTTTTTAGTCGGGTTGGGATAATTGAGAATGCTGCAAGATATCAGTCAACCTAACTTTGGAAAGCAAATTCTGAGAGTTCCGAGTTTAAAGCTTGAACGTTCGAGCAAAATGGTCGAAGTTTTGAGTTCAGAAGCTCAACCTTCGAGCAAAAAGGTGGAAGTTTCGAGTTCAGAAGTTCAACGTTCGAGCAAAAAGGTGGAAGTTCCGTGTTCAGAAGCTCAACCTTCGAGCAAAAAGGTGGAAGTTCCGTGTTCAGAAGCTCAACCTTCGAGCAAAAAGGTGAAAGTTCCGAGTTCAGAAGCTCAACCTTCGAGCAAAAAGGTAGAAATTCCGAGTTCAGAAGCTCGAATGACTAGAAAATTGAGAAAATCTTCACACAGCTAGTTAAACCCATCCCAAATTGGCATTATTCTTCCTTAGTAGGTCTTTCGCCAACTGCGATCGCTAACTCAACTAACACTCCACCCCGGACAACTTGCACATTGACAGCTTTACCAATGCGATCGCTACTATTGAGCAGCCCCAGCACATCACCTGTATCGCCCACAGTTACGCCATCGAACGTTACCAAAACATCGCCAAGCAGCACACCTGCATTGTCAGCAGGCCCAGAAGGCTCAACATTAACGACAATTACCCCAGTTGCAGAAGTTAAATTGAGAGCTGTTTTTAGGTTCTTTGGTAAACGTACTGGTTGCATTCCCACACCCAAGTAGCCCTTAGAAATGCGCCCTTTTGCTACTAATTGATCAACCACGCGATCGACTGTAGCAGTGGGAATAGTCAGAGCAGTACCACGCCGCCCCGATGTATTCATACCTACCACAAAACCCGCAGCATCTACGAGCGGCCCACCTGCGAAGCCAGAGTAAAGGCTGATGTCTGGGCGGATGAATTGGTCAATATTCCCGCCATTCATACTCCGCCAACTACCGCTAACCACACTCACTGCACCCATCGCCGCCCTTAAGTCACCTTCGCTACCTCTTGCCAGTCCTAACACCAGATGACCAACTTTGAGCGTTTTGGCATCGCCAACTTTTGCCACAGGTATTTCGACATTTTCTAGTTTAAAAACAGCAATATCAGTACTAGAGTCATGACCGATGAGTGTTACTGGTGCAGTGCTACCATTTGATAGAGTAATGGTGATGTCATCATAGCGCTGGAGAGACTCATCAGAGGTAACAATGATCCCATTACGCCAGTGAATGCCACTTGAGGAACGACGTGTACCCCCATTTACAGCAACCACAGCACTTCCAGCTTGTTCTACGGTGTCGGCTAAACTGTTGGACAAAGCCAATAATGAAGACATAAGATTTTTCTGCAAACGTTCTTAGATATTCATATCGTGCCGTTTGCTCAACACAGATGGCATCGGAAAAATGGGGAGAATTCACCCTAGAAAAATGGCTAGTACAGGCAAAGTTTACCTACCTTTAACCAGTTGCTCAACAAGGGGCTTGAGCAAATTGTCTAATTAATTGAGATGGTAGCTGGATTTTTGCGCCCGTTGTACTAGGCTTAATATAAGCAATCAAGCGAACATGATATCTAGATATGAAAAGCTCACCCAGAGTCGCACAGTCGTAGAGATAAAATGCACACCCAATCAACAGAAATCGACCTACTCACTCCATCTAGAGAATTACCTCTATATGGCAAGAGGATTTTAGTCACAGCACCGAGAAATTATGCTTATAGGTTAGCTGAACAAATCATCAAACAAGGTGGTTTACCTGTTTTCATGCCTACTATCGAAACCTGCTATTTATCAAACTACACTAAGTTAGATGCCGCTCTGGGTCGCATAGAGGTATTTGATTGGATTGTCTTCACCAGTAGAAATGGCATCACTGCATTTTTTCAGCGGATGAATGATTTAGATATTCCCGTATCTGTAGTACAAAAATGTCAATTATGTGCTTTAGGAGAAGACGCAGAAAGCTTATCATCTTTTTGTGGCGAAGTGGATTTAATTCCCGCAGAATCTAGCCCAGCCGGAATTGTAGCAGAACTAGCGAAACTACCAGAAATTCATAAGAAAAAAGTGCTGCTCCCGGTTCCAGAAGTTCTTGGTTTGCCTGAGCCTGATATTGTACCTAATTTAATTACGGATTTGCAGCAATTGGGTATAGAAGTAACTCGCGTACCCACATATATTACACAGGGTTTAGACGCAAGTATCTACAGTGTTGAATTGAACCTGATGCGTCAAGGAATGATTGATGTAATTGCCTTTAGTAGCACAGCGGAAGTAGAAAGCTTTTTGACAATGGTTAACTCGCAAAGCGATTATGAACGTTGTATTATTGCATGTTTCGGTCCTTATACAACTACCAATGCCCAAAAGTTGGGTATGAATGTTTCTACCGTGTCCAAGGATTATAGTTCATTTGAAGGATTTGCTGAAGCGATCGCAACATTTTTTACTCTCACTTCCAGTTCACACTAAGCGCTTGGTGATGCAGAGTAATCAACCACATTTGACTCTAGACTAGCTGCACATAAACCCGTAGTATCGAACATAGGGTTTAGATTTAGCTAGGAATTTTAACATGGCAACTTACAAGGTCACATTACGTACCCCAGATGGAGAAAAAACAATTGAAGTTCCTGATGATGAGTACATCCTAGAGATCGCTAACGAGGAAAATGGGCTGGACTTGCCCTATTCCTGTAACGCTGGTTCTTGCTCTACCTGCACCGCAAAGCTGGTTTCAGGTACAATTGACCAATCAGATCAGAACTTCTTAGACAACGATCAAATGGACGAGGGATGGGTTCTCACCTGCGTTGCCTATGCCACTTCTGATTGCGTTATCGAAACCAATCAAGAAGAAGCGCTCAACGCTTAACTAAGAGATGTGGATTTAATAAAGAGCAAGTTTTGTCAGGTGCGTTAGAACATTCACCCTAACGCACTTCAAATCTGAGGTGGTGTCGTACTCTCAGCGATAACATACTCTACTAGATTTAAAATTTTGCACTTTCGTAATAAATCTGGATAGGCTGAGTAATTCACATTAAAAAGCGCTCTCCAAAAGGGGAGCGCTTTTTATTTAGTTTCATACATAGCTAGCAGATATCAAGCGTAAATTTGATTCCTTGCTTTGTTCTCATAGTATTGAAAAATAAAAGTGGTTTATAAATTCGGTTTTTATCACATGATTTGGGAAGATTGCCGAACCAGAAGTTTCCTTAATAATAAGTACGGTAATTCCAAATAGTGTGTTTTCGGTAAACTCTCTAAAAGCAGACTTTAAATATAGCAATTTTATTTAAAACGTCGGTACGAGCGTCACCTGCACCTTACTTTTAAAGCTTGTATGTGTAATGTATCGTACAAAACTTTAGTATGTTCATGCGATTAATGATAATAATTTCACCTCTTGTATTTTTTGAATTTCACAGAGATAATAAGAGATTCCTAACAAACTGCTGATAACAGATATGTCAACAAGTTGGATTTACCTTATTGCAGCAATCCTTTTTGAGGTTTCAGGCACAACTTGCATGAAGTTATCGCAAGGATTTACTAGAATACTCCCTTCGGTATTAATATTTGTCTTCTATGGACTTTGTTTTACTTTTTTGACCTTTGCTCTCAAGAGACTTGAAGTGAGTGTGGCTTATTCTGTCTGGGCTGGATTGGGAACTATCTTAATTGCTATCATTGGTATTATCTGGTTTCGTGAATCTGCCACATTCATCAAACTTATGTCAATCGCCTTAATAATCATCGGGGTAATTGGCATAAATGCAAGTTGATGGGGGATATAAATTAGGCGGCTCATGTATCATCGGGTTTATTAAAACATCCCACTACAAAACCCACTTTAGTGCATGTGAAAGTTAAGTAGTGGGAAAGTTTTAACATATTCAATTCTTGGTGCTAGTCAGCCGCCGCCCAAGTTGACTGAGTTGGAGCTACTAGCTAGTACCGATCGCGTTTCAAGTCGTAAATCACTTTCTCCAAATACCAGTCCAACGACCTCCCAGGATTCAGCTTTTGTTGGTGTTTGAGTAATCTGGTGGCAATGTTTCCGTTGCCAGAAAGTAAAGCAAGCAGTTCGTTTTGTAGATTTTTGCTTGCAGCACCTGAAAGATAGTCTACCTCTGGTGCATCTGACTGTACTTCTGTCCTATTGAGTTGTATCTGACTTTGTAATTGCAACTCTTTCTGGCGTGTTCGAGCCATTAGCTTCTCCAGTTCAGACTGCTTCTGGAGTAGTTCTTTCATTTGCTTGTCCAGTTGGCGCTTTGTCTCCACTAATACGGCATTTTTCTTGTCTAGTTGGGACTGGATCTCGCGTACTTCTAGTAATTTTTTCTTTAAATATGTTTGGGTTTGCATGAGATTGGATTGAGCCGGTTGTCAATCTACCATGCAGGAATTCTCCACTTAAAAGCATCGGAGAATCCCCGCATTTGTTTTTGAATTCGCTACCTGGGCGATTAGCAGTGGTATCACTCCTGATAAAGTTGCACTCTGGATCGACGATACCTTTCAGATCGCCTTGCAACACTACTGTCATCCAGAAGTGGTTAACGCTGAATGCCCTGATTTTTTGCTGCTACTCAATTGCTACTTAAAAATTACTTTTAAGTCAATTCCAATCCACCTTGATAGCCAGTAACGATGCGTCCACCATCCTTGAGGATGTGGATTTCTATCTGGTCGCTAGCCCAGGTAATCTGGTCTTGGAAAGCTGGGTTTAATACACGAACCCGTTGATTGCTGGAAGAAACTGGAGAGTTAGGAGAATTAATTGCCAGAGATTGGACAAAAGGCCCGTCAATCAGGATATCAAGTTGTTCTAACAATGCTTGGGAACCTGGCGGCGCAGATTGGGACTGTAGTTGCTTAAGAGTAAACCCAGTAAAAGACATTACATTTAACCCAGCAGCTTTTACCTGACGAGCTAAAGACGCCAGTGCAGTTGCTTGCCAAAAGGGTTCTCCACCAGAGAACGTTACACCCGTGTTGCGGGGATTGCTGAGAATGTTCTCGACAAGGGTATCAATAGCAATCAATTGGTTAGCCTCAAATGACCAAGAGTCAGTATTAAAGCAGCCAGGACACTCACGAAGACAACCTTGTACCCAGACGACTGCACGACAACCAGGGCCATTAACTTCTGACTGATCAACGTAACCCATAATGTTGAGATAGCCAGAGGGAATTTCCATGAGTGCTAGCGATGGGTCAGTTGGCTTAATTTCCATCTCTTTAACTCCTTTTAGCCGTTGCCTGTTAACCGTTAACTATAGCGAATCCTCAATTAGATAACCGCGACAAGTGGACTAAAACTAATGACTAATCTCTGAAAAACTTTAGGGGATTTTGAAAAGTCCGCTTTAACTGACTAGACTGAAGTTAGTTGCCCAGCTAGCATTGACCGTCCCATACATAGAATCGATGACTCAACAAACTTCTAGAATTTGTATCCTTGGCGGAGGCTTTGGTGGTCTTTACACAGCCTTGCGCTTAAGCCAGTTACCTTGGGAATCTACGCAAAAACCCGAAATTGTTCTGGTAGATCAAAGCGATCGCTTCCTATTTTCTCCTTTACTTTACGAATTACTCACTGGTGAACTGCAAACCTGGGAAATTGCCCCACCCTTTGAAGAACTTTTAGAAGGCACAGGAGTGCGTTTTTATCAAGGGCTTGTCTCTGGAATTGACATCGACCAGCGACGGGTAAATCTACATGAAGGGCCAGAAATCCCTTACGACCGATTAGTGCTGGCGCTAGGAGGTGAGACACCGCTAGATTTAGTCCCTGGTGCAACATCCTACGCTTACACATTCCGCACAATCTCTGATGCCTATCGTTTGGAAGAACGCCTGCGATTTTTAGAAGAATCCGATGCTGATAAAATTCGGGTAGCGATCGTTGGGGCTGGTTACAGTGGTGTAGAGTTAGCTTGTAAGCTAGCCGACAGACTAGGGGAAAGAGGACGCTTTCGGATCGTTGAAATCGGTGACCAAATTTTGCGAACTTCCCCAGAGTTTAACCGGGAAGCAGCAAAAAAAGCTTTAGAAGCGCGTAGCGTATTTCTTGATTTAGAAACCAAAGTCGAATCAATAGAGCAAAATACCATCTCCCTAGAGTACAAAAACCAGTTAGACATAATTCCGGTGGATTTGGTAATTTGGACTGTGGGAACCAGGGTTGCGCCCGTAGTGAAATCTCTTCCCCTGAAGCAAAATCAGCGTGGTCAAATCAGCATTACATCCAATCTGCAAGTCTTTGATCATCCAGAAATCTTTGCCTTGGGAGATTTAGTAGACTGTCATGATGCTGAAGGACAGCAAGTCCCTGCCACCGCACAAGCGGCTTTCCAACAAGCTGATTATACTGCTTGGAATATCTGGGCAACTCTGACTAATCGCCCCCTCCTTCCCTTCCACTACCAACAGTTAGGAGAAATGATGGCACTAGGAATAGACAACGCCACTCTCACTGGTTTGGGAATTAAACTAGATGGACGCTTGGCATCCGTCGCCCGGCGGATTGCCTATTTATATAGGTTGCCAACTTTAGACCATCAACTTAAAGTAGGTTTTAATTGGCTAGTCCGTCCGATCATAGAAACACTTTCTCGGTAACTTTAAGGTTGGGCATTGGTGAGCCAGTGCGTTGCGGAGGTTCCCGACGCTCGTGATGCTCGTTGCGCGGCATCGTCTCCCTTTGGCAGATGACTCGCTCTAAGCGTTGGCGCAGCCTCTTCTTCGAGTTGCCATGCCGCAGGCTTTACGCTGCGCTACGGGCTAAACCATAGCTATCCGCTAACAGCACTCCTGAGGGGCGTTGGTAAATAACCAAGACGTTTACGATAATTTGCTTTATTTGCGCCAACCTACTTAGTACAGTTTTGCGTAAAAGCGTAGCGTTTTTAATGCAGGGGGATGCATTAACAATGCGGCTGACGCATTAACATTGTATCGGGATGCATTAACAATGCGGCCGACACATTAACATTGTATCGGGATACATTAACAATGCGGCCGACACATTAACATTGTATCGGGATGCATTAACAATGCGGCCGACACATTAACATTGTATCGGGATGCATTAACAATGCGGCTGACGCATTGGCATTGTATCGGCATACATTAACAATACAAGGTATTACCAAATTTAATTCGCTACGAATTAATGAAATGCTGTACTTAGCAGATGTTAAACTGCTACCCACAGAAGCTCTCTAACAAGCCAAAATCTAAAATTCAACATTCAAAATCTTCAAACTTTGATGGAACAACCGAAAGTTATTTTGTTAGATGCTGTGGGCACACTCTTCGACGTTAAAGGGAGTGTGGGCGAAGTTTATGGTCAGATAGCCCAGGATTTTGGCGTTACAGTTTCAGCCGAAAAATTGAATACAGCCTTCATCAAAAGCTTTAAAGCCGCGCCGCCGCCGATATTTCTAGATGCAGAACTGCAAGATATTCCCCAGCGCGAGTTTGATTGGTGGCGGATAATTGCCCTGAACACTTTTGAAAGTGCTGGTGTTCTCAAGGAATTTTCTGACTTTTCAGCTTTTTTTAGCGAACTTTACATCCACTTTGGTACAGGCGAACCGTGGTTTATCTATCCTGATGTCTTACCAGCTTTGATCAACTGGCGGCGGTTGGGAATTACTTTGGGGGTGCTGTCCAATTTTGATTCTCGGATTTACTCAGTATTGCAAAGTTTGGGATTGAAAGAGTTTTTCAGTTCGGTTACCATTTCTACCCAGGTACGTGCAGCTAAACCTGATCCTCAAATTTTTGCCATTGCCTTAAACAAACATAAATGTTCCCCAGAGGCAGCATGGCATATCGGCGATAGCATCATAGAAGACTACCACGGAGCTAAAGCAGCTGGCCTCAGAGGCGTTTGGATCAATCGTGGAAAATGAGGGGATACTTTCAATTCAGCAACGCCAAATTTTTAAAGTGGAATCTTAGGGTGTATCAGTCAACCCCTTTGGGGAATTCAAAATTCAAAATTCAAAGTTCAAAATTAACACCCCATGCCTAAAGCCAGGGGCTTGAATAATGTTACTTCGTTTTTTTATTCTCCATTAATAAATTAAGGGGCTTGAACCTATTGCTTTAATTCAAAATTGAATTCAAGATTTATATAATTTTAAAATAATAAATTAAAAATTATTTAATTATTTTTAAATAAGTGAATTTTGAATTTTGAATTTCGAGAAGCGAGGGTCAGCAATTTCAAGCACATTTGTTTAAAAACTGTTTGGCAACAATTGGACTCCAAAGCACAAGCAACACAACTCCAGAACCTAAAATCAAGAACTGAATGTTGTTTGCAAGTCTTTGTTCGGTGTAGACGGAATTATTAACCTGTGTCCAGGGTACTAAAGTTTTACCCCAAACCAAAAAATCATCAATTACTAGCAATAACCCCAAAGCATAGGACTTTTCCTCACCCCATACTAGCGGTAATCCCAAAATTTCAGTGATAGCGAGCGTACTCTCAAATAATTGAGTATCTTGATAAGCATGTGCTGGAGCAATGCTGACAATTGTACTGGTTGGGGCAATGCCAAAGATAAGTGGCCCAGAGTCAACATCAGCGTGGCCATCAGCGTTGAGGGGATACTCCCTCACGGGGAAAAAGCCTAATACTGAGGGAACAAACTGTTTGCGAAACTGAGCATATTGCTGTTTTGCAAACTTTGAATCTAATTCTAGTAGAAACGGCAAAAGATAGACTTGACTGGTACCTCGTGTGCCAATCTTAATTTCACCAGTCACAGCGTCAATTTTGTGAGGAATTAAATTTGTTTGTGGGTCAAGATGCTGGCGAGTATAGCTAACCCAACGCTGAATTACTGGCTGATAATTACTATCAAACAATTCATCGTGCAAAGCTAAAGATGCTAAAGCTACGGTTTGGTCACAAGGCCAAGCTTGTCCGGGATAAGCATCAATGGTTACAGTGGGACTTTTTGTAAACGCCTGGGCTAACTCTTGAGATTGGGCACGAAATTGAGTAATATCTTGGAGCGATCGCTCTTTTGGTGACTGAATTTTTAATAGTCCACCCAACAACCGATTACTCCAACCTAAATAAAAGACGCCATTGGCAACTTGGGTATCTGCTGTAAAAGGTGCGCGTCCTTCGGGTGTATCTACTTGAGATAAAACCCAACGCACCTCTTGAATTGCTTGTTGGCGAAGAGGTTCAGATTTTGAAGACAAAGCAACATTCACCCAACTGTAACCATAGACTATATGGCTAAAAAACCATCCTTCTGGGAAAAACGCCTGCATCGTTTTTCCTTCACCTGCATTTAACCGTCGTTTGATGTTCTTTAATTGCATTAGTGCATCAGGACTAAGTTGTCCAGGTGCATAATCTTTGGCTGACACTGTTAACAGGCAAAAATTAACTCGGAGTACAAGTAAACTTATAGCAATAGTTAAAAAGACATAAGTCCAATAGCCAAATTTCTGCAATCTACTCATATTAATTATCTATAACAGATTATTTCAGGACTTACGCACGGGTCATGAAAGAACGTAGACGCAAAGCGGCTTGCCGCAGGCTACCACAGAGACACAGAGTACACAAAGGAATGAGAGTTTGAGAGGTTTTTTGCGTAAGTCCTATATTTATACTCTAATTTCTCAAACTGTCATGAGAAATAAGGGAGATGGTGAAGAGTTAGGGACTTCCAAGTAAAAAAATATCCCATCCCTGCGGGACGCTACGCGAACGCTTTTATGACAGGGGAGCAGGGGACACTTAGGAATAAGAATTAAATAACATACAATTTATGTCCCTGACTTACCTCACCCTCAATCCCTCTCCTTATAGAACCCATTTGATATCTCTAAGAAGCTGCGAGTCTCTTAAGCATGAGCCTAACAAAACAAAGATTGAGCTTGGTCGTGGCATTCGATAGTGTTCGCTCAAAGTTCTTGACCAGGATCTTACAGCGCCCCATCCAAGCATTCGACCGCTCAATTACCCACCTGGCTACTGCTGGGACAAATCCTGACTTGCCTTGCGCTGCCTTTTCTTGGGTGGAAGGCTTGGTCGAGCGCTCAAACTTAATCTTCCGCATGATCTGCGGGTATAACTTTTCTAGTTCCTGTGTCAGATGTTCTGGATGATAACCCTGGTCGAGTAGGATGGTAATTTTAGGAATGTTCATTGGTTTTGACCGGAAATAGCTGATGTTTTCCCTCAACATCTCCAGCAAGCCAGCATCATCGGAAACATTGGCTTTCGTGCAGTGTGTAAAGAAGGGTAATACCAATAATCATGGTGCTTTGATTGGGGATTAGATCCCTTAGCGTAAGATTTTTTACCGAAGAAAGGCAGAGGGCAGTTCTTGCTGAAGGCAGAAGGCAGAAGGGAATACTGCTTCCAGCCCTCTGCCCATGACCAAAGGGAACAAGGGTTTAAAGCCCCGCCGTCTACACGGCGCCGACTTTTTCGTTGGGGTCTGAATCCCCATTCAATTGTTCCTTCTGCCCTCTGCCCTCAGCATAGCTGCCTTCTTCAAAAATTCTCGCGTGACCCCTAGTTGTACTCTCCAGGAAGATCAGTTTTTCTAACAGTAATGCTGCCAACTTTCTTACCTGACATTCTCAATAATTCATCACCTGAAAATTCAAAACCAAGCTTTAGTGCTATTCGCGCAATATCATCTGCGGTTGGTGCTGCGAGCACCTCGTTTTTAAGTTCAGGTTCAGACTGCATTTTCTTTAAAAATGCTTCGATTTGCTCAAAAGCCATATTTAAAATTTGATCCTCGCTAGCTACTCGTAATATAAAGAAAAACAGCAGTATATTCTTTAAGACTAGCAGCACAAGGGTATCAAGATTCGGGGGAAAGATGATTATCGCGACGCGCTGCTCTTCATTACAAATGTACTAATGGCATCAAACGACACTTGGCAGTAGATACTCTTGGTCTACCATTCTTCACTTACTGCACCAAAGCCAGTATGAGTGATGACGGTGGCTTGATTGAACTATTGACCCAAAATTTGGAGTACTTTCGTGCCAAGCCTGTAAACATACCAAAAATTACGATTCTGCACAGGCGACGGCTACCACCCAGACAAAATCACAACTGCTCTGCAAATACTCTACCCTCGGATAATGACCAAGATCCGATTCCAACTGGTACCCAAACCCACAAAAGCAGAAATTGCAACCCAAGGCATTGCAGGCTTTGTTACGATCGCCTACGGCGGGCGGGTACGCCATCGCAACTCGTTGGGGGAAGAGAACGCTCGAATGCTTGGATGGAACGATGTAAGAGTTTGGTTAAAAACTTTGAGCGAACTCTGGCTCATGCGACTGCCAAGCTCAATCTCTGTTTTATCCGGCTCATGCTCAAGCGTTTAGCTCAGGCATAGATATCAAATGGGTTCTATAAAGGAGAGGGAAGCAAGATAGAGGATGAAGTTTTGCATTTTATTTAATCCACGTTCCTTAGCTGAGGGATGGAACATCGTTTTTATTCCAGAAATTGAATAATTTATTTTTTCGAGTTCCCTTAGAACTTGAAGCATTAAGCTCAAAGACTCGTTCATCCACCTCAGAACTCCGTTCATCCACCTCAAAGACTCGTTCATCCACCTCAAAGACTCGTTCATCCACCTCAGAACTCCGTTCATCCACCTCAGAACTCCGTTCATCCACCTCAAAGACTCGTTCATCCACCTCAAAGACTCGTTCATCCACCTCAGAACTCCGTTCATCCAC
>NZ_JBALDI010000044.1:0-5199 GCF_036917395.1 Nostoc sp.
CAATCAGTGCTGGATGCTGTAAAGCATCAGTCAGTAAAAGTTAAGCGCAGTCTCACGGTTGAAGAACTTCTGAGTTTGGTTCCCCAAGGGTGAAGGGACACATCTACTGAAACATTAAGTTGCATTGTGCTTTTACCCATTAAAACGTAAGTACATCAACTTGTAAGCTTTCAGTCAGTTTGACCAGAAAAGACTTGAATCAAAAGTGAACTTGGTTAAGAACGCATAACAATTCCGTCTCTGGTTAGCGATCGCTTACCATAGGTCTTTTTTTTCGCGTCAACCCAATTTTCTTCAACCCTCTTGCAATTGTGTGTTAGCATAGTTCGCCGTTGGTGAAGCCTCTGGTAGAGAAGGCATCGCTGATGTTACCCTCCCACAGTTGAGCCATCTCTACCTGGGTTTTATCACTATGAGATTTAGCAAAAGCCCGAAATTGATCCCAGTTTGTGATGCAAGTGGTTGTTGCCAGGCGGGTGATTGGGCAACGGCAGAACATCTCCAGTTTCGGCTTTGCGCTGCAACCAGTGCCGTTGTAAGAATTTCTGCATCAGTCATCTGACGACGAATGTCGTCACCATGTCCGAGCGCCTGAAGTAGGTCATCAGTGATAGCATAGCTCGCAATTATTTCATTTAGCATAAGCCCCTCCTATTTTTCCTCTGGAGGGGATTTTATTGCTTAAATGAACCCCTTGCGATCGCTCGAATGCATAACTAGCAACTTGAGTTAATAGAACTTACGCAACTGGCACAGTGCGATGCCTGCGGCGGGCTACGCTGAGAAACCTTTGTGAACAAGCTTTTCAAGACTTAACGGGAAAAGTCAGAATAAGGAATGGGCAAACAAAGCGGCTTGAGTGCGATCGCGTAAATTCAACCGACTCAAAATATTGGTAACATAATTCTTAACAGTATTTTCTGAAAGAAACAGCGATTCGGCAATTTCACGGTTATTGGCTCCAGAAGCAATTAACCGCAATACATCTAATTCTCTGGGTGTGAGTTGCGCCAATTCTGGAGGGGTTTGCACAGACGGGACAGGTGCGGTAATCGGCATCAGTGCTTTTTCAAACAATCCCGGGCCGAGTAGGGTTTGTCCCTTGTAGACGGATCGAATTGCCAACATTAATTCATCAGGTTCGGTGTCCTTAAGTAAATAGCCCTTTGCACCCAGCCGCATCGCCTGGTAAACATACTCATCATCATCGAAGGTGGTCAGAACGAGAACCTTAATGTCAGGATATTGTTGAGCGATCGCCTTTGTTGTGGCAACTCCATCCATTACAGGCATCCGAATATCCATTAGCACAATATCGGGTTGCAGTGCAGCAATCACCTCAAGTGCGCGTTGCCCATTCTCCGCCTCACCGATTACCTGCATCTCGGCATTCGACTCAAGCATACTCTTAAGTCCCTGGCGAATAAGATGCTGATCGTCAACTAATAAAATCCGAATCATAGCTAAAACAACAGCTTTGATAGTGGCAAAGAAACAGAAATACAGCAACCTGTTCCTAATTGACTGTGGAGATTTAACTGAGCGCCCAGTGCAACCGCTCGTTCTCGCATCCCTTGTAGCCCAAACCCGGTTGTATTTTGAGTGGGGTTAAACCCTTTTCCATTATCTTCGATTGACAGATGAATTATCCCAGTGTGAGCCAGTAATCCAACGGTAACACTCGTCGCCTGAGCGTGTTTGCAAATATTTGTCAGCGATTCTTGGACAATCCGGTAAAGGGCCGTGTTTACTTCTGTTGGTAAAGTGTACGGTAAATCAATTTTACAGGACGGTTCAATACCTGTGGTTTGCTGAAAATCTGTCAGCAGCTTTTCAATGGCTGATTTGAGAGATTGCCCTTGCAAAGGATTTGAACGCAAAACAGAAAGTGATCTCCGAATTTCCAGCAGCGCTTCAGCCCCCAATTCCTTTGCCTGTTTGAGAAATGTCAATGCTTTGTGATTATTTGATTCCCAGAACAACAGGGTATTATTAATCTGAATAGTTTGGGCAACTAGAGTGTGTCCCAACCCATCATGAATTTCGCGGGCAATTCGGTTGCGTTCCTGCAAGGTTGCCTGATCTTCAATCCGTAATGCATACTGACACAGTTGTTGATTGGTTATCTCTAATTGCTGATGGGCAATTTCTAACTGCTCTCGACTTTGGCGCTCTGCAAGCAGGGCATTAATTAATAATAAAGCGAATACTAACGTTAAACTAAACAATAACATATTACTTAATCGCCAATCCCAGGACATGGCGATTATCTTATCTCGCATAAAATTCTTAGGTTCAATCGGTCTTGACAAAAACAGTGTTCCATGAGACACCAGAGAGAAAATCAAGACAACCAACTGTCCCGGTCGTTTAAATATAAGACAACTCCGCATCACCAGTACCAGACACAGCAGTAAAAAGGAGCGAGGAGATAAGCTATGTTGAGTTGCTGGTAGCAAAATTAAACCGAATTCCAGGGCTGTATAAAATAATTTTGTTTCCAGCTTCACCATTGGTAGTCTCAAGCCCATCAAGCTGAAGGTGGCGATCGCGACAACTCGTAGCAGCAAGGACCAGGACAACTCAAACGGCAGTACAACTTCCATGAACATTGCCGTGGCTAATAACAGCCACTCTAGGTAAAGCAACAGACGAAACGATGGATAGGTCAAGCGAACCATAGAACTGTTCCAACTCAATGGTCTTTGTAACAAAACCATAGGTATTTTCTCAATTTTAGGATGAAACTCTTCTTCCTATATAACGAATCTGTCTCTAGTATTGATAGAGCCATTCCGACTGATTAACTATTTCTAAATTAGGAAAAAAGTCACAATTACTTGAGTACTTTTTTACTGGTCAGGTTAGGAATTTTAGCTCATGCACAAACCTATGCCAACTTTTAAGATTAGCTGGTGTGAGTAAAGCAGTAACTTTTCAAACACCTTCTAAACAGTCATAAATTGAAATTGAGTCAGATACAGTCGGATTACACACAACAAAAATCAGAGAAGTAAATGATTAAAAAACAGATAATTTTACCAACCCTTTTACTTGCAACTATCCTGATTGGAGGAATGACAGGTTGCACCAGTTCTAAGTCTCCAGATGTGTCTCAAGGGGAGGACTCTGGGACAAAGGTATCTAATACCAACGCTTCTACTCCCAACTCTCCTGGAGCGAATACGCCGGAACGTGCCGAAAAACGCGAAGCAGTTCGCAAGCAAGTTGAGGCAGTTCTGACTCCAGATCAGGTAAAGCAATTGTCAACGAAATTACAACAAGGTGAAAGAATGCGTAAAGCAGTATTGAGCCTAAATCTCACGGCTGAACAAAAGACTAAAATTCAGGATATTTTTAAGACTGCCTATCCCCACCGTAAAGGGCAATCCCAAGATAAATCCTAGTGCAACAAGTCAAAAGAAAGAATACTTATAAGACAATAGATGCTAATAAATAGTTAAACTATGTTCAAGCAAAAATTGATCCTCAAGATAGAACTCGCTATTATCGCAACAATCCTGGCAGGAACTAGTCTCTACGCTTCAAAAGCTCTAGGTAAACCCCAAGCTAACCCCCAAAAACTCGTGGATGAGGTGTGGCAAATCCTAGATAAAAATTATGTTGATGTCAACTTTAACCATCAAGATTGGAAAGCAATTCGACAGCAGTATCTTAGCCGTTCCTATAGTTCCAACAAACAGGCTTATGGGGCGATTCAAGAAATGGTGGCTAAATTAGGCGATCGCTATACGGAGTTTTTCGATCCCCAGGAATTTCTTGCCCTAAATAAAGACCTTTCTGGCAACCTCAGTGGTGTCGGGTTGGAACTGGCACTGAATGAAAAAACTAAAGCCTTAACTGTTATCACCCCGATTCAAGGAACACCTGCTTTTAGGGCGGGTATTTTGCCGGACGATGTAATTGTCCAGATTAACGGTCAAATAACTCAAGGAATGAAAATTGAGGATGCCGTTAAGCGAATTCTGGGCCCGGTGGGAACTAAGGTAGTGCTGACAATTCAACGGGGCAATCAATCGCAAACTTTTAACCTTACCCGCGCAAATATTGCTATCCATCCTGTAACTTATAACACGCAAACAACAGCAGTGGGTAAGATTGGTTATATTCGTTTACCAGAGTTTACGCAAACGGCTCCTATAGAAATGCATCAGGCAATTCAAACTTTAGAAAAACAGCAGGTGCAGGGCTATGTTTTGGATCTGCGTTCAGACCCAGGTGGACTGCTGGATGCGAGTTTGCAAATTGCCAGTATGTGGTTAAAGCAAGGGGCGATCGTGTCTTTGGTAAATCGAGATCAAGTTAAAGATAGCTACAATGCGTCGGGACATCCTCTCACCAACAAACCCTTAGTGGTACTAGTCGATAAAGGGTCTGCCAGCGCCAGCGAAATTCTGTCGGGAGCGCTGCAAGATGACAACCGCGCCAGGTTAGTAGGGACTCGCACCTTCGGTAAAGGTTTAGTTCAAGCCGTAGAGCCACTTTCTGATGGTTCGGCGCTGAAACTAACGATCGCCAAATACTACACACCTAAAGGTCGAGATATCAATCATGTCGGCATTGCACCAGATATTAATGTGGAATTAACCAAGGCACAACAAAAAGCATTGGTGCAAAACCGAACCTTGGGGACATTAGCTGATCCTCAATATGCTAGGGCGGTTGCTGACCTGAGCAAATTGATTCAGTCGCAGGCCAATCATCTAAGTTTACAACGTGGGCAATAAGTATAGGGATACTCTTGAGAATATCTACTATCGCCACTTTCAATCATGTCAACCCGCAAAGCTCAACGACTTCAAATTTGTGAACCAGTCCCAGGTCTGCAAGTCCTGGTGCGACTCAGTAACACTCCTTTGGTGCGGACAGTCATAGCTACTGTTACCCACCATCAGCTAGCGATCGTCGGGCTTGTATTTGTTGTCACCTTGGTTTTTGCTATGCGGGAAAACGCCCCCTGGCTGACAGTACCTAAACAGGTGGCGATTGAGTTCTTTTCTGCTGTATCCCAATCCTTAGCTGCTTTATTGGGGGTGTTAATTGTTTTTCTGACATTTAATAGTCAGTTGATCGCTCAAAGGCAGCATGAGGACTACTATACACTTCAGATTCAGATTGACCAACTCATTCGTCTAACTCAGTCTCTTCCCCCCGAACTCAGTAATTTTGCTGAAACTC